>CAWGSQ010000005.1:0-322749 GCA_963825345.1 uncultured Thermoleophilaceae bacterium | reverse complement strand
GCTTCGGCAGCTGCAGCTGGCGAGAGCCCGTGGACGACCTTCGAGCGCTGGGGGTCCTGTCGTGACGCTGGCCTACGGAGTGCTGCGCGGCGGGGGCGTGTGCGCGCGCGTGGGCGACCAGGTGGTGGACCTGAGCGGGCTCGACCCTGTCTTCGACGCACCTTCGTTGAACGCGTTCATGGCCGCAGGTCCGGAGGTCTGGCGCCAGGCCGCTTCGCGCGTGGATGAGGGCCGCGAGCTGAGCGGCGCAGAGCTGGGGCTGCCGATCGAGGTCGCCGACTACGTGGACTTCTACTCGTCGCTCGACCACGCCACGAATCTCGGCCGCATGTTCCGGCCGGACTCGGAGCCGCTGCTGCCGAACTGGCGGCATCTCCCGGTCGGGTACCACGGGCGCGCCGGCACGGTTGTCGCGAGCGGGACACCCGTCCGGAGGCCCGCCGGCCAGCGCCCCGGGCCGGAGTTCGGGCCGAGCGCGCGCCTCGACATCGAGCTCGAGGCCGGCTTCGTGATCGGAACGCCGAGCGCGATGGGCGAGCCGGTGCCGATCGAGAGCGCGCTCGACCACGTCTTCGGAATGGTGCTCGTGAACGACTGGTCCGCGCGCGACATCCAGGCCTGGGAGTACCAGCCGCTCGGCCCGTTCCTCGGCAAGTCGTTCGCCACATCGGTGAGCCACTGGGTTGTGCCGCTCGACCAGCTCGCCGACCGCCGCGTGCCGCGCGACCCCCAGGACCCAGAGCCGCTCGACTACCTGCGCGAGGAGCCCTGGGCCTTCGACATCCCACTCGAGGTGGAGCTGAACGGCACGGTCGTGGCGCGCTCGAACACGCGCCACCTCTACTGGTCGATCGCGCAGCAGGTGGCGCATCTGACGGTGAACGGAGCGAGCCTGCGGACCGGCGACCTCCTCGCCACGGGCACGATCTCGGGCCCGGAGCCCGACCAGCGCGGCAGCCTGATCGAGTTGAGCTGGAACGGACAGGAGCCGATCGAGCTCGCGGACGGCTCCACCCGCACCTTCCTCGAGGACGGCGACGAGGTCACCCTGCGCGGCGACCCGCTCGGCGAGGTGAGCGGCCGGATAGAACCAGCGCTGCCCTAACGCGGCTACGCTGCCAGCGCTCATGGCCGCCGCCGACCTTCAGCCCATGGCGATCGCGCCGCGCGCGCCGGGCGATTACGCGCCGGCCGCGGGCGGACGCGCGGTCGAGGCGCTTCAGGATGCGGCTGAGCCGCTGCGCGGCGCACGCATCCTGCACGTGAGCGCCGCCGGCGCCGAGGGGCGAGTTCCCGAGTTCCTCGGCGGCCTCCTGGCCCTCGCCGCGGGCGCGGGGATCGAGATCGAGTGGCGGGTGCTGTTCGGGTCGTCGGAGCTGCGTGCCACGTCGGCGGCGCTGATGTCGGGGCTGCGCGGTGGCGAGTCGGCGATCGAGGACCATGCCTGGGAGGAGTACCTCGAGGCGTGTGAGCGGACCGCCGGCTCGCTGCAGGACGGATACGACGCTGTCGTGCTGCACGACGCCGCGCTCGGCCTGGCCGCGGGCCTCGGCGCCGCGCTCGGCGCTGGCGCCGCGCCGGGCGGGGGGCCCGGCGTGCTGTGGCGCCTCCACGAGGACGCCTCACGAGCGGAACCGGACGCGCTCGCCCGCGCGGCCGGGCTCGCAGAGGGCTGCGCCGCGGTGCTCGTTTCGGACGAGTCGTTCGCCCCGCCCGCGCTTCAGGACGGGCGGCTGCGGTTGGCGGCGCCTGGGATCGATCCGCTCGACCCGCGGAACCTCGAGCTCGAGTCGCGCCTGCCGGGGCGGGTGGTGCGTCCGCTCGGCGTGGACCTCGAGCGGCCCTTCTGCCTCCAGGTGCTGGAGCTCGACCGCTGGGACGACCCTCACGCGGCAATCGATGCCTTTCGCGTGGCAAAGGCCGAGGAGCCGGACCTCCAGCTCGTGCTCGCGGCGCTACTCGACCGCGCGGCCACCGAGAGCTGGCAGGCCGCGAAGGAGATCTCCGACTACGCCGAGGACGTCGGCGACGTCCTGCTGCTCACCACTTACGAGGGGCTCGGCAGCCTCGAGGTCGGCGCACTCCTCCTACTCGCGCGCACGGTCATAGAGCGCTCGCTCCGCGAGGGGTTCGAGCTGGCCCCGTTCGAGGCGCTCTGGAAGCGCACGCCGGTGGTGGGCGGAATTCCGCTGACGGTGAGGGATGGGGTGGATGGGTTCCTCGCGCCCGATCCGGAGGAGGCGGGCGCTCGGATCCTCGAGCTCGTGCGCGACCCAGGGCTCGCGATCGAGATGGGCCGCGCCGGCCGCGAGCGGGTGCGCGAGCGCTTCCTCGTGACGTCCGCGCTCGAACGCGAGCTGCGCGTGCTCGCCGCTACCGTGCAGGCCGCATGAAGGCCCTGCTCCCGGACGGCACTGAGCTCCAACTCGAGGACGGCGCAACCGGCGCCGACGCCGCCCGCGCGATCGGCGAGGGCCTCGCCCGGGCGGCACTCGGAATCCGCGTGGACGGCGAGCTCAGGGACCTGGAGGCGCCGCTCGAGGACGGCGCGCGCATCGAGATCGTCACCGGCCGCGACGAGGACGGCCTCTGGCTGATCCGCCACGACGCCGCGCACGTGCTCGCCACCGCGGTCATGGAGCTCTACCCCGGCGTGAAGATCTCGATCGGGCCGCCGATCGAGGACGGCTTCTACTACGACTTCGAGTTCCCGGAGGGCGTGAAGGTCTCCGAGGAGGACTTCGAGGCGATCGAGGCCAAGATGCGCGAGCACATCAAGGCCGACGAGCACTTCGTGCGCGACGACCTGCCGGTGGCCGACGCCATCGAGCGCTTCCGCGGCGAGGGCCAGGACTACAAGGTCGAGCTGATCGAGGACCTCGTGAAGGACCAGGGCGTCGAGACCGTCTCGCTCTACACGAACGGCCCGTTCACGGACCTCTGCCGCGGCCCGCACGGCCCCGGCACCAAGCGCATCAAGGCGTTCAAGCTCACCAGCGTGGCCGGCGCCTACTGGCGCGGCGACGCCGATCGCCAGATGCTCACGCGCGTGTACGGGACCGCGTGGGCCTCCAAGGAGCAGCTCGAGGAGCACCTGAGGCGCCTGGAGGAGGCCCGTGCGCGCGACCATCGCAAGCTCGGGCGCGAGCTCGACCTGTTCATGCTCTCCGACCTGTCGCCGGGCTCGCCGTTCTGGCTGCCAAAGGGCACTCACATCTGGAACGAGCTCACCACGCTCTGGCGTACGTCGAACGTGAACCGCGGCTACACCGAGGTGCGCACGCCGATCCTCTACGACGTGGAGCTGTGGAAGCAGTCGGGCCACTGGCACGTGTACCGCGACCACATGTACTTCACGGACGTGGAGGGCAAGCCGATGGGCCTCAAGCCCATGAACTGCCCGGCGCACGTGCAGATCTTCAAGCGCGACCTTCACTCGTACCGAGACCTCCCGATCCGCTACGCCGAGCAGGGGCTCGTCCACCGTCACGAGCCGAGCGGCACTCTCCACGGCCTCCTGCGCGTGCGCCACATCACGCAGGACGACGCTCACGTCTTCTGCCGCGAGGACCAGATCGAGGAGGAGGTGGTCCGCTGCCTCGACTTCGGCTTCTACATCTACGACCAGTTCGGGTTCAAGCCGCGGCTCGAGCTGTCGACGCGTCCCGAGAAGCGGGTCGGCACCGAGGAGATGTGGGACAAGGCCGAGGTGGCGCTGAAGAAGGCGCTCGAGGACCAGGGGCTCGAGTACGACCTGAACGAGGGCGACGGCGCCTTCTACGGACCGAAGATCGACCTCCACATGACCGACACCATCGGCCGCTCGTGGCAGCTCGGCACCGTCCAGCTCGACTACTTCATGCCCGAGCAGTTCGAGCTCACCTACATGGGCGCGGACAACCAGGAGCACCGCCCGGTGATGATCCACCGCGCGCTGATGGGCTCGTTCGAGCGCTTCATCGGCATCCTGATCGAGCACTACGGCGGCGAGTTCCCGCTCTGGCTGGCGCCCGTTCACGCGCTCGTGCTGCCGATCGCGGACCGCCACAACGACTACGCGCGCGAGGTGGCGGCCCAGCTCCACGAGGCGGGCATCCGGGCGGATGTGGACGAGCGCACGGAGTCGATCGGGAAGAAGATCCGCGACGGCGAGCTCCACAAGGTCCCCTACATGCTGATCGTGGGCGACGAGGAGCAGGCGGAGAGCCAGGTTGCGGTACGCAGGCACCGCGAGGGCGACCTCGGGAAAACCCCCGTGAACGACTTCATCGGTTCTCTGAGCGCCGCTATACTGGCCCGCGAATGACCCGAACCGCGCCACGGCCCGTTTGACGTCCGGCCATAGCCTCACCTAGTGCCGATCCCTCGTAAGTTCGATCGGCGGATGCCGGAGCGGGACGAGACCCGTATCAACGAGCGCATCCGGGTGCCTCAGGTTCGCCTCGTCGGAGAGGACGGCAACCAGATCGGTGTCGTCGACACCCAGCAGGCCCTTCGCTACGCGCAGGAGCGCGACCTCGATCTCGTCGAGGTGGCCCCCGACGCCCGCCCGCCGGTGTGCCGCGTGCTCGACTACTCGAAGTACAAGTACGAGCAGGAGCAGAAGGCGAAGGCCGCGCGCCGCCACCAGAAGCAGGTGAACGTGCGCGAGATCAAGCTGCGCCCGAAGATCGCGACGAACGACTACGAGACCAAGAAGAACCACGTGGTCCGCTTCCTGAAGGGCGACGACCGCGTGAAGGTCACGATCATGTTCCGCGGTCGCGAGCAGACGCATCCAGAGCGCGGCGAGCGCCTCTTGATGAGGCTCGCCGAGGACGTGGCCGATCTCGGCACGGTCGAGCAGTCGCCCCAGCAGGACGGCCGCAACATGACGATGCTGCTCGCCCCCTCGAAGAAGAAGCCAGACGAGGCGCCCGCCAACGGCGAGGCGCCCGCTGCCCTCGAGGCGCCCGTGCCGTCGAGGCGCCCGCTGCCGCCGAGGCGCCCGATGCCGTCGAGGCGCCCCCTGCCGACGGCGATGCGCCTGCCGCCGAGGCGCCCGCTGCCGAGGCGCCCGCTGCGGACGGCACGCCGCCCGCCGCCGCCGCCGAGCGCTGATCTAGCGCCCGCGCCGACGGGCGCTCTCAAACCCGTCTGCTTCAATACACCGTCCGATGCCGAAGATGAAGACCCATTCGGGCGCCAAGAAGCGCTTCAAGAAGACGGCCAAGGGCAAGCTGCTCGCGCGCCACTCCTTCACGAGCCACAACCTCGGGAAGAAGAGCGCCAAGCGCAAGCGCCACCTCGGCCGGCCGGTCGTCGTCTCCAAGGCAGACCACAAGCGCGTCACGGAGCTGTTGCACAAGTGAGCCGGGTAAAGCGGTCAGTCCACGCGCGTAAGAAGCGCCGCGCCACGCTCGAGCGGACCAAGGGGTTCCGCGGGCAGGCGAAGTCGAGCTACAAGAGGGCGAAGGAAGCCCTCATCAAGGCCGACACCTACGCGTACCGCGATCGCCGCAACAAGAAGCGCGACTTCCGCCGCCTCTGGATCGTGCGCATCAACGCTGCCGCCCGCCAGGAGGGCATGTCCTACAGCCAGTTCATGCACGGCCTGAAGCTGGCCGAGATCGAGGTCGACCGCAAGGTGCTGGCGGACATCGCCGTGCGCGACCCCGAGACGTTCCGACGTTTTGCCGAGAAAGCCCGGGAGGCCGCGGCCGCTTAGGCGATTGCGGACACCAAACTCTCCCGGGCGCCTCCAGTAGGCGCCCTTTTTGTTTCTCATGATCACCTCAGCCGACAACGACAAGCTCAAGACCATCCGAAAGCTCCAGCAGAAGCGCTGGCGGACCAAGCTCGGGCTGTTCAGCGCGGAGGGCGAGGATCTCGTGGGGCCCGACCCCGTCTTCCTCCTGCGTGCGGGCGAGGACGTCGAGCCCGATCTGCTGGATGCGGTGAGCACGCTCGGCTCCGGCACTCGCGTGATCGGTGTGTACAAGCAACGCTGGGCGGACCCCGAGGGTCGGCCTGCTGGTGTACCTCCACGGCGTTCAGGATCCGGGCAACGTCGGGACGATCATTCGCTCAGCGCATGCCCTCGCGGACGCCACGGTGGTGCTCGGCTCCGGCTGCGCCGACCCCTATTCGCCCAAGGCTGTGCGGGCTTCGATGGGCTCGATCTTCGCCAAGCCGCCCGCGAGCGCAACGCTCGACGCACTGGATGGCCACAAGTTGGCCCTCGACCCGTATGCCGACCGTGACCTGGCGGATATGCCGCTGGAGGAGCCCCTCGTGCTCGTGTTCGGCTCCGAGCGTGGCCAGATTCCCGAGGGACTCGAGGCCGCGCACATCCCGGTCTACGCAGACTCACTGAACGTCGCGATGGCGGCGACCGCGGCCCTGTACGAGACGGCACTTAGGATGCCCCGCGATGACTGATCTGGCGCAGCTCCGGAGCGATGCTGAGCGCGCAGTGCGCGAAGCGGACGATACGCAGGAGCTCGAGGAGCTGCGCGTGCGCTACCTCGGCCGCAAGTCCGAGCTCACCTCGACCCTGCGTTCGATCGGAGAGCTTCCCGCGGAGCAGCGCGGTCCGATCGGCAAGGCGGCGAACGAGGTGCGGGTGGCGCTCGAGCGGCTGCTCGGCGAGCGCACGGCCGAGCTCGAGGCATCGGAGCTGGACCGCCGTCTGGCGGAGGACCGCATCGACGTGACGCTGCCCGGCGATCCCCCGCAGCCCGCCGGCCGCCTGCACCTCGTCTCGCAGATTCGGCGCCGGATGGAGGACATCTTCATCGGGCTCGGGTTCGCGGTCGTGGAGGGCCCGGAGATCGAGTACGAGTACTACAACTTCACCGCGCTGAACCATCCGCCCGAGCATCCCGCCCGGGCGCCCCAGGACACCTTCTACCTCTCGGAGGACGTGCTGCTGCGCACGCACACCTCGCCGATGCAGGTGAGGGCGATGGAGGCGCAGCCGCCGCCGATCTACATCGTGGTGCCGGGCCGCGTGTACCGCCCGGACACGCCGGATGCCACGCACGTGCCGATGTTCCACCAGCTCGAGGGGCTCGCCATCGACGAGGACATCACGCTCGCGGACCTCCAGGGCGTGCTGCTCGCCTTTGCCCGGCAGATGTTCGGAGAGCACACCGAGGTGCGCCTGCGCCCCGGCTACTTCCCGTTCACCGAGCCGAGCGTGGAGGTGGACGTGTCCTGCTTCCGCTGCGGCGGAACGGGCTACGAGGGCGCGTCGCGCTGCTTCACCTGCAAGGGCGAGGCCTGGATCGAGATCCTCGGTTCGGGGATGGTCGACCCGAACGTCCTCGACTACGTGGCCGACAGCGGCTACGACAAGGAGCGCGTGCAGGGCTTCGCGTTCGGCATGGGGATCGAGCGCATCGCGAGCGTGGTCCACGAGGTGCCCGACCTGCGAATGCTCTACGAGAACGACGCACGGCTGCTGGAGCAGTTCGGCGCATGAGGGTGCCGGTGGCATGGCTGCGCGAGTACTGCGACCCCGGCACGCCGGTCGAGGAGATCGCCGACGCCCTCACCATGGCCGGGCTGAAGGTGGAGCGCCTGCACAGGGTGGGAGTCGGGGAGCTCTCCCACTTCGTCATCGGCCACGTCCTGTCCGCCGACCCTCATCCGGATGCCGACCGGCTCACCGTGTGCTCGGTGAACGTCGGCACCGATACCCACACGATCGTTTGCGGAGCGCCGAACGTGGCGGCAGGGCAGAACGTGGCCGTCGCGCTCCCGGGGGCGGTGATGCCGGATGGGTCGACGCTCGGCAAGGCGAAGCTCCGGGGAGTGGAGTCCCACGGGATGATCCTCGCCGAGGACGAGCTCGGGATCGGCGAGGATCACCAGGGGATCATGGTGCTCGACGAGGGGCTCACCGTGGGCTCGCCGCTCTCGGAGCACCTGCCGATCGTCGACGAGGTGCTCGAGCTCGAGATCACGCCGAACCGGCCCGACGCCATGGGCGTGTACGGCGTGGCCCGGGACGTGCACGCCGTGACCGCGGCGGCGCTGTCCGAGGATCCGACGGACCGCGACGCGGAGCCGGGCGGCGACGACGGCGCCGAGGATCACGCCAGCGTCGAGATCGCCGACCCGGAGATCTGCCTGCGCTTCACGGCGCGGGTGTTCGAGGACGTGAAGATCGGCCCCTCGCCGCCCTGGCTGAAGCAGCGCCTGATGGCCGCGGGGCAGCGGCCGATCTCGAACGTGGTGGACATCACGAACTACGTGATGCTCACGACAGCGCAGCCGCTGCACGCGTTCGACCTCGACGAGGTGCGCGGGCGCAGCATCATCGTCCGGCGGGCCTCGGAGGGCGAGACGATGACCACGCTCGACGGCGTCGAGCGCAGCTTCAGCTCGGACATGGCGCTGGTGTGCGATGCCGAGGGCCCGAGCGGCATCGCCGGCGTGATGGGCGGTCAGATCTCGGAGGTGTCCGACTCGACCACCCGCGTGCTGATGGAGGCCGCCACCTGGGTCGGGCCGAACATCATGCGCACCTCGAAGGCGCTCGGGCTGCGCAGCGAGGCGTCCGCGCGCTTCGAGAAGCAGCTCCACCCGGAGCAGGCGATCGCGGCGCAACGGCTGGCCGCCCGGTTGATGGTCGAGCTCTGCGGAGCACGGATGGTGCCGGGCACGATCGACGTGTACCCGGCGCCGGCCGAGCCGCGGGTGGTGTCCCTCCGAGCCGAGCGGATGGAGCGGCTGCTCGGCGAGCGCATCGACGACGACACCGCAGCCGGCATCCTCGAGCGGCTCGGGTTCAGGCAGACCGACGACGGCTGGCTGGTGCCGCCCTGGCGCGACTCGGACGTCCAGCGCGAGGCCGACCTGATCGAGGAGGTCGCGCGCATCCATGGGCTCGACAAGCTGCCGACCACGCTTCCCGCGCGCGAGCAGGCGATCGGCCGGCTCAGCGGCAGCCAGCCGCTCCGCCGCCGGCTCGAGGACCTGCTGCGCGACCGCGGCCTGCTCGAGGCGATCTCGTACAGCTTCACCTCGCCGGAGGCTCTCGGCCGGCTGCGCCTGACCGACGTCGAGCCGCTCAGGGTCGAGAATCCGCTCAGCGAGGACCTGAGCGTGATGCGCCCGCTGCTGCTGCCCGGCCTGCTCGACGCCGCGCAGCACAACGCGGCCCACGGGCGCGCCGGGGTGGCGCTGTTCGAATCCGCGCACGTGTACCTACCGAAGGGGACACTCGCCCCGCTTGGGGAAAGGGGTCAGACCCCCTCACAAGAGGCGACTCATATTTCTGCGCTCGTCACCCAGGCCGCGCCGCCGGGCTGGCGCTCGCCGGGGCGGGCGGCCGACTTCTACGCCGCCAAGGCGCTGCTCGAGGCGCTCATGGAGGCGGCGGGAGTGGAGTGGCGTGCACAGGAGGGCGGACCCCCGTTCCTGCACCCCGGACGCGCGGCGACGATCGTGGCCGCCGCGGCGGGCGGCGCGAACCGCGAGGTCGTCGAGCTCGGCTGGCTCGGCGAGCTGCACCCGCTCGTTCTGCGCGAGTGGGAGCTCGATGGCCCTATCGCCGCCTTCGAGCTTGACGCCGACAGGCTCTTCGAGCTGGCGCCGCAGGTCTCGACCTACAGCGACGTGACGAGCTTCCCCGCCGTGCTCCAGGACATTGCCGTGATCGTTCCGGACGACGTGTCGGCCGAGCGGCTGGCGGAGGTCGTAACGGAGGGCGGCGGCGACCTGCTGCGCTCGCTGCGCGTCTTCGACCTCTACCACGGCGAGCAGGTGGGGGAGGGCAACAAGTCGCTGGCGCTGCGTCTCGAGTTCCGCGCGCCGGACCGCACTCTCACCGACGAGGAGGTCGCGGAGCGCCGCGCGGCGATCGAGCAGGCGCTCGAGCCGATCGGGGGCAAGCTCCGTGCCTGACGGTGTCGCGGTAATTGGCGCCGCCGGCTACGGCGGCGCTGTGGCCGCCGCGATCCTACGGAGGCATCCGTCGCTCGAGCTGACGGCCGTGACCGCTCGCTCGGACGCGGGCCGCCGCCACGACGAGCTCTACCCGCGCTACCGCGTGGCCATGGAGCTCGAGGAGCTCGACCCGGACGCGATCGCCGGGCGCGCCGGGGCCGCGGTGGTTGCCTACCCGCATCGCGCGGCTGCCCCCGTTGTGAAGGCGCTGCGCGAGCGCGGCCTGAAGGTGGTGGACCTGTCCGCCGACTTCCGCCTCGACCGCGACCGCTACGAGCGCTGGTACCAGCCCCACGAGGCGCCCGGGCTGCTCGACGAGGCCGTCTACGGGCTCACCGAGGCGCACCGCGGAGAGATCCGTGGCGCCGACCTCGTGGCCGCTCCCGGCTGCTACTCGACTGCCGCCCTGCTGGCGCTCTGGCCGCTGCGCGAGCACATCGATGACGTTGTGGTGGACGCGAAGTCCGGGGTCTCGGGCGCCGGGCGCGAGGCCACCCAGACCACCCATTTCGTGTCCGTGACCGAGAACGTCCAGGCGTACAAGGTCGAGGGCCACAGGCATGCCGCCGAGCTCGAGCAGGAGCTCCCGGGCACCCGCTTCACCTTCGTGCCGCACCTGGTACCGGTTGAACAGGGGCTGCTCGCGAGCTGCTACGTGACGACCGAGCTCGAGCCGGATGCCGTCCTCGACCTGTACCGGAGCGCCTACGAGGACGAGCCGTTCATCGACCTCGCGGCCGAGCCTCCTGGCACCGACGACGTGCGCGAGACCAACCGCTGCCGCATCCACGTGAGCGTCGTTGGGGGGCGCGTGATCGTGCTGGCGGCGATCGACAACCTCTGGAAGGGCGCCGCCGGGCAGGCGGTGCAGGACCTGAACCTGATGCTCGGTCTGCCGGAGACGGAGGGGCTCGAGTGACCTTCTTCAGATCACGCTGGGTCGATGCCCCGGAGCACGTGACCGAGCTCGACCCGCACGGGCTCCCGGCCGGGTTCCGCGCGGCCGGGGTGGCCGCCGGCATCAAGCCCGCCGGGCTCGACGTGGGCGTGGTCGCGTCGAGCGAGCCCGACACCGTGTCCGCCGCCCGCTTCACCAGCAACGCGCGCGTGGGCGCGCCCGTGATGGTCTCGCGGCAGGCCGAGCTGGGCCGCCTGCGAGCCGTGGTGGCCAACTCGGGCTGCTCCAACGTCGGCGACGGTCCCCGCGGCGTCGAGACGGCGCTCGTGATGCAGTCGGCAGCCGCGGAGGAGCTAGGCGTGGAGCCCCAGCAGGTGGCGGTGGCCTCCACCGGGGTAATCGGAACCGAGCTGCCCCGCGAGCCGGTGAGCGCCGGCGTGCGCGCGGCCTGCGCGGCCCTGGGCGACGACGCCGACGACTTCTCGCAGGCGATCCTCACGAGCGACGCCGCCCCCAAGCGGGCCTGCCTGGATGTGAAGCTCCCGTCCGGAACCGTGCGGCTCGCGGCCCAGGCCAAGGGAGCTGGGATGATCTCGCCGCGCTACGCGACGATGTTCTGCTTCATCCAGACGGATGCCGCCCTGGAAGAGCGCACGCTCGACCTGCTCACCGGCGTCTGCGTGCAGCGCTCGTTCGACCGCATCAGCGTGGACGGCCAGCTCTCGACGAGCGACACGGTGGTGGCGCTCGCGAGCGGCGCAGCGGGTGTCCGGATCGAGCCGGCGTCGCCGGACGAGCTTGCCCTCGGCGAGGCGCTTGACGCCCTGTTGCGCCAGCTCGCCCTCGAGATCGTGCACGACGGCGAGGGCGCGCGGCGCGTGGGCCGCGTGGTGGTGAGCGGCCGCCCGGACGCGGTGGAGACGGTGGCGCGGTCGATCGCCAACTCCCCGCTCGTGAAGAGCGCCCTCCACGGCGGAGACCCCAACTTCGGGCGCATCCTCCAGGCGGCGGGCCAGGTGTGGCCGGCCGGCGAGCCGTTCGTGGCCGACCTCGAGATCGAGGGCCACCAGGTGGTGTCCGCCGGCGACGTGATCGAGCCCGCTCCGGCGGAGCTCGTGAGCGGCCCCGAGATCGAATACGTCCTCACGATGCCCGGCGAGGGCGGCCAGACCGAGGTCTTCTTCAGCGACCTCAGCCCCGACTACGTCAACTACAACGCGGACTACATGTCATGAGAGATGTCGCAACGCTCCTCGAGGCGCTCCCGTACATCCGGGAGTTCCACGGTCAGACGGTGGTGATCAAGTACGGGGGCGCGGCCATGATCGACCCCGAGCTCAAAGAGGAGTTCGCGCGCGACGTGGTGCTCCTCAAGTACGTCGGCATGAACCCGGTCGTGGTGCACGGCGGCGGCCCGGACATCACCGCGTACATGGAGCGGCTCGGCATGGAGGTGCGCTTCGTGGACGGCCTGCGCGTGTCCGACGAGGCCACGGTCGAGGTGGCGAAGATGGTGCTGGTCGGCAAGCAGAACAAGGACATCGTGCTCGGGATCAACCGCCACGGCCAGCCGGCGGTGGGCCTCTGTGGCGACGATGGCCGCCTGTTCACCGTGAGGAAGCGGCTGGCCGGGGGCGAGACCGACATCGGCTTTGTCGGCGACATCGAGACGGTCGACGTGGACGTGCTGCTGCACATCGCGGAGGACTACATCCCGGTTGTGGCCTCGGTGGGGGCGGACATGGAGGGCAGGTCTTACAACGTGAACGCGGATGCCGCGGCGGCGGCGGTGGCCGAGGCGCTCGGCGCGTTCAAGCTCGTCTTCCTGACGGACGTGGAGGGCTGGCGCGCGGATCCCGACGACCCGGACAGCCGCATCTCGGAGGCGACCGCGCAGGAGGTGCGCGAGAAGCTGGCCGAGGTGAGTGGCGGCATGCGCCCGAAGCTCGAGGCGGCCGTGCACGCGCTCGAGTCCGGTGTTGGGAACGCCCACATCCTCGACGGCCGCCAAGCCCACTCGCTCCTGCTCGAGCTGTTCACCGACGAGGGAAGCGGCACGAAGCTGTGGCCCTAGCCGAGCTCCAATCGCTCGAGCGCGAGGCGCTCATGAGCACCTACGCGCGGAACCCCGTGGAGTTCGTGCGCGGCGAGGGCACCCGGCTCTGGGACGACGAGGGGCACGAGTACCTCGACTTCCTCACCGGCATCTCGGTAGCGCAGCTCGGGCACTGCCACCCGCGCGTGGTGGAGGCGGTGTGCGAGCAGGCGGCGCGGCTGATCCACGTGGGCAATCTCTTCTACACCGAGCCCGGCATCCGACTCGCCAAGCGGCTCGCCGACCTCTCGCTCGGCGGCCGTGTGTTCCTCTGCAACTCCGGCGCCGAGGCGATCGAGTGCGCGCTCAAGCTCGCCCGCAAGCGGCGCACGGGCGGTGGGTTCGTGGTGATGGAGGGCGGATTTCACGGGCGCACGATGGGAGCGCTTTCCGGCACCCCGCAGGAGTCGAAGCAGGCGCCGTTCGCGCCGCTCGTGCCGGGCTTCCGGGTTGTGCCGCGGAACGACGTCGCCGCCCTGCGGGCCGCTGTGGGCGAGGGCACGGCCGCGGTCCTGCTCGAGCCGATCCAGGGTGAGTCGGGGATCCACCCGCTGGAGCCCGAGCTGCTGCATGCGGCGCGCGAGGCGTGCGACGAGCACGGCGCCCTGCTGATCTTCGACGAGATCCAGTGCGGCAACGGCCGTACCGGGACCCTCTGGGCCCACGAGCAGCTCGGCGTGGCTCCCGACGTGATGACTGTGGCGAAGGGGCTCGGCGGCGGACTGCCGATCGGCGCGTGCGTTACGAACCCGGACTCGGCGGACGTGCTCGAGCCCGGTGACCACGGCTCCACGTTCGCGGGCGGCCCGGTGATCGCCGCCGCCGCGAACGCGGTGCTCGAGGTGCTGACCGAGCCCGGCTTCCTGGGCAGCGTGACCGGGCGCGGCCATCAGCTCGCGGCCGGCCTGCGCGAGCTCGGGCTCGAGCCGCGCGGCCTCGGCCTGATGGTCGGCTTCGACCTGCCCGAGGCCCCGGACGTGGCGCGCCGGCTGCTGCTCGACCAGCGGCTGGTTGTGCACGCCACCGGGCCCGAGACGATTCGCATGCTTCCGCCGCTTACGGTGTCCGAGCAAGAGGTGGACGAGGCCGTGCGCCGGCTCGGCGCGGTGCTTCACTAGGGTGCCCGCGCGATGGCCGACGACCGCCACACGCTGATCAAGACGGCCTCCTACGAGGCCGAGCCCGGCGAGGTGGGGCGCGTCCTCCTCCTCTACTCCGGCGGCCTCGACACCAGCGTGATGCTGAAGTGGATCCAGGACGAGTACGAGGCCGAGGTCGTGGCGCTCACGGTGAACCTGGGGCAGCCCGGCGAGGACTACGACGTCGTGAAGGGCAAGGCGCTCCACCTCGGCGCCCTCGACTGCCACGTGGTGGACGCGCGCGAGGAGTTCGCACGCGACTACGTGGCCCCTGCCATCAAGGCGAACGCGCTCTACGGCGGCGGCTATCCGCTGTTCACGGCGCTGGGGCGCCCGCTGATCGCCAGGCTGGCGGTGGAGTACGCCCAGAGGGCCGGCTGCGACACGATCGCCCACGGCTGCACCGGCAAGGGCAACGATCAGGTCCGGATCGAATCGACCGTGATCGCGCTCGACCCGAACATGAAGATCATCGCGCCGGTGCGCGGCTGGCAGATGGGCCGCGAGGAGGAGATCGCCTACGCCCGCGAGCACGGCATCCCGGTAAAGGGCGGCACGGAGACGCCGCCCTACTCGATCGACGACAACCTCTGGGGCCGCTCATCAGAGGGCGGGCCGATCGAGGATCTCGAGGAGCCGCCGCGCGACGACGTCTTCCAGCTCGTCACCCGTCCCGAGGAGGCGCCCGACGAGCCCCAGGACGTGACCGTGGGCTTCGAGCGCGGAGTCCCCGTCTCGCTAGACGGCGAGCCGCTAGGGCTCGTCGAGCTGCTCGAGCGGGCCGGCGAGATCGGCGCCCGGCACGGCGTGGGCATCGTGGACCACATCGAGGACCGCATCGTCGGCCTGAAGGTTCGCGACCTCTACGAGGTGCCCGCCGCAGCGATCATCCTTCCCGCCCACAAGGAGCTCGAGAAGCTCGTCGGGACGATCCACCAGAACAACTTCAAGCCGTACCTCGACGGCCACTGGGCCTACCTCGTCTACGCGGGCCTGTGGTACGAGCCGCTGCTCTCCGACCTGAACGCTCTTATGGACTCGGTGAACGAGCAGGTGACCGGCGAGATCACGATGCGTCTCTACAAGGGCAGCGCGCGCCCGGTGGCGCGCCGCTCGCCCAACTCGCTCTACGACGCGGATCTGGCCGGGTTCGGCGAATCCGGCGGCCTCTTCTCGCAACAGGCCAGCCCCGGCTTCATCGAGCTCTGGTCGCTGCAATCGCGGATGGCGTACAACGTGCGAAAGCGGGGAAAGGAGTCGGGATGACGACCAGGGGTTACACGGTGCTCGGTTGGCTCGCGTGGCAGGTGATCTCACGCGTGGCGAAGCGCAAGATGTCGCAGAACAAGGTGAAGATCGGTGCCGCGGCGACGGTGTTCGCGGTGCTCGCCGCCGGCGTGCTCGCGGCCAGGGCCTCCTCGAGCGACGACTGAGGTAACCCGATTGGCGAGAGCGGCGAAGTTGGGGTAGCTTGGCCGCGTGCGCCGATACCCCGCTCTCGCCGCGGCTCTGCTGGCTGCGGCGACCCTGACCACCCCGTCGGCGCTCGCCGACTCGATCGTCTATGAGAAGAGCGGCAACGTCTGGGTCGTGAACCCGGACGGGACGGGCCAGCGCCAGGTGACCACCTCCGGCGGCTACACCAAGCCGACCCAGGCGAACGACGGCACGATCGTGGCGGTGAAGGGCAAGCTGCTCCACCGGATGGACCGCAGCGGCCGGCTTCTCAACCTGGCCGGCGACTCCAGCGGCACCGGACCACTCACGCCGGCGCTTTCTCCCGGTGGGGCCCTCGTCGCCTACAACTACACGAACCTCGGCCCGATCACGCCCGGCATGCGCACGGCACTGTCGCACTCGGACCGCCAGACCAGCAACGACGAGATCTTCAATATCGGCGGCTGGAGCAACCCGTCGTGGATCGGCGACGACAGGGTCCTCATGTTCGACGGCTCGGAGACGTTCACGGGCGACACGCTGATCTACACGGTCGGAGTCTCGGGAACCCAGACCTGGTTCGAGGATTCCGCCGCGACGCTGGTCGGCGGCGAGGTCGACGCCGGCCAAACGCGTCTCGCGGCCACCGACGGCACGACGATCAGGCTGTATCGGCTGGACGCTCCGCCACCCGCCCCTCCGGTCTTCCGCTGCGTCGTGAGCGGTGGCGAGGGCGCGATCTTCCGACCGACCTGGTCGCCAGACGGCAGCACGCTGGCCTACCAGCAGGGCAACGACATCTACGCGATACCGGTGAACCTCGACACCTGCGCGGGTCAGAGCGAGTTCGTTGCGACGGGCGGGGCGCCTGACTGGGGCCCGGCGGCTGCCGGCCGGCGGCTGTCGGCTACCGCTCCTAAGCGGGTCGCGCTCGCCGCGCTGCTAAGGGGGCTGAAGGTCAAGGTGAACTGCCAGTGCACGGTCACCGCCACCCTGCTGCTTCGGGGGAAGCCGCTCGGTAAGGCGAAGAGGCTGGTGCTGCGCTCGACGACCCTGAAGGTAAAGCCGAACCGTGCCGGCAAGGCACGCCTGCGGCGCGGCGGCAGGGCCGTGACCGTGAGCGTGGGCGGAGGCGGCCGTTTCGTGACCAGGAAGGTGAAGGTCGTCCGATGAGGCGCTCGGCCGTCGCGTTATGCGCGCTGCTCGCGTTTGCGGTGGCGGCGCCGGCCGCCCAGGCGGACCACATCGCGCCGAGCATCACGGCGACGCTCGAGCTTGGGAAGGCCGTGGAGGACTGCAGCCAGTCGGGGCTTTGCGCGCGCGCGCGACGCGCGACGGTGAGCTGGAGCGCGTCCTGCGGGCCGGCCGCGCCGCCCGACGCGCTCCGGGAGGTCGATGTCGGCATCTACGGCGTCAGCCCGACCGGCAAGCGCTTCGGGTACGACGGCGAAGCTCTCGAAGCCGAGGACGCAACGCCGACTGGATCGATGGGGATGACGGCTGGGCCGGGGCTCCGCTTCTTCGGCGAGGTCACGGTCACCTGCAGCGCGACCGTCATCAACGAGGAGGGCCACGAGGTGGAGCACACGGCGAAGGCCAGCTCGACCACCGCCCAGTTCTACCTCCCGCCGCAGCTCATGTCCTTCCGGACCACGCGCGCGGGCTTCTGTGGCGTGAACGTGCCGAACAGCAAGGTCGACAAGTGGCTCCAGGCCGGCCAGTACGCGGAGCTCGAGTATTTCCTGCGCTATAGCGCGTCTTCCCTGACCCGCCGGGGGGTTCCTGAGCTGCGCCAGGTCAAGCTGTTCGCCCGGGGCGCCGGCGTCCGCAAGAAGGCCTCGCCGGACAGAGGGATGCTGAACCAGCTCGGGGCGATCGGCACGTGGGTGAACCCACGGCGCGGCGGGACCCTGCGCATCTGGGCCACGATCGGTGGCAAGAAGACGAACACGCTGCGCATCAGGGTCCTGCCCAAGCGCTGCTGATTCGGGTCCCCCGAATTTGCGGGAATGGCGATCCGCGGCGTCCGAATCCGTGCTTAGGATCGGGTGTCCCGGATGAGCTTCGCCCATCTCCACGTCCATTCCGAGTACTCCGTGCTCGACGGCGCCTGCCCGATCGACGCGCTCGCCGAGCGCGCGGCCTCGCTCGGGCAGCCCGCGCTCGGCCTGACCGACCACGGGGTGATGAACGGGGCGGTCGAGCACTACAAGGCCTGCAGGAAGCACGGGATCAAGCCGATCCTCGGCCTCGAGGCGTATTTCGTCGACGACCTCGCCTCCACGGCCCTCAAGTACGAGCGCAACCACCTCACGCTGCTTGCCTCGAGTGACGCCGGCTTCCGCAACCTCGTGAAGCTCAGCTCCGCCGGCTACCTCGAGGGCTACAAGCGCGGAAAGGCGAACGTCGACCTCGACCTGCTCTCGCGCTACTCGGAGGGCGTCATCGCCCTCACCGGCTGCCTGCAATCGCGCTTCTGCCGGCGGATCGTGGACGACATCCCGCACGAGGCCCGGCAGCACGTCGACCAGCTGCTGCAGGTCTTCGGCACGGACAACGTCTACTTCGAGGTCCAGAAGAACGGGATCGCGGCCCAGGACAAGGCCAACGAGGGCATCGTGCGGGTGGCGAAGGAGGTCGGCCGTCCGCTCGTGGCCACGGGCGACGTGCACTATCTGCGCCGCGAGGACTACGACAACCACAAGGCGCTTCTCTGCGTGCAGACGAAGAGCACGCTGAGCGACCCGAAGCTGTCGTTCGACACCAACGAGTTCTATTTGAAGGACTCGGCCGAGATGACCGCCGAGTTCGGCGCGTGGCCGGAGTCGATTGCCACCACCCTCGAGATCGCCGAGCGCTGTGAGGTCGAGATCGAGCTCGGCAAGATGCTGATCCCACGCTTCCCGGCGCCGGAGGGCGAGGAGCAGGAGTCCTACCTGCGCCGGCTGGCCCAGCAGGGCCTGCGCGAGCGCTACGGCGATCCGCCGCCCGCGGCCGCCCTCGAACGCCTCGAGATGGAGCTGGGCGTGATCGAGAAGATGGGCTTCTCGGCCTACTTCCTGATCGTCTGGGACTTCGTGAAGTTCGCGAAGGACAACGGGATCGCGGTCGGCCCCGGCCGAGGCTCGGCGGCCGGCTCCATCGTCTCGTACGCCCTGAGGATCACCGACGTCGACCCGCTCGAGTACGACCTGCTGTTCGAGCGCTTCCTGAACGCCGAGCGGATCTCGATGCCGGACATCGACATCGACTTCTCGGTGAAGGGCCGCGAGCGCGTGATCCAGTACGTCGCGGAGAAGTACGGCCGCGAGTCGGTCGCGCAGATCATCACCTTCGGCCGGATGTTCCCGCGGGCGGCCACGCGCGACGCCGCCCGGGTGCTCGGCATGGACTACGGCGCGGGCGACCGGGTCGCCAAGCTGATCCCGGAGCCGGTGATGGGCCGGTCGAAGAGCTTCGACGAGTACCTCGCCGAGGAGGACGACCTCCGGCGGCTCTACGACACGGACCCTGAGGTCCACCGGATCATCGACACCGCGAAGGGCCTGGAGGGGATCGTCCGCAACTCCTCGATCCACGCCGCCGCCGTGGTGATCGCCGACCGGCCGCTCACCGACATCGTGCCGCTCCAGCTCGCCGAGGACCGGACCGGGGGAGGGGAGAACGGCGAGCGCTCCTACCGCACGGTAACCCAGTACTCGATGAAGCCGATCGAGGAGATCGGCCTGCTGAAGATGGACTTCCTTGGGCTGCGGAACCTCGACGTAATCGAGGCGGCGCTCGACATCATCGAGGGGTCGAGCGGAGCCAGGCCCGACATGACGGCGTTGCCGCTGGACGACCTGAAGACCTACGAGATGCTCGCGCGCGGGGACTCCGTGGGCGTGTTCCAGTTCGAGTCCGACGGCATGCGCGACGCCCTGCGCAAGGTCAAGCCGGACGAGTTCAACGACCTCGTGGCTCTGGTGGCGCTCTACCGCCCGGGCGCGATGCGCTACATCGACACCTACGCGCGCAACAAGCGCGTGCCGGAGGGCATCCACTTCGCCGACGAGCGACTGCGCCCGATCACCGAGTCCTCGCGCGGGGTGATCCTCTACCAGGAGCAGTCGATGCAGATCGCGAAGCTGATCGCCGGCTTCTCGGGGCCCGAGGCCGACGACCTGCGCAAGGCGATCGGCAAGAAGCAGCGCGACCGCATGGCCGCGCTGAAGGACCGCTTCTTCGAGGGCGCCCGCGCCACCGGTACCGCGGAGGCCGTGATCGCCGAGCTCTGGGCCGTGAACGAGGCGGCGGCCGACTACTCGTTCAACCGAAGTCACGCCGCCTGTTACGCGCTGATCACCTACCGGACCGCGTGGCTGAAGGCCAACTACCCGGCCGAATACATGGCCGCCCTGATCTCCTCCGTGATGTCGACGAAGGACAAGGTGCCGTTCTTCGTCGCCAAGTGCGAGGACATGGGGATCGAGGTGCTGCCGCCCGACGTGAACCAATCGGGGCACGACTTCAAGGTGGTGGAGGGCAACATCCGCTTCGGGCTCGACGCCGTGAAGGGGCTCGGCTACCAGGCCGTCGAGGCGATCATCAAGGCGCGCGGGGAGGAGGGGCCGTTCAACTCGGTCTGGGACTTCTGCCGGCGCGTGGACTGCCAGGCCGTGAATAAGAAGGCGAGCGACTCGCTCGTGAAGTGCGGGGCCTTCGACTCCCTGCCGGGCACGCGCACCGGGATGATGGACGCGCTGCCGCGCGCGCAGGCCGCGGGCCAGCAGGCACAGGAGGACGCGCGCAGCGGCCAGTCGTCGTTCTTCGACCTCGAGGGCGGCGGCACCGAGGACGCCGCCGCGCACCACGACCCGCCGATCGTGCCGCTCCCGGACGACCGCAAGCAGCTGAACGAGTGGGAGAAGGAGACGCTCGGCCTGTTCCTGTCGAGCCACCCCATCAAGGAGGTGCGGCCGGCGCTGCGGGCGCGCGTTGACTGCTCGCTCACGGAGCTGGCGGCGAAGAAGGACGGCGAGTGGGTCACCGTCGGCGGCATGATCGCCGAGTGCAAGCGGATCAGGACGAAGAAGGGCGACCCGATGATGTTCGCCACCCTCGACGACCTCGAGGGACAGGTGGAGCTGCTCGTCTTCAACTCGGCCTACGCCGCGAACGCCGACAAGGTCGACGTCGACAAGGTCGTGATCGTGCGCGGGCGCGTGGACCACAAGGAGGAGGGCGAGACCAAGCTGGTCGCACAGGAGGTGGAGGCCTTCGAGCCGAGCGCCGAGGAGGTCCTGAAGGCGGCCGAGGCGCTGCCCGTCGAGCCCGTGGTGCAGCGGCTCACGATCCACGTGTCGGCCGGCGTCTCCGAGGGCTTCCTCGAGGACCTGAAGGAGGTGGTCAACCACCACCGCGGCGACCACGAGCTGCTGCTCGCCGTGGGCGAGCGGCGCCTGCTCCTCGGGCCCGACTGGCGCGTGTCCGCCGACGGCGCATGCCGCGCCGAACTGGCGGGCCTGACCGGCGCCTCGCGCCTGGTTGCTTAACCTCCCAGCCGCTCTACACTCCACCTCGTGCAACCCGTCCCAGCACGCACCGCTCCGGAGCTCCACGAGTGCCGCCAGTGCTGCTCGTTCTGCGACCGCGTGGTGCATCCGTCGGGCTGCATCGCGTCGGGCTGCCAGTACCTCTACCTCTACGACGACGAGGACACCGGCCGCCGCTACATGGGCTGCATGAACAAGGTCTTCCGCGGCGAGATCGACCGCGAGATGTTCGACCAGGCCGAGCGCACCCGCCACGGCTTCGGCGGAGTGAAGATGACCGGCGTCCCGCTGCCGCAGTGCCGCGCATCCGTGGAGCGCGCCTACGACGGCTACACGGAGGCCTTCGACTGCGTGAACCCCGGCTTCTTCACAAAGCCGAGCGCCGACGCGGCGGGCGACGCCGCGTTCGATCTGCGCGACAACCTGTAGCTGCCGGGCGCACGGCGCGCCACCAACGCAGCGCCTAGGACCGAGAGCGGCGCCTGCGCGAGCGGAGCCCCTGCGCGCGCAGCTTCTTCATCTTGTCCACGTCCACCTTCTCGGGCGCGTGGCCGCTCACACCCGGGCCCTCGAAGAGCGCCGGCAGCTTCTCGAAGCGCGGCTCCGAGAGGAAGGCCGCGCAGCCGCGTGCGCCGATCTCTCCGTCGCCGGGTGGCGCGTGGCGGTCGCGGTTCGAGCCGAGCGCAGTGAGCGAGTCGTTCACGTGCAGGCACCTGAGGCGCCGCAGGCCGATGATCTTCGAGTAGCTCTCGACCACCTCGGTGAGCTTGTCTGCCGTTGCGATGTCGAAGCCCGACGCCCACATGTGGCACGAGTCGAGGCAGAGGCCGATGCGCTTGTCACCGCCTGCGAGGTCGATCAGCTCGCGCAGCTCCTCGAACGAGCGGCCAAGCGTGTTGCCGGCCCCGGCGGTGTTCTCCAGCAGGAGGCGGCAGCTGTCCGACTCTGAAAGGACGTGCTTCACCATCTCGCCCACCCGCGGCAGGGCCTCCTCCTGCGGCTCGCCAACGGTCGAGCCCGGGTGTACGACCACGCCGTCGGCCCTGATCTCGTCGCCCATGCGCAGGGCGTGGATCAGCGAGGCGGCGGACTTCTTTCGCATCTCCCGGTCCTTGGTCGCCGGGTTGATCAGGTAGACGGCGTGGATCGTGACCGACCGGACCGGGCTGTCCCTGCGGAGCGACAGGAACTCGGCCACGTCGTCCGGCTTCCAGCGCGTGGGGCGCCACTGGCGCGGCGACTGGTTGAACACCTGCATCGCCTCGCAGCCGCGCTCGACGGCCCGCTCGTGCGCCTGCACGAGGCCGCCTGCCGTAGATACGTGAGCTCCAACTAGCATCGCTGCCGATGAGGGTACGTTTCGCGCCTTCTCCAACAGGCGTGCTGCACATCGGCGGCGCGAGGACGGCACTGTACAACTGGCTCCTCGCGCGCGGATCGGGCGGCGAATTCGTGCTGCGCATCGAGGACACCGACCGCGAGCGCTCGACGCCCGAGAACGTGGAGCTGATCCTCGACGCCCTGCGCTGGCTCGAACTGGACTGGGACGAGGGGCCGATCTCGCAGTGGGAGCGGCGCGACCGTCACAAGGCCGCCGTCGACCAGCTGCTCGAGTCGGGGAACGCCTACGAGGACGAGGGCGCCGTTCGCTTCCGCGTCCCGGAGGAGGGGGAGATCACCTTCCACGACGTGGTCCTCGGTGACGTGACGAACCCGTACTCGGCGATCAAGGACTTCGTGATCCAGCGCTCCGACGGCAGCCCGCTCTACAACCTGGCGGTGGCCGTGGACGATCGCGACATGGGCATCACGCACGTGGTGCGGGGACAGGACCACGTGTCGAACACGCCGCGGCAGGTGATGATCCTGCGCGGACTTGGCGAGGAGCCGCCGGTGTACGCGCACATCCCGCTGCTGCACGGCCCGGACGGGAAGAAGCTGTCGAAGCGCCACGGCGCGGCGTCGGTACAGGGAGTGCGCGAGGACGGCTATCTGCCCGAGGCCGTGCGCAACTACATCGCGCTGCTCGGCTGGGGCTACGACGAGACCACCACGCTGATGACGACTCCCGAGCTGGTGGAGCGCTTCGCCCTCGAGCGCGTGTCGAAGAACCCCGCCGTGTTCGACGAGCAGAAGCTGCGCTGGATGAACGGGCGCTACATGCGCGAGCTGCCGCTGGAGGACCTGCACCGCCGGCTCCAGGAGTTCTATGACCGCGACGACATCCCGATCGCGGTCGTGGAGATCTCGCGCGAGAAGATGCAGACGCTGCGTGACTTCTGGGACCTCGCCGGCCCGCTCATCGATCCGGCGGCCGAGCCGCAGGAGAAGGCGTGGCGGCAGTGGGGGAGATCGGAGCACCTGAGCGCGGTGCGTGACGACCTCGCGAACGTTGAATGGAACGTCGACGCGATCGAGGCTGTCCTGCGCGCGCGAGTCGACGAACTGGGCGTGAAGCCCAAGGAGGTTTACCAGCCGATTCGTGTGGCCTTAACGGGAACAACGGTGTCCCCAGGCATCTTCGAGTCGGTTGCGGCGCTCGGCCGGGACGAGACCCTCACCCGCATCGATAAGGCGCTTCAGAGAGCCGAATCCGAGCCGGCCTAAACGAAAGCCCTCAACCTTTCGTCCACCCCTGCCGATACCCCGGGTGACTGTGGAAGCCGCACCCTCCATCAAGCAGGCCCCCGGCCAGGATTCGGCCGCGGCGCGCCACAACGAAGGCCATGGGCGCAGGCTCACCGCTGCCTTCGAAGCGCTCGAAGCTTTCCCAGCTCTGGCGGAGTCGCGCAACCGAGTTCTTCGGGTAGTTCGCGAGGATCGCTCCTCGGTCGGAGAGGTCGTTCAGGCAGTCGAATCTGACGTCGCGCTCGTGATCACCGTGCTCCGGATCGCCAACCGCACCGCGCAGCGCAAGAAGGGCAAGATCGCCAGCATTCCCGAGGCCGTCGAGGTGCTCTCGCCCGAGGGCGTCGAGACGCTCGCAGCCCGCACCGCCACCTTCGATTTCTTCGAGCGCACGCCCGGCTGGGACCTGATGCCGGAGCGCTTCCGCCTCCACGCCGTCGCCACACAGTCCGCCGCAGACCGCCTAGCGCGTGAGATGGAGTACGAGGACCGCGACCAGCTCCTAGTGACCGCCCTGCTGCACGACATCGGCAAGCTCGTCCTCACTCACGCCTACCCCGGCTACCCCTCGCAGATCCACGGCGCCGCTCGCACCCCCGAGGAGCGCCTCCACAAGGAGCGCCTCGAGCTGGGTGTCGACCACGCGCTCGTCGGCGGCGTGCTCGCCCGCCGCTGGGCCCTGCCGAACCGGCTCGCCACGGCCATCGAGCGCCATCACGCCGACGACGCCGAGGGCGAGGCCGCGCTCGTCCGCCTGGCCGACATGCTCGCTCACTACGGCCACTCACAGGCGGTCAACCCCAAGCAACTTCTCCAGGCGGCGCGCGCCTGCGGCCTCACGACCGAGCAGCTTCGCTCGGTGATGTACGAGCTTCCGCAGGGAACCGGCAACGCCAAGCGCAACGTCGACCCGTGCCCGCTCTCGACCCGCGAGGTCGAGGTGCTCAAGCGACTCGCCGAGGGCAAGGTCTACAAGCAGATCGCGCACGAGCTCGAGCTCTCCACGAGCACGGTCCGCACGCACCTCCACAACACGTACGCAAAGCTCGGCGCGGTTGACCGCGCACAGGCGGTCCTGATCGCCACCGAGCGCGGCTGGATCTAGCCGCTCCGCGCGGCTCAGTTGAGCGGCGCGAGCATCAGCACACGCGTGCCTCGCTCGGAGGTCTCGATGTCGAGCGTGCCGTCCATCAGCTCGGCGCGCTCGCGCATGCTGGCGAGGCCGAGGTGCCCGGGCTCCCCGGCGCCGAAGGGATCGGTTCCGTCGAAGCCGTGGCCATCGTCGGTCACGCGCAGCTCCACCTGGCGGCCCACCGTCCTGAGCGAGACCGACACCGCCTGGGCCTCGGCGTGGCGGCCCGCGTTCACCACGGCCTCCTGAGCGATCCGGAAGAGGTGGCCCCTCATCTCGGGTGGCATGTCGATCCGCTCGATCGCGAGTCCGACCTCGAAGCCGTAGCGGCGCCGCCAGACCGGGAGGCAGTTCTCGATCGCGGTCTCGAAGCTGATCTCCTGGAACGCGTGGGGGCCGAGGTCGACTATTTCGTCGCGCAGGGCGCGCAGGTTGCGCATGCCGAGCTCGCGGGCCTCGTCGATGAGCCCGGCGGCCTCGGCGCCGCGCCCGTTCTCGGCCGCGTTGTGCGCCGCCGACAGGATCATGTCGAGCCCGATCAGCTCCTGGACGGGACCGTCGTGGATCGACTCCGCCACCCGCCGCCGCACCTCGCTCTCGGCCTGCATCGTCCGGCGGGACAGCCCGCGGGCGCGCAGGCGCGACGCCGACTCTGAGGTCCTCAGCAGCCCCACCACCACCGCGGTGGCAAGCGCGGAAAGGATGAACACGGCCTCGTAGAAGGCGAGCACGTCGGAGCCGAACGACGAGTCGCCGCGCAGGGCGGACCCCGCGACCAGGGTTGTCGACCCGATCGCTGCGACGGCCAGACCACGCCGCTCGCCCTGGAAGTGAGCGTGGGCGGCAATTAGGAAGAGCGCGACGAGGCGGACGGTCCCGAGCGCGTCTGGCGCCACGAGCTCGAGGGCCAGGAGCAGGGCGAAGTCACCGGCAGCGACGAGCGGGGTGACGATCCTGTCGGGGTCGCGTCGAGCTATCACCAGGACGCCGATCGCCCATGCGACGAACAGGGCGAGCACCACGGCCGCCGCCCCCCTGTGAGGAAAGTCGACGATCGCGACGGCCGTGAGTGCCACCACCGCCACGGCGAGCCGCGCGATCGCGAAGACCACCATCGGCGCGGCCGACTCGATCGGGATCCGGCGCATCAGGCGGCCGCTCTGTCCCGGACCCGAACGCTCCGCAGCTTCAGCGCCGCGACGGCGGCGCCCGCGGAGTCGATCGCCCAATCGACGGGGCTGCCGTGCCGACCCTCCACAAAGGTCTGGTGGTACTCGTCAGTGACGGCGTAGCCGCTCGCGAGCAGGAACGCGAAGAGAGCGGCTCGGCCCGGGGTCGTCACGCTCACGAGCGCGCGCCACCACAGGAACGTGAGCAGCGCGTACTCGGCGAAGTGGATCAGCTTGCGGCCGATCGTGTCGAGCAAACCCAGGCCCGAGTCGAGGCTCGGCTGGTGGGAGAGGAAGAAGATCACGCCCATGAGGAGCAGTGGCGGGAGCCACAGGTCGAGTCGCAGAGGGCGCATTCCCATACCGTAGAGTCACTTTCGGTGCTGGTGATAACGAGCAAGTCGCCTTACGCCGTCCGGGCGTTGTCCGAGCTCGCCCGCCGAGGCGACTCGGCACCCGTGCCAATCGGCGATCTGGCACGCGCGCGGGAGATCCCGGTGCAGTTCCTGGAGGGGCTGTTCGC
The DNA here is from genome assembly GCA_963825345.1 of uncultured Thermoleophilaceae bacterium. Lineage (GTDB taxonomy): Bacteria > Actinomycetota > Thermoleophilia > Solirubrobacterales > Thermoleophilaceae > JACVRW01. The sequence continues at coordinate 296,258 of CAWGSQ010000005.1, read as the reverse complement.
GACCCTGCGGCGGGCCGGCATCCTCCAGTCCCAGCGCGGCGTGAAGGGCGGCTACAGCTTCGCACGCCCACCGAGCGAGGTCACGCTGCTCGAGGTTGTGGACCTGCTCGAGGGCGAGCTCGGCGTGGAAGCAGCGGCCTCAGGCCCGATCTGGACCGAGGCGGCCGACGCCGTCCGAGCCGTCCTCGCCGGCACGACGATCGCCGACGTGGCCGAGCGCGAGACGCGCGACTCGGCCGCGCCGATGTACTACATCTAGAAGCCGCCAGCCTTGACGCGGCCACCGGCGTCAGGTTGGATGGAACGACTTGCCGCGATCAAAGTATCTGGGGCTCGGCCTCGCGCTCGCCCTGGTGGTCGCGGTGCTCCCGTCGTCTGCGCTCGCGAACGCGAGGGTCTCGCGCAGCGGGAACACGGTCACGCTCAGCTCGGACTCGCGCGGTGACCGCGTCGGTAACGCGGGCACCGACAACCGCCGGTTGATTTCGTTCTGGGTGGCGCGCGGCGACGTGCTGCGCGCCGGTCGCGGCTGCCGGCGTCTGCGCGGCGGGGCCGTCACCCGGGTCGTCGTCACGTGCGGCGCGCCCACGCTGAACCCGGTGAACAGGGTCACGCTGAGGGTCAACCTGGGTGGGGGCGATGACACGTTCACCGCGGCGCCCTGGGACGACGTACAGCCGCGGATCGTCGCCGACGGCGGCGACGGCAACGACACGATCTACGGCTCGACCAATCCCGACGACATCAAGGGCGGGTCGGGCGACGACATGCTCTACGGCCTCGACGACGAGGACAACCTCGACGGCGGCGACGGGGCGGACCTCCTGGTCGGCGGCGCCGGCGACGACGGCCTGACCGGCGGCCTCGGCGTCGACACGTTCCTCGGCGACGAGCGGCGCGCCACCAGCGAGTGGGGCAACGACGTGGTGATCGCGGTGGACGGCGGTCCCGACAGCATCGGCTGCGGCGAGGGCCTGGACAGCGCAGTGGTGGACGCCGACGACGCCGCTGACCCGAACTGCGAGGTCCTCGCGGGCGGACAGTCCAGTCCGCCGCGCGACACGGTCGGCAGCCTGCCGCTCACGGTCACGATCGGCCCGTTGGCGAACACGCCAGGCGGTCTCGCCCGGATCCTTCGTGGCGAGCCGATCCGCCTGCCGATCACCTTCTCGGCGGCCTCGTCGATCGTGGCGAAGCTGACCGTCTCAGCCGCCGAGGCGCGCCGGCTCGGCCTCCCGCGGCGGGAGCGCGTGCTTGCCGACGACATGGGCACGCCACTCACGATCACGCCGCTCACCGTCAACACCGAGATGCGCCTGCGCATGCCGGTGCGCCGGTACCTCCACGACGACCAGCGGATCCGCGCAACGCTGACGATCCTCGCCGAGGACGTGAACGGTGCGGTTACGCGGGCGACCAAGGACATCACGCTGAGGCGCTAGCGGAGAGGTTCAGCGCTCCGAAGATGCACGGAAGCAACCGCCTCCGTCCCTTCGCTTCGGCTCCGAGTACCTTGCGCGCATGAGCCCTCTCCGCCTAGTACTTCTGCTCGTCCCCGCCTGCCTCGCTGCCATCGCGGCCGTCGCGATCGCGTCGCCGCCGGCGGCCCACGACTCGGCCGCGGCCGTGATCACGCCCACGCGCGTGGACGGGGTCCATCTCGGTGACACGCACGCGGACCTGCAATCGCGCGGCAAGGTCGGCCCGATCGGCCCGGGCTGCGAGCTTGGCGGTCCGAACACTCGCTCGGCGAAGCTGCGCGCGCCGCTCAAGGGCAGCGTCACCTACACGCTCTCGAACCCTCGGAAGGTCACCACCATCACCGTCACCGGCGGAGCGAAGGCTCGCGGCGTCGGGATCGGGGCCACGATCGCGGCGATCAAGGCGAAGTTCCCGAACGCCAAGATCGATCACAGCACTGACCAGGTCTTCCAGCTCACGCTCGTCACGACGCCCAAGCGCCCCCAGAGCGGCGGCCGGATCATGTTCGGCGTCAGCACCAACACGCACAAGACGACGATCATCGGCGTCCCCGGCATCGCTTTCTGCGAGTAGGAGTCAGCGAGCGGCCGGGCGGCTCGGTGCCGCCCGGCCGTCGCTTGGGGGGAAGCGGATCTAGCGGTCTGTTCCGCCGTCGCGCTTGCGCTCGCTCAGATCAACCGGGTTGTAGTCCGAGTCCGGCTCGTAGCTGCCCGACTTCGCGAGGCCGCGGGAGATGAAGTACGCCCCGCCGAGGATCGCGACGTAGAGCCACGCCTGCTTGGCGATGAACTCGTCCGTGCCGTTGTCGCCGCCGTTGATCAGCGCGGCGCTCACCAGGATCGCCACGACGAGTCCGAGCATGGCCCAGAACTCCGTCGTCTTGATGGCGGCCTTGGTCTCGTGATTGCGCTCCGCGATGCGGCCGCGGATTCCGTTCGCCCGCGGCGTGTCGACGCGGGTGCTTCCGGTGGCACCAGTGGTGGCCATGTGTTGCTCCTTATTGAGGTTGTGTCAATTTTGGAAGCCCCGCGGGCGAGCGCGTTCTGCGCAGGCTCCGTGGATGCTTCTGTCGAGTCCTCGAGGGCGGTCGTCGCCTGGGCTCCGTTACCTTCCCCGCACGTCTCTGGTGCCCGGAGCAGGTCGGCGCAAACAGGGTCAGCGCCCGGGGGGCATGCCCGGGTCCTCGGCAACCGGGATACCGGAGGCCGGACGCACGCCGCGCTCGCCGGATACGAGACAGGCCATGCGCTCGCAGGCGCGCTTTGCGAACCGGACCTGTTCGCGGCGGCCGAATAGGCGGAACCCGAGGCGGATGATCGGGTTGCCGATGCGGCTCGACCGCGATACGACGTGGATCCGGAATTCGACTGCGCCTGTGTCCAGCCACTTCCAGACCTCGTAATCCATTTGGCCGGTTTCGAGGTGCCCCTGCAGGGTCGCGTAGCTCCAGCCCCAGACGCGCACATCTCTTCCGTCGACGCGCCGATGATCGTCGATAACCCCGGCGACGCGGACTCCAAAGCGGAACCTGAAGCCCCAAAAACGGACCTCGAGCAGCATGTCGCGCCCCTCGAGCGGATCGCCTGGGTGGTAGACCGCACGCACGATGCGCGGGTCGGCGAACTCGTAGTCGCGCAGGAGCGCATACGCTCGCTCCCAGGTACCGCCGGGCCGGGGCGGACCGGGGGACTCGGTCGGCAGAGGCTGGCAGTAGTCGTCGATACGCCAGCCCGCCTCCCGTGTCCAGCCGGCCCGCTCGTCGCGGGTGAAGTTGAGCGGCTTGTCGTGCAGCTCGTCGAGTGCCCGGCGGGTCCGGGGGTCGCCAAGCGTGTCCTCAGGCGTCAGGGGGTACCTCGACGACCTTGCGGGTGTGAATGCGGAGTCCGCCGGCTCGTTTTCCACCCGAGAGCTCGACCACCCGCTCGAGGAACGATGTCCACATGTGGAACTGAATTTCCTTCGATATGCGCAACCGGTCGTACAGCAGCTCCGACAGGCGATCGCCGCTGCGCGCCCACGACTCGATGTGGAACTCGAGCAGCTCGCCGTTCGACGCGCGGAACTCGATCTGGCCCGCCTCGAGATGTCCGGCAAGAGTCGCGAGCCGAAACGACCTCGGCGTTGTGCTCGCCACCCGCACCGGGCCGTCCCACGGTCCCGGCATCCGGACCACGAACTCGTCGTTCACCCGCAGTGTGCCCTCGTCGCCACGGAGTTTCTGAAACGTGGCGAACTCGCTCGGAGCTGCGCTGTCCGGATTCGCCATAACGCGGCCGGCCAGCTCCTCGGCCGTTAGATGAGCGCCCTCGATCCGAACGCTGTAATGCCTGTGGAAATGCGGACCGGCGCCGTCCTCCACCCATTGAACGTCCTCGCGCTCGACGGCTTCCGGAAGGGGCGGCGGGGCGTCCTCGGGCCAGGAGCCCTCAGCCTCGTGCCGGTACAGCGGGGTCGTTCGCCACAGATATCGCCACGAGGTCAGCGTGACGCCCATGGGCCAGCGAGCAGCGGTGGCAAGGCGGCGGGCGAGGGTAGGGCGACGCATGGCGGTCCTGAGTACCCGGGAGTTGCGCGGGTATCCCGATCCAATGGTAAGCAAAGGAATTCAGCGGGTCGGCGTGCGTGGATGGCACCTTCACCTGGTCTCGCTCGGCACGGTCTGGCTGTGCGTGACGCTTTGGATACGTGCGAAGACGGTGGATCAGGAGGAGCGCGGCAACGCCGAGCGGCGCGCGCTCTTCGTAGGGCTCTGGCCACCGATGTTGTGGCTGATCGGCGATTCGGTCGAACGGCGGGAGTCCCGGTAGCCTCGGCACGGTGAGCGTCTCCCCGCCCACCCGCGCAATCACCGACAACCTCGCCGACCTGATCGGGAACACGCCGATGGTGCGGCTCACGAGGGTGGCCCCGAACTGCGGCGCCGAGCTGATCGCGAAGCTCGAGGCCTACAACCCGGCGGGCAGCGTCAAGGACAGGATCGGCGTGGCCATGATCGAGGCGGCCGAGGCCGAGGGGCGCATCGAGCCCGGCCGCAACACGATCGTCGAGTCCACCTCTGGCAACACCGGGATCGCGCTGGCGTTCGTGTGCGCCGCCAAGGGCTACGACCTCGTCATCACGATGCCCCAGGGAATGAGCCGAGAGCGCGAGAAGCTGCTGCGCCTGTACGGGGCTGAGGTCGTCTGGGTGGAGTCGATGGGCGGGATGAACGAGGCGATCGAGGAGGCGAGGCGGCTCTGCCGGGAGCGCGGCAACTGCTACGTGCCGAACCAGTTCTCGAACCCCGCCAACCCCGAGATCCATCGGCGGACGACGGCCGAGGAGATCTGGCGGGACACCGACGGCAAGCTCGACGTGCTCGTGGCGTCGGTGGGCACCGGCGGGACGATCACGGGCTGTGGCGAGCGGTTGAAGGAGCGCCACCCAGGCCTGCACGTGGTGGCCGTGGAGCCGGCGGGCTCGCCGGTGCTCTCCGGCGGAAAGGCGGGCCCGCACAAGATCGACGGGATCGGGCCGGGCTTCGTGCCGGAGGTGCTCAACCGCGACGTGATCGACGAGATCGTGCCGGTGGAGGACGAGGACGCCATCGAGACGGCGCGGCTGTGCGCCCGGCGCGAGGGCGTGAACGCCGGCATCTCCGCAGGGGCCGCGGTCTGGGCGGCGGTGCAGGTGGGATCGCGTGCGGAGATGAGCGGCAAGCGGATCGTCGCGATCCTGCCCGACTCCAGCGACCGCTACATCAGCACGCCGTTCTTCGCCCCCTGATGCTCGCCGTGCCGACATTTGCCCGCGTGGCGCGCGAGGTGCGCGAGGACCTCGCGGCTGCGTTGGAGCGCGACCCGGCCGCGCGCAGCGTCGGGCGGGTCGACCTTCTGCTCACCTACGGGGGCGTTCAGGCGCTGCTGTCTCATCGGGTGTCGCATGCCTTGCATGAGGCGGGGGTTCCGTTGCTGCCTCGGCTGCTCGCGTACCTAACCGCGGCGGTGACGGGGGTGGAGATTCATCCGGCTGCCCGTATTGGGCGCGGGCTGTTCATCGATCACGGGGCCGGCGTTGTGATCGGTGAGACCGCCGAGGTGGGCGACGACGTGACGATCTACCAGGGCGTGACCCTCGGCGGCACGGGCTTCGCGCGCGGCAAGCGTCACCCGACGGTGGGCAACGAGGTGATGATCGGCGCCGGCGCTGCGCTGCTCGGGCCGATCGAGATCGGCAACTGCTGCAAGATCGGCGCCAACTCGGTGGTGATCCACGACGTCCCCCCGAACTCCACCGTGGTCGGCAACCCCGGCCACCCCGTGCGCGTGGACGGGAAGAAGCCCGAGGGCCCCGACGCCGACTGGGTCCACCTACCCGACCCGGTCGCCGACGCCATCAGCGGCCTCGCCAACCGCCTAACCGAGCTCGAGGAGCTGGTGGCCGACGAAACGGGCCGAAAGCCAGCCGCCGAGGTCCGCCCCCTGAAACGCCGCGGGGGCCCGGACTCCACCGGCGGCTGAGCCGGCGGCCCGGGCTCGACCGGCGGCTGAGCCCACCCGTAACACACCGCACCCACCCGTAACACCAAACCCGCCACCCTGGCCCGGTGCCGCAGGATCTTCATGACATTGCTGAAGAAACTGCGGCACGCCGCGTGGGCGGAGGCGGACCGCGCGCTCGCCGCCGTCGCGGCGGCGCAATTCGGCGTGGTCACCCTTCGCCAGCTGAGGCATGCGGGCTCGGACGTCGGCGCGATCCACGCACGCGTTGAGCCGCGCGGCGGCTCGAGCGGCTCTGGCGCGGCGTCTACGCATTCGGCCACAGCGAGCTGCGGCCCGAGGGTCGGCTCCTCGGTGCTGTCCTTGCGTGTGGCCCCGGCGCGGTCCTGAGCCATCGATCGGCCGCCGGCCGGTGGGGGATCCTCGCGATGGCGCGGGCGAAGATCGATGTGATGGTCGCGACTCGCGGCGGTCGGCCCAAGCGCCCCGGCATCGACCTCCACTGCGTACGCCGACTCGACGACGCTGACGTGACCACCGTCCAAGGCATCCCAATCACAACCGTCTCCCGCACGCTGGTCGACCTCTGCGCAGTCGTACCACCCCGAATGATCGAAAGAGCGCTGGAGCAGTCTTACGTGCTGCAGTTAATAACGCCCAACGCGATCGAGGCCACCCTCGACCGAGCCGCCGGCCGGAAGACCGCCGCACTGAGAAGACTGCTCGCGCGAGAAACGAGCCCACCGACCCTCACCCGCAGCGAGCTCGAGGAGGCATTCCTAGCGCTCTGCCGCCGTGGCGGCCTGCCCGACCCAGAGGTGAACGTGCAACTGCATGGCTACGAGGTCGACTTCCTATGGCGCAAGCAGAGGAGAGTGATCGAGGTCGACGGCTACGCCTTCCACTCGGTGCGAGGAGCCTTCGAACGCGACCGCAGAAAGGACGTGGACCTCGAGCTCGCCGGGTTCCCGGTCACGCGCTTCACCCACAACCAGGTCGTCCACGAGCCCGAGGAGACGCTTCGTCGCACGCAGCGACTGGTCCACGGTCAATAGAACACCGTGCGCGTCCGGTGCCTGGGCACGCTCTTGTATTTGGGTGCCTGACCTCGGCTCCACAGCGCGGTGTCGAGCGAGCGCGCGGCCATCCCCAGGCGCTGGGAAAGGAGCTCGCAGGCATGCACCGCGCATCCGCGGATCTCGCGTTCCTCTTGGCCCGGCGGCAGCAACTCGCCCGCGTCGATCCGGACGGCCAGGGCGGGGTGGTAGCGGAGCACGCCGTCCACTCGCAGCACGTGCGGGACGAGGTTGTCCGCGAAGATCGTGAGCCGGTCGAGGTCAGAGAACTCGGCCACGCCCGCGAGCGCCAGGTCATTCGGGGTGATTTGGGCGCGCTTCCAGAAGCCGCGGTCGTCGAAGAAGGGCATTGAAGAAGCCAGCACCGAGGCGAGCCGCTCCGCCGATCCCCCAGCCTCGGCCACCAGGTCGAGTGCCCGCCGGTCACCAAGGAAACGGCCAAGATCACGCAGTGCCTCGGCATAGAGACGCACGAGCTCGTGCTCCGGCTGCTGGCCCAGGACGGCGGCGAGCTCTGACGCCTTCGATGCCCGTAGTTCGTCGGCAGACCACGAGCCGAAGGAGCGCCAGTGCTCGGCGAGCGAGGCGGCCACCGTGAAGTACCCCGACATGCCCGCGCGCTTCCGCAGCGTCGGAAACCACCCAGACCCGAAGTTGATTGTGTCCAGCACGAGCATGTAGTCCGCCACGTCCTCAGGCGTGCCCTCGAGGTAATGGCGCTCGGGATCAAGCGCGGGCGCGGGCGCGGGCTCCAACTCACCAAGCCGATCGAGGTCGATCGACACGAAGCGAGCGCTTGCCGCGATGGAGCGGCAGGTCTCGCGGACCTGGTCGGTAAGAGACACCCGGTGAGCTTCCTACACTGCGCCCGGTGCCGACGGTCCTCTCCTGTGAGTCGCTCGAGAAGCGCTACGGGTCGACCGTGGCGCTGGGAGGGGTCGATCTGGAGGTGGAGCGCGGCGAGTTGCTCGGCCTGCTCGGCCCGAACGGCGCCGGCAAGTCGACGCTCACGAAGATCGCCTGCGGCCTCGTGCGCGCCACGCGCGGCCGGGCGGAGGTGGAGGGAGCAGCGGCCGGTTCGGCGCCCGCGCGGGCTGCCATCGGCTACCTGGCGGAGCTGTTTCGGTTCCCGGAGTGGCTCAGCGCTGACGAGCTGATCACCCTCCACCAGGATCTGGCCGGCTCCGACGGCGGCCCCGCCGAGCGCGCCGAGCTGCTCGAGCTGGTGGGCTTGGCCGATGCGCGCACGGTGAAGGCGGGGGCCATGTCGAAGGGCATGCAGCAGCGGCTCGGGATCGCGCAGGCCCTCGTGGGCTCGCCGCGTCTGTTGATGCTCGACGAGCCCACCAGCGCGCTCGACCCGGTCGGTCGCCGGGTGGTGCGCGAGCTCCTGCGCGAGCTCCGTCGCCGCGACGTGGCGGTTGTCCTCAGCTCGCATCTCCTCACTGAGGTGGAGCTCGTGTGCGACCGCGTGGCGATCCTTGTGGGTGGACAGATCGTGGCGCGCGGTACGCCGGCGGAGCTCGCCCGCCCGCGTGGCCTCGAGATCGAGACCGGCGACGGGATGCGGAGCTTCCCCGAGGCCACGCGCGAGGATGTCCCGCGCATCGTGGCGGAGGTAGTGTCGAGCGGACAGCAGGTCTATGGAGTCCGCCTGCTCGCCTCGACGCTCGAGGACGCCTACCTCGAGGCGGTCGGCGCGGCGTGACCGGCGTCCTGATTGTGGCCCGCTACGCCCTGCGTGAGGCGGTTCGCAGGCGGGTGATCCTCGTGGTGCTCATCCTTACCGTCGGGTTCCTCGCGCTCTATGCGCTTGGAACGGCGGTCAGCTTCGACGAGGTGAACGCGCTCGAGGCAGACGACCAGCTCGACGAGCGCGTGCTGGTGGGCTCCACGCTCTTCGGCCTGGCGATGTTCACCACGCTCTTCCTCGGCACCGTGCTCGGCGTGTTCCTCACACTCGGCGCGGTGCGCGGCGACGCCGAGCGTGGGCTGCTCCAGCCGATTGTGGTGAGACCGGTGGGAAGGACGAGCCTCCTGCTCGGTCGCTATGTCGGGGCCGCCGTGGTTTGCGCGGCCTACGTGATCGCGGTCTACATCGGCGCAATGGTGATCACCGGCATCACCGGCGATTGGTGGCCGGACGACCCGGTGACCCCCGGCGCCGGGCTGGTGCTGGGGGTGCTCGTGATCGCTGCGCTGTCGCTGCTCGGCTCCGTGTTCCTGTCCTCCACCGCCAACGGCATCGCCGTTTTCATGATCTTCGGCGCCGGCCTGGCGGCCGGATTGCTCGGCCAGATCGGCGACGCCCTCGCGGTGCAGACGCTCCAGGATGTGGCGAAGATCTCGTCCTGGGTGCTGCCGTTCGAGGCCCTCTACCAGGGCGGGCTGCACGCGTTGACAGAGGATGCAGCGGGCGTGACCGGTGTGATCGTCCAACTCGGCCCGTTCGGAGGAGCGCAGGATTCGGGTCCGGGTCTGTGGCTCTGGGCATTGGCCTACCTCGGCTTGGTGGGCGCCGCGGCACGAGCAGGTTTCGCGCGCCGGGACCTCTAGCGCGCCGGGGCCGGCTCTATCCTCGGATTGGTGGAAGCCACTGCCAGCGAAGCGCTGCTCGAGGGACTCAACGAGCCCCAGCGCGAAGCCGTTCTGCACGGCGAGGGGCCCCTGCTCATCCTCGCCGGCGCCGGCTCAGGCAAGACCCGCGTGCTCACGCGCCGCATCGCGCACCTGGTGGGAAGCGGCCAGGCGCGACCGGGCGAGATCCTCGCCATCACCTTCACCAACAAGGCCGCGCAGGAGATGCGCGAGCGCGTGCAGCAGCTCGTGGGCAACCGCGCCCGGGCGATGTGGGTGATGACCTTCCACTCGGCCTGTGCCCGGATCCTGCGCGCCGAGGCGGAGAAGCTCGGCTACACGCGCGGCTTCACGATCTACGACGAGCAGGATTCGCTGCGGCTCGTGAAGGCGTGCATCGACGAGCTCGACATCGACCCCAAGCGCTTCGCCCCGCGCGGCATCCGCCGCCAGATCTCGGATGCAAAGAACGCGCTTCTGGACGCCGAGGCCTACCGGCTGAAGGTGTCCACCTTCTTCGAGCAGACGACCGCGGACGTCTACGACCTCTACGAGAAGCGCCTCCACGCTGCCAACGCGATGGACTTCGACGACTTGCTCTTCCGCGCAGTCAACCTCTTCGAGCTGTACGAGGAGGTGCGCGACCGCTACTGCCGCTCCTTCCGCCACGTCCTGGTCGACGAGTACCAGGACACGAACCACGCCCAGTACCGCTGGTTGCAGCTGCTCACGGAGGAGAGCCGGAACCTCTGCGTGGTCGGAGACGACGATCAATGCCTCGTCGGTGGTACGCCGATCACGATGGCCGACGGCTCCGCCAAGCCGATCGAGGACGTGGAGGCCGGGGACCTCGTGCTCTCGAGCTACGGCAGCGGCGATTTCCGTCCCGCCAAAGTCCTCCGCACCCACCGCAGCATGGCCTCAGAAGGCGTGGTCATCACCACGGAAAGCGGTCGGCGGCTGATAAGCACGCCAGAGCACGTGCATTTCGCCGGTTACCACCGCGAGCTCACACCCAAGCTCTACATGACCTACGCGATGTACCGCGGTGACAAGGGCTTCCGGATAGGAACGACGCGTACCTACCCAGAACGAGACGCAACCGTTGTGAGCGGCGTTCATCTGCGCTCGGTTCAAGAGCATGCGGACGCCGCGTGGGTGGTTTCAACCCACGAGTCGCAGGCCCAAGCGCGCGCTGCGGAGCTGGAGCTCTCGCTTCGGTATCGCATCCCTACGCTGCCGTTCGTTGCCCGGAAGCGCGGCCGGAGCGACGAGGGTGTCAGCTCCGACCAGCGTCTGATCGACGAAGCCTTTGCAAGCTTTCCAACGGTCGCCACGGGCCTGCAGCTGCTTGCGGACCACGGTCTGAGCTTCGAGCATCCGCATCACATCCCGCGAACCCACGACGGCCGCCGGCGGAACGTGACGGTCACACTCTGCGGCGACCGCCGAGGCAGGCGGCCGATGCACCAGGTGGCGATCGGCGGGCGTGATCCCGCGGTTCGGACCGCCCTGGAGACCTTCGGGCTCTCGGTGCGAAGCGCAAAGAGCGGAAGCGAGAGCTGGCGCTATGAGTCCGCCTTCAATGACTACGGCAGGGCAATGGACGTCGTGGACCGCATTCAGACGGCGACACCGGTGACGGTTCGGCAGATGGCTCGGCTCGGGCACAAGTCACTGCCCTTCATGCCGGCGGCTTCCGTGCGGCGCGGGATGGTCATGTTTGCGGAGGACGGGTCCTACGAGCTCGTCGAGGAGGTGGAACGGGTCAAGTTGGCCGCTTCGGTCTACGACCTTGACGTCGAGGACACCCACAACTTCATCGCCAACGGCCTTCTGACTCACAACTCGGTCTACGGCTTCCGCGGAGCCGACATCCAGAACATCCTTGGCTTTGAGAGGGACTTCCCCGATGCCGAGGTCGTAAAGCTCGAGCAGAACTATCGCTCGACGCAGACGATTCTCAACGCGTCCAACGGCGTGATCGCCAACAACCGCCAGCGCAAGGACAAGTTCCTCTGGTCGGAGCTCGGCGAGGGCGACCCGGTGCATGTGCGGGAGCTCGAGGACGAGCATGCCGAGGCGCGCTTCGTCGTGTCCGAGATCGAGCGGCTCGTGGAGCAGGGCGAGTCGCGCGACGAGATCGCGGTCTTCTACCGCACCAACGCGCAGAGCCGTGTGCTCGAGGACATGCTGGTGCGCTACGGCGTGGGCTACCAGGTGATCGGCGGCACGCGCTTCTACGAGCGCGCTGAGATCAAGGATGCGCTCGCGTACCTGACACTGCTGGTGAACCCCGCTGACACAGTTGCGTTCGGGCGCGCGGTGAACTCGCCGCGGCGCGGCATCGGGAACACGACCCAGGGACGGCTGGTGGGATACGCGAACACGATCGGTGAGCCGATCTGGGACGTGGCGGCGGAACCCGAGTCCGTTCCCGGCCTCGCTTCGGCCGCGATCCGGTCAGTGGGACGCTTCATGTCCGTGATGGAGCGCCTGCGCGAGCGGGTGGAGGCCGGCGCCGGAGTGGGGGACGTGCTTGCGGAGACGCTCGAGGAGAGCGGATACACCGAGGCTCTCCAGGCCGAGCGCACGATCGAGGCGCAGGGCCGGCTCGAGAACCTCGAGGAGCTCGTGGGCGTGGCGCGCGAGTACGACGCCACCGCCGAGGAGGGCTCGGTCGAGGAGTTCCTCCAGCAGCTCGCGCTCTTCTCCGAGCAGGACAACCTGCGCGACGACGAGGGCATCGTCACGCTTATGACCCTCCACAACGCGAAGGGCCTCGAGTTCGGGATCGTCTTCATCATCGGGCTCGAGGACGGCGTGTTTCCGCACATGCGCTCGATCGAGTCGGGCGACCTCGAGGAGGAGCGGCGGCTCGCCTACGTGGGCATCACCCGAGCGAAGCGCGAGCTCTACCTCACGCACGCGCGAACGCGAATGCTCTTCGGCGGACGCGACTGGAACCTGCGCAGCCGCTTCATCGACGAGATCCCGGTGGAGTTCACCGACCGTGACGAGGAGGCTCCGACCGGGCCAGCGGCCGCGGCAACGTGGGGCGGCGGCGCGTCGGCTCCCGAGCCCCGCGGCGGCGATGGGGGCGGCGGCCGCGCCTCGTTCTCACTCGGCGACGACGTGGTGCACGCCCAGTTCGGCGACGGCGTGGTGGTGGGCATCGAGCCCGGTGGCCTCGTCGTGGTCCGCTTTGCAGGCGACCGCTCCGAGCGCAAGCTGATGGCCGACTACGCACCGCTGAAGCGACGCTAGCCCGGGTCTCACGGATAGGCTGCCGCGCCCATGGCCCAGATCATCGACGGCAAGGCTGTTGCGGCGAAGGTGCGCGAGGAGGTCAGGCGCGAGGTAGAGGCCATGGACCGTCAGCCGGGGCTCGCGACGATCCTCGTGGGCGACGATCCCGCCTCGGCGGTCTACGTCCGCATGAAGCGCGAGGACTCGGCGGAGGTCGGAATCGAGTCCTTCCACCACGAGCCGGGCGCCGACGTGGCCCCCGACGAGCTCGCGGAGCTGATCCGCTCGCTGAACGCCGACGAGCGCGTGGACGGCATCCTGCTCCAACTCCCGCTGCCGGACGCGCTCGACCAGGACGAATTCATCTCGCTCATCGACCCGTCGAAGGACGTGGACGGCCTCACCACCGCTAACGCCGGCCTGCTGATGCACGGACGCGAGGAGGCGATGGTGCCCTGCACGCCCGCCGGTGTGATGAGGCTGCTCGAGGAGGCCGGCGTGGAGCTGTCGGGCGCGAGGGCCGTGGTGCTTGGCCGCTCGATCCTGGTGGGCAAGCCGATGGCCCAACTGCTGCTCGGAGCGAATGCCACGGTCACGCACTGCCATTCGCGCACGCGCGACCTGCCGGCCGTGTGCCGGGAGGCCGACGTGCTGGTGGCAGCGGTTGGGTCCGCGGGCCTCGTGACCGGCGACATGGTCGGAGAGGGGGCAGTGGTGATCGACGTGGGCACGAACCGCACGGACGACGGCCTCGTCGGCGACGTGGACTTCGAGGCCGCCAGCGAGCGGGCCCGAGCCATCACGCCCGTGCCGGGCGGGGTCGGCCCGATGACCCGCGCGATGCTGCTCGTGAACACGCTGAAGGCCGCCCGCGCCCGCGGCGCCTGATCGCCGGTACGCTCCCGCCGCATGGATCTGCGAAGGCTGCGCTCCGGCGAATGGCTCGCCGGACTCTCCGGGCTCGTGCTGCTCGTGGCATTGTTCCTGCCCTGGTACGCCGATGACGCGGGCTCGCGCACCGGTTGGGAGTCGCTCGGTGCCCTCGACATCGTGCTCGCCATCGTGGCGCTCTCGGCGCTCGCGATCCCGCTCGTAACAGCGTTCCAGCGCGTGCCGGCCGTTCCGCTCGCGCACGAGTCGCTCACCGCGCTCGTCGGTCTGCTCGCCGTTGTGCTCGTGCTGATCCGCGTCCTGAACATGCCCGACTGGGCCAACGGGCGCGAGTGGGGTCTGTGGGTGGCGCTCGCCGCCACGCTGGGCGTCGTCGCCGCCGGCCTGCTGGCCATGCGCGACGAGCGGCTCACGCGCGGGGACCGGCACACGGATCTCACCGGCGTGCCCGTGGCACACCAGCGCGAGGTCGAGACGCTCTCGCCGCCGCGCCCCGAGGCCGGTTCGTGACCTTCGAGCGGCTGCGGCCGGCCGACTGGGTCGTGTTCGTGGCCGCCCTTGCGCTGCTGTTCACCACGGCGCCGGACTGGTACAGCACGACGCGCGGGGAGGAGGCGCGTCAGATCCAGGAGCAGGCGGGCAACAGCGACGCCCAGGAGCGCCGCGAGGTCGAGCACGACGCCGCCGCCCTCGCGGAGGCCCAGGAGCGCAACGCCTGGCAGGAGGACGACGGCCTGATCGACCGGATCATCCTGATCGGTTTGCTGGCCACCAGCGCGCTCGGCGTGGGGGCGGCATTCTGGCGCGCGAGCGGCCGTCGCTCGGAGGGGCTCGGGCCGTTCGGTGTCGCGGGCCTGGCGGCATCCATCACGGCCCTGCTCATCCTCTACCGGATCATCCAGGAACCCGGCTTCGACGAGCTGACGACGGTCAAGATCGGCGCTCCGCTCGCCCTAGGCGTGCTCGGCGTGATGGCCTTCGCCTGCGCCACGTCCCTGCGCGAGCCCGCCCCCGCCGCAGCTCCGCCTCGCCCGGCCGCATGACGCTTGAGCCCGGCATCGAGCGCACCGACGAGTTCACCGCCGAGGGCAACCTTCTCACCGATGTGCGCGGCACGCTCCCGGTGAAGGTTCTCTCGACCCCCGGCATGATCGCGATGATGGAGCGCTGCGCCAGCATCCTCAGCTGGGAGAACCTCGGCGACGGCAAGGCCACCGTGGGCTTCGAGGTCTGCATCAAGCACGTGGCCGCGGCCGCCGAGGGCGCAACCTGCACGGTCACCGCGAGGCTGCGTGAGGTGGTGGACGAGCGCAAGCTCCGCTTCGACGTCGAGGTGCGGGACGGCGAGCGCACCATCGGCGTCGGCACTCACGAGCGCCGCGTGATCGAGCGCTCGAACTTCGGCGGCTAGGACAGCTCCAGCCGGTAGACGTTCGTCTCTCGGCGCTCGAAGCCGAGGCGCTGGTAGAGGCGGTTCGCCGCGGCGCGGTCCGGACGCGAGGTCAGGTTGACCGCGCTCGCCCCGGCGGCCTCGGCGAGCCGGACGCCCTCGCGCACGAGTGCCTCGCCGGTCCCCTGGCCGCGCGCCGACTCGTTCACCACCACGTCCTCGATCCAGACGCCGACGCCCGTGGGAATCCTGAACTGGACGAGCGTCAGCGAGCCCATGACGGCGCCGTCGTCGCTCCGGGCAACGAGCAGACGGGTGGAGGGCGAGTCCACGATCTCCTGGATGTCGGCGTCCGTCGGAGGTGGCGCGGCCGGCGAGAGCTGGGCGATCAGCCCGCGCAGCGACTCGACGAGCTCCGGGTGCGCCGACGTGACCTCCTCGATCCGCACGGCTATGCCGCGACCACCACGAACCAGCGTCCCGCATGCAGCACGCGGCCGTCGCCCAGCTCCGCGGCGAGCTCCTCCGGGGCGAAGAAGCGCTTGTAGACCGTGTGTCGCGAGCCGTCGTTCAGGACACGCTCCTGGTGCTCCTCCGGCGGAACATCGTCTCGCAGGGCCGAATCCACGATTACGAGCTGCCCGCCGACGCGCCTCGCCTCGTCGAGGAACGGCTCGCGCTCCTCGGGCACCAGGTGCCCGTAGAAGTGGCTCGTGAAGACTCGATCGAAATCCCCGTCGACGAAGGGGAGCGGCACGGCGTCGCCCTGCAGCACGCGCACGCCCGGCATGCGCGCGCGGGCAACCTCCAGCATCGCGTCACTCTGGTCGAGCCCGACCACCTCGCCGGGCAGGTGGCGGGTGAGAAAACCGGTTCCGCACGCCACGTCGAGGGTGTGTGCGGGTGGCAGCGAGCCGAGCAGGGAGACGAGCTGCGCCACCTCCTCCGACCAGCCGGGTCGCGGCCGTCCCGCGAACAGGCCCCTGCCTAACCACCAGTCGTCGTACTCGGCGGCGCGCTTGTCGTAGTACCAGCGCATGTCGTCGTCGACCACCCGTCTCGCCACGGCCACAACCTACAATCGGCCGCGATGATCGACAGGGACCAGGTGCTGCACGTCGCCAAGCTCGCGCGGCTGAAGGTGACGGACGACGAGGTCGACCGCATCGCCGAGGAGCTCTCGAAGATCCTCGGCCACGTGGAGACGATGAACGAGCTCGACCTCGAGGGCGTCGAGCCGACCTCGCACGTGGTCGACCTCACGAACGTGCTGCGCGAGGACGTGCCGCGGCCAAGCCTGCCGCGCGAGAAAGCGCTCGAGCAGGCACCGGATGCGGCCGACGGCGGCTTCCGGGTCCCGAGCCCGGGTGCCTCGTGAGCGACGAGCTGCTGAAGCTGACGGCCGCGCAGCAGGCGGAGCGCATCGAGGCCGGCGAGATCTCGTCGAGCGAGCTGTTCGAGCTGTGGCGCGAGCGCGCCGCCGGCGACGACCTCGGCTCCTACCTGTGGGTGGCCGACGAGGCGCCCGCGGACGCCGGCACGCTCCCGCCGATCGCCGTGAAGGACCTCTTCTGCGTTGAGGGCGTGCCGAGCATGGCCGGGTCGCGCATCCTCGAGGGCTACCGGCCGCCGTACACCGCCACGAGCGTGCGCAACCTCCAGGACGCGGGCGCGCGCGTGCTCGGCAAGACCAACCAGGACGAGTTCGCCATGGGCTCGTCGAACGAGAACTCCGGCTTTGGCCCGGTCCAGAACCCGTGGGATCGCGAGCGCGTGCCGGGAGGGTCGAGCGGCGGCAGCGCGGCCGCCGTGGCGGCCGGAACGGCGCCGTGGGCGATCGGAACGGACACGGGCGGCTCGATCCGCCAGCCCGCGTCGCTCTGCGGGATCGTCGGCATGAAGCCCACCTATGGAGCGGTCAGCCGCTACGGGATGATCGCCTTCGCCTCGTCGCTCGACCAGTGCGGGCCACTCACGCGCGACGTGACAGATGCGGCGATCCTGCTCCGCCACCTCCAGGGCAAGGACCCCTGCGACTCCACCTCGCTCGGCATTCCGGGCGAGATTCCGCTGCCGAGCGCCGAGCGGCTCGACGGCCTGCGCTTCGGCGTCTGGGGGATGGAGGAGCCCGGCCTCGAGCCCGGTGTGGCCGACAGCGTAAGGGCGACGCTCGCCAGGATCGAGGAGCTCGGCGGGAGCGTGAAGGAGATCGAGCTGCCGAACGCGCGCCACGGTATCGCCGCCTACTACGTGATCGCGCCCGCCGAGGCGAGCGCCAACCTCGCGCGCTACGACGGCGTCCGCTACGCGCGCCGCTCCGGCAACGGCGACCTCACCTCCATGTACGAGCAGACCCGTCACGACGGCTTCGGCGAGGAGGTCAAGCGCCGCATCATGATCGGCACCTACGCGCTCTCGTCCGGCTACTACGAGGCCTATTACGGCACGGCGCAGAAGGTGCGCACGAAGATCGCGCAGGACTTCTCCGCCGCCTTCGAGGAGGTCGACTTCGTGGTGAGCCCCACCTCGGCCACGGTGGCCTTCAAGCTCGGCGAGCGCACCGCCGACCCGCTCGCGATGTACCTGTCGGACTACTACACGGTGCCCATGCCGCTCGCAGGCATCCCCGCCATCTCGATCCCGTGCGGCCTCTCGGACGGGCTGCCGGTGGGATTCCAGATCGCGGGTCCGGCGTTCAGCGAGGCGGGCATCCTCGACGCCGCCCACGCGCTCGAGAAGTCGATCGGCTTCGAGGGAGTGCCGGTGGGATGAACTACGAACCCGTAATCGGCATCGAGATTCACGTGCAGCTCCGCACTCAGACGAAGATGTTCTGCGGCTGTGCGCTCTCGTTCGGCGAGGAGCCGAACACGCTCGTGTGCCCGGTCTGCCTGGGCCATCCAGGAACGCTGCCGGTGACCAACGCGGAGGCGGTCCACTACGGCCTGATGATCGCGATGGCGTTCGACTGCGAGATCGCCCCTCGCTCGATCTTCCACCGCAAGAACTACTTCTATCCGGACCTGCCGAAGGGCTACCAGATCAGTCAGTACGACATTCCACTCGGCACGGCCGGACGGCTGGGCGACGTGCGCATCCATCGGGTGCACCTCGAGGAGGACGCGGCCAAGCTGATCCACGCTGGCACGTCGGGGCGGATCCACGGCGCGTCCACGAGCGTGGTGGACTTCAACCGCGGCGGCACGCCGCTCGTCGAGATCGTCACGGAGCCGGATCTCACCTCCGCCGCCCAGGCTGCGGACTTCGGCCGGCTGCTCCAGGCCACGCTGCGGCGCATGGGCGTCTCCGACGTGAACATGGAGGAGGGGTCGCTGCGGATGGACGCGAACGTGTCGATCCGCCCAGCCGGCACGGCCACGCTCGGCACGAAGACCGAGCTGAAGAACATGAACTCGTTCCGCTTCCTCGAGCGCGGCATCGATGCCGAGATCGCGCGCCAGGAGCAGCTCGTGCGCGAGGGCGGCAAGGTGGAGCAGGAGACCCTCCACTACGACCCTCAGAGCGGCAGCCTCACCTCGCTGCGCTCAAAGGAGGAGGCGCACGACTACCGCTACTTCCCCGAGCCGGACCTCGTCCCGATCGCGCCGACCGGGGAGATGCTCGAGCGGGCCCGCGCGGCGCTGCCCGAGCTGCCCGCGGCACGGGCCGAGCGGCTGGAGCGGGATCTGGAGCTGCCGGCTGAGACTGCGCGGCTGCTCGCCTTCCGCTCGGAGCTCGGCGACTTTTTCGAGTCGGCGGTGGCCGCGAGCGACAACGGCGATACCCGCATCCTCGCCAACTGGATGACGAACGAGCTGGCGGCCCGGATCGGCGACACCGACCCGGCGACCACGAAGCTCGAGCCGGCCGCGCTGGCGACCCTCGTGGCGATGGTGGGGGAGAAGCAGGTGTCGGCGGGGGCGGCGCGCGAGGTGCTCGACGTGCTGGTGGCCGAGGGCGGCGACCCCGCCAGCGTCGTCGAGGCCAAGGGCCTCGGACGTGCCGATAGCGGCGAGCTCGAGCAGATCGTGGATCAGGCGATCGCCGACAACCCTGACGCCGTCGAGAAGATCCGCGCGGGCAAGGGCCAGGCGATCGGGGCGATCGTCGGCGCCGTGATGCGCGAGACCAAGGGCCGCGCCGACGGCGGCGAGGTTCAGCGCATGATCACCGAACGGATCGGCGCCTAGCGCCGGCGGCGTCCCCGGCTGCGGCTGTTGGCGCTGCCACCGCTCAGCAGTCCGCCGATGAAGCCCGACGCCTGCGAGGCGATTCCGCTCCCGTTGCGCGAGCCTCGCCGGCCATTTTTCGTTACCTGCCCGAGAGTGCTGCGGACGTTGTCCAGGAGGCTCTGATTTCTCGTTTTGGCCATGCCTTCGACTACCCGGTGAGACCCTTGCAAACCGGCGTATCCTGAATTTCATGGCACGACTCATTCGCATGGACGCAACAGGGCACACCACGCTCGCCGAGTGGTCGCTGGAGGACGACGCCGCCTTCGCGGCGGCGGTGCAGGAGTTCACCGGGCAGCAGGAGCTCGGGTACATCGGCACGGTTCCCGACGGGCCAGGCAAGGCCACGCACGTGCGTCAGCTTCCGCGGGACGCCGACATGGTCATCCTGCGGCGTCCAATTGCAGGCGGATAGGGCACTTCCCGAGCTCGCTTCGGTCCCGTGGCGCCAGCCCACGGACGCCCACTGGCTGCGCCGCTGGGCACGCATCTGGCATGCCTGGACGCTCCTCTACACGGTGCCGTTCATCTGCGCGGGCGTGGGGATGATCTGGCTCGAGCCGCTCGCCACCCCGGTCGCGCTCGCGGCGCTGGCGCACGCTTGGATCATCCCCGAGCTGTACGCCTTCCGGGGCGCGAGCGTGGTCCGGCCGAAGCGGCCCCGCGCGGAGGACGGAGATCCCGCCGCCTTCCCCGGTGAGCCCGTCGCCCAGGGCCTGCTCGGCGACCTGCTCGGCCACGACGAGCGCCAGCTCCAGCGCGACACCGGCCTCGCGCTCCAGCACGGCGAGCTGGGCGTCTGGCTGCTCGGCGAGGGCGGCGCGCTGCTCGTGTCGCCCGGTGGCCGCCGGGTGCACTGCTTCTGCGTGCAGGCCGTGGACCGCGAGCTGCCGCCGTCCGACCGCATAGCGCACCTGCTGCTCGCGTTACGCGTGGACGAGGAGGGCTTCGCCACCGTGGCGAACCACGCCTTCGCGGGCGCTCCCTGGCGGGTGGCCCGGCGCCTGCCGAACCGCATGCGCCCGGCCCTGGACGCGGCGCGGCGAGCGGCTGGGTAGCCTCGGGCGCGTGGCCTTCGACGTCGTAATCGCGGGCGGAGGGTTCGGCGGGCTCTACGCGGCGCGCCGGCTCGAGCGGCGGCTGCCGCGCTACAGCGCGCGCATCATCGTCGTCTCGGACGTGAACTTCCTGCTCTATTCGCCGCTCCTGCCCGGCGCCGCGGCGGGCTCCCTCGAGCCGCGCCACGTGGTGGTGCCGCTTCGGGAGGAGCTCGAGTGGGCGGATCTGCGCCTCGGGCGCGTGACCGGCGCCGACCCCGGGGTGAACGAGCTGTACATGCGCACCCTCGACGAGCGGGACGAGACGCTCCGCTACGACCAGCTCGTCGTGGCGCTCGGGTCGGTCTCGCGGGTGCTGCCGATCCCCGGCCTCGCGGAGCATGCCCTCGGCTTCAAGACGCTCGCCGACGCCATCATGGTGCGCAACCGCGCCCTGCTCAACCTGGAGATCGCGGAGTCGCTGCCCGACGACGAGAGCAGGCGCGAGTACCTCACGTTCCTGTTCGTGGGCGCGGGATATGCCGGGGTGGAGGGGATCGCGGAGCTCCAGGACTACGTGAACGCCACGATCGAGCGCTACCCGCGCTGCCGCCAGACGGGCACGCGCTGGATCATCGCCGACGTGCTCGACCGGATCATGCCCGAGATCCCCGAGAGCCTCGCGGAGTTCGCCTCCAAGGAGCTGCGCGGACGCGGGATCGAGCTGCGCACCGGCACCCGGCTCGAGCGCATGGACGAGCGCAGCGCCGTGCTCTCGACCGGGGAGCGCGTGGCCACCCGGACGGTGTGCTGGACGGCCGGGGTGAAGCCTCCCGCGATCGTGAGGGAGCTCGGGCTGCCACTCACCAAGGGCGGCCGCATCGAGACCGACGCATTCATGCGGGTGAAGGGGCAGCACAACGTCTGGGCGATCGGCGACGCGGCAGCCGTCCCGGACCCGGCGCAGAGGCGAAAGGCGCCGAGCCCCCCGACGGCGCAGCACGCGATCCGCCAGGGGAGGGTGGTCGGGAGCAACGTGGCGGCCGCGTTGGCGGGGAAGGAGCCGCGGAAGTTCCGCTATCGCACGCTCGGCGTGTTCGTGGACCTCGGCCAGCACAAGGCGGTGGCCACGATGCTCGGGATCCGGCTGCGCGGCTTCCCGGCCTGGTTCGCCGCCCGGACCTACCACCTGGCAATGATGCCCGGCGCGGCGCGCCGGGTGCGCCTGGCGGCCGACTGGACGGTCGGCCTGCTGTTCGGCCGCGCGTCCGCCGAGCTCGGCCAGCTCGGCCATCCACCCTCGCTCCAGACCTACCTCGACGAGGCGCGGCAGCCGGACGAGGCACCCGGTCAGTGACCGAGCTGACCTTCCGCGACGGTCGCGCCAGCGACCTGCAGGCCGTGTTCGAGCTCGGCGAGGTGGCCTGGGACGCGTCGCGGCGGGCGCGCGGGCTCATCACGGGGGCGCAGGGCCGCACTGAGGAGGGGCTGCGCGAGGACTGGAGGCGCGAGCGGCCGCTGATCGAGTTCCTCGCCGCGCAGGAGGGCGGGTGCTTCATGGTCTGCGAGGAGGGCGACGAGCTCGTGGGCTACGTGCTCATGGCGCGCTTCGGCTCCATGGACGAGATGGCGGAGCTCTGGGTGGCCCCCTCGCACATGGGCCGCGGCGTGAGCTCCGCGCTGCTCGAGCGCTGCTGGCCCGAGTCGCCGACCCCCGAGCTCGGCCGGCTCGTGGTGGCCGTGGGAACCCCGACCGACCTCACCCTCTTCACCAAGTTCGGAGTGATGCCGGTGAGCGGCCACTGGCACATGCGCCACCGCGTGGACCGCTACCTGGAGCAGCGCGCGCTCGAGCTCGACACGACGGAGCCCGACGTGCACGTGCTCACCTCGGAGCGGGCCGTGGAGGAGTGGAAGCGCCTCGAGCCGGAGGCGATCGGGCACGAGCGGCCCGCACTGCACGAGTTCTTCGGCCGCACCCGTAACTGCCTCGCCACCGTCGATGCGGAGTCGGGACGCGCAACGGGCCTCTGCTGGGTGAGCAACCTCGGCGAGATCGGCCCGGCGGTGGGCGAGCACCCCCAGGATCTCATCCCGGTGGTGCTGGCGGCGCTCGACCGCGTCGCGAAGATGCAGGAGCCGGAGACCTTCGGGGTCTACTGCACCACCGACTCGTGGTACCTGATCAACCGGCTGCGCGGGTTCGGCTTCAAGATCTACTGGCCCGCCTGGATCATGTCGTCGGTCCCGCTACCGGGGCTCGACCGCTACCTGGGCACCCGGCCCGCAAGATTGCTGTGAGCGCCGCCTAGAATCTCTGGTATGGGACAACTGGCATCAGATGCAGCACGCAAGCTGCTCGCCGTAGCGGTTCTGATCGTTGCGGCGTATGTCCTGTTCAAGGTCGTGCTCGGGTTCGTTGCGGCGGTCGCGTGGATCGTGATTGCCGTGATCGCCGTCATGGCGGTGGTCTGGGCCCTGCGCGTGCTCTGAGCAGTGACATTCGTCTTCATCGCGTTCGTCTTCGGCGTCGCCACCGGCGTGATCGGACGGATGAAGGGAAGCTCTTTTCTGATCTGGTTCCTGATCGGCTTCGCAACGCCCGGAATCGGCATCTTCGCGGCGCTCCTCTACCGCTATGAGCAGGACGACCCACTGCGGCAGTGCCCCGAGTGCGGAAACGTGGTGCCGATCTCGGACCAGGTCTGTATGCGCTGCGGGACCGATCTGCACTTCCCGGAAGCGGCCGGCGCCGCAGGAAATCCGCTGTGAGCGCGAAAAACCACTGGTAGACTGGCTTCTCTGCTGGCTGCCCAGCCAGTCGCAACTTCCATCCCGAAAGGACCGCGCCGTCATGCGAGCCGTCGACGCCATCATGGAGTGCCTCAAGGCCGAGGGCGTTGACCATGTATTCGGCATCCCGGGGGGCGCGAACCTGCCCACGTACGACGCGCTCTACGACGCCGGGCTGCGGCACGTCCAGTGCCGTCACGAGCAGGGCGCCGGCCACGCCGCGGAGGGCTACGCGAAGGCGTCAGGGAAGGTCGGGGTTGCGCTGGCCACGAGCGGTCCCGGCGCCACCAACCTGGTGACCGCGATCGCGGACGCCGTGATGGACAGCGTGCCGACGGTCTTCCTCACCGGACAGGTGCGCACCGACCTGATCGGCACGGACGGCTTCCAGGAGGCCGACATCTCCGGCATCACGATGCCGATCGTGAAGCACTCGATCATGATCCAGGACCCGCGCCAGATCCCGAACGCGATCCACGAGGCATTCCACGTGGCGCGCACGGGGCGCCCGGGCCCGGTGCTGGTGGACATCCCGCAGGACCTCTCGCGCGCCGACATCCCGTACGAGCCGGTGGCGAGCGTCCACCTGCCCGGCTACCAGCCGACCACGGACGGCAACCTCAAGCAGATCCGCCTCGCCGCCAAGGCGCTGGCGAACGCGCGCCGGCCCGTGATCTACGGCGGCGGCGGGATCGTGAACGCCAACGCCTCGAAGGAGTTCCGCGAGCTCTGCACGTCCGACCGCTTCCCCGTCACCTGCACGCTGATGGGACTGGGCGCCTACCCGGCCGACGACAAACAGTGGCTCGGCATGCCCGGGATGCACGGCACGCGCACGGCGAACTATTCGATGGATGAGGCGGACCTGATCGTGGCCATCGGCGCGCGCTTCGACGACCGCGTGACCGGCAAGCTCTCCGAGTTCGCCCCGCGCGCGAAGTTCATCCACATCGACGTGGACCCGGCGGAGATCTCGAAGAACGTGCCGGCGCACATCCCGATCGTCGGCGACGCCAAGAACATCCTCCCCAAGCTGACCGCCGAGTACCGGGCGCTCGGGGCGGATCCGTCGCGGCTCGAGGGCTGGTGGCAGCGCATCAAGGGCTGGCAGGACAAGCACCCATTGGCCTACGAGCAGACCGCGGACGGCGAGATCAAGCCGCAGTACATGGTCCAGGCCATGTTCGAGGCCACCGGCGGGGAGGCGATCGTGACCTCCGACGTGGGCCAGCACCAGATGTGGGCCGCGCAGTACTACAGCTTCACGCGCCCGCGCCAGTGGATCAACTCCGGCGGCCTCGGCACGATGGGATTCGGCCTGCCGTCCGCGATGGGCGCCAAGGTCGCGTGTCCGGACGACGACGTGGTCTGCCTGGCCGGCGACGGCTCGCTGATCATGAACATCCAGGAGCTGGCCACCTGCGTCGACGAGAGCATCCCGGTGAAGATCTTCATGATGAACAACGGCCACCTCGGCATGGTGCGCCAGTGGCAGGAGCTGTTCTGGGACCGCCGCTACTCGTCGGTGAAGATGGGATCGAGCCCGGACTGGGTGAAGCTTGCGGACGCCTTCGGCGCCAAGGGCATGCTGATCACCGACAAGAACGAGCTGGTGGGCGGCTTCAAGGAGGCGCTCGCCACCGAGGGCCCCGTGCTCGTGGACGTGCGCGTGACGCCCGAGGAGAACTGCTACCCGATGATCCCGGCCGGTCAGGCCGCCCGGGACATGGTGGGCTGAGCGATGGGTGAGCCAGGCACCAAGGAGGTCCTGAACCTCGAGGATCTCCAGGCGAGCGGCGGGATCCGCACGGGCCGCAAGCACATCCTGTCGATCCTCGTGGAGAACAAGCCCGGTGTGCTGGCGCGCATCGCGGGCCTGTTCGCCCGGCGTGGCTTCAACATCGACTCGCTGGCTGTGGGCGCCACGGACGACACGTCGATCTCGCGGATCACGCTGACGCTCGACGGAGCGGCGCACCCGATCGACCAGGTGACGAAGCAGCTCCACAAGCTCGTCCACGTGATCAAGATCCGCGATCTCGAGCCCGAGGAGACGGTGGCGCGTGAACTGGCGCTGTTCAAGATCTCGTGCCAGGACGGCGACGCTCGCGCCCAGGTGATGCAGTTCACCGAAATCTTCCGCGGCAAGACCGTGGACGTGTCGAAGCGCAGCGTGACCGTGGAGATCACGGGCACCGAGGACAAGATCCAGGCCTTCGAGGGCATGGTGCGCCCGTTCGGCCTGATCGAGCTGATCCGCACCGGCGAGATCGCCGTGGCGCGCGGCCGAAGCATCACCTAGAGCCCGTTCGACCGTCCTGCCCTAGGCCTGCGTATCAACCCTTAGACAGGACAGTCGACCGCAATCCGGCATCCTGTGGGTGATGACCGTTCGCGTTGCAGGCCCGGAGGATCGCTTTGCGCTCTCCAGTGCTGCCGTTGAGCTGCTCCACGAGCGGGTTCGGAGGCCGCAGCGAAGGCGCGACGGAGCGGCAAAGGCACGCTCGCGGCGATCACGGTCCCGATCCCGGCCGATCTCGACCTCGGTGCTGCAGTTCTAGGCGCCCGGCGGCCCAACGACCGCTTCGCCTGCCTCGAGCAGCCCGACCGCGACGGCTTCGTGCTCGCTGGGCTGGGTGAGGCGCTGACGATCGAGGCGCACGGGCCGGGCCGCTTCGCGGAGGTGGCCAGCCGCGCGCGCGAGGTGGGGCGAGACGCGATCACCGACGACCCCGCCGAGGACCCGCAGCGGCCGCCGGCGGCCGGCCCCGCCTTCATGGGCGGCTTCGCGTTCGCACACAACGGCGGAGCCTCCCCCGAGTGGTCAAGCCTGGCGCCCGCGAGCCTCGTGCTGCCGGAAGTGGCGGTCTCGCGGCAGGCCAACGAGGCCCGCCTAACCCTCAATGCTGCAGTTGAGCCCGACGACGACGTCGAGGCGGTGGTGGAGAGACTCGTGAGCCGGGTCGAAGACCTCGCGCCCACCGCCATCCCCCTCCTCGACCCCGACCCCGTCGAACGCACCCGCGTGGCCAGCGCCGCCCCGCCCTCCCACTACGAGCACGCCGTCGAGCGCGCGGTGGAGCGGATTCGCAAGGGCGAGCTCGAGAAGGTCGTTCTCGCGCGCGAGGTGCGTGCCCATGCGGCGTCTGCACACGACCCGGCGGCCGTGTTCGGCGCCCTGCGCGAGCTGTTCCCCGCCTGCTACTGCTGGTGCGTCGGCACCCCGGAGGCGGCGTTCGTGGGCGCCAGCCCCGAGCTTCTCGTGCGCCGCGACGGCCAGCGCGCTCAGACCGTGGCCCTGGCGGGCACCACCCGCCGCAGCGCGGATCCCTCGGTGGACGATCACCTGGGCGAGCAACTGCTCCAGAGCACGAAGGACCGCGCGGAACAGGCGATCGTGGCGCGCCGCATCGAGCGCACGCTCGATCCGGTGAGCCTCTGGGTTGCCGCGGCCGAGGAGCCGGTGCTGGTGAAGGTTCATAACGTGCAGCACCTCGCCACTCCGATCCGCGCCCAGCTGGCCGACCCCGTTCCGGCTGTGGAGCTGGTGGGCCTGCTGCTTCCGACCCCCGCCGTGGGCGGAGAGCCGCGCGAGGCCGCTCTGCCGCTGATTCCCGCCCTCGAGGGACTCGACCGCGGCTGGTACGCCGGCGCGGTGGGCTGGACCGACCTCGCAGAGGACGGCGAGTTCTGCGTGGCCCTCCGCTGCGCGCTCCTGAGGGGCCGCGTGGCACACCTGTACGCCGGCTGCGGGATCGTCAGCGAATCCGTGCCGGCGGACGAGTTGGCCGAGACCGAGGTGAAGCTCCAGGCGCTTCTCCCGCTCGTTTCTTGATTCTGGCGCGGCCCTGCGTGTGTGAGTGGGCCCTCAAACGGGGTAAGAGAAGCCAATGAGCGCAGCTGGGGCCGGACTGCGCACGGAGGGAAGTCCGGATCTCAAGAAGCGTGCCTTAGCGGCAGCACTGGTCCTCCTCGCAGTCATAGCCGTCGCCATTCTGTTGTTTCGGGGCGACGGTGGCTACCGCGTGACCGCCGAGTTCGTGAACGCCGGGCAGCTCGTGAAGGGCAACGAGGTGAAGGCCGGCGGCGTGACCGTGGGGAGCGTCAAGGACATCGACGTGACCCAGGACGGGACCGCGAAGGTCACGCTCGCCATCAAGGACGACGACTACAGCCCGCTGCGCCGCGGCACGCAGGTGATGATCAAGCAGGCGTCGCTGTCCGGCATCGCCAACCGCTACGTGGACCTCAAGCTGGGTCCCGCGAACGGCGACGACATCGACGACGGCGGCGTGATCGGCACCGACCAGACCAACACGGCGGTCGAGCTCGACCAGATCTTCGACCTGTTCGACGAGCGCACGCGCACTGGGCTCCAGGACTTCTTCAAGGGCTCGGGGGAGATGCTCAAGGGCCGTGGCAAGGAGCTGCGCCGGGGCGTCCACTACCTGAACCCCGCGCTCAGCACCGGCAGCAGGCTCTTCCAGGAGCTCACCCGCGACGACGCGCTGCTCGAGCGCTTCCTCGTGGACTCCGGCAGCCTCGTGAACGCCCTCGCCGACCGCCGCGAGGACCTCACCGGCGTGGTCGGCAACCTGAACGCCACCTTCGGCGCGCTTGGGCGCCAGCAGGACGCTCTCGCCGAGTCGGTGGAGCTCCTCCCGCCGTTCATGCGCCGGGCGAACACGACCTTCGTGAACCTGCGCTCCGCCCTCGACGACGTGGATCCGTTCGTGGACGCGTCAAAGCCCGCCGTGAAGCGGCTCGGGCCGTTCCTCGACGAGGCGCGCCTGTTCGTGCGCGACGGCGAGCCGACGATCCGCGACCTGTCCCGCACGATCACGCGCAAGGGGCCCAACAACGACCTGATCGAGCTGATCAAGAGCTTCCCGCCGCTCGCACAGGTGGCCATGGACGGCCAGCGCGTGAACGGCGCCGATCGCCGTGGCGCGTTCCCCGAGACCACTGACGCGCTGAACGCCGCCGCGCCCACGATCGCCTTCGGGCGGCCCTACACGTCCGACTTCGTCGGCTGGATGGACGATTTCTCGACCACGGGCGGCTACGACGCCAACGGCGGCTTCTCGCGCGCCTGGATCAACTTCTCCGAGATCCTCTACGGGGCGGGGCCGAAGCTGAAGCAGTTCCGCCGCTGCCCGGGGGCGAACGAGCTGCCCGCGGCGGACGGCAGCAACGTCTTCTCGGCTGAGGAGGCCGCGGCGCTCGACTGCGACCCCAACCAGAGGTCGGTGGGCCCGTGAAGCGGATGATCGCCGCCGTCGCGCTGGTGCTGGGGATCGTGTGCGGAGCCGCCCTGTCGCTGGGCGCCAAGGACGACGAGGACACCGGCAGCAAGACCTACAAGCTGTTCTTCGACAACGCCTTCGGGCTCACCGAGGGCGGCGACTTCAAGGTCGCGGGCGTTCGGGCCGGGCAGACGAAGACGTTCAAGGTCACCAAGGTCGGCGGCCGGCCGGTGGCGCTCGTCGAGGCCGAGGTCACTGAGCCCGGCCTGGCGGACCTGCGCAAGGACGCACACTGCGAGATCCGCCCGCAGTCCCTGATCGGCGAGTACTTCGTGGACTGCGAGCCGGGCACCTCGGACGAGCGGCTGTCCGACGGCGGCCGCGTGCCCGTCGAACAGACCAGCTCGACGATCGCGATCGACCTGGTCGGCGACATCATGCGCCGGCCCTACCGCGACCGCTTCCGCCTGATCGTGGGCGAGCTGGGCGCCGGCCTCGCGGGCCGCCCGGGCGACCTCAGCGAAGTGCTCCGCCGCGCGCATCCGGCGCTTCGCGAGACGAGCCAGACCCTGGAGATCCTCGGTCGCCAGACCGACACGATCCAGAAGTTCATCGGCGATGCGAACACCGTGGTGGGCGCGCTCGAGGACCGCAAGCAGGACGTGAGCCGCTTCGTGCGCGAGGCGGGGGAGACCGCGGAGATCTCGGCCTCGCGGCGCGACGAGCTGGGGGAGAGCTTCAGGCGCCTGCCGGCCTTCCTCGCGGAGCTCGAGCCCTACATGGGCCGCCTCGGGGACCTGACCGAGGCGCAGACGCCGGTGCTGCGTGACCTCGAGTCGTCCGCCGACGAGCTCGACACCTTCCTCACGCGGCTGCGCCCCTTCACGGCGGAGGGCCTGCCGGCGTTCAAGGCGCTCGGCGAGGCGTCCGTGGTGGGCCGCCGTGCGGTCATCAAGACCACCGAGGAGGTCCGCGAGCTGCGCCGTCTGGCGAAGGACGCGCCGGGCTTCGCCAAGCCGCTGCGCCAGCTGCTTCAGACGATCGACGACCGCGGGCGCGGTGTCGAGCCCGACCGGCGCGCGGCGGCGAGCGGGCCGCCCGCTGGCGACAAGACGCACACCACCTCGAGCCGTGCCGGCTTCACCGGCATGGAGGCGATCTGGAACTTCTTCTACTGGCAGACCCTGTCCACGAACGGGCTCGACGACGTGGGCCACGTGCTGCGCCTGACCGCGCTCGTGAACGAGTGCTCGCCCTACGAGGTCAAGCCGTCGGAGGAGAAGATCGAGCGCTGCAACCAGTTCCTCGGCCCGACACAGCCGGGCGTGACGACGCCTGATCCGACGGCGGCAGGCGGGTCGGCCGCCGCGGCGTCCTCGACCGCCGCCGCTCCGCCCTCGGCGCTGCGGTCCTTGCCCGGCATGCCGAGCATGCCCGGCATGCCCGGCGCGCCCGCCGCACCCGGCGCGCCCCCGGCGACGCCCGAAACCGCGCCGGCTGACCCAAGCATCCCTGCCCTCGACTTCCTGCTCGGCGAATGAGGCGCAGCGCTCGACAGCTCGGGGCAAGCCCTGTCCTCATCGGCGCGGTAACGGTGATGATCGCGATCGTCGCCGTGTTCATCTCGTACCAGGCGAACAACGGCCTCCCGTTCGTTCCCACCTACGCGCTCGAGGCCCAGGTGCCGAACGGCGCCAAGCTCGTGAAGGGCAACGAGGTCCGCGCCGGCGGCTTCCGGGTCGGCATCGTGAAGGACATCAAGAGCGATCGCATTCGCGTGAACGGCGAGGAGCGCGCCATCGCCGTCCTCGACCTCAAGCTCGACAAGTCGATCGAGCCGCTGGCCGTGGACTCGACCCTGTCGGTGCGCCCGCGCTCCGCGCTCGGCCTCAAGTACGTGGAGCTTGTCCCTGGCCGCGCGGGCAAGACGTTCGAGGACGGCGACACGATCCCGATCAAGAATGCCACCGGGGACGCGCCGGAGCTCGAGGACGTGCTCTCGAGCTTCCCGCCCGAGACCCGCGCGGATGCCCGCAAGTCCCTCCAGGGGTTCGGGAATTCGATCGCCGGCCGCGGCCCCGCGATCAACACCACGATCGGCTCGCTCGAGCCCTTCACGCGCTACCTGCTGCCGGTGATGCGCAACCTCTCCGACCCGAAGACCGAGCTGCGCAACTTCTTCCCGGGCCTCGGGGCGGCGGCGGCCCAGGCCGCGCCGGTGGCGCGCGTTCAGGCGCGCTGGTTCGGCGAGATGGCAACCACCTTCGCGGCGATCGGGCGCGATCCCGAGGCGCTGCGGGAGACGATCGAGGAGAGCCCGCCCACACTCGAGGCCGCGACGCAGTCGTTCAGGGTCCAGACCCCGTTCCTCGCGCGCTTCGCGGCCGTGTCGCGCGATCTCCAGCCGGCTGCCGCGCAGCTGCCGCGGACGCTCCCGCTGGTGAATGACGCGCTCCAGGCGGGCGTGCCCGCCTTCCAGCAGACGCCGCAGCTCGGCGAGGACCTGGAGGACCTCTTCGAGGCCGCCGAGGACCTCGGCGACAACCCGAACACGCTGCTCGCGCTGAAGGACCTGCGCACCGCCGTGAGGGGCACGCGCCCCGCGCTCGAGTTCGTGGCGCCCTACCAGACGGTCTGCAACTACCTCGTCTACTTCTTCAACCCGCTCGGCACGCACCAGTCGGCCACGGTGGCCGGCGGCACCACCGAGCGCATCCTCGCGAAGCTCGTGGACACCCAGCAGCCGAACACGCTCGGGACCACCGAGTCCACGAAGCCGGTCGACGGGGATCCGAACGCGACGCCGCACCAGCAGTCGCTGCACACGCAGTACGGCGGTCCGGCGATCGACTCAAGCGGACGCGCGGACTGCCAGGGCGGGCAGACGGGCTATCCGAACAGCCTGTCCAAGGGCGACCGCTGGAACGCCAAGCACATCGTGGTGGACCCCGACACGCCCGTCCTGACCGGCGGCACCTTCAAGTCGCGTGAGCTCGGCATCGACCACGTGGAGGACGTGCCATGAGCGTCTTCAAGGCCGGCATCCTCGCCATCACGACGCTCGCCCTGCTCGCCTACTTCGGCTTCACGAAGGCGAACCCGTTCGCGAACCCGTACGAGCTGAAGGCCATGTTCCGCGACGTGGAGAGCCTGAAGCCGCGCTCGCCGGTGAGGATCGCGGGGGTCGAGGTCGGCAAGGTCACGAAGGTCCAGCCGAAGGACGGCGGCGGCGCGGCCGAGGTGACGATGGAGCTGAAGAAAGACGCCCTCCCGATCCGCACGGACGCCAGGGCCCAGATCCGCTCGCGCATCTTCCTCGAGGGCAACTTCTTCGTGGACATCCAGCCAGGGTCGCCATCGGGCGGCGAGCTCGACGACGGCTCGACCATCCCGATCACCCAGACCACCTCCGCGGTGACGCTGCCGGAGATCCTCGACACGCTCGACTCGGACGTCCGCGGCGACCTCCAGACCTTCCTGCACGAGTACGGCACGGTGGCTCTTGAGGGCGGCGGCGCCAAGGCGTTCAACCGCGCGATCCCGTCCTTCGAGCCGGCCTACCGCTACGGCGCGCTCACCAACGACGCGCTGCTCGGCGTGGATCCCGACCGCGACGTGCAGCGGCTGTTGAAGGGCCAGCAGAAGACCTTCGCCGCGCTTGGAAACAACCCCGCGGCGCTCAAGGAGCTCGTGACCGACCTGAACACCACGGCCGGAGCCATCGCGAGCCAGGACTCGGCGCTCGAGGCGGCCGTGCCCGCCCTGCGCGACACGCTGCGGGTGGGCATTCCCGCGCTTGCCGAACTGGACGCGGCCCTGCCCACGCTGCGCACCTTCTCGCGTGAGGCGCTGCCGGGCGTCCGCTCGTCGGTGCCCGCGCTTGCTGCGGCCACCCCGTGGTTCGCTCAGGCGCGCGGCCTCGTGCAACCGGGTGAGCTGCAGGGCCTCGCGGCCGACCTCCGGCAGGCGGTGCCGGACCTCGTGAGGCTGAACACGCGCCTCGT
Organism: uncultured Thermoleophilaceae bacterium; assembly: GCA_963825345.1. Classification (GTDB taxonomy): domain Bacteria; phylum Actinomycetota; class Thermoleophilia; order Solirubrobacterales; family Thermoleophilaceae; genus JACVRW01. The sequence goes on along the minus strand of CAWGSQ010000005.1, from coordinate 263,803 downwards.
GCCGTTCCTCTCGCAGCTGCGCGCCCTCTCGTCGTGCACGAACAACGTGCTGGTGCCGTTCGTGGAGTCGGAGATCCCGAGCCTTGAGGAGGGCAACTCGGGCCACCTCGTTCGCGAGCAGATCAACCGCAGCTTCGTGGGCCTCGCCGGCGAGAGCCGCCTGAACGACGCGAACACGCCGATCTTCCACATCCAGGGCGTGAACCCGGTCAAGCTCGGCGCCGGAAAGATCGAGCCGGCCGCGCCGCTCGACCCGAACATGCCGCCGCCGCACCGGCCGGACGTGCCCTGCGAGACGCAGGAGGCGCCAAACCTGAGCGCCCCGGGCGGCGACGCCACGCTCTACGGAGGCGGACCGTGATCTTCGCCATCCGCAAGCACTGGCGCGACTTCCTCGCGATCTTCGGCATCGCCGTTCTCGGCCTCGCCATCGGCGTGTACATCCTGAACCAGCAGGACCTGCGCTTCCCGCTCGTGCAGGCGAAGCCGAAGCAGATCGAGGTCGAGCTGTCGAACGCCCAGGCCGTGCAGCCGGGCCAGGGCCAGACGGTGCGCGTGGCCGGCGTGGAGGTCGGCCGGATCGCCGACGTGAAGCTCGAGGACGGCATCGCGGTGGTCACGCTCGACATCGAGCAGGAGTACGAGAACCTGATCAGGGACGACGCGAGCGCCCTGCTGCGGCCGAAGACCGCGCTGAAGGACATGTTCCTCGAGGTGAGCCCGGGCAGCGGAAAGCCGGTCCCCGAGGGCGGGCGCATCCAGGTGGCGAACTCGCTGCCGGACATCGACCCCGACGAGGTGTATGCCGCGCTCGACGCCGACACGCGCCCGTATCTGAAGCTGCTCGTGGCCGGCGCCGGCAAGGGCCTGCACAACCGTGGCGACGACCTCCGCGAGGTACTCCGCCGTTTCGAGCCGATCCACCGCGATCTCGCCCGCGTCACGAAGGCCAGCGCCAGGCGCAGGGGAGCACTCAAGGAGCTGATCCACGACTACGGCCTGCTGATGACCGAGCTCGGCAAGCACCCGCAGGACCTGCGCCGGCTCGTGACCGCGTCGCGCAGCGTGTTCGACGCCCTCGCGAACGAGGACGACGCGATCTCCGCGTCGGTGGCGCAGCTGCCGGCGTCGCTGCGGGCCTCCGAGCAGGCGCTCACCGAGGTGCAGCAGTTCGCGCCGGTGCTGCGCTCGTCGCTCGAGGCGCTGCGCAAGCCGATTCGCAAACTGCCCGAGACGAACGAGGCCGTGATCCCGTTCCTCGAGCAGACGGAGCCGGTGATCCGCACCCAGATCCGCCCGTTCGTGCGCGCCGCGCGGCCGTGGACGGACGACCTGCGCCTCGCGGCGGAGGGCACGGCGAAGGCGATGCCCGACCTGCGCCGCTCCTTCGGCGAGCTGAACCGCTTCTTCAACATCGGCGCGTACAACCCGGGCGGCGCCGAGGGGCTCGACGGCAAGTCGATCTCCCAGCAGCGCCAGCGCCAGGAGGGCTTCCTCTACTGGCTCGCATGGGTCTCGCAGAACGGCAGCTCGCTGTTCTCGAGCGCGGACGGCCAGGGCCCGTGGCGCCGCGTCACGATCTGCGGGCTCCCGGCGTCGGCCGTGACCGGGATCCTGGAGGGTGTGCTCGCGGACGTCGGCGTGAGCGACCCCGCGCTGGCCGATCAGCTCAACGCCATCACCGGCCCCGGCGGCAGCAGCGCCGTCGACCAGCTGCTCGCCACCCAGTTCGGCTCCTGCAACTTCAACGCACTCCCGTCGACGCCGCCTCCGGGCAGCGGCGGCGGTGACCCGATCCTGCCGCTGCCCTCGGTCCCGCCGCTCCTGCCATGAACAAGAACCCACCCAGCCTCGGACGCATCGCCGCAATGGTCGGGTTCACGCTGTCCGTGGCGGCCCTGCTGATGTTCCTGTGGACCGCCTTCGGCGGAACCTTCCCGCTGCGCCCCGAGGGCTATCGCTTCAAGGCTTCGTTCCCCGAGGCGTCCCTGCTCGTGAAGGAGGCGGACGTCCGCATGGCGGGCGTGAACATCGGCAAGGTGAAGAACAAGGAGCTTGGCAAGGGCGGGCGCACGACGCTCGTGGAGATGGAGATCGACCACCGCTTCGCGCCGATCGGCCGCAACGCACGGGCGATCCTGCGGCAGAAGTCGCTGCTCGGCGAGACCTACGTGGAGATTACGCCCGGCAGCCCCGGCGGGAAGAGCCTCGACGACGGCGGCACGCTGGCGCAGGCGAACGTGGACGACACGGTCGAGCTCGACGAGGTGTTCCGCGTGTTCGACCCGAAGACGCGCGACGCGTTCCAGCAGTGGCTGCACGAGGCGGGGATCGTGACCTCGGGACGCTTCGCACGCGACTTCAACGACTCGCTCGGTAACGCGGCGCCCTTCTTCACGGATGGCGCCAGCCTGCTGAAGCCGCTCGCGGAGCAGGAGGTGGCGCTGCGCCAGGTCTTCCGGGACACAGGCCGTGTCTTCAACGCCGTCTCGCGCGAGGACGGCCAGCTCCGGGGGCTGATCACCGGAGGCGATGCGACCTTCGGCGCGCTGGCCTCTCGCGACGACGCGCTGGCCGAGACGTTCGCGGTCTTCCCGACCTTCCTGCGCGAGACGCGCAGCACGGTGCGCCGCCTCGAGGCCTTCGCGCGCAACACCGATCCGCTGGTGCGCGACCTGCGCGAGCCGGCGCGCGACCTCGCGCCGACGCTGCGCGACCTCGGCGACCTATCGCCGGACCTAGAGACGCTCTTCAACCACATCGATCCGCTCGTGCGCGCGTCGGAGACCGGCGTCCCGGCCGCCGAGCGCTTCCTGAAGGGCGCCGAGCCCGTGCTCGAGGCCACGCACGTGTTCATGCCGGAGCTGAACCCGATCCTGTCCTACCTCAGTTTCGCGCGTGGACAGCTCGCCCAGTTCATCACGGTCGGCGGCGCGGCCCTGGCCGGCAATGGCGAGGGCGGCTATATGGGCAATGGCGGGGCCGAGCACTACCTCCCGCAGATCGCGATGATCGATGGCCGCTCGCTCCAGCGCCGTCCCGATCGTCCCGACTGGGAGCGCGCCAACTCGTACATCGCACCGAACGCATACGACCGCGCCACGCCGCTCGGCGTGATCGAGAGCTTCGACTGCAAGCCGAACGGCGGCGAGCAGCGCAACCCGGAGGGCAGCGGCGAGGAGGCCGAGCCACCCTGCTTCGAGGCCCCGCCGCTCCTGTGGGGGAACGAGAAGTTCCCGCGGCTGCGCCGCGGCAAGGCCCCCTTCGTAGAGGCCCCGAAGGGCCGTGAGGGCACCCGCCCAGCTACTCCATAACGCGTTTCCGCCCCCACTTTCGGGGGTAGCCGGACACCATGTTCGAGCGCTTCAGAAACAGATCAGACGGCCGCGACAGCCGCGTCGACGAGAGCGGCGGCGTCGCGACCACGACACGTCGCGACACGGACGGCAACGGAGTGGTCGACGACCGCCCGGTTGCGGCCGCACCTGCTTCACGCGAGACCGTTCGCGACATGCGTGCGCGCCAGCGCGCCGAGTACGGCGGGCTCAACTGGGGCGCGGCGTTCTTCGGTTGGCTTGTCGCGGTCGGCATGGCTGCGATCCTCATCGGGTTGCTGAGCGCGGCCGGAGCGGCCTTCGGTCTCAGCGAGGTCAGCGAGTCCGAGGCGAACGCGAACGCCGACACGATCGGGATCGTCGGCGGAATCCTGCTGGTCGCCACGCTCGTGATCGCCTACTACTGCGGCGGCTACGTGAGCGGGCGCATGTCGCGCTTCGACGGCGCGCGCCAGGGCTTCGGCACCTGGGCGCTCGGCCTCGTCGTGACGATCGTGCTGGCCGTGGCCGGTGCGGTATTCGGCGAGGAGTACAACATCTACGAGCGCCTTGACCTGCCGCGCATCCCGATCGACGAGGGCACGCTGACCGCGGGTGCCGCGATCGCGCTTGCCGCGGTCGTGATACTGACCCTGGTCGCCGCGATGGGCGGCGGCAAGGCCGGCGAGCGCTTCCACCGCAAGATCGACAGGCTCGGCTACAGGGACTGAGCGACCCGCTCCACAAGTTCACGGTGGAGCGCGACGTTCTGGCGGCGGTCTGTCCGGATCTCTCTGATCCCGGGCCAGAGCGCCGCCAGCTCGACCCCCTCTGACGGGGTTGCGATGTGAGCCTCATACGCGGCGGGATCGGCGTGCTCGGCCACGGGCAGGAAGTCGAAGATCCCGCCGCCGCCGTTGTTGACGCACACGATCTCGAGCTGGATGCCGGCGCGGCGGGCCGCCAGCAGCCCGCCCGCGTCGTGCTGGAGCGCCAGCTCGCCGATCAGGACCCACGTGGGGAGGCCGCTAGCGATCGCCGCGCCCATCGCTGACGAGACGACGCCGTCGATCCCGTTCGCGCCGCGGTTTGCGAGGAACCGCAGCCGCTTCGCCGACTGGGGGAAGTAGGCCTCCACGTCGCGGATCGGCATCGAGGAGCTGACCCACACGAGCGCATCGTCCGGCAGTTCCGGCTCCACACCCGCGAGCAGCCTCCCCTCGAAGCCCTCGGGAGCGGCCTCGACGGCCGCCCAGACCTTGGCGTCCGCCTCCCTCCAGCCGCGCAGCCAGCCCTCGTCGTGCGCTGCGGTGCGCATCTCGACCGCGGACGCGAGGGCCTCAAGGGTCGGCGCGGCCGCCGCCTGCAGCACGAGCTCGGCGGTCCTCGTGGGTTCGTGCCACGCGCCATGCGGGTCAACCACGATCTGTGACGAAGCTGCGGCAAGGGCGCGAAGCGGTTTTGACGTCGGCATGTCCCCGACGCGCAGCACCAACCCCGGCGCGTGCTCGCGCGCGAATCGCTCCACGCGCAGCAGCACGTCGTAGTGGGCGATCACGTGCGAGCGATCGTGGTCACCGCATCTCGTGCCCGAGGTGGGCTCGGACAGCAGCGGCCAGCCGGTCTCGGCAGCCAGCCGCGAGGCCGCGTCCGCGACGTCCTCGTGACAGGCGCCGCACACGATCACCCCACGCGGCTCGGCGGCGAGGCGCGACGCCACGTCATGCACGTCATCCGAGTGGGGCGCGCTGGCGTGTTCGCGCAGCTCGGTCCAGGGGCGCCCGTCCGCACGGCCCTCCCAATCGGCTGGATCAAGCTCGTCGGGGGCGGGCGCGAGCGGCTCGCGCAGTGGAAAGTTGAGGTGCACCGGTCCGGGCCGCCCGCCGCCCGCCGTGGAGTACGCGCGGCACGCGAGGGCGCGATGGTGGATGGCGGTCTCGCGCCCCGGATCGTGGGTGCCCACCTCCACGAACCACTTCGCGGCGCTGCCGTAGAGCTTGATCTGGTCGATGGCCTGCCCGGCGCCCACCTCGCGCAGCTCCGGCGGGCGGTCGGCGGTGAGCACGATCAGCGGCACGCGCGCCTCCCAGGCCTCCACCACGGCGGGGTGGAGGTTGGCCGCGGCGGTGCCGGAGGTGCAGGTCACGGCCACCGGCCGCCCGCTCGCCTTCGCCATGCCGAGGGCCACGAAACCGGCCGAGCGCTCGTCGAGCACCGACACCGCCTCCACGCCCTCCTGCGCGGCCAGCGTCAGCGCGAGCGGGGCATTGCGCGACCCCGGAGAGGTCACCGCGTGCCGCATTCCGCAGCGGTACAGCTCTTCGACGAAGGCCTGGAGCGGCGCGTAGGTGCGGTTGATCGGGATCATGTTGGAGCGATGGTGCTCTTCATCCCGGGCTTCATGCAGCGTGGCGACGCCTGGCGGCCGGTCGCGGAGCTCCTGCCTGAACGCTATCCCAGCACGATGCTCGACCACAGCGAGCACAGCTTCGAGAGCCGACTTGGCGAGATCGCGGAGGCCGGTGCCGGGGGCGTGCTGGTGGGATATTCGCTCGGCGGCCGCCTCGCGCTGCGTGCGGCCCTGCGCTCGCCGGCGTCCTTCGCGGGGGTCGTAACCGTGGGCGCGACGGCGGGCATCGAAGAGGCTCCGCTGCGCGTGGCCCGGGCCGAGGCGGACGAGAAGCTCGCCTCGTGGATCGAGGCGGCCTCGATGGAGGACGTGGTGTCGCTCTGGGAGCGCCAGCCGCTGTTCGCGGATCAGTCCGACGCACTCGTCGAGGCCCAACGTCCCGGGCGGCTCTCCCATGAGCAGCGCTCGCTGGCTCTGCTCTTGAGGACCGCGGGCCAGGGCGCTCTCGAGCCGGTCTGGCACGAGCTTTCGCAGCTCGACCTGCCCGTGCTGGCCATAGCCGGCGCACGCGACGACGGCTACGTCCGCGCCGCGAAGCGCATCGCCTCGACCGCACCGAACGGCAGGGCTGCGATCGTGGAGGAGGCCGGCCACGCGCCACACCTGCAGCGGCCGGAGCCGGTGGCCGCTCTGATAGCGGGCTTCCTCGACGAGGCGCTTCCAGCGCGATAGCGGCGATTCGGGTACAGCCGAAGGCCGCATCGGTCGATGGGCCTATAGATGGGGGAAAACAGCGACGCAAGCGTCGCCTGCACGCTCACGAGCACGCTTCTCAAGCGGGTGCGCTCGACCCTTGGCCAGGCGGGTGTGACCGAGACGCTTCGACGCTCCGGCGTGAGCCACAGCTCCGATCATCTCGAGCAGGTCGACAACTGGATTCCTTACACCGACGCCGTATCGCTGTTCGAGGCCGCCGTCGAGGTCACGGACGACGAGCGGATCGGCTGGCGCGTCGGCCAGGACGCCGTCCGCCAGCACGCCGGTACCGCCGTCGCGACGCTGCTGCGCTCGCTCGGCTCGCCCGAGCGGATCTACGAGCAGATCGCACTAACGGCCACGAAGTTCAGCACCGTCACCGACATGACTCCGGTGGAGGTGGCGCCGGGACGGGCCGTGATCACGGCGCGCAACCGGCTCGGCATCGCCCGGCATCCCCAGCTCTGCGACTACACCCGCGGGATGCTCTCTCAACCGCCGATGCTGTTCGGCCTTCCGGCGGCGACCGTCGAGGAGTCCACCTGCGCGGCGCGAGGCGACGAGGCCTGCCTCTACACGGTCAGCTGGGACGCGGACGCCGCCAGCACGGCCGCGGCGGAGCCGCAGGCTCTGATCACGGCACTCGAGGCCCAGCTCGAGGCCACGCGCGACCGCCTCGAGAGCGTGTACGCCACGGCCACCGACCTGATCACGCTCGACGATGTGAACAGCGCGCTGGTACGGATCACGGAACGTGCGGCGAGCGCCGTGCGCGCTCCCACCTACCTGCTCGCCGTACGCATGCGCGAGACCCTTCACGTGCACTCGAGCGGACTCGCCGAGGCGGATGCCGAACGGGTCGCTCAGGAACTGCTTGACGGGACCGGCTCGGAGGAAGGGGACTCGCGCCTGATCGCCGAGGTGGCCTCGAACCAGCGCAGCTATGGGCGCATCATGGCCGCGTCGCCCGCCGGCGGCTTCTTCCCGAGCGAGCGCGAGCTGTTCGACGTCTACGCCCGCTATGCCGCGGCGGTGCTCGACTCGGCGATGGCGTTCGACGAGGCACGCCGCCAGCACGAGCAGTCGCGCGCGCTGCTCGAGCTCTCCCAGGCATTCACGTCGGCCACGACCCGCGACGAGGTGGCGCAGAGGCTCTCGGAGGCAATCCCGGCGATGGTCGATTGCGATCGCGTGGTCGTGTACCTCTGGGACGAGGAGGATGAGCGCCTGAGCTGCCGCGCTGCAACCGGGGCGCGGTCCGATGACCCGCTCCTGCTGTCGCTCGAGATCCGTCCCACGGATTCGCCGCTCCTGAGGCGCCCCGACCCGGACGAGAGCGCCGCCGAGCCGCGCTTCACCAACCTGGAGACCGCGGACCCGTTCGTGCGCTCGATGATGGAGACCCTCGGCAGCCGCGAGGTGGTGGCCGTCCCGATCTCGGTGCGCGGCACGTTTCACGGCATCCTGATCGTCGTGACCACCAGCGGGCGCGGGCGCCTCGCCGAGAGCCCCGAGCTCCGCGAGCTGCTGAGCGGCGTGGTCGCGCACGCCGGCACGGCGCTCGAGAGCGCCCGCCTGCTCGAGACGTGGGCGCACCGGGCACTCCACGACGGCCTGACCGGCCTGCTGGGTCATCGGGCCTTCCACGAGGCCCTCGAGGGCTCGGTGGCGTCCGGCAAGGACCATCCACCGGTCACCCTGGCGATGGTGGACATCGACGACTTCAAGGCGATCAACGACGCCCACGGCCACCCGGTTGGAGACGAAGCGCTCCGGCTGGTTGCGGCCGAGTTGAAACGCGCGCTTCGCGACGGCGACACCGTCTTCCGCGTCGGTGGGGAGGAGTTCGCGGTCCTGATTCACGGAGTGGCTGCGGCGGATGCGCTGCCGATCGCAGAGCGGCTGCGCGCCGGAGTGGAGCGGATCAAGTTCAGCGTCCCGTTGCGCGTGAGCGTGGGTCTGGCGTCCTGGCCCGACCTGGCGCTCGATCGCGACGGTCTCGTGCGAAACGCCGATGCAGCGCTCTACGACGCGAAGCGCGCCGGCAAGAACCGAACCACCACGACCAGCGCCGGCTAGGCGGCGAGCTCCGCCACCACGACGTCCTCGAGGGCGCCCGGGTCGGGCACCACGCCGAGGCCGGGCCCAGCCGGCACCGCGAGCGTGCCGTTACGGGGAAGGGCGAGCGCACGCGCGAGCGGCGCGTCGAACAGATCCAGCGTTGCGAGCCCGCAGGCGAGCTGTATGTCCTCGGCGGCGGCAAGCTGGAGCGCCGCGGCTATTCCCCACGGGCCATCGAGCGTGCTTGAGAGGAAGACACCCAGACCGCGATCGCGCGCCTCGCAGAGCAGCTCGCGCGCGGGTCCGAAGCCACCGGCGGCCGCCACCTTCACGTTCACGACGTCGCACGCCTCGAGCTCCAGGGCCCGGCGCAGCTCGCGCAGCGAGCTGATCGATTCGTCGGCCGCGATCGGCGTGGACACGCGCTGGCGCACCTCCGCCAGCTCGCGCAGCGTGCCGCACGGCTGCTCCACGAGCTCGAGATCGTGCACCTCGATCGATCGGATCGCGTGCACGGCCTCCTCGACCGACCAGGCGCCGTTCGCATCCACCCGCAGGGCCGGCCAGGGACCGATGGCCTCGCGCACCGCGGCCACGCGCTCCAGATCGTCGGGGAGCCCGACCTTCAGCTTGAAGCACGCGTAGCCCTCCCTCATGCCGGCTCGAGCGCGTTCGGCCACCTCCTCCGGGGGGCCCCCCGCCAGCGTCATGTTCACCGGCAGCGCATCCCTGCGCGGCTCAGCGAGGGGACGTTCTTCCTGGCGCGCGTGGAGGTCCAGCCGCGCAATCTCCTCTGCCGCGCGCACCTGCGGGGGCCGGCGACCGCCACCGCCGGTGAGGGCGGCCTCGGCGCGCTCGAGCGGCACTCCGTCGTAGGGCTCGAACGGAGCGGCCTCGCCGTAGCCCACGGTCCCGTCGCGCGCTTCGAGCCGGAGCAGCAGCAGCTCGCGCGCCGACACCACCCCGTTCGAGGTCACAAACGGCTCTTTCAGCGGGATCGAGAGCCTGAGCACCGATCGCTCGACGCGTGCGCTCATGAGAGCAGCACGCCCCCGGCGAGGAGCAGGGAGTAGACGGCGAGCAGCTGCCCAGTGGCCGCGAGCGCTCCGTTCAGCGCGGGTCCGTCCGTGCGAGTCCTGACAGTGCCCACGAGCGGCGGCGCGAGCGGCAGGGCGGCGAGCGGCAGCAGCAGCCACGCCGACAGGGCGGGCACCAGCAGCACCGGAACGAGAAAGGCCAGCGCCACCATGGCCACGAACAGCACGCGCGCTCGCTCGCGGCCGAGCTTCACCGCGAGCGTGCGCTTACCGGCGCGGCGGTCGGTGTCGATGTCGCGGACGTTGTTCACCACGAGGATCGCCGCCGCGAGGAGGCCCACGGGCACGCCAAGGGCCACGGCCTCCCAGCGCAGGTCCTCGACCTGGACGAAGTACGAGCCCGCCACTGCCACCACTCCGAAGAACAGGAACACGAACAGCTCGCCGAGGCCCTCGTACCCGTATGGACGCGGGCCGCCGGTGTAGAGCACGCCGGCCAGGATCGAGGCGGCACCCACCACGAGCAGCTCCCAGCCGGAGACCGCGGCCAGGTACAGCCCGGCGGCCACCGCCACGCCGAACGCCACGTAGGTGCCCACGAGCACCCGGCGCGGAGGCATCAGGCCGCCGGCCGTCACGCGTACCGGCCCGAGCCGGTCCTCGGTGTCGGCGCCGCGCCGGGCGTCCGAGTAGTCGTTCGAGAGGTTCGTACCGATCTGGATGAACACGCTGCCGAGCAGGGCCGCGACGAAGGGGAGGGCGCGGAAGGTGTCCTCGGAGCCGGCCAGCGCCGTTCCCACCAGCACAGGGGCGATTGCGGCGGGCAGCGTTCGCGGCCGCGCCGCGAGCAGCCAGAGGCGCAGGTGGCTCAAGGCCGCTTCGGGAACTTCCCGAAGTCCGGCCGGCGCTTCTCCCGGTAGGCGTTCCGGCCCTCCTGCGCCTCCTCGCTTCCGTAGAAGAGCAGGTTGGTGTCGTGGGCCAGCTGCTGAATTCCGGCGAGCCCGTCCTCGGCCGCGTGGAAGCTCGCCTTCATGAGCCTCAGCGAGAAGGGCGAGAGCTGGAGCATCTCCCGGCACCAGCCCACAGTCTCCTCCTCGAGCTCCTCGAGGGGCACCACGCGGTTCACGAGGCCCATGTCGAGCGCCTCTTGCGCCGAGTACTGGCGGCACAGGAACCAGATCTCCTTGGCCTTCTTGGGACCGACGATGTTCGCCAGCAGCCCGGCGCCGAAGCCACCGTCGAAGCTGCCGACCCTCGGGCCCGTCTGGCCGAAGCGCGCGTTGTCGGCCGCGATCGTGAGGTCGCAGACCACGTGCAGCACATGGCCGCCTCCCACCGCATAGCCGGCCACCATCGCCACGATCGGCTTCGGCAGGCGCCGCATCTGTACGTGCAGGTCGGTCACGTGGAAGCGGCCGATGTTGGCGCCGCTCGGCACGTAGCCGCTGTCGCCGCGCACGTTCTGGTCGCCACCCGAGCAGAAGGCCAGCGACCCCTCGCCCGTGAGGATGATCACCCCGACCGAGGTGTCCTCGCGCGCGCGTTCGAGCGCGTCGGAGATCTCGATGAGCGTCTCGGGGCGGAACGCGTTGCGCACCTCGGGGCGGTCGATCGTGATCTTGGCGATGCCGTCGGCGAGCTCGTAGCGAATGTCCTCGTAATCGCCCGCGCGCTGCCAGTCGGCCGCGGGACGGATGGTGCCGGTCGTCGCCATGCGGGTCCGTAGGTTAGTGGCGGTCTCATCGGGTCACTCTCTCCAGCTTTGCCGCACATATTGCGGTCAACCTGGATCAAGTGGCCGGAACGGCCCTCGAGCGCTTCGTGGCTAAGCTCCCGCGCCCATGATCTACGACAAGGACGCCGATCTCTCCAAGCTCGACGGCAAGACCGTCGCCATTCTCGGCTACGGCTCCCAGGGCCACGCGCACGCGCTGAACCTGAAGGATTCGGGTGTGGATGTGGTGGTCGGGCTCCGCGAGGACTCGTCGTCGGTGGAGAAGGCGAAGGCCGACGGCCTCCGAGTGGCCTCGATCGCGGACGCCGCGAGCGAGGGCGACGTGGTGATGGTGCTGCTTCCGGACGAGAAGCAGGCCGAGGTCTGGGAGAGCGAGATCCGCGACGGGATCGCGCCGGGCAACCTCCTGATGTTCGCGCACGGCTTCTCGATCCACTTCGACCAGATCGATCCCGGCCCGGAGGTGGACGTGGGCATGGCGGCCCCGAAGGGCCCCGGGCATCTCGTCCGGCGCCAGTACGTGGACGGCAACGGCGTGCCGGGCCTCGTGGCGATCCACCAGGACGCGAGCGGCTCCGCGCGCGACATGGTGCTCGCCTACGCCCGCGGCATCGGCTGCACGCGCGCAGGCGTTATCGAGACCACGTTCAAGGACGAGACCGAGACGGACCTCTTCGGCGAGCAGGCCGTGCTCTGCGGTGGGGTCACGGAGCTGGTGCGAGCCGGCTACGAGACTCTCGTCGAGGCCGGCTACGACTCGCGGCTCGCGTACTTCGAGTGCCTGCACGAGCTGAAGCTGATCGTCGACCTCATGTACGAGAAGGGCATCAGCGGCATGCGCTACTCGATCTCGAACACGGCGGAGTACGGTGACCTCACGCGCGGCAAGCGGATCATCGGCGAGCCGACGCGCGATGCGATGAAGCAGATCCTCGGAGAGATCCAATCCGGCGACTTCGCGCGCGAGTGGATCGCGGAGAACAAGGCCGGCCAGGAGAACTTCCAGCGCATGCGCGAGGAGCAGAAGGACCACCAGGTCGAGCGCGAGGGCAAGGAGCTGCGCTCGATGATGGACTGGATCGACACGGAGTTCTGAGTTGGAGGAGCGCAACGGCGAGAGCGAGGACCAGGGCTTTCTCCCGCCCGAGCCGGCCGGTCCCGAGCCCGAGCTCGGGGGCCGCCCGCAGCCCCCGCCGGCGCCTCCGCCACCGCCGCCGCCGCAGACGTACGGATATCCACCGCCGCCGCAGCCCCCCGGCTACGGCTATCAGCAAGCGCCGCCGCCACCTCCTCCGGGCTATGCCTACCCGCCGCCTCCGCAGTGGGGCTATCCCCAGCAGCCCGTGCCCGACAACGGACAGGCCGTGGCCGGGTTCGTGTTCTCGCTCGTGTCCCTGGGGCTGCTCGTGATCTCGGCCGGGCTCTCCACGATCGTCTCGATCGGCTGCGCCATCGCCGGGATCGTCTGCTCCCGGAATGGAAAGAAGAAGGTCGACGAGGGACTCACCCCGAGGCACCGCGGGCTGGCGCAAGCCGGCTTCATCGTCGGCTGGGTGAGCCTCGGTCTCTCGCTCCTCGCGACGATCGCCTGGATCATCGTCATCGTGGTGGCCATCGCCGAGGACAACTCGAACGACGACCCGTTCGAAACGGTCCGCATTGCGATGCAGCTCATCTGGGGCTGACGCTATTCTCGGCCGTTCGTGCCGAACCCGTACGTCAAGCAGTATCTGATGACCGCAGGCCCGACGCCGCTGCCTCCCGCCGTCTCCCAGGTGATGGCCGAGCCGATGGTCTACCACCGCGCTCCCGCGTTCGTGGAGGTCTACGCGCGGGTGCTGAAGCGCCTCAAGGACCTCTTCCAGACGCAGAACGAGGTTCAGGTCTTCACGGCATCCGGCAGCGGGGCGCTCGAGTCAGCCGTCGCGAACCTCGTGCGGCCGGGGGAGCCGACCCTCGTGGCGTCGTGCGGCAAGTTCGGCGAGCGCTGGTTCGAGCTCTGCGAGGCCTACGGCGCGGAGACGATCCACTGGGAGACCGAGTGGGGCCGCAAGGTGGATCCGGCCGAGCTCGACCGGCTGCTGGGCGAGAACAAGGGCGTGGAGCTGGTCTTCACCACCTTCTCGGAGACGTCGACCGGCGTGGTCAACGACATCCGCGAGCTCACCGAGGTCGCGCACCGGCACGGCGCCCTGATTGCGGTGGACGCGGTGTCCGGGCTCGGCGCCGTCCCGCTCCCGCAGGACGAGTGGGGCGTCGACGTGGTGGTGGCGGGCTCTCAGAAGGCGCTGATGGCGCCGCCCGGCCTCAGCTTCGCCAGCGCGAACGAGGCGGCGCTCGAGCGCGCCGCCGGCATCCCGGGCCGGCGCTACTACTTCGACTGGGAGCGCACGGTGAGCGGCCAGCGCAACGACCCGCCGGACAGCCCGTTTACCCCGGCTGTCGGCCTTGTCAAGGCGCTCGACGTGGCACTCGGGATGATCGAGGCGGAGGGCCTGGAGCAGGTCCACGAACGCCACGCGCTGCTCGGGCGCGCCACGCGCGAGGCTGCCCGGGCGCTCGACCTCGAGCTGCTCGGCGGGGCCCCCGACGACAACGCGAACGTGGTGACCGCAATGGTCCTTCCGGAGTCGATCGACGGTGGCAGTGTCCCGAAGCTGATGCGGGACAGGTTCGGCGTGACCATCGCGGGCGGGCAGGGCAGGCTGAAGGGCAAGATCGCCCGCATCGCCCACTGCGGCTACTTCGGTGCTTTCGACATCATCGTGACGGTCTCGGCGCTCGAGATGACGCTGCGGGAGCTCGGCCACGAGGTCGAGCCCGGCGCGGGCGTGGCCGCCGCGCAGCGCGTCTTCTCCGACGCGGGCGTCGCAATCCACGCGTGAGCGCGTGAAGGTCCTCGTCAGGGAGAAGATCGGCGACTCGGGCGTGCAGCTGCTGCGCGACGCCGGGCTCGAGGTCGAGATCGGCACGGACTGGGACCAGGCCGAGCTCGAGCGCCGCATCGGCGAGTTCGACGGGATCCTGATCCGCTCGGCCACCCAGCTCGACGCCGACCTGCTCGGGCGCGCCGACCGCCTCAAGGCCGTCGGCCGCGCCGGCGTTGGGGTGGACAACGTGGACGTGGATGCCGCCACCAAGCGCGGCGTGATCGTGGCGAACGCGCCGCAGTCGAACGTGATCACCGCCGCGGAGCACACGCTCGCCCTGCTGCTGGCGCTTGCGCGCAAGGTGCCGCAGGCGCACGGGTCGCTCATCGGCGGCGCCTGGGACCGGGCCGAGTTCAGCGGGGTGGAGCTCTACGAGAAGACGCTCGGGGTGCTCGGCTTCGGCCGCATCGGCCAGCTTGTGGCGCAGCGGGCGCTCGGCTTCGGCATGCGCGTCGTCGCCTTCGACGCCTACGTCGCCGAGGAGCGCTTCCGCGAGCTCGGCGTGGAACGCGCCGAGACCTCGAATGACCTCTACGCGCGGGCCGATTTCGTGACCGTGCACCTGCCCGTCACGGCCGAGACCGAGAACTGGTTGAACGCGGACGCCTTCGCCGCAATGAAGCACGGAGTGCGCGTGATCAACGTGGCGCGCGGCAAGCTGATGGACGAGGAGGCGCTGCGCGCTGCGCTCGACTCCGGGAAGGTCGCCGGCGCCGCTCTGGACGTGTTCCGCCAGGAACCCGCCACCGAGAATCCGCTCTTCGACTATCCGAACGTGGTTGTCACGCCGCACCTCGGCGCATCGACGACCGAGGCCACGGACCGGGCCGGCTACCAGGCCGCCGAGCAGGTGGTGGCTGCCCTGACGGGTGGGGTCGTGACGAGCGCGGTGAACGTGCCCGCGATCGCTCCTGAGGACCTTGAGGCACTGGGGCCGTTTTTGCCGCTGGCGCACGATCTGGGCCGGATCGCGAGCACGCTGGCCGAGCGCACGTCCGTGGATGCCGTGGAGGTCGAGTACCTCGGCCGCATCGCCGACCGCGACAC
Organism: uncultured Thermoleophilaceae bacterium; assembly: GCA_963825345.1. GTDB lineage: Bacteria > Actinomycetota > Thermoleophilia > Solirubrobacterales > Thermoleophilaceae > JACVRW01. The sequence goes on along the minus strand of CAWGSQ010000005.1, from coordinate 248,573 downwards.
CCGCCTCCTCACGGTCCAGGTGCTGAAGGGCGTGCTCGGGGGGCACATCGAGGAGGAGGTGAACGAGGTGAACGCGCCCACGATCGCGGAGGAGCGCGGCATCGCGGTCTCCGAGACGAGCAGCTCGCACGCGCGCGACTTCACGGACCTGCTGCGAGTGGCCGTGGTGAGCGGGGGCGAGCGCACGAGGGTGGTGGGCACGACGCTGGGGCAGATGCACCGGCCGCATCTCCTGGAGGCGTGGGGCTCGCGCTTCAACCTCCAGCTCGAGGGGCATCTCGCGGTGTTCCGCTACGAGGATCGGCCGGGGATGCTGGGCCGCGTGGGCACCGAGCTGGGCAACCGCGGCATCAACATCATCTCCGCCGCGGTCGGCCGGCAACCCGAGGCCGGTGGCGGCGCCGTGATGATCGTGACCGCCGACAGCCCCGTTCCACACGACGTCGTGGACGGCATCGTGGCCGGCGACGGCTTCGTGGCAGGCCGCGTCGTCAGCCTATAGCGGCACCGCAGGTCGTCCACGAGGTCCTCTGCGGCCTCGACTCCGCATGAGAGGCGCACCAGGTCGGCCGGGACGGCCGCGGCCGAGTCCTCCACGGACTGGTGGGTCATCGCCTGCGGCACCTCGATCAGCGACTCGACCCCGCCGAGCGACTCCGCGAGCAGGAAGATCTCGGTGGCGGCCGCGATGCGCGTGGCCTCCGGGTGGCGGAACGAGACCATCCCGCCGAAGCCCGGCCAGTGCACGTCCTCGACCCCTGGAGCGTCGCGCAGGAAGTCGCTGACCGCGCGTCCGTTCTCGGTGTGCGCCGCCACCCGCAGGTGCAGCGTGCGCAGGCCGCGGTGGACGAGGAAGCAGTCGAAGGGGCCGGGCACCGCTCCTATGGCGTTCTGAACGAAGCGCACGCGCTCGTGGAGCTTCTCGTCCGCGACGACGACCGCGCCGCCCACAACGTCGGAGTGCCCCCCGAGGTACTTCGTTGCCGAGTGCACAACGGCATCGGCCCCGAGCTCGAGCGGGCGCTGAATGATCGGAGTTGCGAACGTGTTGTCGACGGCGACGATCGCCGCTCGTTTGAGGGCGAGGACGCTCGGGATGTCGACGACGTTCAGCTGCGGGTTCGTCGGCGTCTCGACCCAGATCAGCTTGGTCTCGGCGCGCACCGCCCGCTCGAGCGCCCCGAGGTCGGTCTGGTCGACCATGTCGTACTCGAGGCCGAAGCGCGCCAGCACCTTGTCCACGAGCCGGTAGGTGCCGCCGTAGAGGTCCTGCGGCAGGATCACGTGGTCGCCGGCCGAGCAGTGCGCGGTGAGCAGCGCGTGCGTCGCCGCCATGCCGCTCGAGAACGCGGACCCCAGGCCGCCCTCCAGCTCGCCCAGCGCGCGCTCCAGCGCGGCGCGGGTGGGGTTTGCCGAGCGCGCGTAGTCGTAGCCCTCGACGAACTCGCCGGGTGCGGGCTGCACGTATGTCGTGGTCTGGTGAATCGGCGGTATGACGGACCTGTACGTGGGGTCGGCGTCGAGACCGGCGTGCACCACATGTGTGGCGAGGTGCGGCTGGCCGCCCGGAGCTCCCCTTCACCGCGCCAACGACTCGAGCAGGTCGGCGCGGGTCACGATCCCCGCCGCGCGCCCGTCCATGTTCACGAGCAGGGCCTCGCGCCTGTCGGCGAGCAGCTCCACCGCCGCGCGCACGCCATCCTCGGCGGCGATGGCGGGGAAGGGCGCCTCCATCACCTCGATGATCTCGGCCGCGAGCAGTGCGGGGTCGTTCATCGCGTGCAGCAGCAGGCCGCGCTCGCTCACCGAGCCGACCACGGTGTGCGGGTCGTGGCCGGACACCACCGGAAGCTGGGATACGCGGTGCTCGTGGAGCAGCGCAACCGCATCGCGCACCTTGGCGTGCGTCTCCACGGTGAGCAGCGGCGGGATCACGCCCTCGGCGTGCTTGCGCCGCAGCACGTCCCCGACGGTGAGCTCGGCCTCGCGCTCGAGGAACCCGTACTGCTGCATCCACGCGTCGTTGAAGACCTTTGACAGATAGGAGCGCCCGCCGTCCGGCAGGATCACCGCCACCATCGCGGACGGGTCGTTCAGCTCGCGCGCCACCTGGTACGCGGCGTACAGCGCCAGCCCCCCGGAGCCGCCCGCGAGGATGCCCTCGGTCTCCGCGAGCCTGCGCGCCCAGAGGAACGAGTCCTTGTCCGACACCGTGATGTAGCGGTCCACTATCGAGGGGTCGTAGGTCTCAGGCCAGAAGTCCTCGCCAACGCCCTCGACCAGATACGGCTTCACGCCGTCCTCGCCGCCCGAGTAGATCGAGCCGACGGGATCGGCGCCGATGATCTCGATGTCCGGCTTCTGCTCGCGCAGGTAGCGCCCCACGCCCGTGATCGTGCCGCCGGTGCCCACGCCCACCACGAGGTGCGTGATCTGCCCGCCGGACTGGCTCCAGAGCTCGGGGCCTGTGGTGCGGTAGTGCGCCTCCGGGTTCGCCTGGTTCTTGTACTGGTTCGGCTGGAAGGCGCCCGGGATCTCCTCGGTGAGCCGATCCGCAACCCGGTAGTACGACTCCGGCGAGTCAGGCGCCACCTCGGTCGGCGCCACCACCACCTCGGCGCCGTACGCGCGTAGGAGGTCGATCTTCTCCTTCGACATCTTGTCCGGCATCACCGCGATCACGCGGTAGCCCTTGAGTGCCGCCGCGATGGCAAGGCCGGTGCCCGTGTTTCCGCTGGTGGGCTCGACGATGGTGCCGCCGGGTCGCAGCTTCCCGTCGCGCTCCGCAGCCTCCACTAGGGCGATCGCGGCGCGGTCCTTGATCGACCCGCCCGGGTTCAGCGCCTCAACCTTTGCCACGAGCTGAGGCGTGAGGTCCTTGCCGAGGCGCGAGAGGCGCACTAGCGGCGTATCGCCCACTGCATCGAGGATCGAGTCCTTAACGTCGATGCTGGTCCCGGAGGCCGTTCTCATCGCCGCTTCGACGATATAGGGTGTGGACGCGGGATGAAGGCCCTCGTGATCACCGAGCACGGTCCACCGGACGTGCTGCGCGTCGAGGAGCGCCCGGACCCAGAGCCGGGCCCGGACGAGGTTCGTGTCAGGGTCCGAGCGGCCGGAGTGAACTTCGCGGACCTGCTGGGCCGTGTGGGGCTCTATCCGGACGCTCCAAAGCCTCCCTGCGTGGTCGGGTACGAGGTGGCCGGAGACGTGGACGCGGTGGGGGAGGGCGTGCGCGATTTCGAGGTGGGCCAGCGCGTGATGGGCGCCTGCCGCTTCGGCGGGTACGCGCAGCTGGCGGTCACGAGGACGAGCTCGCTCGTCCCGATGCCCGACAGCTGGAACTACAGCGAGGGCGCGGCCATGCCCGTGACCTACGCGACCGCCTACGCCGGGCTGATCCGCTACGGCGGGCTCCATGCGGGAGAGCGGGTGCTGATCCAGGCGGCCGCCGGCGGCGTCGGAATCGCTGCCACCCAGATCGCCAAGCTGGTGGGCGCCGAGGTCTACGGCACCGCGAGCCCGAGCAAGCACGACGCGATCCGCGGCTTCGGCGTGGATCACCCAGTCGACTACCGCACCCACGACGTCGTCGACGAGGTCCGCCGCATCTCCGGCGAGGAGCGCCCGATCGACCTCGCCCTGGACGCCATCGGCGGCCGCAGTTTCAAGCAGAGCTTCACGCTGCTGCGCGCAGGCGGCCGGCTCGTGTGCTTCGGGGCCTCCGAGGTCCAGGCGGGCGAGCGCAGGAGCCCGCTTCGCGCCCTGCGCGTGATCGCCCAGATGCCGCGCTTCAACCCGCTCAAGCTGATGAGAGAGTCGAAGTCGGTGATCGGCCTCAACATGCTCACGCTCTGGGACGCCAGGCAGTCACTCGACGAGCTGATCGACCCCCTCCGCAGCTGGATCGACGACGGCAGCCTGCGCCCGGTCGTGGCCGCGGAGTTCCGCCTCGACGACGGCGCGGCAGCGCACCGCTACGTGCACGAGCGCAGCAACATCGGCAAGGTCGTGCTGACGCTCTGAGCTAGGTGTGTCATCTCGGTGGCTATATCCGCCACTCAAATGACACACCCGACCGGATCCTCCGTTGGTGCTGTTGTACGCTTGGAAGCGTGTCGTTCCTGTCCGGCCTCCGACTTTCGCTTCTTCTCCCCTTCGGGGGATGAATTGCGCGTGGCGGCCGCCTGAAGCCGCAAGCGAAGGAGAACTGGTCGGAAGTGAAAGAGAGCGACATGGACCGCGGTGAGAAGGACCGAGTAAAGATCTTCGACACGACCCTGCGCGACGGGGAGCAGTCGCCGGGGATCTCGCTGAACAAGCAGGAGAAGCTCGAGATCGCGCATCAGCTCGCGCGGCTCGGGGTCGACGTGATCGAGGCAGGCTTTCCGATCTCCTCGCCGGGCGACTTCGAGGCCGTGCAGGCCATCGCGCGCGACGTTCACGGCCCGGTGATCTGCGGGCTTGCGCGCGCGAACGCTCAGGACGTGGACGCCGCCTGGAACGCCGTCAAGGACTCCGAGCGCCCGCGCATCCACACATTCATCTCGACGAGCGACATCCACATCGAGCATCAGCTCCAGTCGACCCGCGAGGACGTGAAGGGCCAGGCGCGCGCCGCCGTGGCGCAGGCCCGCCAGCACTGCGACGACGTGGAGTTCTCGCCGATGGACGCCACGCGCTCCGAGCTCGCGTTCACCGCCGAGGTGCTCCAGATCGCGCTCGACGAGGGCGCCACGACGATCAACGTGCCGGACACCGTCGGCTACTCGATGCCGGAGGAGTACGCGGAGATGTGGCGCGAGCTCTACCGGCTCGTGCCCGGGCTGGCTGACGTGACCACGTCGGTGCACTGCCACGACGACCTCGGCGTGGCGGTGGCCAACTCGCTGGCGGGCGTTATGGCCGGCTGCCGCCAGGTTGAGTGCGCGATCAACGGGATCGGGGAGCGGGCCGGGAACGCCTCGCTCGAGGAGATCGTGATGCTCCTCCACGTTCGCGAGGCCGCGCACGGGCTCTGGAGCACCGTCGACACGCGCGAGATCGCCCGCACGAGCCGAATGGTCTCCCGCCTCACCGGCTACCAGGTGCAGCCGAACAAGGCGATCGTGGGCCGGAACGCCTTCGCCCACGAGTCGGGCATCCACCAGGACGGCGTCCTGAAGGAGCGCACCACCTACGAAATCATGGACGCCACCACGATCGGGCTCGAGACGAACTCGCTCGTGCTAGGCAAGCACTCGGGGCGCCATGCGCTGCGCAACGCGCTCGAGGAGCTCGGCTTCAAGGTCGAGGGCGCCGCGCTCAACACGGCGTTCAAGCGCTTCAAGGAGCTGGCTGACAAGAAGAAGAAGGTCACCGCGCTCGACCTCGAGGCGATCGTCTCCGACGAGATGAAGCAGGCGCCCGCCGCGTTCGAGCTGATGTCGTTCGACATCGAGGCATCGTCCACGCGCTCACCGCTCGCGCACGTGCAGGTGCGCATGCCGGGCGGCGAGGTCGAGTCAGGAAGCTTCACGGGCGACGGCCCCGTGGACGCCTTCTTCAGCGCGCTCAACGCCGCCACCGGCCGCGAGGCGCGCTTGAAGGAGTACCACGTGTCCGCGGTCACCGGCGGGCGCGACGCGCTCGGCGAGGTGAACGTCCTGCTCGAGCTGAACGGGCAGCTCTCGTCCGGAGTGGGCGTGTCCACGGACATCCTCGAGGCATCCGGCAAGGCCTATCTGCGCGCTATCTCAAACGCCATCGCAAACGACGTCGCCGCCGAGGCCGAGCGCGTGCTCGAGCACGAGGCCAAGAAGACGCCTACGCCATAAGCGTTAGCCCCACGCGATTTGGGTAGCGGGGTCCCCATCTGGACTCTCTACTCAAGGAGGAAGGCAATGCGAGCAAGAATGCTCGTAGTCGCCCTGCTCGGCATCCTGGCGCTGATGGTGCCGGCCGCTGCCGAGGCCAAGGCGAAAGCGGCTTCACGCGACGGCAAGGTGACCGTGGACGTGAAGATCAAGCGCTTTGCGCTTGCGGACCGCAGGATCGTGGCGCACGGCGTCCTGAACAGCAAGGTGGAGGGCGCCGGCGCGAGCCAGGCGGCGAGGAAGCGCGTCACGTTCGCCGTGGCCGCCCAGGCGGGTCGTTGTCATGTGCTCACGCTCACTCTCGACGATCTTCAGCTCGACCTGCTCGGGCTGCGGGTGGACCTGAGCGAAGTGAACCTGCGGATCTTCGCGGTGCGGCGTGGCGAGGGAAGCGGCATCCTCGGACGTCTCTTCTGCGCGCTGTCACGCAGCACGATCCGCTTGCGGGGCGCTTCGGCTGCGTCGTCGGCTCGTGAGTTGGCGCTGGCGCACAAGACCGTGCGTTCGCTCAACACGCGTCTGAAGGACCATCCGATGCGCGCGTTCCGTGCCTCGGCGCACCTGTCGGCAGACGACAGCGCGTCCTCAGCGCAGGCCGTCCCGAGCTGTCGGGTTCTGAACCTGATCCTCGGGCCGCTCGACCTGAACCTGCTCGGCCTGGTGGTCGAGCTGTACGGGCCGAACCGGAACGCACCGGTCACGCTCGCGATCACGTCGTTCCCAGGCCAGGGAGTGCTGGGCGACCTGTTCTGCGGGCTGTCGGGAGGTCCGCGCTAGCAATACGGCAGAATCGGCGCCTTGGCCGCCGAGTCCTTCACGATGCGAGACGGTGAACGCACCATCCGCTTCGGAGAGGGCTCAGCGGCTGAGGCGCCCGATCTGCTGGCGCAGTCGGGCTTCGGCAAGTACGCGCTGCTCACCACGGAGCGCGCCGAGGGCAGCGCGCCGCTCGACGAGCACGCGACGCAGGTGGTGCATGTGCCGCACGGCGTCGTCGATGAGATCTCGGCCACCCTGCTTGGCGATCTCATGGAGGTGCCGCTCGTAGCGCTCGGCGGTGGGCGCGTGATCGACACCGCCAAGGCGATCGGCGGCGTCACGGGCCTATCGGTCGCGGCGATCCCGACCACCCTCTCCGGGGCAGAGCTCACGCCCTTCCACCGCACTCCTGCGGGGGTCGAGGGCGCGCACATGGTGCGTCCCTCGCTGGTGGTGGCGGACCCGCTTCTGATGGCCTCGCAGCCCGCCACGGAGCTGGCGGCCAGCGCGATGAACGCGCTTGCGCACGGGATGGAGGCGCTCTACACGGCGCTCGCGAATCCCGTAGCGGAGCGCGCCGCCCTGCGCGGCGCGGAGCTGATCGCCTCGGAGGATTTGGCGCTGGGCGCGTTCCTGTGCGGATGGGCGTCAGGGATGACCGGATTCGCGGTGCATCACGCCACCTGCCAGCTCCTGGTGCGCACGGCGGGCTCGCCGCACGCCCAGACGAACGCGGTGATGCTCCCGCACTTCGCCGGAATGATGGCGGGCCGCGTGCCCGGCGTGATGGGCGAATTCGCGAGCGTCCTGGGCGATCCCGACGCCGACCCCGACGCCGCCGCCGGCCGGGTCGCGAAGCTGTCGGCACGCAGCGGCCACACGCGCCTGGCCACGCTCGGCGTCGAGGAGAAGCACCTGCCCCCGGTTGCGGCGGCGGTGATGCAGCACCCGGCGCTCGGGAACACCCCCGACCCGCCGGATGAGGGAGAACTGCTCGCCCTACTGCGGGACGCGCTCTAGCTGCGGGCTTGTCGGCCGCAGCGACGGGCGCGCCTGCTCCATCCGCTGCTCCTGGCGCTCCGGCGTGATCATCACGACGTTCCAGGCGAGGCCGAGGCGCTTCATCGCGCGGATCACGAGGCCGCCGAGGTCGACCTCCCACCAGCGCAGCCCGTGCATCGCGGAGCGGGGGAAGGCGTGGTGGTTGTGGTGCCAGGACTCGCCGAAGGAGGGCACGGCGAGCCAGAAGACGTTCGTGGACCTGTCCTCGGTCTCGAAGCGCCGGCGCCCGAAGAAGTGGCAGATCGAGTTGATCGAGAAGGTCACGTGGTGGACCATGAACATGCGCACGAGCCCGGCCCAGAAGAAGGCGGTGAGCGCGCTCGTCAGGGTGCCGCCGACGAGCCAGCCGATTCCGGCCGGGATCACCAGGCCGAGCGTGACCCAGAGCGGGAACAGCCGGTGGATGATCCGCATGCCGCGGTCCTCGAGGAGGTCGGGCGCGTACTTCTCGGCCTCGGCCGCCGTGGCGTGGTGGAAGAGCCAGCCGACGTGCGCGTGCCATAGACCGCGCAGGGCGCCCGGCGTCTCGCCGTCGTGATCCACATGCGGGCTGTGCGGGTCGCCCTCGGCGTCGGGGAAGGTGTGGTGCTTGCGGTGGTCGGAGACCCAGCCGATCACGGGGCCCTCCACGGCGAGCGAGCCGAGGATTGCCCAGGTGTACTCGGTGGCCTTATGGGTGGCGAATGCCCTGTGCGTCAGCAACCGGTGGAAACCCACGGTGATCCCCACAACCGAGATGGCGTAGAGGCTCGCCAGCAGGATCAGGTCGGTGGGGCCGATCAGGTCGTTCCAGAGCATCGGAACCGCCGCCAGGAAGGCGACGAAGGGGAGGAATACGGCGGCGACGTTGATGTTGCGATGGGTTTTCGTCATCTCTTCTAGAGGCTAAGTACTAGAAGCGCCTGCGTTTCACTCGTCTGCTCACGATTGAAGCACCGTTTCTTGTAGGTTTTACTCAAGTGTCTGTCGAGCATCCATGGGAGGCGCTGCCCCCGGAGGTCGCCGACGTGCTGCGGCCCGAGCTGCCCGGCCTCGCCGACGAGATCGTGACCGAGGTGAGCCACGGCGTGCCCGACTACGCGCGCCCGCTCGAGGGCCCGTTCGGCAAGGCGCTCCGCAGCGGAGTGGAGGAGGCGCTCGGGCGCTTCACGAGCATGGTCGCCAACCCGAGCGCGGATCGCGACGAGGGCCGCGAGGTGTACCTGAACCTCGGCCGCGGTGAGATGCGCGCGGGCCGCAGCCTCGACGCGCTGCTCGCGGCCTATCGGCTCGGCGCCCGGGTGGCATGGCGGCGGCTTGCCGCCGCGGGCGAGCGCGCCGGCCTCCAGCCGCACACGCTCTACGCGCTCGCCGAGGCGATCTTCGCGTACATCGACGAGCTGTCGGGCGACTCGATCGAGGGCTACGCCCGCGAGCAGGCGGCGGCGGCTGGGACGCACCAGCGCAGGCGCCAGCGCCTCGCCGCGCTGCTGGTGCAGGAGCCGCCGGCCGCGCCCGCCACGGTGGAGGCGGAGGCCGCGAACGCCGCCTGGCGGCTGCCGCGCAGCCTGGCCGCGCTGGTGGTGGACGCCGCCGAGGCGAGCGGCGAGCAGGCCGACCGCCTGGCGCTCCGGCTCGGCCCAGAGGTGCTCGTGGCTCATGTGGAGCCCTTCATCGTCGCGCTGGTGCCGGCCGGTGGGCGCCGCGGCGAGCTGGAGGCGGCGGTGCGCGGGCGCACCGCCGCGCTCGGGCCGGCGGTCACCTGGCAGGAGGCCGGCGTGAGCTTCGCGCGGGCGAGCGAGCTGCTTCGCCTGGCGCGCGACGGCGGCATCGAGGACACCGGCGGGCTGCTTCTGGCCGACACGCACAAACTGTCGCTCCTGCTCGGCGTCGACCGCCGGCTCGCCAGGGACGTGGCCGACACGGCCCTCGCGCCGCTCGAAGCTGAGACCGAGCTCTCGCGCGAGCGGCTCGGGTCGACCCTCGACGCATGGCTTCGCCACCGCGGCCGCACGGAGGCGGTGGCGAAGGCGCTGCACGTGCACCCGCAGACGGTGCGCTACCGCCTCGCGCGACTGCGGGAGCTGTTCGGCGAGCGCCTCGAGGACCCCGACGAACGCTTCGAGCTGGAGCTCGCCCTTCGCGCTCGCAGCCTCGCCGGGTAGCATCCGCCCCGCATGCCCGGACCGCTCGAAGGCCGCGTCGCGGCCGTGACCGGCGCCTCTTCGGGAATCGGAGAGGCCACTGCCCGCGCTCTGTCGGATGCCGGAGCGAGCGTGGCGCTCGGCGCCCGCCGCGCTGACCGCCTCGAGGCGATCCGAGAGAGCCTCGAGGGACCGGCGCTTGTGAGAGAGGTCGACGTCTCCGACGAGGGCCAGGCGCGCGACTTCATCCAGGCGGCCCACGACGAGCTCGGCGGCCTCCACATCCTCGTGAACAACGCCGGGGTGATGCTGCTGGGCCCGGTCGCCGACGCCGATACGGACGACTGGCGTCAGATGATCTCCGTGAACCTGCTCGGCCTCCTCTACTGCACGCATGCGGCGCTGCCGCTGCTCGGGAGCGGAGGGGGAGGGGACATCGTGAACGTGTCCTCGGTGGCCGGACGCCGCGCCGACGCCGGCGCGGCCGTCTACAACATGACCAAGTTCGGAGTGCACGCCTTCTCGGAGGCGCTGCGCCAGGAGGCGCTCCACCAGGGCATCCGCGTGACCACGGTCGCGCCCGGGCTTCGTGGAGACCGAGCTTCAGGGCCACAACACGAACCCGCTCGTGCGCCAGGCGATGGCGAAGTCACGCGAGCAGATCGGCGAGGTGCTGCACGCCGACGACATCGCCGAGGCGATCCTGCACTCGGTCACGCGCCCTGCGCACGTGTGCGTGAACGAGGTCGTGGTGCGCCCGACCCGCCAGGCGCGCTAGACCCGGCCCTAGGCCTCCCGGCGCAGCTCTCGAACGGCGCGCTTCGCGAGCATCACGGCCGCCGCGCGCGCCTCGCTGTCGCCGAAGCCGCTCACGTTCACCCGCACCTTGACGATCTTGTTGTGGTCGTAGGCCACGAGCTGGCGGGTGGCGCGCGTCCACCACGCGCCGGCGCCGCCGTACGCCGAGTCCTCGCCGACGCCCTTGATCTGGCGCGCCTTGCGCGCCGGGTCGGCGTTGTGGAACTCGTGCTGCTCCGCGAGCAGGTTGTAGTAGCGCAGCTGCGCCCGCGGGGCTGAGTCCACCAACAGCTTCACGCTTTGCACCGGCCCGCCGGCCCACTCGCAGATGGTCAGGTCGAGCGAGTTGTTCGGCCGGGCCGAGAGGTCCTCGCCACCCGCGCCCGACGCACGCGCGACGACGGCGGGTGAGAGCACCTGGCACGCCTTCGTATCGAGCGTGCCGCTCTCGCCCGGATCGAGCAACTCGCTCTTATTGAATGCGGTGGTCCGGTCGCCAGGGGCCTCATCGTCCCCGCACCCCGCAACAAGCATCGCCAGTATCACGTACAGAAGTACGTGATAACGTACGCAAGGTGTCGATGAACGGTTCATTCGGCGGTCGTATCAGGAGCCTGCGTGAGGCCATGGACCTGTCGCTGCGCGACCTCGCGGACCGCAGCGGCGTCTCAGCACCGATGCTCTCCCAGGTCGAGCGGGGCGAAACGAGTCCTACGCTAGCGCTGGCCGAACGGATCGCCGGGGGCCTCGAGTTGACGCTTTCGCAGCTGCTGCGCCTCGACGAGGGCGACGGCGTGAGCGTGGTGCGGGCAGACGAGCGTCGCCGCGGCGGCGGGCGCGCTCACCGCTACGAGGTGCTCACCCCGCCGCTGCCGGGCCTGCGTGCCGAGGTGTCCCTGCACTCGCTCGCCGCGGGTGCCTCCACCGCCGGCCCGGACGACCCCCCGATGCACGAGGCCGGCAGCCGCGAGACCGCGGTGGTGGAGCACGGACCCGTCCGCTTCATATGCGGCGGAGCCTCCCATGACCTAGGCGCGGGCGACTCGGTGACCTTCGACGCCGACCTGCCGCACCACTTCGAGAATCCCGGCGCGGACGAGGCGCGCTTCTACGCCGTCGTCGCGGCCGGCCTGAGAAGGAGCTAATGCCGATGCCGCAGACGTTGTTCGACAAGATCTGGGAGTCGCACGAGGTCGCCGAGGGGATCCTCTACATCGACCTCCACCTCGTGCACGAGGTGACCTCGCCGCAGGCGTTCGAGTCCCTGCGGCTGGAGGGCAGGGAGCTCCGCCGCCCCGACCGCACGCTCGCGACGGCCGACCACAACGTGCCCACGGACGGCTCGACGGCGGCAGCGCAGATCCGCGATCAGCTCTCACGCGTGCAGGTGGAGACGCTCGAGAGCAACTGCGCGGAGTTCGGCGTGCCGATCTACTCGATCGGCTCGCGCCGCCAGGGCATCGTGCACGTGATCGGCCCGGAGATCGGGATCACGCAGCCCGGCATGACCATCGTCTGCGGCGACTCCCACACCTCCACCCACGGCGCCTTCGGCGCTCTGGCGTTCGGCATCGGGACGAGCGAGGTGGAGCACGTGCTCGCCACCCAGACGATGCATCAGCGAAAGCCGCAGTCCATGCTGATCCGCTACGAGGGCGAGCTCGGCTACGGCGTCACGGCCAAGGACCTGATCCTCGCGACGATCGGGCAGATCGGCGTGGCGGGGGGCGTGGGGCACGTGATCGAGTACGCCGGCCCCGCGATCGAGGGCCTCTCGATGGAGGGCCGCATGACGGTCTGCAACATGACGATCGAGGCCGGCGGCCGCGCGGGCATGATCGCCCCGGACGAGACCACCTTCGAATGGGTCGAGGGCCGCGAGGCCGCACCCGACCCGCTGCCGCTCGACGAGTGGCGCGCGCTGCGCACGGACGAGGGCGCGAGCTACGACACCGAGGTGGTGGTCGACGCGTCAGATGTCTCCCCGCAGGTCACCTGGGGGACCACGCCGGCCATGGTCGTCGGGGTGACCAGCTCGGTTCCCGAGCCGGCCGGTGAGAGCGACGAGCGCGCGCTCGAGTACATGGCGCTCGAGCCGGGCACGCCGATGTCGGAGATCCGCCTGGACCGCGTGTTCATCGGCTCCTGCACGAACTCGCGGATCGGCGACCTGCGCGAGGCGGCCGAGCTGGTGAAGGGCCGCCGGGTGGCGTCGAGCGTGAACGCGATGGTGGTGCCGGGCTCGCAGCAGGTGAAGGCACAGGCGGAGGCCGAGGGCCTCGACGAGGTGTTCCGCGCCGCCGGCTTCGATTGGCGCTCCGCGGGCTGCTCGATGTGCCTGGGGATGAACCCGGACATCGCGGCGCCGGGCGAGCGCGTGGCCTCGACGTCGAACCGCAACTTCGAGGGCCGCCAGGGCCGCGGCGCCCGCTCGCACCTCGTGAGCCCGAAGATGGCCGCCGCGGCCGCCATCGAGGGGCACTTCGTCGACATCAGGGAGTGGGAATGAGAGCGGTGAGGCTGATCGAGGGCGGCGTGTCCGTGCTCGACCGAAACGACGTGGACACCGACCAGATCATCCCGAAGCAGTTCCTGAAGCGGGTGGAGCGCACCGGGTTCGGCGAGTTCCTCTTCTACGACTGGAAGAACGAGCCGGGCTGGGAGCTGCCGGCCAATCCGATCCTGGCCACCGGGCGCAACTTCGGCTGCGGCTCCTCGCGCGAGCATGCGCCATGGGCGCTCGAGGACTACGGCTTCGAGGCCGTGATCGCACCGAGCTTCGCCGACATCTTCTACTCGAATTGCACCAAGGTCGGGCTGCTGCCGGTGGTGCTCGCCGAGGACGAGGTGCGCGGAGTGATGGACGCCGGGGGTGCCGCGATCGACCTGGCCGCGCAGCGGGTTAGCTGGGACGGCGGGGAGGCCTCCTTCGAGATCGACCAGGAGGTGAAGCGCAGGCTGCTCGAGGGTCTCGACGACATCGGCGTGACGCTCCTCCAGCAGGACGCGATCGACCGCTACGAGGCCGAGCGCGAGCGCCAGGGCCCGGTGACCACGAGCCTGAAATGAGCCGCGACTGGGACGCCGCCACCTACGACCGCGTTTCCGCACCGCAGGTGGAGTGGGCGCTGAAGGTTTTGGAGCGGCTGCCTCTACACGGCGACGAGACCGTGCTCGACGCGGGTTGCGGATCCGGGCGGGTGACGCAGCTTCTGCTCGAGCGGCTGCCGCGGGGCCACGTGGTGGCAGTGGACTCCGCGCCGTCGATGGTCGCGCACGCGCGCGCGGCGCTCGACCCCGAGCGCGCGACGGTCATCGCAGGCCAACCTGACCGAGCTCGAGCTCGACGAGCCCGTGGACGCCGCATTCTCGAACGCGGTGTTCCACTGGGTACCCGACCACGACGCGCTCTTCGCGCGCCTCCACGCGGCGCTGCGGACCGGCGGGCGCCTGGTCGCGCAGTGCGGGGGAGAGGGAAACGTGGAGCGCTTCCACGACGCCGCGAAGGCGGTCGGGGCCGAGCCGCCCTACGCCGAGTACCTCGCCGGCTGGCAGGGACCCTGGAACTTCGCCGGCGCCGAGGTCACGGCCGAGCGCCTCGAGCGCGCCGGCTTCACGGAGGTCGAGACCTGGCTCGAGCCCTATCCCGTCACGCCGCCTGACCCGAGCGGCTACCTGCGCACCGTCTGTCTCGGCCACCACCTCGAGCAGCTTCCCGAGGAGCTCAGGCCGCGGTACGTGGAGGCCGTGCGCGAGCGCTGCGGCGCCGAGCTCGACTACGTTCGGCTCAACATTCAGGCGAAAACCGCCTGCTAGAACGCCAAAAGCCTGGACAAATGGTGGGTTTTTGGGCCCATTTGAACGGTTGGGTATTGACTTCCGTCTCACCCGGGGTGAGATTAAGCCCATGGCAGGGGTGCCAGTCCGCGTTCTCGTGGCGGACGACCAGGACTTGATGGCGGCCGGGACGGCCGCCGCACTCGATTCGCTCGGCGAATTTGAGTTGGTGGGCGTGGCCGCCAGCGCCGCCGAGGCGGGAGAGCTCGCCGCGGCGACGCAGCCGGATGTGGCCCTCGTGGACGTGCGCCTTCCAGGCGGCGCGGAGGTCGCTCTCGACGAGATTCTTTCGGCGTCCTCGGACACGCGCGTGCTCGCCTACTCGGGCGTGTCGGACCACGACGCCGTGATCGGGATGCTCCGCTCCGGGGCGAGCGGCTACGTGGTGCGCGACTCGCCGGCGGACAAGCTCGCCGCGGCCCTTCGCGGCGCCGCGACCGGGGACTCGATCTTCGACGACGTGGTGGGCCGCGGCCTGATCCACGAGCTGCTGGACCAGGTGCGGGAGACGAACCATGCCCGCGAGGAGCGCGCCCGCAAGCGCGCCCGAATCCGCTCGGTGATGCTGAATGGCGAGCTCGACATCGTGTTCCAGCCGATCGTGGACCTGGCGTCGCGTGAGGTCGTGGGCCACGAGGCCCTCTCGCGCTTCGCGGGCCATCCGACGCGCGGCCCGGAACAGTGGTTCGCCGAGGCGCACGCGGTCGGGCTCGGCGAGGAGCTGGAGCTGTGGGCGGTGCGGATGGCGTGCGACCGCTCGCACGGGCTGCCCCGGACGGGCTTCATGGCCGTGAACGTGTCGCCCGCCACCGCCGAGCGACCGGACCTGCTCGCGCTGCTCGTGTCGGCGCACGTGGACCACGTGGTGCTCGAGGTGACCGAGCATGCGCCGGTCGAGGACTACCCGCGCTTCCGGATCGCGATCGGGCGCATGCGCGAGCTCGGAGCCAAGCTCGCGATCGACGACGCGGGCGCCGGCTTCGCGAGCCTGCGCCACATCCTCGAGCTGGATGCCGAGCTGATCAAGCTGGACGGCTCGCTCACGCACTCACTGGATGCCGACCCGCGCCGGCGCTCGCTCGCCTCCGCGCTGATCGAGTTCGGCCGCGAGAGCGGCGCGGCGGTGCTGGCAGAGCACATCGAGTCCGAGCTACAGCTCCACGAGCTGCGCCGCCTCGGCGTGAGGTATGGCCAGGGCTACCACCTGGGCCGCCCGGAGCCGGTGCCCGCCGCGGCATAGGTAGCGTCCCGTCCCGGATGGCGGCGGAGATCACGATCGACAGGCGCGAGGGCGGCGTCGCAGTGCTCAGCCTCGACGCGCCGGCGCGTCGCAACGCGCTCACGGTCGCCATGGCGGAGGAGCTCGTGGCCGCCTGCGAGGAGCTCGACGCTGACGGGGAAGTGGGCGCCGTGGTGGTGCGAGGCGAGGGCGGCTTCTTCTGCGCCGGCGGCGACAGGGGCACGCTGGAGGCGGCCGGGGAGGATCCGGCCAATCCCGAGGTGTACGCGGGGCTCGGGGCTGTCTATCGCTCGTTTGCCCGCGTGGGCGAGCTCGAGGCGCCCACCGTGGCGGCCGTTCGCGGTGGGGCGGTGGGAGCGGGGCTCAACCTGATGCTCGCCACCGATGTCCGCATCGTGGCGCGTGACGCCAAGATCATCTCCGGCTTCATCCCGATCGGGCTGCATCCGGGCGGCGGCCACAGCGCCCTGCTCGGCCGCACGGGCGCGCGCGAGGCGGCCGCGGCGATGGCGCTCTTCGGCGAGCGGATCGATGGCGAGCGCGCCGCAGCCCTCGGCCTGGCCTGGATGGCTGTGGACGACGCCGACGTCGAGCAGACGGCAATCGACCTGGCCGGCCGCGCCGGTGCCGACCCCGAACTGGCCCGCCGCACCGCCGCCTCGCTGCGCACCGTGCTCGGCCCGCCGCCGCTTCCCTGGCCGGCCGCGCTCGAGCTGGAGCGCGCCTCGCAGATGTGGTCGATGCGCCGGAAGGCGCTCGGCTAGTCCCGCCCAGCGGCCGCCTCGCGCGCCCGCTCGGTGTCCCAATAGAGCGCGAGGCGCACCACCTTGCCGTGCTCGACCGTCCACACCGTGGCGGTGAGCGCGCTCACGTCGGCGCCGCTTCCCCTGCCGCGGCCGGAGATGTGGTTCAGGACCAGGACGTTGTGACCGTGGTCGATCACCTCCTCCGGCTTGGCGCGGAAGTCCTCCCAAGCAGAGAGAGTCGTGAGCCAGGTCTCGCGCATCGCCTCGAGGCCGCGCGACCTGCCCGAATGCGGCCAGTCGACCATCTCGAACTCGATCTCCGGGTCGAACAAGTCGGACTGGGAGAAGTCGCCGCGCGACCATCCTTCGTACACGCGGTGGACGATCTCCACGTTCTCCTTCGACATCGTCCGGCGAGTATCTAGGATCCGCCGCCGTGACTCCGCGCATCGTCCTGCTGCCCGGCGACGGGATCGGCCCCGAGATCATGGCTGCCGCGCGGGAGCTGCTCGCGGCCATCGGCGACTTCGACACCGACGAGCAGCTCGTCGGCGGCGCGTCGATCGACGCGACACGGCAGCCCGCTCACCGACGAGGTCCTGGCGGCGTGCCGCGCGGCCGACGCCGTGCTGCTCGCGGCGGTCGGCGGCCCCAAGTGGGACACCACCGACCCGGACGCCCCGAGGCCCGAGCAGGGCCTGCTCGGCCTACGCAAGGAGCTGGGCCTGTTCGCGAACCTGCGACCCGTGCGTCCCAGCCCCGCGCTGCTCGACGCCAGCCCGCTCAAGCGCGATCGCATCGAGGGCACCGACCTGCTGGTGGTGCGCGAGCTCACCGGCGGCATCTACTTCGGCAAGCGCGGACTCGACGGCGACACCGCCTACGACACCTGCGTCTACAGCGAGGGCGAGATCGAGCGCATCGCCCGCGTGGCGTTCCGGCTCGCGCGGCGGAAGGTCACGAGCGTGGACAAGGCGAACATCCTCGAGACCTCGCGCCTGTGGCGGAAGACCGTCGAGAGGGTGGCCGAGGGCGAGGACACCCCCCTGGAGCACATGCTCGTGGACAACGCCGCCATGCAGCTCGTCTCGCGCCCGTCGGAGTTCGACGTGCTGCTCACCGAGAACCTGTTCGGGGACATCCTGAGCGACGAGGCGGCGATGCTCACGGGCTCGCTCGGCATGCTGCCGAGCGCCTCGCTCGGCGAATCCGGTCCCGGCCTGTTCGAGCCCGTGCATGGCTCCGCGCCCGACATCGCCGGCACCGGCAGGGCGAATCCGCTCGCCATGTTCGGCTCCGTGGCGATGATGCTGCGCCACGGACTCGCTATGGAAGAGGCCGCTGCTGCCGTAGAATCCGCCATAGACCTCGCGCTCGGGGAGGGCCTCCGGACTCCGGACCTGGGCGGGGACGCATCAACAGAGGCCGCCACCCGGGCGGTTCTCGCGCACCTATAGGAGCACCCGTACGTGAACACCGCCGACCTCATCTGGCTGAACGGAGAGTTCGTCGCCTGGGAGGACGCCAAGGTGCACGTACTCACGCACGCCATGCACTACGGGACCGGCGTGTTCGAGGGCATCCGGGCCTACGAGACCCCGCAGGGGACTGCGATCTTCCGCAACCACGACCACCTCGACCGCCTCGAGCGGTCGGCGAAGCTCTACTACATGGACCTGCCCTACTCGAAGGAGCAGCTCCGCGAGGTCACGCACGAGCTGATCGTGCGCAACGGGTTCAAGAGCTGTTACATCCGCCCGCTCGTCTACCGCGGCTACGGGCCGATGGGCCTTAACCCGTTGGAGAACCCCGTCGACGCGATGATCGCGGTCTGGGAGTGGGGCGCGTACCTGGGCGAGGAGGGCAAGCGCAACGGCGTCCGCGCACGCGTGTCGTCCTACCGGCGCATCTCCTCGGACTCGCTGATCCCGCACTCGAAGGCCTCCGGGCAGTACCTGAACTCGGTGCTGGCCAAGATCGAGTCGGTGAAGGCCGGCTATGAGGAGGCGATCCTGCTCGACGACAGAGGGAACGTCTGCGAGGGCACCGGCGAGAACATCTTCGTGATCAAGGACGGTGTGATCAACACGCCCGGCCAGGCGGCGTCGATCCTCGACGGGATCAACCGCAAGTCGTGCATCCAGATCGCGCGCGACCTCGGCTACGAGGTCGTCGAGCGCGACATCGCCCGCGCGGAGCTTCCTCTTGCGGACGAGGTGTTCCTCACAGGCACCGCCGCCGAGCTCACGCCGATGCGCGAGATCGACGACATCGAGATCGGCCCTCCAGGCCCGGTCACGCGCGAGATCCAGGGCGTGTTCGAGGACGCGTTGAGCGGCCGCGACGCCCGCTACGCGGACTGGCTCGATCTCGTGCCTGTGCCATCCCAGGCGTGAGGGTCGTCGTATATGACACCACCCTGCGCGATGGGATGCAGGGCGAGGGCATGTCGCTGTCGGTGGACGAGAAGGTGCGGGTCGCGCACGCCCTCGACGATCTTGGCGTTCACCTGATCGAAGCCGGGTTTCCCTCCTCCAACCCCAAGGAGGAGGAGCTGTTCGGGCTGCTTGCAAAGGAGACCTTCGGCAGCGCCGAGATCGTGGCGTTCGGGATGACTCGCCGTCGTGACGGAACGGCGGAGGAGGATGCCGGCCTGAGAATCCTGGCCGACAGCTTCGCGCCCGTGTGCACGCTCGTGGGCAAGACGTGGTCGCTTCACCTCGAGAAGGTCACCCAGGTCGACCCCGAGGAGAACCTGCGCATGATCGCCGAGTCCGTGGGGTTTCTGGCGGGCCAGGGCAAGCGCGTGATCTACGACGCCGAGCACTTCTTCGACGCCTTCCGGGACGATCCCGACTACGCGCTGCGCTGCCTGCGCGCCGCGGCGGAGGCGGGGGCGGAGAACGTGACGCTGTGCGACACGAACGGCTCGTCGCTGCCCTCGCAGGTCACGGATGCGACCGCGAGGGTCGTGGCCGAGCTTGGCGACTCGGTCCAGGTGGGCATCCACACCCACGACGACGCCGGCTGCGGCGTGGCGAACGCGCTCGTGGCCGTGGAGGCGGGCGCCCGGCTCGTGCAGGGCACGATGAACGGCTACGGCGAGCGCTGCGGGAACGCCAACCTGATCTCCATCCTGCCGGCGCTCGACCTGAAGCTGGGCTACGAGTCGATCGGGCGCGACCGGCTCGCGCGGCTCACCGAGACCGCCCACCTCGTGGACGAGCTCTGCAACGTCACGCCGAACCCGAACCAGCCCTACGTGGGCGCGAACGCCTTTGCGCACAAGGGCGGCATGCACGTGGCGGGCGTGAACCGCGACGCGCGCACGTTCGAGCACGTGGATCCGGCGGAGGTGGGCGCCGACCGCCGCGTGCTCGTGTCCGAGCTGTCCGGCAAGGGCACGGTGCAGGCGAGGGCCGACGTGGACGGCGAGACCGCCACGCGCGTGATCGACCGCGTGAAGGAGCTCGAGAACCGCGGCTACCAGTTCGAGGCTGCCGACGGCTCCTTCGACCTGCTGATCCGCAGGGAGACCGGCGAGTACGAGCCGCTGTTCCGGCTCGAGTCCTGGCGCGCGATCGTCGAGAAGCGCGAGGACGGCCGCGTCGAGACCGAGGCCACGATCAAGATCTGGGTGGACGGCGAGCGCTACGTGCGCACCGCCGAGGGCAACGGCCCCGTGAATGCACTGGACAAGGCGCTGCGTGGCGCGATGAGCGAGCGCTACCCGCAGCTCCGCGACATGGAGCTCGTGAACTTCAAGGTGCGCATCCTCGACGAGCGCAAGGGCACGGGCGCGGTCACACGCGTGTTGCTCGACACCACCGACGGCCAGGACACCTGGGGCGCGATCGGGGTGTCCGAGAACATCATCGAGGCGAGCTGGGACGCGCTGGTGGACTCGCTCGAGGCCGGGATGCTGCCCGGCCACACGCACCAGTCGCGCACGCGCGCCGCGCTCACGTGATCCCGCTTGCTCGTCCCACGCTCGGGGCCCGCGAAGAGGAACTGGTCCTAGACACGATCCGCTCTGGCCGTCTGTCCCTTGGCCCAAGGCTCACCGAGTTCGAGACCGCCTTCGCCTCCCGCTTGGGGGCGGAGCACGTGTCCGCGGTCTCCTCCGGAACCGCCGGCCTGCACCTCGCCATACGCGCAGCGGGCGTGGAGGCCGGGGACGACGTGGTGACCAGCCCGTTCAGCTTCGTGGCCTCGGCGAACTGCATGCTCTACGAGGGCGCCCGGCCGGTCTTCTGCGACATCGACCCGCGCACCCTCAACATCTCGGCGGAGGCGGCGGCGGACGCGGTGACCGACCGCACCACTGGGCTGCTGCCCGGTGCACATCTTCGGCTACCCGGCCGACATGCCCGCCCTCGAGCGGCTGGCCGCGGATCGCGCCCTGTGGCTCGTTGAGGACGCCTGCGAGGCGCTCGGCGGCGCGCACGCCGACGGCGCCACGATCGGAACGAGGGGCAACCTGTCCGTGTTCGCCTTCTACGCGAACAAGCAGCTCACGACGGGGGAGGGCGGCGCGGTGGTGTCGGCGTCCGCTGATGCGAAGGAGCGCATCGACTCCGAGCGCAATCAGGGGCGCGCGCCGGACATGGGCTGGCTCGACCACGACCGGCTCGGCTTCAACTACCGGCTCGACGACCTCTCCTGCGCGCTCGGGGTGGCCCAGCTCGAGCACCTCGACGAGATGCTGGCCGGACGTGCCCGCGTGGCGGGTCTGTACGGCGAGGCGCTCGCGGGCATCGAGGGGCTCTCGCTGCCCTGCCCCGACGAGGGCGGCGACCGGCGCGGCTGGTTCGTGTACGTGGTGCAGCTGCCGCCCGGGGTGGACCGCGACGCGGTAGTCATGGCGATGCGAGAGCGCGGCGTGGACACCAAGCCCTACCTGCCCGCGATCCACCTGCTCAGCTTCTACCGCGAGCGCTTCGGTCACCGTGAGGGCGAGTTCCCGGTCTGCGAGGACGTGGCGGCCCGCTCGCTGGCGCTGCCGTTCTTCCCGGAGCTGGCGGACGCTCAGGTGGAGCAGGTGGTCGAGGCGCTGCGCGCGATCATCAGGCAGTGACCGGGTCGTCGCTTCCCACGCGACAGCGGAAGAGCGGGAATTGGATCGCGACATGGCTGCCCGCATGGAAAGCGACGCCTCCGGATGGGCTCGGTGTGTCGAGCGAGGAGTAGCCTGGGCGACATGGCGGGGGCCTCGTGAAAGCTGCCGGAATCGAGCGGTTCGGCGGCGATGTCCGGGAGCTGTCGCTTCCCGATCCGCGTCCAGCCGGCGCGGGCGAGACGCTCATCACGGTGCGGGCCGCCGGGGTGGCGCCCTGGGACGACCTCGTCAGGCTCGGATCGTGGGACGTGGGGCCGCGGCCGCCGATGGCGCTGGGCGTCGCGGCGGCAGGGACGGTCGCTGCCGTTGGGGCCGGCGTCGGCGGGTGGTCGGTCGGAGATGAGGTGATGACTCATCCGGTACCCCTGCTGGAGCATGGGTGCTGGAGCGAGTTGTTGCTGGCCCGCGCCGATCTGCTGGCCGCGAAGCCGTCCGCTGTGCCATGGGAGGACGCGGCCGCCTTTCCGGTGCCGGCGCTGACGGCGGACCAGGCGATCGGTGCCGCGCTCGGGAATTCGGGCGCCGGGCCGTTGCTCGTCCACGGCGCCGGAGGCGTGACCGGGCAGCTGATCGCAGCATTGGGTGTGGTGGTCGGAGCCGAGGTCGCGGTGACAGCCGGGCCGCGGAGCGCTGAGCGACTGCGAGAGCTGGGGGTGGCAGCGGTGTTCGACTACCACGACGGCGGCTGGCCCGCCAGGGTCCGCGACTGGGCGGGTGGGGGCGGCGTGGCCGCAGCGATCAATGCGGCCCCTGGCGGTGAGGCCGTTGCCCTCTCCGCCGTCGCCGACGGCGGGCGGCTGGCCACGATCACCGGCGCGCCCCCGGCGGCGGCGCGCGGGGTGACGATTCTCGATATCTACGTGCAGGCGGACGGTGGCCGGCTCGCGAGCATGGCCGAGCGGCTCGGCAATGGCGAGATCGGGATTTCCGTGGGCGGGATCTACGGCCTCGCCGCAGCGGCGGACGCGCTCAATCTGGCCGTCGGCGGGGGCGGCGGTGGTGCGGTCGTACTGCGCTTCTGAGGGCGGCATCGCCGCTGTCGCTTTGCGCGAGAAGCAATAGCGCGAGACGCGGGAGCTCTCCCTCCCGCTTCCGCTACTGCTGACGACCGGTGGGGGAGCGTGGCGTCAACTAGCCTCGGCCGACCGGCCTGACCAGCGCCACGAAGCCGGGCAGCCCCCTGGCGGGGGCGCGGTATGCCACCTCGTCAAAGCCCGCGCGCGCGTAGAGCGCCCGCGCGGCGTCGTTGTTCATCGTGGTGTCGAGCGTGACCGCGGGCAGGGAGCGCGCACGCGCCTCGCGCTCGGCCTCGTCAAGCAGGGCCTGCGCCGCACCGCGCCGCCGAAGCGCTGGGTCCGTGGCGAGGGCGTCGACGTAGAACGAGTCCTCGCGCGGCTTCGGGCTCACCCGGCCGCCGGCCGAGTACAGGCGCAGGGTGCCCGGCCAGCGCCAGAACGGGGTGCCGCGCAGGGCGAGGCCGAGATAGGCGCGCGAGCGCTCCGCCGCCTCCGTCACGGGAAAGGCCGCCATCGCCGCCGCGATCCGCCCGTCCAGCTCGGCCACCCAGACGACCTCGCAGCTCGCCACGGTCCCCTGCTCGTGGAACGCACGGGTGATGGTGGCGAGGGCACGCCGGCGGCCACCCGAGAAGCGCTCGTACATGTCCGGGGCGCTCTCGAACAGCAGCTCCGCCGCGGCTTCCACGTCCTCCTGACGCGCCTTGCGAATCTGCACCGACGAAATCCTACGGTCCAGGCAGGAGCCCCACGTAGACTCCCGGCCGCATGGGCCGCTTTCGCGATCCTCAGGACCCCCTCTTCCAGGCGCTCAACTCGTCGATCGCCTTCGACTACCGGCTGGCGCCGTACGACCTCGAGCAGTCGCTCGCCCACGCGCGCATGCTCACCCGCAGCGGGATCATCGGCGACGACGACCTCGAGCAGATCGAGCGCGGCCTCCAGGCCGTGCGCGAGGAGATAGAGAGCGACAGCTTCGTCGTGCTCGACGGCGACGAGGACATCCACATGGCCATCGAGCGCCGGCTCACCGAGATCATCGGGCCGGCGGGCGGCAAGCTCCACACGGCCCGCTCCAGGAACGACCAGGTGGCCACGGACGTGGCGATGGTGGTGCGGGCTCACAGCCTCGATGCGCGGGAGCTGCTCCAGCGCCTGATGGGCACGCTCGTGGAGCTGGCCGAGAGCCACATGGACTGGCGGATGCCGGGCTACACCCACCTCCAGCGCGCCCAGCCCGTGTACCTCTCGCACCACCTGCTGGCCTACTTCTGGAAGTTCCGCCGCGATCTCCAGCGCTTCAACTTCTGCATGACCGCCACGGACGACCTGCCGCTCGGCGCGGGCGCCCTCGCCGGCGTGAACTTCGACACGAGCCGGATGTTCGTGGCCCAGGAGCTCGGCTTCGGCGGCATCTCCGAGAACTCGCTCGACGCCGTCTCGAACCGCGACTTCGTGCTCGACTACCTCTCAGCGGCCGCCACCTGCGCAACCCACCTGTCGCAGCTCGGCGGTGAGATCGTGCTCTGGTCGACCCAGGAGTTCGGATTCTGCGAGGTGGCCGACGCGTTCTCGTCCGGCTCAAGCCTGATGCCGCAGAAGAAGAACCCCGACGCGGCGGAGCTGCTCCGCGCCAAGGCACCGCGCCTGGCCGGGCACCTGGTGACCATGCACGGCGTGCTCCACGGCCTGCCGCTCACCTACAACAAGGACCTCCAGGAGGACAAGGAGCCGCTCTTCGACGCGATCGACACGCTCGAGCTGTGCCTGCGCGTGGCGGCCGAGATGCTCCAGACGACCGAGTTCAACCGCGAGCGCATGGCGGCGGCGGCCTCCGACGAGTTCATCGCGGCAACCGACGTTGCCGACCTTCTGGTGCGTCGCGGTGTGCCGTTCCGCGAGGCGCACGGGATCGTGGGCGGCGTGGTCCGGGCGGCGGTCGAGCGCGGCAAGAAACTCTCGGAGCTCACCGAGGAGGAGCTCGCGGAGCTGGCCCCTCAGCTCGACGGCCAGTTCTACGAACTGCTCGACGAGGGCTCGTGGCTCGAGTCGAAGGTCTCCGACGGCGGCACCGCGATGGTGCGCGTTCGCGATCAGGTGGCCCAGGCGCGCCAGGTGCTGCGTGAGGCGGGGCGGTGAGGCTGCCCCATAGCTTCTACGACCGCTCGGTTCACGAGGTCGCGCGCGAGCTGATCGGCTGCGTGGTGCGCCACGGCGAGACCGCCGGCCGCATCGTCGAGACCGAGAGCTACCACATGGAGGAGCCGGCCTGCCACGCGTTCGCCGGCGTCACGGAGCGCACGCGCACGCTGTACGGCGAGCCGGGGCGCGCGTACGTGTACTTCTCGTATGGGATCCATTCACTTCTCAACGCGGTGGCCGAGCCCGAGGGGGTGGGCGCCGCGGTCCTGATCAGGGCGCTCGAGCCGGTGGACGGCATCGAGGTGATGCGTGCGCGGCGAGGCCTCGAGCGGGCCGAGGAGCTCTGCTCCGGTCCGGGAAAGCTCACGCAGGCGCTCGACATCGGGCTGTCCCTGAACGGCAGCTCGCTCGTGGACGGGCCGGTCGAGCTGGTCACGCGAGAGCCGGGCGCGCGCGAGCCGCGCGTGGTGGTGGGCGAGCGCGTGGGGATCACCAAGGCGGTGGAGCTGCCGTGGCGGTTCTGCGATGCGGACAGCCTGCACGTCTCGAGGCCGTGGCCCGCCGCGATGCGGGCCGACGCCGCCTAGGGCTCGCCAGGGCCCGCTCCGCCGCCGCCACCACCTCCGCCGCTGGGCGGCGGGTTCTCCGGCGGGGCGGGGGTGGGCACGTCCTCGGGGGCCGGCGGCGGTTCCTGAGGCTGTTGGTCCGGCGTCGCTCCACCCTGCTGGCCGCCCTGATCAGCGGGCGCGGTCTCCGTGGGCTCCGCCGGCTCGGCGGGGACCCCGTCGGTGGGGGCCACCGGTAGGGCGGGGGCCACCGAGCCGTCCTCGCTGTCGTCGTTCGCCTGGCGAGCGAGCCGGCGCTCGCCGCGCATCTCGAGCCATGACGTCATGAAGTCGTGGAAGATCTCAGCGGGGTACGTGCCTCCGGCCACGGGGCTGCCGCCGTGCTCGAACTCCATCGGCTGGAGCTTGTCCGCGTAGCCCACCCAGATCGCGACGGTCATGTCCTCGTTGCCGCCCACGAACCAGGCGTCGCCGTAGTTCTCGGTGGTGCCGGTCTTGCCCCAGATGAACTCGTCGCTCCCCACCTGCGCCGCCTTGCCGGTGCCGGTGCTGACCACGAGGCCGAGCATGTCCTTCGCCACCTGGCCCACCTTGGCCGGGAACACGCGCTCGCGCAGCGTCTTGTTCTCGCGAACGCTCCCGTCGCCCTCCTCGACGCTCTGAATCGCCACCGGCCCAGTCCCGTCGGGGGCCAGGTCGCCCGACACGCGCACGCCGTCATTGGCGATCGTCGAGTAGGCGTAGGCCATCTCGAGCGGGGTGACGCCCTCCTTCAGGCCACCGAGGAGCATCGACGGGTTGGTCGAGACGTTCGTCCGGATACCCATGTTCTGCGCCAGCGCCGCCACGCGACGCGGCTTCACCTTCATGCCGAGCTCGGCGAAGACCGAGTTGTCCGAGGTCGCGGTGGCCGACCAGAGCGAGGCCGTGCCGAGATAGGAGTCGTCGTAGTTCGACACGTCGAACCTGACCTTCTGGCCGTGACCGTTCTTCGAGTAGAGGGTCTTCGGCTGCGAGGCCCAGCTGCTGTTCGGGTCGATGCCGTCCTCGAGCGCGCGCACGAGGATGAAGGGCTTGAAGGCGGAGCCCGGCTGGCGGTGGCCGTTCGTAGCGAGGTTGAAGGGGCGCGAGTTGAAGTCGGACCCGCCGACCATGGCGCGCACCTCGCCGGTGCTGTTCTTGATCGCCACGAGCGCGGCATCGGGGCCCACGCCGGCGAGCCGGCCGACGATTGCGCTCTCGGCCGCCTGCTGGAGCTCCGGGTCGATTGTCGTCTTGACGTTCAGCCCGCCGGCGAAGACCTTGCCCGGGCGGTAGATCCTCAGCAGGTGCTCGGTCATCCAGGAGGTGAAGTACGGCTGCTGCGACTCGCTGTTCGGCGGGTCGATGTCGTCCTCGGCCGGGAGGCTCTGGCGGATCGCGAACTGGTACTGGCCCTGGGTGATGGCCTTCATCTCGAGCATGCGCTGGAGCGCGGCGTTGCGGCGCGCGGTGGCGGCCTGAGGGTGCTCCACGGGGTCGTACATCGTGGGCGAGGCGATCATCCCGGCGAGCAGGCGGCCTCGTGGGGCGCCACGTCGAGCGCCTCGCGGGCGTCGGGGTCCTGCTCCTCCTCCACGACCGGCGGCGTGTAGCTCACGCCGGCGTCGTCGGCGCCCGCCCGCTCGTCGGGCTCGTCGCCGTCGCCGAAGTAGGTGCGCACGGCGGCCTCGATCCCGTAGGCGCCGTTCCCGAAATAGACGGTGTTGAGGTACTGGGTGAGGATCTTGTCCTTCGGCCACTGGCGCTCGAGGTGGTAGGCGAGCGCGGCCTCGCGCAGCTTCTGGAACACCGAGCGGTCGCCCTGCGCGTCGAGCGCGTTCTTCACGAACTGCTGGGTGATGGTGGAGCCACCCTGGGCCGCGCGCCGCTGGAGCACGTCCTGTACGAGGGCGCGGCCGATGCCCGTGTAGTCCACGCCCTTGTGCGAATAGAAGCGCCGGTCCTCGATCGCGATCACGGCGTTCTTGACGTTCGGCGAGATCTCGCCCTCGCCGACGAGGATGCGGTTCTGGTTGCCGGTGAGCTTCGCGATCTGCTGGCAGGCCGTGTCCTTCTCGAGGTTCTTGCAGCCCGGGGTGTCCGCGTAGAGCATCGAGTTCTCGGCCCGGTCGTACTGCGCGCGGTTCTCGAGGCTGGGGAGGTCGCTCGAGACCGCCATCAGCATCCCGAACACCGTCGAGATGAGGGCGAGGATCGAGATGCCGCCGAACACGAGCGCCAGGCGCAGCTTCTTCAGCTTGGGCTTGCGCGGGGGAGGGGCCGCCGGCGGCTGGGCGGGCACGCCGTTCGTGCGCTGGAAGCGCTCGCTGCGCGTGGCAGTGGGATGGATGATGGGCGTCGGCGGCTCCGGCATAACGTGAGCGCCCCGGATGCGGGGTTCCCCGTCTCCGTGCGGGCACGAAACAGCAAATTCCGGCGCCCGTCCGCACGGCAACTACGGGCGCCCAGCGAGGGGGGCAGTCTAGCATTGGCCCCATGACGGACTCCCCGGGCGAGGCAGCCCGCTTCCTCACCCGAAATGCCGTCCAGGCGCTGCCTGACGGGGAGCTCGAGCGGCAGCTGGCGAAGGGCCGCCCGCTGCGGGTGAAGCTGGGTGTGGACCCCACGACGCCGGACATCCACCTCGGTCACACGGTCGTGCTGCGCAAGCTGCGCGAGTTCCAGGACCTGGGCCACACGGTGGTCCTGATCGTGGGCGACTACACCGCGCGCGTGGGGGATCCGAGCGGGCGCTCGGCCACCCGCCCGCAGGTGGACGCCGCCGAGATCGACGCCAACGCCGAGACCTACGAGAAGCAGGCGTACAGCGTGCTCGACCCCGAGCGCACCGAGGTGAGGCGAAACGGCGAGTGGCTCGACATGCCGATGGAGGAGCTGTTTCGCCTGGCGCGGACCTCCACCGTGGCGCAGCTGCTCGAGCGCGACGACTTCGCAAAGCGCTACGCCGGCGGCGCAGCCGATCTCGATCCTCGAGCTCCTGTATCCGCTCCTTCAGGGCTACGACTCGGTGGCGATCCAGTCGGACGTCGAGCTCGGAGGAACCGACCAGAGCTTCAACCTTCTTCTCGCGCGCGAGATACAGAAGGCCTACGGCGTGGAGCCGCAGTCGATCCTCACGATGCCGATCCTGCCCGGAATCGACGGCGTGCAG
The DNA here is from genome assembly GCA_963825345.1 of uncultured Thermoleophilaceae bacterium. Lineage (GTDB taxonomy): Bacteria > Actinomycetota > Thermoleophilia > Solirubrobacterales > Thermoleophilaceae > JACVRW01. Next base: position 220,117 of record CAWGSQ010000005.1, on the reverse strand, counting down.
AAGATGTCGAAGTCGCTCGGCAACTACGTGGGCGTCGACGAGCCGCCCGAGGAGATGTTCGGCAAGCTGATGCGGGTCCCGGACGACGCGATGCCGGTCTACTACGACCTCCTGCTGGACGAGGCCCCGCAGGCCGATCCGCGGGAGGCAAAGCGCCACATGGCATTCCAGCTGGCCGAGCGCTACCACGGCAGCGACGCTGCCGTCGGGGCGCGCGAGCGCTTCGACGCCCTGCACATCCGTCACGAGCTGCCCGAAGAGATCGAGGAGTTCGGCTACGACGCCGAAAACGGGCAGGTCCATCTCCCCGCCCTGATGGCTGAAGCGTTCGGGCTCTCACGCTCTGAGGCGCGCCGCCTGCTCGCGTCAGGGTGGCGTCAAGCTCGACGGCGAGGAGCTCAGTGCGCTCGACGTGCCCGCCGAGGAGCTCGACGGCGTCGTGCTCCAGGTGGGCAAGCGCCGCTTCAAGAGGCTCCGAAAGCGATAGACTCGCCGGTCCGGAGTGGTTTGGCCGCCCAGTTGGGCAGTGCTACACTCCTCCGTCGCGCTACTGGCGCGGGGTGGAAGCCCCACCCCTGAGGGCGCGCGGTCTTTGAAAACTCAGCAGTACGTGCGACCAAATTGGTCGCGTCCAGGTTTGAACCCCTCTCGGGGACGCTTCGGCGAACTCGCGAGGGGCCTGAGAACACAGTACCCGTCAAGTTGAGCGGACCCGCAGGTGTACGCGGGAGGCTCATACGACTTGACAGCTTTCCATGATCTGACAGTGGAGCCGATCGGTTCGGGGTCTCCCTCGAGCCGGCCGGATTTGAAACCACGCCAGACTTTCACGGAGAGTTTGATCCTGGCTCAGGACGAACGCTGGCGGCGTGCTTAACACATGCAAGTGGAGCGACGAACCAGGGCTTGCCCTGGGGCAGAGCCGCGAACGGGTGAGTAACACGTGGGTAACGTGCCCCAATGATCGGGACAACCCGGGGAAACCCGGGCTAATACCGAATGTGCTCCCCTCACATCAGTGAGGGGTGAAAAGGAAGCTTCGGCCTCCGCATTGGGATCGGCCCGCGGCCCATTAGCTTGTTGGTGAGGTAACGGCTCACCAAGGCTGCGATGGGTAGCTGGTCTGAGAGGACGATCAGCCACACTGGGACTGAGACACGGCCCAGACTCCTACGGGAGGCAGCAGTGGGGAATCTTGCGCAATGCGCGAAAGCGTGACGCAGCAACGCCGCGTGGGGGAAGACGGCCTTCGGGTTGTAAACCCCTTTCAGGAGGGACGAAGCCCGGGCGGTTAATAGCCGACTCGGGTGACGGTACCTCCAGAAGAAGCCCCGGCTAACTACGTGCCAGCAGCCGCGGTAATACGTAGGGGGCAAGCGTTGTCCGGAATCATTGGGCGTAAAGAGCGTGTAGGCGGTCCGGTAAGTCGGCTGTGAAAGTCCAGGGCTCAACCCTGGGATGCCGGTCGATACTGCCGGACTAGAGTTCGGAAGAGGCGAGTGGAATTCCCGGTGTAGCGGTGAAATGCGCAGATATCGGGAGGAACACCTATGGCGAAGGCAGCTCGCTGGGACGTTACTGACGCTGAGACGCGAAAGCGTGGGGAGCAAACAGGATTAGATACCCTGGTAGTCCACGCCGTAAACGATGGGCACTAGGTGTGGGAGGTGTCGACTCCTCCCGTGCCGGAGCTAACGCATTAAGTGCCCCGCCTGGGGAGTACGGCCGCAAGGCTAAAACTCAAAGGAATTGACGGGGACCCGCACAAGCAGCGGAGCATGTGGTTTAATTCGACGCAACGCGAAGAACCTTACCTGGGTTTGACATGTTCCTGACCGCCGTGGAAACACGGTTTCCCCTTGTGGGCAGGATCACAGGTGGTGCATGGCTGTCGTCAGCTCGTGTCGTGAGATGTTGGGTTAAGTCCCGCAACGAGCGCAACCCCTGTCGCATGTTGCCAGCATTTAGTTGGGGACTCATGCGAGACTGCCGGTGACAAACCGGAGGAAGGTGGGGATGACGTCAAGTCCTCATGCCCCTTATATCCAGGGCTACACACGTGCTACATTGGCCGGTACAGAGGGCTGCGATACCGTGAGGTGGAGCGAATCCCAAAAAGCCGGTCTCGGTTCGGATTGGAGGCTGAAACTCGCCTCCATGAAGGCGGAGTTGCTAGTAATCCCGGATCAGCAACGCCGGGGTGAATACGTTCCCGGGTCTTGTACACACCGCCCGTCACACCACGAAAGCGGGCAACACCCGAAGCCGGTGACCCAACCCTTACGGGAGGGAGCCGTCGAAGGTGGGGCTCGTGATTGGGGTGAAGTCGTAACAAGGTAGCCGTACCGGAAGGTGCGGCTGGATCACCTCCTTTCTAGGGAGCCCTCTAATCGAGGGCCGGCCGCCGGGGCTTCTGCCTCGCGCGGCGCATCTAGAACGTCGACCAAGCCTGGAGCTCGGTGCCCTCGGGTGCCGGCGGGCGCGTACTGCTGAGTTTTGAGAGACCACCCGGGGAGTCCCCCCGGTGGCACCCTCGCCGGACCTTGAAAACTGCATTTGCATGGCCAAACAACGGAAAGATCACCGTTGAATTAACCGCGATCGTTTCGGCGATCGCGGGGCATCAACGATCACCGTCAAGATAGTAAGGGCACACGGTGGATGCCTTGGCACTAGGAGTCGATGAAGGGCGTGGACGGCTGCGATAAGCCGCGGTGAGCTGCTGAACAGGCTTTGACCCGCGGATACCCGAATGGGGAAACCCGGCACCGGTAATGCGGTGTCACCCTGCGCTGAATACATAGGCGCAGGGGGGCAAGCGAGGGAACTGAAACATCTCAGTACCTCGAGGAAAGGAAATCAACCGAGACTCCGCGAGTAGTGGCGAGCGAAAGCGGAATAGCCTAAACCGGCTACGTGCAAGCGTGCAGGCGTTGCGTAGCCGGGGTTGTAGGACGGGCCTCCGAGAGCTGCATCTCTCGGCGGGAGTCACAAAACCATCTGCTAGCCGAAGATCCGTGGAACACGGGCACCACAGCGGGTAACAGTCCCGTAGGCGAAAGTGGATGGTCTCCCGAGCTCGTTCCTGAGTAGGACCGCACCCGTGAAACGCGGTCTGAATCCGGGGGGACCACCCTCCAAGGCTAAGTACTCCCTAGTGACCGATAGCGGACTAGTACCGTGAGGGAAAGGTGAAAAGTACCCCTGAAGGGGAGTGAAATAGTACCTGAAACCGCGTGCCTACAAGCGGTCGGAGCATTCTTCGGAATGTGACGGCGTGCTTTTTGCATAACGAGCCGGCGAGTTACTCGTCCCTGGCAAGGTTAAGCGATGAGCGGAGCCGCAGCGAAAGCGAGTCCGAATAGGGCGATTTAGTCAGAGGCGGTAGACCCGAAACTGAGCGAGCTATCCATGGGCAGGCTGAAGCGGGGGTAAGACCCCGTGGAGGGCCGAACCGACCTAGGTTGAAAACTGGGCGGATGACCTGTGGATCGGAGTGAAAGGCTAATCAAGCTCAGAGATATCTGGTTCTCTCCGAAATATATTTAGGTATAGCCTCCGGCAATACCTTGCGGCCGTAGAGCACTGCTTGGACTAGGGGCCCTACCAGGTTACCGACTTCAGGCAAACTCCGAAGACCGTTAGGCGTACCCGGGGAGTCAGCTTGTGGGGGATAAACTTCATAGGCAAAAGGGAAACAACCCAGACCGTCAGCTAAGGTCCCCAAGTGTTAGCTAAGTGGGAAACGATGTCCGAGTGCCGAGACAACCAGGAGGTTGGCTTAGAGGCAGCCATCCTTGAAAGAGTGCGTAACAGCTCACTGGTCAAGTGTTCGGGCGCGGAAAATGTAACGGGGCTCAAGCTAACCACCGAAGCTACGGGTGTACGAGATCCTTCGGGATCACGTGCGCGGTAGGAGAGCGTTCTGAAGCTAGCGAAGCGGCGGGGGAACCCAGCCGTGGAGGCTTCAGAAGTGAGAATGCCGGCGTGAGTAACGAAAGAGGGGTGAGAATCCCCTCCACCGATTGTCCAAGGTTTCCTGAGCAACGTTCGTCGGCTCAGGGTCAGTCGGGACCTAAGGCGAGGCCGAAAGGCGTAGTCGATGGCCAACGGGTTGATATTCCCGTACCGCGTCTGTCCGCTATCACCGATGGGGGGACGAGGAAGGCTAAGGGAACCCCGCCGACGGTTGAGCGGGGGTAAGCGTGTAGCCAGGACTCCTAGGAAAATCCGGGAGCTCGTTACGGCGAGGCGCGATGCCAGCTGGCCGGAAGGCCGGCGAGTCCCTGACGCCATACCTCCGAGAAAAGCCTCTAGGGAGGACAGTTCGCGCCCGTACCAAAACCGACACAGGTGGACAAGTAGAGAATACTAAGGTGATCGAGATAACCATCGTTAAGGAACTCGGCAAAATGGCCCCGTAACTTCGGGAGAAGGGGCGCCCCGGTAGGGTGAAGGTCTTCGCGACCGGAGCCCGAGGGGGCCGCAGTGAATTGGCCCAACCGACTGTTTACCAAAAACACAGGTCTCTGCTAAGTCGCAAGACGACGTATAGGGGCTGACGCCTGCCCGGTGCCGGAAGGTTACGTGGAGGGGTTAGCTGTCTTCGGACAACGAAGCTCTGAAACTAAGCCCCGGTAAACGGCGGCGGTAACTATAACCGTCCTAAGGTAGCGAAATTCCTTGTCGGGTAAGTTCCGACCTGCACGAATGGCGTAACGAGTTGGGCGCTGTCTCAACGATGGGCTCGGTGAAATCGCAGTCTCGGTGAAGATGCCGAGTACCCGCGGCAAGACGGAAAGACCCCGTGCACCTTTACTACAACTTGATATTGGAGTCTGAGGCACCTCGCTCAGGATAGGTGGGAGGCTGTGAAGCCAGGACTGCGGTTCTGGTGGAGCCACCCTTGAGATACCACCCTTGGTGTCTCGGGCTTCTAACACCGCACCGTGAATCCGGGCGGTGAACAGTGTCAGGTGGGTAGTTTGACTGGGGCGGTCGCCTCCCAAAATGTAACGGAGGCGCGCAAAGGTTCCCTCAGCACGGTTGGAAATCGTGCGTAGAGTGCAAAAGCAATAAGGGAGCTTGACTGCGAGACAGACATGTCGAGCAGGTGCGAAAGCAGGCTTTAGTGATCCGGCGGTAGCAAGTGGAAGCGCCGTCGCTCAACGGATAAAAGGTACGCCGGGGATAACAGGCTTATCGGTCCCAAGAGTCCACATCGACGGACCGGTTTGGCACCTCGATGTCGGCTCGTCGCATCCTGGGGCTGTAGTCGGTCCCAAGGGTTGGGCTGTTCGCCCATTAAAGCGGTACGCGAGCTGGGTTCAGAACGTCGTGAGACAGTTCGGTCCCTATCTGCCGTGGGCGTTGGAGAGTTGAGGGGAGTCGTCCCTAGTACGAGAGGACCGGGATGAACGCACCTCTGGTGTGCCAGTTGTCCTGCCAAGGGCACTGCTGGTTAGCTACGTGCGGATCGGATAACCGCTGAAGGCATCTAAGCGGGAAGCCGACCTCGAGATGAGCTCTCCCATCCCCTTGAGGGAGTAAGACCCCTGGTAGACCACCAGGTGATAGGCCGGATGTGTAAACGCAGCAATGCGCTCAGCAGACCGGTACTAATGGTTCGAGGGCTTGACGGATATTTTGATCTTTTCGTCGCTCGTCGGAGAGCCTCGGCTTGCCGGCGGGAGGCCATGCAATGCAGTTTTCAAGCTCCGGCGGGATGCTTGGGCTCTCACCACTTTCGGTGGTGATAGCGAGGGGGCCACACCTCTTCCCATTCCGAACAGAGCAGTTAAGCCCCTCAGCGCCGATGGTACTTGGGCCTCGCGGCCCTGGGAGAGTAGGTCGCCGCCGATTTCTTCTAGGAGGGCCGCCCATCGAGGCGGCCCTTCTTCGTTCTGGACCATCCCTAGACTGACGCCCGCATGACCTTTGCCCCACTTGCCATCTCGACCTTCGCGATCGTGCTGATCGCGGTGGTCGCAGTGATCGCCCTCTTCCTGGCGGTTGGCTTCGCCGCCACTCGCGCTCGCGCCCGCCGCGAGGCCGGCTCCTGGGAGGAGGCGGTGCGCTCAGCGGACGCCGCCCTCGCACAGGCGGCCGCCACCGACCGGGGCTGGCACCGCGAGTCGATGGAGTCCGTCGCGCGTGCCGCGCTCGAGGAGCACCGTCCCGGCTGGCGATACCGCGACCTCCACCTGGTCGATGGTCGACGACCGCCCGGGCATCGACGAGGACCGTGCTCAGTTCGTGGCCGTCGGTGACGGCGGCGACGAGGCCACCGTGGTCCTGTCGCGCCAGGGCGACCGCTGGTCCGCCGAGCGCGTCGACTAGCCCGCTGCCGTGGGAGCGAGCGTCGCCGCGGTCCCCGGCTTCACGCCCGAGACCGACCTCGAGCGCGCGCTGATTGCAGATCCGGTGCTCCAGGAGGGCCTCGCGTGGGGCGAGCCCCGCCGCGGGCATCCCGAGGGATCGGTGGGGGCGCACGTGGCGGACCTGCTCGCGACGATCGAGCGCTGGGGCGAGAGCGGCCGGCGACGGGAGGAGCTGCGAGTGCTCGCGCTCGTGCACGACTCCCAGAAGAACCGCGTGCAGAACTGGCGACCGAAGACAGGCGAGAACCACCACGCGATGCGAGCCCGCCGCTTCGCCGAGCGCTACGTCCACGACGAGCGCCTGCTCGCCACCATCGAGCTCCACGACCGCCCCTACAGCCTGTGGCGAAAGATGCGCCGCCGCGGCCACACGGACGACCACGCGTTCGCGGAGATGGTCGAGCGCATCCCCGACCTCGACCTGTTCGTCCGCTTCGTGGAGCTCGATGGCTCGACCGAGGGCAAGAACCACGAGCCGGTCAGGTGGCTGAAGGCGGAGCTGGCGCAGCGCGGCGTGTTCGAAGCGCCCGCCGGCGCCGCGAACACCAGCACCGAAGGCTGACAAACCGCGCCTCACGCACGGGTAAGTCGATTTCCCTTGCGAAATGGAAAGGAAAATCGACTTACCCCGCTGGTGGGGGGCGCGGCAGCAATCGGGCGCTGCCTTCAATGCTGTCGTTCGCCGGCTAGACGGCTCGGCTCCGGCCGCTAAACGGCCAGGCAGAGCTGCTCGGCCACCGCGGGGGCGCCCTTGCGCACGCGGCTTCGGGCCGGGGCGTCGGTGGGGCGGCGGCGGTCGCCTGAGCAGCGCGTGGCCGGCGGCGGCCTGTGTGCCGCGGTGCTGACCTCGCGCGTGCTGAGCTCGCGGGCCTCCGCCGCCTTCATCAGCCGCCGGGCCGCGGGGGTCGCGACCGGCGTCGAACCGGTCGGCCCACCCGCGACGGTGCGGCGGACCGCAGCGCGCAGTGCGTGAACGCCTGCGCCTCCCAACTGCGGTGCCTGGCTTGGAGCATCGGCGGGGGCACTCGAGGCGCCGGGTATGGCCTCCACGGCCAGGCGGTACTCGCCCAGGGTGGAGAACTCGACGAAGAGGTCGAGCGCGGTGCCGATCTGCTCTCTGAGCCGGGGGAACATGCGTTCGGGAAGGTACGGCGGGGGTCGGATGGAAAGCCCCATTTGCTGCAACTTTGCTTGCAACGGGGCTACTCTCCGCGCGTGCCCGAGCCGTTCCGTCACCGGATCCGCGTGCGCTTCAACGAGTGCGACGGGCAGGGCGTCGTCTTCTACGCGAACTACCTCGTGTACTTCGACATCGCCATGACGGAGCTGTGGCGGGAGGCGTTCGGAAACGGCTACGCCGGAATGATCGAAAACGGCACAGACGCGATGGTGGCCGAGGCGAACATCCGCTACCGCGCGTCCGCTCGCTTCGATGACGAGCTCGACCTGGTTGCGGCCGTCACGCGGATCGGGAACACCTCGACGGTCACTCACCTCAGCGCGGAACGCGTGGGGGACGGTGCGGTGCTCGCGGAAGGCGACCTCCGCCACGTCTTCATCGACGCTCGGCAACGCTCAAAAAGACAGAGATTCCGGACGAAGTCAGGGCTGGAATGGAGCGCTACACCGAATGATCCATCTGAGGATCGTTGCGCCCGAGAAGGAGGCGCACAAGGCGCTCGAGATCCTTCACGGCTCGCCGGCGGTGTTCAACGTGGTGCACCTCCACGCCGCCGCCAAGAAGCCCGAGGGGGACCTGATCCTCTGCGACGTCGCGCGCGAGGAGGCGAGCGTGATCATCGGCGACCTCAAGGAGCTGGAGATCCCGCGCGTTGGCTCGATCGCCGTGGAGGAAATCGACATCTCGCTCTCCGACGCCGCCGTGGCGGCGGAGAAGGCCGCGCCGGGGCTTCCATCCGACGCGGTCGTGTGGGAAGAGGTCGAGCAGCGCACGAGCGAGAACACCGAACTCTCGATCAGCTTCGTGGCCTTCATGGTGCTGGCCATGCAGATCGGCGCGGTGGGCATCCTGCTCGACCAGCCGATCCTGATCGTCGGCGCCATGGTCGTGGGCCCGGAGTTCGGCCCGCTTGCGGCCCTCTCGGTGGCGCTCGTCCAGCGCAGGGGCGACCTCGCTCGCCGCTCGCTGACCGCGCTCGGCGTGGGCTTTCCCGCGGGGATCGTGCTGGCTTGCCTCGCGACGCTGATCTTCCAGGGCATTGGTGCAAGCCCGGATGACTTCGTTCCAAGCGACCACGAGTTCACCAATTTCATCTCGAACCCCGACTTCTTCTCCTTCTTCGTCGCCTACGTGGCCGGGACTGTCGGAATCCTCTCGCTGACGAACGCCAAGTCCGGCGCGCTGATCGGGGTGCTCATCTCCGTCACCACCATCCCGGCGGCCTCGAATATCGGCGTCGCCGCCGCCTACGGCGATTGGAACGAGGCCGGCGGCGCGGCCGGGCAGCTCGCCATCAACCTCACCTCGATCGTGCTTGCAGGCGTGATCACCCTGTTCGTGCAGCGCCGCTACTACGTGACTCGACGGGTCAAGCACCTCAATGACCCGAGCCGCGCGGCCGCGGGCCTGCCGGTGGGGCACAGCACCAAGGAACGGCGGAGCTAGAGCGAGGCCCAGATGTCGATCTTCGTGCGCACGCGCCCGATCACCTCGCCGGTGAACTCGGTCGTGGTGGCGTGGCCACCCAGGTCGGGTGTGCGGACACCGGTGGCCACCGCCTCGAGCACGGACTCGTAGATCGCCCGCGACGCCGTGTCGCAGCCCTCGTATCCGAGCGTGCCCGCGTAGTGCAGGACCGCTGCGCCGGCCAGGATCATCGCCATCGGGTTGGCGATGTCCTTGCCCTGCAGCGCCGGCGCGGTGCCGTGCGGAGCCTCGGCCATCACCGCCTTCGGCTCGTACTCCTCGTCGAACGCGAGCAGCACCGACTCCGCTCCCGCGATCGAGCCGAACATCGGCATCACGAGGTCGGACAGGCAGTCGCCGTCGCGGTTGAGGGCCGGGATCACGAGCGGCGCGTCCGCTGCGCCGCTGATCAGCCCCGCGTAGGTGGCGTCGATCAGCACCGGGCTGTAGGGCACCTCAGGGTGACGCTCCGAGGCCTCGTCCATCTCCTCCTTCAGCATGCCCTCGTAGACCGGGCTCACCGTCCACTTCGGCCCGCCGTACACGCGGCCGTGGATGCGCGCCGCCGTGCGGAAGCTGTATTCGGCCACCGCCCGGCAGATGCTGCGCGAGATGCGCTCGGTCCGGAACGCGATCTCGTCTCCGTTCTGCTGCTCGCGGCGCTCCTCGGCGCCGTAGGCGTCACCCACCGCCATGCGGACCACGGCGATCGGGTAGTGCACGCCCGCCACGGGCGTGACGCCCGGGATCCGGCGCCCGGTGCGAATGATCACCTTCCCGTCGATGGCCTCGCGGAGGAGCCGGTTCGGGCTCCCGACGTCGTCCTTGCCCTCGGGAGTGATCGTGGCCGCCTTGAGGCCGAAGCGCGCCTCGCTCATCGCGGCCGCCGCCTTCGTCACGACCTCGTTGTTGGTCCGGCGGCGGTTGTCGAGCGACAGGTCGTAGTGCTCGAGCTCGACCGGCACCTTGACCACGCCGGGCTCAAGTACGCGCAGGGACTGCTCGAGCAGCTCCTGCCCGGTCTCGTCGCCCTCGAGGACGATAATGCGGAGCTCCTCGGCCATGTCGGCGCAATCTACAGACAGCTGCTCCTGGTGCGGCACCGCGATCGAGCGCGAGGACGGCTGGCGCGCGCAGGAGATTCCGGGCGTCCGCAGGGCGTCGTTCTGCCGCCTGGAGCACGTGGTTCCGTGGAACTTCCGCGGGGCGCACTGGGAGGCGGGGGAGATCGACGAGCCCAGCGGCCTCACGGACTCGATCGACCTCTGCGCCCACTGCGGAGAGGAGCTCGGCGACGTGCAGGTGGTGCTGGTGCGCCACCGCGGCGAGCACCGCATCCCGGACGCGTTCTGCTCGGCCGATCACATGGCCGAGTGGGCGAAGGCCGGCGGGCGCTGGGGCTAGTGGCGCTCGCCCTGTTTGCGGGCATCCCCGTCAGCGATTACGAGGCGGCCCTGCCCTGGTACGAGCGCCTGCTCGGCTCGGAGCCGACCTTCCTCGCGCACGCGACCGAGGCCGTGTGGGAGCTCGCGGAGCGCCGCTCTCTCTTCATCGTGGAGGACCCGGAGCGGGCCGGCTATGCAACTCAAACGATCATCGTCGACGACCTCGAAGCCCTCGTGTCCGAGATCGCCGGACGCGGCATCGAGCCAGCTGATCGTGAGACCTACTCCAACGGCGTGCGCAAGGCCATCTACCGCGACGCCGACGGCAACGAGGTTGGATTCGGCGGCCTGCCGGGCTAGTCCGGGAGGAGGGGCACGATCGGGCCCTCGTCCCGGTCGAGGAGGACGGCGCGGGTTATCGCGTCGGTGCCGAAGCGCTCGCGCAGTTCGTCGAGGGTGGAGTCGAGCGTTGCGGTGCGGTCGTCGAGGACGAGTTGGCCCGGGCCGGAATCCTCGAGGTTCGAGAGGGCCACTCCCACGAGCGTGATGCCGCGCTCCTCGAGGGTGGGCTGCGCAGCGGCGAGCAGCGCGCGTGCGGCGGCGAGAACGGTGTCGGTGCGGTCGGTGGGTTCGCGAAGGGTGTGCGAGCGCGTGGCCCGTGCGAAGTCGGAGAAGCGGAGCCGCAGGACCACCGTCCGGCACACCCGGTGCGCCTTCCGCAGCCGGCCGGTGACGCGATCCACGAGGCCCACCAGGGTCGCGTCGACCGCCTCGGGCGAGCGCGAGCGGCGCCCGAGCGCGTGCTGCGCGCCGATCGATCTGCGCCGCCGCCGCACCTGCACCCGGCGCGGGTCGCGGTTGTGCGCCAGCGCGTGCAGCTGCCGGCCGGCGGCGCGCCCGAGCGTCTCAACCAGCACGAGCTCGGACAGCTCGGCCACCTGGCCCACCGTGCGCAGACCCGCCGCGTGCAGCTTCTCCGCCGTCGCCGGGCCGACTCCCCACAGGCGCTCGACGGGGAGCGGGTGAAGGAACGCAAGCTCGCCGTCGGGCGGCACCACGAGCAGGCCGTCGGGCTTTCCGACAGCACTCGCCACCTTGGCGAGGAACTTCGTGCGCGCCACGCCCACGGTGATCGGCAGCCCCACCTCGTCGCGCACCCTGCGCCGCAGCCGCTCGGCTATCTCGACTGGCGTGCCGGCGAAGTGCTCCATCCCGCGCGCGTCCAGGAACGCCTCGTCGATCGACAGCGCCTCCACGACCGGCGCCGTGTCCTCGAAGATCCGGAAGACCGCCTTGCTCGCCTCGGAGTAGGCCTCCATCCGGCACGGCACCACCGCTGCCTGCGGGCACAGGCGACGGGCTTGACTGGCGCCCATCCCGCTGTGCACGCCGCATGCCTTCGCCTCGTAGCTGGCCGCCAGAACGACGCCCGGACCGACGATCACCGGCCGCCCGAGCAGTGACGGGTCGTCGCGCTGCTCGACCGACGCGTAGAACGAGTCGAGGTCGGCGTGGAGGACGGAGGCTTCAGCGGGCACGAACGCATGTTCGCATCTGGGGCGGCCATGATGTACGGCCTATGGCAGACGTGGCACGGGGATGGGAGCTGTTCGGGCTCGCCGACTGGCAGGGCGCGCGCGACGCCTTCCAGTCCGCGCTCGAGGCGACGCCCGGCGACCCGGACGCGCTCGACGGGCTCGGCCAGGCCTCCTGGTGGATGGGCGAGCGCGACGCCGCGATCGAGTACCGCCGCGAGGCCTTCGCCGGCTACCGGCGCGCGGGGTCGAGCCGGGACGCGGCGCGGCTGGCCATCTACCTGGCGGGCGAGAGCCGGATCGACGGCAAGGCGGCTGCGGCGAACGGCTGGATCGGACGGGCGAGGCGCCTGCTGGCGGAGGAGGAGGCTCTGCCCGAGATCGGCTGGCTCGAGAACGAGGAGGCCAAGCGGGCGGACGATCCGGCCGAGGCGGAGCGACACGCGCGCGCCGCACTCGACATCGCTCAGCGCCTCGGCGATCCCGACGTCGAGTGCATGGCGCTCGCCCAGCTCGGCCGCGCGGTGGTGAGCGGCGGCCGGGTGGAGGAGGGTATGGGCCTGCTCGACGAGGCGATGTCCGTTGCCCTCGGCGGTGAGACGAGCGACCCGCTCGCCTGCGGCGATGCCTGCTGCACCACGCTCGTGGTCTGCGACCAGCTCGCGGACCTCCGCCGCGCCAGCGAGTGGTGCGCCGCCGTGGTGGAGTTCACCGAGCGCCGCCACTTCACACCGGTGCAGTCCTGGTGCCGCTCGATCTACGGGGCCGTGCTCGTGCGGGCGGGAGACTGGGACACGGCCGAGACGGTTCTCACAGAGGCGCTTCGCCTGCACGCCGATCCGCGTCGAGCGGGCGGCCGCGCGCTCCCGCTGTCCGTGCTCGCGGAACTGAGGCTGCGGCAGGGACGGGACGAGGAAGCGGCCCGCCTGCTCGAGGGTGTCGAGCATGAGCCGGCGGCGCTGCCGCCGCTCGTGGAGCTGCACACCCGGCGCGGCGACGTGGCGATGGCGCGCGCCCTGCTTGACGCGTCCGGCGCCGCTGCGCTCGACGAGGGAAGGCGACTCGTGCTGCGCGGGGCCGTAGAGCTCGCATCCGGCCAGTACGAGGAGGCGGCGGCGATCGGGACGCGGCTGGCGGAGCTCGCGGAGAGCGTCTCACGCGAGGACCTCGCGGGGGAGGCGGCCCTGCTTCGCGGGCGCGCCGCGGCTGCCGTGCCCGCCCTGGACGCTGCCGCGGCTGCCGCGGATGGCTCTGCGCCGGCCGTCGCGCTGCTCGACGAGGCCGTTGCCGTGTTCACCCGGCTCGGCTTCCCGCTCGAGGAGGGTCGAGCCCGGCTTGCGCTCGCCCGCGCGCGCGCCGCCGAGGGATCCCCGCTCGCGGCGCCGGCTGCACGCGACGCATGCGACCGCTTCGAGCGCCTCGGCGCCCGCCGCGACGCCGACGAGGCGGGGGCACTGCTCCGAGACCTCGGCGGGGCCGGCCGGACCGCCGTACGTGGCGAGCGCGACGAGCTCACTGCGCGCGAGCGCGAGGTCCTCGCCCTGGTGGCCTCGGGCCTCTCGAACGGTGAGATCGCGGAGCGCCTCGTGATCGCGCCGAAGACCGCCGAGCACCACGTTGGGAAGGTGCTCTCCAAGCTCGGCGTGCGCAGCCGCGCCGAGGCGGCCGCGCACGCCGTTCGCGAGGGCCTCTAGCCGATCCCGTTGCCGGCGAGGACGCCGTCCGGGTCGTAGCGCCGCTTGACCTGTACGAGCCGCTTCCAGACGTCGTCCGCGTAGGCCTGCTTCACGGGCCGGTCCGCGTCGAGGGCGTTCACGTACACGCCATCGGTCGCGAACGGGCGGGTGGCGTCCCACACTCGCCTCACCCAGTCGATGGTCGGCTCGATCGGCTCCTCGCCCGAGCACCCGATCACCCACGCGAGCGCGGGCGCGCCACGGTGGCCGAACGCCGTGGCGCCGGGCGCCACGCGGTCCACCGCGCCGCCCATCCAGCCGGTCACCACGTGCGACTGCGGCGTCGGAACGCTCTCGAACTCGTCGATCAGGGCGTCGATGTAGCCATCGCTCACCTCGGCGAGGTAGTGGAGCTTGTCGTAGTAGCGCAGCCCGTGGGGAGCGGTCGCGTCGAGCATCGTCTGGAGCGCGACGTACGGCATCGGCTGCACCAGATCGAGGGCAGGCGGATGGGCCTCGCGAAGCGGCGCCAGCAGCCGCTCGCCCTCGTCGAGGTCGCCGCACCAGGCGATCCCCACCACCGCGACCCGCTGTCCCTGCAGCTCCGGCGGGAACGGCGGCGCCGGCGGGGCCGTGATCAGCACGTCGAAGATCATCAGCTCGTCCGGCGCGCTCTCGATCAGCTCGCGGCTGGCTCGGAACGCCTCACGCGCCTGGTCCCACGGGTAGGCGAGCATCCCGCCGAGCACCATCGGACCGACCGCGCGGGCCTGAAACTCGAACTGGGTCACGATGGCGAAGTCGCCTCCGCCGCCTCGAAGCGCCCAGAACAGGTCCGGGTGCTCGTCGTCGCTCACTCGCAGGACCGAGCCGTCGGCGAGCACCACCTCGGCGCCCACCAGCGAGTCGATCGTCAGCCCGTGGGCCCGCATGAGCCAGCCGACGCCTCCGCCGAGGGTCAGCCCGCCCACCCCTGTGTGGGAGATCTGCCCGGCGGGCACGGCGAGGCCGTGGGCCTGGGTCGCGTTGTCGAGCTCGGATAGGAGCGCGCCACCGCCCACGCGGACCCTGCCGCTCTCGGCGTCCACGTCCACCGCGTTGAGGGCGCGGAGGTCCAGGCATAGCGCGCCCTCGCGCACGGAGCGTCCGGAGACCGAGTGGGAGCCGGATCGCACCGTGAACGGAAAGCCGTTCTCGGTCGCGGCCCGCACGGCGGCGGCCACGTCGTCCGCGTCGGTGGCATACGCCACGGCCGCCGGCCTGCGATCGATAGCGCCGTTCCAGCCGAAGCGGCAATCGTCGTAGTCAGGGTGCTCCGGCTCCACGACCCGGCCCACGAAGCCATGGGTCCGGAGGGCCGGGGCGAGCGTTGAGGTGGTGCTGATAGTCGTCATGGGGCGAGCATCCCGGCGCCCCGCCAGATGGGCATCGGGGCATCGCCCTATCTACGACCCCTATTCGCGCTCCCAACGGAAGAACGTCAGCAGGTTGCCGTCGAGATCCACCGTTGCGAACTCGCGCGTGCCGAAGTCGGTGTCGCCGGGGGCGCCGCTTCGCTCGATCGGGTGGAGGACGCCCTGAGCCTCCAGTTCCTTGTACAGGCCGTCGACGTCAGCGACCTCGATCCGGCAGCTCGCCGTTCCGGCGAGGAACGATTCGGCGCCCGAGCAGATGGGCTTGCCCGCGAGGTCGTCGCGCGATTGCCAGGTCTCGTCCGTAGAGCCCCAGAGATGGATCAGCGCGTCGTCGCGCACGATGACCGCGAAGTCGTCGGTCTCGTGTGGTGACTCGAAGCCGAAGTTCTCGCGGTAGTGCGCTACGGCGGCACGCACGTCCCGCACGGGCAGGGCCGGGATCGTCTTGCCGAGGCCCGCCATGAGCTACGCCGCCTCGCGCGGACCCAGGCCCAGCTCGTCCGCGTTCTGCTCCATCGCGCCGATCACGAACGCCACGTGCTCGTCGAAGTCCACTCCGAGCTCCTCGGCGCTGGTGCGCACCTCTTCGCGGTTCACTCCCGCCGCGAAGCTCGGCTGCTTCAGCTTCTTCTTCACGGACTTGGGCGTCATGCCGTGGATGCCGTCGGGGCGCACGTAGGCGCACGCGGAGATGAAGCCGGACAGCTCGTCGACGGCGAACAGCGTCTTCGCCATGCGCGTCTCGCGCGGGACGCCCAGGAAGGTCGCGTGGCCGGCCACCGCGTCGATCAGCTCCTGCGGATAGCCGCTCTCCTCGAACAGCGTGAGGGCCACGCGGGGGTGGCCGGTGCCGAGGTCCGGGTGGCGCTCGTAGTCGAGATCGTGGAGGAGGCCGGTGACGGCGTACAGCTCCTCGTCCTCGCCGAACTCGCGCGCGTAGGCGCGCATGGCGGCCTCCACGCCCAGCATGTGCTTGCGAAGCGACTCCGACTCGGTCCACTCGCACACGAGGGCCCAGGCTTCGTCGCGTGTGGGAGCGGTCATGCGGGGCAGGGTATCCTCGTCGATTCCCGAACGGGTCCTACGCATGGAGAAGTTCGTAATCGAGGGCGGGACGCCCCTGGCGGGGACCGTCGTGCCCGCCGGAAACAAGAATGCCGCTCTGCCGGCCCTCGCCGCATGCCTGCTTACGAGCGAGGAGGTCGTGCTGCGCAACATCCCGCGCATCAGCGACGTGGAGGCGATGCTCGAGCTGCTGCGCCTGCTCGACGTGAAGGTGGAGTGGCGCGACGACAACGTGATCGCGCTGAGGGCGGACGAGCTGAGCCACAGCGACGTGGACCGCGACTACGCCGAGCGCATCCGCGCCTCCTTCCTCCTGGCGGGCCCGCTGCTCGCCCGCCGCGGCCGTGCCGAGATGCCGCCGCCCGGGGGCGATGTGATCGGCCGCCGCCGCCTCGACCCCCACCTGGACGCCTTCCGCGCCCTCGGCGCCGAGGTCCACGTGGATCGCAACTACTACCGGCTCTCGGCGCCCGACGGGCTGCACGCCTGCGACTTCTTCATGGACGAGCCCTCGGTGATGGCCACCGAGAACGCGCTGATGGCCGCGGCGCTCACGCCGGGCTCGACGGTGATCCACAACGCCGCCTCGGAGCCGCACGTGCAGGACCTCGCGCGCCTGCTGATGGCGATGGGCGCCCGCATCGAGGGCATCGGCTCGAACCTCATGATCGTGCACGGGCAGGAGGAGCTCGGCGGCGCGGACTACACGATCGGCCCCGACTACATCGAGATCGGAAGCTTCATCGCGCTCGCGGCCTGCACCGGCGGCGAGCTGCGCATCAAGGACACCCTCCCGGACGACCTGCGCATGACCCGGCTCGCGTTCGAGCGGCTCGGGTGCCGGATCGAGTTCGAGGGGAACGACGCGATCGTGCCCGCCGGCCAGCGGCTGCGCGTGAAGTCGGACGAGGGCGACGCGATCTCGAAGATCGAGGACGGCCCCTGGCCCGCGTTCCCCGCCGACCTCACAAGCATCGCCGTGGCCATGGCCACGCAGGCCGAGGGCCTGATCCTCATCCACGAGAAGATGTTCGAGAACCGCCTCTACTTCGTCGACAAGTTGGTCACGATGGGCGCTCGGGTGATCGTCTGCGACCCGCACCGCGCGGTCGTAAGCGGCCCGGGCCGGCTTCACGGCGAGCGTCTGGAGAGCCCGGACATCCGGGCCGGCATGGCGATCCTCATCGCCGCGCTATGCGCCGACGGCACGTCTGAGATCGGCAACATTCGTCAGATCGACCGTGGCTACGAGCGGATCGACGAGCGACTGCGGGCGCTCGGCGCGCGGATCGAGCGCGTGGCCGCCGAGCGCGTGCCTGCGTAAACGCGGGAGCGTTCGATGACTCACCCGATCCCTCCGGGCACCCGGGACGTGCTGCCGGAGGAGATGCGCGAGCTGCGCGCCATCGGCGACCGCATGCGCGCGTGCTTCGAGCGCGCCGGCTACGGCGAGGTGCACACGCCGGCGCTCGAGTACGAGGACGTGCTGCGCCGCGGCGAGGAGCGCGCCGCGGGCGCTCGCTACCGCACCTTCGACGAGAGCGGCGCGGTGCTGGCGCTGCGCTCCGACATGACGATCCCGATCGCGCGCGTGGTGGCCACCCGCTACGCCGACGCCGAGCCGCCGCTGCGCTTCTCATACCTCGCGCGCGCCTGGCGAGCCACCGACCGCGGCGTGGGGGAGCCGCGTGAGTTTCTCCAGGGCGGCCTCGAGCTGATCGGCGTACCCGGCGCCGAGGGCGAGGCCGAGGTGGTCGCGCTCGCGATCGCCGCGCTCGACGAGGCCGGACTGCGCCGCCACCGCGTGGGGGTGGGCGACGGCGCGCTCTATCGCAGCCTGCTCACCTCGTTCGGCGTTCCGGAGGACGCGCACGTGCCAATGCTGGAGAGCCTGTCGCGCCGCGATCTCGTGGGCCTCGAGGGGCAGGTGGACGCGCTCGGACTCGCACAGGGAGAGCGCGACCTGCTCGTGGGACTTCCGCAGCTCCGCGGCGGCCGCGAGGTGCTCGACCGCGCCGACACAGCGGGCCTCGATGGCCTGCGCGCCCTCCACGAGCTGCTCGCCGAGCGCGGCGTGGCCGATCGCGTGATCTTCGACCTCGGACTGGTGCGCGAGCTCGGCTACTACACGGGCTCGGTGTTCGAGGTCTACGACCCGGCCGTTGGCTTCACGCTCGGCGGCGGCGGGCGCTACGACGAGCTGATCGGCCGCTTCGGCCGCGATCTGCCGGCATGCGGGCTCGCGCTCGACGTCCAGCGGGTGCACCTGGCTCAGGCGGCGGAGGAGGCGCTCGGATGAACGAGCGACTCACGATCGCCGTCCCGCGCGGCGCGCTCTTCGCCGGCACGCTCGACCTGCTCGACCGTCTGGGGATCGACACAAGCGAGGTGCGCTCAAACGACCGCAAGCTCCTGTTCGCCGACGTGGGCATCGTGACCATGCGCCCGAGCGACGTGCCGACCTACGTGGAGCACGGCTCGGCCGACATCGGCATCACCGGCAAGGACGTGCTGCTCGAGCAGTCGAGCCGCAAGGTCTACGAGCTGCTCGACCTCGGCTTCGGCCGCTGCGAGATGGTGGTGGCGGCGCCCGACCACGGCGATCCGATCGCGGACGCGCTGACCCGCCTCGGCCGCGTCCGCATCGCCACCAAGTACCCGCGGGTGGCGGCGGAGCACTTCGCGGAGACCGGGCGGCAGGCCGAGATCGTGGAGGTGAAGGGGTCTGTCGAGCTCGCGCCGCTCACCGGCCTGGTCGACGGCATCGTGGACCTCACGGCGAGCGGCAAGACCCTCGCGGAGAACAACCTCCGGGTGATGGAGCAGATCGCCACCTGCACGGCGAGGCTGATCGCCAACCCGGTGGCGCACAAGCTGAAGGCCGCGGAGATCGACTCGATCCTGGAAGGGATCCGGGCGTGAGGATCCGCGAGGGCATCGAACGCGGCGCACCCGGCACGGGCCGGCGCGAGGACGTCGCCGAGATCCTCCGGCGTGTGCGCACGGAGGGCGACCGCGCGGTGATCGAGTACACCGAGCGCTTTGACACAGCCGAGCTCGGCCCGGAGCAGCTCCAGGTGGATCCGAACGAGCTCGAGTCCTCGGTCGGCGCTTTGGAACCCGCCGTCCTGGCGGGCCTGCGCACGGCGATCGCGAACGTGCGCGCGGTGGCAAAGGCCCAGGTGCATGACGCTCCCGAGACCGTCGAGCTCCCGGAGGGGCACACGGTCGAGCTGGTGGAGGTGCCGGTGGGGCGCGCGGCCGTGTACGTCCCCGGCGGCAGGGCGCCGTACCCGTCCACGGTCGTGATGGGTGCTGTGACCGCTCGCGTCGCCGGCGTTTCCCAGATCGCCGTCTGCGCGCCGCCCGGTCCCGGCGGGCGCGCACACCCGGTGATCCTCGCCGCCTGCGTGCTGTGCGAGGTGAGCGAGGTGTACCGGATGGGCGGCGCTCAGGCGATCGGTGCGCTGGCCTACGGAACCGAGAGCGTGCGGCCCGTCGACCTCATCGTCGGCCCGGGAAACCGCTGGGTGACGGAGGCGAAGCGCCAGGTGGTGGGCCATGTCGGCATCGACGGCCTGGCCGGCCCGAGCGAGCTGATCGTGATCGCCGGAGTCGACGCCGATCCGGAACTGGTCGCCCTCGACCTCCTGGCGCAGGCGGAGCATGGCCCGGACAGCCTCGTCGCGCTGATCGCGCTCGACAACCGTGTGCTGAAGGAGACCGTGGCCTGCGTCGAGCGGATGGCCCCAGAGCGGCCCACCGTGACCGACGCCGAGCTGCAGGTGATGCACGCCGAGGACCCCCGCACCGCGCTCTGGCTGGCGGAGAAGTTCGCGCCGGAGCACCTGCAGCTGATCGGAAGCGATGTCGAGCCGCTCGCGGCCGACGTGCGCGTGGCGGGCTGCGTCTTCGTCGGGTCCGGCTCGGGCACCGCCTTCGGCGATTACGTCGCCGGCTCGAACCACGTGCTGCCCACGGGCGGCGGCGCTCGCTTCCAGTCGGCGCTCTCGCCCGCCACCTTTCGGCGCCGCATGGCTCGCGTATCCTTGCCCGGCGAGGCGCCGGCCCGCCTCGCGCCCGCCGGCGCGGCTCTTGCTCGTGCCGAGGGCTTTCCTGTGCACGCAGAATCAATGGAGCGCCGCGCGTGAGCCGTACCTCGGAGATCCACCGCACAACGGGCGAGACCGACGTCCAGCTCTCGCTGGACCTCGACGGCACGGGCGCCGGCGAGCGCGAGACGGGCGTGGGTTTCTTCGACCACCTGCTCGACGCCGTTGCCCGCCACGGGCTGCTCGACCTCGACGTGCGGGTGGAGGGCGATCTCGAGACGGGTCCGCACCACAGCGTCGAGGACACGGGCATCGCGCTGGGGCAGGCCATCGACGAGGCGCTCGGCGACCGCGCTGGCATCCGCCGCTTCGGCCACGCCGTGGTGCCGATGGACGAGGCGCGCGCCTCCGCCGCGATCGACATCTCCGGTCGTCCGTTCATGGCTCTCGAGGGCGCCTTCGGCGCGGCGCGGGTCGGCGACTTCGACACGGACCTGGCCGAGGAGTTCTTCCGCGCGGTCGCGAACGCGGCCAAGCTGACGCTGCACGTGCGCCTGGAGGCGGGCACGAACGCGCACCACATGGTCGAGGCGTCCTTCAAGGCGTTCGCGCGCGCGTATGCGCGAGGCGGTCGAGAACGACGAGACGCGTGGAGGGCGTGCCCTCGACCAAGGGCGTCCTTTGACGCGCATCGCGATCCTCGACTACGGGATGGGGAACCTGCGCTCGGTCGGCAAGGCGCTCGAGCACGTCGGCGCGGGGCCGTTCCTCACGAGCGAACACGCGCGCGTGCGCGAGGCGGATGGGATCGTGCTGCCCGGCGTGGGCGCGATGCCGAGGGCGATGGAGCGGGTGCGCGACCTCAAGCTCGACCAGCTCCTGCGCGAGCGCGTGGAGGCCGAGGTCCCGGTGATCGGGCTCTGCATGGGCATGCAGCTCCTGTTCGACTCCACCACCGAGATGGGCGGGGCGGAGGGCATCGGGCTGCTGCGCGGGCCGGTGGAGGCGCTCGATGCCCCGGGCCTGAAGGTGCCGCAGATCGGCTGGAACCCGGTGGCCTGGCGGCGCGAAAGCCCGCTGAACGAGGGACTGCCGGCGCCGTGCGCCTTCTACCACGCCAACTCGTTCGCGCCGCGACCGGACGACGAGGAGGCCGTTCTCGGCACCGCCGACTACGGCACCGAGTTCGTGAGCGTGGTGGAGCGGGCGCCCGTCTACGGGCTCCAGTCCCACCCGGAGAAGTCCGGGCCGGACGGCCTGCGGCTGCTGAAGAACTTCGTCTCGCTCGCTGCAGCCTCCCGATGATCCTCCTGCCGGCGGTGGACATCCGCGACGGGAAGGCGGTGCGGCTGCGCCAGGGCCACTTCGACGACGAGACGGTCTACGCCGACGATCCGCTCGAGGCCGCGCGCTCGTTCGTGGAGGCCGGCGCGCGCTTCCTGCACATCGTGGACCTCGACGGCGCGCGCGAGGGCGAGCCGGCCAACCTGCCCCATGTGGAGCGCATCACCTCCGAGCTCGACGTCCCGGTGGAGCTGGGCGGCGGCCTGCGCTCGATCGCCTCGATCCGGCGCGCCCTTGCCGCGGGCGCCAGCCGAGTGGTGCTCGGCACCGCGGCGTTCACGGATCCCGACCTGCTCGACGAGGCGCTGTCGGCGTTCACGTCGCGCATCCTCGTGGGCGTGGACGTGCGCGGCGGGATGGTGTCGGTGGCCGGCTGGACGCGCGAGACGCAGATGAGGGGCGAGGATGCCATCCGGCGCATGCAGGAGCGGGGCGTAACGCGCTTCGTCTACACGAACGTGGATCGCGACGGCATGCTCGAGGGCCCGGACCTCGACGAGGTGAGGCGAGTGGCCGAGGCCGTGCGCGGGCGCTTCCTCTACTCAGGCGGGATCGGCTCGATCGAGGACCTGCGCGCGCTGAGCGAGATGCGGCTGTTGAACCTCGCCGGGGTGATCTCAGGCAAGGCGCTGTACGAGGGCCGCTTCGGCGTGCAGGAGGGGCAGGAGGTGCTCGACGCCTGATGCTTCTCCGGCGCGTAATCCCGTGCCTCGATGTGGACAAGGGCCGCGTCGTGAAGGGCGTCGAGTTCGTGAACCTGCGCGACGCCGGCGACCCCGTCGAACTCGCGGTCCGCTACCAGGAGGAGGGCGCGGACGAGATCGTCTTCCTCGACATCACCGCGTCGCACGAGAAGCGGGAGAACGTGGCGCAGCTCGCCCGCCGCTGCGCCGACGATGTGTTCATCCCGTTCACGATCGGAGGCGGGGTGCGCTCGGTTGAGGACGCCCAGGCCGTGCTCGATGCCGGCGCCGACAAGGTCTCGGTGAACTCCGCGGCGGTGGCGCGCCCGGAGCTGCTGTCCGAGCTCGCCGAGGTGTTCGGCGCGCAGTGCGTGGTGCTGGCGATCGACGCGCGCGGACAGGAGAACGCATCGCTCCGGTGCGGGCCAAGCCGCCCCCTCGCGCACTACGGGGTGTACGTGAACGGCGGGCGCACGCCGGTCGGCCGCGACGCGGTCGAGTGGGCGCGCGAGGGCGTGGAGCGCGGCGCGGGGGAGATCCTGCTCACGAGCATGGACCGCGACGGCACCGAGGACGGCTACGAGCTCACGCTCACCCGGGCCGTCTCCGATGCCGTGGACGTGCCCGTGATCGCCTCGGGAGGCGCGGGCAAGCTCGATCACCTGGTGGACGCGGTCGAGCAGGGCGGGGCCGACGCCGTCCTGTGCGCATCGATCTTTCATTACGGTCAGCACACGGTGCGCGAGGCCAAGGAACGCATGCGGGACGCGGGGATCCCGGTGAGGCTCTGATGAGCTCGCCTCCGGGCGACCTCCGCGAGCGTGTCCGGCAGGTGCCTGGCATGGAGCGGCTGCTGCCCGCGCTCGAGGGGCTCGAGCCGGCCTACCTGGTGGGCGGTGCCGTCCGGGATCTGCTGCGCGGTGCGGTTCCGAACGACATCGACATCGCCGTCGAGGGCGACGCGCGCTCGGTGGCCCGCGCCGTGGCGAAGCGCCTCGGCAGCGACACGCGCGAGTACGAGCGCTTCGGCACGGCCACCGTCGAGACGCCCGCCACCTCGTACAACTTCGCGACGACGCGGGAGGAGGCCTACGACTCGCCCGGTGAGCTGCCGCGCGTGTCGCCCGCGTCGCTTCTCGACGACCTCCGGCGCCGCGACTTCTCGATCAACGCCATGGCGGTGGGTCTCACGGGTGACGACCTCGGGCACCTCTACGACCCCACCGGCGGGCTCGCCGACATGGACGCCGGTCTCATCCGGGTGCTCCACGAACGCAGCTTCCTAGACGATCCAACCCGCCTGCTGCGGGCGGTGCGCTATGCGGTGCGGCTCGGCTTCGCGCTCGACCCCGAGACCGAGCGACTGGCCCGCGAGGCGGCCGCGGCCGACGCCCTGTCAACGGTGTCTGGCGCCCGGATCAGAGACGAGCTGATGGACCTGCTCGGCGAGCTCGACGCGGCGGCCGGGATCAAGCGCATGCGCGAGCTCGAGATCCATACCGCCCTCCATCCGGAGCTCGACCCGGATCCCGACCTCGTCGCGTCCGCCGCCCTTGGAGCCACGGCGATCGGAGCGGATCGGGCGATCGCCGCGCTCGCGGCGCTGACCGAAGAGGCCCCCGAGAAGCTGGATCTGTGGCTGGGCGACCTGCACCTCGCTGCGGAGGAGCGCGACGCGGCCGCGCGCGCGGCGCGAGTGGCGCCGAAGATCGCGGCGGCGCTCCGCGAGCGCGAGCACACTCCCTCGGAGCTGCGCGGGTTGCTCGGGCGGGAGCCGCTCGAGGCGCTGGCACTCGCTTTGGCGCTGAGCGCGCCGTCGGAGCCGATCCTCCGCTGGGTGTCCGAGCTGCGGCCCGTGACCCTCGAGATCTCCGGGGACGACCTGCTCGCGGCGGGCGTGCCGGAGGGGCCGGCCGTGGGGCGCGCGCTCGACGAGACGCTCAACCGAAAGCTCGACGGCCTGGTGTCCGGGCGGGACGAGGAGCTCGAGACAGCGCTGCTGCTCGCCCGGGAGCACGCGCAATGAGGCTGCCGGGCGCGCACGTGACCTTCACGACCCGCCAGGGGGGAGTGAGCGTGGGGCCGTACGAGTCGATGAACCTCGGGATCCTGACCGCGGACGACCCCGAGAGCGTGACCGAGAACCGCCGCCGCGCCGCCAGGCAGGCAGGTGTGGAGCCCGAGCGGGTGGCGATGGGGTGGCAGGTCCACGGCACCGGTCTCAAGGAGTGGACGGGCCCGCCGCCGGATCGCGCGTACGCGCAGCCCGGGGACAAGGACCTCGAGAAGGTGGACGGCCATCTCACCCGCGAGCCCGGCATCGGCCTGCTCGTGCTCGTGGCCGACTGCTATCCAGTCGCCCTGTCCGACGGTGAGCAGGTGGCGATGCTGCACTGCGGCTGGCGCCCGCTCGCCGGCGGGATCATCGAGAGGGCCGTTGCGCGCTTTGACGGGGTGCCCGCCGCCGCGGTGGGCCCCGGCATCGGCGGGTGCTGCTACGAGGTCGGGGACGAGGTGCTTGAGGCGTTCTCGGGCATTGAGGGGGTCGCGTCCGGGCACATGCTCGATCTGCGGGCGGTGATCTCGGCTCAGCTCGCCGCCGCGGGGGTGTCGGAGGTCGAGCACGTGGACCGTTGCACGAGCTGCTCGCCCGACCTGTACTTCTCCCACCGCCGCGACGACGGCGTCACCGGCCGTCAGGCGGGCATCATCGTGCACGATGGATCCTGAGCGGGTACGGCGCAACCTCGACCGGGTGCGGGAGCAGATCGGCACCGAGCTCGAGATCCTCGCGGCGGTGAAGTACGTGGAGGCGGCTGACCTGCCGGCGTTGGCGGAGGCGGGCATCGAGCTTGTGGGCGAGAACCGGGCGCAGGAGCTGCTTGCCAAGCAGGAGGCACATGGCGATCTGTTCACATGGGACTTCATCGGCCAGCTTCAGAGCCGCAAGGTCAAGGAGATTGCGCCACACGTGCGGCTAATCCACTCGCTCGCCTCGGAATCAGCGCTTTCGAAGCTCGAGCAGCACCCGGCGAAGGAGGTGCTCGTCCAGGTGAACGTGGCCGGCGAGGACGAGAAGGCCGGGATCGCCCCGGACGCTCTCGCCGACTTCATCGCCCGCTGCCCCGTGCCCGTAACCGGCCTGATGACGATGCCCCCGTTCGTGGACAGGGCCGAGGACAACCGGCGCCACTTCGCGCGCTTGGCGGAGCTGGCCGCGGAGCACGGGCTCGCACGCCTTTCGATGGGAACGTCGCAGGACTACGCGGTGGCCGCCGAGGAGGGAGCCACCATCGTGCGCCTGGGCTCAGTTCTTTACGACGTGTAGCCCACCCGCTCGAAGAAGTCCGCGATCACGTTGGACAGCCGGGCTCCCTGCCAGGCCAGTGGGGATTGGCCCTTGTCCTCCACGACGAGCTCTGCGTTCGGCAGCTTTCGGCGGTACTCCTCGGCAACTCCGAGGGGGTGGAGCGTGTCGGCGTCGTCCTGGGAGCCGACGATCAGGACCGGCACCTCCAGCGAGGACAGCGGCTCGAGTCCCTTCCACGCCACCGACCGCGGTACCTCTCTCAATGCCTGAGCCACGGCGTCCAGGTGCTCATGGCGCTCCATCCGCTGCCGGGTCGCCTCGCGGGCCACCGCGCGCCAGCGCTCCGGGATGTCGCCCGGCTGGGCCACCTCCACGAACTCGTCGACTCCCTTGTCGAGGGCCTCGGCGAGCCTTGCCCACACCTCGCCGTCCACGTCGCCCGTGCGCGAGTAGCCGGTGTAGGCGGGGGTGATCTGCACCAGCGCGGGCACCCGCTCGGGATGCTCGAGGGTGAACGCCATCGCCGTGGCCGCGCCCATCGAACTGCCCACGAGCGCAGCTCGTTCCAGGTCGAGGTGCTCGAGCACGGCCTCGAGGTCCGCCACGAAGTCCGGATACTCGTATCGCTGCGCGGGGGAGGAGGCGCCGTGGCCGCGGGCGTCGTAGGAGATCAGCCGGTAGCCGCGCTTCACGAGCGCGCGTGACCCCTGCACGACGTTGCGGCGCGTGGCCGAGAGCCCGTGCAGGAGCACCACCGGCGGGCCATCGCCCGCCTGCTCGCCCTCGAGGGTGATGGACCCGGCGCCGGGGATCTGGCGCAGGACCTGGAACTCAGTCGTTTCCACGGCGCAAGGTTAGGCTGCCGGGCAGGCCTTGTGCGGACCACATCCCGGTGATATAGCTACGCGGGAAGCGGCTCTGAGCGCGTGGTCCGCGCACCGAGTCGTAACAAAAGCAAGTGGGACGCAGGCGGTGCGAAAGTCTCCGCCAGTGGACCTCGCAGATCGACAAGAAAGCGAGGTTCTCTTTGTCTTACCCCAGCTGTCCGAGCTGCGGCCTCACCGTCTCCCGCGTGCCTGGCGGCATGGCGCGAGACTCTTGTCCACGCTGTTACGCGCCGCTCACCCACGTCGTTCGGTCGCGATTCCAGTCAGAGGCCGACCCAGGGCTAATGGAGCCCGTGCTTGAGCTTGCGAGGGCGGCAGCTCAGGCTCAGTCGACGAACCGGAAGAGCTAGGGTCGGGCTGTGTCAATCGAACCCGACCAGGCGGCGCGCACCGGCGGGCATCTCGCGGAGCAGATTTCGACCAGGTTCGTGCAGCTGATCAAGGAGCACGGCGATCGCGGTCCGACGAAGTGCCGCACCTACATCGACGACGACCTCATCATCGTCCTGATGCGCGGGGGATACAGCCGCCTTGAGAACACCTTGTTCGAGGACGGCAAATGGCTGGATGTGCGGACCACACGGCAGACCTTCCAGGACACGATGGAAGGCAGGTTGACCGAGACGATCGAACGTCTGACCGGCCGCCAGGTGTCTGCGTTCATGAGCGCAAGCCACCAGCATCCCGACCTGCAGATCGAGATGTTCGTGCTTGATCGTCATGTTGACGACCGGCAAAGCTCGGCGGATCCCGCCGTAAGCTGAGTGACCGAGCTCTCCCCGGGTAGCTACCTGGTGGGCGCGGGCGATTGAACCCGCAGGTGGGACTCCTGTGGAGGACTTCCGGCAGGGGCAGGCCGGCGCCCCACTTCAAGTACAGGCCAATCAGGCTGTACGCTCCGCAGTGACAAGGAGTTTCCCGCTTACGCTCGAACTTCACGGTCGTATGGCGCTTCGCGACACATGGCATCGAACGCTGGTCTACTTCGGCTTGGCCGAGGAGGAGGATCCGCGCTACGAGGCGATTCCGGACGCCGAGCCGGAGGCCGAGCTCGAGGATCGCTACCGGGAGCGCCCGAACGTGCGCCGGCTTCAGCGTCGGCGCCGGGACGAGTTCGACGACATCTTTGCCGACGAACCGCGCGGTGGCGGGCGCGAGACGCGCGTGCTGCGCCCGGTGGGTGGCAACGGCGGGCGCGGCGGCGGGGACCTCCAGGTCCACCTGGTGATCCCCAAGAGCTTCAACGACGCCCAGCAGATCGCCGACCAGTACAAGGACGCCGTGCCCGTGATCCTCAACCTTCAGGGCACTGACACCGATCTGTCGAAGCGGCTGATCGATTTCGCATCCGGACTCACCTACGCGCTCGACGGCGGAATGCAGCGGATTGCCGACAAGGTGTTCCTGCTCACGCCTCGCAATGTCGAGGTCTCGGCCGAGGAACGCGCGCGGCTGATCGAGAAGGGCTTCTTCAACCAGAGCTGAGTTGGCCTCTTCGCCGCCGATAGAGTGCGGCGGCGATGAAGCTGGGTCTGATCGGGGCAGGGAACATGGCGTCGGCGCTGGCGCGCGGCATCGGTGAGCCAGCCCTGGTCCACGACGTCGACGCCGCCAAGGCGCAGGCCCTTGCCGAGGCGCTGGGCGGCGAGGCCGTGGGCTCGAACGCGGAGCTCGCGGAGCGTGCCGACGTGCTCGTGCTCTGCCACAAGCCGAAGCAGCTCGAGGAGGTGGCGGCAGAGGTCGGTGACCGAGCCCAGGTGGTCGTATCGATCCTGGCCGCAACCACCACCGAGCAGGTCGCCGCCGCCTATCCCGGTGCCTCGATCTACCGGTTCATCCCGAACATGCCAACCGAGGTCCGGCGGGGGGTGCTCTGCTACATCGCGGGCCCGGGAGCCCCAGCGGGCCCCGAGGACGAGATCCTCGCCCTCATGGGTCGCGCCGGCGCGGTGATCCCGCTCGACGCGGAGCCACTGATCGAGCCGGCGATGGCCCTGATGAGCTGCGGGCCGGCGTTCATGGCCCTTGTGGCGGAGAGCTTCGCCGAGGCCGGGGCGGCGCACGGCCTCGATCCCGACGACGCCATGCGGATGGTCGTGGAGACGATGGGCGGCACGGCGGACTACCTCGCACAGCACGATTACGACGGTCCGAGCCTGCGTGCCCGGGTCGCAACGCCAGGCGGCGTCACGGAGAAGGGCGTGATCACGCTCGAGGAGCGCGGCCTCAGGGACGTGTGCCGGGCGGCGGTGGACACGGTCGTGGAGGCCACGCGATGAACACCTGGCTCGCGATCACCCGCGTTGACGTGGCGGACTACATCCGCACGTTGATGTTCGTCTACCTGATCCTGATCTTCATCCGCATCCTGATGAGCTGGATCCCGCGGATGCCCTACAACCGCTACCTCGCCGCCTTCCTGAAGTTCGTGAGCGACGTGACGGACCCGTACCTGAACCTCTTCCGCCGGATCCTGCCGATGGTTCGCATGGGCGGTGCCGGGCTCGACCTGAGCCCGATCGTCGCCACATTCGCGCTGATCATCGTCGGCTCGATCGTGGCCGGCCTCGTTGAAGGAGGGTGACCGCTAGAGGCGCGCCCGCGGCGATCGCCACCGCGGGCGTGGTCGTGGCGATCGACCAGGCGACGAAGCAGCTGGCCGTGGCCAACGTCGAGCGCGGCGAGCAGGTGAACATCTTCTTCGGGCTCGACCTGACGAACACGCGCAACTCGGGCGTCGCCTTTGGCGCCTTCCAGGGCGGGGGCGAGGTGGTCACGATCCTGATCGGGGTGTCGCTGGCTCTCCTGATCGGCTATTTCGCGCTCCACCGTGACATGCCGCTCCTGTGGCTGCCCGTGGGCCTGCTGCTGGGCGGTGCGCTCGGGAACCTGGCTGATCGCGCGCGCGACGGCGCCGTGATCGACTTCATTGACCCCGTGGCGTGGCCGGCATTCAACCTGGCCGACACCTTCATCGTGGCGGGGGTGTTCCTGCTGCTCTGGACCGTGGAGGGGAGCACGAAACGACCTCAGACGAGCTGATCGCCGCGGCCGAGGACGCGGGTCTCCGCCTCGACGCCTTCCTCGCAGCACGCGGGGCGGCGCCGTCCCGCGCCGCCGCCCAGCGGCTGATCGAGCGCGGCGCGGTCATGGTGGACGGCCAGGTGCGCCCCAAGAACCACCGGATTGGAGAGGGGGAGAGGGTGGCCGTGGAGGCGCCCGCCGTGGAGGCCGGCGCCCGCGAGCCGGAAGCCGTCCCCTTCGAGATCGTGTACGAGGACGAGCACCTGCTCGTGGTGGATAAGCCCGCCGGAGTGGTCACGCATCCCGCCCCAGGGCACCAGGGGCCGACGCTCGCAGAGGCACTGGCCCCTCTGGCCGCCGGCGGCGAGCACCCCGAGCGGGCGGGCATCGTCCACCGCCTGGACCGCGACACCTCGGGCCTGCTGGTGGTGGCGCGCTCCGACGAGGCGCATGCCGCGCTCCAGAAGATGATGAAGGCGCGCGAGGTCACCCGCGAGTACACCGCCCTGGTGGAGGGCCACCCGGACGCCGAGAGCGGCACCATCGACGCCCCGATCGGCCGCGACCGCGGCAACCGGACCGTGATGTCCACGCGCACCGACCGTGCCCGCAGCGCGGTGACCCATTTCGAGGTCCTGGAGCGGCTTCCGCGCACCACTCTGCTGCGCGTGCGCCTCGAAACGGGCCGCACCCACCAGATCCGGGCGCACCTGGCGGCCATCGATCACCCGGTGGTCGGCGACCCTCAATACGGCGGGCGGGAAAGCGGCCGGAGGCTCGGCTTGATGCGTCAGTTTTTGCACGCTTCAAAACTGATGTTTAGGCATCCGCTCTCAGGGGAATTTGTCGCTTGCGAGTCCAAACCACCCGCCGAGTTGAGTCATGCACTTGACAGAGCCCGGCGGGAGCCAGTCTCCGGAGGGCCAGACGGGGGCTGAGACATACGAGCGAGGCGGTCTTCGGACCGCCTCGTCTCGTTCCTGGACGCTTTCTGCCGCTCGCTCGCGGTACAGGTCGCTCCAGATGGCTATCCTCAGACCCGTTAAGCAAGCTACCCCGCTGGACACAGCGGCCGCGCCCTGCCCGGAGATCCCGGGTCCGCGAGCCGACCGGCGGGCAGACGTTCAACGACAAACTTCAAGGGAGCAACTCTTTGGCCACCGAGATTGGCATCAGGGAGCTGCTGGAGGCCGGCGTCCATTTCGGCCACCAGACGCGCCGCTGGAACCCCAAGATGCGCCGCTTCATATTCGGCGAGCGCGGCGGGATCCACATCATCGACCTTCAGAAGACGGAGCGCCTGCTCCACACCGCCCAGGAGTTCGCCGGGGACCTGGCGGGCAGGGGCGGGACGATCCTGTTCGTGGGCACCAAGAAGCAGGCCCGTGACTCGATCAAGGAAGCCGCCACGGCCTCCGGCATGCCGTACATCGACCAGCGCTGGCTGGGCGGCCTTCTGACCAACTTCCAGACCATCAACAAGCGCATCCGGCGCCTGCACGACCTGCGCGACTGGACCGAGTCCGGCACGATGGACCTGCTGCCGGTCCGCGAGCGCATCGCCGCGATGAACGAGCGCGACAAGCTCGAGACCAACCTCGGCGGCGTGGCTGAGATGCAGCGCCCGCCTGACGCGGTGTTCGTGGTGGACCTCAAGGTCGAGGACATCGGCGTTCGCGAGGCCAAGCGCCTCAAGATCCCGATCATCGGGCTCGTGGACACGAACTGCGACCCGGACCCCATCGACTTCGTGATCCCGGGCAACGACGACGCGATTCGCTCTTGCAAGGTGATCATCGAGGGCATCGCCGACGTGGCGCGCGACCGCGCCACCCAGTTCCGCGCCGAGGAGGAGGCAGCCCGACGCGAGCGCGAGGAGGCGGAGCGCAAGGAGGCCGAGGAGAAGGCCGCGCGCGAGGCCGAGGAGCAGGAGAAGCGCGAGGCCGAGGAGCGCGCTCGCCGCGAGGCGGAGGAGGCCGGCTTCTCGCCGGACGAGCCCGCCACGCCGAGCGGCACCCGTCCGGAGGCCGCAGCGGGCGCCGGCGCCCCTCGTGAGCGCCGCACGTTCGATCCTGACGAGGAGTCCTGATGAGCATCACCATTTCCGCCCAAGACGTGAAGAGCCTGCGTGAGCGAACCGGCGCGGGGATCATGGACGCCAAGGCCGCCCTGCAGGAGTCGGGCGGCGACATCGACAAGGCGATCGAGATCCTGCGCGTGAAGGGCCAAGCCTCGGCCGCCAAGCGCGGGGAGCGGGCCGCCGCCGAGGGCGTCGTGTCGAGCTACATCCATGCCGGCGGCCAGATCGGCGTGCTGGTGGAGGTGGACTGCGAGACCGACTTCGTCGCGCGCACCGACGACTTCCAGGACTTCGCCCGCGAGGTCGCCATGCACGTCGCCGCGGCCAATCCGCTCTACGTGTCCGAGGACGAGGTCGACGAGCAGGCCAAGGAGGCCGAGCTGCGCGTGCTGCGCGAGCAGGCGGCCGGCGAGGGCAAGCCCGAGAACGTCCAGGAGAAGATCGTCGAGGGCCGGCTCAAGAAGTGGCTCGAGGACGTGGTTCTGCTCGACCAGACGCACGTGAACGAGGAGAAGCACGGCGGCAAGACCGTCGGGGAGCTCCGCACGGAGATCGCGGCGAACACCGGCGAGAACGTCGTGATCCGCAGATTTGCCCGCTTCCAGGTCGGGGGGGAGTGACCGACCCCGCCTTCAGGCGCATCCTGCTGAAGCTCTCCGGGGAGGCGCTCATGGGCAGCCTCCCCTATGGAGCTGACCCTGAACGGATCGCCGCCATTGCCCAGCAGGTGAAGGCCGTGTCCGACCGCGGCGTCGAGATCGCGATCGTGGTCGGCGGCGGCAACATCTACCGCGGCATGAAGGCTGCCGCGGACGGCATGGACCGAGCCACAGGCGACTACATGGGCATGCTCGCCACCGTCCTGAACGCGCTGGCGCTCCAGGACGCGCTCGAGAAGGTCGGCGCCGTGACGCGCGTGCAGTCCGCAATCACGATCTCGGAGGTGGCCGAGCCGTACATCCGGCGCCGCGCCATGCGCCACCTGGAGAAGGGCAGGATCGTGATCTTCGCCGCGGGCACCGGCAACCCGTTCTTCACCACCGACACCGCGGCGGCGCTGCGCGCCCTCGAGATCCACGCGGAGACGATCCTGATGGCCAAGAACGGAGTGGAGGGCGTGTACAGCGCCGACCCGCGCGAGAACCCGGACGCCCGCTTCATCGAGGTGATCACCCACCAGGAGGCGATCGAGCAGCGGCTGGCCGTCATGGACTCGACGGCGCTGTCGCTCTGCATGGACAACAACCTCCCGATCAACGTCTTCAACATGGATGACGAGCGCAACATCGACCGGATAGTGTGCGGCGAGAGGGTCGGAACCGTGGTGAGGAGCGGATGAGCGGCGTTGGAGTGACGCGTTACTCGCGATGAACGAAGTGTTGACAGATTTCCTGGACGACGCGAAGGGCCGAATGCAGCGGTCCGTGGACGCGACCAAGACCGAGTTCGCCACCGTGCGGACCGGGCGCGCGTCCCCGCACCTGCTCGACCGCATCGAGGTCGACTACTACGGCGCGGTCACGCCGCTCAGGCAGCTCTCGCAGATCTCGGCCAGCGAGGCGCGGCTGCTCACCATCACGCCCTACGACAAGAACTCGATCAAGGCGATCGAGAAGGCGATCCTCGAGTCGGACGTGGGGCTCACGCCCTCGAACGACGGCCAGGTGATCCGCCTCTCGATCCCCGAGCTGACCGAGGACCGCCGCAAGGAGCTCGTGAAGGTCGTGCACGGCATCGCCGAGCAGGGCCGGGTCGCAGTGCGGAACGTCCGGCGCGACGTGATGCACGACCTGCGCGAACTGAAGAGCGAGGGCGAGGTGGGCGAGGATGACGAGCGCCGCGCGGAATCAGAGCTCCAGAAGCTCACCGACTCTCACGTCGGCGACATCGACACCGCCCTCGCCGGCAAGGAACAAGAAATCCTCGAAGTGTGAGCGACGCCGCGGCGCGGGCGCGCTACGTCGCGATCATCACCGACGGGAACGGCCGCTGGGCGCGAGATCGCGGCCTGCCGGTGCTCGCCGGGCACCAGGCCGGCGCCGACACCGTGAAGGCCAGGCTGCGCGACGCCGTCGAGCTGGGCGTGCACGAGCTCACGGTCTACTCGTTCTCCACCGAGAACTGGAACCGTCCGCAGGCTGAGGTCGACGGGCTGATGGCGATGTTCTCGGAGCGGATCGACCGGGAGACGCCCGAGCTGCACGAGGAGGGCGTGCGGATGCGCTTCGTGGGGCGCAGAGAGGGGCTGAACGAGGGGCTCATTCGGCGCATGGACTGGGCTGAGGAGCTCACCGGCGAGAACGAGCGCATCACCCTGTTCGTGGCTTTCAACTACGGCGGCAGGGCGGAGATCGTGGACGCAGCGCGAACCTTCACGGGTGACAGCGAGGAAGAGTTCCGGCGCCACCTCTACGCACCCGACATGCACGATCCCGACCTCTTGATTCGCACCAGCGGCGAGCTCCGGATCTCGAACTACCTGCTGTGGCAGCTCGCCTACGCGGAGTTCGTGTTCCGCGACGAGCTCTGGCCCGACTTCACGCGCGAGGCATTCGAGGCTTCGCTCGACGAATACGCGGCGCGCGGGCGCCGGTTCGGGGGGCGGTAGGCGATGGCCGCGCGCAACCCTCAAGGGGGTCAGACCCCCTCGAGGGTTCGGGGAGGGTCAGATCTCGCCCCGCGCATCGTCGTCGCGATCCCCGCGATCATCTTCGCGCTGGTCATCGTCGACCAGGGCGGCGAGGTCTGGACGATCGGCATCTTCGCCCTCGGCGTGGTGGCCATGGGCGAGCTCTACACGCTCATGGGCCGCGTGCGGCCGCCTGCGCTCGCCGGGTTCCTCACGCTCGCGGCGATGCTGGTGGCGGCCCTCTACGGAGAGCCCCGACACGTGATCATGGTGCTCGCGGCCTCGTTCCCGGTCACGTTCGTGCTCGCCGTGGTGCGCCCGCGCCGGGAGCACGTGTCCTGGGCCATCGCCGTGACTTATCTCGGCATCCTCTGGATCGGCCTCGCGATGGTGCACGCCGTCTGGCTGCGCGATCTGCCGCACGGCGACGGACTCGTGATCGACGTGCTCGTGGCGACGTTCCTGGGCGACACGTTCGCCTACTTCGGCGGCCGCTGGTACGGCCGCACGCCGCTGGCGCCGCTGATCTCGCCCAACAAGACGCTGGAGGGCCTCGTGGCGGGCGTGCTCGGTGGCACGTTCGCGTTCTGGATCGCCGGCCTCTACCAAGACTGGCTAACCGGCCCGCACGCGCTCCTGATCGGCGCGCTCGTGGCGATCACCGCTCCGGTGGGGGACCTGTTCGAGTCGATGATCAAGCGCGACCTCGAGGTGAAGGACACCGGCAAGCTGTTCGGCGCCCACGGCGGAGTGCTCGACCGCCTCGACGCCGTCTTCTTCACGATCCCGGTGGCGTACTACGCCGCCGTCGGGCTCGGCTACGCCTCCTAGACTCAGCCGGGTGCGCAGGATCCTCATAGTCGGCTCCACCGGCTCGATCGGGACGCAGGCGCTCGACGTGGTCGAGCGCAATCCCGAGCTGGAGGTGGTGGGCCTCGCCGCGGCCTCGAGCTGGGAGCTGCTCCTCGAGCAGGCGAAGCAGCACGGGGTGAGCCGCGTGGCGCTTGCGGATCCCGACCCCGTCGCGCGTGCGTCCGAGCACTCCCAGGTGGAGGTGCTCGCTGGGGCGGAGGGGCTCGTGGAGCTGATCACGGACACCGACTGCGATCTCGTGCTGAATGCGCTGGTGGGCTCGGCCGGCCTGGGTCCGACGGTTGCCGCGCTGGGCGAGGGCATCGACCTCGCGCTCGCGAACAAGGAGAGCCTCGTGGTGGGCGGCGAGCTCGTGACCACGCTCGCCGAGGCCACGGGAGCACAGCTGCTGCCGGTGGACTCGGAGCACTCCGCCCTCTTCCAGCTGATCTCGGGCGAACGGCCCGGCACGGTGGACCGGCTCGTGCTCACGGCCAGCGGCGGCCCGTTCCGCGGCCGCACCGACCTCGACTCGGTCACGCGCGAGGAGGCGCTCGCCCACCCGACCTGGGACATGGGCGGCAAGATCACCATCGACTCGGCGACCCTGATGAACAAGGGCCTCGAGCTGATCGAGGCTCACCATCTCTTCGGTGTTCCATACGACCGCATCGACGTGGTCGTGCATCCGCAGTCGATCGTCCACGCGATGGTGCACATGAACGACGGCGCGTCGCTCGCGCACCTCGGCTACCCCGACATGCGCGTGCCGATCTCGTACGCCCTCAACTACCCGGATCGGGTGGACGTGCCCGTGCGCCCGCTGGACCTCGTCGAGCTCGGGGCCCTCACCTTCGAGGCGCCCGACGTAAACGCGTTCCCGTGCCTTCGCCTTGCGCGCGAGGCGGCCGAGGCCGGCGGCACCGCGCCGTGCGTGCTCAACGCGGCGAACGAGATCGCGGTGCACGCCTTCCTGGCCGGCGACCTCTCCTTCACGGGCATCGCGCGGGTGATCGAGTCCACGCTCTCGGAGCTGCCGGCCCAGCCGGTGCGCCATTTCTCCGACCTGTATTCCGCCGACGCTCAGGCGCGCGAGGTGGCCAGGGGAGTGGCCGCGTGACCGCTCTCAGCTTCTTCCTCGCCTTCATTGGCTTCGCGCTGCTCGTGATCCTGCACGAGCTGGGCCACTTCAGCGCGGCGAAGTCCGTGGGCATGCGCGTGGAGAAGTTCTCGCTGTTCTTCCCGCCGACCCTGTGGAGCAAGAAGGTGGGGGAGACCGAGTACGCGATCGGGGCGATCCCCGCGGGCGGCTACGTGAAGATCAGCGGGATGAACCCGGACGAGGATCTCCCCGAGGAGGTCCGCGACCGGGCCTACCACGCGCAACCCGTCTGGAAGCGGATCGTCGTGATCGCCGCGGGACCCGCCGTGAACCTCGTGCTGGCGTTCGTGCTGCTGTTCATCTTCTTCGCGGTGATCGGGCCCACCACGGGGTCGCGCGACGTCGGCACTCTCGAGAAGGGCTATCCGGCGCAGAGCGTGCTGGAGCCCGGGGACAGGCTCGTTGCGGTGGACGGTCAGCGAGGGGCGCCGATCGAGCTCTCAAAGCGGATCGCGAGCCACCGGTGCCCGCAGAAGCCACCGACGAAGGGCTGCAAGGCAGCCGAGCCCGTCCAGGTCACGGTCAGGCGCGACGGCGCCCTGCGCACCTTCTCGATCACGCCCATCTACGACCCCGTCGCGAAGCGAACCCGGCTCGGCTTCGCCTATGCGCCCGGCCCACGAGCGGACCTCGGGGTGGGCGAGGCGTTCGACCTGACCGCGAACCGCTTCTGGTTCATCACGAAGAGCACCCTCGAGCTGCCCGCCCGGCTCATCAACCCGGAGCAGCGCAAGGAGATCTCGGGAGTGGTGGGCTCGTACGAGGTCACCCGGCAGACGATCCTCAAGCAGGTCGGAGACGTGATCGGGATCCTCGCGATCATCTCGCTCTCACTCGCGATCGTGAACCTGTTCCCCTTCCTGCCGCTCGACGGCGGCCACATCTTCTGGGCGATCGTGGAGAAGGTGAGGCGCAAGCCGGTGTCCCTGCGGGTGATGGAGCGCGCCGGAGTGGTGGGCTTCATGCTCGTGATCCTGATCTTCCTGATCGGGCTGTCGAACGACATAGATCGCTTAAGCGGCGAGGGATTCCAGGTGCGCTAGGCCGCCCGGGCCCCAGGTGTGTCATCTGAGTGGCGGATATAGCCACCCGGATGACCCACCTGGGGTTGGTGCGGCTCGGCGCCACGGTTTTAGTGCTGCTGTTGGCCGTGGGGCCCAACCGCGTTACATTGCGCGCATGGCTGTGAGTGCCGAGCAGCGATCCGGGCGGCCCGCTGGGCTGGCGGCCGCCACCGTGGCCGAAGCCTTCCAGGTGACCGCCGAGGCTCATCCCGACCGCTGCGCCCTCCGCACAAAGGACGACGAGCTCTCGATGAGCTGGCGCGAGTACGCCGACAAGGTGCGCGCCACGGCCGCGGGCCTGGCGGGCCTGGGCCTCGAGCGCGGCGGCACGATGGCCCTGATGCTCACGAACCGGCCGGAGTTCCACTGGTTCGACGCCGCGGCCATGCATCTCGGGGCCACGCCGTTCTCGCTCTACAACACCTACACGGCCGAGCAGATCCAGTACCAGGTGGACCATGCCGAGGCGCGCATCGTTGTGACCGAGAAGGCCTTTGAGGAGCGCGTGCGGTCCCTGGAGGGAGTCGAGCACGTGCTGGTCGTGGAGCAGGACGATGTGGAGCAGCACGCCCCTCAGAACTTCGACTTCGACGCCGCATGGCGGGCCGTGGAACCAAGCGACCTGCTCACGCTGATCTACACGTCGGGCACGACAGGGCCTCCGAAGGGCGTCCAGCTCACGCACGCCAACCTCGTGAGCGCCATCAGGGGCTTCGACCAGATCATCCAGTTCCCCGACGAGGGCCGCGTGATCTCCTGGCTCCCGATGGCGCACATCGCGGAGCGGGCGTCGTCGCACTACCTGCCGATGTTCGTCGGCTTCTCCACCACCTGCTGCCCGGATCCGCGGCAGGTGGCGGCATACCTGCCAGAGGTGCATCCCAGCTGGTTCTTCGCCGTGCCGCGCATCTGGGAGAAGCTGAAGGCCGCGATCGAGGCCGGCATCGAGGCCGAGCAGGATCCCGAGCGCAAGCAGGCCACTCAGTGGGCGCTCGACGTGGGCCTGCGCCGCGTCCGCGGAGAGGACGTGGGGGAGGAGTACGAGAAGGCCGACGCACTGGTGCTCTCGAAGATTCGCGAGCGCCTCGGCCTCGACCAGGTGGAGTCGGTGAACGTGGGCGCGGCGCCGACGCCGCCCGAGGTCATCGAGTTCTTCCATGCCATCGGGATCCCGCTTGCCGAGCTCTGGGGCATGTCCGAGACCGCCGGTTACGGCACCTGCAACCCGCCGGAGAAGATCAAGATCGGCACGGTCGGCCCGCCGGCGCCCGACGCGGAGATCAAGCTCGCCGACGACGGCGAGGTGCTGATCCGCGGGCCATTCGTGATGACCGGCTACCGCAACGATCCGGAGAAGACGAGCGAGACGCTCGACGACGATGGCTGGCTCCGCACCGGCGACATCGGCGAGTTCGACGAGGACGGCTACCTGAAGCTGGTGGACCGCAAGAAGGAGCTGATCATCAGCGCGGGCGGCAAGAACATGTCGCCCGCGAACATCGAGGCGAAGCTGAAGGCCTCGAGTCCCGTGATCGGGCAGGCGATCGCAATCGGCGACGGAAAGCCCTACAACGTGGCGCTGATCACCCTCGATCCCGACGTGGCGCCGGCCTTCGAGCAGCAGCAGGGCAGGGAGGCGCTGCTGGCCGAGGTGGAGCGCGGAATCGAGGCCGCAAACGAGCAGCTGGCGCGCGTCGAGCAGATCAAGAAGTTCAAGCTCCTGGACGAGGACTGGCAGCCCGGCGGCGACGAGCTGACGCCGACCATGAAGCTGAAGCGCAAGCCGATCCACGAGAAGTACGAGAGCGAGATCGACGCCCTGTACGCGTAGCTAGGCTTGGGGGCCGTAGATGGCCTCCAAAAAGCAGATCGACGTTGGTGGGGTGAAGATCGGCGGTGGGGCGCCGGTCGCGGTCCAGTCGATGACGAAGACGGAGACCGCGGACTTCGACGCGACCATGAAGCAGATCCACGCGATCGCCGAGGCGGGCGGGGATCTGGTGCGCTGCGCGGTGCCGCGCGACGAGGACGTGAGGGCGCTCGAGCGGATCGTCGTGGAGTCGCCGATCCCGGTGATCGCGGACATTCACTTCAACTACACGCTCGCCCTCAAGGCGATCGACGCCGGCGCGCACTGCATCCGGATCAATCCGGGCAACATCGGCGGGCACGACAAGGTCGGCCAGGTCGTGGACAAGGCGCGCGCGGCCGGCGTTCCGATGCGGATCGGCGTGAACTCCGGCTCGCTTCCGCGCCACCTGCACGAACTCGAGCGCGAGAACCCGGTGGACGCGCTCGTGAGCGCCGCCCTCGAGCACGTGGAGCTCATGGACCGGCTCGACTTCGAGGACTTCAAGGTCTCGATCAAGTCGACGAACGTGCCCAACACGATCGCCTCGAACCGTCTGCTCTCCCAGAAGATCGATAACCCACTCCACCTGGGCATCACCGAGGCCGGCACCAAGTGGTCCGGCTCGCTGAAATCCGCCGTCGGCCTCGGCACGCTGCTCGCCGACGGCGTGGGGGACACCATCCGCATCTCGCTCTCCACCTTCCACGCGGAGGAGGAGGTGAAGGTGGCCTGGGAGATTCTCAAGGCGCTCAAGCTGCGCGAGCGCGGCCCGGTGCTGATCGCCTGCCCCACCTGCGGTCGGCTCCAGTT
The DNA here is from genome assembly GCA_963825345.1 of uncultured Thermoleophilaceae bacterium. Classification (GTDB taxonomy): domain Bacteria; phylum Actinomycetota; class Thermoleophilia; order Solirubrobacterales; family Thermoleophilaceae; genus JACVRW01. The sequence continues at coordinate 180,265 of CAWGSQ010000005.1, read as the reverse complement.
CGACATGGACACCGTGGTGGCCGAGATCGAGGAGCGCCTGCGCCAGTACGACGATCCGATCGAGGTGGCGGTCCTGGGCTGCGCCGTGAACGGAATCGGCGAGGCGTCGCACGCGGACTTCGGCATCACGGGCGCCAAGAACGAGGGCCTCATCTTCGCGCACGGCAAGCCGCTGCGGAAGGTGCCTCAGGACGAGTTGGTGGACGCCCTGTTCGTGGAGATCGACAAGTCGATCGACAAGGGCTCGATCCTGGTGGACGAGCGCGAGGCGGCCGAGGGCGCGGCGTGGCTCGAGCAGATCGAGGAGGAGAACGCGGGCGAGCTGACGCCGGAGCGGATCGCGGCCATGGAGGCCGCGGCCGTGACCGACGAGGCGCTCACGGACGGCCAGGCACTACCGATGGCCGGTGCTCCGAAGGCCAAGCGCGTCCCGCTGGACGAGGAAGCCTCGCCCACGGCGGGGCGCCGCTTCACACGCGCCTAGTCCGCTAGGCGGCGGCGCGATGTTCGGGCTTGCGGTCGGCCGAACGGGCGGGCGGGAAGCAGAGGCTGCGATGAACCGCTGTCGCCCGGTGCCCGTCGAAGCGGACGAGATACTGGTCGGTCTCCGCTAGTGGCCGATGGCAGACCTGGCAGATGGGTCGAGGCATGATGGTCATGGCCTAGACCGATAGTTCCCCATGGGCCGGACGTTCCCTTGCGAGCACATTGCAAAACGCCTCTACCACCATCGGGTCGAACTGTGTCCCCGCGCAGCGATGCAGCTCCGCGATTGCGTCAGTCACGGTCACCGCAACGCGGTACGGGCGCTCTGAGGTCATCGCATCAAACGCGTCGCAGATGGCCACAATCCGCGCTCCAAGCGGGATCTCGTCCCCTCGAAGCCCGTCGGGGTAGCCGCTGCCGTCCCAGCGCTCGTGGCTCGAGCGCACGATCCGCGCAACCGGGCGCAGCGCCGGGGCCTCGAGCAGGATGCGCTCGCCGATCAGCGGGTGACGGCGCATGAAGCTCCACTCCACCGGGTCGAGCGGGCCGGCCTTGTCGAGAATGGCGTCCGGGACGGCGATCTTGCCCACGTCATGGAGCTCGGCCGCCCTGGCCACCTCGTCGAGCCCCTCCGGACCCATGTGCAGCTCGCGCCCGACCTCCAGCGCCATCTCCCCGATGTCGCGCAGCCGCAGGTGGAGGTCCGGTCGCCGCTCGGACAGCGTCCGCAGGAGGACGTCGCGGGACTGGCGGCCGGCCGACATCCGGCGCCCGCCCTTGCGGGCATACATGCGCCTGTCGGCAAGCGACAGCGCCTCCGTCGGCGTGGCAGCCTCCTCCGGAAGCAGCACCGACCCGAATGAGCTACCCACCTCGAAGCCCTCGCCACGCTCGGTGAGCGCCGCCGAGCAGCGTCGCGACAAGGGGATCGATCCCCGCGCGTCCGGGCAGCACCAGCGCGCAGAACTCGTCGCCACCCAGCCGGTAGGCGTGCCCGCTCGTGCCGACCGCCTCGGCGAGGCGCGCGGCGAGCCGAACGAGCAGGCCGTCGCCCGCGGGATGGCCGAAGGCGTCGTTGTACTCCTTGAAGCCGTCGAGGTCGAAGAGGAGCAGCACGCGCGGACAGGCCGGACTCGCGAGCCCGAGCTGGAGCTCCAGGTCGCAGAGCAGGCTGCGGCGGTTCTTCAGCCCGGTGAGCGAGTCGGTACGGGCCTCGGTGTGGGTCTGGGCGAGCACGCGCTGGTTCTCCAGGAACGCGAGCGCCATCCGGGCCAGCGCCAGCAGCAGCGCCCAGGCGGCGAGGCTCACGCCGACGGCGTTCACTGGCTCGAAGTGGTCGTATACGAGCAGCTGGACCGCCACGATCCCGCAGCCCACCGGCACGGCCATGATCAGCCAGTCCTGAATCGCGATCTTCTTCCGCGCCGGTTGCCAGGCCGCCACGGCCACGAGCAGCGCGGAAGCGGGCCAGGCGAGATCGAGAAGAGTGCCCTGCACGTACTCGTCCGTCGCGCTCTGCACGAGGTAGACGCCGTCCGCAACGGCTGTGAGCGCGAGCCCGCCGCCGAGCAGCAGCCAGACGGGGTCGGGGCGCCAGCCGTTCAGCCCGAAGACCGCGACCACGAGGCCGAGCAGGAGCAGGTCGCCGACGGGGTAGGCGAGGTTCACGGCGATCTCGGCCGGCCCTCCGCTCGTGGCGTCGACGATCGGCTGGAAGACGAGCGTCGCGATCAGCGCAGCCACGGTGAGACCGGCGATCGCGCCGTCGAGCCAGAGGCTGCTGCGGAACGAGTCGGTACGCGACCGGGCGAGCAGCAGCAGCGAGGTGTAGCTGGCGGGATAGAAGGTGAGGTAGAGCACGTCCGCCACGGAGGGGTACGGCGGGTTCGGATCGTCGGCGTAGGCGAGCATCCAGGTGACCTCGCCGGCAGCCCACGCCACGAGGCCGATGCCCATCACGAGCCACGCCGCCCGCTCCTCCCGAACGGCCACCGCGCGCGTGACGCACGCGGCGCCGGCGGCGACGATCAGGCCGCAATAGACCCAGTCATCGAAGAATCCGTCGAGCTCAGGGGACCCGAGCCCGAAGGCCGTATGAAGGACGTATGCGAGCAGGGCAAGCCCAGCCAGCGCCGTAAAGGCGCGCAACCCTGCCCGGAGCCTGGGTGACATGTCCATAAATGGGTTACCTCGTGCTTCGTGTCTGGATCGGCTTTGCGGGGGTCGAACATGAGAGCCAACTGACTAGACTCGCCCGCCGTGACCCGGCTTTCGCGCTACTTCCTGCCGACCACGCGGGAAGCTCCCGCCGACGCCGAGGCGATCTCGCACAAGCTGATCGTGCGCGCGGGGCTCGCGCGCCAGGTGGGCGCGGGCCTCTGGACGTTCCTCCCGGCGGGCTGGCGGGCGCACCGGAGGGTCGAGCAGATCATCCGCGAGGAGCTCGACGCGATCGGGGCTGGGGAGATGCTGATGCCGGTGCTCAACCCCGCTGATCTGTGGAACGCGAGCGGCCGCTACGGCATCGACGAGCTCTTCAAGCTGAAGGACCGGCGCGGGGCCGACATGGTCCTTGCGCTGTCCCACGAGGAGGTCATCACGACGCACATCGCGCGCGAGGTGCGCTCCTACCGCGACCTCCCCAAGCTGCTCTACCACTTCCAGACGAAGGAGCGCGACGAGCCGCGCCCGCGCGCGGGGGTACTGCGCACACGCGAGTTCATCATGAAGGACTCGTACTCGTTCGACCGCGACCAGGACGGCCTCGACGCCTCATACGGGCTCCACATCGAGGCCTACGACCGCATCTTCGACCGCAGCGGGCTCGAGTGGTACCGCGTCGAGAGCGACGTGGGGATGATGGGCGGCATCGGCGCGCACGAGTACATGGCGCCCTGTGCCGCCGGCGAGAACGACGTGGCGCTCTCCGACTCGGGCTACGCGGCGAACGTCGAGATCGCGAGCGCGACTGCGCAGCCGGTGGAGGGGCTACCTGAGGCCGCGCCCGAGCCACGCGAGGTGGAAACGCCGGGAGCCTCGACCGTCGACGCGGTCTGCGAGGCGCTGGGCGTGCCGCCCGGGGCCATCATCAAGGCCTTCCCGGTGATCGTGGAGGAGCGTGGCCCCGTGCTCGTGGTCGTCCGCGGCGACCACCGCCTCAACGAGATCAAGCTCCAGAACACGCTCGGAGCGCCGTTCAAGCCGGCTGCGGCTGAGCAGGTGCAGAGCGAGTTCGGCGCCGAGCCCGGCTTCATCGGCCCGCTCGGCAGCCCGACGGAGGTGCTCGCGGACGAAGCGCTCAGGGGTCTCAGCGGGCTCGTGGCGGGCGCCAACAAGCCCGACGTGCACGTGGCCGGCGTCGAGCCCGGCCGCGACTTCGAGCCCACCTGGGTCGACGTCCGCCGCGTGGAGGAGGGCGACCTCTGCCCGGCCGGCAGCCCGATTCGCATCGAACCGGCGATCGAGGTCGGCAACATCTTCAAGCTCGCCACTCGCTACTCCGACCCGCTCGGGGCGCGATACCTCGACGAGCAGGGCAACGAGCAGCTCATCTGGATGGGCTCCTACGGCATCGGGCCCGCCCGCATCGTCGCGGCCGCGATCGAGCAGTTCGCGGACGACAACGGCATCTCATGGCCGCGGGCGGTGGCGCCCTTCGACGTGGAGCTGGTGACGCTCGGAAAGCCGGGCGAGGAGGCGCGCACGGTCTCGGACCGACTCTACGACGAGCTGCGCGACCTCGGCCTCGACGTGCTCTACGACGACCGCGACGCGAGCCCCGGCGAGAAGTTCGCCGACGCGGAGCTGCTCGGCTGCCCGCTGCGGGTGACGATCGGCAAGAAGAGCGTCGAGGCGGGCGAGATCGAGGTGCAGGTGCGCCGCGGCCAGGAGAAGGGGTCGCTCCCCCTGGAGGGCGCCGCCGACGCGGCCGCGGAGCTGTGGCGGACCCTCCCCTGAGGCGGAAGCGCGAGCCGCTCACCTTCCGGCGGCTCTCCGGCCTCGACCGCTCCGGCGGCCCACCGCCGGAGACGCGCCGGGGCGAGCCGCTCCACCCCTGGACGATCCCGAACGCGATCGGGTTCGTCCGGCTGGCCCTCGTGCCCGTGTTCCTCGCCGTGGGACTCAGCTCGGGGGACGGGCGCTCCGGGCTCGCCTTCGTGCTGTTCGCGGTGATCGCGTGGAGCGACTACTTCGACGGCATGGCGGCCCGGATCACCGGGCAATACAGCCGGCTCGGCGCCCTGCTCGACCCGCTCACCGACCGCATGCTCGTGGTGGCCGGCGCGATCGTGGCCTGGAACTACGAGACGCTGCCGCGCTGGGCCCTCGCCGTGCTGGCCGTGCGCGAGGCCCTGATGCTGGTCCTGACGCAGCTCGCGCTGCGCCGCGGCTTCGACCTCAACGTGTCGATGCTGGGGCGCTGGGCGGTCTGGCCGGTGATGAGTGCGCTGGCGCTCGCGCTAGTGATCGAGAGCGACGTCCTGAACGTGGTGCTCTACATCGGACTTGCGATGACCCTTGCGGCCACGGCCCGCTACCTGCAAGATGGGGTGCGGGCAATGCGCGAAGCCTCAACCTCAGGTTGAGCAACGCTATATTGGCCTGGACTCTCTCGAAAGGACCGCATTGGACACGTTCCCTGACCTTGGCGCGCTCTCCGACACTGAGCTGAAGGATCTGATCCAGCAGCTCACGGAGGAGGAGCAGGAGGTTTCCTATAAGCGCCGCATCCTCCACGGCAAGATCGACATCCTGCGGGCGGAGCTCGTGAACCGGCTGCGCAAGAAGCACGAGGAGGGCGAGTCCGTGATCAGCGGCGCCGACGTGCAGCAGCTGACCGACATCCTTGCGGGGAAGGGCATCCCGGCGGACGCGGACATCGAGTAGATGCACTGCCCCGAGTGCGGCTTCGCCAACGCCGAGGGCGCGAACTACTGCCAGAAGTGCGGGGCGTTCCTCGGCGACCAGACCGAGGGGAAGAAGGGCGACACGACCGAGGTCTACCAGGTGGACGAGACCGGCGAGCTGCGTCCGGTGGACCTCGAAACCGTGACGCACGAGGGCGCCACGCTCGTGATTCGCTCGGGCGGCGGCCGTTCCGGCGAGGTGTTCAACCTTGGCGGTGAGCGCATGACGATCGGGCGCAGCCCCGAGGCGGAGGTCTTTCTGGACGACGTGACGGTGTCGCGCAACCACGCCCTGCTCGTGCAGCGCCGCGACGGCCTGTACATCGACGACCTCGGCTCCCTGAACGGCACGTACGTGAACCGGCGGCGGATCGAGTCGCACCGGCTGCAGAACGGCGACGAGCTGCAGGTGGGCAAATACAAGCTGACGTATCTGGAGGAGCGGTGAGCACCCCCGAGGTCACACACGACGCACCTCCGCGCAAGGAGAAGGCGCTCACGATCGGGGCGGTCTCCAAGCAGCTCGAGCGTGAGTTCCCGGACATCTCGATCTCGAAGATCCGCTACCTCGAGGACCAGAAGCTGCTCACACCGCGGCGCACCCCGGGCGGTTACCGGCTCTACCAGGCCGCCGACGTGGACCGGCTGCGCACGATTCTGCGCCTCCAGCGCGACGAGTTCCTGCCGCTGCGGGTGATCCGCCAGGAGCTCGCTGCTGGGCGCGGCGACACGGAGGTGGCCAAGCCGGATGCCGACGCCGAGCCGCGCGGCGCCGTGCGGCGCACGAGCTTCGCGCTGCGCGGACCCGGCTCGCTGTACCGGCTCGCGGAGGTGCTCGAGGAGACCGGCGCGGACCAGTCGCTCGTGAAGGAGCTCGAGGACTTCGGGGTGATCAAGGGCGAGCGCCACGAGGGCGAGACGCTCTACGACGACACCGAGCGCGAAATCATCCGCGCCGTTGGGGAGCTGAAGCGCTTCGGGGTGGGCGGCCGCAACCTGCGCGTGTTCCGCACCTCGGCGGACCGCGAGGCCGCGCTGCTCGAGCAGATCCTGGCGCCGGCGCTCCGGTCGCGTAACCCGGAGCGGCGCAAGGAGGCGGTCGAGGCACTCGAGAACCTGGCGGCGATCGCCTCCCACCTCAAGCATCTGCTGCTGATCCGGGATCTGCGCAAGCTCGCTCGCTGAAGCGGCGGCACGTGCGCCTCGAGGACCACATCCAGGACATCCCGGACTTCCCCAAGCCGGGGATCGTCTTCAAGGACATCACGCCGCTGTTCCTCGACCCAGAGGCGCTCCGCTTCACGGTCGACCAGCTCGCCGAGTACGCGCGCTCGCGTGAGATCGACTACGTGGTGTCCGCCGAGGCGCGCGGCTTCGTGCTGGGCGCGGCGGTGGCCGTGGCGTCGGACTCCGGCTTCATCCTCGCGCGCAAGCCGGGCAAGCTGCCGCGCGCGGTCTCGTCGGTCGAGTATCAGCTCGAGTACGGCGTGGATGCTCTCGAGGTGCACTCCGACGCGATCCGCGGTGGCGCGCGCGTGCTGGTGCACGACGACCTGCTCGCCACGGGCGGCACGGCGGGCGCCCTCTGCGAGCTCGTGGAGCAGGCGGGCGGCGTCGTGGCAGGATGCGCGTTCGTGATCGAGCTGGCTTTCCTCCACGGCCGCGACCGGCTCAAGGGCTACGACGTGCAGTCGCTCGTGGTCGTCGAAGACGAGTGATGGTTGTCCGCCGCGAACGCGTGGTCTCGGGCGCGCCCGACGACGTCTGGCGGATCGTGAGCGATCCGGCTCGTCTTCCGGCCTGGTGGCCGGGGGTGTCGCGGGTCGAGGACGCCAGCCGGCAGGCCTGGACCACGGTGCTCGTGTCCCCCAAGGGGAAGAGCGTCCGCGCGGACTACACGCGCGTGGAGGCGCGCGAGCCGGAGCGGCTTCGCTGGAAGCAGGAGCTCGAGGAATCGCCGTTCGAGCGGCTGCTCTCGTCGGCGAGCACCGAGATCACGCTCGAGCCGGAGGCGAGCGGCGGCACGCGCGTGCGGCTGACGCTCGACCAGAGCCCGCGCGGCTGGGCGCGCTTCAGCCCGTTGCAGCTGCGCGCTGCCGCCAGGCGGCAGGCCGAGGAGGCCCTGAACGGGCTGGCGGAGCTGCTCGGGGACGAGACCTGATGCGCTGGTGGGGGTGGGGAGAGGACGGCCACGCGGTGGCTCTGCCGCCGGCCGCCGAGGCACTGCTGCGCGACGGGCTCGACACCGATCCGGCGGCTCGGCGGCCGCCCGTGGCCCTGGACGAGGTGTCGCTCCCGGACTCGCGGCTGGCCGCCGCGGCGCGTGAGCGGCTGGTGGCGGCGGTGGGCGCCGAGCACGTGCGCGACGCACGCGAGGACCGGATCGGGCACGCGGTGGGGCGCTCCTATCCCGATCTCGTCCGGATTCGCTCCGGGGACGCGTCGAGCGCGCCGGATGCCGTGGTGCTGCCCGACTCCGCCGAGAAGGTGGCGGCCGTGCTGGCCGCGTGCGCGGAGCACCGCGTGGCTGTGATCCCGTTCGGCGGCGGCACGAGCGTGGTGGGCGGCGTGGAGCCGGTGCGGGACGGGATGGACGCCGCGGTGTCGCTCGACCTGGGCAGGCTGAGCTCCACGGTGGAGGTCGACCGGACCTCGCTCACGGCGCGCCTCGACGCCGGCCTGTTCGGACCGGAGGCGGAGCGGCGGCTCGCCGCCGAGGGCGTCACGCTCGGCCACTTCCCGCAGTCGTTCGAGTACTCCACGGTGGGCGGCTGGGTGGCCACGCGCTCGGCGGGCCAGGCATCCACGGGCTACGGGCGGATCGACGAGCTGGTGGAGGCGGTGCGCTGCATGACCCCGGCGGGTGAGATCGGAACGCGCGCGGTGCCGGCATCGGCCGCGGGGCCGAGCACGCGCGAGCTGCTCGTGGGCTCCGAGGGCGTGCTCGGCGTGATCTGCGAGGCCACCGTGCGCGTGCGCCCCGCACCCGCCTTCCGCCGTTACGAGGGCTGGTCGTTTGCGAGCTTCGCCGAGGGCTGCGACGCGTTTCGCGTGATGGAGCAGGCGGAGGCGTCCGCCGACGTGAACCGGCTCTCGGACGAGGCCGAGACCGGGCTTTCGATGGCGATGGCGTCCTCCGGCAGCCGCGCGGAGGGGCTGGGGCGGCGCTATCTGCGCCTGCGGGGCCACGAGGGAGGCTGCATAGCGATCCTCGGGTTCGAGGGCGAGGAGGAGGACGTGGAGCGCAGGCGGCGGCACACGGCCGGGCTTCTGCGCGCCGGCGGCGGCATCGCGCTCGGCCCGCGGCCGGGCGAGGCGTGGCTTCGCAGCCGTTACACGGGGCCGTACCTGCGCGACGAGCTGCTCGACCGGTGCGTGATGGTGGAGACGCTCGAGACGGCCACGAGCTGGGCCAACCTGGAGACCCTCCACGGCGCAGTGGTCGGCGCCCTGCGCACGACGCTCGGGGAGCGCGGCACGCCGCCGCTCGTGATGTGCCACGTCTCGCACCTGTATCCCTCGGGCGCCTCGCTCTACTTCACGTTCCTCGCGCGCCAGGAGGACGACGCGCTCGAGCAGTGGCGCGCAGCCAAGACGGCCGCATCCGAGGCAATCGTGGCGGGCGGCGGGACGATCACCCACCACCACGCAATCGGTCGCGACCACAGGCAGTGGATGCGCGCGGAGATCGGCGAGCTCGGCATCGAGCTGATCCGGGCAGCGAAGGAGCGGCTCGACCCGGCCGGGATCATGAACCCCGGGAAGCTGCTGCCCTAGGGGCCGGCGAACTCGGCCGGGCTAGCCCGGGGGCTGGAGGACCGTCTGGCCTACGGCGGCCGGCTTCTTCGCGGTGCCCTTCTTGCCGGCCTGGATCTTCGGCATCGGTCCGCGCAGGACCGACTCTCCGGAGTGCTTGATGTTCGAGCTGCTGCCGATCGCCTGCTTAGTGATGTCGATGTACTTGTACTTCGCGTAGTCAGCCGGGAAGGGGCCCACCGCCTGGTAGTTGCCCTGCTGGTCGGTGACCTGGCCGCCGAGCGACTTCGCGTCGCCGGCGCTGTTGTACAGCCAGACGTAGTAGCCCTCGTTCTGGCCGCTCGGCGCGAGCTTGGCGGCCCGCACGAGCAGCTGCTTCTTGCCGGCGCGGTCGACCACGATCGCGATACCGGCGGGTCCGTTGGTAGCCGGCTGGTTCTGCTCGGGTGTGGTCTGCGCGGCCGGCTGGGCGCTCTCGCTGCTGCTGGCGGTGCTGCCCTCATCGTCGTCGCCGGTCAAGACGCCGATCGGCCACAGCAGGACGGCGATCAGCAGCACGAGGGCTGCGACACCCGCCCCGGCGAGTAGGCGCCGGCGCATAACGGGGTCGGCGGTCGAGAGTCCGCGGGATCCACCGGCGCGCTCGTCCGGCGCGAACCCAGACGCCGCGGCAGCAGCGGGAGCGGGTCGCCTAGCCGACCGGCCGCGCTCGCCATCCGGGATCGCGGGCACGGAGCCGTTCGCGTAGAGCTGCTCGAGTGAGTCAAGGAGCGAACGCGCCCAGCTGCGTGCGGCCTCCGAGCGGCGCAGGTGCCCCTTGGTGGCGGTGGCCTCGGGTCCCGACTGCTGGCCGAGCACGTAGTCGGCGAGCTGGCCGCGCCAGTCCTCCTCCACGCCCCTCACGCTCACGGGGGCGAGCTCCACGAGCGCGTCGCGCGCCAGCTCGCGCACGCGCGGCTCCGGCATGCCGAGCATCTCTGCGAGCTCGGGGTAGGTCTTCCCCTGCTGAAGGACGAGCTCGACAATCGCCCGCTTCTCAGGCGACAGCTGATCGAAGGTGGCCATTCGGGGCGAACTGTAGTGTGCCCGCCCGTATGGATTCGCCGGTTCGGACCTATCCCGCGCCGGGCACCCTCGACGACGTGCTCGGCTTCGAAATGCTCGAGGCGAGCCCGGAGCGCTGCCGAGGCCGCTTTGCGATCGAGAAGCGCGTGAAACAGCCGCTCGGCCTCGTGCATGGCGGGGCGTATGCAGCGCTCGCCGAGTCGATGGTCTCAGCCACCACGCACCTGGCCGTGGAGGGCGACGGCAACTTCGCGGTGGGCCAGTCGAACCACACGCATTTCTTCCGCCCGGCCACCGAGGGCGTGGTCCACGCGGAGGGCACGCCGATCCACCGCGGGCGCACCAGCTGGGTCTGGGACGTCCGCTTCACGGACGACGACGACCGCCTCTGCGCCGCCTCGCGCGTAACGCTCGCGGTGCGGCCGGCTAAAGCGCCCTGAGGCGTCGCTCGGCGGGATCGGCCGAGCTCTCGTAGCGGTTCGTGATCGGGAGCCGGCGGTCGCGGCCGAACGCACGGGCGGAGATCTTGATCCCGGGGGGAGCCTGACGGCGCTTGTACTCCGACCGGTCCACCAGGCGGATCACGCGCTCAACGTCCTCGGCGGGCAGGCCGCGGTGCACGAGTTCCACGGCGTCGAGGTCCTCCTCGATATAGCCCTCGAGGATCAGGTCGAGCACGTCGTAGGGCGGGAGCGACTCGTCGTCGCGCTGCTCGTGGCGCAGTTCCGCGGACGGCGGGCGGTCCAGGACCGACGCCGGCACCAGCTCGCTCCCCGCCTCCTCGTTGCGCCAGCGCACGAGCCTGTAGACCCAACCCTTGTAGACGTCCTTGAGGACGGCGAAGCCGCCCGCCATGTCTCCATAGAGCGTGGCGTAGCCCACCGACATCTCCGACTTGTTGCCGGTGGCCAGCACGAGCCAGCCGAACTTGTTGGAGAGCGCCATCACCACGTTGCCGCGGATGCGGGCCTGGACGTTCTCCTCGGTCACGTCCGGCTCCTGCCCCTCGAAGGCCTCGCGGAGCATGTCCTCGTAAGTGCTCATCGCCTGGTCGATACCGATCTCGCGGAAGTCGACCCCGAGGTTCTCGGCGATCGCACGGGCGTCGTTGCGCGTGCCCTCGCTGGAATAGGGGGAAGGCATCGACACGCACGTGACCCGGTCCGGGCCGAGCGCGTCGGCCGCCACCAGCGCGGCGAGCGCCGAGTCGATCCCGCCGGAGAGCGCGATCACCACGCGCTCGAAGCCGTTCTTCTCCACGTAGTCGTGGAGCCCGGTGCGCAGCGCGGCGTAGACCTCCGCCTCGGGGCCGAGCGTGTCGGCCAGCTCGCCGGACACCACCTCGGCGCCGTCCTGCGAGTCGGTCTGAATGCTCGCCAGGGTGAACACCGCTGGCTCGGCGGTGCGTCCTCCGCGCCGCTGCCTTCGCACGTTCGCGCGATGGCGCGTGTCGCGCAGGCGCGCGGCCGTGATCGCGCGCGGGTCGATCGTGCAGAGGGTGAGCGCCTCCTCGAACTGCGGCGCCCTCGCCAGGATCTGCCCGTCCTGGTCGATCGCGAGGCTGTGGCCGTCGAAGACGAGCTCGTCCTGGCCGCCCACCGTGTTCACGAAGACCACGGCCGTGAGGTTGTCCACCGCGCGCTGGATCAGCATCCGCTCGCGGCCCTTGCCCACGCCGCGGCGATACGGCGAGGCGGACAGGTTCACGATCACCTGCGCGCCGGCGAGCGCCTCGGTCATGGCCGGCGGGCCCGGCTCCCAGATGTCCTCGCAGATGCTGAGCCCGATCGGCACGCCGTTCAGCTCGACGATCGCCGCCTCCGCGCCCGACTGGAAGTAACGCTGCTCGTCGAAGACGCCGTAGTTCGGCAGGTACATCTTGCGGTAGGTGGCCACCACGCCGCCGTCGGCGAGAACCGCGGCGCTGTTGTAGACGTCCTCGGCCTTCTCGGGGTAGCCCACCACGGCGGCGATCCCCTGGGTCTGACCAGCGAGCTCCTGAAGCGCGGCGTCGGCGGCATCCAGGAAGCTGGTCTTCAGCAGCAGGTCCTCGGGCGGATAGCCGGTGAGACACAGCTCGGGGAACACCACGAGCGAGGCACCCTCGTCGCGAGCGCGGGCGATCCCCTCGGAGATCTTGCGGGCGTTGCCGCGGATGTCCCCGACGGTCGGGTTCAGCTGCGCGAGGGCAACCCGCAGGAGGTCGGTGCGCTCCGGCATGTCTCCATTATCGCGGGTCTGGTGCCCGAAAGACTGCATTGACGGGCAGCGCCCGGCCCGGTCCTGCCGGGTGTGTCATCCGAGTGGCTATATCCGCCACCGAGATGACACACCTGGCGCCGGGCTGGCGGCTCAGCAGCCCAGCGTTACGTCCAGGTAGCGATTCGGTCGTATTGCGTGCTCGAAGTGCCACCACTCGTTCAGGTAGGCGCCGAAGTGGAAGCGCTCCATCGCGTTCTTGAGGGTGAGCCGGTTGCGGAGGATGCGCCCGCTGGCGTTGTAGGTGTGGGAGCTGGGGCCGAAGGCAAAGCCGCCCATGCGGAGGCGCCTGCCGTCGCGGAAGCGGACGAGCGTGATGTCCACCGCGCTGCCCGTGTTGTGGCGGCTGCGCCGGGCGATGTACGTGCCCACGGCGCCCCCTCGACCCGTTCGCTCGGCCCAGCGCACAAGCGCCTCCGTCGCGCGCACCGGACGGTAGGCATCGAGGATCAGGAGCCCGATTCCCTTCTTGCGGAGGTGGCGCTGCGCCTGGCCGAGGTTGAAGGCGGCCCGCTCGTGCATCAGCGCCCAGTTCTCGCAGTAGCCCGGCAGCCGAGCGCCCGTCTCGTTGTGCTTGGTCCGGTAGGACAGATTCACCCGAATGCTCGGCGCAAAGCGATGCACATCGACGAGCCCGGCGCGGCGCGTGGCAGGAGAGCCCGCCTCCTTGCGCGGCGCCTCCTGGGATGGGCCCTCCTTCGGTGCGTCGTTCGCCGGCGGAGCCTGCTGCGCCCGCGCCCGCCGGCCCGTCGCGAACACCCGTTGAGCAACCCCCCGCAACGTCTCCGTCCCATACTCATGTGACGAATTCCCATCGCTGAGCACCGCCATCGAGATCCGAGTGCGCCCGCGCTCGAACAGAGCCGCCTCGTGGACGAGCTGCCCGGCGCCCGTCCCTCGCCAGCCGCCCTTGAAGAAGGTCTTGAAGCCGGCGGCAAGCGAGTAGCGCGAGAAGCCCCAGCGCTGGAAGCTGACGATCGACGACAGAAGCGTGCGGGCGTAGCCGCGCGAGGCCCGGGGGACGAACCTGTCGATCCTGTTGAAGAACCGCGCCTGGTCCTCCGCGGTGAGTTGGGCGTTCCCCCAGTAGCCCGCCACCGAAAAGTGCCGCATCCCGACCAGGCGAGCGAGCCGGTGGAGGGCCGCGTCTCCAACGCGGTAGTAGACCGTGTCCGCTGCGTCGTTCGACGACGCGGTGATCATCGGGCCGAGCGACGCCCGCTCGCCGGCATCTGGTGCTCTGTTGCCGATACCGCGCAGGTATGCCACCAGCAGCATCGCCTTCACGAGGCTCGCGCTCACGTACACGCGCTCCGGGGCGAACCTGTGCATGCGCCCCCAGGTATCCACGAGCGCCCACGAGTTGATGCCGCCGCGCGTCCGCAGCCAGCGCTGGACCGCGCGCACGCGCCGGACGGGCGGGAAGCGAGCCGGCAGGGCATTGCGGCCGATCGTGCAGCGGCGGCCCGGGCGGACCCGCACCGCCACCTTGGTCAGGCCGCCGGAGAGGATCCGCACGCGCCCAGCGCAACGGTCGGTGGGCGGGTCGAGCATCCCGCAGTTGCCGTCGCACGGCCGCTGGTAGCTGATCACCCGGTAGCGGCCGGGCGCCAGGTGGCGCAACATCCGAAAGGCCGGCCGGCGTGAGCGCTTGGCAACCACCAGCTTGCCGCGTACGCCCCGGACGCGCACGTACGACACCGCTCCCTCCACGTACACACCGCGCGAGTGGTCGAATGACTGCCGCAGGTCGAGCGTGCCGGGCGCCGCCTCGGCCGCCGCGGGTAGAGCCACCAGCGCAGCCACGACGGCTATGCCGTACCGGGAGCGCATCGTCGGGGATGGTACGGGTGCCCGTATCGACGGCGCAGTGACCGCCTCTTAGCCTGGACGGCATCAGACGCCAGCTCCAAAGCATTCTCGATGTGCGCACATACCGGCGCATCCTCTATCTGCTGCTCGCGCTGCCGCTTGGCGTCGCCGAGTTCACGTTCCTCGTCACGGCGATCTCGTTCGGGTTCAGCACGGCGATCACGCTGATCGGCATCCCCGTGCTGGTGGGGAGCGTGTACGCGTGGCGCTGGCTCGCCGACCTCGAGCGCGGCCTGCTCGGGTCGCTCGTGGGCACCGAGATTCCGAGCCCGTACCGCCCCGATCCCGCCGGTGGGCGCTGGTGGACGCGCTTCGCGGCCCGCCTGGCCGATCCGGCCACCTGGAAGGACCTCGCGTTCCTGCTGCATCCAGCTGCCGCTCGGGATCCTTAGCTTCTCGGTCACCGTCGCGGTGTTCGGCTTCGGGCTCCGCCTGCTGTTCGCGCCGCTCTACTACGAGCCGTTCGCCGACGGCGACTGGATCGAGTGGCTCGGCGTGGAGACGCTCGGCGAGGCGCTCGCGCTGATGCCCCTCGGCGCGCTCATCCTGCTCGTCGGGATCCCGGCCCTGGGAGCGCTCGCGCGGCTGTACGGCTGGCTCGCGGTGCAGCTGCTCGGCTCGAACGCGGATCCGGAGCTCACCGCGCAGGTCACGGAGCTCCAGGGCGCCCGCTCGCGCATCATCGCCGCGGCCGACGACGAGCGCCGGCGCATCGAGCGCGACCTCCACGACGGCGCGCAGCAGCGACTCGTCGCGCTCGCCCTCAACCTGCGGATGGCCGAGCAGCGGGTCGTCGACGGCGATCCCACAGCGGTGGACCTGGTGCGCGGCGCGGGGGAGGAGGCCCAACTCGCCCTGAAGGAGCTGCGCGACCTCGCGCGCGGCATCCACCCGGCGATCCTCACGAACCGCGGGCTGCCGGCTGCTCTCGAGGACCTCGCCTCGCGCGCCACGCTGCCGGTGGAGGTGGTGGAGAGTCCGGACGAGAAGCTGCCCGGCGCGGTGGAGGCCGCGGCGTACTTCGTGGTGTCGGAATGCCTCGCGAACATCGGCAAGCACGCCAACGCCGAGGAGGCGACCGTGGCCGTGAGCGCGCACGACGGCCACGTGACGGTGGAGGTGAGCGACGACGGCGTGGGCGGCGCCGCGCTCGACGGCGGCACGGGAATGCAGGGACTGGCCGACCGCGTGGGCGCGCTGAGCGGTTCGCTCGCCGTGGACAGCCCGCCCGGGGTCGGCACGCGCGTGACCGCGGTGATCCCGCTTGACGGCGCCGCGACGTCCGGGGAACCGACCGGCATGCAGGGCGGCGTGCAGGTGCTGCCGGACGCCGAGGCCGACGCACGGCAGCACCGAAGGATGCGCAATCTCCGCATCCGCTTGGCCTCGCTGGGCGTGGTTGCGGGAGTGCTCGTGCTGATCTGGGCGCTCACAGGACCAGAGCTGCCCTGGATCGTCTGGCCCCTGCTCGGGCTCGGGCTGATCGCCGGTCTGGATGCCTGGTACACCCACGCCTCGCCACCTCTCCGTGAGGGCGAGCTATCCGGGGCGGAGAACCGAGCAGAAGCGCTACGCGCGCTCGTCAGGCGCCGCCGACTGCGCCAGCTCGCCGGCACGCTGGCGATCCTGAACCTCTTCATCATCGGCGTATGGGCGGCGTCCAGCGCGCCCGACTACTTCTGGCCCGCCTGGGTGATGGTGGGCTCAGGAATCGTGTTCGGACTCAGCGCCCTGCCGCGGCTCCGCGGCTCCTGACTCGGCCAGGCGCCGGTGGAGCCGCTCGCGAAGTTCGTCGGGGTCATAGTCGCGCTGGGCCCGGCGCTTGCGGGCCACGACCACGCCGGTGGCGGCCACGCCCGCCAGGCCAGCGACTCCGATGAGCTTCCAGGGCACCCGCACGGTCCGTAGGTTACGGCTCGTGAACGACGTGAGCCTGGCTCTCGACGACGCCCTCGCCACGGCGTCCACCGGCGACATCTGGCTGTTTCGCGGCCGGGCACTTGCCGACCTGGCGATCCGTGCGGTCACGAATAGTCCGGTGAACCACGTGGGCATGGTCGTGGCCCTCGACGACCTGCCCCCGCTCCTGTGGCACGCGGAACTGGGGCGCTCGCTGCCCGATGTCTGGACCGGTGAGCGCCAGCGAGGCGTACAACTCCACCTGCTTGGCGAAGCCGTCAGGACCTGGAACGAGCGCTACCGGCAGCGAGCCTGGGTGCGGCAGCTCGAGGGCGCGATCGAGCGCCCTCACGAGGACCGGCTTATGGAGGTCATCGAGCGCTTCGACGGCCGGGCGTTCCCGACGATGCCGGGGCTCGTCCGACAGTGGGCGATCGGTCGGCTCCGGCACCGCTCGTCCTCGCTGGAGACGATCTACTGCGCCGAGCTCGTCGCCACGACCTACCAGCACATGGGAGTGCTCCCCAGCCGGCGACCGGCAAGCTGGTACGACCCCGGACGGTTTTGGAGCGGCGACCGCATCGAGCTCAGCCCACCATTTGCCCTCGGCGGCGAGATCGCGGTGCGCTGAGTCAGGCCTCGATGAGCGCCAGCCCGGCCAGCCGGTCGAGGTTCTCCGCGATCCCGCGCTTGCCCCCGAGCTCGCGGGTGAGCGCCTCGCGGTCCCGGGTGCCGTCACACAGAGCCACGAGCCGGCGCATCCGCTCGTCGAGGCCGATCGTCTCGTGGTCGAGATTGGTCACGGTCTCGTCGCCGAGCGCAAGCTGCCGGCGAGCCAGGCCGCTGGCCCGCGGCCGCTCTCCGGGCACGGCCGCGTGCCCGGGCGAGTAAGCATGCAGGCGGATCACGTTCGCCTCATATGCGCGCAGCCAGAGGTCGGCCAGGGCGGCCTCACCGGCCGCGTCGACCGGCGTACCCAGGCGCGCGCCGGCCCGCTCGACGACGGTCTCGAACCCAAGGCGTTGCGGCCAGGCCGCGCCCAGCTCGAGCAGGCTCGCCTTGAGGACGGGATGGTCTGTCGTCAGGTTCGCACCCTTCGGCGTCCGAAACTCGACCTTGGAACGACCGGTGGGCTCGGCTCGCGGCGAGGTCGGCCGCACCGGGGCGGCGGCGAGCAGCTTGCGAGCGGCATCGGTCGAGGGCCCGTCGGGCAGTCGCAGCTCCTCCCGGCAGAGCAGGGTCTCGCGGTACACGCGGCACTTGAGGAAGTCGAGGTACTGCTCGCGGGCGATCCGATCATCCCCGCAGCGCGCGAGCAGGTCCGCCGCCGCGCGGGGGAGCCCCGGAGGGCTCATCTCGAACCAGTCCGCCTCCGCCAGGTATTGGAGCCGGTACGCGGCCGCGTCGGCCACGAAGTCCGTGAACAGCAGCGGGGTGTTCTCGGGTTCGAGGTCGTCGTGGTAGATGACGGCGTCGCTTCGGCCGAGCACTCGCTCGGCGTAGGTGGCGGAGAAGCGCCGATAGGGATCGTCGCCCGGGATCCCCTCGGCCAGCACCGAGAGCATCTCCCGTGCCGCCGAAACGCGTTCGTCGGGCCGCTCGAGGTCGCGCACGTGGAAGCGCATCGCGTCCCATGTCATCGCTCGCAGATGGCCCCCAGGCAGCGCGTTGTAGCTGATGTATGCCACGCCGTTCCGCTCGAGGACCGCGCGGCAGAGCCCGAGCAGCGCCTCCCGCACCGGCTCGGGGACCCAGGAGTACACACCGTGCGCCACCACGTAGTCGAAGCGGCCGAGCTCGCCCGGGTCGAGCGTGGCGAGGTCGGCCTCCCGGAAGCTCACGTTCCCCGCGCCCAGCGCCGCCGCCCGCTCCTGGGCGGCCGCGAGCGCGAGCGGGTCGAGGTCGATACCGACGAACTCGCTCCCCGGGAGCGCGGCCGCCATCGGGATCAGATTGCCACCGTCAGCGCAGCCCACCTCGAGCATCCGGCAGCCGTCGGGCGGCGCCGCCTTCATGCCCATCAGCCGCGCGTGGGTGGCGAGCCGGTCGGGGTGGCTCTGGGGAAAGGCGAGACCGGGATAGGGGACCTCGGCGTACGCGGCGCGGGTGCGTTGCGTGGGTGGGACGGCGTCCGCGCGGGGTCTCCGCTGGCGGCCCCTGAGCAGGTCTCCGCGCCTCATCAAATGAACAATTGCACTACGCGAGACATGGGCATAGGGTGGGCTCGAGTCAACGGAAGGCCCCCGTTCCCTACTGAAGAGAGGACTCGCATTGCCCCGATTCAGGCTACTTGTAACGAGTGCCGTGGTGTCGATCTTCGCCGCTCTTGGGGTCGTTGCCACGGCCGAGGCCGCTGAGGACTACTTCCTCGAGGTCAACGGCGTCCCCGGGGAGTCGCAGGACGCGAAACAGGCGAAGAGCATCGACATCGAGTCGTTCTCCTGGGGCGCCTCGGCCACCACCGAAAAGAAGGGCGGCGGCGTCAGCCTGCACGATCTCAGCGTTACGAAGAGGGTGGACCTGGCAAGTCCGGCGCTCTTCCAGCGGCTGGTGCAGGGCACGACCATCCCGAGCGTTGAGCTGATCGCCCGGAAGGCCGGTGAGTTTCAGTTCATCTACCTGCGCTACTGCCTCCAGGACGTGCAGGTCACGTCGCAACAGCAGGCCGGTCACGGCGGCGACACCGCGACGGAGAACGTCACCTTCCGGTACGGCTCGTTCTCACAGCAGTACACGAGCCAGAACTCCGACGGAAAGTCCGGCCAGACGGTCTTCGCGGGCTGGAACGCGACGACCGGCGATCTGATCGCCACCTATCCCAATCCCTGCGGCTTCTAGGGGATCGAGCTGAGCACATGGCGAGGGCCGCCCAGGGCGGCCCTCGCTCGTGCCCCATGGCGCGCGCAAGCCGTAGGATGCGGCCGCGATGAGAAAGCTCGTTGTGAACACGTTCATGTCGCTCGACGGAGTGATGCAGTCGCCCGGCGGCCCGGACGAGGATCCCGACCGGCGGGTTCACGCACGGCGGCTGGGCCGTCAACTACTTCGACGACGAGATGATGGGGGCGATGTCCGAGTCGGGCTACGAGCTACTGCTCGGTCGCGGGACCTACGAGATCTTCGCGGCGCACTGGCCGCACGACGAGGGTCCGATCGCCGACCACCTCAACAGCACCCGCAAGCACGTCGCCTCGACGACGCTCGAGCAGGTCGACTGGAACAACTCCACGCTGATCACGGGCGACGTCGCCGACCACGTGGCGGCGCTCAAGACGGAGGACGGCCCCGAGATCCAGGTTCACGGCAGCCCCGGCCTCATCCAGACCCTGCTTCGGCACGACCTCATCGACGAGTACCGGCTGTGGATCTTCCCGGTGGTGATCGGCACCGGTAAGCGCTTCTTCGGCGACGGCACGGTCCCGGCAGGTCTCAAGCTGGTCGACAGCAGAGCCACGAAGACCGGCGTGACGGTGAACAGCTACGAACGAGCGGGCGACATCGATCCTGGATCGTTCGAATTCGACGAGCCGACCGAGGCCGAGATCGAACGTCGCAAGGGCCTCGCGTAGCTCAAGCCGCATGCGCCGGGCGCCGACGCTGCTGTCATGGCCCGGTCCGGATGGTTGGTGGCGGTGGCGGGCGCCGTGGCTGGCGCGATCCTCCTCGGCCTGCTCGTTCACCCGGTCGTCGGCTCCGGCCGAACGTGCGAGGGCATCGGCTTCGGCTGCACGCCTGAGCGTGAGATGGACACTTTCCTGATCGTTGCGGTCTACACCGTGGCCGTGGGTGGGACCCTGCTGTTCGCATGGTGGTGCTCCCGCAGAGGCCGCGCCTGGCGGAAGGCACTCATGGTCGGCATCGTGATCACCGTGTTGATGACGGCCGCGACGGCCTGGTCACAGCTTCCGCGCTACCACGTGTCACCGGGGTCGCTGAGCGCGTCGAGCGAGGGGTGGGAACGCGTCTTCGCCGACGGCGAGGCGGTGGCGCCGCCGGGCACGCCGCTCGGGGATGCCCTGCGCGGCCTTGCCCGGCGCGGGCCGCTCACCTGTCGCGATTCCTACGGCCGCTCAACCGGTGCCCGTGAGGTCCGCTGGTCGAACCCGGAACCTGGCGACGCGTACCTCGGCAAGTCCGACCGGACGGGCGCTGCCACGGCGGCGGCGCTCGGCGCCTGGGCGGAACGGCTGCGAGCGCGCGGCATGGTCGTGAACGTGGATGATCCGAGCGGCGACCCGAGCTCGGACCGCCGGCTTTACGCCCCCGGCGTCGGCCCAACAGGCGGCGGCATGCTCACCGTTCGGGCCTCCTGGTACATCTCCGAGCTCGAGATCACAGCCAGCACCGGCTGTCACCGCGGCTGAGCCCTTAGTGGCCCCAGCCCACGGGCTCCTCGTGGCGCACGCTCTCCTCGCCGCTTTCGCCGGTGCGGATGCGGACGGACTGCTCGACGGGGTAGACGAACACTCGCCCGTCGCCGACGTTGCCCGTCCGGGCCGCTTCGACGATTGCCTCGACGGCGCGGTCGACGAGGTCCGTGGGGACCACGGACTCCACCTTGATCTTCGGCAGCAGCGAGATGTTCGCCTGGACGCCGCGGTACTGCTCGGTGTAGCCCTTCTGGCGCCCGCAGCCCACCACCTCGCTCACGGTGAGGCCAGAGACGCCGAGCTGGTCGAGCGCGTCCTGCACCTCCTGGAGTCGCTCGTGGCGGATGATCGCCTCGATCTTCTTCATCGCGCTCTAGCCCTCCTGGACTCGTGTGGTGGCTGACAGTGTGACCGGCGCCGGCTGCCGCGGCGGCCAGCCCTTCGGCATCGCCGGCGGACGGTACTCCGAGCCCGGGACGGGCATGAACGCCTCCGGATAGCCCCACATGCCGTGCTCGACGATGTCGAGGCCGTAGCGCTCCTCTTCGGGCGCCACGCGCAGGCCGTGGCTCTTCTTGATCACCCAGAAGACCAGGAAGCTCACGCTGAACACCGATGCGAACGCGGCACCAACGCCGAGTGCCTGGACGCCGAGCTGGTTGAAGGAGCCGGTATAGAAGAGCCCGCCATCTCCGATGGCGTTCAGCTCCGCGAGCCTAGGGCTCGTGAACAGACCGCATGCGAGCGTGCCCCAGACACCAGCGATGCCGTGTGCCGACAGGGCGCCGACCGGGTCGTCGAGCTTCCTGTCGATCGCGAGCACCGCGCCGACGACGATGATGCCCGCCGCGAACCCGATCAGCGGCGCTGCCCAGAACTCCACGTAGCCGGAGGGAGCCGTGATCGCCACCAGCGCAGCGATGGCGCCGTTGGCGGTCATGCTCATGTCGAACTTGCCCATCTTGAGATAGCTCATGAGCATCGCGCCGAGCACGCCGGCGGCGGCGGCGAGCTGCGTGACCACCACCACGTCGGCGAAGCGGCCGCCGATCGCGCCGAGCGTGGAGCCCGCGTTGAACCCGAACCAGCCGAACCACAGCACGAGCACGGCAAGCCCGACGAGCGGCATGTTATGACCGGGGATGGCGTTCGGCTTGCCGTCGTCCCCGTACTTGCCCTGACGCGGGCCGAGCAGCAGCAGCGCCGCAAGCGCGCCGGTGGCCCCGATCAGGTGCACCACCGTGGAGCCGGCGAAGTCCTGCATCCCGAAGTTGGCCTGGAGCCAGCCGCCACCGAAGATCCAGTGGCTGATGATCGGGTAGATCAGCGCGCTGAAGATCACCGCGTAGATCAGGTACGCGCCGAACTTGATGCGCTCGATCGTGGTGCCCCACACGATCGCGAGCGACACGGCACAGAACACGAACTGGAAGAAGAACTTGGCAGGAACCGCCGCCTGCGAGAACTCCATCGCCGGGAACGCGCTCGGATCGGTGGTGCCGAGGAACGTGCCCTCGGTACCGGCGAACCAGCCCGTGCCGCCGAAGGCGAGCGCGAATCCGACGGCCCAGTAACAGAGCGCGGCTATCGAGAAGTTCGCGAGGATCTTCGGCACGACAGTGCCGGCGTTCTTCATCCGCGAGAAGCCGACCTCGAGGAAGAGGAAGCCGACCTGCATGAACATGACGAGCACCGCGGCGACGATGACCCAGGTGGTCTCGATCGCCGGGATGGCGTCCTTGAGCGTGGGTTCCATGACCCGCATACTCGAATCCGGGCGTCGTCCTGTCTTTCGCCCTTCGTACAGAATCCAGCGGCGAGGACTTGTACAGGCGTACGGCTAGGCGGCCTGGTCGGCGTCCAGCAGCTTGCGACGCTCCGCGGCCGCCGCCTCGGGCCCGATATAGGGCAGCAACGCCGAGTAGGCGAGATCCGGCAGCAGGGCGGGCAGCTCGCGTATCTGGCCCGCGAGCACTCGGCCGTAGATCACCTCGTAGATACCGCCGACGACGGTCTCGGCCGTCAGGGCCGGCGAGACCTTGCCGCCGAGCAACTCGCGCGCGTTCTGGTCGATCAGGTCGGCGAAGGCCCGCATGGTGGCGTTGCGTCGCCCGATCGCATCGGGTCCGGCGGCGAGCACCTCCACGATGCACATCCGTGCGAAGGCCGGCTCGCTCGCCAGGAAGGCGAGGAACTCGCCAAGGCCGGCGCGACAGCGCGCCTCGAAGCTCTCCTCGGCGTAGATGGCCGCCACCACCTGCTCGGACATCCGCGCCGTGATCGAGTCGTATGCAGCGAGGAACGCTTCGTCCTTGTTCTTGAAGTGCTCGTAGAAGGTCCGGCGCGAGACCCCGGCCGTGACGATAATGCCCTCGACCGTGAGCTCCGCATAGCTGGCCGCGCTCGTGACGTCGCCCACCGCGTTGAGGATCCGCTCGCGCTGGTTCTCCTCCACGAACGTCCGCGACAGTCCGTGCCTCCCAGGGGGAAGCTGATGTGCCTGGCGCCCGCCCGTCCGATCACCCTGAGACACGTCACGGAAAACATACATGTCTCGGCGGCTGTCGCCAAGACCGAACCGTACAATCTGTTGGGACACTTGCTTGTTTCTCAGTTGTCGGTGTACTAGAGTCGCCGGCCGTGTGGCGAGTTGCTCTGGGAGGAGCGTCGCAGTCGGGGGAGGGTTGCGCAGGTGAATGCGCGACCTGTAGTCGACTCCGAAGCGCCCTCCTCGAGGCGCTGGCACTGCACAAGGTTCGTTTCCTCACCGCGACGGATCTCGAAGCCCGGGCAGAACTCCCGGAGACCGCCCTCGCCACGCACTACGGCACTATCGACAATTGCCTCGTGGCTGCGTTCGACGAGGTCTTCTACAAGCTGTGGCGCATCCAGCTCGACGCGTTTGCCGGCCCGGGGGACTGGCATGAGCGCTTCTCGCACGCCGTCACCGCCGCCCTCGAGCACATCGAGTTAACGCCGGGGGCAGCTCGGCTCTGCTTCGGCGAGCTGGCTCGGGGAAACCCACGCATCCGGGCCCGCCGAGCGGCCGCCCGCGACCGCGTCGTCGGACTGCTCTCGGACGAGTACGAGCGGGAGCATCGGGAAGGCCTGCCCGACATTCACTTCGAGTTTCTCTTCGGCGCTCTCTACCGGGCTGCGCGGGATGAGGTGGCCGCGGGCGGCGAGTCGACCCACGTCGCCGAGCGGGTCAACGAGCTGATCGGGGTCCTCGAGCCGGTCCCGGCCTAGGAGGCCGCCGGCGGCGCCTCGACGGCGCGCGCCGGGAGATAGCTCACCAGCGCGGACTGCACGAGGTCGGGGGTGAGGTCCGGAAGCTGTCGGACCTCTCCCCGCTGTATGCGGGTGTAGATCACGTCGTAGATCCCGCCCACCACGGTCTCTGCCGTGAGCTCAGAGGGGGGAGCCTCGTCCAGAAGCTCGCGCGCGTTCTCGTCGATCATGCTGGCAAACGCGTTCATGGCCTCGTTGCGGCGCTGAACCGCCGCCGGGCCGGCTGCCATCACCTCGACGATGCACATCCGCGCGAACGCCGGATCCGCCGCCAGCAGAGCCAGGAACGTCCCGATCCCTGTCTCCATTCGCTCGGCAAACCCCTCGCGCGACTCGTACGCGGCGCGAACGGCCGTCAGCAGCCGTCCCGCCGCCTCGTCGTAGGCGGCGAGGAAGGCGTCGTCCTTGTTCTTGAAGTGCTCGTAGAAGGTTCGGCGCGAGATGCCCGCGGTCACGATGATGCTCTCGACGGTCATCTCCGCATAGCTGGCGGCGCTCACGACGTCGGCCACCGCAGCGAGGATCCGCTCGCGCTGGTTCTCCACCACGAAGGTCCGCGACAGCCCGTGCCGCCCCGGAGGGAGTTGATGAGATTCACGCTCGCGCGCCAAGGTGAGGTGAGAATACCCCTCGCGGAGCGGAAACGCCACCGCTGCAAGCGCTTTTAGAAACGTTTTAGAGCGGGGTCTGTTTCTGGTGTTTGCCGTTCGCGCACGGCCGCGGCCTCCGCGGCGGCGGCGTGCGCGCCCAGGAACGGCAGGAGCACGATCTGGAGCAGGTCGGGAAGCAGGACCGGCAGCTCCGCGGTGCGCCCCTGGAGCACGAGCGAGTAGACGACCTCGTACGCGCCCCCGATGGCCGTCTCAGCAGCCAGGGCGGGGATCGGCAGCCCATCCGGGGCCTCGGCGAGCCCCGGTTGGAGGAAGTTGCGAAACGCCTCCATCGCGCCCGCGCGGACGGCCAGGGCGGGGGGGCCCGCGGCCAAAACGTCCACAACGCAGAGATGGGCAAGCGCCGGGTCGCCGGCGAGCCGGTCCAGGAATGTCGCGAGGCCCAAGCCGACCCTCTGAGACCACGAGCCTCCTTGCGCGGACGAGGCACTCACCTCGACCGCCAGCCGGCTAACCACCAGGTCGTACGCCGCGAGAAAGGCCTGCTCCTTGTTCTCGAAGTGCTCGTAGAACGTGCGGCGAGACACGCCGGCGCGTTCGATCACGTCGCGTACGGTGAGGCCGCCGTACCCGGTCCCGCTGGCCACCTCTACGACGGCCCTCAGGATTCGCTGGCGCTGGTTGCTCTCCACAAAGCTCCGCGGCAGCCCGTGGCGCCCGGAGGGGAGCTGATGGGGCATCCGCCCACCGCTGACATGCGAGCGCACCTGGCCTCCTTACGCCGCCGCCGCGAGCGCTCGGACGAATCCTGCTAGCTCGCTCGCCATGCCGGGGAGGTCGCTCGCGCGGCCCTCGACGATGCGGGCCGCCATCACACGGTGGATTGCGCCGACGCTCGCCTCGCAGCGGAGCCGCAGCTGATCCGGCTCAAGGCCAGAGCCGTCGCGGCTGCTCGATCGCGCGAGCAGCTCGGCGAGCTCGTGCATGGTCCGCTCATGCCGGGCGACCCCGAGCGCGCCCGCCGCCGCAGGCTCCACCACCAGCACACGCGCGAAGTCCGGCTTCGTCGCCAGGTAGCCCAGCACGTTCGCCAGCGCGCTCGTCAGGTGCGACGAGCTGGAGGTGTGCAGACCGTCCCCGTTTTCAAGCCAGGCGAACGCCTCGCTGCGCGCATGGTCATAGGTCGCGAGGAAGCACTCCTCGCGGTTGTCGAACAGCTGGTAGAAGGTCCTCCGCGACATCCGGGCGCGCTCGAGCACATCCCGGACCGTCGTCTCCGGATATCCCCGCTCGCCAACCGCCTCGGCCATCGCGGCGACGGCCCGCTCGCGATTCGCGTCGCGCCCATTCTCCCCCATCAGGGAGCGAGGTTACTTACTCCGCCCTCCGAACACAAGTGCGTTTCTCATTCCGCCGCGCCAGCGGGTTAGGCGGCGTTCTGCTGGAGGCGGTGGTACTCCGCCAGCGCCGCCTCCGGGCCAACGTACGGGAGCAGCACGGAGTACATCAGGTCGGGGAGGAGCCCCGGCAGCTCCCGGATCTCCCCGCGGACGACGCGCGCGAAGATCACCTCCCAGATGCCTCCGACGATCGTCTCGGCGGTGAGCTCCGAGGGCTGATGCTGCACATCGAGATCCCGGGCGCTCTCGTCGATGATCCTGGCGAGGGTGGCCATCGCGGCGTTCCGGCGGCTCACGGCCTCCGGTCCGGCGGCAAGCGCCTCCACGATGCACATCCGCGCGAAAGCGGGTTCGCGCGCCAAGAAGTCGAGAAAGGCCGACAGTCCGGCACACAGTCGAGCGGCCCCAGGCTCCTCGGCCTCGTACGCTTCGGTCACCGCCGCGAACAGCTGCTCGAGGACCGCGTCGAATGCCGCGAGGAAGGCCTCGTCCTTGCTCTTGAAGTGCTCATAGAAGGTCTTCCGCGACACCCCCGCGGTCACGATCACGCCCTCCACCGTCATGTCGCTGTAGCCCGCGACACTTGCCACGTCGCCGACCGCCGACAGGATGCGCTCGCGCTGGTTCGCCGCTACGAACGCGCGGGGGAGTCCATGCCGTCCTGGCGGGAGCTGATCCGGGTCCCGCCCACGAGTCCGGGCGCGACGGGCCATTCGGGAAACATACACGTTTCGTTGTGGCTCCCATCAGAATCCGATAACGTCGCCGACATGGGGCTGGGAGACCCCGCTGAGGGGTCACTGACGCAGTACGCCGAGCACCCGACAGACAGCTCGGAAGGCTGCTTTGAGAACTGCCCGACCTGCCGGCGCCTGAGGAAGGCGACGGCCGAGTTCGCGGTTCGGCATGGGGCGGAGGGGCTTACGAGCGCCGCGATCGCCGACTTCGCGGGCGTTCCGCTCGAGCGGGCGCTGGAGCACTACCCGACGCTCGACGCCTGCCTTGCGGCCACCTACGACGAGGGCTCCCTGCGCCTGCGGCGCGTGTGCGTGCCTGCGCTGCGTGGCAGCGGTTCGTGGCGGGAGCGTCTGCGCGCGGCGGTGGATGCGGGGATCGAGGAGTTCGAGACGCGGCCGGACCTCGCCCGTTTCTGCATGATGGTGGCCTGGCGCTCCGACCTTCCGGTGCTGTGCGCGTCGCGCGTGGCGGCCCGCGACCGCCTCGTGGCGATCCTCTCCGAGGAGTCAGGCCCGGGAGACGAGGACCTGCCCGACCTGCGCTTCGAGATCCTGGTAGGCGCCGCGCACCACTCGGTGAGCGAGGCAGTCCAGGCAAACGGCGGGGCACGAGCGGTTCGCGAGCGGCTCGGCCAGGTGATCGACCTGTTCGAGCCCGTCCCTTCGTGACCGTCATCGCCTCGTAGGGTCCGGTCTTGCGCCTCGGCGTCGGCGCCGCTGCAACGGGGCTGACCGTCGCCCTGGCGGCCCTGGCGTTCGCGCAGGAAACCGTGCCCATCGAGATCCACGTCGACGCCAAGGTGGTTCCGAACAAGGCCGGCACCGCGAAGAATCCGCAGGCCGTGAGGATCGAGAGCCACGCCTTCATCACGATCCCTCAGGGCTACGACCCGCCGCTGGTCGACACGGTCGACGTCTGGTTCCCCAAGGGCGGCCTCTACAACGGGTACAGGTACCCGAAGTGCTCGCAGAACGTGCTGGCCCGCCGCGGGCCGAGCGCCTGTCCGAAGGGCTCGATCATGGGGCGCGGACGGGGCAAGGCGACCGCGGACGACGTCTTCACCTATCCGAAGATCGCCGTGGTGAACGGCGGCCGGGCCAAGGTCTTCTTCTACACGGTGCTCACCAACCCGGCTCGCGTCCGGATGCCGGTCCTCGGGACGCTGACGAAGCCGGGCGGCAAATGGTCCTACAGGCTCCACACGCGGATCCCGCGCGCGCTGCAGGTGGTGGCGGGAGTCCCGATCGTGTTGCGCGAGCTGCACATAAAGGCCGGAGACCCGCGCAAGGACTGGATCGCGACGACCTCCTGCCCGCGCGATCGCAGATGGCGCTACCACGTGCTGATCACCTTCACGACGGGGCAGACGAAGACCTATGACGGCTCGGTGCCCTGCCGTTAGGAGCTGCATGTTTCTCGTGGGTTCGGCAGGGGTACAGTCCTGTCGCTTGAAAAACTCGCCTGTTTCTACTTACGCCGTTGCCGCCCTGCTCTGCGCGCTCGCCATCGTCGGGTGTGGGGGCGACGACGAGCTCCCGGACGACGCTGTCGCCAAGGTCGGCGACACGGTGATCACCAGGGCCGACTACGACAGATCGCACAGGCTGATCACGCTCAGCCCGTTCCTGAAGGGGGAGTCGGATGAGGTGTTCAAGCGCAAGACCATGGAGGCGCTGATCGTGTCCGAGTGGGTAGAGCAGAAGGCCGCTGCCGAGGACGTGACCGTCTCCGACGATCAAGTCGGGCGAGTGCTCGAGGAGCGGAAGAGCGGCTTCCCCAACGAGGAAGCGTTCAGCCGTTTCGTCAAGGACGCCGGCCTGGCCGAGGAGGACATCCGCCACCAAGTCCGGGTCGAACTGCTCCAGAAGAAGCTCGAGCAGAAGATCTCCCGGAAGGTTCCGAAAGCCTCCCCCGGGGAGATCGAGTCGTATTACGAGCAGCACCCGAAGCGCTTCACCCAGCCGGAGAGCCGTGACCTCATCCTCGTCGTGACCAAGAGCAAGGCACGCGCCGAGCAGGCACTTCAGGCGCTTGAGGCCGGCGAGCGATGGCAGGCGGTGGTGGGGCGGTATTCGAGCGACCCGGAGCATTCAAGGGCGCGCGCCGTAAAGGGGCCGAAGCTGGCGGAGGGGCGGGAATCGCTCGAGCGCGCCGTGTACCAGACCCCGGTAGGCGAGATCGAGGGTCCCGTGAAGACGAGCGTGGGTTGGTACGTGTTCGAGGTCACGAAGGTGACACCGAAAGCGCGGCAGCCGCTGGAGCAGGCCAGAGAGACGATCGCGACCCAGCTGAACGGCCCGCGCGCCGCGGCGGAGGTTCAGAAATTTCGCAGGGAATACCGGAGCAAGACGGTTTGCGCGAAGGACTACACGGTCCCGCAGTGCAGCAACGGTCCCAAGGAGAAGACCTCGTAGCGACAGCGGCCGCGCCGACTGTGCTGGCGCGGCCGCTCGAGCATCCGTTGAGTTGGACGTTCGCTGCTAGCCCTCGCTCAGAGGGTCCCGGTGGCCCATAGGTCGAGGTCCTGATCCTGGTCATCCGTGATCCCGATCTGAAGATTCAACGTGCCGGTCCCACTGGCTGGGCACCCGACGCTGCCACTCACATTCATCGTGGCGTTGATGGTTGCGACCTGCGAAGCCTGATTGACCACGAGCGTCACCGGCGTGGTCGCCGGATTCGAGCTCCAGTTGCAGTTGTAGAACGGGCCACACGTGATGGTCATCCCGAACGTCGTCGTATTGACGAACGTAAACGAGGGAGCGTTCGCCTCGGTGATGTTGAAGGAGACGCCAGTGACGCTACTGACGGAGCACGGCATGCCGCCATTCGTCGTGCAATTGGCCCACGAGAAATTGAGCACGGCGGTCGCCGGTCCTCCTGTGGTCGCGTTGCCGTTCATAGTCCCGTCGATACTCGCCTGCTGGCAGGTGATCGTGGTGGGTCCCGCCACGAGCGTTGGAGCGGCCCCTGAACGGACACCCTTGATGGCGCCCGAGTACACCGATCCACCCGAGCCTGGGCTCAGGATGTCGGCCGACGCCGGTACCGCGGCGTAGGCGACTACCCCCACCGCAAGGGCAATCACCAATGACAGCCTCTTGAGGTTCATCTATACGCACCTTCCTTGCGGCTGGAGAACGAAAAACGGCCGCGCCGGGAAAGCCGGCGCGGCCGCTCGATCATCCGTTCTCCGGACGTTCGCTGCTAGCCCTCGTCTAGAGGGTTCCGGTTGCCCACAGGTCCAGATCGTTGTCGGCGTCATCCGTAATCAGGTACTGCGCGTTCCACGTGCCGGTGCCACTCGCTGGGCACCCGACGCTGCCAGACACACTCACCGTGTCGGCGATGGTCGCGACCTGCGACGCCTGAGCGACCTCGGCCGTCACTGGCGTGGTCGACGGATTCGAGCTCGCGTTGCAGACGAAGACGAGGCCGCACGTGATCGTCGTCCCGGCCGTCTCCGTATTTCTGATCGTCGCCGAGGGAGCGTTCGCCTCGAGGATGTTGACGCTAACGCCAGTGATGTCATTGACGGAGCACGGCACGGCGCCATTCGTCGTGCAGCTGTCCCACTGGAAATTGAGCTCGGCGTTCGCCGGTCCTCCTGTGGTTGCGTCGCCGTTCATGATCCCGTCGGTAGTCGCCGACTGGCAGGTGATCGTGGTGTTTCCGGCCACGAGCGTTGGAGCGGCCCCTGAACGGACACCCTTGATGGCGCCCGAGTACACCGATCCACCCGAGCCTGGGCTCAGAATGTCGGCCGACGCCGGTATGGCGGCGTAGGCGACAACCGCCAGCGCGAGGGCAGTCACCAATGACAGCCTCTTGAGATTCATCTATACGCACCTTCCTTCCGTCTGCGGGACTCCCCCAGCGAGCCCTCCCATTGCGATGGCCGATCACGCGAGCACGCCTGACCATCCTTGCACTCCGGAAGGGGACATTTCCGGGCCCAGTGCTTTCTAAACATGGACGTGTTTAGGCACGAGATGGACCTCCGAAACGTCCTGATTGCGTAGCGCCACTGTTCATATCTACGTGAATGTGGGTATCGTCTCGCTCAGTGAGAAACCCGCTTGTTTCTACCCGCGCGCGCAAGACATGGGTGGCGCAGGCACTATCGGGGGAGGATCGATTCATGAAGCGGCTCGTTTTGGTTGTCGTGGCGCTATGCGCCCTGGCGGTCGCCGTACCCGTTGCCCAGACGGCGCCGACGCAGCCCAACGGCTGCTCGGTCGAGCACATATCCGGTGCCGAGTGCCAGGGGCCCGACTTCGCGCCGGCGGCGGACTCTTGCAACATCAGCACCTGGGTCAACAACGCCAGCTGCGACCTGACGGTCTCGGACGGCACGGCGAACATCACCAGCGGATTCGTGCAGGTCTACGCTGCCCTCCAGGGCACGGACTGGCACACGGAATTCCACCTGACCCTGCGCGACAAGGCCACCGGCGAGGTTCTCTACTCGCGCGACGGCTCCAATACGACGCCGGTCTCCGGGGGATCTACTCCGACGAACCAAGTGCTGGGCTTTGGAGACGCGCTCTCGGTGCAGGGCGCCAGCGACGTGATCTGCGAGGTCACGGGCACCCACACGCCCGCCGGCGCGGCATTCTCAGCCGCTGCTGCGCTCGAGGGCTTCGGTGACTTCAACAACGTCCTGCGCTGCGAGGTCCTCTGACCTAGGGCGGACGCGCCAAGGGTTCAGTACGGACGGCCTCGGCCCGATGCGGGCCGAGGCCGTCTGACTTTTCGAGCAGCACGGCCTGTCGGATCGGACTTGCATATGTAGAACGGTTTGTTTACGATGCCGCGCGATTTGGAAAACCCAGTGTCCTTCGGTCGCCAGCACGTCGGGAGACAGGACGAGAAGCCGAAGGTGGCACTGAGAGGGGGAGGGGCTTGATGGGCGACCGTTGGGCGTTGCGGGGCCGGGCATCTAGAGAGTGGGGGAAGCTGCCGCTGGTGCTGGCGATCGCGTGCGCGCTCTTGCTCGCCCTGGGCATTTCGCTTGCCCTCGCGGGGAAGGGCATTGAGTCCTGGTTCGGGGGGCAGGGCAGTGGCGACGGCCAGTTCCAGTCACCGCGCGACGTTGCCGTCTACAACGGCACGACCCTCAGCCCCGGCACCGACGACATCTATGTCGTCGACGACAACAACCACCGCGTCCAACGCTTCGACTCCGCCCCTCCGTACGCGTTCGAGGCCAAGTTCGGAGGGCAAGGGAGCGCGGGAGGCCAGTTCGACAATCCGCAGGGAATCGCGATCAACCAGTCCACCGGCGCCCTCTACGTGCGCGACCGCGACAACCGCCGCGTGCAGCAGTTCACTGCGGACGGAACCTTTGTACGGGCGTGGGGCTGGGACGTGGTGGCCTCTGGTCCCGGCGACGACGTGACCCCGCCCGAGAACGAGTTCGAGATCTGCGTGCCTGCGAACGGCGACACCTGCAAGACCGGAACCTCCGGCGCCGGTGGCGGACAGTTCGCTACAAGCACCTCAGTCGGCGGAGGGATCGCGGTTGCCCCGGCCACCGGCGACGTCTTCGTCGCCGACCCCGTCAACCGCCGTGTCCAGCAGTTCGAGCCCGACGGCGACTTCGTCCGTGCCTGGGGCTGGGGGGTCGACACGGGCGCCGACGAGTTCGAGATCTGCACGGCCTTGAGCGGGTGCAACTCGGGCCTCACCACTACCGGGACCGACAACGGCCGCTTCGGCGCCAACCACCCCGTCCACCTCGCGGTCGACTCCGCCGGGATCGTCTACGCGACCGACTCGAACGTGAGTCAGCGGGTGATGCGCTTCGACTCGACACAGGCCGCAGCGCAGGACCTGCTCGACCCGCCGATCGGCGTGCCGCCGCTCAGCTCGGGGTCCACGAACTCGATGGAGGTGGACCCCAGTACCGACCACGTCTTGATCAGCCGTGGCTTCGCGAACGTACTGGAGGTCGACACGACGCCGCTCAGGGTCGTCGACACCCATCTGACGGGCACGACCATCACCCCGACCGGCATCGGCGTCGACACCTCGGACGACGAGATCCTCGTCGCCTCGACGTCCGGCTTCCAGGGCGCGGCTCAGCATCGCGTCTATGTCCTCGACGAGCCTCCAACGGAGGCTGTCATCGAGCCGGTCACCGACATCACAACCAACAGCGCGGTGTTCCATGGCACGGTCGACCCGAACGACGGCGTCGACGATCCGACAAACGGCTCGACGACCGCGCGTTTCGAGTACACGAGCGACCCGGTGTCCGACCCCGATCCGGACTGGAGGAGGGCACCTGCCGCAAGCAACATCGATGTCGGCCAAGGCGTCGATCCGGTGCCGGTCAGCGCGGAAGGCGCCCCGCTCGAGACGGGCACGGAGTATCGGGTGCGCCTCGTCGGCCAGAGGGGACAGCCGCTCGGAGGCAGCGACACCTCCGACGAGGAGGTCTTCACAACGGAGGCGGCGCGCCCCACGATCGTCTCCAGCGGCGCCACGCCGGGCTCCACCACGGCGACGCTCCGCGGGCGCATCCACCCGCACGGTCAGGAGACGACGTACCGCTTCGAGTACGGCCTCACCGACAGCTACGGCAGCTTCGCCCCCGTCCCGGACGGCAACATTGGCTCGGGCGACGCCGTGCAGCCGGTCGAGGAGTCGGTCTCCGGTCTCGAGCCGAACACGACCTACCACTTCCGGCTCGTGGCCGCCAACGGGACCGGCGAGAGTCAGGGTCCAGACGGGACCTTCACCACCCTTCCCGCCTCCGGTCCGCCAGTGCGGGCGTACGAGAAGGTTTCCCCGGAGGACAAGAACGGGGGAGACACTCAGGGGACAGTCGACGGACAAACCGGCTTCGCATCACCCTCCGGCCGCGAGGTGGTCTACACGGCATCCCAGGCATTCGACGATGCAGACGGCACGGCCATAGTCGGGAGCGTGTACCGGGCCCGGCGTCAGCCCACCGCATGGCTTTCCGCTCCTGTGCTCCCGCCGAAGGAGCCGAGCCCTGGGCGCGATGAGTCGAACGTCTTCTTCATGTCCGAGGATCTCTCGGGCGCCGTGGTCACTACGAACGCCGTCCTCGACGCCGGTGCAGTTGCCGAGGAATGCAATGCCTATGTGCGCGACCTCGAGGCCCGTACCTATGAGTTCATCGCTCACGCCGATCCGGCAGTCAGCAGAAACTGCGAGAGGTCCCTCAATAACATCATCGTGACCGACGCAAGCCCCGACCTCTCGGCGGTGCTGATCGAGAGCACCGGCGAGCTGACGCCGGATGCCGCCGAGGTTCCGCCGGGGGACGGGCAGGTTCAATCGAAGCTCTACCTCTGGCGCAACGGCCAGCTCGAGCTCGCGAGCGTCGCCGCCGGTGGTCCGGCGGCCGGCACCCCGACCTCGGGGAGCGCCGGGGGGGACGTCTCCGATGAAGTCCTCAACAACTCGATCTCAGATGACGGCTCAGTGGTGTTCTTCACCGGCTGGGAGATTGTGGGCAATCCTCCGCCTCAGGGGCCCGGCGCGAACCTGACGCTGTTCCGGCGCTCGGGCGGGCAGACCGTCGCGCTCAGCGCGGAGGAAAACTCGCTGCGGGATCCGTGCGGACCGCCGGGCGGAGTGTGCGTGGGCAACTCGTCCGACGGGCCGCAGTTCGGCGCTGCGTCATCCGACGGGTCACGGGTCTTCTTCACAAGCAAAGACCAGCTGCTCGAGGAGGATACCGACACGGAAGCTGTTGGAATCTCCGCAAGAGATCTCTACATGTACACCCACAGCGCCGACCCCGAGAACGACGACAATCTGACCTTGATTTCGCGGGATCTCGAGCCGGATCCACCGCACGGCGCCAACGTGCTCGGCGTCCTGGGGGCGAGTGACGACGGGTCTCGCGTGTACTTCGCCGCCACGAACCAGATCGTCCCCGGCGAGGACGCCGCACCGGCCGACATCAGGTTCTACGTGTGGGACGAGGACGAAGGAGTCCGCCACATCGGGGGCGGTCTCTCGAATCCCACGTTCAGCTTCCAGGACGCCGAGGTGGCGCACGCGTTCCGGCGGACTCGGGCCAAGAGAAGCGTCTCGGCCAATGGAAGAAGCGTCGTCTTCATGTCGAGCATCCCGCTGACCGCCGATGACAACGGCGGCCAGCCGCAGGCCTATCTGTATGACTTCGCGGCCGACCAGCTCGTCTGTGCCTCCTGCCCAGCAGAGAGCTCGCTCGGCGAGCCTGGCACGGCGTCATCCCTCCGCAGCAGCGGCAACCCAAACCGAGACTCCACCATCATCCTCACCAATCCCGGGCCCAGGATCCTCTCGGACGACGGGGCGCACGCCTTCTTCGAGACCGACAGCAGGCTTGTGCCTGAGGACACCAATGGTCTCATCGACGTCTACGCGTGGGAGGGAGGCGCGCCGCACCTGATCTCTTCCGGGCAGAGCGGGGACAAGTCGATGTTCATCGATGCGAGCGCGAACGGTGACCACGTCTTCTTCGGAACCAGGGAGCGGATCGTGCCCTGGGACGAGGACAACCTGCGCGACACATACGTCGCCCGTGTGGGCGGCGGCCTGCCCGACCCGCGCCCGTCGACCGGTACACCGTGTCAGGGCGATGAGTGCCAGGGCACGCCGGCGGGCCCTCCCGCGCTGATGGATCCGTTCAGCGACGTCTTCGGCGGCTTCGGGAATCTCGAGCCCGGGGAGCGCCCGAGCTTTGTCATACGACGCCTGTCGAGGGCTCAGTTGGCGAAGCTTGCTCGTGGCGGCAGGGTGATGCTGCCGGTGCGGGTCAACCGCGCAGGCAGGCTCTCGCTCACCGCCAGGGCGATGATGGGCAAGCGCAACCGTGTCGTTGACAGGAGTTCGAAGCGCGCGACGAAGGCCGGCACCGTGGGCGTGCCGCTACAGCTCTCGAAGGCATCGCGCCGCCAGCTCACCCGCAAGGGGAAGCTGGGCGTGTCGGTGTCGGTTCGGTTCGCCGGCGTGCGTGAGCCCAGAGCCATGACGCTGCGCCTGCGACGCGCGGGGGGGAGGAGCTGAGATGGGCGGGAAGCTGACACGTCGCGTCCTGTTGGCCGCTGTCATCGCGACCTTCGTGGTGGCGCCTGCCTCGGCCGCGGCTGCGCCGGTCTGGGACATCGAGGCGGCGTGGGCGCCGGCTCACCTGCCTCCGGGTGGCGCCGGATTCTTCTATGGCGAGATCAAGAACCGGGGCGATGCCTCGAGCAGCGCGGTCACGGTCACCACGACCCTCCCCGCCGGGGTGACGGCCACGGACGCGGAGGGCGGAGTGGTTCATGGCGGTGGCTCTAATCCGGTGGCCTGGACCTGCTCGGGCACCGGAACGTCCACGGTGACCTGTTCCACAACTGATTCGATATTAAGCCGTCAGGCGCAGGACGTGCAGATCACCGTCCAGGTGGCGCCGGTTTTATCGGGCCCGCAGTCGGTGACGATGACGGTCGACGGCGGAGGCGCGAGCGCGCCGGCCACGACGGTCCGGGAGTTCACGGTCAGCGGCACCCCGGCCGGGTTCGGGATCCTGTCGGGCAGCCTGGAGCTGCCGATGTTGCGCGAGAACGGCGACGTGGCCGACCGGGCCGGCGAGCATCCCGCCTCGTTCACCACGCGGCTCGACTTCAATCGGCGCCTCAACCACGAGGACCAGCCGATGCCGGACGAGCAGGCGCGCGAGGTGCAGGTCGACCTGCCGCCCGGCTTCGTGGGCGACCCGACCGCGGTCCCGCGATGCCCGTTCCAGCAGCTCATCAACGCATCGGGGGCGCGCGCCCTCTTCGGATGCCCGGACAGCACGCAGGTCGGCTTCGTAGACATCGTCGGCTCGAGGGCCGGGCACGTTCGCCTTCCGGTCTACAACATCGAGCCGCCGCCAGACCTGCCGGCGCTGTTCGCCTTCAACACCGCCGTCGGCCCCACCGTGACGATGGAGCCGGAGCTGCGCAGCGACGGCGACTACGGGATCACGGTGAGCTCGCGGGGCATCAATCAGGCGATCGACCTCGGCGGTGTGAGGGTCACCTTCTGGGGCGTTCCCGCCGATCCCAGCAATGACGCCGATCGCGGGCTCCACCCGGACACCGAGGCGGTCCCGTGCTTCGACACCGTCGACCCGACGTGCACGAACCCCGCCGGGACGCCGAGGGTCCCGTTCCTGACGAACCCGACCGACTGCTCGGTTGGGCCCCTGCGGACCGATGTGCACGTCCGGTCGTGGAACGGGAGCACCGACAGCGATTCCTACACCGGTCCGGCCATGACCGGCTGCGAGGACCTTCCGTTCGACCCGTCAATCAAGGTCCAGCCAACCTCGAGCCAGGCCGACTCGCCGACGGGTCTCGACGTGGAAGTGCGCATCCCACAGAACGAGAACCCGGACGGGCTCGCGTCGGCGCACCTGGACAAGGCCGTCGTGACGCTCCCGGAGGGGATGACCGTGAACCCGTCGTCCGCCGACGGCCTGAAGGCGTGCTCGCCGGCGGAGGTGGGCTTGGACAGCCGCGCCGACTCGACCTGCCCGGAGGCGTCGAAGATCGGATCGGTGGAGATCGACACGCCGCTGCTCGACGACCCCTTGAACGGTTCGGTGTTCGTCGCCAAGCAGAACGACAACCCGTTCAATTCGCTGCTCGCGATCTACATAGTCGCGAAGGGGCCGGGCTTCATCGTGAAGCTGCCGGGCAAGGTGGACCCGGACCCTGTCACGGGGCGCCTGACGACGACCTTCAGCGACAACCCACAGCTGCCGTTCACGAGCTTCAGGCTCCGCTTCAAGGCCGGGCCGCGGGCGCCACTCGCGAACCCGCCGACCTGCGGGCTGAAGGTCGTGGAGTCGCGCGCTCACGCCGTACTCCGCCTATCCCGAGTTCCCGGCGGCGCGGGTCGCGGATCCGGCCAAGATCGCCCATCCGAGCGACACGTTCAACATCGACTGCCCTGGGATCACGGGCTTCGCGCCCGCCGTGGCGGCCGGCACCACGAACCCGAAGGCGGGTGCGTTCTCGCCCTTCGTGCTGCGGATCAACCGCGACGACGGCGAGCAGTACATGCGCGGCCTGACGCTCGAGATGCCGACAGGCCTGATCGCGAACGTGCGGGGCATTCCGCTGTGTCCGAACGACCAGGCGAACGCCGGCACCTGCGACCAGGCGTCGAAGGTCGGCACCTCGGTCGTGGGGGCGGGCGCGGGGAGCCAGCCGTTCTTCACACCGCCGGAGAATGGCTCCGTCTACCTGACCGAGGGCTATAAGGGCGCGCCGTTCGGGCTGTCAGCGGTGGTGCGCGCGATCGCCGGGCCGTACGACCTCGGCACGGTCGTCGTGCGCCAGGCGATCGAGGTCGACCGGACCGACGCCCACGTGACGGTGGTCTCGGATCCGATCCCGATCATCCTGGAGGGGATCCCGCTGCGGATCCGCTCGATCAACGTCGACATCAACAGGCCCGGCTTCATGCTCAACCCGACCTCGTGCGCCGAAAAGCAGATCAAGGCCACGCTCACGTCGACCGACGGTACGGTCCACGTGTCGTCGGACCGCTTCCAGGCGGCCGACTGCGCGTCGCTGCCACTGAAGCCGAAGCTGCGCATGCGGCTCACGGGCCGCGGGCAGACGACCGACGGCAAGCACCCCGGCCTGCGGGCGGTGTTGACGCAGGGGTCGGGCCAGGCCAACCTGCGCTCCGCCATGGTCAAGCTGCCGCTGTCGCTTGCACTCGATCCGTTCAACGCGCAGTCGGACGACCTCTGCGAGTTCGAGGCGGGCCAGCGCGTCGACTGCCCGCCGAGCTCGATCGTCGGGCAGGCGGTGGCTTACACGCCGGTGCTGAACAGGCCGCTCGAGGGGCCGGTGCACTTCGTCAAGAACGTGCGCATCGACCCGAAGACGGGGAGAACGATCCGAACGCTGCCGACACTCTTGATCCCGCTGCGCGGGGAGGTGGCGCTCGACCTGCGCGCCACGACCACCGTGATCCGCAACAAGCTGGTCAGCACGTTCCCGACGATCCCGGACGCTCCGGTCAGCCGCTTCGAGCTGAACCTCAACGGCGGGAAGAAGGGCATCCTGGTCGCGGTGCAGAACATCTGCCGCCGGCCCACGCGCCAGATCGCGGACGCCGAGCTGGACGGCCACAATGGGAAGCGTGCCGACCAGGCCGTGCGTATGGGCACGCCTTGCGCGAAGAAGAAGCGGAAGGCCGCGCTGAGGGTGAGCAAGGCCACCTGGCAGGCCAACCGCGTGACCGTCAGCGGAAGGATCAATCGCATGGCCGAGCGGCGCGTGCGGCTGACCGTCCGCTGCGGCCGCGCGAGCGTCTCGCGGAGCGCGAAGCCGAACGGCCGCGGGCTGTGGCGCACGACGCTCAGCACGGGCGGCCGCTGCACCGACACCCGCATGGCACGCGTGGTCG
Organism: uncultured Thermoleophilaceae bacterium; assembly: GCA_963825345.1. Taxonomy (GTDB): domain Bacteria; phylum Actinomycetota; class Thermoleophilia; order Solirubrobacterales; family Thermoleophilaceae; genus JACVRW01. Next base: position 141,191 of record CAWGSQ010000005.1, on the reverse strand, counting down.
CGCGCTACGCGGGCGATGCGAGGGTCGCCAGCAGCCGAGCGGCACGTAGCGTTCGCGTACGCCGATGAGGCCGGCGGCGCTGCTCGCTGCGGCGCTGCTGGCCCTGGCCGTGCCCGCCTGCGGAGGCGAGGATGAGTCCGGCTCCTCGCGCGCGGGCGATGACGGCGGGCAGGCATCCGAGACGAAGGCATCCGCTCCCCAGAGCCCGGCGCAAAGCGTCAGGAGCTACGGGGCCGAGGCCGACGGCGAGGACGAGACGTCGATCGCGACGGTCGTCAAGGACTTCTACGCCGCCAAGGCGGCGGGCCACGGCGCGCAGGTCTGCACGCTGCTCGCGCGCGCCACGCGAGAGGCGCTGATCGAGACGCTGGCGCAATCGGGGCGGGGCAAGGGCTGCGGCGCCATCCTTGCTCCCCTCCTCGCGGACCAGGCGCCGCAATACCGCGATCGGATCGCCGGGGTGGAGGTGACCGGCGCGCGCGTACGGGACGACCGCGGCCTCGCGCTGATCCATATCGAGGCGATTCCCGAGGAGGTCATCCCGGTGCGACGGGAGGACGGCTCCTGGAAGGTCGCGGCGCTCGCCGGCTCGGAGATTCCCTAGCCGCCGGCTCAGGCGGCCGTACGCCGCGGAACTTCCGCGAGGTGGCGGTGCGACGGGCAGAGGTAGAGACCGGGGAGCGGCTCTCGCTGGCAGGGCTTTCCACGACGGGTGGAGGCACGGCAGTGAGGTACTTCTCCCTCGACCGTGCGCCCCTCGGCGCGCGCCCGGCCGACGTACTCAGCGGCGGTCTCCAGGTGCCGGTGGATCACGTCGTAGACGCGCATCTGGCGCTCGAGCGGGAAGTAGAGCCGGATCTCGCGGAACAGCGTCCGCGTGGGCCTGGCGAAATCGCGGTCCCTTGCCAGGCGCTCGCAGGTGGCCTCGCAAGCGATCAGGACCGCGCGCCGGTTGGCGCCGCTGCCCGGCGCCTCGACCACATCGGACGCCAGCTCCCGGTAGATGGCTCGACTGAATTGGTACACGGCGTGGGGGTATGATAAACAAGTCCGTGTCTGAATTGTAGGTTCATGTGTTAAGGAGTGATTCATTCATGATGCTTCCGCCCGGACCGCGCATGCCCACGCTGCTCCAGGGAATCGGGTGGTGGCATCGCCCGACAGCCTTCATGGAGCGCTGCCGGGCGCGCTACGGGAAGCGCTTCACGATCCGGCTCCCGGGTCAGCCGCCGTTCGTGATGATCTCCGAGCCCGACCAGCTTCGCGAGCTGTTCACGGCCCCGCCAGACGTGCTGCATCCGGGCGAGGGCGCACGGATCCTCGAACCGATCGTCGGGCGCTTCTCCGTGATCCTGCTCGACGAGGCGCCTCACCTCGAGCAGCGGAAGCTGATGCTGCCCGCCTTCCACGGCGACAAGATGCAGAAGCTGTCCGGGCTCATGGAGGAGCTCGCCGAGCGGGAGGTGGGGGGCTGGCCGACCGGAGTTCCGGTGGAGCTCCATCCCCGCTTCCAGGCACTCACGCTGGAGATCATCCTGCGCGCCGTCTTCGGCCTGGAGGCCGGCGAGCGCCTCGATGCCCTACGCGAGCGGTTCACCGAGGTGCTCGAGTTCGGCGCGTCGCCCACGTCGGTGGACCCGCGCCTTCAGCGGAGCTTCGCCGGCTTCGGCCCGTACGCCCGCTTCACTCGGGCACGCGACGCCGTGGACAGCCTGGTCTACGCCCAGATCGACGACCGCCGCCGCTCCGGCGAGCGCGCCGAGGACGTGCTGTCGATGCTGCTCGACGCCCGCCACGAGGACGGGTCCGAGATGTCGGGGGAGGAAATCCGGGACGAGCTGATGACGGCGCTGCTCGCGGGCCACGAGACGACCGCCTCGGAACTGGCCTGGGCGTTCGAGGCGCTGGCGCGCGAGCCGCGGGTGCTACGGCGGCTCCACGACGAAATCGACGACGGCGAGAGCGACGACTACCTCACTGCCACGATCCAGGAGACGCTACGCCGCCGGCCCGTGCTGCCCCAGGCCGAGCCCAGGCTCGTGAAGGAGCCGGTGGAGATCGGCGGTTGGCGCTACGAGCCCGGTGTGGCGCTGGGCGCCAGCGCCTGGCTCGTGCACCACGATCCCGACATCTACCCGGACCCGTTCGCGTTCCGCCCCGAGCGCTTCCTCGAGGAGCCGCCCGGCACCTACACCTGGATCCCGTTCGGGGGCGGCCGGCGCCGCTGCCTCGGCGCAAGCTTCGCCATGCTCGAGATGAAGCTGGTGCTGCGCGCGGCGCTCCGGCGCTACACGCTCGAGCCGACCGGCAGGTTCGAGCGCACGCGCCGCCGCTCGATCACGATCAGCCCGCGCGCCGGAGCGCGCACCGTGCTGGTTGCGCGCCCCGGCGCCAACGGCAGCGGCAGCTACCGGCGGCAGGCCACCGAGTCGGCGTACTTGGACGACGCCCTCGAGCCGTCCTCGTAGAGGTAGAAGGTCTCGACCTCGAACGGCCACTTGTTGCCCTTCGGGCAGTTGGTCGTTGCGATCCAGTCCTTCGCCCAGGGCTTCCCGCCCGCGGTCCACTGCAGGTCGCGCAGCGCGATCGGCACGCCGGCCACCACCTGGAGCACCTCCGGCACCGTGATCTTCAGCCGGTAGCCCCACTTTGGGTCCCCGCTCAGCTTCGTGATCTTGCCCGGGACGCAGGTCCGAACGCGAGCCGGGTTCGTGAGCACCGTGTAGAAGCAGATGTTCTTGGCGCCGCCGTTCACGAACGTGACCGTCGGATGCGTGATCACGTCGTCGGCGAACGCGGAGCCCCTCGCCGACCCCATGATCGACTTCTTGGGGCACGCGCCGGGACCCTTGCGGTTCACCAGGCTCTGCGCGCACTTGGGGTACTTGCCCCCGTTGAAGACCCCACCCTTCGAGATCAGGATGTTGAAGGCGGTCACGATCGGCGGCTCGATGCCCGCCTCGCTCTCCCAGCGGATCTTGCCCGAGAGCTTCACACCCTGCGGGTGCTTCTTGGTGCCCGCCTTGTTCGGCGTCACGTGGGCGTCAACGGTGACCTCGGTCACCGGAGCCTGCGCCACGGACGGCGCGACGAGAACCGCGCCCATCGCCAGGGCGGTCAACGGGACTGCGAGCTTGCGCATCTGGATCTCCTCCGGGTCCTGGAACTGCTGACGTAACGGCGCCTCCCGCCGTTCGAGCGCTGCACGCTAGCGAAGCTCGTCGACAAATGCAAACGCGGGTGTTCCTTGTTTCTGAGCGGCATTCGGGTGCCGCTCGCTTTCGGAAACGTAGCCGTATACGATACGCCGCCCGGGGTCCTGCCAGCGGGTGGCGCGCCCTCGGGAGACACAGTGGGAGAGCCGAGAAACGAGACCGCCGTTGGGGGACGCGTGCCAGCGCTCGCTGCGCTGCTGCTCGCGCTAGCGCTCGTGATGTTCCTGTTCGTCGGGCGGGACGACGGGCACAGCTACCGGTTCGTTTTCGAGAACGCCGGCCAGCTCGTCAAGGGCGACGTGGTGCGAATCGGGGGCTCGCCGGCCGGGAGCGTGACCGGCATCGAGCTGACCTCGGATAGCCGCGCGGAGGTGGAGGTCTCGGTCAAGGACGAGTTCGCGCCGCTCCACCGCGGCACCACGGCCACGATCCGCGCCCAGTCGCTGATCGGGATCGCCAATCGCTACGTCGACATCCACCCGGGCCCGAACTTCCGCCCGGCGCTCGACAACGGCGCCGTGCTCGAGTCGGACAACACGACGTCGATCGTCGAGCTGGACCAGTTGTTCAACGCCCTTGACCCGCCCACGCGCCGCGGCCTTCAGGGAGTGATCAACGGCTTCGCGGACTGGTACAGCGGCAAGGAGCAGCAGGCGAACCGCTCGGCGCACTACTTCGCACCGTCGCTGGTGGCCGCCACACATCTCGTCAAGGAGCTGAACCGGGACAGCCGGACCTTCGAGGAGTTCCTGCTCGAGACCTCGAACGCGATGGGCGCCCTCGCCGACCGCCGCAGCGAGCTCACCGACCTCGTGGGCAACGCGGGGGAGACGCAGGGGGCGATCGCGGCCGACACCGAGGCGCTGTCGCAGGCGCTGACCGAGCTGCCGCCGGCCCTGCACCAGGGGAGCGAGACGTTCGCGGCGCTGCGTCCGGGACTCGACGACGTGGAGCGCCTCCTCGTGGCCACCCGCCCCGTTGCGCCGAAGCTGGCGCCGTTCTTCCGCCGGCTGCGACCGTTCACCGAGCGCTCAGTGCCGACGTTCCGCCAGCTGAAGCTGCTGTTCGGACGCCCCGGGGCCGGCAACGACCTCCGCGACGCGATGACCGACCTGCCTCCGCTCGCGAGGCTCACGCACCGCTCCCTGGGGAGCTCACGCCAGGCGCTGAAGGACTCCCTCCCGATGTTCTCCTTCGCGAGGCCGTACGTTCCCGACCTCGCGGCCTGGCTGAGGAGTTTCGGCGGCGCGATGGCCACGTACGACGCGAACGGCCACTACGCGCGTGCGATGCCCGTATTCGACGCGTTCAACTTCGTCGACGACAGCGATGGCGGCCACCTTGATCCGAAGGCCCCCGCCGCCCGCGGCAGCAGCCCCTACCTGAGCACCGGCAACCTGCGGCGCTGCCCCGGAGCCGCAGGCCGAACCCCATCCGACGGTTCGGCCCCGTTCGTGGACTCCGGGGAGCTCGCCAACCCGGATTGCGATCCGTCTCAGACGCCCGGAGCGACCCCGTGAAGCTGCTGCGCGCAACGCTCACGGCGGCGGTGATCGGCGTGCTGCTCGGCACCCTCATCGCGGCGAGTGGGGACGACGGCGACAGCTACCGGGTGCGGGCGGTCTTCGACAACGCCAGCTTCGTAATCCCCGGCGAGGACGTGAAGGTGGCGGGCGTGAAGGTCGGCAAGATCGACGACGTCGACCTCACGCGGGACAACAGGGCCGCGGTTGTGCTGCTCATCGACGATCCGGCCTTCCAGCCCTTCCGCCGCGACGCGCACTGCCAGATCCGCCTTCAGTCGCTGATCGGCGAGCAGTACGTGGAGTGCGAGCCGACCCAGCCGCACAAGGAGGGGACACCGCTCGCGAAGCCGCTTCCGGAGATCGACTCGGGCGCGGGGGAGGGGCAGCACCTCCTTCCCGTGGACAACAACACCACGCCGGTCGCGGTAGATCTCATCAACAACATCTACAGGCTCCCGCAGCGCGAGGGGTGGCGACTGATCATCAACGAGCTCGGGGCCGGGCTCGCGGGCAACGGAGAGCGCCTGCGGGCCGCGGTGAGGCGGGCGAACCCCGCGCTGAAGGAGTTCGACCGGGTGGTGGCCATCCTCGCCCAGCAGGACCGGCTGCTGGCGCGGCTCGTGGACGAGTCCGACGCCGTTCTGAAGCCCTGGGCGGCGCGGCGCAAGCAGACCGCAGGGTTCATCGACCACGCGGGCGCCACCGCGGAGGCGGCGGCCGAGCGGGGCGCTGACATCGAGCGCAACTTCGCGAAGCTCCCGGCCTTCCTGCGCGAGCTGCGTCCCACCGCCGACCGCCTCACCGGTTTCGCGGAGCAGATGACGCCGGCGCTGAACAGCCTGGAGGCGAAGGCGCCGGCGATCAACGAAGCGGTCGCCCGGCTCGGCCCGTTCGGGGACGCCGCGAAGCCGGCCCTCGTGAGCCTCGGCGACTTCGCCGAGCGCGGCCGCAGCGTCTTCCCCGCGATCCGCCCGTTGATCCGCGACCTCCACGAGCTGTCTGAGCCGCTGCGGCCGGTGGCCGGGGACCTCTCGGCACTGTCCACCAGCTTCGACGGCTCCGGCGGCGTCGAGGAGCTGATGCGGTTCATCTTCTTCTACACGAACTCCGTGAATGGGGAGGACGCCGTCGGTCACTACGTCCGCTCCGGCCTCAACCTCAGCGCCTGCGTCAGAGGCGGCGTGGCGGTGGGCGGGTGCGAGTCCGACTTCGACTCTTCCGGCAGCAGCGCCGCCGCGTCTGCGCAAGTTCATGACACCGACGCCATGCTGGACTACCTTCTCGGCCAGGAAGACGAGGGACGGTGAACCCCCGGGGCCGCCGCACCGGCACGCTGTCGAGCAGTCCAGTGCTCGTGGGCGCGGTCACCGTGCTCGCCACAATCGTGGCCGTCTTCCTCTCCTACAACGCGAACGACGGCCTGCCGTTCGTCCCGACCTACTCGCTCGACGCGGAGGTGCCCAACGCAGCCGGCCTCGTGCGCGGCAACGAGGTGCGCCTCGGCGGGACACGCGTGGGCGTGGTGAGCAAGATCTCCTCGGTCTCGAACGAGGACGGCTCGGCCGCGGCCAAGCTGACGCTGGAGCTGGAACCGGCCCTCGAGCCGCTGCCCGTGGACTCCACGCTGCTGATCCGGCCGCGCTCGGCGCTCGGGCTGAAGTACGTGGAGATCACGGCCGGCCGCTCGCAGCGCGGCTACCCCGAGAACGCCACGATCCCGCTGGAGCGCACCTCGCCGCTGAGGCCGGTCGAGATCGACGACTTCTTCAACACCTTCGACGACCGCACCCGGGTTGGGTCGCGCAACAACCTGGCCGAGTACGGCGTGGCGTTCGCGGGGCGCGGCGAGGCGCTCAACCGCACCTTCGCCGGGCTCGACTCGCTCATGCGCGAGCTGGAGCCCGCCATGCGCAACATCGCCTCCGAGCGCACGCACTTCGACGAGTTCTTCCCAGCACTCGAGCAGGCGGCGTCTGAGGCGGCGCCGGTGGCAGGCGCCCAGGCGTCGCTGTGGGTCGGGCTCGATACGACCTTCAAGGCGTGGGAATCGGTCAAGGAGCCACTGAAGGCCACCATCTCCGGAGGGCCGCCCGCGCTTGACGCCGCGATCCGCGAGCTGCCCGCCCAGCGACCGTTCCTGCGCGAGGGTGAGGAGCTGTTCAGGCGCTGGCGACCGGCGTTCGCGTCGCTGGCGGCAGCCGCGCCGGACCTCGCCGTGGCGTTCCGGACCGGCACGCCCGCGCTGCGGCGCTCGCCCGGCCTGAACCGCCGCCTCACGCGCACGATCGAGACGTTCGAGGAGCTCGGGGACGACGACCGCGTGCCGCGCGGCCTAGACCGACTGACGCGCACGGTCACGCTGGCGCAGCCGCTGGTGGACCACATCACCCCGGCGCAGACAACCTGCAACTACTTCGCGCTGCTGTTCAGGAACGGAGCGAGCCTGCTGTCGGAGAGCGACGTGGTGGGCACGATGCTGCGCTTCTATCCGCTGGCGCTTCCGGTGCCGCCCGGGAGCGAGGCCGGCCCCGCCGCCACGCCGTCGAACGGGCCGGCGCCGCCCGAGGGTTCCACGCAGACGCAGATCTCGCTCACCGACGACAGCTTCCTGCACTCGAACCCGTATCCGAACACCGCCGCTCCCGGCCAGGTGCGCGAGTGCGAGGCCGGCAACGAGAACTACAAGCGGAACCGCCTGCGCAACCGCCAAGCGGTCGGGAACCTGCCGGGCGACCAGGGAACCGCCAACGAGCCGACTCGGAGAGGCGGCTTGCGGTGAGGCGGGTGCCCACCGGCATGGACCCCTTCCGCGCGGGCGTGATCGCACTCGTGGTGGTCGCGATCTTCTGCTACTTCGCGTTCACGAAGGATCTGCCGTTCTCGCGCGGCTACCGGGTCCAGGCGGTGTTCCAGGACTCGAACCTCGTGCTGCCGCGCACGCCCGTGCGGATCGCCGGGGTGGACGTGGGCAAGGTCGTCGAGGTGGGCCGCTACAAGAACACGCACCTCTCGGTCGTGACCATGGAGATCAAGGACAACGGGCGGCCGATCCACGGCGACGCGACGATCAAGATCCGCCCGCGCATGTTCCTGGAGGGGAACTTCTACCTCGACCTCCAGCCCGGCTCGCCCGACGCCAAGGAGATCGCGGACGGCGGGATCATCCCCGCGAGCCAGACGTCGCGGCCGGTTCAGCTCGATCAGGTCCTGACCGCGCTCCAGTCGGACACGCGGAAGTCGCTCCAGCAGACGCTCCGTGGCCTCGGCACAGCGTTCAACTCGAAGCCGACCCCGGAGGACGACGCCGACCAGGATCCCGACGTGCGCGGCCTGACGGGCACTCAGGCGCTGAACAAGGCGCTCGACACGAGCGTCGGCGCGCTACGCGACTCGGCGATCGTGAACGATGCGCTGCTCGGCGAGTCGCCGCACGACATGTCCCGGCTGATCAAGGGCATCGCGCGCACGAGCAAGGGCCTCGGCACGCACGAAGGGGCCCTTCGCGACCTCGTGAGCGACTTCAACACGACGATGGCCGCGATGGCATCGAGAGCGCCGGAGCTCACCGAGACCGTCCGGCTGCTCGGCCCGACCGCGGCGAACGCGCGGCTCGGCTTTGCCAGCCTCGAGCGGGCACTCCCGCCCAGCAGCGCGTTCGCCCGCGAGCTGATCCCCGGCGTGGAGGAGACGCCGGCCACGATCGCGGCGGCCATGCCATGGCTCGCCCAGGCCGAGAAGCTCTTCGGGCCGGCGGAGCTGGGCGGGCTGCTCGACGAGCTCGGCCCCGCCACCGAACATCTCGCGGGGCTCGGACACAAGCAGTTGACCTTCCTGCCGCAGGTCCATCTCTTCAACCGTTGCTCCATAGACGTGCTGCTGCCCACCGCGGACGTGCGGGTTGACGACGGCCCGCTGTCCGCCGGGACGGAGAACTTCAAGGAGTTCTGGTACGCGATGGTCGGCCAGGCCGGCGAGGGGCAGAGCTTCGACGGCAACGGCACGTTCCTGCGCCTGGCGGCGCCGGGCGGGGCGCAGACGATCCAGTCCGGCAAGACGAACTACACGAATGCGCCGTTCTTCGGCAAGGTCACCACGCCGCCCCTCCGCACGCGGCCGGCGTTCCCCGGCAACCCCCCGCCGCTCACGCGCGACGTGCCCTGCCACCGCAACCCGGTCCCTGACGTAAACGGACCCGCGTCGTTCGGGCCCGCGGACGGGTCGAAGCCCAACGCGCCAGCCTCCCCGATGCCACCGATCTCCGCGGAGCCGCGGCCATGAAGATGATCCTGCGAAAGGCCCTGCGCTACAACGCCACGGCCGCCGTCGTGTTCGTCCTGCTCGTGCTGGGAGCGTCGGCGGTCGGCGGCTACATCGTCTCCAACCAGCGGCTGAACTGGCCTGGGTGGATTCCGGTGATCGGCGAGTCGCTGTTCAAGCTCCAGGTCGAGCTCGACACCGCCCAGGGGGTGCTACCGGGCCAGGGCCAGGCGGTGAACGTGTCCGGCGTCAGGGTCGGCGACATCGCGGGCGTCGAGCTGGAGGACGGGAAGGCGGTCGTCACGCTCAACATCCAGGAGCGCTTCGCGCGGGTGTACCCCGACGCAAGCGCCCTGCTGCGCCCGAAGACCGGCGTGAAGGACATGATCATGGAGCTCGACCCCGGTACGCCGTCCGCGGGGCCGAAGCTCAAGAGCGGCGCGCGGATCCAGATCGACTCGGCTCAGAGCGACGTGAACTTCGCCGACTTCCTCGCCACGATGGACGGCGACACGCGCTCCTACCTGAAACTGCTCGTGGGGGACGCGGGGGATGCGCTCCGCGACGGCGGCGGGCGGGACTTCGCGAACACGCTGCGCCGCTTCCAGCCACTGTCACGAGACGTTGCCAAGGCATCGCGGCTCGTGGCCCGCCGTCGGGTGAGCCTGCGACGCGTTATGGCGAACTTCTCGGCCATCATGAGCGAGCTGGGCAAGCACGACCGTGAGCTCGCCCGCTTCGTCGGCGGCAGCGCAGCGGTCTTCCGCCGCTTCGCGAACCAGAACGACAACCTGGCCTCGACCATCGAGCTGCTGCCGGGAGCCCTCCAGTCGAGCAACCGGGCCCTCGAGCGCATCCGCGTGCTCGGGGACACGATGACCACGACCTTCGCCGACCTGCGCCCCACGGCGCGCGCACTGGGGCCGACCCTGCGTCAGCTGAGGCCGCTCTTCCGCGACACGCAGGCGCCGATCCGCGATCAGCTGCGGCCGTTCACGCGCGAGGCGAAGCCGATCGCCCACGAGCTCGTCGCGCCGGCCCGGGACCTGTCTGGCGCTACCCCCTCGCTCACTCGGTTCTGGAAGCTGCTGAACGCGGTCTTCGACGAGATGGCCTACGACCCGCCCGGGAAGGGGATCGGCAAGGAGGGCTACCTCTTCTACGTGCCCTGGGCCGGACACAACACCAACTCGACGCTCTCCGCGCAGGACGGCATCGGCCCGATGCGGCGCGGGATCGTGCTCACGAGCTGCGAGTCGCTCAAGTTGCTCGACCTCTTCGAGCGCAACGGGACCCTCAACCCGACGCTCACGACCGTCGTCCGGCTGTTCAACGCGCCACGGCTGTCTGAGGTCTGTGTAAAGGGGGGCGGCGGATGATCAAGCAGGCTCCAAAGCTCTGGCAGATCGCCTCGATGGTTGCCTTCGTGCTCTCGTGCTTCGGGGTGCTGCTCTACCTCTGGCTCGCGTTCGGAGGGACCACTCCGCTCCAGCCGAAGGGGTATCGGTTCCACGTCCAGTTCCCGGAGGCGACCCAGCTCGCCGAGCAGGCGGACGTCCGCATAGCCGGGGTTCCCGTCGGGAAGGTCGTGATACTGAAGGGCGGGGAGGGCAACCGCACCGACGCGACGATCGAGCTGCGGGCGCGCTACGCACCCGTGCCGCGCGACGCGCGCGCGATGCTGCGAACGAAGACGCTGCTCGGCGAGACGTTCGTGGACCTGACGCCGGGCAACGAATCGAGTGGGATGCTGCCGGACGACGGCACCCTGCCGCGCTCGGCGGTGGCCCCGACAGTCGAGCTCGACGAGATCTTCCGCTCCTTCGACGCCGAGACGCGCGCGGCGTTCCGGACCTGGATGCAGTCCCAGGCCGCGGCGGTGCAGGGCCGCGGGGCGGACATCAACGCGCTGTTCGGGAACCTGCCCGAGTTCGTGTCCGCGTCAGAGGACATCCTGCGCGAGCTGAACGCGCAGTCCGAGGCGGTGAGCCAGACGTTCTCGGCAACCGGCGAGTTCTTCGACGCGATCAGCGAGCGCGACGGGCAGCTTCGGAACCTGATCGTGCAGTCGGATCGGCTCTGGGCTGTCACGGCCCAGCGCAACCGCGAGTTTGCGGCGATCTGGAAGGAGTTTCCCCGCTTCGAGCGCGAAAGCCGGCTGACCCTGCCGCGGCTCACCAGGTTCGCCGAGATCGCCGAGCCGGTCTTCAGGGAGCTCCAGCCGGCCGCGACCGAGATGGCGGGCACGTTCGACGCCTTCAGGCGGCTCGCCCCGGAGTACAGAGGATTCTTCGAGCGCCTCGGCCCGGTGATCGACTCCTCCAAGCGGGGCGTGCCGGCGCTCGAGCGGACGCTGCGCGAGCTGCCGCCGTTTCTCGAGCAGTTCCAGCCCTGGCTCCGCAACTTCAACCCGATGGTCCAGCACCTGGGCGCCAACCGCCGCGAGATCACGTCCTTTATGGCGAACCTGACGGCCTCCACGCTCGGGCGCGACACGGGGGGTCAGTTCGGCAGCCTGCCGAGGGCCAAGAACGACGTGCAATACCTGCGCGTGGCGTCCTTGCTCGGCCCCGAGTCGCTGAGCTTCTACCCGCGCCCGTTGGGGAACAGCAGGGCCAACGCGTACCCCGCGCCGGGCACACTCGACCAGCTCGCGAGCGGCTTGCCGGTCTACGACGCGCGCGGCTGTGCGAACGGCAGCGTGGCGCCGCCGGAGAGCGCGGACCCGCCGGAGCTCCAGCCGCTGATCAGCCAGTTCGTGTTCCGCACCGAGGGACGGGACGTGGCGCGACCCGGCTGTTCCGAGCAGGGTCCGTATCCAGGCTTCTCGACGAAGTTCCCGCAGCTGCGCGCAGAGCCCTAGCCGCTGCTACTCGCCGAGATCGACGATCCGGGCCCTCACGCAGCTGGCCAGCTTCTTCGGGTCCACGCAGAAGAGGCTGTGAGGGTCGCCGGCCGCCGCCCAGACGCGCTTGTGGTTGAGGAGCGCCACGTCGAACAGGACGGGGAGATCGTGCCCGAAGGGCGGCACGCCGCCGATCGCGTAGCCGGTGGCGGCGCGAACCTCGTCCGCCTGGGCTTGACGGACCTCGGCCACGTCGAGCGCGTCGGCCACCTTCTCGATGTTGATGCGGTGCTTCCCGGAGGCCACGCACACGATCGGATCGCCGTCCGCGACGAACACGATCGATTTCGCGATCTCAGCCTCCTGGCAACCGACAGCGGTGGCGGCGTCGGCGACCGTGCGTGTGGACGCCTCCAGCCGCTGCACCTTCACCTCGATACCCAGGTCGCGCGCGCATTCCGCGAGCCTGTCCCTCACGCACGCACCGCCTGGGCGGGGTTGGCCTCCACGGTCAGCTCGACGCCCGCCTCGGTGGCCAGCTCGGCGAGCGACTCCTCCACGTCGGTTGCGAAGTCGTCGAGGTCCCACATCACGTCGAAGTCGCCGACGAGGCCGAAGTTGATCCGGCCGGCATAGGACAGCAGCGCGATGCCGAGGCCCTGGTTCTTGGCCAGCGGGACCATCGGGAAGGGGTCGATCATGCGCCGCCCTGCAAGGAACAGCGGCTGCTGTGGGCCAGGCACGTTCGTCACGACCACATTGAAGAAGCGCTGGCGTGCCATCACGCGCGAGGCCTGGCCCATCACGGTGGCGGGCGCGAAGCCGGACAGCTCAGTGAGCACCTGGGCGCCAACCGCCTGGCCGCCGGACTTGAGGCCCTTCAGCTCCTCATGGACGATGTTGAGGCGGGCCACCGCGTCCTGGCACCAGACCGGGAGCGGCGCCATCATCGCCGCCACGCGGTTGCCAAGGGCGCCGCTCTCCACGTCAGCGCGCACGCTCACCGGCACCATCGCCTTCAGCTCGAGGCCATCGGTGTTATGGCCGCGGCGGCGCAGGTGCTTGCCGAGCGCGCCGGCCACGGTGGCGAGCACGACGTCGTTCACGGTGCCGCCGAGCTCGTTCTTGATCGCCTTGATGTCGGCGAGGTTCGCGCGCACCCAGGTGTAGCGGCGGTGCGGGCCGATCGACTTGTTGTAGGGCGAGGCGGGCGCGGGGTTCAGTCCGGCCCATGCCATCGCGCCGACGCCCACCGCGGCGTCGCGCAGGCCCTCGGCCACGCGGCGCGGGCCGCGGAACACCGAACGGACCGAGCGCGCGAGCTCGCCAGGAATGGTGGCGCGCTCCATCAGGGCCTCGCCGAGGAGCTCCACGGGGGAGGGGAGAGGGCGCGGCAGCCAGCGCTCGCCGGTGTCGGTGGGCGCGGCGGGGTCAGGGGAGGTGTCGAAGAGCACCGACATGATGTCCACGCCGGAGATGCCGTCCACGAGCGCGTGGTGGGTCTTCGACAGCATCGCGAAGCGATCGCCCTCGAGGCCCTCCACGAGCCAGATCTCCCAGAGCGGCTTGTCGCGGTCGAGCTGCTGGGCGAACACCCGGCCGGCAAGGTCCCTCAGCTGCTGCTCGGATCCGGGACCCGGCAGCGCGGTCGAGCGCACGTGGTAGCGGAGGTTCAGGTGGGGGTCGTCGACCCACTTCGGGCGGCCCTGGCCGAGCGGCACGAACGCGAGCCGCTGGCGGTAGCGAGGGACCAGTCCGAGACGCCGCTCGATGGCCTCGAGCAGGTCGTCATAGGGCGGGGGAGACCCCTCGAAGATCATCACGCCGGCCACGTGCATGTGGGCGACGCCGTCCTCCAGATGGAGGAACGACGCGTCGAGTCCCGTCAGGCGATCGGAGGACATGCCTCAAGACTAGATCAGAGCGACAGGCTGAGCTGATCGTCGGCCACTGCCTGCGCCGACTCCTCGTCGAGCCCCGCCACCCGCACGCCGAGGAGCCGCACCGGGCGGGCCGGATCGAGCCGTCTGAGGAGCTCGAGGGCGACCGTGCCGACGGCGTCCGTGTCGTTCACCGCCGCATCGAGGCTGCGGGCGCGGGTGACGGTCGTGAAGTCGTTGAAGCGCACCTTGATCCCGATCGTGCGACCGCGCCGCTCCTCGCGGGCGAGCGTCTCGCAGAGCTCGGATGTGAGCCGCTCGAGCACGGGCTCGAGCTGGGGCAGGCCATTCAGATCGCTGTCGAAGGTGGTCTCGCGCGATTCCGACTTTGCCACCCGCACGGTCTCGATCAGGCGCTCGTCCTCGAAGCGGGCGAGCGCTCCGAGATGTGGGCCGAGGCGGGCTCCGAACCACTCCGAGAGCTGGGCGTTCGAGGTGGTGCCGAGCCGGCCGAGCGTGGCGATGCCGAGCTGCCCGAGGCGGGCGACCGTCTTCGGCCCGATGCCAGGAACGAGGCCTGGCGAGGCCTCCGCGAAGCGGATTCGCGCCTCCTCGGCCGTCAGCTCCACGAACCCGTCCGGCTTCTCGGCGTCCGAGGCCACTTTCGCCACCAGCTTGTTCGGCCCGAGCCCGACCGAGCAGGTAAGCCCCGTCTCGGTGCGCACGGCGTCCTTCACGCGGCGGGCGGCCGAGCGATGGCGGTCGAGCCCGGTGAGGTCGAGGTAGGCCTCGTCGAGCCCCACCACCTCCACCCGCTCGACATGGCTGCGAAGGACCGCCATGACGTCGCGCGAGCGTGCGCGGTAGTGCTCGAAGTCGGGGGTAACGAAGATCGCGTCGGGACACAGCCGCCGCGCGCGCTCGGCCGGCGTGGCGGAGAAGACGCCGAACCTGCGCGCCTCGTAGCTGGCGGTCGTGACAACCGCGCGCGGCCCACTACCCGCCACGACCACCGGTAGCCCGCGCAGCTCCGGCCGCCGCTGCAGCTCCACGCTCACGTAAAAGGCATCCATGTCGAGGTGTGCGTAGACCTGAGGCGGTTCGCTGCTCACAACACGGCGAGCTTACGGCCCGCGCCAGACCGCACCGGTTCTGCCGTCAGTTGATCCGCCTATGCCGGATTAAGTGACGCCAGCTACCGCGACCGCTACGTGGGCTGGTGGATGGGTCGGATCAGAATCTCGTTCACGTCCACGTGCGGCGGCTGTGTGAGCGCGAACATCACGGCCCGCGCGATGTCGTCGGGCTCGAGGGCGCCGCTCGGGCGGTTGTCGAAGAACGGCGTGTCGACCACGCCGGGCTCGATCAGGGTCATCTTGATGGCGGTGTCCGCGACCTCCGCGCGCAGCGCCTCGCCCATGGCGGTCACCGCGTGCTTGCTGGCCGAGTAGAGCGAGCCGGGCAGCGTGCGCCGGCCGGCGACGGAGCTGGTGATGACGAAGTGGCCGCTGTTCTGCTCGCGGAAGTGGCCGAGCGAGGCGCGGATCGAGAGCGCCACGCCAAGCACGTTCGTGTCGATCATCGACTTCCAGTGCTCCACCGACTCCTCGAGGAAGCCGCGCGCGGCGCCGAAGCCGGCGTTCGCGAAGTAGGAGTCCATGCGGCCGAAGCGCTCGAGGGCCGCCTGGACGAGCGCCTGCTGGTCGTCCCAGCTCGCCACGTCGCAGCGGACGGCGATCGCCTTCTCGTCGCCGCCGAGCTCCTCGGCGAGCGCCTGGAGCTTGTCCTCCGAGCGAGCGGCGAGCACGACGCGGTGGCCGAACTCGACCGCGCGGTGTGCGGTGGCGGCGCCAATGCCGGTGCTGGCGCCGGTGATCACTAGGACTGGTTCGTCTGCCATGCGGGCAGGTTACGCTGCTGCGCGCGTGGCGCCCGTAGATCCCACCGAGGCTCGCTTTCCAGCCGTGCCGGCCAAAGCGGGCCACTACGAGAGCTTCTACCTGAAGCTCTGCCATCCCTCGGAGCCGCTCGGGGCCTGGATCCGGTACACGGTGCACAAGCGGCCCGGCGAGCCGCCGAAGGGCTCGCTCTGGTTCACGCTCTTCGAGCCGAGCGGGCCGCAGCGCCGCGAAGCTCACGGCGCCGGATCCGGCCAGCGGCGGCGCTGACTGGCTGAGAGTGGGGGAGGCCCGCGTTGGCGCGGACGGGGCGAGCGGCCGGATCGGCGACGGGTTCGCCTGGGAGCTGACGCTCGAGGGCGCCGAGGAGCCGCTCCTCCATCTGCCGCGCGCCTGGATGTACCGCGCGCGGCTGCCGCGCACGAAGCTGCTCTCGCCGGCGCCGGCGGCGCGTTTCTCCGGTCGCCTGTCAGTGCGAGGGGCGAGAGATCCCGGTGGACGGCTGGCGTGGCATGGCGGGACACAACTGGGGCGCGCAGCACGCCGAGCGCTGGATCTGGCTGCACGGCATCACCCCGGACGGCGACTGGCTCGACGCGGCGATCGGCCGGGTGAAGCTCGGGCCGGCCACCACGCCCTGGGTCGGCAACGGCGCGCTGAGCATCGCCGGCGACCGCTACGCGCTGCGTCGCGCGAAGGTCACCGAGGCGCCGGGGCACTGCACGTTCGTGCTCTCCGGGAGCGGGGTGCAGGTCCGTGGCAGCGTGTCGGCGCCGCCGGAGCGTTTCGTCGGCTGGGTCTACGCGGATCCCGACGGCTCGGAGCACCACACGGTGAACTGCTCGATCGCGGACATGCGGCTGAGCGTGAGCCGCGGTGGGGGCGCGGCGTCGGAGCTCGTGGTGCCAGGCGGCGCCGCGTACGAGCTCGGCATGCGCGAGCACGACCATGGCATCCCGATTCAGCCCTTCCCGGACGGGTGAGGGCGAGCGCCGAGATCGTCGTCGACCGGCCCCCGGCTGCGGTCTGGGAGTGGGCGTCCGATCCGCGTCATTGGCACGAGTGGCAGGAGGGCGTGACCGACGTGTCCGCCGACGGCGACCGCTTCACAAGCGCCTACGCCTACGGCCCGCACTCGGGGACCGCCGTGTACGAGATCGCCGAGCGCACGCCGCCGCGGCGACAGGTGGTGCGGTCGGTGTCCGGCCCGTTTCGGTTCGTGGGCACGTTGGAGCTGTCTCCCGACGTGGGCGGCACGCGCGTGCGCCAGACGGTCGCGACCGGACCGGAGGACGCGCTCGCCCGCTTCGTGTTCGCCGTGGCGGGGCCGCTCGTGCGGCGCAGCATTCGAAGGGGGATCGCGCGGCAGCTCGAGCGGCTGAAGGAGATGGTGGAGCTGGAGGCTGTGCTCTAGGGGCCGAGCCGCTCGGCGTGCCAGTCGCCGTCGCTGAACTCGTATCGAACGCGGTCGTGGAGCCGGTTGGGGCGGTGCTCCCAGAACTCCCAGGCGCGCGGCTCGAGCCGGTATCCGCCCCAGTCGTCGGACACCGGCAGCTCGGCTCCGGCGTGCTCGCGGTCGAGCTCCTCCACGCGCCGCTCGAGCCAGGCGCGATCAGGGACCGGGCGACTCTGGGGCGACGCCAGCGCGCTCAACTGGCTGGCGCGCTCGCGGGTGCGCGCGTACGCCTCCGTCTCGGCTCGCTCCACGCGCGAGACCGGTCCCTCGATTCGAACCTGACGGCCCAGCTCGGGCCAGTGGAAGAGGAGCGCGGCGAGGGGGTTGGCCTCGAGCTCGACGCCCTTGCGACTGGCGTAGTTCGTGAAGAAGGTGATCCCGCGCTCGTCGAAGCCCTTCATCAGGACCATGCGCGCCGAGGGCTCACCGTCGGGGGTCGCTGTTGCGAGCGCAACCGCCTGGGGCTCGAACGCGCCCTTCTCGCGTGCCTCCTCGAACCAGCGCCCGAACAGGGCGAGCGGGTCCTCGCTCAAGGCCCGCCGCCACACACGGCCGGCACGGTCGGGCCGAGGCGCCTCTTCAGCTGGCCCTCGGCGGGGCGGCCCGCGATCCTGCAGAACGCGTAGCGCCCGCTGTCGAAGTCGATCCGTACGCGGTAGGCGTGGCCGACCAGACCGCCGGTGGTGCTCTCGCTCTTCTCGAACCTGGCTGTGACCGCGATGCAGGAGTAGCGGCCGTAGCGCTGGCTCGTGCTGTCCTCGGCGCCGATCCCCTCCACGTTGCGCGGGAATGGCTCGCAGTCCACGCCCTCGATCGGCCCGTCCATCGCGCCGGCCTCGACGCGGCGGCGAGCGTCCGCGAGCACCGACGCGCTCGCCGCGTCCACCAGCCTGCGCCGCGCCGGCACTCCCGAGGTGGCTGCTGGGCCGCGAGCGAAGCGGGGCCGCTGCTCGCGCTGGATGCGCGCCTCGCGCGCCTGGCGGGCGCGCAGGCGCTCCTGCTGCTCGGCCTTCTCGCGCTCGCTCTTCGACTCGCGGATGCCCGGGCCGATGATCAGAGCCAGGGCGATCAGACCCACGAAGGCCAGCACCACGCCGACCTTGGCCACAGGCGGCATCTTGCCCCACACCCAGCGCGGCATGTCGAGCAACGGGGGCATGGGCTCGTAGCGCTCCGGCGGCTTGTGCTGGGTGGGCATCGAGGACGCATTGTCGCCAACATCGGGGATGCTTCCCGTTAAGCGAACGCAAAGGGAGATCCGACATGCCGACACGCACCGCAAACGCCCGCTGGAACGGCTCTCTCCAGGAGGGCGAGGGCACGATGCGCATGGCGAGCGGTTCCTACGAGGGCCCGTACTCGTTCCAGTCCCGCTTCGAGGAGGGCGACGGCACCAATCCCGAGGAGCTGATCGCCGCCGCACACGCGGGCTGCTTCTCGATGGCGCTATCCGGCGAGCTCGGAAACCACGGCCACGAGGTCGAGAGCGTGGAGACCGAGGCGCGCGTCCACATCGAGAAGGTCGAGAACGGCTTCGCAATCAAGCGAATCGAGCTGATCACACGCGCCTCAGTGCCCGACATCGACGAAGCCCACTTCAAGGAGCACGCCCAGGCGGCGAAGGAAGGCTGCCCGGTATCGCAGGCCCTGGCGGCCGTGGAGTCGATCGAACTGGACGCGCAGCTGACGGGCTGAGCGGCCGCGCATCGCCGCGAGAACCTCGTTGAACCCTCCGGGGAAGATGCGGTAGAGCGTCATCTGGCATGGCGATTCCGGCGCGTGCTGAAGACGCCACCGCAGGAACTCGTTGGCGCGGGGCTCTCGCCCGAGGTCGGCGAGACAGCTTGTGACTGCGTCTAGGACGGAGCTCCGGCGCTTCGCGCGCTGGGCGGCCCTTGCGGACAATCGTGCCTCCCGCACCCTGCTGAGTCGCTCGGGCGGCTGCGCACGATCACAGCTGATGCCCGCGGCGATCAAGGCCGCGCGCCAAGAACCGAACGCGGCGGCGATGCTGTTGCGAGTTGGTGCGTCCGGCGCAAGCGATCGCCGCCAGTTGTTGTAGTCGATGGCGTTGCCTGGGCCGTCGAGCGTTGCTGCCCAGCCGTGCAGTCCATCCAAGCACCGCGACTGGCTCCGCTCCAGCTGCGTCGGCTTCGAAAACTTCGCCAGTTCAGGCTGGAACGCACGACTACGGCGTACCTCTGCCGCCAAGCCATGGCGGGCAGAGCCGGTTCGAGGTTCAAGTCGAACGAGCTCGCGCCACGGGGCGTAGACGCGCGCGGCGCGCCCGCGCGGCGGATATTCGTCGAACAGGTCAGCGAGGTGCCGCAGGTCCGAAAGTCGCCCGACGCGCCACGACATCGCGGCGCGCGATCCGCCCGAGGCTGGGATGTCGGCGAGATGGCCGAGGGCGAATCGCTCGTGGAACATCCGAAGCAGCGGGCCGTCGTCCGCCCGGAGGTTGATCGTGAAGGACGGGCTGCCCCGGTCTGACGCCCCGAAGTGCGCCTCAGCGGAGGCGAAGCCGGCGAGGAAGGCCGCAAGGTAGTCGTCGGTTATGGAAACACGGCATGGAGCTGGCGTGAACTCGCTACGCAGAGCCCTCAGCGCGGTTGCTAAGCGCTCGAGCTCGGGGTCCGCGCCACCACGGGTGATCCAGAGTTCGACCGCCTCGCGCCAGATCGGGAATTCCCGTGCTTTCTTGCCTAGAAGCGGGCTGCCGTCGAGAATCGCGGCCACCTTCAAGCACTCGGCTTGCCGCCCGACCATCCAGGCTGTTTGCGGCCGTGAGCCGCCTCTAGCTGCGTCTGGCGAGAGCTCCCCGACGCCAGACCAGTCGCGAAATTCCGCCAGCAAAGGCGTGTCATCAGCCCGAAGCTTCACCTGGAGCCCACAACACCAGGACGCACCAGCGTTGTTCGGCCTTATGACGAAACTGCCATCTCCAGCTACGAAACCGGCAAAGAAGGCACTGTCCGCAAGCTGACTGTCCTCAGACCACACGAACGCATGTTCGCAGACCGCTCAGACGTCTTCCCCTAACGCACATTATCGAGCGCTGATTACGCGGGCCAGTCGCTGCCGGGATCGATGGGCATACTGGTCCCCGTGCGTTTCTTGGCCCTAAGCGCCGTCGTTGCGGCTGCTGCTGCCGTTGTCGTGTTCCTTTTGGCTCCCGGTGGGTCGCCCGATACCGCTTCCGCGCAGCTTCCGCTTCAGGAGATCACCTCGCCGCCGCCTGAGCATCACGCGGATCCGTCGCTCAAGACCTACGTATCGCGTGTCGGGCCGTTCCACATCGGCGGCTACCAGACGTTCAGGCACAACGACGTCGTGAAGCCCCCGCCGGTGGCCGGCTCGATCGTCGGTATGGATGCCCGGATCGTTGACACCAGCGGCGCTGAGATCCCGCAGGCGCAGCTGATGCTTCACCACAACGTCTTCACGAACGGCGGCCCGGACAACACCCGCAAGGACGGCGCCTGCCCCAACAACGCCGTCAAGGAGCGTTTCTACGGCACCAGCGAGGAACTGCGGCCGCTAACGCTGCCGCGTGGTTATGGATACCCGACCACCCCCGCCGACAACTGGAAGATGATCTGGATGGCGATGAACCATCGCCACCAGGCGCGTGAGGCGTACGTGGAGTACCGCGTGACCGTGGATCCCGCCAAGCTCACGCCGGTTACGCCGTACTGGCTGAGCGTCGTTCCGTGCGTGTCGGACCCTCAGTACACGGTTCCCGGCGGCGGGCGTTCGGGAAGCAGGCACACCCGGTCGAAGAGCTTCGCGATGCCGAAGGCCGGCCGCATCGTGGCCGTGGGCGGCCACCTCCACGGCGGCTCGCACGAGCTGCGGCTGACCCAGCCCGCCTGCGGCAACCGCACGATCGCGCGCAGCGACCCGACCTACGCCGTCCCAGGCGACCCGATCTACAGGGTGCACCCGCTGCTCCACGAGCCCGATCCGAAGTCGATCACCTGGTCCCAGTGGAGTGACGGCTGGGCGATCGGCCGCGGCGAGAGGCTGCGCGTGAGCGCCGTGTACGACGACACGCGCCCGCACATGCGCGTGATGGGCATCTCGCACGTGTACCTGGCCGCCGACAGCTCGGTCCCGCGCGGCTGCGCGCCGGCGCCGGCGCACGAGGAGGTGCTCGGCCCGGGATTCGAGGGACGTGACCACCCGCCGAGCGTCCGGCTGATGCTCGCCCAGTGGCGTGGCAGCGGCAAGGCGAGGGTGATCAGCAGGCCGCCCGGGGCCTTCGCCCAGGCGAACGGCAACGCGCGCGTGCTGGTCAAGAACTTCGCCTTCGATCCCCCGCTCGTGTCGATCCCGCGCGGCGCGACCATGCGCTGGAGCTTCCGCGACCCCGTCATCCACGACGCCACCGTGGTGCGCGGCCCGCGCGGCTTCGCCACGGCCACCGTGCGGCACCGCGCTCAGAGCCACCGCTTCACGGTCCCGGGCGAGTACCGGATCTACTGCTCCATTCACCAGGTGCAGATGTCGCAGGTGGTGAAGGTCAGGGCGGGCGGGTAGGACTTCGGCCGGGCGGGGATACTCCCCACATGGCCGACTCAGACACGACCGAGTTCGAAACCAGCCGCTTCCGCCGCAGCGCCACCGAGCGGATCGCGAACCGCGATTTCCCGCTGGCCGTGCGCGGGTACGACCGCCACGCCGTCGACGCCTTCATGCAGGAGGTGCTCGAGCTCGTCACGGAGCTCGAGGGCCGGCAGACCCGCGAGACCGTGGTGCAGCGCGCTCTTGACGAGATCGGCGAGGAGACCGCCGGGATCCTGCAGCGGGCACACGAGACGGCGGACGAGATCGCCGCGCGCTCCCGTGCTCAGGCCGAGGGCCGCATTCAGCGCGCCGAGCGCGAGGCGGACATGCTCCGCCAGCAGGCCGACGCGTATTCGGAGCAGCTCATCGTGGACACGCGGATCCTGTGGGAGGAGCGCCAGCGGCTGATCCAGGACATCCGCCAGCTTGCGGACGAGGTGCTGGCCACCGCCGAGGACGCAAGCGAGCGCGTGACCCAGCCGGCGATGATCAGCGAGCCGCCGCCGGAGGAGCCCGGCATCGTCGAGGCCGAGCCCGGGCTCGTAGTTGAGCCCGACACCGAGGAGGAGGGCCCGCCCACCAGCGAGGTCGACCTCGACCTCATCCCCGGCGGCGCAGAAGACGCCGACGAGGACATCGACCCCGAGGACAGCGCCAGCTAGAGGGGCAGCTTGCCGCGAGCGCGGCGGCCGGTCGACGCGCTCTTGTTCGTCGCCTTCCTCGAGCTCCCGAAGGACTTCGAGAAGAGGCGGCCGAGTAGCCCGGGTGCCTTGCCCCCGGTCCGCTGGCCGACGCCAAGCGTGCGGTCGACTCCGCGTTGCGGCCCACTCGATAGGCGCGGCACCAGGAAGCCCAGTATCAGCAGGATCACGCAGACGACGACGATGATTGCGATGGTCATATCCACCCCGTACCCCCCGGGTTGCTCCCCGCAAACCGTCTGCGAGACTTCCACCCGTGGCGAAGCAGAAGCAGATGAAGATGCAGATGCAGGTGGGCGCCCTGGCGGCCATCCCGCAGCTCGAGTCGAGGACCGACGAACAGCTCCAGAGCGAGTCGAGGCACCGCGTGGCAGCGAAGGCCATCCTCGGTGCGCGCGCGGCTGAGCGCTACGACGCGAAGACGGCCCGGGCCTACTTCAACGAGGCGCTGGCGGGCTGCCACCCGCAGGAGCGCCCCGCGCTTCGGCAGATGATGAAGGCCTCGCTGGCGCTCGCCGAGCGCCGCCCGGACGAGCTGCGCGACGCCATGGAGAAGCTCGGCCAGGAGGCGCCGTCGGGCCGCCAGATGTTCATGCTCCGGATGATGGGGCTGCTGATCCCGCCCGCTAGCGCGGGCATGCTCGCGCGGATCCGCGGCATCCTGCTGATCCTCGCGCTCGTGATCGCCCTTCTAGCGATCGGCACCGGGATCGTCCAGCTGATCGGCCTCGCGTTCGGCGGCATCGGCATGGGCAGCTCGATCTTCTTCGGCTTCCTGCTGGTGGTGGCCGCGCTCGGCGTGCTCGTACTGCTGGGCAGGCGCAGACAGGCCAGAGCCCAGGCCGCACGCACCGCGGGCGGCTAGCTCAGTACAGCGCCGCGGAGAGGCGGCGCCGGTGGTCGCGCGCGAGCGGGTCGTCCGGACCCAGCTCGGTGAAGAGCGCCACCATCACCCGGCGGATCAGGTCCCGGCGGTCCGGGTCGCTCTCCTGTTGGAACGCCTGCTGAAGCCCTTCGAGCGCCGCGCCGCGGTCGCCCGTGTCCCAGGCTTCGAAGGCCGCTGCCAGCTCGCCGCCGTCGGCCAGCGTTGCGCGTGCGAGCAGGCCGTCCGCCACGAAGTCGCCGGACACTTCTTCGAGGAGGTCGATCGCCCCCTCGGTGTCGCCGCGCTGGAGCAGGAGCTTGCCGAGCTCGCGGCGCGCCGTCGGGTGGCTCGGGTCGAGCTCGAGCGCTCGGCGCAGCGCGTCCTCGTCCCCGCTCTCGGCGAGCTCGTCCGCCTCCGACGGCACAAGCCCGTCGAAGAAGCGCTCCACCTCGGCGGGCGGCAGGGCGCCGGTGAACTCGGCGGCCACGCGGCCGTCCTTGAAGGCCTTCACCGCTGGGATGCCCTGAATGCGGAACGCCGCCTGGAGCTGCTTGTTCTTCTCGACGTCGACCTTGGCGAGCTCCACCTTGCCGGCCCGGGACTCCGCCGCGCGCTCGAGCACCGGGGTGAGCTGCTTGCAGGGCCCACACCAGTCGGCCCAGAAGTCCACGACCACCGGGACCTCCTTCGAGCGCTCGAGCACGCGCTGCTCGAACTCGGCCTCGTCGACGTCGAAGACAGCCCCGTGCTGCGCCTCAGCGCTCACGGACCTCTGTCCCCTCGATCACGACCGACTGGAGCGGCGCGCCGGTGCCGCCACTCGCGGGGTCGCCGAGCTCGCCGATCGCCTGGACCACGTCGATGCCCTTCGTGACCTTGCCGAGGAGCGCGTAGTCCGGCGTCAGCCCGGTGTCCGCACCGGTGACCACGAAGAACTGGCTGCCCGCGGTGCCGGCCGGCTCGTTGCCCGCCTTCGCCATCGCCACCACGCCCGGGGCATACGACGCATCGGCGGGAACGGCATCCCTGGTCGAGTAACCCGGGCCGCCGCTGCCCGCGGCCGTGGGGTCGCCGCCCTGGATCACGAAGCCGGGCACGATGCGGTGGAAGATCGTGTCGTCGAAGTAGCCCGCGCGCGCGAGCGCCGCGAACGACGCCGCCGCGTTCGGCGAGGTCTTCTGGTCGAGGCGGATGGTGAAGCCGCCGCAGCTCGTGGTGAGCTCGACCTCGTAGGTCTTCCCGGGTGCGAGCGGCTTCTGCGGCTTCTTCTGGCCGCCGTCCTCGCGCGGTGGCGGCTGCTCCACGTCCTTGCAGCCCGCCTTCTCCTCGGCTGCCGGAGGCGCGGCGGCCTCCTTCTTCGCGGGCTGCTCGTCGTCGTCACCGCCACATGCGGCGAGCACGAGGGCCGCGCAGACGGCCAGCACTGAAAGCACCTTTAGCACGGCGCGTAGGCTAGCGACGTGCCTCTTAGCCCCATCGCGCAGCGCTACGACCAGTTCATCCTCGATCTCGACGGCTCCGTCTGGATTGGCGACGAGCCCACCCCGCGTGCCGTCGAGGCCGTGGAGGCGCTGCGCGACGCGGGCAAGGAGATCGCGTTCGCGACGAACGACCCGCGAGGCGGAACCGAGGACTACGTGGCCCGTCTGTGGAAGATAGGGATCCGGGCGTCCCTCCGCGATGTGGTGACCGTGGGCGGCGCGCTCCAGCACCTGCTGGCGGAGACGCGCACGGGCCGCACCGCGTTCGTGATCGGGACGGACGCGCTGCGCCGCCACGTGGCGGAGGCCGGACTGAAGGTGCTGAACGGCACCGATCTCGCCTCGCGGGCTGAGGTTGTGGTGGTGGGCGGCACCGAGGACCTGACCTATGACGACCTGCGGGTGGCCTCGCTAGCCGTCCGCCGCGGCGCGAACTTCCTAGCCACCGCGCGCGACCCCACCTACCCGCAGCCCGACGGCCTCTGGCCCGGCACCGGAGCGATCCTCGCCGCGGTGGAGGTGGCAAGCGAGCGCACCGCGGAGATTGTGGGGAAGCCGCAGCCCCAGCTGCTCCTGACCGCGCTGGACCGCCTGGGCGATGGGCGCACGCTGGTGGTGGGAGACCGGATAGATACCGACCTCGCGGCGGCTGCCGCAGCTCAGTTGGATGCAGCCTTGGTCCTGAGTGGCGGGACGTCGCGTGAAGCATTGAATGGGTTCGAGCCGCCGCCCGTGGCGGTCACCGACACCCTCGCGGACCTGCTCCTCATGTGAGGTGTGTCATCTGGGTGGCTATATCCGCCACCGAGATGACACACCCGGGTGGAGCACCCTCGATGCTGCCGTTAATCCGGCGTGCGCATCCGCAGATCCACATCCGCCGGCTGCACGCCCAGCAACGCGCACGTGTAGCCGTTCACGGTGAGCCCTGCCACCGCCGCGCGCGCCAGCGCGTCCGCAGGGTCCACGCCGCGGAACTCGTGCAGATGCGCGGCGCACACAGCAGCCACGAAGTCCGTGTGGCGGTTCCCGTGCACGGCGACCGCTCCGCGGCGCCGGAGCTCGCGGCGCAGCAGCGGCAGGATCTCCTCGAGCGCCTCCGCGCCGCGCTGCGCTGACTCGACCGGCACGTGGTGCCACTCGAGGCCGGCCAGCTCGTAGGCGCCCAGGTTGTGGCGCGTGCTCATCGTGGAGATGCACATGCGCACGCCCTTGCCGAGCAGGTGGGCGATCTCCGCGTCGCGGCGCGGGGCGCGATGGCTCCTCCCCCCTCCCCCGGGCGCTCCAGGCCACAGAGCTTGCCCGGCCGCGCCCACCAGATCCGCTTGGGCTGCTGCTCCTTGGTGGTCATGCGCCGGTAAGCCGACTCCGCGTGAGATTCGCCCCCCGCGCGGGCGGGTGGATACCATCATCGACCTATGTGCCGCGTGTTCGGCTGCGTCGCCGCGGAACCGGTTTCGATCCGACACGAGCTCCTCGAGGCCGAGAATCCGCTGATCCGCCAGTCCGAGGAGCACGACTCCGGCTGGGGCATGGCGGTCTACGAGCGCGCCGAGGGCGCGCAGCCGCACCTCGTGAAGTTCCCGGAGGCGGCCCATCGCGACGCCGAGTTCCGGGATGCCACCGAGCTGCGCGGGCGCATCTTCAACGTCCACGTGCGGCGAGCCACGATGGGTGCGCTTTCGCTCGAGAACACCCACCCGTTCTGTCTTGGCAACTTCACGCTCGGACACAACGGCACGATCGTCCGCTACCCGCGGCTGCTCGAACCGGGCATGCGCGCGCCGGAGGGCGACACGGACTCGGAGCACTTCTTCAACCTCCTGATGCACGATTTCGACGACGCGGACCCGGTCGCGTGCCTGCGCGAGACGCTTCGCCGGGCGGTGGAGCGCTCGCCGTTCAGCGGCCTCAACATCCTGTTCAGCGACGGCGAGAAGCTGTTCGCCTACCGCCTCGGCATGTTCGAGCTGCACTGGCTCGCGCGACCCGGACAGCTCCTGGTGGCATCCGAGCGCGTGACCGACGAGCCCGGCTGGCACAGCGTCCAGCAGGACGTGCTGCTCACGCTCGATCCGAAGGACCTCGAGGAGCCGCACGCCGAGCGGCTGCTGGGCGACGACGTGGTCGCAGCCGCCGAGATCCGCAAGGTCGATCTCACGCCGCACCTGCGCGGAGCGGAGCGCGGCGCCGCAGCGGCGGAGCGCGCGAAGGCCGCGGCGGCCGCCGGGTGAGCGGCGCGGAGGCGCGCGCTGCCCGTCGTTACGCGCTGCTCGTGAACCCCGCCTCCGGTGGGGGCCGCGCCCTCAAGGCGCTCCCGAAGGTCCACGCCGCACTCGACCGACTCGGCGCCACCCACCGCACGGTCACCACGCGCAGCATCGACCACGCCTTCGAGGAGGCCGGCCGCGCTGTGGCCACGGGCGAGAACATCGTGGCGCTCGGTGGCGACGGCCTTCTGCGTCCTATCGCCGGCGCCCTCAAGGGAACCGAGAGCGCCGTGGCCATCGTCCCCTGCGGCCGCGGGAACGATTTCGCTCGCGTGCTCGGCGTACCCAAGGACCCGGCCGAGGCCGCGCGCGTGGCGGTCGAGGGCGAGGAGCGGCTCCTGGACGTGGCGAACGTCGAGGGCACGCCGTACATGGGAATCGCGAGCTTCGGCTTCGACTCGGAGTGCAACCGCGTCGCGAACGAGGCGAAGCTGATCAAGGGCAACGCCGTCTACGTCTACGCGGCGCTGCGGACGATCGCCACCTGGAAGCCCGCCACGTTTACGGTGAAGGTCGACGGTGAGCTGCACGAGTTCAGCGGCTATTCGGTCGCGGTCGGGAACTCGAAGGCGTTCGGCGGAGGCATGATCATCCTCCCCCAAGCCGAGCTCGACGACGGCAAGCTCGACCTGATGCTCGTGAAGGACTGCCCACGGCTGCGCTACCTGAGTGGCGTGATCAAGACGTTCAAGGCCGCGCACACCGATTCGGAGTTCGCGGAGTTCCTTCGCGGCGAGGAGATCGAGGTGAGCGCCGACCGCCCGTTCGCCATCTACGCGGACGGTGATCCAATCGGCGCCACCCCGGCCATGATCCGGGTGGAGCGCCGCTGCCTGCGCGTGATCGCGCCGTCCTGATGTTCCGACTCGCCCGCCTGCTCGCCCGGCTCGCCCGGGCCACAAGCCGCCGCGTCGGCCGCAGTGGCGGTACGACCGCACCCGGCCGCCTGCTGCTCAAGGCCTCGCCGCGCGCGCTCGCGCGCATGTCGAGCCAGCTCGAGGCCGGGTCGGTGCTCGTCTCCGCCACCAACGGGAAGACCACCACGGCAGCCATGATCGCCGCGGCGTTCAAGCTGAAGGGCAGGCCGCTCGTGCACAACCGCGCCGGGTCGAACATGTCGTGGGGAGTGGCCACCGCGCTGCTCGACGCCGGCCGCGAGCGCGGTCAGCTCGGCCTATTCGAGGTGGACGAGGCATGGCTACCGGCCGTCGCGGCCGACGTGAGGCCCCGCCTGCTGCTCCTCTCGAACCTGTTCCGCGACCAGCTCGACCGCTACGGCGAGCTCGAGCTGCTCGCCGACCGCTGGGCACAGCTCGTGGGCGACCTCGACGGGCAGGCCCGCATCGTGCTGAACGCAGACGACCCGCTGGTGGCCGACCTCGGCCGCGAGCGCAGCGGGGTGACCTACTTCGGCGTGGAGGACGACTCGCAGGCGCTCCCCGGCATGCAGCACGCGGCCGACTCGAAGCACTGCCGCAACTGCGGGCACGCCTACGAGTACGAGGCGATCTATCTTGGCCACCTGGGCCGCTACCACTGCCCGAACTGTGGCCGCACCCGTCCCGAGCCGCAGGTGGCTGCAACCGATGTCCAGCTGGAGGGCATGAGGGGATCGCAGTTCACGCTCCGCACGCCGGAGGGCGAGTTGCGCGTGGGCCTCCCGCTGCCCGGCCTCTACAACGTCTACAACGCCGTGGCGGCGGCGGCCACCGTGCTCGAGCTTGGCGTGCCGCTCGCCACGGTTGGCGAGGCGCTCGAGGGCTTCGGCGGCGCCTTCGGCCGCGTGGAGACGATCCCGATCGACGGCAGGCAGCTCTCGATCCTGCTGATCAAGAACCCCGCCGGCGCAAACGAGGTGCTGCGGACGCTGACGCTGGAGGACGGCGACCTCGACCTCTGGATCGCCCTCAACGACAACATCGCGGACGGCCGCGACATCTCCTGGATCTGGGACGCCGACTTCGAGGTGCTGGCCGGCCGCGCGCGCCGGGTGACCTGCTCCGGCACGCGCGCCGAGGAGATGGCACTGCGGCTGAAGTACGCGGGCATCGAGACGGAGCTCGACGTGGAGCGCGATCTCGCGGACTCGCTGGACGGCGCGCTGAAAAACGCGGCCGGCGAGCGGGTCTACGCACTCCCCACCTACACGGCCCTGCTCGAGCTGCGGGACCTGCTCGCGGACCGCGGGCTCGCGAAGCGCTGGTCCGAGTGACGGCCACGGGCGTGATCTGGCACGACGTCGAGCACGGCTCATATGACGCCGACCTGCCGCTCTGGCGCCAGCTCGCCGACGCGACAGGCGGTCCGATACTGGACCTCGGCGCGGGAACCGGCCGCGTGTCATTGGATCTGGCCGCACAGGGCCATGACGTGGTGGCGCTCGACGGCGACCCGGAGCTGCTCGCGGAGCTCTCGGAGCGGGAGCCGTCCGTGAGCACGGTGCACGCCGACGCGCGCGAGTTCAGCGTCGAGGGCCAGTTCCCGCTGGTCATCGCACCGATGTCGCTCGTGCAAATCCTCGGCGGACACAGCGCCAGGGTCGCCATGCTTCGAAGCGTGCACGCGCAGCTCTGCCCTGATGGCCTCTTCGCCGCCTCCATTTCCGACCCCAGCCACGCCGTGCCGGCGGAGCTCATGCATCCGCCGCTCCCCGACATCCTCGAGCGCGACGGCTGGGTGTTCTCGAGCCAGCCCCTGACCATGTACGAGCAGGATGGGTGCGTGATCATCGAGCGCCGCCGACAGGCTGTCTCCCCCGCTGGCGACATGCAGGAGGAGGACGTGCGGATTGAGGTGGGCGTCGTGAGCCTCGAACAGTTCGAGGCCGAGGCCCGCGAGGCCGGACTGACGCCGGTGGCCAGGAAGACCGTGCCGGAGACCCTCGATCACATCGGAAGCACGGTGGTCCTGTGCCGACGCTGAGGGTGCTCTCGCTCTATCCCGAGCTGATGAACATCTACGCCGACCGCGGCAACATCGCCGTGCTGCGGGCGCGCTGCGAGTGGCGTGGGCTTGGCTTCGAACACGCGGCCACGAGCCTCGGCGAGTCGCTCGACCCGGACGCGCACGACCTCTTCTACATGGGCGGCGGCCAGGACCGCGACCAGGCCGCTGTGGCCCACGACATGGCCGAGACCAAGCGCGACGCCCTCCACAGCGCGGCCGGCCGCGGCGCCGTGGTGCTCGCCGTGTGCGGCGGCTACCAGCTGCTCGGCCACTCCTACGAGATGGGCGGCGAGGAGCTGCCGGGCGTGGGCCTCGTGGACCTCCGCACGATCCGCGAGCCGGGCGAGCGCCTGATCGGCAACTGCGCAATCGAGGCGGACCTCGGCACGGGTCCGCGCGTGATCGCGGGCTTCGAGAACCACGGCGGGCGCACCTATCTCGGACCGGACGAGCACGCGCTCGGCCGCGTTCTCAGCGGACACGGCAACAACGACAGGGACGGCTTCGAGGGCGTGCTGCGCGGCAACGTGATCGGGACCTACCTGCACGGCCCGCTGCTGCCGAAGAACGTGTGGCTTGCCGACCGGCTCATCGAGCTCGCTCTCGGCATCCAGCTCGAGCGCCTGCCGGGCGACGAGCTGGAGGACAGCGCGCACGCATCCGCGCGCCGCGCCGCCGGCGTCTAGTCCTCGAGGTTGCCGACCACGCGCAGCACCTCGGGGATCGAGGTGATGCCGTCGCGCACCTTGCCGAGCCCGTCCTCGCGCAGAGTGCGCATGCCCAGCCTGCGGGCCTCAGCGCGGAGCTCGTCGTGGCTTGCCCTGTCGAGGATCAGCCGCCGAAGCGTGTCGGTCATGGTCATGACCTCGTAGAGGCCGGTGCGGCCCTTGAAGCCGCTCTGCCCGCAGCGCACGCAGGCGCCGGGCTCGTAGGCGGTGAATCCGCGCGGTGCGTCGAAGCCGTTCTCGGACAGCATCGTCTTCGTGACCTTCACGGGCACCTTGCACTCGCACAGGCAGCGAACGAGCCGCTGGGCGACCACGCACTCCACACTCGAGGTCACGAGAAACGGCTCGATGCCCATGTCGATCAGGCGCGCGGCCGCGAGCGGCGCGCCGTTCGCGTGCAGCGTGGTGAGCACCAGGTGTCCGGTGAGCGCAGCCTCGATCGCTATCTGAGCCGTCTCGACGTCGCGGATCTCGCCCACCATGATCACGTCCGGGTCGGCGCGGACCAACGCGCGCAATCCGGTGGCGAAGTTCAGGCCGGTCTTCGCATTCGTCTGGATCTGCTTGATTCCCTCGATCTCGTACTCGACCGGGTCCTCCACGGTCACGATCGTGCGATCCGGGGTGTTGAGCGCGGTCACGCCCGCGTAGAGAGTGGTGGTCTTGCCGGAGCCGGTGGGGCCGGTCACGAGGATGGCGCCGTGCGTCGTACCCATTGCGGCCTCGAAGCGGGTGCGCTCCGTGTCGCCCATGCCGAGACGGTCGAGCTCCATCACGACCTGCCGTGAGTCGAGGATCCGCATCACCACGGACTCGCCGCGCACCACCGGCAGCGTCGCCACGCGTAGGTCCACGTAGTGGCCGTCGACCGACAGGCCGATCCGGCCGTCCTGCGGTGCTCGCTTTTCGGCGATGTCGAGCTCGGCCATGATCTTGATCCGGGAGACGAGGCCGGAGACGAGGTGGCGCGGGACGGTCGTGGAATCGAACACCACTCCGTCGACGCGGAAGCGCACCCGCATGTCGCTCGCGCGCGGCTCGAAATGGATGTCGGAGGCGCCGCGGCGCACTGCGTCGGCGATCACCGCGTGGACGAGCTTCACGACCGGCGCGTCGTCCGCCGACTCGCGCAGCTCGATTACCTCCGCCTCCACCTCCTCCTCGATCTCGTGGACCGAGCCCACGAGCGTTCCGAGGTTCTCGATCAGTGCGTCGATGTCCTCCGGAGAGGCCACCGCGCGGCGCACCTCGTAGCCCGTGGCCATGGTGATGTCGTCGAGCGCCAGGAGGTTGGCGGGGTCCGCGGTCGCCACAAGGAGCGTGCGCTCGGCGAGGAAGGCGATCGGGATCGTCCGGTATTGGCGCGCCTTGCCGCCGTCGATCATGCTCGTGGCGCCCTTGTCCACGTCGAAGACGTTGAGGTCGACGTAGTCGAGCCCGTTGCGCTCCGCGAGCGCCTGGGCGACCTGCCCCGAGTTGACGATCCCGGCGTCGATCAGCGCCCGGCCGAGCGGCACCCCGTTGCGGTGTCCGTCCTCGACAACCCGCTCGACGAGCTCACGCTCGGCAAAGCCGAGCTGAACGATCACATCGCCGATGCGCCGCTTGACACCGGTTCGCTTCGTGGGCGGGGTCAAGCCTGGGACGGGGAACGGCTCGGCCGCTGGAGCCTGAACTTCCATACCCCGTGGTATCGGCAAGATGCTGCCTTAGTTCAACCCCCGTGCGGGCTGTGCGGCGGTGCGGCGAGCACTGTCCCGATCCGGGCACACGTGCAGGCTCTCGACCATGTCCGCCACCTCGAACACCCTCGAGATCGGACCACCCGGGCAGACGATCGCGAAGCCCTGCCCGCGGCGCTTCACGCGGCGGTACGCGTTGATCAGGAGCGCCAGTCCGGTCGAGTCCATGAAGCCGACGCTCGAGAGGTCGACCACGAGCGGGCGCTCGAGGTCGGCAAAGGCCTCGTTCAGAGCGGCGATCATGCGGGGAGCCGTGGCGATATCGAGCTCCCCCTCGACTGCAAGAAGCTCGTATCCATCCACTCGGCTCCGCTCCACTACAAGCGGGTTCACGGCAGCGGCCATCCTATGTGACTTCTGTCGCCCGCGCGCGCTACGGTCGGGTGGTGCAGTTCTCCGACTACCAGCAGCGCTCCCGCGCCACGGCGGTGTATCCCGACGCGGGCGACAACCTCACCTACCCGGCGCTGGGCCTCTGCGGCGAGGCCGGCGAGGCGGCCGAGAAGGTCAAGAAGGCCCTCCGCGACGACGGCGGGGTGCTCACCGACGAGCGCCGCGCAGCGCTGGCGGGCGAGCTGGGCGACGTGCTCTGGTACGTGGCCCAGCTGGCCACCGAGGCGGGGCTCGACCTGGACAAGCTCGCCGAGGAGAACCTGGCCAAGCTGCTCTCACGCCAGGAGCGGAACGTGCTCCAGGGGAGCGGCGACACCCGTTAAGCCCTGGCGTTGGTGGCCGCGGGGCCTGTCTCGGCGACGCTCCCCCTGGCAAGGACGTACAGCGCCTTGCTCCGGGGAATCGCCGCCGTCACCACCCGCGGAAGGAACGTCCGGCATCCATGCGCGGGCGACTACGCGTTTAGGTCAGCCGCAGAACGGACGAGGGCTTTGAACGCCTCCTCGTCAATGGCGTCTCCCTCGTGGAGGTCGATGGCGCGCCTCACCTTGCCCTCGAGGCTGGAGTTGAAGAGGCCGGCTGGATCCTCCAGTGAGGCTCCCTTGGCGAAGGTGAGCTTCACTTTGTCCTCGTAGGTCTCGCCGGTGAGAATGATCCCCTCGTGGGACCAAACCGGGACGCCGAGAGGGTTCGACGTCTTCCGCCATTTGATCTCTTCGATGACTTCGGGAACGGCCTGCTTGGTGAGCCCGCGGATTCGGGAAAGCATCTCTCCGCGCCAATCGTCCAGTTCCTTGATCTTCGCGTCGATCAGCTCAGACGGCGTCTCCGATTCGGGCGCGGCGGGCATGGCTGGACCATGCCAGAGAGCCGCATTCCGTGCTACTTCGCCAGCCCGGCGCCTCCGAGCGGTCTGCAACGAGCGATCGCAACCACTCGGGCGCCCGACGTAGCACCCGCGGGTGGTGACGGCGGCGATTCCGGACAGAGGCACGCTGTGCGTGCCTCGTCCGGGAGCGACCGCCGGAGACAGGCCCCGCGGCCACCAGCGTCACGGTCCTAAGGCGGACCCGCGCTAACCATTCGGCGCCAGCAGCGCCTTCTTTCCTTCGAACGCAAACAGCAGCAGGTCGACCATCCGGAACGTGTTGCTGTTCGGACCGAGCGTCGGCGCGAAGCTCGTGTCGCGCACGATCGAGTGCTCGCTTCCCTCGATCGCCCGGTGCAAGGTCTCCGCCGCTATGCGGGCGCCCACTCCCTTGAGCTTTCCTCCGTTGAACTCCGCCTCGCGCAGCACGTAGAACCAGAGCGGCGTGTCCTTTACGAGCGCCTGCCGCTGCGCCTGTGTCAGCGCGCTCAGGTCGGCGCCGTTGTTGCCGTTACGGATCTGGGCCGCCGTGAGCTTCGTCAGGTTCACGCCCTTGTTCTTGAGGAAGGTGGCCATCTGCTGGCCGGTGGCGAGCTTCAGCATCTTCGCGCGCGTGAGGTTCCTGAACGCGAGGTTCCGGCGCGGGTCGTTGAAGCCGGCGTTGGCCGGGAGCCCGATGGCCTTCGGCGGCAGGTGTTGGAGCGGGTCGACGATGGTCGTGTCGATCCGCATAGCGCGGTTGAACTTGGCGGCCGGCACGGTCAGGGCCGGCTTGTTCGCGTCGGCGAAGTCGTAGAGCCGCCGGAAGTCCGCGATCCAGATGCTCGCGAGCCGCGTGTCGCCTCCGAGGTCGCCGCCTAGCGCCGAGAAGATGAACAGGAACTCGAGCGTCCCGCTCCCGTTGTCGAAGATCGCGTTCCAGTTGTAGCGGGAGCGGACCATCGCGTGGCCGAGGCGGAAGGCCGCCACGGAGAACTCGATCGGCATCGTCGGCACGGCGGTTGGGTCGGCTCCGACCTCGAACGCCTTGCGCCCGTTGTTGAAGACGTCGTTCACCACACCGGGAGCGCAGACCCGCGGCAGGTAGTCCGTGCGGATCATCCACTGGTAGTGCTTCGTCACGATCTCGCGCGCCTTGGCGAACTTCTGCGCCGCCGGCACGCCGCCCAGTTGGGTGTCCACCACCCTGTTGTGGAAGCGGATCATCGCGCAGTGATGCTGCGCGACCGCGAGGTTCTCGTCGTTGCGCGGGTCCGGGATGATCGCCTTGCGCTTCTTCGCCTGGGTGTTGCCGGCGCCCCGCGGGAGGTCGAACCCGACCTTCGTCGGACCTACGGTCTTCCCCTTCTTCAGATGGATGCCGTCCGCCTCGTAGAACTTCGCCGATGCCGGGTCGCCCGGACCGGCGCCGTAGAGCGAGTCGAGGTCGAGGCTCGGCGAGCGCCCCTGGAGCAGCTGGGCCGGCGTCACGTTCGCGCCGAGCATGACGCTGGTCTTGTCGAACGTCAGGTCGTGGTCGATGAACTGCCCGAGGTACGTGAACCCCGCCGGGACCTGCGACTGCCCGCCCGCACCGACCGCCATCGCGGCACCGATCTTCTTGCGGTTGGGCTCGCCGAGCTGCTTGTTGACGCCCTTCGGACCGAGCCTCGTGAAGCGGAACGGCGGGGCTGCTGCGGCGGGACCGGCGCCGGCGCGGGCAGCCGCCGCAACGATCGGCGGGACCTCCCCGTTCTGGCGTCCGCCGACGCTTTCTGAGAGGAGCCCCTCCCCGATTACGTAGTAGCTCTCGGACCCGTGTGTCTGCATGGCCCGACACTCCCACCCTGCCTATTTCGAGTCAAACCGGCCGACCGAAAAGGTTGAATTTGCACAGTTTGTGACCTGGAAGCGTCTAGCCCGGCGCGTCGCCGTTGCGCTCGAAGCGCTCGAAGCGCTGCGCCGCCGCCACGGGCACCCGCGCGCTGATGCGGACGCCCTCGGGCGTGTCCTCGCGCTCCAGCTCGCCGGCGAGGTCATGCAGTTCGGAGAGGCTGCCGCCCTCGTCGTAGGGGACGAGCAGCTCCATGGGGCGCAGCGTGGCGAGGAAGCGCGCCTCGATGGCGTCGCGAAGCTCGTCGAGCCCCTCCCCCGTCTCCCCTGACACCTGCACCGCGTCGGGGAAGCGAAACGTGAGCGCGCGCCGGCGCTCGTCATCGAGCAGGTCCACCTTGTTGAGCGCGAGCAGGCGCGGGCGGTCGCCAGAGCCGATCTCGTCGAGCACGTCGTCGACGGCGGCCATCATCTGGTGCATGTCGCCCTCGGGAGCCGACGCGTCCACCACGTGCACGATCAGATCCGCGCCCATCGCCTCCTCGAGCGTGGCCGAGAAGGCCTCCACGAGTTGGTGCGGCAGCTTGCGGATGAACCCGACCGTGTCGGTGAGCAGGTACTGGCGCCCGGAGATCTCGAACGATCGCGTCGTCGGGTCGAGCGTGTGGAACAGGCGCTCGCGCACGCCCACCTCGGAGCCCGTGACCGTGTTGAGCAGCGTGGACTTGCCGGCGTTCGTGTAGCCCGCGAGAGCCACCGTCGGCAGGCCGGCGCGCTCGCGCTCGCGGCGCATCGTGGCGCGCGTGGCCTTGGTCTCGCGCAGGCGCTGCCTGAGCGCGGAGATCCGGTCGCGTGCGAGCCGGCGGTCGGTCTCGATCTGGGACTCGCCCGGACCCCTGGTTCCGATGCCGCCGTCCATGCGGCCGGCGCCGAGGCGCTCGAGGTGCGTCCAGAGCCCGCGCATGCGCGCGAGGTTGTACTCGAGCTGGGCGAGCTCCACCTGGAGCTTGCCCTCGGCGGAGCGCGCGTGGTCGGCGAAGATGTCGAGGATGATCGCCGTGCGGTCGATCACCGGAACGCCGAGCTCCTCCTCCAGATTGCGCTCCTGGCGCGGCAGCAGCTCGTCGTCGACCGCCACCAGGTTGGCGTCGGCCTCCTTCACCGCCTGCTTCAGCTCGGCGAGCTTGCCGCGACCGAAGTAGCGGTCGGGATCGGGGCGCTCGCGGCGCTGGATCATCTCGCCGGCCACCGCCACGCCGGCGGTCCGCAGGAGCTCGCGAAGCTCGGTGAGATCGAGGTCGCCGGGCGCGACACCGATCGTCAACGCGCGCTGAGCCGCGCGTCGGGTATCGCCATTTGGGGGCTGCTGCACCGCTTCGAGTCTAGAGCTAGAGTGCCGCGCCGTGAAAGCGTTCGTGACGGGTGGAACCGGGTTCATCGGATCGCGTGTGGTCAAGCGGCTGCGCGACCGGGGCGACGAGGTCGTGGTGCTCGCGCGCTCGCCCGAGAAGGCGGCCGGGCTCGACGCCGAGGTGGTTCAGGGCGACCTGAGCGACGCCGACGCCATCCGGCGCGGCGTGGAGGGCTGTCAGGCGGCCTTCCACATCGCGGCCGACTACCGCGTGGGCATGCCCAAATCCAAGCGCGAGTCGATGTACGACTCCAACGTGCGCGGGACGGAGCGCGTGTTCGATGCGGCCGCGGACGCTGGCGTGGCGAAGATCGTCTACGTCTCGACCGTGAACGCGTTCGGCAACACGAACGGGCAGATCGTCGACGAGACCTACACGCGCGACGAGAGCGACGGCTTCGTCTCCTACTACGACGAGACGAAGTACCTGGCTCACAGGCTTGCCCATGAGCGCGCCGCGAAAGGCGCTCCGATCGTGATCGTCCAACCGGGGCTCGTCTACGGGCCCGGCGACCACGCGATCGTGGGCACGATGATCGACCAGGCCAGCACCGGGAAGATGCCGGCGAAGGCCTTCCCCGAGCTGGGGCTGAACATGGTATTCGTCGACGACGTGGCCGACGGGATCATGCTCGCCCACGACAAGGGCAAGCCGGGCGAGTCCTACGTGCTCGGCGGCGAGATCACGACGCAGGGCGAGATGATCGACAAGGCGGCCGCGATCGGCGGCGAGAAGCCACCCCGGATGACGGTCCCTCCGATCCTGTTGAAGGCGATGATCCCGGTCGGCAGGTTCGTGGGCCCCGCCATGGGCCTACCGCCGAACCTGCGCGAGATGATCTCGGCGGCCGACAACGTCACCTACCTGGCCAAGGATGACAAGGCGCGCCGCGAGCTCGGCTACCAGCCGCGCGACCTCGACACCGGCCTGCGCGAGACGATCCAGGCCGACTAGCCGCCCTCGGGCGGCAGCTGAAGCCGCTCCACGAGAGGCACGACACCCTGGCGCGCGGAGCCCTGCGGGAGACCGGTGCCCGGCAACACCAGCGCGCCGTCGTCGGAATCGGCGAGCCAGAAGGCGTGGCCGACGGCGTAGCGGTGGGCGCTCAGCGCGCACGCCGCGGCGTCGATCTCCTCGATGCGGCGGTGCCACAGGTCGCCGCCCTCATCCGTTATCCGGTCGTCATGGAGCTCGTCGATTCGCATCTGCATCCCGAACGGGTGGCGCTTGGCCGGCAGCCGCCCTCCCTGGAGGGCGTAGAAGACCCCGTCCGGGTGCGTCTCGAACAGCGGGTATTCGTGAAATGCCCCGTCGGGCACCGGTCCCTGCAGGTCGTGATCGTCGCCAGGGGCGAACACCGGGAGGTCGAGCAGCTCCACCAGCCGACCGGCCTCGGGACTCTCCCGCAGCGGCGGCACGCCGCGGCGCTCCAGCTCGGGCTGGCGTCCAGACAGGGGTGCCCCCACGGCAACCACCACCTCGCCGAGCGAGCGCAGCTCCGCCGCCACCTGGTCCGCCGACCCGGGCTCGAAGAAGATCGCGCTCAACCCAATCGGCGGCTCGGAGGCGCGCACCTCCTCGAGCATCGCCAGCTGGAGGGCGTCCTGCATCGAGACGATCCCGCAGTAGTGCACTATCCCCCGAGGCTTCCGCGCAGGCGCTCGACGGCCTCGGCCAGGCGCTCGTCCGGGACGGTGAGCGAGATGCGGAAGAAGCCCTCGCCGTTCGGGCCGTAGGAGCCGCCGGGCGAGACGACAACGCCTGACTCCTCGAGCACCAGCTCGCAATAGGACGCCGAGGTGTGCCCCTCCGGGACCGGCGCCCAGACGTAGATCGTGCCCTTCGGCGGCGTCACGTCCACGCCGATCTCGGCCAGCGCGCCGCAGACGAGGTCGCGGCGGCGCTGGTAGATCTCGCTCATCTCCGCAGGCGCCCCGGCGTCCAGGGCGGCGGCCGCGGCCAGCTGCACCGCCTCGAACACGCCGGAGTCGATGTTCGTCTTCAGCTTCCAGTAGGCCGCCACCGCCTCGGCGTTGCCCACGATCGCCGCCGTGCGCCAGCCGGTCATGTTCCAGCCCTTCGAGAGCGAGAACACCTCCACGCCGACGTCCTTCGCCCCCGGCGTCTCCAGGAAGCTCGGCGCCACGTAGCCGTCGAAGGTCGTCTCGGTGTAGGACGCGTCGTGCACGATCAGCACGTCGTGTTCCTGCCCGAACTCCACCGCGCGCTCGAACAGCCCGTCTGGCACGATCGCGCCGGTCGGGTTGTTCGGGTAGTTCAGGTAGAGGAGCCGTGCGCGCTCCGCCACGTCGCCGCCGACGGCGTCGAGATCGGGTGCGAAGCCGCGCTCCGGGAGCAGCGGCATCAGCACCGCCTCCGCGCCCGCGAGCAGCGGGCCGCCGGTGTAGACCGGATAGCCCGGGTCTGCCGCCAGCGCCACGCTGTCCGGGTCGAGGAAGGCGAGGTTGAGGTTGAACACGCACTCCTTCGCCCCGAGCGCGGGGATCACCTCGGTTTCCGGGTCGAGCGTCACGCCGAAGCGGCGCTCGTAGAAGCGCGCGAAGGCCTCGCGGAGCTCCGGGCGCCCGCGGTTCGAGGGGTACTGGTGCGTGCCCGGGTCGCTTGCCGCGGCGGCCAGGGCCTCGATCACCGGCTGCGGCGTCGCCGTGTCGGGATCGCCGATTCCGAGGCTGATCACGTCCACTCCTGCCGCCTTCTTCTCCCTGATCTTCCGCTCCAGCTCGGCGAACAGGTACGGGGGCAGGCGGTCCAGTCGGCTACTCGGTTGCATTCAGCTCCTTCAGGAATTCCTCGCTCAGGGTGCCGGCGTACACGGGTCGCGCCCAGCCGGTCAGGTTCACGTTCAGGTCCTCGCCCACCTCCACGACGAGCTCTCCGCCGTCGAGCACCACCGTCACCGGGCTCTCGACGCCGCGCAGGTGGGCTGCCACAGCCGCGCCCGTGGCGCCGGTGCCCGAAGACATCGTCTCCCCCACCCCGCGCTCGAAGATGCGTGCGCGGATCTCGGCGTCGCCGGTGCGCTGCCAGAACGACACGTTCGTGCGGTTGGGGAACAGCGGGCTCTGCTCGATGTAGGGGCCGTAGCGCTCGAGCACGAGCTCCTCGAGCCCATCTGTGACCTCGATCGCCACCTGCGGATTGCCCACCTGGACGAACTGAAAGGCGAACTCACGACTGCCGGACTCGAGCGTGCCGGTGCCATCGTCGCCACCGCTTGGGAAGTCGGCCTCGGCGCGCAGGCGCGCGCGGCCGATGTCCATCGTGCAGAGGTCGCCGTGGATGCGCGGGCGGATCTCGCCGGCGGCGGTGCGCACGGAGAAGCTGTCCTCGTCGGTCCAGCCTTTGCGGCGCAGATACATCACGGCCTGGCGCACGCCGTTCCCCGACAGCTCGGCCTCGGAGCCGTCCGGGTTGTAGATGCGCACCTCGGCCACGAACTCCGGCTCGTCGGTCTCCCTGATCAGGAGAACTCCGTCCGAGCCGATCCCGGTGTGAGGAGCGCAGATCGCGCGCACGCGCCCGGGAGTCAGCTCGAACGGCAGCTCACGTTCCTCGACGATCACATAGTCGTTGCCCAGCGCCTGCCACTTCTCGAAGTGCACGGCGCCGGACTCTACGCAAGCCCTGCGCAGGCCCTACGTCTTGTCGTCGAGCCAGGTGTCGCGGCCGGGGTCGTCTCCGCGGGCGACGACCGCGAGGCGCTCCAGGTAGTGGTCCCAGCCGTGCGCGTGCGCCTGGGCGGCGTCCGCGTCTGGCAGACCGCTGTGCGTGAAGCGGAGCAGCGTGCCATCGCCGTCCGGCACCAGCTCCACCTCGATGGTCGTCGAGCCGGCTGCCACGGGCATCGGGGTCCCGGGCTCCCAGCCCCAGGTCCAGACGAGCCGGTGCGGCGGGTCCAGCTCCACGAACTCGCCTGCGGCCACGTTGCCGGAAATCACCTCAACTCGATACTCGCCACCGGGCCGCGGGTCGAAGGACGCCGACCTGCCCATCCAGCGCGTGGCCTTCTCGGGATCCACGAGGAACTCCCAGATCGTCTCCGGGCTTGCCGCAATCGCGATCTCGCGCCGGACTGCGGTGTCAGTGCTGGCTTCCATCTTGCTTCTTCCTTTCTTCGATCTCCGCCTCGCGCTTCAGCGCATCAAGCCGCTCGTCCCAGAACTGCTCGAGGAACTCCCTGACCGGCTGGAGGCCCTCCGGGCGCGCGCGGTACAGGCGCCTGGTGCCGTTGCGCCGCTCGTCCACGAGTCCGGCCTCCTTCAATACGCCCAGGTGCTGCGAGACCGCCGGCCGCGTCACGTCGAAGTGGCCTGCTATCTCGCCCGCCGAGAGCTCCTCGTCGCGTACGAGCGACAGGATCTGGCGCCGATGCGGCGCAGCGATTGCCTTGAGGGCGGCTTCCATTACGGGATCTATGTAAGCATGTCCTAACGTAAGTGTCAACTTAAATGTTGCTACGCTGCCCGCATGGCATTCGACGAGGGTCTGGCAGAGCGAATTCGCGGGTTGCTCGACGCCCGCTCCGACGTTGACGAGCGCAGGATGTTCGGGGGAATCTGCTTCCTGGTTGCCGAAAAGATGGCATGCGCGGTCATGGGAGACGAGCTGCTCGTGCGCGTGGACCCGGCCGACGCAGGGGCACTCGAGTCCCAGCCCGGCGTCCGCCGCGCGGACATGAAGGGACGGCCCATGAAGGGCTGGCTGCTCGTGACGCCCGAGGTCACCGCCGACGACGGCGACCTCGAGCGCTGGGTCAGGCGCGGCGAGGCGCGCGCCTCAGCGGTGGCCTGAGAACTCGATGACCTGCTGGATTCCGCTCGGCCTGTTCGTGTAGCGAATCGTGTGGCTGAGCAGGCCCGGAGCGAAGCTGATCCGCTCGCGGGTTGCGTCCGCGCGCCAGGCGGCCGGGTCGCCGCCCTGGGCCGCCTCCAGCTCCACGCCAGCGGACTCGAGCGCCGCCCACAGCGCGGCCCGGCAGACGTTCACGTCGCCATTGCCGCAGTAGCGGTTGGCGAACGCGCCCTTCACGGACTCGCCCAGGAGCGAGCGCATGTCCTTGCTCATGTACATGTGCCAGCCGCCGAACTGGCCGCTCGGCGGCAGGTCATAGCGGCTGTGGAGCGTGCTGCCGAGCTGATCGGCGAGCGGCTTGCCGAGCACCGGCGTCATCGCAGCATCGGCGAGCCGGTTCCAAGCGGTATCGAGGATCGCGGCGCCCGGGTCGTCGATCTTGCCGTCGAGGTCGCGGTCAAGTCGGCTTCCGCCCTTCGCCCGCCATTCCTCGAGCAGCTCGAGCATGCGCGTCGCGCGAGCGCTCGGGGACGTGCCGCCCTTCAGCAGCCGTGCCAGCAGCGGCACGAACTTCATCGCGCGCACGTCCTGCGTCGCCGCGGCGTTCATCGCACCGGTGAGCGTGGCAAGCGTGTGCTTCTTCACCTTCGCGGTGTTGTCGTTCAGCAGGTCGACGCGCCCGATCGACCCGTACGACCACTGATCGTCAGCCGCGGGGAACCCGCTCGCCGGCTTGTTGTTCCAGTTGTTCAGCACCCCGCCGTTCTGGATCCCCTGCGGGTGCGCCTTGGCCTTCAGGAAGCCGCGCCACTCGTGCTGGCCCTGGCCGTCGGTCGGGAGCCCTGCGTCCACGCTCGCCGGCCGCAGCGGCAGCCTCCCGGTCGTGATCTGTGCGACCTGCTTGCTGTCCGCGTAGAACGTGTTGAAGGTCTGCGGCGAAATGGCCGCCGCCTTCAGGAATGCCTTCGCGTTCGGCACCTTGCCACGCGTGAGCTGCTGGAACAGCAGCAGGTCGACGCCGTCGAGCAGGTAGCTCGAGCGCTTGCGCGAGACCGCCACGCGGCGGCCTTCGACGGTCGCGTAGCCCACAACCGGTCCGTGCACGGTGCTGTTGAACTCCACGGTCTGGTTGTCGAGCGTGCCGGCGTTGAAGTGCTTCATGTCGAGGCACTGCCCGCGGTACAGGTACTTGGTGTCGCTTCCGCCGCAGAGCGTCTCGACGTAGATGTCCACGATGTCCGCGCCCGCCGAGGTGAGCGTCCAGACGAAGTCCTCGCGCCGCCCGATCAGGATGTAACCGGGGAACGGCGCGGACGTTGCACCACGTGCGTTCCAGCCCGGGCCGTGCAGGTCCATCTCGAGCGTCAGGCCTGGATAGAAGTAGCCGATCTGCGGGCCGCCGACGAACAGCGGATGCCCGGACTTCGAGCGCTTGCCTGCCACCATCAGCACGTTGCTGGCGTGGCCGCGGAACTCGCCCTGCGCGGCCTTCGAGGCGGCCACTCCGGGCACGGGCACGCGCTGGAACGAGCCGTTGTCGAGCACGACGTTCCCGCTGCGGTCCGAACTCGCGGGGCCGTAGGGGAAGCTCTTCTTGATCGAGACCGGGGTCTCAGGATCCTGGCGCATGCGCAGGTCGTTCCATACGGACAGTCCCCTGTCCGCCCCGAGCGAGTCCTGAAGCCCGTCGAGCATCTGCGCGGCATCCACCTCGCCGCCGCCGCCCTGGCCGAAGAGCTGGCTCTTGATCGCGTTGAAGGCGATCACGTCACGGACCGTCCACGGCTTGATCGGGTTGTTCAGCTTCTTGGTCGACTTGTAAAAGGCATTCACGCCCTTCACGTACACGGCCATGTCGTGCAGCAGCTGGCGGCCGCGCTTGCCGTACTTCTTCAGCTTCCCGACCTCCTTGGCAAGCTCGCGCTCCGTCTGCGAGCTCGGCTTGAAGGTCTTCAAGCCCACCACGAGTCCGATCGCGCTGAGGCCCGGCGCGTCGACGACCGCGACGCGGGCGTTGTAGCGCGCCTGCTCGAGCAGCAGCTCGCGGTCATGGGCGACCGCCCACCCCGCGCCCCAGGTCACGTCGTCGTTCGTACGGCCGTAGATGTGCGGCACGTTGAACTTGTCGCGGAAGATGCGCACGCCCTTGCGCGGCACGCGCTCGCGGCGCATGCGTCCCTGCTTCTTGATCCCGAGCTTCTCGGACTTGAAGTTGCGGAGGAGGTCCGCCTTCGTCACGTCGTCGAAGAGCGGCGTGAGCGCGTCGTACATCTTGGCCTGGTCGTTCGCCTGCTTCGGCGGCGGCACGGCTCCCCACTGACCCGACGGGATGATGTTGAGCGCCGTGCTCGAGTAGTCACGGACGGCATGGGCAGGGGCGGCGACGGCCAAACAACAAGCGGCCATCATGGCCGCTACGACGAAGCGCTTCACGAGTCCTCCTCAGGGGTAAGACTGACCACCCTACCGGCAGGATCGGCCTCCGCGTCAAGCAGATTGGCGCCCTCGAGCCTGCGCATCCAGGTGAGCTGGCGCTTTGCGTAGTTGCGCGTCCGGCGCTTCATCGCATCCGGATCACCGCGCAGGAGCTCCTCGAACCCGAGCGCCTTGCGC
Organism: uncultured Thermoleophilaceae bacterium; assembly: GCA_963825345.1. Lineage (GTDB taxonomy): Bacteria > Actinomycetota > Thermoleophilia > Solirubrobacterales > Thermoleophilaceae > JACVRW01. The sequence goes on along the minus strand of CAWGSQ010000005.1, from coordinate 96,902 downwards.
GCGGTCGGCGAGGCACCGGCGGCGTCCGCGCGGCGCACCTCCTCCCCCGCGCCGGCCGCGAGCATGGCATCCACGCGCGCGTCGATCCGCTCGTAGAGACGCTCGCGCTCCATGGTGAGCCCGCAGAGGACGGTCGGCCGGCGCAGCTCGGCCGTCCAGAGCCGCGACGCATCCCCCACCGGCGCCGGCTCCTCCCCCATCTCGAGCAGCTCGAGTGCCCGCACGATCCGCGTGCGGTCGCCCGGGTCCACCCCCTCGGCAGCCTCGGGCGCCCGCTCCGCGAGCTCGGCGTGGAGGGCCGCGGGGCCGCGCGCCTCGAGCTCGGCGACGATGCGCTCGCGCACCCCCGGCGGCGGCGGCGGGCGCAGCTCCAGGTCGGTGAGCGCGGCCTGCAGGTAGAGGCCGGTGCCGCCCACCACGATCGGGCGCCGTCCCTCGGCGAGCGCGGCGTCGATCTGGGCGTGCGCCAGGGTCGCGAACTGCCCGGCGGAGAACGTCTCTGTGATCGGCACGAAGGACAGCAGCCGGTGCTCGAGCCGCTCGCGCTCCTCAGCCGTGGCCGCGCCGGTGAGGATCTCGAGGCCGCGGTACACCTGAAGGGCATCGGCCGAGATCGCCACGGGGTCCTCCCCCCGCTCGCGCAGGCGCTCGGCGATCTCGATGGCAACGGCGGTCTTGCCGACCCCCGTGGGGCCGAAGATCGCTATCAGGGGCTCCGAGCTAGCCACGATCGCTAGTAATACCGCTCGTGCGCGGACGCCTTCTCATAGCCCTTGCGGTCGTGGCGGCGCTCGCGGGCTGCCAGGAGTCCGGCTTCGACGAGTCGAGGGAGACCCAGCGCCCCCTCAAGGTGCAGCACGCACTCGACCCGCTCACCGGCACCAAGGTCCCCGGCGTGGCCGAGCGGCCGATGACGCTGAGCGCCGACACGCTCGGCGACGCGCTCGCTCTCGGCGTCCAGCCGGTGCGGGCCGCGCTCCCTGGCGGCCGCCTCCCGGACTACCTGCGCTCGCAGGCGAAGGGCGTGGAGGTGGTGCCGCCGATCACGAAGCTCGACCTCGCCGCAACGGAGGCCGCCGAGCCGGACGTGATCCTCGGCACCAAGGAGGCCTACGGCGATCTCTACGACAGTCTCAAGCGGATCGCGCCGACGGTGATGAGCGAGGGCGACGACTGGAAGCTCAACCTGCGGCTTCACGGCGAGGCTCTCGGACGCACGAATGACGCCGAGAAGCTCCTGATCGACTGGGACAACCGCGCCGCGAAGGTCAGGGAGGAACTCGCTCACAGCGGCATGTCGGTGACCCTCGCCAAGCCGAATCCCTTCGGCGAGAGCATCCTCGGTGATGTACGGGCCCCAAAGCCCAGCCGGGAGCGGGACATGGTCATACGAATCGAGGCGGCGCCCGAATGGTCGGGCGGAGGCGTGCTCGCGGCCCGCGCCGCGCTTGCAGAGCTGGAACGGCTTCTTTAGGCAGTTCTTCTCTCGACCCTCCCGGAGCACCCCTTTTCTGCCGATCAAGACGGAGAAGGATGAGCACACAAATCCTCGACGCCCTGTCCCGCCTCGCCGCGCGCCGCTTCGGCAGCTTTGCCGATGCCGCAACGGATGTCCTCGACCTGCTCGAAAGCGCCGCCCCGGGCGGCAGTCTCGCGCTCGGCCAAGTGGACTGGGACGAGGGCTCCTGCCGCATGATCGACGCCCGCGGCGACGCGGTGCCGCGCGGCTCGGTGATTCCCCTCTCCAGGGGCGCGCCGGCCACCGGCTCGGCCGCCGGCGATCTGCTCGACGGCGAGTCCCTCGCCGCGCTCGGCGCGGCCAACTGGGTTGCAGCGCCGCTCGACGCTGCGGACGGCCGTGTGATCGGCGTGCTGCTCGCCACCGGAGCGGAAGGAGCCGCCCCCGCGCGCGAGGTTGCTCAGCTGCTGCTCGTCGGCGCTCGACTGCTCTCGTACGAGTGGGAGAGCATCTCGTCGCGCGCGGAGCTGCGGAGGCTCGCCGAGCTGGCGCGCGACCGCGCCAGCACCGATCCCGTGACGGGACTCCCGAATCGTGAGACGCTCCTGGCCGCCATAGAGCGTGAGTGGGAGCTGAGCAAGCGCGGTACCGTCGAGTCGTACGTGGTGGTATGCCACCTGCGTGATCGCGAGGCTCTGATCGAGCGCTACGGCGAGGCGATGACCAACCTGCTTCTGAAGGACGTGGCTGAGGTGCTGGGCGGTGCGATCCGTCGCACCGACTATCTCGCGCGCGTCTCCCCCGACGGCCTCAGCGCCGTGCTGGTGGGATGCAAGGGCCCCGAGGGCGCGCTCGCGTTCCTCGGCCGCGCCGAGCGCGCGCTCGAACGGGCGACCGAGGGCCGCCCCGCCGGGCTCCAGCTCTCGTACGGGATCCAGCGGCTCGCCGACGCGGAGTCCACCAACCAGGCGCTCGAGCTCGCGGAGATCTCGGCCCGGACCTCGCCGGCTCGGAACAACGGCACCCCGCTCGGGGTGGCACCGCCAAAGGCGGACGCATGAGCACCGATCCCCTTCTCGGCGCACCCGTCGCGGGTCCGGGGAGCGGTTCGCCGCTGTCTGGCGCCCGGCGTCACGGCGCCGAGCCTGAGCCCGGCCAGCAGCCGCTTCCTCAGCGACATCCTGGTGGAGCTCGGGTTCGTGAGCGAGTCGCAGGCCGACGAGGCGGTCCAGACCGCCCGCACCCCCGGCCAGCCGACACCGGAGAAGGTGCTGCTTGCGATCGGCACGATCACCGAGGATCAGCTTGCCCGCGCGCTCGCCGAGCGCTACGGCCTCGAGCACATCGACCTGGCCGAGTTCCCGGTCGACACCTCCGCCGCCGGACTGCTGCGCAAGACCGCCGCGAAGCGCTACCTCGCCGCGCCGGTGGGCTTCGCCGACGACGGCGCGCTCGTGCTCGCCGTGGCCGACCCCGGTGACGCCCTCGGCCTCAGTGACATCGCCGTGATGACGAAGCTCGCGGTCCGCCCCGCGGTTGCCGCGCGCAGCCAGATCGTGAAGCTGCTGGATACGCTGGCATTCATGGAGGAGCCGGCGCCAGGCGAGAGCCGCTCGGTGAGCACGGTGATCGTGCCGCCGGACGGTGCTGCCGCCGGTGAGCCTCCCGAGGCCGCGGCGGCCGAGCCCGTGCCCGCCGACGCGCCCGCTTCCGCTGGGCCCGACGAGGCGACCGAGCGTGAGTTGGCACGCCTCCGCGAGGAACTTGCCATGGCCATCGTGGCGCGTGACGAGGCGCAGGCCGAGCTCGCCTCCACCGGCAAGCACGCCGAATCGGCCGCTCAGCGCGAGCGCGAGGAGGCGCTCGAGGCGCTGCGGGCCGAGCACGAGCGCGTCCTGGCCACGAGCGAGCACGCCGCCGAGGAGGCCCTGCGGGCCGAGCGGACGAGCGCCCAGCAGGCGCTTGCGGCGCTGCGGGCCAACCACGACGAGGCGCTGGCCGAGCTGAGGTCAGAGCACGAGACGGCCATCGCCGAGCTGAAGGCGGCCCGCGAGGAGGCCATCGACGGCCTCAAGGCCGCCCACGGGGACGAGCTCACCGCCGAGCGCGCACGCCGCGTCGACGAGGTCGAGGCCGAGCGCGCCCGCACCGCCGCCGCGATCGACGCGGAGCGCGAGCGTGCCGACAAGGAGCTGGAGGCATTGCGCAAGCGCGGCGAGTCCGCCCTCGAAGAGGAGCAGGCGCGGCACGAGCAGGCCCTCGCTGACGAGCAGGCTCGCCAGGCGGCCGTCCTCGAGGAGGAGCGCGCGCGGCTCGAATCCGAACTCGCGAGCGCTCGCGAGTCGGCCGCGGCTGTGTCCCCCGAGGACGCCGAGCGCGTCAAGCGGCTCGAGCGCGAGCTTGCGGATGCGCGTGACCAGATCGAGCTGACCGCCGACGCGGACCGCCGGGCCGAGGCCGCCCGCGCCGCGCTGAGCGCGCTGCGCGACGAGAGCGAGCGCCAGGCGCAGGTGCACGCGCTCACGGAGCGCGAGCTGAAGGCCGAGCTCGAGAAGCTGCGCGCCGAGCTACCCGAGGCGAGCCACAAGTAGCTCGTCGCCCGCCAGCGTCGTGCTGGTGGCGGACGCGATCTCGACCTCGGTGAGCTCTCCCGGCGCGGCCACGCCGGCGAAGTTGACCGTCTTGTTGTGCCGCGTGCGTCCGCGCAGCTTCGACGGATCGGTGCGGGACGGACCCTCCACGAGCACGCCCACCGTCCGGCCCACGAACCGCTGCGCGCGCTCGGTGGCGTGTCGCTGCACGGCTTCCACCAGCCGCCCCATGCGCTCGCTCGCCACCTCATGCGGGATCTGATCGGCCAGCGTGGCGGCCTCGGTCTCGCGCCGCGGCGAGTAGATGAAGGTGAAGGCCGAGTCGTAGCGCACCTCCTCCACCACGGCGAGCGTCTCCGCAAAGTCCGCCTCGGTCTCCCCCGGGAACCCGACGATGATGTCCGTGGTGAGCGAGCAGTCCGGCACCAGCTCGCGGATCATCGCCACGCGGTCGAGGTAGCGCTCGCGGTTGTAGGTGCGCCGCATGGCCTTGAGGATGCGGCTCGAGCCCGACTGGAGCGGCAGGTGGATGTGCTCACAGACGCTCGGCAGCTCCGCGTGCGCCGCGATCACGTCCTCGCGGATGTCCTTGGGGTGCGGGCTCGTGTAGCGGATGCGCTCGATGCCGTCGATCGCGTCGACCATCGCGAGCAGCTCGGCGAAGCTGGTCTTCTCTCCCTTCGGCAGGTCGCGCCCGTAGGAGCACACGTTCTGGCCGAGCAGCGTGACCTCCTTCACGCCCTCGGCCGCCACGCGCTCCACCTCGGCCACGATCTCGGCCGCGCCGCGTGACACCTCACGGCCGCGCGTGGAGGGGACGATGCAGTACGAGCAGGCGCAGTTGCAACCCACCGAGATCTGGACCCAGGCCTGGTACTCGCGCTCGCGCTTCATCGGGAGGTGGCCCGTGAACCCCTCGAACTCGAAGAAGCCCTGCGCGGTGAGGCTGTCGCTCGTCAGGAACTCGGCCAGCTTGTGCACCTGTCCGGGGCCGAACGCCACGTCCACGAACGGGAACATCTCGAACACCTGGTCCTTCAGCGACTGCGACCAGCAGCCGCCGATCCCGATCACCCGCTCGGGGTCCTCCCCCTTGAGGCGCTTGGCCTCGCCGAGGTGGCCCACCAGCCGGTTGTCGGCCTTCTCGCGGATCGAGCAGGTGTTGAAGAGGATCAGGTCGGCGTGATCGCGCTCCGGGGCCTCCCGGTAGCCGAGCGACTCGAGCATGCCCTTCATGCGCTCCGAGTCGTGCTCGTTCATCTGGCACCCGAAGGTGGTCAGGTGGTAGCTCTTGCCGGCCACGGCCGCCGAGGATAGCCCCAACCCTCAAGTAGGGGTCTGACCCTTTTCGGAGGGTTTGTTACGAGTTAGATCCGCTCGGCCAGCTCGGGGTAGTTAGCGACCAGGCCGTCGTCGTCGAGCTCGAGCACTGCCTCGAACGAGGTATCCACGTAGCGGACGTGGTGCCGGTCGACCGGCTCGTAGCGCTGCTCCGAGCGGTGCACGGTCAGATCGGGGACCGCCACCCAGGCCATCACGAACTCGTGCGGCTCTGCGCCCACCTCCAGCAGCCCAGCGCGCAGCACCGGCATCGTGTTGGTGAGCGGGCATAGACCCAGGTCGCAATCGAGTGCGCCGTCGACCTCCGGAAGCGGCCGGTCGTCGGCCGTCCAGCTGCCGTCCGGCCTGCGGGCGAGTAGCAGGCGCTTGAGGGCGCCCTCCCGCAGCAATGAAAGCTCGAGCGTCTCGGTGACGAAGTCCGGGCCCGTGCGCAGGCGATAGTCCAGGCGGTATGGGTCGGCGCCGAACTGGGTGCCCTGGGCGCTCAGCCGTCCGTTCTCGAGCTGCACGTGCGCGCCGTCGGCGCGCCACGCGTCGAGGCCGCGCCAGATCACGAAGCGGTCCACTATTTGGCGTAGTCGGTGGAGCGGCTCTCGCGGATCACCGTGACCTTGATCTGCCCGGGGTACTCGAGCTCCTTCTCCACGTCGCGGGCTATCTCGTGGGAGAGCAGCGTTGCGGCGTCGTCGTCGATCTCCTCGGGGTGCACGATCACGCGGATCTCGCGGCCGGCGTGCATCGCGTAGACCTTGTCCACGCCGGTGTGCCGGCTGGCGATCGCCTCGAGCTCGTGCAGCCGCTTCACGTACTGCTCGAGCGACTCGCCGCGGGCGCCCGGACGCGCCCCCGACAGGGCGTCCACGATCTGCACGATCACCGCCTCGACGGTCCGAAGCTCCACCTCGTTGTGGTGGGCCTCCATCGCGTGTGCGACGCCCTCCGACTCCTTGTAGCGGCGCGCCAGCTCCCCGCCCACGAGCGCATGCGGGCCGTCTGTCTCATGCGAGACGGCCTTGCCGATGTCGTGCAGCAGCGCGGCGCGCGCCGCCACGCGCGGGTCCGCGCCCAGCTCGGCCGCGAGCATCCCGGCGAGGCGGGCGCACTCGATCGAGTGGTGGAGCACGTTCTGCCCGTAGCTCGTCCGGAACTTGAGCCGCCCGAGCACCTTCACGAGCTCGGGATGGATCGACCCCACGTTGGCCTCGAACACCGCCTGCTCCCCCACCTCGACCACGTGCTGGTCGATGTCCGACTTCGCCTGGTGGAAGGCCTCCTCGATGCGGGCAGGGTGAATACGGCCATCGGTGAGAAGCCGTTCGAGGGTGAGCCGTGCGATCTCGCGGCGGACGCCGTCGAAGCCCGAGAGCAGGACCGCTCCGGGGGTGTCGTCGATGATGAAGTCGATCCCGGTGAGCGTCTCTAGCGCCCGGATGTTGCGGCCCTCGCGGCCGATGATCCGGCCCTTCAGCTCGTCTGACTTCAGCTCCACCACCGACACGGTGGTCTCCACGGCGTGGCTCGACGCCACCCTCTGCATCACGGCGGCGAGGATGCTGCGAGCGCGCCGGTCGGCGTCCTGGCGCGTCTCCTCCTCCACCTGGCGGATGATCCGGGCGCTCTCGTGGCGCAGTTCGTCCTCGAGTTCGTGCATCATGATCTGCTTCGCCTGGCCTGCGCTCAGGCCCGACACGCGCTCGAGCTCACGTAGCTGCCGCGTCTTCTCGGTCTTCAGCTCCTCACGCGTGTGGTCGAGGTTGCGCCGCCGGTCCTCCAGGGAGCGCTCGCGTTCGTCGAGCTCGTGCGCCTGCAGCTCGATCGAGGCCTCCTTCGCGCGCAGCCGCTCCTCCAGCCGCGCAAGCTCTGTCCGGCGGGCCAAGAGCTCCTCCTCGAGGCCGTCACGCCCGGCCGCCGGTCGCGCCTCCGCGGGCGCGGGCGCCGGCTCAGGGTTCGCAGGGCCGGCGGGACCGGCCTGGGCGGTCCGCGGGCGCTGTACGAGCATCACCACCGCAACCGCGACCACCGCAACCGCGACTCCCGCCGCGACCAGCGCCGCCAACACGATCTCCATCTCCGTCTCCTAACACGGCGCACGCAGCGCCGGACTCAACACTCAGTTTCGTTGAGCGGTGCGGCGCGGGGCCGCGAGACTCCAGACATCGCCTGGGAACGAAGCACGCGCCCCGACGGGCGCGCGCGGTGCAGCGTCTATGGACCCTCCCGAACGCTCCTCTCGGGCTGGTCGTAGGTTGTGGTCAGAATCGAGTTCAGGTGAGGCATAAATCGGGCGAAATGCTCGTCTTTTGGTCTCGCTCCGGTCGCGCCGGCCGCGTTCCCTTGAGACTAAACCCGGAAGCCCCGACTATCAACAGCCGACAGGCACCATGCGGCGCGGCGGTGGGGCGCTACGCGGCGCGGCGGTGGGGCGCTACGCGGCGCGGCGGCGCTCGCGCGCCGTCCGCTCGAACGCCCTGATCGCGTCGTAGGCGATCTCAGGCGTGTAGCCGCGACGCACCAGCATCTGCCAGGCACGGTCGCGCTCGCGGTCGTCCTCGGGCGCCGAGGGGTGGCGCTGCTCCAGCAGCAGGACGGCGGTCTGCAGCTCGGAATCGCGACTGCGGGTGGAGACGATCTCCTCGATCAGGTGCCGGGCGATCCCGCGCCTGTGGAGGTCGCGCGCGATCCGCTCGCTGCCCCACTGGTCGAGCTCGCGCTTGTCCTCCGTGAATTGGCGGGCGTAGCGGGCATCGTCCAGGAAGCCGGTGGACTCAAGCTCCTCGACGGCGTCGTCGATGGCCTCGGGCGGCACCCGCTTGCGCTCGAGGCGGGTGCGCAGCTCCGCGACCGTAAGCTCGCGACGGGCGACCGCCTTGTACGCCAGGTCGATCGCCCGCTCGCTCTCGGTCCGTGCCACGGGGTCCGCCTCAGCCCTCTATGCCGCCTGCTCCTCGGGGATCGTGGCGTCGGCGCCTCCCGCGGCGTCGGCCACGGGCTCAGCGCCCTCGGGCTCCTCGCCGGGTGTGGCCTCCGCGTCCGGCGCCAGCTCGACCACGCTCAGCGACCCAGGCGGATCCACTCCGAGCGTCTCGTAGATCTTGCGCTCGATCTCGTCAGCCACCTGAGGGTTCTCGCGCAGGTAGCCCTTTGCGTTGTTGCGGCCCTGGCCCAGGCGGTCGTCGCCGTACGAGAAGAACGACCCGGACTTCTGGACGATGTTGTGCTCGATCCCGAGGTCGAGGATGCAGCCCTCGGAGCTGATCCCCTGGCCGTACTCGATGTCGAACTCGGCCTGGCGAAACGGCGCGGCGACCTTGTTCTTGACCACCTTCACACGCACCCGGTTCCCGACCGCCTCGGTGCCCTCCTTGAGGGTCTCGATGCGGCGGATGTCGAGGCGCTGGGATGAGTAGAACTTCAGCGCCCGCCCGCCCGGCTGGGTCTCCGGCGAGCCGAACATCACGCCGACCTTCTCGCGGATCTGGTTCGTGAAGATGCAGAGCGTGTTGGCCCGGTTCAGGTTGCCGGCCAGCTTGCGCATCGCCTGGGACATCATGCGCGCCTGGAGACCCACCGTCTGGTCCCCCATCGCCCCCTCGAGCTCCACCTTCGGCGTGAGCGCGGCGACCGAGTCGATCGCCACCACGTCGACCGCGCCGGAGCGGATCAGGAGGTCGGCGATCTCGAGCGCCTGCTCGCCGTGGTCCGGCTGCGACACGAGCAGCTCGTCGACATCCACGCCGATCCGCTTGGCGTATGCCGGGTCCATGGCGTGCTCAGCGTCGATGAACGCACAGATCCCGCCGGCCTTCTGGGCGTTGGCGAGGACGTGGTAGATCAGCGTCGTCTTTCCTGACGACTCCGGCCCGAACACCTCGACGATGCGCCCGCGCGGCACTCCGCCCACGCCGAGCGCCAGGTCCAGCGACAGCGCACCCGTGGGGATCGCGGCGACCTGCACCCGCATGGAGTCGTCGCCCATCTTCATGATCGACCCGGCTCCGAACTGCTTGTCAATTTGCATGAGCGCCCCCTTGAGGGCCGCCTCACGCGCCTTGAGGGCCTTCTCTTGCTCCTTCTCCATATCCGTGATCTCCTCTAAGTCTTGAGGTCACAAAGTAGGAGTGCGGTCGGATGGATCCTCGCCCCGGCGGCATTTGCGGCGCTGAGGGCGGCAACTGCGGCTAGCGGGCTACTCCGGCAGCTCGACCGAGCCGTCTTCCCGGATCGTCCAGCGGGGGTTGTGGGCGACCTCCCAGGGGTGGCCGTCCGGGTCGATGAAGGCGGCCGAGTAGCCGCCCCAGAAGGTCTCCCCCGGCTCGCGCACGATGTCGGCGCCGGCCGCGCGGGCCTCCTCGATCACGGCGTCAACCTCGGCGGGCGAGCGCCCGTTGTGCGCCAGCGTCAGGCCGCCCCAGCCTCCCGTGTCCTCCACGCCGCTGTCCTCGGCAAGCGTCGCCCGGTCCCAGAGCGCGACGACCATTCCGCCGGCCTGGAAGAAGACCACGTCGTCCTCGGGCGCCGCCCGTGTGGTCCAGCCGAGCGCCTCGTAGAAGGCCCTCGCGCGGGCGAGGTCGCGGACGCCGAGGGTGATCAGGCTGACACGTTGCTCCATACGCTCACTGTAGATCCTCGGCCAGCAGCGAGAACATCACGAGGTCCTCGCGCACGCCATGGCGCCGGCGGTAGCGGCGCAGGGTTCCCTCGCGCGTGAAGCCGGCGCGCTCGGCGAGCCGCTGCGAGCCCTCGTTCTCCGGATGGGCCAGCAGCTCCAGGCGCTCGAGGCCGAGCGTGGTGAGCGCCCACTCGGCCAGCATGCGTGTCGCTCGGGCGCCGATTCCGCGGCGGCGGGCCTCGGCCGCCATCCAGTAGCCGATCTCCGCCTTCAGGTCGACCCAGTCGAAGTTCGACATGCCGAGCGCGCCGAGCAGGCGATCGTCCCCGTCCACGATCGCCAGTGCCAGCTCGCGGCCGCTGGCGAGGTCGGCCGCGGTGCCGCTGATGAACTCGCGCGCGTGTCGATCCGTGTAGTTCGGCGGCACCACCGTCCAGCGCGGTATCTCCGGGTCCTGGCAGGCGGCCGTGACCGCCGGGGCGTCGCGGAGCTCCCACGCCCGCAGGCGGATCTCGCCGTCAGTCAGCGGAGGCTTGGGGAGCGGAATCGCCGGCATCCACGTCCAAGTTACGCGCCAGCGGCTCGTACAGCGCCCCCTGCGGTCGCAGCGTCGAGCGGTACAGGGTCACGACGGGCGCATCGAAGGGTTCCGCCGGTGGCGACGGCCGGTCCGGCAGGGCCGCCACCCGGCGCTCGCCCCTCTTCACGCGCGCGAGCGTCAGGTGTGGCCAGAACGGCCGCGTCTCGGGCCGGTACCAGCCGCCCGCCTCGAGCGCGGCCGACGCGGCGGCCTGCAGCGCGGTCGCGCGGCCGCCCTCGTCCTCGAGGTCGAGCGCGAACAGGCGCGGATTGCGCGGCGGCAGCGAGCGGACCGCGGCGGGCGTGAGCCGTGGCGGCGGGCCGCCCGGCAGGGCGGCGAAGGCGGCCTCGGCGATCTTCGGCGCCGCCGACTCGTCCTGCCAGCCCAGGAACACGAGCGTCACATGCAGCGCCTCGGGCCGCACCGGCCTCAGATCAGAGCGGCCGGACACGAGCGTGTCACGCCAGGAGACGAGCGAGGCGCGCGCCGGCTCGGTGAGGTCAAGCGCCAGGAACAGCCGTGCCCGCGGCCCGCTCACTCGGCGAGCAGGCGGAGCAGGAGGTGCATCGCGACGGTGGTGGAGCGGTCGCGGATGTCCGCCCTGTCGCCCGGCAGCCGCACGGTGCGCGTGAGCGCCCGCCCGTCCGCGAGACGCACGCTCCAGCACACGGTTCCCACCGGCTTCTCGTCGGTCCCGCCGTCCGGACCCGCGATTCCCGTGATCGCCACCGCCGTGTCGGCCTCGAAGTGCTTCAGCGCCCCCTCGGCCATCGCCTCGGCCACGGGCTCGGACACCGCCCCGTGCTCCTCGATCAGCCGCGGATCCACGTCGAGCAGCTCGACCTTTGCCTCGTTCGCGTAGGCCACCACGCCGCCCGCCACGTACGCGGACGAGCCCGGGCGCTCGGTAAGGCGCGCGGCGAGCAGGCCTGCCGTGCACGACTCGGCGGTGGCCACCCGGCGCCCGGCGAGCAGATCGGCCACCAGGTCGTCCACGCGCGAGCCGTCCTCGGAGAAGATGTCGCGCCCATGGCGCTCGCGCAGCAGCGCAAGCAGCTCCGCGTAGGTGTCGGCCGCGTCGGGCTCGTAGCGGGTGACCATCTCGATCTCTCCGCGGCGCAGGCAGGTGGTGATCTCGAGGCCCTCGTAGCCGCTGATCCCCTCCTCGGCGTCGCGCAGGGTGTCGGCCAGCCCGGACTCCGGGAGGCCGAACATCCGCACCGTCTCATGGAGGTAGGTCGTGCGCCCGGCGATGGCGTCCTGCACCGCATCGGTGTTCACCGCCGTGCGCCACATCGGCTGAAGCTCGCGCGGCGGGCCTGGAAGCACCACCACGGTGGGCTTGCCGGGAACCACCACACCCGGCGCCGTGCCCACCGGATCGATGATGTACGCACCCTCGGGTACGAGCGCCTGCTTGCGATTCGCCGCACGGACGGCTTCGAAGTCCCAGTGGCTGAAGCGCGCCATCAGCGGCTTCAGGATCCCGGCGATCTTCTCCTCGAGCTCGTCGTCGAGGACGAGCTCGCGCTCACAGAATCGGGTCACGATCTCGACCGTCATGTCGTCGGCGGTCGGGCCCAGTCCGCCGCTCGTGAGGATCAGGTCAACGTCCTGATCGGCAAGGAAGCGGAGCTGAGCCTCGATGTCCTCCGGGCGATCGCCGCAGATGGTGATGTGAGCGAGCTCGACGCCCAGCTCGATCAGCCGGTCAGACAGCCACGGACCGTTGCGGTCCTGAATGCGGCCCGTGAGGACCTCGGTGCCCGTTACGACGATGCCTGCTCGCGCGGTCAACGGCTATGACACTACGCACAGGGGCGCTCGCCCAACGGGAGCTCGCGGCTCCCGCGCGGCGTGAAGGCGAAGCCGACCGGATCCCCGCTCGGCGTGATCTCCACCGGCTTGCCGTTCATCCGCAGCTGCACGTCGCGCTTGCCGAGGTTCACGCGCAGCCGCTTGCCGCGGAACGTCTGCGCACTGTCGATCGTGTTCTCGAAGATCACGGGCGTGCCGGCACCGCGGTCCACGCAGATGTACGTGGGCGTCGCGGGCGTGACCCTCAGCGACACGCGGGTCGGGCGCGCCGGCTTGGGCGGAGGCGCGGCCTTCGTCTCGGACTGGGTCGTCTCCGGCGCCGACGCCTCGTCCCCTCCCCCGCTGTCGTCGGTTGTCAGCCCGATCGCCACCAGCACGCCCACGATCGCCACGAGCACGAGCAGGATGAGCGAACCCGGCCCGATGCGCGGTCCGTGGCGCCGGTCGCGGCCCGCCACCGCCGGCGGCCCGAGCGGCGCCTCCATCTCGTCCTCGCGCTCGAAGCCGGCCCTGTACTCCTCGACCAGCACGTGCGGATCGAGCCCGAGCATCTCCGCGTACGTGCGCAGAAAAGTCTTGACGAACGTGGGCCCGGGCAGCATCCCGAACTCCTCGTTCTCGAGCGCCCGCAGGTACTTCGCGCGAATCTTCGTGCGAGCCTCGACATCGGCGATGTCGAGGCGCTGGCGCATGCGTGCCTCCCGCAGCGTTTCGCCAATGCTCGGCATTGGCGACTCATTCTGACGAAAGTCCTAGTCCTCGACGGGTCCCGCAACAGCGGGCTCACTGAGGTTCTCGAGAACCCGCGGCAGATCCGCCTCGGTGATCAGCACCTGGCGCGCCTTCGAGCCCTCGTAACCCGAGATCACGCCGCGCCTTTCCATCATGTCGATGAGGCGTCCCGCGCGGGTGTAGCCCACGCGCATCCGGCGCTGCAGCATCGAGGTCGAGGCCGTGCCCATCTGCACGACGGTGGCGATCGCGTCGCCCAGCAGGTCGTCCTGGTCCGGGTCGAAGTCACCGTCGTGACCATCCGGCCCCTCCTCCGGCTCGACAGCCTCGAGCAGCTCCTCCTGGAGCTCGGGCTCGCCCTGCTTGCGCCAGTGGTCGGTGAGCCGCTCGATCTCCTCCTCGGCGATGAACGCGCCCTGGATGCGCGCCGTGCGCGACTCGCCGGCGGGCCGGAAGAGCATGTCTCCCTGCCCGAGCAGCGACTCCGCGCCGTTCTGGTCGAGGATCACGCGCGAGTCGGTCTGCGAGGAGACCGCGAAGGCGATGCGCGCGGGAACGTTCGCCTTGATCATTCCGGTGATCACGTCGGCGCTCGGGCGCTGGGTGGCGAGCACGAGGTGGATGCCCACCGCACGCGACTTCTGCGCCAGCCGGATGATCGAGTCCTCCACGTCGGCGGGCGCGACCATCATCAGGTCGGCGAGCTCGTCGATCACGCAGAGGATGTAGGGCAGCGGCGCCTCGCCCGCGCGCATCCGCACGCGGTTCAGCTCCACGAGGTTGCGCGTCTTGCAGCGGCTCATCACGCCGTAGCGCTCCTCCATCTCCTTGATCAGGTTGCTGAGGACGTTCGCGGCGAGGCGCGGCGAGGTGACCACCGGCGTGAGCAGGTGCGGAATGCCCTCGTAGTGGTTCAGCTCCACGCGCTTCGGGTCCACGAGCACCAGCCGGACCTCGTTCGGGGACGCGTGCAGCAGGACGCTCGACAGCATCGAGTTCACGCAGCCCGACTTACCGGAGCCCGTGGTTCCCGCGATCAGGATGTGAGGCTGTTTGGCGAGGTCGGTGCCGATGGCCTTGCCGGCGATGTCCTTGCCGAGCCAGACCGACAGCGGCGACCAGCCCTTCGGCGCGTCCTGGAAGACGTCGCCGAGGTGGACCATCGTGCGAACGCGGTTCGGCACCTCCACTCCCACGGCCTGCTTGCCGGGGATCGGCGCGAGGATGCGCACCTGCTCGGCGGCGAGCGCGTAGGCGAGGTCGTCCTTCAGCGTGGCGACCTTCGACATCTTGATGCCCGGCGCGAGGCGCAGCTCGTAGCGGGTCACGTGCGGACCACTCACGGTCCCGACCAGGCGCGCCTCCACGTTGAAGTGGCTGAGCGCCTCCACGAGCTGCGCCCCGGTCCGCTCGATTCCCTTCGTGTCGAGCTTCTGGGCGCCGCTGGCACGCTTCAGGAACGACAGCTTCGGCATGTGGTAGTCGATGTCGTCGGACTCCGTGACCGGCGAGCGGCGGTTGCCCATGGGCGTGAGCTCGGGCTCCTCGATCTCAGTCTCCTCGACTTCGGGGGTCAGACCCCCTGAGTCGGGGTCACTCAAGGGGTCTGACCCCTCGTCGTCGTAGTCGGGCTCGGGTTCGTACTCGTCGAACTCGTCCGTTAGCGGCATCTCCACGTGCGTCGCCCGGACCACCGGCTCGCGGTCGTCGGGCTCGGGTGGGGCGATCGAGGGAAGGGGCTCGTACGGGACCCGGACGGTCGCGGTAGTGCGCCGCACGCGCTCGGTGGTGGTGGCCGCGGCGTCCCGCGTGGCGGTGACGATCCCGGCGATCGACGCTCCGGTGAGCAGCAGGACGCCCGCCAGCAGCAGGAAGGTGAAGAGGATGTGGGAGCCGGCGGTGGAGAACAGCTTGGCCGAGGCCCAGAACAGCGACTCGCCCACGAGGCCGCCGTGGTGCTCCAGGTAGGTGGCGTCGAGGAAGCCGTCGCGCGGCGTGTCGCCCGGGCCGAGGCCGAGCGAGCCGGCGGCGAGGCCGAGCATCAGCGCGGCGAGGAAGCAGAGCGTGCCGGTGCGGAACGGGTGGACCGCGGGGATCATCGGGCGGATCACGATCAGCGCGCCGGCGGCGAACAGCAGGACCGGAGCCCCGTAGCCCACGCCGCCGAACATGAACAGGATGCCGTCGGCCAGCGCCGAGCCCACCTCGCCCCCGGCCCAGCCGAGGTAGAAGACGCAGGCGAAGAACGCCGCGAAGCCCACGAGGCCGAGGCCGATCAGATCCCAGTGGCGCTGCTCGAGCGTGGGCAGCTCGAGATGCGGCATCCACGCCGTGCGGGCACGACGACGCTTCCTGCGGCGGCTATTGGCCATAACGCGTGCATTCGACGGCAGAAGCCCGCACCCTCCCTACCATGGGACGCATGAGCGGACGCCCGCGTGTGCTCGTGGTGGAGGACGACGCCGACATCGCCGGTGTGCTCCGCCGATCCCTCGACAAGGAGGGGTACGAGGTGCGCGTGGCCGGCGACGGCGAGCAGGCGCTTCACGAGTCGGGCGTGTTCGAGCCCGACGCGGTGGTGCTCGACCTCGGCCTTCCGAAGCTGGACGGCATGGAGGTGGCCCGGCGGATGCGCGCCGAGGGCGACGTCCCGATCCTGATGCTCACCGCACGCGACGCGCTCGACGCGCGCGTGGAGGGGCTCGATACGGGAGCCGACGACTACCTCGTGAAGCCGTTCGAGCGCGACGAGCTGCTCGCCCGCATCCGCGCCCTGCTGCGGCGGCGCCCGCCGCGTGGGAGCGCCTTCATGGTGGTGGGCGACCTGCGCCTCAACCCAGACAGCCGCGAGGTGTTCCGCGGCGAGCGGGCGCTCGAGCTGACCGCCCGTGAGTTCGAGCTGCTCGAGCACCTGATGCGAAACGAGCGCATCGTGGTCTCCCGCCAGGCCCTGCTCGACGAGGTCTGGGGCTACCACCCGTTTGCCGAGACCAACACCGTGGACGTGTTCATCTCGAACCTGCGCCGGAAGCTCGAGGCCGGCGGCGAGCCGCGCCTGCTGCACACGATGCGCGGCGCCGGATACGTGCTGAGGGAGCCGTGAGGACCCGCCTCCCCGTGAAGCTGAAGGTGGCGGTGCTGAGCGCGGCGCTCACCTTTGCGATCCTCTGCCTGTTCGCGGTGGTGGTGGGCACCGTGGCCGAGCGGCGCGTGGTCGGCGGCTTCGACGACGACCTGCGCGCCAATGTGGGCGAGCTACAGGATCGGATGACGCTGCAGCAGGCCAGCGACGGCAGCATCCAGCTGCGCGACTCCGACCTCGACACGCTGCGGGCCTTCTCCGCCGGCGACGCGATCGTGCGCGTGGTGAACCTGCGCAACCAGACCGTCTTCGCGAGCGACCCGGGCGTGACCCTCGGTCCACCGATAGGCGGCGTCACGGACATCGGCGACCTTCGCGTCACGTCCCGCGAGCTCGTGGTGCCGGGCCCGCAGCGCACCGGCCCCTTCGACCTCCCCCGGCCCGTGGCTCAGCCGGTCGGCTATGTGCAGTACGCGAAGCCCGAGGCCAGTGTTCAGACGACCGTGAACCGCGTCCGGCTCTTCCTTGGGCTTGGGGTTCTGGGCGGCACGCTGCTGGCGTTCCTCGGCGGCCTGCTGGTGGCGAAGCGCGCGATGCGTCCGATCGCGGGGCTCACGCGCGCCGCGCGCGAGGTGGCGCGCACGCGCGACCCGGACATCACGCTGCCGAAGACGCACGCCAACGACGAGGTCTCCGACCTGGCGCACACCTTCGAGGACATGCTCAGCGAGCTGAGCGCCGCACGCGGCGAGACCGAGGCCACGCTGGCGCGCCAGCGGAAGTTCGTGGCCGACGCGTCGCACGAGCTGCGCACCCCGCTCACGAGCATCCTCGCGAACCTCGAGCTGCTCGAGGCGGAGCTGGCCGGCGAGCAGCGCGACATGGCGGATTCGGCTCTGCGCTCGTCGCGCCGCATGCGCCGCCTCGTGGGCGACCTGCTGCTGCTCGCCCGCGCCGACGCCGGCCGCGAGCTGCCGCGAGGGCCCGTGGACCTCGCCGCCGTGGCAGCCGAGGCGGCTCGCGAGGCGGCCGCCCTGTCTGACGCGCACCCGCTCTCGCTCGACCTGCCGGACCCCGTGATGGTGAACGGGGTGGCAGACGACCTTCACCGCCTCGCCGGCAACCTGATCGAGAACGCGCTTATCCACACGCCGCCCGGCACACCCGTGACGGTGTCGGTCCGCCGCGACGGGCCCAACGCCGTTCTCGAGGTGGCCGACCGCGGGCCGGGCGTCCCCCAGGCCATGCGCGAGCGGGTGTTCGAGCGCTTCGCCCGCGTCGACGGCGACGCCGCGCCGCGCGGCAGCAGCGGCCTGGGACTGGCGATCGTCCGGGCGGTCACGGACGCTCACGACGGCCGCGTGGAGCTGGGCGACGCCGAGGGTGGCGGCGCGCGCTTCGTGGTCACCCTTCTGGTGGCTGGCGCTACCCGCTCCGATTCCGGCGATAGCGTGTTGGTGCAGCCAGAGCAGGTACCCGAGACCTCTAAGGAGTAGTGACCGTGAAGTCGATCCTGCGCCGGCGGCCCTCGCCGGCACTGGTGATCTCCATGATTGCCCTGTTCGTGTCCCTGAGCGGCGTGTCCTATGGCGTTGCGACCGGCTTCATCGACAGCCGCGAGATCAAGAACAACGAGATCCGCAGCGTCGACCTCCGCAACAACCAGATCCGCACGCGCGACCTGCGCAACAACGAGGTGCGGGGCATCGACATCCGCAACAGCACCGTTCAGGGCCGCGACGTCGCGCTCAACACGCTGACGGGCGACGACGTCAAGGAGGACACGCTGGGGAAGGTGCCGAGCGCAACCGCCGCGGACACCGCCACCACCGCTGGGACGGCCGACTCCGTTGGGGGCGTCGCGCTGCGGAAGGTCAGCTACGCCGGCCAAGCGGGGGATCCGTTCGTCGAGATCCTCAACGTTGGCGGGCTCAAGTTGGACGCACGCTGCGTCTCCGGCCCGACCGCCCTCGAGGTGCGCGCGAACGCGTCACTGCCGAACGGAGAGATCTCGTCGGACTTCCCCGGCTTCAGCAACGACAACGGGAGCTTCTCCCCGAACGACAACACGCTCGTGTTCGATGGCACTACCAATGTCAGTGGACTAATCGCCTACGTGAGCTCTGACGACAAAGTCGTGACGGTTCAGGGCTTCACTCGCGTGGAGCTGAACGACGTGCGCGGCACCACGAACGACTGCGGCTTCTTCGGGATAGCCGAAGCCGGCTAGACCTCGACGACCACAGGCAGGACCATCGGCCGCCGCTTGAGGCGGTTGTAGACGAACTCGGCGATGTCGTCGTGCAGGTGGTCCTGGACGAGGTCGATCTCCGTGATCTCCTCCTCGGCCGAGTGCGCCAGTGACTTGTCGACGGCCAGGCGCAGCTCGTCGCGGAAGCTGTCGGCCTCGTCGGCGAAGGGCACGCCGCGGAAGATGATCTCCGGCGGGACGACCGAGCGGCCGTCCTGCTCCGAGATGGTGGCGACGACGATGAAGATGCCGTCCGCCGACAGCATGCGGCGGTCGCGCAGGGCCACGTCCTCGATGTCGCCCACCTCCATCCCGTCCACGAAGATGAGCCCGGCCTGCTCGCGCTCGCCCCAGCGGGCGCCGGAGGAGTCGATCTCGAGCGGGCTTCCGTTCTCTCCGCGGAAGATCGACTTCGGCGGGATCCCCACGGCCTCGGCCAGCTCGGCGTGCAGGCGCAGGCGCTTGTGGTCGCCGTGCACCGGCATCACGTAGCGCGGCTTCGTGAGGTTGAGCATCAGCTTCAGCTCCTCGGCGTAGCCGTGGCCGGAGGCGTGCACGGGCACGTCCGCCGCGGTGATCACGCTCGCGCCGAGCCGGTAGATGCGGTCGATCGTCTCGTTCACCGCTCGCTCGTTGCCGGGGATCGCCGTGGCCGAGAAGATCACGGTGTCGCCGTCGTGCAGGTCCACGTTCGGGTGATCGCCGTGGGCCATCCGGCGCAGCGCCGAGAGCGGCTCTCCCTGGGACCCTGTCGAGATGATCACGAGCTTGTGGTCCGGGAAGTCCTCGATCTCCTTCGGCCCCACCAGCAGACCCTCCGGGATGTTGATGTGGCCGAGCATGCGCCCGATGTTCGTGTTCTTGCGCATCGAGCGGCCGATCAGCGAGACGCGCCGGCCGACCGAAGCCGCGGCATCCACCACCTGCTGGACCCGGTGGATGTTCGAGGCGAAGCAGGTGACGATGATGCGACCCGGGCAGCGGGCAAACACCTCGACGAGGCGCGGCCCGACGCTCGACTCGGACAGCGACACGCCGGGGCGGTCGGCGTTCGTCGAGTCGCCGCAGAGGAGCAGCAGCCGCTCGCGGCCTAGCTCGGCGAGCCTCGACACGTCGGCGGGCACGCCGTCCACCGGCGTCTGGTCGAACTTGTAGTCGCCGGTCATCAGCATCGTGCCGAGCTCCATCGTGATCGCCACGGCGAAGGCGTCCGGGATCGAGTGGGCCATCTTCACCATCTCGATCGAGAACGGGCCCGCCTCGAAGCTCTGGCCCGCCAGCACGTCCTCGACCGCAACGTCCTTGAGCTTGTGCTCGTCGAGCTTCGAGCGCACCATCGCGGCGGTGAGCGGCCCGCCGTAGACGGGCGGAACGGTGTCGAGCTCGCGCAGCACGAACGGCAGCGCGCCCACGTGGTCCTCGTGCCCGTGCGTGAGCACGATCGCGTCGATGTCGTCGGCGCGCTCGCGCAGGTAGGTGAAGTCCGGCAGCACGAGATCGATGCCGAGCTGGTCGGGCGTGGGGAACATCAGGCCCGTGTCCACGACCACTATGCGGCCGTCGTACTCGACGACCATCATGTTCTTGCCTATCTCGCCGAGCCCGCCGAGCGGGAGGACACGGAGCGTGCTCGGGCTCAAACCGCGGCGAGTAGGTTGTGCCGCTCGAGCGCCTCGCGGATCACGGCGCGCTCTTCCTCCGACGCCTCCACGAGCGGCAGCCGCAGCCCGCCGGCCTCCAGGCCGATCATGTTTACCGCCGTCTTGACCGGGATCGGGTTCACCGTCACGGTCATCGCCTTGTAGAGGTCCCGCAGCCCGTCCTCGATCTCATGCCTGTGGTCCGGCTCGTCGATGATGCGCCGCATCTCGCGGCCGATCAGATTCGAGGACACCAGAATGCCGCCGGTGCCGCCCATGTCCATGACCTTGGCGAGCACGTCGTCGTTGCCTGCGAGCAGGTCCATGCCTTCGATCGGCGCCATGTCCTCGTAGCGGGCCTGCTTCACCGCGGCGACGTTGTCGATCTGCGCCAGCTCCTCGAGCAGGTCGTTCGGCATGTCCGTGGCGGTTCGGCTGGGGATGTTGTAGGCCACGATGGGCCTGTCCGTGGCGGCGGCCACCGCCGCGTAGTGCGCCTTGATCCCGCGCCGGTTCGGCCGCACGTAGTACGGCGTGACCACGAGCATTGCGTCCACGCCGACCTCATGCGCGCGCTCGGTGAGCTCGACGGAATGACGCGTGTCGTAGGTGCCGGTGCCCGCGATGATCGGAGCGTCGCCGGACTCCGCCACGCCGAGCTCCCAGAGGCGAACCTTCTCCTCGTCGGTCATGGTCGCGCCCTCGCCGGTGCTGCCGGCGAGCACGAGGCCGTCGGAGCCGTTCTCCAGCAGGTGGTGGATGAGACGCACAGCGGCGTCCTCGTCGAGACGGCCGTCCGCGTCGAACGGAGTGACCATCGCGGTGAGGATGCCGCCGAGGCTCATGCTGTCGCGGGAGAAGCGCTCCGCCACTACTGGAGCGGCTTGAACGGGTCGGGAGTGGCGTTCGAGTCGCCGCTCGCCGGTGCCGGGGGCGGCGTGGGCGCGTCGGCGGCCGGCTGCTCCTCCGTCGGCTCAGCGGCGGGTGCGGCCGGCGCCGCCGGTGCGGCGGGCTCTGCCGCCGCCGGTGCAGCGGGCGCGGCGGGCTCTGCCGCCGGTGGTGCGGTGGCTGCCGCTGGCGGAGCCTCCTGAATCGGGCGCCCGTGCTCGTCGTACTTCACGCCGTCGCCCTGCGGCTGCCCCTCCGGCGAGCTCGACTTGTTGAAGTTCTTCTGTGTCTCGTCCAGCTTCTGCTGCGCCTGCTCGGCGAGCTGCTTTGCCTTGTCCATGAACCCCATGCGGTCCTCCCCTTGTTGGCTCCGTCGAACCTTACCGTGCAATCCGGGAGTCACCCCTACCGAAAGCCAGCCTGCAAATGGCAGAATTCCCTTCAGCAATGGCCCCCGAACGCGACTACAGCCACCGCTCCACCGTCCAGAAGCTGGGTGTGACGGCGGATCAGCGCGTGGAGATTGCGGGCGATGTCGGTCCGGGGCTCCGGCGCGACGTGAAGGAGGCCATCGGCCGCGGCCTTGTGCGCTCCGGCGAGCTCGACGGCGCGATCGTGCTCGTGGAGTCCGAGGACGAGGCCAAGGAGACGCTCGTTCGCTACCGGGCCCGCCTGCGCGACACCGGCTACCTGTGGGTGATCACCCGCAAGCGGGGACACGAGAACTACCTCAACCAGATGGCCCTGGTGCCCTACGCCAAGCGGCTCGGGCTGATCGACAACAAGACCTGCTCGATCGACGACGAGCGCTCGGGGATCCGCTTCGTGATCCCGCGCACCCTGCGCCGCAACGGCACCAAGAACGCCGCCTAGCGGATCGAGGCGGCGTCCGCCCCGGCAATGAAGGTGAGCGTGTCCATCGCGGCATCCTCCATGCCGTCGTCGGCGAAGTTGTAGTTCGCGCGGTCGGCGTAGAAGAGGAGCGCCTCGCAGGCATGGGCGAGCAGGAACTCGAGCGCGGCGCGCTGGAGGCGCAGGTCGTGCAGCTCGGTGTCGAGTTCGTCCATC
The DNA here is from genome assembly GCA_963825345.1 of uncultured Thermoleophilaceae bacterium. Lineage (GTDB taxonomy): Bacteria > Actinomycetota > Thermoleophilia > Solirubrobacterales > Thermoleophilaceae > JACVRW01. Next base: position 74,843 of record CAWGSQ010000005.1, on the reverse strand, counting down.
TGCCCGGGTAATCGGGGATCTCGGGCTGAGCTTTAGGCCGAGCGGCTCAGCGGTCGATCCGGCGGGCCACCCAGACCGCCTCGCACGGCCACTTCTGAGCCCAGCCGCGGCGCATGAAGTAACGGATCTCCTCCGGATCGCCATCCGGCGCGTAGAGCTCGTGGAGCGCCTCGATCTCGAAGCCCGTGTCGCGCAGCAGCTTGATGCGCTCGCCGTGAGGCTGATGGAAGTCGATCCCATCCGGGTCCGGCCAGTCGATGGAGCGTAGGCCTCGCTGCGGCCGGACGAGGGTCTCGCCCGCGGGCTCCTCGCTGAGCGGTGAGCAGAGCATCGCCAGGACCGAGTTCCCGAGAAAGATGAGCCGACCGCCCGGGCGCAGGAGACGATGCGCCTGCGGAATCCAGACGAACGGGTCGCACCAGATGGCCGCGCCGTATTCCGAGAAGACGAGGTCGAACGAGGCATCCGGGAGCGGCGGCGCCTCGGCACTGGCGTGGATGAGCGGGAACTCGATGCCGTGCTCGGCCTGGAGCTCGCGCGCCGTGGCAAGCTGCTCCTCGGACAGGTCGAGCCCGACCGGACGGGCGCCGAGGCGCGCGAACCAGGCGCACCAGTATCCGGTCCCACAGCCGAGGTCGAGCACGTCGAGACCGGCCACGTCCGGAAGGATCCGCAGCTCCTCCTCCGGGATCTCCCACATCCCCCACCAGGGCGTGGGACTCGCCCACGACTTGCGCCCGCCCTCGACCCAGTTCGGAGCGTCGGCGTTCCATACGGCGCGGTTGCGGGTGGCGTGGGCGCTGAGGTCGAGGTCGTCGGCGGGCATGGCGGCGGAGCCTATGCGCCCTCGTCAGGCGAGCGCTTAACAGCGGGCATTGCAGGGAGGGGCCTATCGCGCTTCTCCGCGCATACCGCGGTTAATCGCGATAACACCCCGGTCCGCCGTCACTTAATCCGGCATAGGCGGACTAAGTGACGACGGAACCCCATCTCCGTCACCGCTGCTGTTAGCGCGCTATCGGGCGCCGAGAAACCGCTCGACGTCAGCCGCGTCCTTCTCAAGCGCTGCGGCGTCCGCCTTGCCGAGACGCCCAAAGGGCTCCAGCGCCACCTCGCCCCGCGGCATGCTCCAGCTCGCCGCGGCCCGGCCCTTCACCAGCGCGAACGGGCGGAAGATGCCGTTCACCGTCACGAGCTCCTGATGCTCCCCGAGCACGAGCTCGCGCGACGTCCAGCCCAGCAGTAGCGGGTCGAAAGGGCCGAGCAGGCGCGGCGGGGGCAGCTCGGCAGGCTCCGGTCTGCCTCGCACGTCGACGAGGCCGTCGTCCGTGTGCTCGATCTCCGAGGAGATGGCGCTCATGCCGGCGCGGGCGTCGCGAAGGGGCAGGCCGGCCCAGCGGGCGAGGTCGCGGTCGTTCGCCGGGCCGTGGCCGGCCAGGTAGCGGCGCGCCAGCTCCGCGAGCGCCGTGTCGCGGTCCACCGGCTTCTGCTTGCCCAGCCAGTCCTTCACCAGGACGAATGCGTGCTTGCCGTCCACCATCGGCCCGCGCACGATCAGGCCACGCAGCGACGCCGCGAAGAGGATGTGCACGAGCGCCTGGCGCTCCGTTCGCACCCCGATGGCTTCGACGCGCTCGCGGAGCTGGTCGCGGTTGAGCGGACCATCGGCGGCGAGTGAGCGCTCCACCTCCGCGATCGCGCGCTCGGCGTGATCCGGCGGCACGCCCTCCTGCGCGAGACGGCGCCTGCTCTGCGTGACGAGCGGCGGAGTGGTGAGCGTCTGAAGCCACGGGTAGTCCTCGCTCCGAACCAGGTGGAGCGTGCCGCGGTTCAGCCACGTGATCAGGAGCGAGCGGTCCTCGGTGAGCGCGCGGTCGACGTCCGCCGCGCTGAGCCCCTCGCTGCGGGCGCGCACGGCAAGCCGGGCGCCGCGCGGATCCTGGCCCTGCACCGCCAGCAGCCGCTCCGCCACCGCCACCGGGTCGCGTGCCGGCGTGCCGGCCAGCAGCTGAGCGGTGAGTCGAGCGCGAAGCACGGTGCGGTCTAGAGCAGGTTCTCGAGCCCGACGGTGGGCGAGCGCTCCAGCGAGCCGACCTTCCGCACCGCCAGCAGCACGCCCGGCATGAACGACTCGCGGTCGACCGAGTCGTGGCGGATCGTGAGCGTCTGTCCCGGGCCGCCGAAGATGACCTCCTGGTGCGCCACGAGGCCCGGCAGGCGCACGGAGTGGATCGGCTCGTGGACGTTGCCGCCTGCCGCGCGGATCAGCTCGGCTGTTCGGGCCGCCGTGCCCGACGGGGCGTCGAGCTTGCGGTCGTGGTGCAGCTCGACGATCTCGCACTCGGGCATGTACGCGGCCACGCGCTGCGCGATCTCCATCATCAGCACCGCCCCGATCGCGAAGTTCGGCGCGACGAACAGGTTGGCGCGTGCCCACTCCCTCGAGCGAGGAGAAGTCCGCCCCAGTGGTCCCCATCACGCAATGGACCCCTGCCTCAATGCAATGGCGGGCGTTTTCGAGCGCCGTGTCCGGCGTGGAGAAGTCGACCACGACGTCGGCATCGCCTAGAACGTCGAGCAGCGACAGGTCGAGCAGCGGATCCGCGCGCCCCACCAGGGACATGTCATCGGCGCCCTCAACCGCGTCGCACACCGTCTGCCCCATGCGCCCCGCGGCGCCGGAGACGGCGACGTTGATCATGCCGCGGCGAGCGCCGGCGACACGGCCTCGAGCGCGCTGCGGAAGGCGGCCTCGTCGCCGCCCACGCCGGCCGCCGACATGCGGTCGGGAACCCAGAGCTCCTTGGCGAGCCCGTTCACGTCGTCGAGCGTAACGGCGTCGAATGCCGCGAGCAGCTCGTCGACCGTGAGGAGCGGAACGCCCATCAGGACCGAGCTACCGAGCCGGTTCATGCGCGTGAGCGTGGACTCCATCGAGAGCACCGTGCGGCCCTTCACGTTGTCGCGGGCGCGCTCCAGCTCCTGCTCGCCCACGCCGTCGTCGTGCAGGCGGCGCAGCTCGGACCCGATCACGTCCACGGCCTCGGCCACGTTCTCCGGCCGCGTGCCCACGTACAGGGCCACCTGGCCGCTGTCCGCGTAGTGGCTCGCGTACGAGTAGACCGAGTAGGCGAGGCCTCGCTTCTCGCGCACCTCCTGGAAGAGCCGCGACGAGGTGGAGCCGCCGAGGATCGTGTCGAGCACGCGGAGCGCGAAGCGGCGGTCGTCGCCGCGCGGCACCCCGAGCCCGCCGAGGCAGAGGTGGTACTGCTCGGTCTCCTTCTGGTGGAAGCGAAGCACCTGCCCGGGAGCGTCGGGCGCGCCGAGCTCGGCGGGCGGCGCGGGGCGTGAGCCGCCGACGGCGGCCTCGGCCAGCTCCACGATCCGCTCGTGCTCGAGGTTGCCGGCCGCCGCGAGCACGATGTTCGGCGGCACGTAGCGGCCGTCATGCCACGAGGCGATCTCGGGCACCGGCACCGACGACACCACGTCGGCGCGGCCGATGATCGGCCGCCCCAGCGGATGGTCGCCGAACACGGCGCCGGCGAGCACGTCGTGCACCTTGTCCTGCGGCTCGTCCTCGTACATGGCGATCTCCTCGATCACCACCTGCCGCTCGGAGTCGATGTCCGGGTAGGCCGGGCGCAGCACCATGTCCTGGAGCACGTCGAACGCGCGCTCCAGGTGGTTGTCGAGGAAGCGCGAGTAGACCGAGGTGGTCTCCTTGCCGGTGCCGGCGTTCACCTCGGCCCCCATCGAGTCAAAGGCCTCGTCTATCTCGCGCGAGCTGAAGCGGTCCGTGCCCTTGAAGAGCAGGTGCTCCAGGAAGTGCGAGATCCCGGCGTGCTCGTGGTCCTCGTCACGCGAACCGGCCCGGACCCAGAACCCAAGGGCGATCGAGCGCACCGAGGGCATTGCCTCGGTGACTACTCGAACGCCTGAGTCCAGGGTTGTGAGCCGGGCCGACTCGGTGCTCAATGCGCTACTCGCTGCGCTCGCGGTCCCGGTCGCGCGGCGGGCGCCGCTCCCGGTCCCGGCCACCGCCGCGTCCGCCACGGTCGCCGCGGCCGTTGCCACGGTCGCCGCGTCCGCCACGGTCGCCGCCCTTGTTGCCGGTGCCCATGGCAGCCAGCTCCTCGGGGGTCTTGCCGGCGATCTCGGGATCGTCCGCCAGGCGCAGTCCGATGCGGCCACGCTCCGGATCCACCTCGACGACCTTCACCTTCAGCTCGTCGCCGCGGTTGATGACCTCCTCGACCGTGTTCGGGCGCTGGCCCGGAGCGATGTTGGAGATGTGGATCAGGCCGTCGGTGCCCTTGGCGAGCTCGATGAAGGCGCCGAAGGTCGTGGTCTTCACGACCTTGCCGGTGAACTCGTCGCCGAGCTCCACCTCCTTCGTCATCGACCGGATCCGGTCCACCAGGGCATCGCCCTGCGCGCCCGTCTGGGCGTAGATGCGGATCGTGCCGTCGTCGTCGATGTCGATCTGGGCGTCGAACTCCTCGGACAGCGCCCGGATCGTCTCGCCGCCCTTGCCGATGACCGCGCCGATCTTCTCGGTGGGGATCTGGATCGCGGAGATCCGCGGCGCGTACTCCGACAGCTCCGAGCGCGGCTCGGAGATGGCGTCCTTCATCTTGCCGAGGATCGTCATGCGCGCGTCCTGGGCCTGCTCAAGCGCCCCACGCAGGATCTCGAACGTGACGCCCGTGATCTTGATGTCCATCTGGAGCGCGGTGATGCCCTCCGAGGTACCGGCGACCTTGAAGTCCATGTCGCCGAGGTGATCCTCGACGCCCGCGATGTCGGTGAGCACCACGTGGTCCTCACCCTCCTTGATGAGACCCATCGCCACTCCGGCCACCGGCGCCTTGATCGGCACGCCGGCGTCCATCAGCGACAGCGACGAGCCGCACACTGAGGCCATCGAGCTCGAGCCGTTCGACTCGAAGATGTCCGAGACCACGCGGATCGTGTACGGGAACTCGTCCACCGACGGCACGACCGGCACGAGCGCCCGCTCCGCGAGCGCGCCGTGGCCGATGTCGCGGCGCTTCGGGCCGCGCATGAAGCCGGCCTCTCCCACCGAGAACGGCGGGAAGTTGTAGTGGTGGAAGTAGTGCTTCTCCGTCTGGAGGCCGAGCGTGTCGAGACGCATCTCCTCACGCGTCGTGCCGAGAGCGGCAACCGAGAAGGCCTGCGTCTGGCCGCGGGTGAAGATCGCGGAGCCGTGCGTGCGCGGCCCCACCCCCACCTCAATCCAGATGTCGCGGATCTCCTCCGGCGCGCGGCCGTCGGGACGCTTCTTGTCCACGGCGATGCGGCGGCGGATGGTCTCCTTCTCGAGCTTGTCGAACGCGAGCTGTACGGCGGAGCGGTGAGCCGCTGCGCCGTCCTCGTCGACCTCGGTGCTGGTGCCGAGAGCCTCGAGCACCTCCGTCTCGACGGCCTTCGTTGCGTCCTGGCGGTCGAGCTTGTCGACCACCTGGGTCGCCGCGTCGAGGGCGTCGCCGAAGCGATCGCGGATCTGGCCCTGGATCGACTCGTCCACCTGCTGTGGCTCGATCTGGACCTTCTCCTTGCCGGCCTGCTTGCGCAGGTCGTGCTGGGCCTCGCAGAGCCGCTTGATCTCGGCGTGTGCGATGTCGAGCGCGTCGAGGATCTCCGCCTCGGTGATCTCGTTGGCGCCCGCCTCGACCATCAGGATGGCCTCCTCGGTGCCCGCGACCACCAGGTCGAGCGGCGACTCGAGCAGCCACTCCTCGTCAGGGTTGACGAGGAAGTTGCCCTCGGCGTCCTGGCCGATCCTCACCGCACCGACGGGCACGGGGAACGGAATATCGGACACCATCAGCGCGGCGCTGGTTCCGTTCATCGCGAGGATGTCGTAGGGGTGCTCGTGGTCGATCGACATGGGGATCGAGACGAGCTGCGTCTCGCGGTTCCAGCCCTTCGGGAAGAGCGGCCGCAGCGGCCTGTCGATCATGCGCGCGGTGAGCGTGGCCTTCTCGCCCGCCCTGCCCTCGCGCTTGAAGAAGCTGCCGGGGATCTTGCCCGCGGCGTACATCCGCTCCTCGACGTCAACCGTCAGAGGGAGGAAGTCCACGTCGCGCGGGTTCCCCGCGGTTGCGGTGCACAGGACCATCGTGTCGCCTGCCTGAACTACGACGGCGCCACTGGCCTGCCTGGCGTACTTGCCGGTCTCGAAGCTAATCGAGCTCCCGCCGATCTCGAGGGAGACCCGGCTCGTGCCATCAGTCATATGTTTCCTTTCGGCCGCCTCCGGTTGGCGGCACTTCTTTTACGTTCCTTTGCGAACCCGAGCGACTCTAGCAACAGGAGCGTCGCTCGCCCGCGAGGAATGAGCGCGGTGTTCGCCGCTCGCCACGGGCGACGAACACCTTGCTCACACGTACCCCCATGCCAAATTCAGCCGAGGTGCCAGGCGCCCAGCGCCCTGCGTGTCTTCTTCCTGGTGGGCGTGAACTTCTTGTTCACGATTCCGATCTCGCGGACCTTCCCGCCCCTGACCTTGATGACCAGCCGGGCGGTCTTGGCGCGCCTCACGTACCAGCGGTTCGAGCCGATGCGGATCGGATTGCCGCTCGTGCGCCTGCGCACCACGCGCTCGGAGGTCCCCACGCGCATTCCGCGCAGCCGGAAGCGCCGGCTGGTGGTGAGTGCGAGCAGCGCCTTGTTCCTGGCGTAGCGCCGCGCCTGGCGGCCGAGCTTCGTCCGGAAGCGCTTCGTCGAGTAGCCCACCCGCACCCCGCGGGCGTCGCTCAGGCAGAAGCGGTCGATGCCCTTGCGGGTCTGCTTGCGCCCGATCTTGTATCTGCTCAGGTGCACGTCGCGGCGGCCACCGAGGCTCACCCGGTCGAGCCGCCGGCCGCGGGCGCGGCCCGTGGGGGCGTCGCAGCCCTCGCCGGTCGCAAACGCCTGCCGCAGCGCGGCCGCGCAGCCCGAGAGCGTCACGTTCGCGGTCTCGCCGCGGGCCACGAACACCTCACGCTGAGCCAGCACGGCCCCGCCGAAGGTCTCGCAGGAGAGCGACCAGTTCTCGCGCTGTGCCGGCGTGAACGTGGGCTTCGTGAACGTGACCAGGACGTCGTAGGGCTCCCCCGCGGCGTAGTTGACCACGCGCAGGATGTAGCGGCCCGATGGGTCGGGGCCGAGCGTGACCTGCTCGAAATCGGTCGTCCCCTGCCCGGACGTGCCTTCGATCGGCTCCCCGGCGTCCACGACGCCGTTGCCGTTCGTGTCGCGGTAGACCTCGACGTCGTAGTCGCTCGCCACCGATGCCCACTCCACCCGGACGGTCGCTAGGGCGTTGTCCACGCCTGGCCCAGCCGGCACGTCGATCACGTGGTCGCGGAAGCAGCCCGGGATCGGCACGCCGTCGTGGTAGGTCGGGCAGGCCGGGACGGGAGGCGCGTTGTTCCGGAACTCCTGGGGCGGGCTCGCCTCGCCGGTCGGCACACGGCCCCTGTCCTGCGCCACGAGCGGGCGCGTGGACGGGTTGATGTCCCAGCCGAGCTTGCCGTCCGCCGGCACCTCGTAGGTCGTGTTGAGGTTGTCGGTGAAGGTGTCGGGGTTGCCGTCCGCGGGCGCCTCGTCCCTTGAGGTCGGCGTCTCGAAGGTCTTCTTCAGGCGCAGCAGCAGCCCGGACGGCGCAGAGCCGCCAAGCACCGAATGCTGGCGAGCATCGGCGGCGTTCTCCATCGCCTTGTAGTACGCCTCGCGGTTGCCGTGGCCGTCACGACCGCCCTCGTCGGCGATCGCCGTCGTCCCCTCCCACTCCTTCACCATCTCGGCGTAGGGCGGGTGGAAGTGGCCGGTGATGCACTCGTTCGTGGCCCGGTCGAGATCCACGCAGCCGATCTCGAAGGTGTAGCCGTAGCCGCCGGTGGCGCTGTACGACCAGTCCTCGGTCGTGCCGGTGGTGTCGTAGAGCTGCCAGCCGTACATGCTGAGGTAGCCGTTCTCGGCGGCCATCGAGTCGCCGAGCGCCTTCATGGCGCCCTCGTCCGCGGCGAGGCCCTGGGACTTCAGGCCAGGCGCCCTCAGGACGAGGTCCGAGAAGGTGTGGTTGGTGATCAGCGTCGTCACCTGGCGCCCCGAGATGAGGTCGCGGATGTTCTGCGTCTCGGGCTCGGAGAACGCTGCGGGCCCGTAGTACGTCTCGTTCGTGAAGTCGCCGCTCGCGCCCGGTCCGCCCCAGAAGGCGCCGTAGTTGCGGTTCGGGTCCACGCCCGTCGAGGCCACGCCCGCCGACGGGCCGGCGCAGTTCCCTCCCTCGCCCTCCGGGAGCCGGCAGTTCTTGCGCCGGTACTCGAACGGGTGGGCCACGATGTTGGCCGTCTCGTTCGTCTCGCCGGGGTTCGGCGTTCCGCGACCGCCACCGCCACCCTGGGCCTCGCCCGCCTCGCGCGAGATGTTGAAGCCGTCCGGGTTGACGATCGGGATGACGATGGTGCGGACGCTGCGCACGAGCCGCTGGGCCCGGTCGTCGCCGCCCTTGTAGCCGTTCACCAGCTCGAACGCCCACTCGATCGCGTGCTCGCCCGAGGGCCACTCACGTGCGTGATGCACTCCCATCTGAAGGAAGACGGGCTTGCCGTCGCTGACGTTGTCCACGTTCGTCGTGATCTCGACGCCCTCGACCGTGCGTCCCTCCCAGGTCTTGTGGGGCAGGGTGATCCGCCGCACGAGGCCGGGGTTCTCGTCAACGAGCTTCTTCAGGTCCTCGGAGTAGTCGGGCAGGCGCCTGTAGGTGTCGCGGCCGCTCGGCAGCGCCGAGGCGCGCACCCGGCTCGCGTAGCGGGCGTCCGCCTGCCGGTCGCGGATGTCGTTGCTCACCAGGTCCGGCGTCTGGACCGTGTAGGAGAACTTGTTTTCGCGCAGCGTGCGCGCATCGTCCTTGCCATGCAGCAGCACGCCGACGAAGCCCTTTCCGCCGTGCTCGGTCAGATCGAGGCCGAGGCTCGTGAGCAGCTCCTTGCTGTCACGCGTGGGGGTCGCAACGTTCACCATCGAGACCTTCTCCGCGGGCTCGTCCGGCACGCCGCTCGAGCTCACGCTCAGGCGCCCGCGCTCGCCGCTGCCCGACATGTGGCAGGCCTGCACGATCAGCCCAGTGCCCTTTGCGGCCAGCCCCTCCGCCACCTCGTCCGCGCCGAACGAGGACGAGCCGGCCACGAGCCGGCGTGTGGCGCGGTCGAAGACCGCCAGGTCCCAGTCACCCGTGCCTGGGCCATCGAGCTCGGCACGCACCCAGCCGGACTGCGGAGCCGTGGTCGTGCGCGTCATCACGCCGCTTCCCGCGGGAAGCGGGCGCTCGCTGCAGCTGGAAGCTCGAGTGGTGCCGGCGCTGCTGAGGCTGGATGCGATCAGCTCTCCTGCCGACGCCGGCGCGGCGGCGGTGAGACAGGCGACGACGGTGGCGAGGAGGGTGCGTATCGATCGGCTCATCGACCGGTGGAACGCAGCGCGTCACCAAAACTTGCATCGGGCACACCCGGGTGGGGCATCCCGTTCACGAACTGCGTGGGCGTTGTGGCCACCCCCGCCCTGATCCCGCTGTTGAAGTCACGCTCCACTCGCTCCGCCACATCCGCGGAGCGGCGGTCGGCCTCGAAGCGGTCGAGGTCAAGACCCATCAGCTTGGCTCGCTCCCACAGGTGGGGGTCGTCGAGGTGGCCCTGGTCCTCCAGCAGCGAGTCGTGCATCTCCCAGAACTTGCCCTGTCTTCCCGCCGCCTCGGCCGCCGCGGCGAGCACACGGGCGCGCGGGTGCTTCGAGGTCACCGGGAAGTGGCGGAATACCCGCTTCACCGGCAGCTCCTTGAGGATCAGGTGCGCCTTGGCGCAGTACGGGCACTCGAGGTCGGCGTACTCGATGACCACCGGGCCCTCGCCCCGGACGTGGTCGTCGTCGGCCGGCTCAGGCGGGGGTGCGCTGCTCCAGCGCGTCAAAGATGAGGTTCGCCCCCGGCACCTCGAGCGGCGGCGAGGAGTAGGACCACTGGACCACGCCGTCCGGGTCGACCATCACGAGCGCGCGCTTTGCGACGCCGTACTTGTCCGACCAGACGCCGTAGCTCCTCGCGACCTCCCCCTTCGGGTGGAAGTCCGCGAGCAGCGGGATTGTCGTGTTCAGCTGCTGCTGGAAGGCCTTGTGGCAGAAGGCGCCGTCCACCGAGATGCCGAGGAGGGTTGTGTCCCGCTCCTCGAACTGAGGCTGGACCTCCTGGTAGATGCTCAGCTGGTCGGTGCAGACCGGGCTGAAGTCGGACGGATAGAACACGAGCACCACGGTCCGCCCGCGAAAGTCGCTGAGCGAGATCTTGTTGCCGTCCTGGTCTGGAAGCGTGAAGTCCGGCGCCGGAGAGCCGGGCTCGATCATCGGCGGAGGCCGAGCTCCTGGATGAGCGACCGGTAGCGGTCGATGTCGGAGCTCTGCAGGTAGCGCAGCAGCCGGCGCCGCTTACCGACCAGCATCAGAAGGCCGCGACGCGAGTGATGGTCCTTCCTGTGCGTGCGCAGATGCTCGGTGAGCTCGTTGATGCGCGCGCTGAGAAGCGCCACCTGGACCTCGGTGGATCCGGTGTCGGCATCGCCGCGCCCGTACTTGGCGACGATCTCCTGCTTCTTCTCGGCAGCAAGGCTCATGCGAGGCGAAACCGTAGCAGCGCCGCCACGGCTTTGGGACTAGCTGACCGTCTGCACCGGCACTTCGTAGAACTCGACCGACGTCCGCCGCTCGCTCGCGCCCGGGCTCATCGCGTTGAGTGCCTCATCGCCGCGGCGCATCGCATCCTCACTGTCGAAGATCGTCACTCCGAGGCCCTTGCCGGTCTCGCGGTTGACGAGCATCATCATCTTCGCGCCCTCGAGCCCCTCCGGTGTGTCGGAGTCGACCTCTGAGCGCACCAGCTCGATCGCTTCGTCGATCTTGGACGGGTCGCTTTCGAACGTCGCTATCCGTGCGTACATCTCGCCTCCTCGGGCTCGGTTGGAACGCGCAGCTTACGCCGCTAGGGCGTGCCGACGAGAGCCACGCAGCCGATCGAGATCAAGAGCCCGAGCGGCAGCGACACCTGCATCGTCATCCGCGCCGGCGGGTCTGTGGGGAAGGTTTCCGCGAACACCTCGTTCACGTGCGCGAACTCGCTGATGTCGGTCACGAGCACGGTGACGTTGACCACGAGCTCGGGGCGGCTGCCTCCGGCCCGCAGCACGGCCTCCACGTTGCGCATCGCCTGGCGCGCCTGCTCGCCGAGCGTGTCCCCCGCGGGCTCGCCCGTGGCCGGGTCCGTTCCCGGCTGGCCGCTGACGTAGAGGAAGCCTCCCGCGCGAACGCCGGCCGAGTAAGGCCCGATGCCCTTCGGCACGTCGGGCCCGGCGATCACCTCACGATTCGGATTCATGACGCCCGTTGTATCCGATGGCGGCGCTCGCAAGCCGCGCGAGCAGCTCGTCGACAACGGGCGTCCGCCCCGCGGCCGGCGCGAGCGCCTCGACTGTGCGGCTCCCGGCCGGCTGCTCGGCCAGTGGGCGCGTGGTGGCGCCGGGCGGCAGGGTGGCGAGCGTGAGCCCGTGCATGGGGACGACTGCGATCCCGGCCGCCACGAACTTCTGCACAGCAGGCAGGTCGTCAAGCTCGTACGCCACCGTCGGTGTGAACCCCGTCTCGGCGCAGAGCTGCTCGACCAGCGAGCGAAAACGGCCCGCGGGTGTCTCTCGTCGGGGCAGGATCAGCGGCTCCCGCTCGAGGTCGGCGATGCTGACGGACTCGCGCCGCGCCAGACGGTGACCATCGGGAAGCACCACGTAGAGGTGGTCGATGAGGAGACGCCGTCGCTGGAGTCCGGCTGTCTCCGGCACAGCGGCGCCGGGCATGTGGTGGACGACGGCGAGGTCGACATCGCCGGCACGCAACCGCTCGATCGCCTCCTGCGTCTCGAGTTGGAGGACCTGGACAGCGAGATCGGGGTGTCCGCGCCGCAGGTCGCGAACGGCGGTGGGTACGAATGAGGACAGAGCGCTCGGAAAAGCGGCGAGCCGGACGCGGATGGCGCCGCCACGCAGGTCCTCCACCGCCGCCTCGGCTCCGCCCAGCGCGCCGAGCACTCGCTCGACATGCGGCCTCAGGAGCTCGCCCGCCGGTGTGGCGCGGAACGGCCGGCGCGAGCGGTCCACAAGAGCGGCGCCCACCTCCTTCTCGAGCGCCGCGAGCTGCTGCGAGACCGCCGACTGCGTGTAGCCGAGCACGCCCGCCGCGGCCGAGACCGACCCGAGGTCCAGCACGAGCGCAAATGCCCGAAACCGCTGTACGTCGCCGAGCGACATGAAGCAACTCTACTGCTTCTTGTAGTAACAGAAGTAGCATTGATACCGGCCCAGCGACAGGATCAGCACCATGAACCCCACACTCACACCCACCACCCACGGCTACGCCTCGGCCGCATACGAGGGCGAGCGCCTCTGGATCGTCGGCGACACGATGACCCTGATGGCCACCAGCGAGAGCACCGCGGGCGCGCTCGTCTTCCTCGAGAACCTCACCGCGCCGGGCGGCGGCCCTCCCCCGCACATCCACACGCGCGAGGACGAGTTCTTCTACGTCCTCGACGGGAGTTTCGAGATCCGGATCGGCGACGATGTGCACAAGGTCGGACCCGGCGGGTTCGCGTTCGTCCCGCGCGGCACGGTCCACAACTTCCGCAACACCGCGGAAACCCCGAGCCGGATCCTCGTCGGGTTCACGCCCGGCGGCATTGACGGATTCTTCCGTGAGTCGGGCCGGCCCGCCACCGACGACGGCCCGGCGCCTCCGCTGAACGACGACGAGATCGCGCGCACGATCGCGGCGGGACCTAGGTACGGACTGGAGCTTGTGGCGTGAGCGGCGCCTGAGCCACTCCGGCCGACTTGCCCTGGGCAACCATGTCCTGCGCGAACCGCTCGCTGAAGCCGGCAAGGAACGCCAGGCCTGCGAAGAAGTAGCGCTGGGTCTGCGGGTCGTCGGGCAGCTGGAACACCGACACGAGATCGCCCGAGATGAAGAAGAAGAGAGCCACGGCAAACAGCGCGCCGATGAACGGCCGCATCAGGCCGAGCGTCACGTTGATTGCCCTCCCGGCCTCGTGGTTCATCTCGAGCTTGCCGGACGTGAGGCGCTCCATCACGCTCACGAGAGCACCGGCCGCGCCCGCCGCGAACGCGATCGACATGTTCGTGGGCAGGTCGTGGAACGAGTAGAGCACGTAGGCCACTAGGCCGGCGAGCGGCAGCCCGATGAGCATCCCGACCATGTAATGGATGCGCGCCTGTCGCCGGACCGCGGTGAGGTAGTAGGCCTCGGTGCTCTCGAGCTCGTGCTCGAGGGTGCGCTGGTCGGCGTGGCTCTGGTCGAACGCGCTTGCCGGCTCGCCCCTGCCGATCCGGTTGTCGAGCGTGCCGAGCAGCATCGTGATCACGTTGAAGGTCATCCGCATGCAGATCTTGCGCGGCTTCGGCTTCAGGTACTCGAGCGCCTGGTAGTGGACCTTGAGGCAGCGGAAAAGGATCTGCTTGGCCCGCGGGCTGTCCGGATCGCCGAAGGTCGGCTCGATGTGGATCGCGGTGTTCGAGGCGTTCTCGCGGAAGTGGTCGCGGCACCAGTCGACGGCGCGCTTAGGCGCCTTGCGCCTCTTCTCCGCGGCGCGCTCCTCGCGCAGCTCCTTGACGGTTCGCACCGGTCCATCGTTGCGGTCCGCGGCCGACCAGATGTCGGTGAGGGCCGCGGCCACGCGGATGTTCTCGCAGAAGTAGGCGGTGATGAGGCCGCCGCGCTGCTCGCTGAACGTCTCGAGCAGCTCGTGGAAGATCTCCTCGTAGGCGGACGTCCGCCCCTCCATCGGGTCGTAACGGCCCCTGCCCTGGCACTTCGGGCAGCGCATGCGGAGGCCGGTCCCGTTTGAGCCCGGGGCCACCGTGACCACGGTGGTCGCCGCCCCGCCGGCCGACGAGGGCGCAACGTTCGCGGTCTCGCGCGCCACCGCGGGCGCCCAACCGCTGCCGAAGCAATCCGGGCAGTCGTCCGGGCCCCAGTGCCAGTCAAACCAGGCGCTCGCCACCTGGTGGAAGGAGACATCCCCCTTCACGACCGCCCGCCGGAACGCCTTGTACTCAGGGCTCTCGTAACCCGGGCCCCGCCCGAGGTCTGACAATCCGTTCTGCTCGGCCACCGCGAGCCTCCTGGCGGTGCCTTCGCTTCACCCAAACGGCCAGTGGGGACACCACCCGGGGGCATCTATATAGCCCCCTTTCACCGTGGTCAAGAGAGGTCTATGCAATTGAGCAAGTTCGGTGGCGAAGCCCCACCGAAGCCGCCTCAATCCGGGCTGTGGCAGACGGCCTCGACGTTGTTGCCATCCGGGTCGAGCACGAACGCCCCGTAGTAGTTCGGGTGGTAGATCTGGCGGATGCCGGGCTCGCCGTTGTCGCTGCCCCCGGCGGCGAGCGCGGCGGCATGGAAGGCGTCCACGGTCTCGCGATCCCCGGCCGTGAACGCCACGTGCACGCCGCTGTCCGGCCCGCGGTCGCGTCGCGCGATCCAGAAGAGCGGGAAGTCGTCGCCGAACCCGCCGACCTCTGGGACCGGCTCCATCAGCATCCGCATCCCGAGTGGCGCGAGGGCGCTCTCGTAGAAGGCCTTGCTGGCGTCGTAGTCGCTCACGTCCAACCCGATGTGGTCAAGCTTCGGCTTCATAGGCGCGATCGTACGCTCGACGTCGCGCTGAGCCGTCTCAGAACCACGTACGATCGCCCGTCCAGCCGCAGGTGGGGTCTCTCCGTTGCTATATCCGCCCCTCTCGTTCCCCACCTGGCGAGAGTCGCAGCGCTGGTGACAGGCTCGACGTTCCGCTGAGCCGTCTCAGAACCGCCAGCTGACCCGGCGCCCGCCACGGAGGACCGCCGCGATGAGCACGACGCCGAGTCGCCGGGAGCGCACGGACCCCGGGTACTGTGCACCTCAAATGCGAAAGCTCCAGAGCCAGGGCGTCCACCACATCACGATCGTCGGCGCGAACCGACAGACCTCGATCGACTTCTGGGAGGGCGTGCTCGGCATGCCGTTCGTGTTCGAGCAGCCCAACCTCGACAACGAGGCCGAGAGCCACCTCTACTTCGATCCCGGCGACGGTCGCCTCATCACGATCTTCACCAACGAGGAGCGCCAGCCCGATCCGAGCAGGACATCCACGGATCCCGGCGCGGTGCACCACGTCGCGTTCGCGCTGTCGCAGGCCACCTTCCAGCAGGCGGTCGAGCGCCTCGACGAGCGCGGGATCGAGCACAGCGGCGTGAAGGACCGTGGCTTCATGGACTCGATCTACTTCGAGGATCCGCTCGGCCTGCTGATCGAGCTGGCCTCGTATCGCTTCGAGCCGCCGATTGGCTACACCCATGCGGAGGTCCTGGCGGAGGCGCACCGGATCAGGATCGAGCGCGGCGACTACAACATCGCACAGGTCCACCTCGCCGACGCCATCGAGACACTCGTGACCAGGAGGACGGAATGGCTGACAACTCGCTGAGCATCCTCACGCCGAGCGTGAACAACCTCAGCGCTCGCATCTTCGTTCGGGCCGCGGGGCTCGACTTCGACGAGACCGACGTGTGGGGTCAGACCACCACGCCGGAGTTTCTGGCGAAGGACCCCGCACACCTGACCCCGCTGCTCGAGGAGGACGGCCTGCCGCGCGGCTCGCTCTGGGAGAGCTGCGCGATCATGCAGTACCTGTGCAACAAGCACGGGCTCGACCATCTCTACCCAGCCGATCCGGGCCAGCGTGCGATGGTCGACAGCGCGATGTTCTACCTGATCGGGACGTTCTATCCCCTGGTCGCACGGGCCACCTACCCCACGCTCGGCTTCCCGCAGTATCCGGGCGAGGCGGCCACGTCAGACGCCTCCGACGACATCAAGGCCAAGGCGCAGAAGGACGCCCAGGACGCGCTCGCTGAGCCGCTCGAGGCGTACCGCCAGTTCTTCCTCGACGAGAAGCAATTCATCGGCGGCCACTCGCCCTCGATCGCGGACATCCGGCTCACGGCGACGCTCGAGTTCCTCAAGGCGATCGACTACGACTTCCCGGCCTGGGCGCGCGACTACATGAGCGCCGTGGAGGCCGCGCTCGGCGACGCGTACTCGGAGCCGGCAGCCGACGTGCGGGCGTTCGTGGCGAGCGCGAAGTCTCAGAGTGCGTGACCTCAGGCGCCTCGAGGAGTCCGATGCGGACGAGCTGTACCGCCTGACCGACGCGAACCGCGCCTACCTGGCGCGATGGCTGCCCTGGGCCGGCGCCCAGACCCGAGAGGGGACGCTCGAGTTCATCCGGATGATCCGCCGCCAGGAGGCCTCGAACGACGGATTTCAGGCGGCGCTTGTCTCGGAGGGCCGGATCATCGGAATGGTCGGCTTCCACAGCGTCAACTGGCCGCATGCGTCCACCACGATCGGCTACTGGCTCGACGAGGGCCATCAGGGGCTCGGGCTGATGAGCCGCGCGGTCCGGGCGCTGGTGGATCACGCCTTCGGCGTATGGGACCTTCACCGCGTGGAGATCCAGGCCGCGGTGGACAACCACCGCAGCCGCGCGATCCCGGAGCGGCTCGGCTTCCGCGAGGAGGGCGTGCGGAGAGAGGCGGAGCGCGTCGGCGACCGCTACCACGACCTCGTCCTGTACGCGATCCTCGCGCCGGAGTGGGTACAAGAGGACGTATGAGCGTGCCCAACATCGAACTCAACGACGGCCACTCCATCCCCCAGCTCGGCTTCGGCGTCTTCCAGATCGACCCGGAGGAGACAGCGCAGGCCGTGAGCCTCGCTCTCGAGGTCGGCTACCGCCACATCGACACCGCGGAGATGTACGGCAACGAGAAGGGCGTGGGCGAGGCGATCCGGGCGTCAGGGATCGACCGCGGCGACGTCTACGTGACGAGCAAGCTGAACAACGGCTTTCACGATCCCAACGACGCCCGCCGAGCGTTCGACGGGACGCTCACCGAGCTCGGCTTCGACTACGTCGACCTCTTCCTCATCCACTGGCCCCTCCCCACTCTCTACGAGGGTGACTTCGTGTCCACATGGAAGACGCTCGAGGAGTTCAGGGCGGATGGCCGCTCGCGCTCGATCGGGGTGTCGAACTTCCAGGTGGAGCACCTGGAGCGCCTCGCCGCAGAGACCGACACCGTGCCCGCCGCGAACCAGATCGAGCTGCACCCCTACCTCCAGAACCGCGAGGTCCGTTCGTACGACGAGGAGCACGGGATCGCCACCGAGGCGTGGTCGCCGATCGCGCAGGGCGAGGTGCTGGACGACCCGGTGGTCACCGAGATCGCGGAGAAGGTCGGCAGGACGCCCGCCCAGGTGGTGCTGCGCTGGCAGGTCCAGCAGGGCAACATCGTGTTCCCGAAGTCGGTGACCCCGGAGCGGATCCGCGAGAACTTCGAGATCTTCGACTTCGAGCTCGAGCCGGGCGACATCGAGCGGATCGACGCGCTCGACCGGGGCGAGGCCGGCAGGACCGGCCCCAACCCCGACCAGTTCGCGTACGTGCCCGGCTGAGCCCTCTCGACGAAGCTCATCGGGCCTTGGTGGACTTCCGGTAGCGGGGGTCGAGGCGCATCGCCGCACGGATGGCGCCGGGCGCGCGCCGCGCCACCGCCGCCGCCGCGCGGTCCGTCGTTCGCTGCCCCGACCGCCTGCTGCCGATCTCGATCTCGGCGAGCTGCTCTTCCTGCTCGCCCGCCGGCGACTCGGCACCGCCCACCGCGAAAAGCTGCCACTCGCCGGGCACCCCCTTCAGCTCATGGCTCCCGCGCGGCGAAAACCCGATCCCCGACCCCACGACGAGGTCGCCGATCGTTCGCGAGACCAGGATCTCGCCCGCCTCCGCCTTCGAGCAGACGCGTGCGCCGATGTGGACGCCGAGGCCGCCCACGTCGTCCCCCATGCGCTCGATCTCACCCGCGTGAAGGCCTGCGCGGATCGTGATCCCCTCGCGCGCGAGCGCGCCCCGGATCGCCTCGGTGCAGCGGATCGCCCCCGCGGGGCCCTCGAACACCGCGAGGAAGCCGTCGCCAGTGCTCTTCACGGCCGTCCCGCCGAATTGGGTGACGACCTGGCGGGTGAGCTCGTCATGGCGCTCGAGCACGGTCCGCCAGGCCGCATCGCCGAGCTCCGCCGCACGCTCCGTCGAGCCGACGATGTCCGTGAACAGGACGGTGGCCAGCACCCGAGTCGGCTCTGGCGCGTGGCGACTGCCGGTGAGCAGCTGCTCGATCTCGCCGACGATCAGCTCCGGTTCGCTGAACCACGGGGCGTGGTCGACGCCGTCGACCTCGAGCAGCCGCGCGCCCGGGATCTTCTCGGCGATCAGCCGGGCGCCCTGCACGGGGACGAGGTCGTCCTTTGCATGGACGATCAACGTCGGGACGCTGACCGACTTGAGCAGGTCGGTCACGTCAAGGCGCGCGGCTGAAAGCATCGTGGCCTTGGCCATACCGGGGCTCGCGGACAGCCGCTCGAACAGCCCGAGCTGGGCCTCGTCGCCCTGGTTCGGGAGCAGCTCCTTCAGCGCCTTTCCCTCGCCCCAGTCGTTGAGCACATGGTCCATGAAGCGCCGTATGCGGTCCCGATGGGCCTCGTCCATTTCGGGCGTCACCTGGATACCCGCGGCATAGGTCCCGAACAGGACCAGGGCGGTCGTGCGGCCCGGGCGCGTGACCGAGAAGAAGATCGCCGATGGACCTCCCTCTGAGAGGCCGAACACGGCTGCCCGCTCCAAGCCCGCCGCGTCCATGACCGCCTCGACCTCGCCGGCTCGCTCCTCGAGCGTCGGAATTCCCGACACCGGGTCCGAGAGGCCGGTTCCCGCCTTATCGAAGATGACCAGGCGGGCGAACGACGTCAACCGATCGAGGAAGGCCTTGATGGCCGGGTGCGCCCAGTAGAACTCGACGTGCGACACGAACGACGGCACGAGCACGATGTCCACATCGCCCTCGCCGACCACCTGGTAGGCGAGATTGACATCGCCGTACTGCGCGTAACGGGTCTTGGGCGCCATGACCGGGCTAGCCTACGGCCCGTGATCGAGGTGGTCGAACGGGGCCGGCCAATCACCTTCTCGTTCGACGACATGCTTCGCTACCACGGCGGTGGCTCGCCGGGCGGCGTGGCGCACGCCTTCAAGGTGCTCGAGCGGGCGCTCCCGCTGCTGGATCCGGAAGCTCCCTGCGAGCGCCGCGAGATTGTTGTGGAGACCGCCTTCGGCGGGCCGGGCGCGCGGGACGCGTTCGAGCTGGTCACGCGCGCCGTGACCGACGAGCGCTACCGGATCGACGAGTCACTCGCGCGACCGCAGCGGGGCCGCACGCTCGAGCGCTTCGTATTCCGGCTGCGCTACCGGGACCGGAGCGTTACGCTGGCGCTACGGGAGGGCTTCGTAACGAAGGAGTTCATTGACCTTGCCCGGACCCATAGCCGCAGCGCCGAACAGGAGCGCCGCCTCGACACCCTCAAGTTGGAGATGGCAGACCGCGTGATGGCCCGGCCCGCGGCTGAGGTCTATGACGCGGATTAGCGTTTCGGCAGGGGTCGCGCTCGTGCTCCTCGTGCTCACCCCGGCGTCCGCCTCCGCTGCCGCCAGTGCCTGGAAGCTCGTGAGCGTGCGTGGCGAGGTCGGTCTCCATGTCGAGGACTCACATGCCTCCAGTCGCTGCGAGGACGAATCGGGGCCCTGGGTGTCCGCGGGCGACTACCGCAACGTGCTCACGAGCCGCACCGCGATCTTCGGCCGCGGTCACGGGGTCTACAGCGGCCTGTTCGGGACCATCGTCGGCGGGTTTCAGGTGGACTTCAAGCTCCATCGCGAGGCCACCGAGCGCGTCAGCTTCGCCCGGATCGTGACCGACCCCGTGACCGAGAACGACACGTGCACGATCGAGGAGCGAACCTGCACCGGCAGCTCGGAGAAGCGCAGCAAGGGGAGCAGCGGGTTCGGATTCTCGCCTCAGCGGCGGAGGGGCCGGCTCGGTCCCGTGAGGGTCGGCTTCAGCGGCCACTGGAAGCTGCACTCGTGCGATCGCCGCGCAGATGACCCGATCCAGGAGCTGAAGGTCAAGCGCGACCAGCAGTTCCCGACCATCCAGGCGGTCCTCCCGCTGTCGCGCTTCCACGCGAGACGGATGCGAATCGTGATGAAGGGCAGCGCGCCGATGCGCGCCCCATTTGGCTCCAAGGACCTCGCGGGCACCCTCACGTGGCGCTATGTGTGGCGGCTGCGAAGGACCGTCGTGCGCTCGGAGGGCTGCGCCGAGGAGGGCCGCCCGAGCGGCTTCGTCTGCGAGATCGTGCGCTTCTAGCGTGAGTCGGTGATCCGCTTCGCCTCTTCGACGTCGCGGTTCATCTGCGCGACCAGCTCGTCGACGGAGTCGAAGCGCTTCTCGCCGCGCAGCCTGTCCAGGAACGCGATCCGGAGGATCTCGCCGTAGATGTCCTCGTCGAACCCGATCAGGTGCGCCTCCACCAGAAGGCCGCGGCCGGTGGCGAACGTCGGCCGCACGCCCACGTTCACTGCCGCCGGGTGACCGTTCGCCCACGCGGCGTACACGCCGTGGCCCGGGCAGACGTATGCGTCGTCGGGTACCAGGTTCGCCGTGGGCATGCCGAGCTCGCGGCCGCGCTTGTCGCCCGGCACCACCTCACCCTCGAACAGGAACGGCTCGCCGAGGAACTCCGCGGCCTGCGCGACCTCGCCGGCGGCCACGAGGCCGCGGATGTGGCTTGAGGAGATCGTCTCGCCGGCGGCCGCGACCAGCGGCACCACGCGCGTCTCGAACCCGTCATGCGAGCTGAGGAACTCGGGCGTCCCGCCCGCCCTCTTTCCGAAGCGGAAGTTCTCGCCCACCGAGACCCGCCCAGCGCCGAGCTTGTCGAGCAGCACGTGCTGCACGAAGTCCTCGGCGCTGCGCTCGGAGAACTCCTTGTCGAAAGGGATTACCACGAGCTCCTCCACGCCGAGCCCGGCGATCAGGTCGCGCTTCACCGGGAAGGTGCTGATCAGCTTCGGCGTGGCCTCCGGGTGGATCACGGCCAGCGGATGAGGGTCGAACGTGAGCACGGTGTCCGCCCCGCGGATCACCTCGCGGTGGCCGCGGTGCACGCCGTCGAACGTCCCGATCGCCACGCTTCGGGGGCGCGGACCGGGCTCGACGTCGTTCAGTGAGACAACCCTCATGCAGGCGCGAACACTACGACGGGCTTGAGCTCGGCCGCGCGAGGCTCGGCGATGGCCACCAGCTCGCCTTCGAAGCTGAGTCGCACGTGCTCGTCCGAGCCCTCCGTGGCCGCCACGGCCCGGCCGTGGCTCACGGCTTGTGCCTCGTCCGCCGAGAGCACTCGCTCGGGGAGGAAGGCGAGCGCGTCGCGGAGCGGCACCAGCCGGTCGGGATCGGCGTCCTCGAGCCGGAACGGGCCGATTGCGGTGCGCTCGAGCTCCTCGCAGTAGGCGTCGCCAAGGTCCGTGACCAGCGAGCGCACGTAGGTGCCCGAGGAGCACTCGATCTCGAACCGGGCGCGCTCGTCGTCATGCGAGAGCAGCTCGGCGCGGTGGATCGTGACGGGCCGGGCCGCGAGCTCGGGCGTCTCGCCGCTCCGGGCGAGCTCATACGCGCGCCGGCCGCCCACCTTCACCGCCGAGTACGCGGGCGGCGTCTGGAGCTGCTCGCCCGTCGGGATCTCGAGCGCATCGGGCATGCGACCCGTGTGGACAAGCTCACCGTCGCGGTCACCCGTGTCCGAGGTCCAGCCGAGCCGGGCCAGCGCGCGGTAGGTCTTCGGCAGGGCCATCAGGAAGCGCTGGGCTCGGGTGGCGCGGCCCACGAGCACCAGCAGCAGACCCGTGGCGAACGGATCGAGCGTGCCTGCGTGGCCGACCTTCGTGCCACGCGGGAGCGACCGGCGCACCTCGGCCACTACATCGTGCGAGGTCACGCCGGCGGGCTTAGCGCGCAGCAGCACGCCGTCCATGAGGGTCCTAGGCGGCCGTGAGCTGGTCGTGCACGAAACCGCGCAGCTTCTCGACCAGCTCGGGGTACGGCACCGCCGTCGAGAAGCCCGCCGCCTGCGGGTGCCCACCGCCGCCGAACTCGCGGGCGATGCGGGACACGTCCACCGAGCCGTCGGTGGCGCGCAGGCTCACCTTGCGCATCCCGGAGCGGTCGTCGGAGAGCAGCTCGCGCACGAGCGAGGCCACCCGGGTGCCCTCCACCGCGCGCATGTGATCAACCACGCCCTCCGAATCGGTCTCGAGCGCGCCGGTGGCCTCGTAGTCGCCCTTCGTGAGATGGGCGATCGTGAGCGCGCCGTCGTCGTGGCGCTCCACGCTCGCCAGTGCGCGCTGAAGCAGCTGAAGGCGGCGGAAGGGCAGATCCTCGTAGAGCTCGCGGTACACCACGTGCGGCCGCACGCCAGCCTCGATCAGCTCGGCGGCCATCCGGTGCGCCGCGGCCGAGGTGTTCTCGTACATGAAGCGGCCCGTGTCGGTCACGAGGCCCACGTACAGCGCCTTGGCGATCTCGAGGGTGATCTCGGCGCCCAGGTCCTTCGCGATCCGCCACACCATCTCCGCGGTGCAGGACGCGGTCGGGGACACCAGGTTGACCGTCCCGAAGCGGGTGTTGTCGTGGTGGTGGTCGATGTTGAGGATGTGGAGCCCGTCGGCCTGGAGGAAGTCGACCGGCATGCGGTCGATGTTTCCGCAGTCGAGGAAGACGATCGTGCGCTCGGCAACGTCCTCTGGCGGGGCCCCGACGAGATCGTCGAAGTGGAACCCGCGGTACTCCCATGGCAGCGGGAACTCGTCCGGCGACATGAACATCAGCGAGTCCTTGCCGAGCTGGGTGAGAATCCCGTGCATCGCCAGCAGCGAGCCCAGGGCGTCGCCGTCCGGGTTCTCGTGCGTCGTGAGGAGGAGCTTGTGGGCCGAGCGCAGCGCGTGGACGACCTGGTCCTGTTCGGTGGCGACGCTCATGCCTCGTCGTCGCCCAGAAGCTCTGTAATGCGCATCCCTCGGTCTATCGACTCGTCGAACACGAACTGAAGCGTGGGGGTCCGCTTCATGCGCAGCTCGGCTGCCACGGCGCGCTGCAGAATCCCGTGCGCGGACTGAAGCCCAGCGAGGGTCTCCGCGCGCTCCTCCTCGCTTCCGAGCACGGACACGTACACGCGCGCCTGGCGCAAATCAGTGCTGGTGTCCACAGAAGTCACGGTGACAAATCCTATGCGCGGGTCCTTGATGCCTTCCACGAGTCTTGCCGACACGACCTCGCGCACGGCCTCGTTCACGCGGCGCATCCGGTCGGCCATGCTAGAGAAGGTCTTCCCTAGACACCATTTGGCATTCCACACGGGCGCCGTCAGGAAACATCGAGATCACAAAACGCTCCACAGCCGCGGCCTTATTCCGCAGCGCCCCGGCCTCTCGGCCCACGAGCGCGGCGGTGAGCTCCGAACGTTGCCACAGATCGTGGTAACCCGTTTCGGCTACGGCCGCGCCGAAGCGTCGCTGCAGCTGAGCCTTGAGAGAGCTCAATTCCTTCCGCTTGCCCTTGAGACTGCCGTTGTCCGGGAAGTGCAGCTGGATCTCTAGGAGGCAGACGAAGCTCAAGAGAGCGTCTGCTCAACCTGCTTGATCTCGTAGGCCTCGATCACGTCCCCCTCCTTGGGGTCGGGGTAGTTCTCGAGCACGATTCCGCACTCCATGCCGGATGTGACCTCGCGCACGTCGTCCTTGAAGCGACGCAGCGAACCGATGCGGCCGTCGTAGACGACGGTGCCGTCACGCACCAGGCGGCACTGCACACCGCGACGGATCACGCCGTCGGTCACGAAGCAGCCCGCGATCGTGCCGACACGCGAGGCCTTGAAGGTCGCGCGGACCTCGGCGGTGCCGACGGCCTCCTCGACCTCCTTGGCGTCGAGGAGCCCCTCCATGGCGTCGCGGAGGTCCTCGACGATGTTGTAGATCACCGAGTAGGTGCGGATCTCGACGCCCTCGCGATCGGCCACCTGGGCCGCGTTGCCCACCGGACGCACGTTGAAGCCGATGATCACGCCGCTGGATGCGGCGGCCAGCATCACGTCGGACTCGGCGATGCCGCCCACACCCTCGCGGATGATGTTCACCTGGACCTGGTCCTGCGGGAGGCGAACGATCTCGTCGGCGAGCGCCTCGAGGGAGCCGGCCACGTCGGCCTTCAGCACGAGGTTGAGCTCCTTCTCGCCGCGCTCGGCGCGGGCGAGCACGTCCTCGAGCGAGACCTTGCGGCCGCCCTGGCGTGCGAGCGCCTCTTGCTTCACGCGGATCGAGCGCTCGTTTGCCACGCGCTTCGCCTCGCGGTCGGTGTCGACCACGCGGAAATGCTCGCCGGCATCGGGGACGCCGTCGAACCCGAGCACCTCGACCGGCATGCCCGGAGTGGCCTCGTCGAGAGCCTGCCCGTGGTAGTCGTGCATCGCGCGCACGCGGCCCCACGCCTCGCCGGCCACGAGCGAGTCGCCGACCTTCAGGCGACCGCGGTGGATCAGGAGCGTGACCACTGGACCGCGGCCCGGGTCGAGCCGCGACTCGATCACGAACCCGGAGGCCTCCGCGTCCGGGTTGGCGCGCAGCTCCTGGATCTCGGCAAGCGTGACGAGCGTCTCGAGTAGGTCGTCGAGGTTCTCCTTCGTTTTGGCGGAGACGTCGACGAACTCGGTGTCGCCGCCCCAGTCGGCCGGTGTCAGACCCTGCTGGGCGAGCTCGCCGCGAACGCGGTTCGGGTCGGAGCCCTCCTTGTCGATCTTGTTCACCGCGACCATCACGGGCACCTCGGCGGCCTTGGCGTGGTCGATTGCCTCGACGGTCTGCGGCATCACGCCGTCGTCGGCCGCCACCACGATCACGGCGATGTCCGTGACCTTCGCGCCGCGGGCGCGCATGGCCGTGAAGGCCTCGTGGCCCGGAGTGTCGAGGAAGGTGATCGTGTGGTCGCCGTGGTGGACCTGGTAGGCGCCGATGTGCTGGGTGATCCCGCCGGCCTCGCCGGAGGCCACCTCGGTCTCGCGGATCGCGTCAAGCAATGACGTCTTGCCGTGGTCGACGTGGCCCATGATCGTGATCACGGGCGGGCGCTCGATCAGCTCCTCGTCGCTGTCCTCGTAGGTCGGGTCCTCCTCCACGTCCTCCGACGCGGAGTGGAACGTGACCTTCTTGTCGAAGCCCTCGGCGAGCACCTCGATGGCCTCGTCGGAGAGGGTCTGCGTGAGCGTGGCCATCTCGCCAAGCTCCATCAGCTTCTTGATCACCTCGGGCGCGGGCAGCTTGAGCGACTCCGCGACCTCCTTGACGGTCGAGCCCGAGCGAACCGCGACCGGCGGATCCTCCTCGAGCAGCGCCGCGGCCGCTGCCGCTGCCTGCGCCTCGAGATCCGGCTCCACCCACTGCGGACGACGGCGCCGGCCGCGCCCACGGCGGGCCGGCTGCTGCGGGGGCGGCGGAGTGCGATCGCGCCGCGCAGCCTGAGAATCGATTACGACGCGTCGGCGCCCGCCACCGCCGCCACCGCCGCCGCCACCTTCGCCGCCGCGACCGCCACGGGTCGGCCGAGCGCTGCCGCCGCCACCGCCGTCGCCGCGCGGGCCGCCGCCGGTGCTGCTTGCACGATCGCCCTCACGCGGTGCACTTGCAGGCTTGGGCGGCTCCGGGGGCGGAGCCTCCTGAAGAATTCGCGGGCCACGGCCCTCGGGACCGGCGCGCTTGACATCCCCCTCCGGCGTGGGCGGACGCGCAATCGGGGGCCGGGCCGGCTGCTTGCCGCCGCCCTTGGGCTTCGCCTCCTTGGCCTCGGCCGCCGGCTTCTCGGCAGCCGCCTCGGCTGCGGGAGCGTCGCCGTCCGCCTTCGCCCCGGCCTTCGCGCCGCCGTCGGTCGCCTCGGCCTTCGGGGCAGCGGCGCCGTCAGCCTTCGCCTGGGGCTTCGCGCCGCCCTTCGCCTTCGCGCCGTCGGCCTTGGCGGCCGCCTTCTTCGGCTTTGCGGGGGCCTTCGTGGCCGTCGCCCCGTTGCCGAACGCCTTCGCGGCGTCGGCCTCTTCCACGCTGGATGCCGCTGCGGTCACGCCAAGGCCGGCCTTCTGGAGAACTTCCAGGGCCTCCTTCGAGGTGATCCCCCGCTCTTTAGCTATCTCGTGGACGCGCTTCTTTGCCATTCGGTGATGAAGTCTAAGGTCTCCTGTTGCACTGTTACCGGCGCGCGGAAGGTGCGTGCCAGCGGTCGACTCGTTCCGAGCCTAGCGGCGCAGTCGGGGTTGGCACAGACGTAGGCGCCGCGGCCTTCCGCCTGTGCAGCCGGGTCCGGTCGGACCCGACCATCCTCGCCCCGCACCAGCCGCAGCAGCTCGCCCTTGGGAAGCGAGCGCCCGCAGCCGACGCAGCGGCGAAGCGGCTCTACGACTCCTCCGCCTCCTCGACGGCGGAATCCTCGTCGGCGGCGACCGCCGCCTCCTCCTCGGCCGGAGCATCCTGCTCGGCGAGCGGCTCGTCGGTCGCGATGGAGTCGTCCTCGGCGAGAGGCTCGTCCTCGGCGACGGCGGCCTCGCCCTCGGCGTCCGCGGGCTCGTCCTCGGCGACGGGCTCCGCCTCAGCGACGGGCTCCTCGTCGAGCGGCTGGTCGGCCGCCGCAGAATCCTCGACGGGCTCCTCCCCGACCGCAGCCTCCTCGCCAGGCGACTCCTCCAGGACGTCCTCGATCGGAGCGTCCTCGACCGGAGCGTCCTCGACCGGAGCGTCCTCGACGGCGCCTCCTCGGCCGCGGCCTCCTCGACGGGCGCGTCCTCGACGGCGACCGCTGCGAGCTCGCCGGCCTCTTCCTCGCCGTCGCCGGCGGGCTCCTCGCCCTCCTCGGGCGGGACGAGGTAGTCGGTGTCGGTTCCCTCGAGTGCCTGATGCGCGGGCAGGCCGCAGTAGCGCGAGCCGGGCAGTGAGGCGTTCGGGCAGCGCTTGCCGTTCGCGAGGATCGTGGCGCAGCGGCCGGCCACGTCCTCCTCGGCGTAGCCCATCTCCGACTCCTCCTCGGCGAACTCCGTCTCCGAGCGGATGTCCACGCGCCAGCCGGTCAGCCTGGCCGCCAGCCGCGCGTTAAGTCCGTCCTTGCCGATGGCGAGCGAGAGCTGGTCGTCCGGGACGATCACGGTGGCCTGCTTGGCCTCGTCGTCCACGAGCACCTCGCGCACACGCGCCGGCGACAGGGCCTTGGCGACGAAGCGCGCCGGCTCCTCGTTGAACGGGATGATGTCGATCTTCTCGCCGCGCAGCTCGGACACGACCATGCGCACCCGCGAGCCACGCGGGCCCACGCAGGCACCCACCGGATCCACTCCGGAGGCGTGCGAGACCACAGCGATCTTCGAGCGGTAGCCGGGCTCGCGCGCCACGTTCTGGATCTCCACCAGCCCGTCGGCGATCTCCGGCACCTCGAGCTCGAACAGCGCGCGGATCAGCTCGGGCGAGCGCCGCGACACGATGATCGACGGGCCCTTCGCCTGGTTCGAGACGTCGGTGATGATGGCCTTGACGCGCTGGCCGTGGTCGTAGCGCTCGCCATGCACCTGCTCGCCGCGAGGCAGCAGCGCCTCGACGCGCTCGCGCAGCTGCACGAGCGTGTAGCGCGAGTCGGACTGCTGGACGATGCCGGTGATCAGCTCGCCCACGCGGTCCTGGTACTCGTTGAACATCATGTCCCGCTCGGCCTCGCGGATCCTCTGGAGGATCACCTGCTTGGCGGTCTGCGCCGCGATGCGCCCGAAGTCGTCGGGCGTCACGTCGCGCTCCTCGATCTGATCGCGGTACTGGGCGAGGCGCTCCTGGTCGATCTCCGGCGGCTCGGGGTAGACCATCTCCCCCGTCTCCGGGTCCACGGTCGGCTCGCCGGCCTCCTCCTCCACCTCGTCGAGCAGCTGCTCCTCGAGGTCAGGCGGAAGCAGCAGCTCGTACACGCGGAAGTCACCGCTCGAGCGGTCCACCTCCACGCGTGCGTACTTCGCCGCACCCGGCGTCTTCTTGTAGGCCGAAAGGAGCGCATCCTCCAGGGCCGCCATCAGGCGGTCCGCGGAGATTCCCTTCTCGCGCTCGAGGACTCCAACGGCCTCGACGATCTCCTTGGTCATCTCTCCCCCTCGAGCAAGTTGCTGCGGTTGATCTCCGAGTACGGGATCGAGACGACTCCCGTGTCGGCGGCCACCGTGACCTCTTCGTCACTGGCGCCGACGAGCTCCCCGGTGAAGGTCTTGTGTCCGTCCCTCGGCTGGCGCAGGCGCACACGCGCGCGCTTGCCGAGGAAGCGGCGGAAGTGATGGGGCTTCGACAGCGGGCGCTCCGGGCCGGGTGAAGAGACCTCGAGCCCGAAGTCGACCAGCAGGTCGCTCAGCTCCCTTGTAACCCGCTCGCAGAGCGCAAGATCGACTCCATCCGGATGATCGATGAAGACGCGCAGCCGGTCGCGACCTGCCGGCTCGCAGGCCAAGACCTCGACGTCCGGTTCGGCCGTCGAGAGGCGCTGCTCGATCTTTGTCTGGAGGGTGTCTATCTGCATCTGCTCATAAAAAAGGTGGACCTCGCGGCCCACCTTCAGGCGCCGCCCGGGAAGGGCGGCGAACGACTGAAGTTGTGCAGACGAGTGTAGAGGCTCTAGAGCTGCAGCGATTTCGCCACGAGAAATTCCTCTAGGCCGAGACGGCCCATCTCGCGGCCGTGGCCGGACTGCTTGTAGCCGCCGAACGGGGCCATCGGGTTGAAGGCGCCGCCGTTGATCTCGACCTGGCCCGTGCGGATCCTCGCGGCCACGCGCTTCGCGCGCTCCTCGTCTGCCGACCAGACGCCGCCGGCGAGGCCGTAGACGCTGTCGTTCGCGATCCGGACCGCGTCGTCCTCGTCCTCGTACGGGATCAGCACAAGGACCGGGCCGAAGATCTCCTCCTGCGCGATGGTCATGTCGCTGGTCACGTCTGAGAAGACGGTGGGGCGAACGAAGTAGCCCCTGTCGAGGCCCTCCGGTGGCTCGGCGCCGCCGGCCACGAGCCGCGCGCCCTCCTTCTCGCCCTTCTCGATGTAGCCGCGCACGGTCTCGCGCTGGGAGTCGGAGACGAGCGGGCCCAGCGCGCTGCCATCCTGGAACGGGTCGCCTGGCGTGAAGGCCTCGTCGGCGATCGTGGCCGCGATCTTCTCGGCCTGCTCGAGCTTGTCGCGCGGCACGAGCATCCGCGTCAGCGCGCTGCAGGTCTGGCCCGAGTTGAGGAAGCACTTCGCAACTCCGTCAGTCACGGCCTCCTCGAGGTCCGCGTCGTCGAGGATCACGTTCGGCGACTTGCCGCCGAGCTCGAGCGCCACCGGCTTCGGCGCCTGCGCGGCCAGCTCGGATACGCGGCGGCCCGCGCGGGTGGACCCGGTGAACGAGACCATGTCGGTCTCGGGGTGCGAGACGATCGCCTCGCCCACGACCGCTCCGCTGCCGCTCACCAGATTGAAGACGCCGGCGGGCACGCCGACCTCCTGCATGATCTCCGCGAGCAAGAAGGCGTTCAGCGGAGCCACGCCGCTCGGCTTCAGCACCACGGTGCACCCCGCCGTGAGCGCGGGAGCAACCTTGTTGGCGATCTGATGGAGCGGATAGTTCCAGGGCGTGATCGCCGCCACCACGCCCGCCGGCTCGCGCACGATCAGCGAGTTCCCGACCTCCTCCTCCCACGCGATCTCGCTCACGAGCTCGGGCATCGAGGAGAACGTCACGGTGGGGAGGCCGGCCTGGATCAGCGCCGACAGGCCGATCGGCATCCCGAGCTCCGTTGTGATGAGGGCCGCGAGCTCGTCACTCCGCTCGGCGAGCTTGGCGCCGATCTGAGCGCAGTAGTCCGCCCGCTCGTCGGCCGGCGTCTGCGACCAGGCATCGAAGGCGGCGCGCGCCGCGCTGACGGCCCGGTCCGCGTCCTCTGCCGTTCCCTCGGGCACGCGTCCGATGACCTCCTCGGTCGTCGGGTTCACGACCTCGATCACTCCGTCGCCGGCGGGCTCCACCCACTCCCCGCCGATGAAGAGCTTGTCCCGTACGAGTGCATCCGATGCGATCGCCATACCCACACCGTATCCGGGTAGGGGGTGACGATGGACATCAACCCCATCGAAGTTCAAACGCACCTCAAGGGGATCGACTACCCCGCCAGCAAGGACGAGGTGATCGCCACCGCCGAGTCGAACGACGCCCCGCAGGAGATCCTCGAGGCGCTCCAAGCGATGGACGGGACCGACTTCGAGGGCCCGGACGACGTGATGGGCGCGCTCGGGTAGCGCTCTCAGGCCTCGAGCAACAGCGTCACGGGACCATCGTTCACCAGTGCGACGGCCATGCGGGCACCGAACTCGCCGCCCTCGGCGCCCAGCGCTTCGCGCACCCGCTCGTAGAGCGGCTCCGCCTCCTCGGGCGGGGCGGCGTCCACGAAGCTGGGGCGGTTGCCCTTCCGGGAATCGCCGTAAAGCGTGAACTGGCTGACGCAGAGAACCTCGCCGCCGACATCGCGCACTGACAGGTTCATCTTCCCCGCCTCATCCTCGAACACCCTCAGTGCAAGCAGTTTCGAAGCGAGCCGGTCCGCCTGTTCGGGACCGTCGCCGTTGCGCACCCCGAGCAGTACGAGCAGGCCAACGCCGATGCTGGCAACCTCGCTGCCGTCGACCGAGACCGACGCCTCGCTGACCCGCTGAACGAGCGCACGCACGCCCCCGTACTCTGCCGGAATGGCCGCTGTCGACGAGGTGGATGCGTATTTGTCGTCGGTCGAGGCGCTGGGCGTGCGCCGGCTTGCCCACACCGAGTGGGGCATCGTCGTGCCCGGCGACAACGCGGGTGGCGACCCGATCGAGGCGAGCGTCCGCATCGCTGATGGCCTGCTCCGCGTGCAGGCGCTCGCCCTCCACGCCGCAGGCGATCTCGACCCCTGGATGCTCCTCTGGTGGAACCGCCAGACGCGCATCGTCCGCTTCGGCTGCACGCGCTCGAGGGACATCTGGGCGCACGCGGACATCCCGATCTCCGACGTAGACGAACGCGGCGTGGATCGCCTGCTCGGCCTGCTGATCGAAGCGGTCGTAGCGGTGCGCGGGCGCGGCTAACCCGCCCGGAGCGGCTTCGCGAACCAGCGGTCGGCGAAGGGCTCGTCGTTGAACGGATCCACCTCCACGTAGCCCGCCGAGCGGTAGAGGGCGATCGCCTCGCCGAGCACGTCGCCGGTCTCGAGGCGGACCTCGCGGGAGCCGTTCTGGCGCGCGAGACCTTCGAGGTGCTCCAGCAGCCGCCGCCCGAGGCCGAGTCCGCGTGCGGACTCGGCGACCCACATCCGCTTGATGTCCGTGACCTCGCCCAGGTGATGCTTGACGGCGCCGCAGCCGATCGGCTCGCCGCGCATGTACACCACGACGAACGCGCCGTGCGGCGGCCGCACCTCGTGCGGCTCGGCCGTGGAGCCCTGGCTCGGATCGAAGCCGCGGTCCGGTGCCCGGCGGTTCAGCTCGCCCACGTACGCGCGCAGGCAACGCTGCGCGTCCGGCGCCTCAGGGTCGATCGGGCGAATCTCGACGAGCGAGGTGGCGATCAGCCTCTCCACTGTGCGCATGGCGGTCACGAGCTCGGTGCGCTGGCTCCCCTCGAGCGGGTCGAGGATTGAAGCTGCGAGCTCGTCGCTCCGCTGGTCGAGGATCGCGCGTTCCGCGAGCCCCTTGTCGGTTAGCCGCACCACCCGCACGCGACCGTCGGCCTCGCTCGGCGTGACCGTGGCGAGCGCGTCCGACTCGAGCGCGCGCAGCATCCGGCTCATCTGTCCCGAGTCCACGCCGAGTCGCGCGCGAAGCATCACGACCTCGCCGCCCTCGGTGCCGATCTCCCACAACAGGCGAGAGGTGGCCAGCGGCCGCGACCGGGAGAGGAAGTGGTCGCTCAGCGCGCCGACGCGCTGGGTGACCGTGCGGTTGAAGCGGCGCACCTGCGCAAACTGCGAGCTCATTCTCTGATGTTAGTCAGAGAACGCCCGACACGCGGGTCCGGCGCTAGGCGACCGTCTGCAGCCGCGCGGCGAGGGCCTGGTAGTCCTTGCGGTCCGGCCGCATGTGGGCGGCGAGGGCCGCGTGGCGGCGCGCCTCGCGGCGGCGACCGGTCTTCTCGAGCGAGCGCCCCAGGCAGAAGTGCGCGTAGTCGTTCACGGGGTAGCGCTCGACGACAGCTGCGAACTCCTCCGCCGCCTTGTCGAAGCGCCGCGAGCGGAAGTAGGCCCGGCCCAGCGCCTCGCGGATCGAGCCCTTGTCGGGCTCCAGCGAGCGTGCGCGCTCGAGTGGAACCGACGCAGCCATGAAATCCCCCTGCTCGAGAAGCTCGCTCCCCTTTTTGAAGAGTTCGTAGGCGTTCTCAACACTCATTGCTGTCCTTCTACGGTAGCGGCCGCGACGCCGGGGATCTCAACCTTTCGACCTCGTCGAGGATGGCTGCCGCAACCTCTCCCTTGGACCGCCGACCGACCTCTGTTTCGCCGTCCGGCAGCACGATCGTGACCTCGTTGTCGGCGCTGTCGAAGCCGATGTCGGGGCGGGAAATGTCGTTGACGACGACCGCGTCGAGGCCCTTGCGAGCGAGCTTCTCGCGACCCCGCTCCACCGCCCCCTCGCCATGCTCGGCCGCGAAGCCGATCACGGTCTGGTCGGCCCGGCGCTCGGCGGCGACGGCCGCGACGATGTCGGTGGTCGCTTCAAGCTCGATGCTGAGCCCCTCGCTGCCCTCCCTCGAGATCTTCTCGGCGATGGGCTCGGCGGGCCGGAAGTCCGCGGGCGCCGCGGCCATGATCAGGACGTCGTTGTCGGCAAAGCGCTCGCGCACCGCCGCCTCGAGCTCGGCTGTCGTCTCGACGGAAACGGCCGTCGCGGGGAGCTCGAGTGAGATGTTCGCGGCGATGAGCGTCACGTCCGCTCCCCGCCGTGCCGCCTCCTCGGCGAGAGCCACGCCCATCCGGCCGGACGAGCGGTTGCCAACGAAACGAACCGAGTCGATCGGTTCGCGAGTGCCTCCGGCCGTGACCAGCACGCGCAACCCGTCGAGGGATCGAGGCGCGTACGCGAGCGCAGCTTCGACAGCCGCCAGGATCTCCGGCGGCTCGGCGAGGCGCCCCACCCCCCACTCTCCCTTCGAGGCGAGCCGCCCGGTGCCAGGATCGACGATCCGCGCGCCCCTCGAGCGCAGCAGCTCCAGGTTCGCCTGCGTGGCCGGGTGCTCGTACATGTGCGTGTTCATTGCCGGGGCGAGCACGAGCGGAGCGGTGTTGGCAAGCGCCGCGGAGGTGAGCAGATTGTCGGCGTGGCCGTGAGCCAGCTTGGCCACGGTGTTCGCGGACGCCGGCGCCACCACGAGCACGTCGCAGCGAGCCACGAGCTCCAAGTGCGAGATCGGGTTGTGGTCGAGGGCCGGGTCGCCGGGGAAGGCGCCGCGGGCGGGATCCGGCTCGAACTCATCGACGAGGACCGGCGCGCCGGTGACGCCCTCGAAGGTCGCGCGCCCAACGAACTGGAGGCTCGCCGGCGTCTGAACGACCCGCACCGAATGGCCCGCCGCCGTGGCGAGCCGCACGAGCTCGACCGCTTTGTAGGCGGCAATCCCCCCGCTTACGCCGAGCAGGATGCGGGCCACGCGCCTCCTAGCGGTAGCGGTACTTGATCTTCCCGGCGGCGATCTCCTCGAGGGAGATCTTCAGGTAGTTCTTCGACCCGGTCTCCACCATGGGAGGCGGGTACTCGTCGAAGGTCCCCTCGCCGAGGTTGTGGTAGTACGAGTTGATCTGCCGCGCACGCTTGGCGGCCACGAGGACCACCGCGTAGTGGGAGTCGACTCGCTCGAGCAGCTTGTCTAGACGTGGCTTAATCAAGGCGGACACATCGTAGCGGCAAGCTGAGCAAGCTCCTGCACGGCGCGCTCCAGATCGTCGTTGCACACGTGATATTGGAACTCGTCGCGCGCCTCCAGTTCCTCCCGCGCAGCCGCCAGCCGGCGCTCGATCTGCTCGGGTGAATCGGCGCCACGGGCGGTGAGCCGCTCGACGAGCGCCTCGAACGAGGGCGGCTCGATGAAGATCCGCGTGGCTTCAGGGAGCGTTTCCTGCACCTGACGCGCGCCCTGGACGTCGATTTCCAGCACGATCCCGCGCGCCGGGCGCTCGAGCTCGCTGCGCAGCGTGCCGTAGCTGTTGCCGGCGTAGACGGCGTGCTCGACGAACTCCCCGGAGGCCACACGGCGATCGAAGTCCTCCTGGCTGAGGAAGTGGTAATCGACCCCGTTGACCTCCCCCGGGCGAGGGTCGCGCGTGGTGGCCGAAACGGCCAGCTGGAGGCCGGAAACCCGCTCCAGGAGCGACTTTATGAGCGTTCCCTTGCCTACGCCGGAGGGCCCCGTGATGACGAGGATCGGGGCTATCGCCGCAGGTACGAGACGAGCTCGTTGCGCTGCCGCTCGGAGAGCCCGCCGATGGTCTTGCTGGGCGAGATGCGGCAGTGCGTGAGAATGCGGTTCACCTTCACGCGCCCGTATTTGGGCACGGCCAGGAGCAGATCGAAGACCTTGGCCGTGAGCACGTATTCAGGCGGATCCAGCAGCAGACCGTGGATCTGCGCGCGCCCCGCCTTGAGGTCCCGCTTGAGCTTTGCCCGCCGCGTCCGGATCTCGTTTGCCCTCTGGAGAGCGTCCATTCGCTGGGTTAGCGAGCGCTCGGGAGCGAGGCCCGCCGGGTGAGATTTGGCGGGCGACTGGGAGGCGGCCGGCATGGGCGGCGATAGTACACGCTGAGCCGCTGAGGTCGAGGGGGAACCGGCAAAAAATCCGTGAATTCAGCTAGACCTCGACCTGAGCTTCAGGTTGGTTACGGCTCCTTGAGCGTTTTCCTTTTGTTTGCAGGGATTTTCGTGAGCAAATTGGCACTTTCCCCCGGAAGTGGCGAAAAGTTCCCGCATCTTCCGCAGAATGAGCGTGTCCATGTCCCCCAAACGCGGTCAGACGCGTGGCGTGGCGGTGGCACCTGTCCTGCCTGAGAGGGACAGCTCGGCCAGCTCGGCCGCGATCCGTCGGCCCGCGCCCGGGTCGCGGAAACTTTCGGTGCCCACGGCCACCGCCGAGGCCCCCGCGGCCATGAAATCGGCCGCTTGGCGCCCATTCGCGATTCCTCCCATGCCAATCACGGGGATCTGCACGCGGCTCGCCACCGCCGCCACCTGCTCGAGTGCGATCGCCCGGATCGCCGGCCCGGACAGCCCTCCCGTGCGGCCCCCGAGCCACGGCTCGCCGGTTTCGGGGTGAAGCGCCATGCCCTTGAGCGTGTTCACGAGCGAGACGGCGTCCGCGCCCGCCTCCTCGGCGGCGGCGGCCACCGCGCCCGGATCGGTGGCGTTCGGCGTGAGCTTCACGATCAGGGGCTTCGCCGTCTCGGGGCGGACGCGCTCCAGCGCCAGCGCGGTCTCGGCGGGATCGGCGCCCATGATCAGCCCGGTCTCCACGTTCGGGCAGGACACGTTCAGCTCGAGCATCGAGACCTCGTCGCGCTCGCCCACCGCCGCCACGAGCCGAGCCAGCTCGTCGCGACCGAAGCCCATCACGGAGACCACGAGTGGGACCGGCAGGCTTGCCAGCTCGGGCAGGTCCGAGGCGAGGAAGCCGTCGAGACCCTTGTTGGGCAGGCCGATCGAGTTGATCATGCCGGCGGGCGTCTCCCAGAGCCGCGGCGGCGGGTTGCCCTGCCGCGGCTCGAGGGTGATCGTCTTCGACACGAACGCGTCGAAGGGGAAGCGCTCGAGCAGCGCGTCGCCGAAGGCGCGCCGGGCCGCGATGGCGTCGAAGGTGCCCGAGCCGTTCAGGACCGGGCCGCGCAGGGACACACCGCAGAGCTCGAATGTGCCCTGCCGCGCCGAAGGCGTGGGATCGGGTATCGCGCTCATCAGTGGCCGCCTCCCGGGAACAGCGCGGTCTCGAGGCGGTCGGCATCGAGCACCGGCCCGTCCAGGCAGAGGCGCACGTAGCCGTCGGTGGTCGGCACCACGCATCCGAAGCAGGCGCCGAATCCGCACGCCATCCCCGACTCGAGCGCGAGCTGGGCGGGCACCCCGCGCTCCAGGCAGAGAGCGCGCACGGCTTCGAGCATCGGAGGCGGCCCACAGGCATAGACGGTTCCGCCCGGGTCGGCATCGAGCTCAGCCGCGAGCAGTTCCGTCACGAGCGCCTGGCGTCCGACCGAGCCGTCGTCGGTAACCACCTTGGGCTCCCCGGCGAACAGAGCCGCTGCCTGGGCGTGCTCCGCGCCGCGGAAGCCGAGTAGGAGGGTCGTCTCGTCGAGGTCCTCCTGCAGGCAGAGCAACGGCGCCACGCCGATGCCCCCGCCGACGAGGATCGGCCGAAACCCGTCGGGCGGCGGCCGGAAGCCGATCCCGAGCGGCCCCACGAGGGCGAGGCCGTCGTCGGGCCCGAGCACCGCCAGGCGCTCGGTGCCGGGGCCGATCGCCTCGAGCAGGAAGCCGAGTGACACGCCGTCCGGCTCCACGTGTGCCCGGGCATACGAGAACGCCCTCGGGAGGTAGGGGCGCTCGTCGCCTCCCCCACCCCAGCACTCCTCGGTGGCGAGCATGTAGAACTGCCCCGGCCGCGGATCCCTCGGGCCGGACGCGTCGTGCGCCGTGACGAGGTGGTAGGCGCCGAGCCGCTCGACGCCGGACACGACCGCCACACGCCGCTCGGGGGGCGCGAGCGTCCGCGGCTCGCTCAAGTGGTGCGCTCCGCCTCCGCGGCCTCGGGCAGCGCGCCCCGAAACGACGCGCCGCCGTGCAGCTCCTGGAGCGAGATGACGGACGTCTCGCCCGAGCGGCTCGCGCGGATCGCCCGCTGGGCCGCGCTGGCGCCCGACATCGTCGTGATGCACGGGATCCCGCGCCCGATCGCCGCGCGCCTGATCTCGTACCCGTCCGCCCGGGCGCCCGAGCCCGTGGGCGTATTGATCACCAGATCGACCTCGCCCGACTCGATCCGCTCCACCACGTTGGGCGAGCCCTCGGACAGCTTCTTGATCCGCTCAACCGGCACGCCCATGCGGCGGATCGCTGTGGCGGTGCCGCCCGTGGCGACGACCCTGAAGCCCATGTCGTGGAAGCTCGCCGCGAGCTGCGTGGCCGCCGACTTGTCGCCGTCCGTGACCGAGATGAACACGGTGCCCGTGCTCGGCAGCTCGGCTCCCGCGGCAGCCTGCGCCTTGCCGAACGCGGCCGGGTAGTCGGACGCGACCCCCATCACCTCGCCCGTTGACTTCATCTCCGGACCGAGCAGCGCGTCCGCTCGCGGGAAACGCCCGAACGGCAGCACCGCCTCCTTCACCGACACGTGGCTTGGCGCGCGCGGGATGTTCAGCTCCATGTCCGCGAGCCGCTCGCCCAGCATCAGCCGGCACGCGATCTTCGCGAGCGAGACCCCGATCGCCTTCGACACGAACGGGACGGTTCGCGACGCCCGCGGGTTCGCCTCGATCACGTACAGCTCATCCTCGCCGGGCACGGCGAACTGGATGTTGATCAGTCCGATCACGCCGAGCGCCTTTGCGATCGCCCGGGTGGCGTGCTCGACCTGGCTCAGCATCTCCAGGCCGAGCGACATCGCCGGGATCACGCAGGCGGAGTCGCCCGAGTGGACGCCCGCCTCCTCGACGTGCTGC
Organism: uncultured Thermoleophilaceae bacterium; assembly: GCA_963825345.1. Taxonomy (GTDB): domain Bacteria; phylum Actinomycetota; class Thermoleophilia; order Solirubrobacterales; family Thermoleophilaceae; genus JACVRW01. The sequence goes on along the minus strand of CAWGSQ010000005.1, from coordinate 36,992 downwards.
ATGATCGCGCCGATCTCCACGTCCTCGCCGTCGCAGAGGGCATCAACGTCGATCTCGATCGCGTTCTCGAGGAAGCGGTCGAGGAAGATCGTCCGTCCGGTGCCGCCGTTGGTGCGCTTCAGATAGCCCTGGAGCTGCTCCTGCGAGTAACAGATCTCCATCGCGCGGCCGCCCAGCACGTACGAGGGGCGCACGAGCAGCGGGTAGCCCACGCCGTCGGCCACCTCGAGCGCCTGCGCGGGCGACTCGGCCGTGGCGTAGGGCGGCCCGCGGAGGCCGAGCTCGTCCAACAGGGCCCCGAAGCTCGGGCGGTCCTCCGCCCGGTGGATCGAGTCGACCGGGGTGCCGAGCAGCGGAACGCCGGCGTCGGCCAGCCCCGCGGCCAGCTTCAGCGGCGTCTGGCCGCCGAACTGGACGATCACGCCCTCCGGATGCTCCAGCTCGATCACGCCGAGCACGTCCTCGAGGGTGAGCGGCTCGAAGTAGAGGCGGTCCGAGGTGTCGTAGTCGGTGGAGACCGTCTCCGGGTTGCAGTTGATCATCACCGCGTCGCGCCCCGACTCGCGCACGGTCATAGCGGCGTGCACGCAGCAGTAGTCGAACTCGATGCCCTGCCCGATCCGGTTCGGCCCGGAGCCGAGGATCACCACGCTCGGCCGCTCGCCGCGCCGCACCTCATGCTCGGCCTTCCGCTCCCAGCCCGAGTAGTAGTAGGGCGTCTCCGCCTCGAACTCGGCCGCGCAGGTGTCCACCGACTTGAAGCTGCGCTCGAGGCCCACCTCGGGATCCTCGCCGCGAGCGAGCGCCGCCATCTCGGCCATGTACCAGGGGTCGATCCCGGTGCGCTCGCACAGCTCGGTCTCGCTGTGCCCGCGGCGCACGGCCTCGAAGAGCACCTCATAGCGGTCGGCCGACGGCGTCTCGAGCTGGGCCAGCAGGTCGCCGTCGAAGGCCGTCGGCGTCACATCGAGCTCGCGCGAGCGCATCGCCTTCACGAAGGCCTGCTTGAACGTGCGCCCGATCGCCATCGCCTCGCCAACTGACTGCATCGAGGTGTGCAGCGCGCCGTCCGCCCCCGGGAACTTCTCGAACGCGAAGCGCGGCCATTTCACCACCACGTAGTCGATCGTGGGCTCGAAGCTCGCCGGCGTCTTGCGCGTGATGTCGTTGTCGATCTCCTCGAGCGCGTAGCCCACGGCGAGCCGCGCCGCGATCTTCGCGATCGGGAAGCCCGTGGCCTTCGAGGCCAGCGCCGAGGAGCGCGAGACGCGTGGGTTCATCTCGATCACCACGATCTCCTCGGTCTTCGGGTTGACCGCAAACTGGATGTTCGAGCCGCCCGTCTCCACGCCGACCGCGCGGATCACCGTGAGGGCCTGGTCGCGCAGCTCCTGGTAGAGCGTGTCCGAGAGCGTCTGCTGCGGGGCCACGGTCACGCTGTCGCCCGTGTGCACGCCCATCGGATCGATGTTCTCGATCGAGCAGACGATCACGACGTTGTCGTTGCGGTCGCGCATCACCTCGAGCTCGAACTCGCCCCAGCCAATCACTGACTCCTCCACAAGCACCTGCCCGATCGGGCTTGCCGCGAGCCCCTCCGCGATCACCTGGCGGTACTCGGTCTCGTTCCAGGCAATGCCGCCGCCCGCGCCGCCCATCGTGAAGCCGGGGCGCACGATCGCCGGCAGGCCCACCTCCGGCAGCGCACGGTCGGCCTCGCGCATGGACTTGACCGCGGCGCTGCGCGGAACGCGGAGTCCGGCGCGCTCCATCGTGGAGCGGAACAGCTCGCGGTCCTCGGCGCGCCGGATCGCCTCGTAGTCGGCGCCGATCAGCTCCACCCGGTGCTTGCCGAGCGTGCCGTCCTCGGAGAGCTGGCGGGCGAGGTCGAGCGCGGTGCCGCCGCCGAGGGTCGGCAGGAGGGCGTCGGGCTTTTCGCGCTCGATGACCTTGGTCACCGAAGGGGCGTTCAGCGGCTCGATGTAGGTCCGCGTGGCGAACTCGGGGTCGGTCATGATCGTGGCCGGGTTCGAGTTCACGAGGATCACCTCGTAGCCCTCCTCGAGCAGCACCTTGCAGGCCTGCGCGCCCGAGTAGTCGAACTCCGCGGCCTGTCCGATCACGATCGGCCCAGAGCCGATGATGAGGATCCGCTTGATGTCGTCCCTACGCGGCAACGAGGCGCTCCAGGAAGCGATCGAAGAGATGGAGGGCGTCGTGCGGGCCGGGTCCGGCCTCGGGGTGGTACTGCACGGTCGAGCCCTCGACGTCGCGCAGGACGAGGCCCTCGACCGTGCGGTCGTAGAGGTTCAGCTGCTGGAGCTCGGCCACGCCGAAGTCGGTCTCCCAGCGGACCGCCTCGTCGGAGTCGATCGTCCGCTGGCCGCCGGGGCCGAGAACCGCGAAGCCGTGGTTCTGCGAGGTGATCTCGATGCGACCCGTCTCGAGGTCCTTCACGGGGTGGTTTGCGCCGCGATGCCCGAAGGGCAGCTTGTATGTCTCGAGCCCCACCGCCCGGCACAGGAGCTGGTGACCGAGGCAGATGCCCCAGACCGGCGTCTTGCCGACCACGCCGCGCACCGCCTCGACGATGTAGTCGAGCGCCGCCGGGTCGCCGGGGCCGTTTGCGAGGAACACGGCGTCCGGGTTACGTGCGAGGAGCTGCTCCGAGGTGACCGTGCAGGGGTGCAGCTCGAGGTGCACGCCGCGCTCGCGCAGGTTGCGGACGATGGATGTCTTGATGCCGGTGTCGATCGCGATCACCCGCGGGCCGTTGCCCTCCAGGATCAGCGGCTCGGACGGGGTGACCTCCCGCGCGAGGTCGGCACCCGTCATCGACGGCTCGGCCATCACGCGCTTGCGGGCCTCGGCCTCGGGCACGTCCGCCGCGAAGATTCCGCCGCGCATCGCTCCCTTGTCGCGGATGTGGCGGACGAGTGCGCGTGTGTCGACGCCCGAGAGCGCCGGGATGCCGCAGTCCGTCAGCCAGGTGAGCCAGCCGCCCTCGGCGTGGGAGGCGTCCTCACGATTGATCGCCTCGCGCATGATCACCGCACGCGCGTGGATCCGATCGGACTCCATATGCGCCTGCGCGACCCCATAGTTGCCGACCATCGGATAGGTGAAGACGATGATCTGCCCGGCGTAGCTCGGGTCGGTGACCGCCTCCTGGTAGCCGGACATCGCGGTGTTGAAGACGACCTCGCCGGTCCCGATGTCCGGCGGCGCCGACCGACTCCCCGTCGAAGCGGGTGCCGTCCTCGAGTAGGAGGTAGGCCGGGCTTCCGCTCATGCCACGGCGCCGAGCGCGAAGCTGCGCTCGCGGTAGGCCACCGCGCCGTCGGCGATCGTCATGCGCACGCGGCCGGTGAGCCGGCGGCCGGCGAAGGCGCAGTTCGCCGAGCGGCTCTCGTAGCCCGCGTCGCCCACGTCCCAGTCCGCCTCCAGGTCCACGAGGCAGAGATTTGCAGGTGAGCCGGGCGCCAGGGTCGGGACCACGAGACCGAAGGCCTCGCCGCCCGCGGTCATGCGCTCCACGAGCAGCTCGAGCCCGATCACCCCCGGCAGCACGAGGCCGGTGTGGAGTGCCGCGAACGCGGTCTCGAGCCCGGTGACTCCCATCGGCGCCAGCTCGAAGGGCTGCTCCTTCTCCTCGCGCGCGTGGGGCGCGTGGTCGGTGGCGATGCAGTCGATCGCGCCCGAGCGCAGCGCCTCGATCAGCGACTGGCGGTCCGATTCCGCCCGCAGCGGCGGGTTCATCTTCATGTTCGTGTCGAGCGTGCGCACGGCGTCGTCGGTGAGCAGCAGGTGGTGAGGGGTGGCCTCGCAGGTCACCTGCGTGCCCGCGGCCTTCGCCCGCTCGATGGCGTCCACCGTCTCGCGCGCGGACACGTGCTGCACGTGGATTCGGCCGCGCTCGTAGAGCGCGAGGGCGCAGTCGCGGGCGACCATCGTCGACTCGGACACCGACGGAATCCCCGCCACGCCGAGCAGCGCGGACATCTCGCCCTCGTGCATCACGCCCGTGCCCGACAGCGAGGGATCCTCCTCGTGCAGTGCCAGCACCCGGCCGGCCAGCAGCTGGTACTGGAGCGCCTGGCGCATCACGCCGGCCGAGCGAACGGGCAGCCCGTCGTCGGTGAACCCGGCCGCTCCGACCTCGGCGAGCTCGGCCATCTCCGTGAGCCGCTCGCCGAGCTGGCCGACGGTGATCGCGGCCATGAAGCCGGTCGGGATGCGGGCCTCGCCGCGGGCCTTCTCGCGCAGCGAGCGCAGCACCGGCGCGGAGTCCACCACCGGCTCGGTGTTCGGCTGCGCGAGGATCGCGCAGAAGCCGCCGGCCGCCGCAGCGCGCGTGCCCGAGTCGATGTCCTCCTCGTCCTCGCGCCCGGGCGTACGCAGGTGCACGTGCGGGTCAACGAAGGCCGGCAGCGCGTGCAGGCCCTCGGCGTCCACCACCTCGGCACCGTCGGGCGCGCTCAGGCCCTCGCCCACCTCGGCGATCCGCCCGTCGCGTACGAGCACGTCCCCCAGCCTGTCGATCCCCGCGCGCGGGTCGAGCAGCCGGGCGCCCCGCACGAGCACGGTGGTGGGCGGCCCGGCGGCGCAGTCGAGCTCGATCGCGGCCCGCGGTCCGGACCCGTTCATCGGCGCGGCGCTGGCACTCATGCGGGCTGCGGCTCCGTCTCGGCGCCCTCGCGCACCCCGGACGGCGCACCTCGTCCCGCGAGCAGCTCGTAGAGCACCGCCATCCTCACCACCACGCCGGACTCCACCTGCTCGGAGATGAGCGCCTGAGGCGAGTCGATCACCTCGGCCGCCAGCTCGACGCCGCGGTTCACCGGCCCCGGGTGCATCAGCAGCTGTGTCGGGCCGAGGCGGCGCCCGTTGATCTGGTACTGCGCGGCGTACTCGCGCAGCGACGGCACGAAGGAGCCGGTCATGCGCTCGTTCTGCATGCGAAGGGCATAGACCACGTCTGCCGAGGGCAGCTCCTCGAGCGTGTGGCGCACGCGGCAGCCGAGCGACTCGATCCCGCGCGGGATCAGCGTGGGCGGTCCGCACAGCGTGACCTCGCAGCCCATGCGCGTGAAGGCCAGGATGTTCGAGCGGGCCACGCGGCTGTGGAGCACGTCGCCCACGATCCAGACCTTGAGGCCCTCGAGCGAGCCGGCGCGGCGCTTCAGCGTGTAGAGGTCGAGCAGCGCCTGGGTCGGATGCTCGTGCTTGCCGTCGCCCGCGTTGATCACGGCCGCCTGCGTCCAGCGGGCCACGAGACCGGCCGCGCCCGCGTGCGGCGAGCGGATCACGATCGCGGCGGGGTCGTAGGCGGAGAGCGTCTGCACCGTGTCCTTGAGCGACTCGCCCTTCTCCACCGCCGAGCCCGTCGCCTTGAGCGTGATCAGGTCGGCGCTCAGGCGCTTGGCCGCGAGCTCGAAGCTCGACTGCGTGCGCGTGGAGGCCTCGTAGAAGAGGTTGATCACGGTGCGCCCGCGCAGCGTGGGCACCTTCTTGATCTCGCGGCCGGAGACCTCGGCGAAGCTCTCCGCCCGGCCCAGGATGCGCTCGATGTCGTCGCGCGAGAGATCGTCGACCGACAGCAGGTGCGGGTGCATCAAATCGTCTCCTCCACGGCGGCCGCGTCGATGGCCACCTCGTCAACTCCGTCGATCTCCTCCACTTTCACGTTCACCCTCTCGCCACGGGCGGTCGGAAGGTTCTTGCCGACGTAGTCCGGGCGGATCGGAAGCTCGCGATGGCCGCGGTCGGCCAGCACCGCGAGCTGCACGCGGCTCGGGCGGCCGTAGTCGAAGAGGGCGTCGATCGCCGCGCGCACCGTTCGGCCCGTGTAGAGGACGTCGTCCACCAGCACCACGGTCGTGTCCTCGACCGGGAAGTCGATGTGCGTCGAGTGGACCACCGGCTGGTAGTCCGCGCCGCGGATGCCCACGTCGTCGCGGTAGAAGCTGATGTCGATGTCGCCGAGCGGCACGGGCTCGCCGACGAGCTCTGCGACGAGGTCGCGCAGGCGCGCGCCCAGCACTGCGCCGCGACGGTGAATCCCCACGACCGCGACGCCCTCGCCACCCGTTGATTCGACGATTTCGTGTGCGATTCGCACCAGCGTGCGCCGCACGTCTTCGCGGTCCAGGACCGTCTTTTCGCTCACTTCACTAGCCCTTCCTGGCCTCTCCGGACCTGGTTAAAGGAACCGCGGCGAGACTAGCACCCAGGGTCGGACGCCAACATCGATATCGCCGGGTGACACCCGTCGCGATGGCCGCTACTGTGGAAGCAGTGACGCCAGAGCGTTCTCAGGCATACGGGAGGCTGATGACGGTGATCTCTGCCGAAGGGGATGCCGCGCTCAGCCCTGCCGAGAAGGAGATCCTTCGCGAGGCCGGCGACGCGCTCTTCTTCTGCGAGGACATCGCGCTCGACGACGACGCCCGCGAGGCCCTCAGCCGCGTGAGCGACCTGGCCGGCCAGCTCGTCGGCGCAGAGCGCTGGGACCCCGAGCTAGCGGAGCAGGTGCTCCAGGACCTCGAGGACTCCGGTCCGCCGCAGCTGGTCCGACTCGGCGACCCCCGCTGAGCACCCGCGTTCGCGCGCCGCGCGAGCTATCCGTCCGCTCACTCGTTGATGTTGCGGAACGGAATCCGTGACGAGTTTGAACGGCATACGAAGAAGCTCATTCAGGCGTCTTGGCGTCGTGATTGCCCTTTTGGCATTCCCGGGCGTGGCGGTGGCCGCTGACCAGCGCCCCAGCGCAAGTTTCTCGTTTTCGCCCGAGAACCCGCGCACCGGCGACAGCGTGCAGTTCGTCTCGTCGTCGTGCGACCCCGACGGGCGGCTCGTCCGTCAGGTCTGGGACCTCGACGGCGATGGCTTGTTCGACGATGCCGAGGGGCGCTCGGCCGCGACCGTGTTTGCAGGCGCAGGGCCCCACGTGGTGGGCCTCGAGGTCACAAGTGCCGATGGCGTGACGAAGGTTGAGCGGCGAACCGTGATGGTGGACACCACGTATGCGCTGCCGCGGCCGGACACGGCTCGGATGCTGAGTCCCTTCCCCGTGATCACGCTCGGCGGTCGCCTCACCAAGAACGGCGCAAGGATCACACTGCTGTCCGTACGTGCGCCGGTGTGCTCACGCGTGCGGGTGAGCTGCCGCGGCCGGGGCTGCCCGGGCAAGCGCACATCCGCCTACGCCGGCCGCAAGACGCTCCGCATCCGCCGCTTCGAGCGCCGCCTTCGCGCCGGGACAGTTCTGACGGTGCGGGTCTCGAAGGGTGACCGGATCGGCAAGCTCACCGAATTCAGGATCCGCAAGAACCGCAACCCGACTCGACGCGATATGTGCCTCAGGCCAGGCGAGACAGCAGGGTCCAGGTGTCCGCGCGGCTGATCGTTCCCGTCCTGCTGACCGGCGCCGTCGCATTTTCTGGAGCGTTGGTGGTTGGGTCTCTCGCACGAGACGATGGGACGCCCGCCCAGGCCGGCGGAGTGCCGCCCGTGCCGTTGAATCTCGAGTCGTCCACCACTGACGCGGAATCCGCTCAGCACACCGCGGGACTGCCGACCCTGGCCCCGCGCCGGCGTCGGCCCAAGCCGGACCCGGTCTCGGAAACGCCCCGGACAATCGCGCCGGCCCCTGTCGCACCGAGTACTCCGTCGCCAACTCCCGCAGCTCCGGTGACCGTGGCGCCCGCGCCAACGCCCACGCCCACACCTGCGCCGAAGCCGCCGGCTGCCGAGCCTCCCGTCGACTTCCTCAACTCGGGCTAGGCCACCGGCTCTCGCTGGGGCGGGCCCTCCGACGCCCGGATGTGCACCGGCCCGCCTCGCTCCGGGAACGGGATCTCGACCCGGTCGAAGTCGCGCGGCACGATCACGTTCTCGAATAGCGCCCGGGCCTCGTCGCGCACCTCGCCGCCCGCGTAGCGCGGCGAGATGTGCGTGAGGGCCAGCATCTGCACGCCCGCCGCGGCGGCCAGCTCGGCGGCCTGGGCAGCGGTCGTGTGGCGCGTCTCGGCGGCGCGCTCGACCTCGTCCTCCATGAAGGTTGCCTCGTGCACCAGCAGGTCGGCCTCCCAGGCCACGAGCCGGGTCATGTCGCTGGGGGCGGTGTCGCCCGTGAGCACGACCTTGCGGCCGCGGCGCGTCTCCCCCATCACCTGCTCGGGCTGGACGCCGTTCACCACCTCGCCGCGCTGAAGGCGGCCGAAGTCGGGCCCGAACTCCACGCCCAGCTGGCGCGCCCGGTCGGGGTCGAACTGCCCGGGACGCGGATCCTCCACGAGCGCGTAGCCGATCGAGGAGCCGGCGTGATCGACGCCGAACGCGGCGATCCGGTAGCCGTCCCTCTCGAGCTCGTCGTTCACCTCGAGCTCCACCAGCTCCAGCGGAAAGCTGAGCCGTCCGATCACGGGATCCAGCAGCTTGAACAAGCGCGCGAGGCCGCGCGGGCCGTGGACCGTGAGCGGGCGCTCGCGCTGGCGCAGGGCGAACGTCTTCAGCATCCCCGGCAGCCCGAGCACGTGATCCGCGTGGAAGTGCGTGAGGAACAGCTCCTCGAGCTCCACCAGCCCGATCGAGCTCATCAGCTGCCGCTGCGTGCCCTCCCCGCAGTCGATCAGCAGCCGGTCGCCGCCGCGCCGGACAAGCGTGGCGGACAGCCCACGCCGCGGACTCGGCGAGGAGCCGGCGGTGCCGAGGAAGAGAACGTCGAGGTCCATTGCAGCCCTATGTTGACTCGCGGGTGCCTTAAGCGCCGTCCTCGGGCCTGCGAGTGAGAGCCTCGATGTCCGCGAGGTCGTGCTCGCGGCCGGCCGCCCGCTTCATTCGAACGAGGTCCGAAAGGCCCGCCACGGCGACCTTGGAGCCGGAGAGCTCTACGACGAGCGCCGCTTCCCGCAAGCCGTCATAACTACGCGGAGCACCAGCCACGTGCTCCACGCCCACGATGTCCAGAGGGCCCACCCTGGTCATCACCGGAATCAGCGGCGCTCGCCGCAGCTGATGAGGGTCATTCAGCTTGAGTGTGCCGGAGCCTCGAAGCTCCGCCTCTAGCTCTTGGAGGGCCTCGCTGAGGCGACTGAGGTTGAGCGCAGTCGGCCGCACGATGACGTCCAGGTCCTTTGTCCACCGGATGTATCCGTGAGCCTGGACAGCGATTCCTCCAATGACCACGAAGTCCACCCCGTGCGCCGCGAGCACGCGCAGGATCTCCTGCGCGTCGAATACGCGTTCACGCGTGGTCATTCTTTGCGCGCGCCGCTGAACCGGCGAGTGCGATCTCCGACCCGAAACGGTTGACGCTGAGCCCGTTTGCCAGCCGCGCCTCGGGCGACATTGCTCGATCCAGCATCAGGTCGTTGAGGTCGTACCGGCTCGCAAGCCGCTTGCTCTGGAGCACCGGCTCCTCGCCCATCGCGGACAGGATCGATCGCAGCCGCGTCCAGGTGATGTCCTCGTATCCGGCCTCGAGGCGCGCAATCGCGCTCTGGCTCGTGCCGGCGCGGTAGGCGAGCTCGCGCTGACTGAGGGAGTGCCGCGCGCGCAATTCCCTGATCAGCTCACCTGGGATCATGATGCCGTATACGGTATCAGAGGTCCACGAGCTCACATCTGACTAAGTCCGCTCCGACGCGAATTAGCCCCATCGTGTGCCGCGGCGCCCGGCGGCGCTCGGTCGGGCTGCCCGGATTGAGGATCTGGAAGCCGTCGTCGCCCTGCTCGTGCAGCGGCATGTGCGAGTGGCCGAAGACCACGACGTCCGCGCGTTCGCCGAAGCGGGCCCTCATCCGCGCCAGGCGGCCGGCGCGAGGGCCCGCGTCGTGCACCATCGCGATGCGGGCGCCGTTGGCCTCGACCACGCGCTCCTCGGGGAGCAGCCGGCGCAGCTCCGCGCTGTCGATGTTGCCCTGAACGCCGACCACGGGCGGCCCGATCGCCTCGAGGCTCGCGGAGCACTTCGAGGGTCGAGAAATCGCCCGCGTGAAGCAGGAGGTCGGCCGCCTCAATCCGCTCGACGCACGACTCCGGGAGCCGCCGCGCGCCGCGCGGCAGATGCGTGTCGGAGATGACGGCGATCAGCATGCGCGGACTACACTGGATTTCTCCCGCGCCCGTAGCTCAGTGGATAGAGCGCTGCCCTCCGGAGGCAGAAGTCGAAGGTTCGAATCCTTCCGGGCGTACCTCGCTAGACCCCGCTGGTAGAGGGGGATGCGGGCTCCGACCCGTCCCCGGCCTGCCAGCTCGGGCCGTTCTCCGAATGGGCACTGGCTCTTCGGACGGAGGATGCGCGGCAGCGGCACCGGGAAGCGAAGGGGCTTGCGTGTCCTTCCCTGTCCTCTCGCGTGGGGGCGGTCGTCGGGATTGTGGGTCGGCGGCGGGATGTCACTGAGCTTGCTGACCGGTGGGGGCGCAACCACAGTCGTATCGCCACCGGATCGAAAAGGTCAGGGCCAGCGCGGTAGTTTGGTTCGACGTGATCCAAAAGGCCGGGGACCTCGACTCGATCCACGACAACTGGGACGCGCTCGCGCAAGCTGATCCGCTCTGGGCGGCACTCGAAGACCCCGCCCTCAAAGACGGCGGCTGGCGGCCCGCCGAGTTTCTCGCCAGCGGCGAACGTGAGATCGACACCGTCCTCTCCCGCTGCGCTGTGACGTTCAAGAGCGCAGCGCTCGACTTCGGCTGCGGCGCCGGGCGGCTCACCCAGGCTCTCGCCAAACGCTTTGACGAAGCCCACGGCGTCGACATCTCAGAAGCGATGCTCCGCACGGCCCGCGAGCTTGTCAGCAGCCACAACGTCACGTTGCACCTCAACCAGGCGCCGAACCTTGAGCTGTTTCCCAACGACCGTTTCGGGTTCGTGTACAGCAGCATCGTGCTGCAACACATGAGGCGCGACTATCAGACCGCGTACATCCGAGAGTTCCTGAGGGTGACGCGCACGGGCGGGCTGGTCGTCTTCCAGATACCCGACCGCTACATCGAGCGTCAGCGTGTCCGGGCGCTCATTGGGCGGGCAAGATGGCGTCTCGCGATCCGAAGCCGTCTCAGGCAACGGCGCCTCCTGGGTGTGGAGCGGGCCGGGCCCGCCAGCCTCACGGAGATGCACGCCCTGCCAGAGGCCAAGGTTCGCCGCATCGTGGAGCGAACGGGCTGTCAGGTGATCGATGTCGCTTTGACGAACTCCACCGAGCTCGACTTCAACGGCAATCTGCGCTACCTGTCAGCGGAGCCTGAGGCAGGCTGGGTCAGCAAGCAATACACCGTCCGCGTCTAGCCGAGTCAGGCAGAGCTCAGCAGGGAAACGCCTCGTCCCGGTGACCCAGCATGCGCGGGGGAAGCTTCGCCACGGCGCATGGAGATCTTGATAACGACGTTGCGTGCAAAGTACTTGCCTCCGGAGGCAGAAGTCGAAGGTTCGGAATCCTTCCGGGCGTATCCGGCGAAGCCGCTCTCCGAGCGGGTCCTGGCCGCCCGCGGCCTTCCTCCGAAACGACGCGGTGCTCGTGGAGATGGCAGCGCCCTGACGGTGCGCAAGCACGTCCAGCGCGTCAACGATTGTTTGGTGCCGGACCTGTATTGCGGCGGCACGGACGCACCGATCAACCCACCGCGTAAGCGCCGGGCCGCCGTTGCCGTCGCCGCCACCGCCGGAGGCGACACGCTGGCGCCTATTGCCCACTGCTGCCATACCAGTAGTTCCGACAGGTCAACCGTTGCATCGCAACGGTGTCATTTGGGTACTGGGCCCTCAACCAATCCAGGGAGGAAACATGTACATCAGCATTGGCGCAGCGATCCTCATCCTGATCCTGCTCATCCTGTTCGTCTTCTGAGCACAGTCCTAGGGCGGGCAAAGGCCCGGCTCGACCGGCTCGATTTCTATCCCGAGCCGGTCGACTTGCGCCACGTGCGCATTGTCGTCGCGCCGTGGCTCTTTCGCGTGCCGGGCTTCAGGCGCTTCCGCGGCTACGCCACGCGACACCTGATCCTCCTAAAGCGCCCGGAGCCGGACGAGGACCTCGTCGTGCACGAGCTGTGTCACGTCTGGCAGCTCCAGGTCAGGGCGCTGCGCGTGTGGATCTCGTACGCGCGGCCGTCCACCTTCGCGCGCGACCGCACGGGCTACCGCGCGAACCGCTACGAGCTAGAGGCCCGGTGCGCCGTCGAACTGACCCGCGGGGCCTAACCTGGACGCCGTGACGCTCCACGGCACCGAGACAGAGCAACTTCTGCGCGAGCGGCTCGATGAGGTTCAGGCGCGCATCGCGGAGCTGGCCAAGGCCCCGGAGCCCGGGGCGGGCATCGGCTTCGGCAAGCGGATAGGCGACGGCACGAGCGAGGCGATCAGCCGCCGCAACGACATCGGCGTCGGCAACAGCCTGCTCGTGACCGAGGAGAAGCTGGAGCGCGCGCTCACGAAACTCGACGAGGGCAGCTACGGGCGCTGCGACCGCTGCGGCGGGCCGATCGCGCCTGGCAGGCTCGAGGTGGCTCCCGAGAGCGCCCTCTGCATCGACTGCGCGCGCTGATGGAGGCAACCGATTTCTTCGGCGTACTGGCGTCCGCGATGGGCGTCTTGATGGCGCTGGCGCCGCTCTTCCAGGTGCGGCGCGTGCTCAGCCGCGGGCAGGCGGACGACGTCTCGCAGGCGTTCCTCGTGGTGATCGCGGCCGGCTCAACCTCTTGGTGCGCCTACGGCATCTCGACCGGCGACCCGTACCTGATCGTCCCGAACACACTCGGCGTGATCACGAACGTCGGGACGCTGCTCGTTGTGCGTCGCTACCAGCAGCGCTCCGCATCATCCGTGGCGCCCTAGCCGAGGGTCCGTTCGTACCACTCCCACGCCGCCCGCAGGCCTCTGTCCAGGTCCCATTTCGGTTCCCAGCCGAGCTCCTTGCGGATCGCGCTCGAATCGAGGTACTGGCGGTCGATCTCTCCGTGAGGGACGCCGGTGCCCTGGATGTCCGGCTCGACCGAGCGGCCCGAGGTCTCGATCAGGCGCTTGACCACCTCGAGCACTGAACGCGGCTCGCCCGAGCCGGCGTTCCACGCGCGCCCGCGGAGGGCCGGGTCCTCGAGCGAGTCCGCCACCGCCAGGTACGCGGCGGCCGCGTCCTCCACGTAGAGGTAGTCGCGCTCGGGCGTCCCGTCCGAGCGGATCACGGGGCGCTCGCCGCGCACCAGCGCCCGCGCGGTGTCCGGGATCAAACGCGCCCAGTTCACGTCGCCCGGCCCGTAGACGTTCGCGAGCCGGGTCACTGCCACGGGCATGTCGTAGGTCGCGGCGTAGGAGCGGGCGATCATGTCGGTGGCGGCCTTCGAGACGTCGTAGGGATATGACGGCTCGAGCGCAAAGTCCTCGCGGTAGGGCAGCTCGTCATGCGCGCCGTAGGCCTTGTCGGAGGAGGCGATGATCACGCGTGTGTTCGCGGCGTGCTCCCGCATGGCCTCCAGCAGCATGTAGGTGCCGCGGACATTCGTCTCCCAGGTCGCGAGAGGCGCGCGGTTGGCCTCCCCCACCTGCGTCTGCGCCGCCAGGTGGAACACGGTGCTCGGCCGCTGCTCGCCGAGAACCGAGCCGAGGGACGTGAGGTCGCCCTCCACGAGGGTGCAGCGCTCGCGCAGCCCCTCGTGGTCGAAGCGCGACCCGACGAGGTCGGAGCGGCTCAGCGCGACGACCTCTTCGCCACGGGCCAGCAGCGCCTCCACGAGCGCAGAGCCGATCAGGCCCTGCGCGCCGGTTACGAAAACCCTCAGCTGCCGCCGGCGACTGCCGGGAGGATCGTGACCTCGTCCCCGTCTTCGACCTCGGTGTCGAGCCCGTCGAGGAAGCGGATGTCCTCGCCACCCACATACACGTTCACGAAGCGGCGCAGGTCCCCGTCCTCCGCGATCCGGTCGCGGAGACCGTCGTAGCGGTCGTAGAGGCCATCCAGCACCTCGCCGACCGTGGTGGCACCGTCGACCGCAGTCTCCGAGTCGCCACCGGTAACCGTGCGCAGCTGCGTGGGAATCTTGACCGTCACGGACATCGGGTTCGGCAGATTACACAGCGCCGACCGAGGCTCCGGCGACCGCGTTCTCGAACGCTTCGAACGACGGCTCGATCTCGTGCTTCTCGAATGTGCCGCGCACCGCGTCAAGCGTCTTCAGGCCGTCGCCGGTGATCACCGCCACCACCCGCTCGTCCGAGCCGATGTCGCCGCGCTCGGCCAGCTTGCGGAGCACCGCCGTGGTCACGCCGCCGGCCGTCTCGGTGAAGATGCCGGTGGTCTGGGCGAGCAGCCGAATGCCCTCGCGGATCTCGTCGTCGGTGACGGAGTCGATCGATCCGGACGAGCGCCGTGCCAGCTCGAGCGCGTACGGGCCGTCCGCCGGGTTGCCGATGGCGAGCGATTTGGCGATCGTGTTCGGCTTCACGGGCCGGCAGATGTCGCGCCCCGCCTCGTACGCCTGCGCGACCGGCGAGCAGCCCTCGGCCTGCGCGCCGTTGAAGGTCGGCAGGGTGCCGTCGAGCAGCCCGACGTCGAGCCACTCCTGGAACCCGCGCGCGATCTTCGTGAACAGCGAGCCGGAGGCGATCGGCGCCACCACGCGGTCCGGCAGCTCGAAGCCGAGCTGCTCGGCGATCTCGAACGCGATCGTCTTCGAACCCTCCGCGTAGTACGGCCGCACGTTCACGTTCACGAACGCCCAGTCGCGCTCGCCGGAGATCTCGGTGCAGAGCCGGTTCACGTCGTCGTAGTTGCCGCGAACGGCCACCAGGTTCGTGCCGTACACGCCCGTGGCGAGGATCTTCTGCTCCTCGAGGTCGGACGGGATGAACACGTACGACTCGAGGCCCGCGGCCGCCGAGTGAGCCGCCACCGCGTTCGCCAGGTTGCCCGTGGAGGCGCAGGCCACCACCTGGTAGCCGAGCTCGCGGGCCTTGGCGAGTGCCACGGCCACCACGCGGTCCTTGAAGGAGTGCGTGGGATTGGCGGTGTCGTTCTTCACGAACACCTCCCCCACGCCGAGCGCCTCGGCGAGCCGCGGCGCGCGCTGGAGCGGGGTCAGGCCGACGGGCAGGCCGGTCTGCGGTGGAGACGCGAACGGCAGGAACTCTGCGTAGCGCCAGAGCGTCTGCGGCCCCGACTGGATCTTCCGCTTGGCCTCCGCGGCATCGAGCCCGCTGTGGTCGTACGCGACCTCGAGCGGCCCGAAGCAGTGCTCGCACACGTAGCGAGCGTCGAGCGGATAGGTGGAGTCACATTCCTTGCACTGAAGCGCCTGAACTGGCATGAAAGCCCCTTCTATGTAGAAAACCTCCGCCGGTGCTGTGACGGAGGCCCTGTTCAGGCGCCCTGTCACATCTCGATGGAATTGGCACCTTTCCAAGCGAATCGCTGTTCGATTCGCCGAGTGGTTGCCGGGGTTTCACAGGGCCATGTCCCTCCACCCCTCTCGATGCAACGGCTATGTCTGCGCCGCAGGATACCAGCAGCTCGAAGTAGAATGGGTCACGTGAACGTGCTGGACGACCCCCTCAGACCCTATGCCGAGCCTGCCGAAGCCACGTCTCAGGCGCTCCGCCCGCGCACGGGTCGATCCCGCACGCCTCGCCGCTAGCGCTGAGCCCCAGGTCGAGTCCATCGAGTGGGGTGGGCTGCGCTGGATCAACATCGAGCGCCCGGGGCCGGCAGAGCGCGCCTGGCTCGAGGAGCACTTCGAGTTCCACCCGCTCGACTACGAGGACGTCCTCTCGCGCAACCAGCGCCCGAAGATCGACGAGTACGACGACTACCTGTTCATCGTCCTCTACTTCCCGGTCTTCGATAAGACCGTCGGCCGGCTGAACGCGGCCGAGCTGGACATGTTCATCGGGCCGGACTTCCTGATCACGATCCCGAACACGCCGGTCCCGCCGGTGGAGTACCTGTTCGAGCGTTGCCGCTCCTCCGAGGACGTGCGCGACTCCCTGCTCTCAAAGGGCTCGGGCTACCTGCTCTACAAGATCGTGGACGACTCCTTCGACTACTGCTTCCCGATGCTCCGCAAGATCGGGAACAAGCTCGAGCGGATGGAGGAGGAGATCTTCGAGGGCAAGGCGGAGGAGGTCGTGCGCGACCTCTCCAACTCGAAGCAGGAGATCATCAACTTCCGAAAGATCATCCGCCCGCAGCGCGCGGTGCTGCGCGACCTCGAGCGGACCAAGCAGCGCTACCTCGCCGAGGAGATGGAGGTCTACTTCGACGACATCGTCGACGCCTCCGAGCGCATCTGGGACATGCTCGAGAACTACAAGGAGGTCGTGGAGGCGCTCGAGGACACGAACGAGTCCGTGCTCTCCCACCGCGTGAACGAGGTGCTGCGGGTGCTCACCGCCTTCAGCGTGATCATCCTCCCGCTCACCCTGCTCGCGAGCGTCTTTGGCATGAACGTGGACCTCCCGTTCGACGGGGGGATCAACTCGTTCTGGGCGATCATCGGGGTGATGGTCGTGGTGCTGGTCGGGATGGTCGGCTACTTCCGCAGACGCGGTTTCCTCTAGGAAGCGACGACGGCCGCCTGCGCCAGGGATGCGCGCAGGCGCGCTGCGAGGTCCGCGTCCGGTCTGTCCGGCACGAACACCCTCAACACGCGCGCGTCGCGGGCGATCGCAGCGCAGACGTCCAGCTGGCGCGCGAGCCGCTCCGGGGTGTCAACCACGAAATTGAAGGTGCTGGCGAGTAGCCATCGACCGGGGTCGGCGACCCCCTCCACCGACAGCGATCCATCCGGCGACTGATCAAGCACGCAGAAGGTTGTGAGCGGCAGCGGATCTCGCACCGCATCGAGCACGTATCGAAGCTCGAGCGCATCACTGCTGGCGGGTGAGCCGAGTCCGCGGCAATCCACGAGGTCGGCCGCCGTTCGCCTCAGCTTGACGCTGGCGAGGCCCGGGTGCGCCACGGCCGCGCCGTCGCGCAGCTCCACCGCGACCACATCGTCGGTCACGAAACCGGCGCCGGCGAGGTGCATGTTGAGCGCAATGGTGGACTTGCCAAGCCCGCTTGCGGCCGCGAAGGTCGTGACTCCGCCCTCCAGCTCGACCGCCGCTCGCGTGGAATACCTCGAGCCCCTGGAGCAGCGCGGCGAACGGAAGCACCTGCCCCGTCAGGTACTTGAGCCACGACCTACTCGCGCCGGCCACCGGCGGTGCACAGGTCACCCGCCTGCCGTCGGAACTGAGCCTGAAGGCGCCTGTGCCGAGAACGTCGATCCAGTAGGCGTCCTCGTCGTGGTCGATCGCGAGCATGACCTGGCCGGATTCCTGGCGCCACTCAGCCACCCGTACCCCTCGATCGCCCGAGAGCGAGTCAAGCTTCGCGACCTCGATGATGAGCGGCCGGGTGCCGGCTGGCTGCATGCCCCGAACGAGACCAGGGAGCGGAATTGCGCTGCGGATCGACAGGCCGAACGCCTCACCGCTCCAGTTGAGCTTCGACGAATTCGCCACGTTGCAGCAACAACGCCCTGGCCCCGGCGTTGTGTGCGTATGGAGGCAATGGTCGACCGCTCACGGGGCGTCGACGCTCGCTGCAGTCCCGGACCCCCCGTTGCTGAGCCTCGACTCGATCTCGAAGTCATGGGGGGCGAAGGTCGTCCTGGACGACGTGACTCTTGCCCTGGCGCCCGGCACCCTCACATGGCTTGGTGGCGCAAACGGCGTGGGCAAGACAACGCTCCTGCGCATCGCGGCCGGCCTGCTGGCCCCGGACCGCGGAAACGTGACCCTCGACGGTCTCCATCCGCTTCGCAACCGCCGAGACTACAGGCGGTGGCTGGCCTTCCTGTCGGCCGGAGACCGAGGGATCTACGCCCGGCTCACGGTGCATCGCCACCTCCACCTGTGGGCCCGCCTGGCCCTCATGCCAGACGCTGAGGTGGACCCGGCGATCGAACGAATCGTCCAGCTGGTCGGGCTTGAGGAGCTCCTGCCGATGCGAGCGGACCGCATCTCCATGGGTCAGCGGCAGCGACTTCGTCTCGCAATGACCTTTCTTCACTCTCCCCGTCTCGTCCTGCTGGACGAGCCGCTGAGTTCCCTTGACGAGGCCGGTGCGGAGACCCTGCAACGCTGCATCGAGACGGTCCTTGCAGGCTCAGGCGCCGTTCTCTGGTCCTCTCCAGGCGACGATCGCCACCACCCCGAGTTCGACCGGCGCGTGAGACTCGAGCAGGGAAGGCTGTTGGAGGTCGCATGAGGGAACACCTCGCGGCGTTCCGGGCGATTCTCGACCGCGACTTTCGCATGTACATGACGTTCCGCTCGGCCCTCGGGACGCAGGCGCTCTCCATGCTGTTCACCCTTGCGCTGTTCTATTTCGTCTCGCGGCTGGTGGCGGTGGACCGGTTCGACAGCGCGGACGAGTACTTCGCGTTTGTGGCGGTCGGGCTTGTCATCGTCTCGGTGCTCCACTCAGGCCTCGGGGTGGCCGCGACACTCCAGAGCGAGCTCGTGGCCGGCACCTTCGAGCGGCTGCTCATCTCCCCCTTCGGACCGGTGTTCGCGACCATGTCCATGACGCTCTTCCCAATGACGCGGGCCCTCCTCATGTCCGTCTGGACTCTCGCGATTGCCGCGATCGTCTTCGGATTGGACCTGAAGTGGTCAACCGCATGGTTGGCTCTGCCACTCGGACTCCTCTGCGCGGTGGCCTTCGCCGCGATCGCGCTGGCGATTGCCGCCGCCGTCGTCGCCTTCAAGCGGGCACCCGGCATCGGGTTCGTGCTCGCGGGGATGGCACTCGTATCGGGCGTCTACTTCCCGGTCGACATGCTCCCCGCGTGGATCGAGTGGGTCTCGGAGGTCCAGCCCTTCACGCCAGCCGTGAACCTGTTGCGCCACGTGCTCGTCGGTCTGCCGCATGCCGGACCCGAGCCTGGGAGTACCTACTGAAGCTGGCAGGCTTCACGCTTGTGACCCTGCCGATCGCCGGGTGGGCGATCGGGCGCGCGGTTCTGTACTCGCAGCGGCGCGGCACGCTGCTCGAGTACTGAGCCGCGGCCGGGCGGCTAGAGCGCCGCATGCAAGCCGTCTTCCCGGCGGTACGTTTGGTTAGCGTGAGTCCTAATGACGAGCCCGCGTCCGCCTGCCCTCTCGCGGGCGAGGAATTGCCCGGCGATGAGGCCCTTCCGCTGGTGCTGTTTCGGCGGGGCGCACGGCCCGCGGCCAAGATCGTTCCCGCGAGCCGCTGGCGCGACTGGATGGAGAGCAGTAGCGGTCGGAACGCAAACAAGTGCCTCCCGCTCCTGATCGCGAACCAAAGTGGGTGGGTGCTCCTCAACCCCGCACCGTTCACCGCAACATGGGACGGAGGCACCGGCCTGCCAGCGGTGACGGTCGAATACCCGGACGGCACGCCCAAGGAGCAACGGATCGCCGAAAGCCATTTCGGCGAGGGAATCCTCACCTTCATGTTCAACGACGTGATCTGCACCCCGCCCGGCTACAACATCTGGGCTCGTGGGCCGACGAACCGCCCCAAGGACGGCATCGCCGCCCTGGACGGAGTGGTCGAAACCGACTGGTCCGCGGCGGCCTTCACGATGAACTGGAAATTCACGAGGCCCGGGACAGTGGCGTTCGAAGAGGACGAGCCGTTCTGTCAGATCGTGCCGCAGCGCCGCGGTGAGCTCGAGCGCTTCCGTCCTGAAATCCGTGGGCTCGAGGATGAGCCCGAGCTGGCCAAGCGAATGGACGCCTGGCCCGCCTTCCGGGTCATGGTGCTCCTGGGCAAGAACAGCACCTACAAGCAGGGCGATGAGGGTTGGCGGCGCTACTGGCTGGAGAACTACTTCAGGGGTGAGTCGCCGACCGGCCAGTCCTCACCCGAGCACCAGACGGTGCTTCGGCTCGCTGAGTTCGCCGGCGACGACGAACCCGCCTAGCGCGCGAGCGGCCGCCTCAGCGGGTGCAAGACGGGGAACGTTGGGCACGACGGCACATACCCTGAGAAACCGCTGGAGTTTTGCGAGCTGTCGGGGGTGCTGGACGCAGATCCAGTTTTGGTAGCCGGGGAATTCGGTCTCGGTGACCGGACTCAAGCGAAGCCTCTCCACCTTGGCGATCTCGTATCCGAGCCCAACCAGCTCGGTCTTGAGCTCCCCTGCGCTGGAACCGTATTCAGCGAGCGCACGGGGGTTGGCCTCGATGAAGATGGCCGGCTTACAACGTGAGATGAATGAGGCCGCGCCGCGAATCACGTCGACCTCCGAGCCCTCGGCGTCGACGAAGAGCACGCGTGCCTCGCCGAGCACCTCTCCATCGAGTCGAGCGTTACGCACTTAGCTTCAACCGTCGAACTTGTGTCTCCCTCCTCTGTGACCACTTGCGCGCGGCTTGGAAAGCCGGCCGGGACTGACAGACGCACCGAACCCGCGCGCGCGCCGACGGCATGGGGAAAGATCTCAACATTCCGGTAGCGCGCGCGAGAGAGAGCTCGCTCCAGGGTTGTGACACTCGATGGGACCGGCTCGAAGGCGATTACCCGACCGGTGCTACCGACGATGTCTGAGAAGCCGACGGTCTCGGTTCCGATGTTTGCGCCAACCTCGACGATCGTGTCCCCCGGGGACGAAAGAGCGCGAGCGACCGCCCAGAGGCGCCACTCGTTGTAGCCGACAAGACTGAAGCCATGGCCGAGCGAGTCGCTCGTGTTGCCCAGGAACAGCGACCCCGTCTGGGCGCGGACCTGGAAGTCGAGCTCGTCCGCACCGACCACGAAGCAGTGGGATAGATCTTCCGGCTCACCTTCCGCGCAAACAGTGGCGGCAGAAAGCGGCAGGTCCGTGCAACGAGGTAACGGGGAGGTCTCATATGTTGAGCGGCATGGGCTGAAATCGACACGTTGCAAAACAACGCGCGTCCGTTGCATGGGCTTTCAGTACGAGCCGAGCGCGCGGGCAGATTAGGCTCCCAGCCGTGACAGACCCCTCGATCTTCAAGGCCTACGACGTCCGCGGCACGTACCCCGAGCAGATGGACGAGGCGCTCGCGTACCGCATTGGGCGTGCCTTCGCGCGCGTGCTCTCCGACCTCCAGCACACGCCCGTCGAGGAGCTCACCGTGGGCCTCGGGCGCGACATGCGGCTCTCGGCACCGAGCATGGCCGCCGAGTACGCGCGCGGCATCGCGGACGAGGGCGCGGACGTGATCGACGTCGGGATGGTCGGGACCGAGCAGCTGTACTGGACCGTCGGGTCGCACGAGCTCGACGGCGGGCTGATGTGCACCGCCTCGCACAACCCGCCGGCCTACACGGGCGCGAAGCTCGTGAAGCGCGGCGCGCTCGCGCTCTCGGGTGACTCCGGGATCGGCGAGCTGCGCGACATCGTGACCGCAGGCGAGCCGGGTCCGCCCGCGGACCAGCCGGGTCAGATCACGACCGAGGACGTGGGCGACGCCTTCCGCAAGGACGCGCTCGGCTTCATCGATCCGAGCCTGATCACGCCACGCAAGGTGGTGCTCGACGGCGGGAACGGCATGGCGGGACCGATGGTGGGACCGCTGCTCGACGGCTTTCCGATCGAGCAGGTGCGGACCTACTGGGAGCCGGACGGCCACTTCCCGGACCACGAGCCGAACCCGCTGCTCGAGGAGAACCGCCGCTTCATCATCGACAAGCTGCGCGAGACCGGCGCCGAGCTCGGCATCGCGTGGGACGGCGACGCCGACCGCTGCTTCTTCATCGACGACACCGGCCGCTTCGTGGACGGCGACTTCCTCACGGCACTGCTCGCCGACTCGATTCTGCGCAAGGAGAAGGGCGCGGCGATCCTGTACGACGTGCGCGCCTCGCGCGCCGTTGCCCACACGGTTGAGGCCGCCGGCGGCACGGCCCTGGTCAACCGGGTGGGCCACGCCTTCTTCAAGACGCGCATGCGCGAGGTGGGCGCGGCCTTCGGCGGCGAGGTCTCGGGCCACTACTACTTCCACGACTTCTACTGCGCCGACTCCGGCACGATCCCCGCCCTGCTGATCCTGGAGCTGCTCTCCGTGGAGGGCAAGAAGCTCAGCGAGCTGCTCGAGCCGCTGCGCTCGCGCTACTTCATCTCCGGCGAGATCAACTCCGAGGTGGAGGACCAGGACGGGAAGATGAAGGAACTCGAGGAGCGCTACTGGGACGGGAACGTGACCCACCTCGACGGCATCTCGGTCGACTACGACGACTGGCACTTCAACGTCCGGCCCTCGAACACCGAGCCGCTTCTGCGCCTGAACCTGGAGTCGCTCGTCTCCGAGGAGCACATGAAGGAGAAGCGCGACGAGGTGCTCGGCGTAATCCGCAACTGAGCGCAAGCCGCGACCGTCCCGGGTCGTTCGTCCAACGTGAGCTCAACCATGACGCGTCGCCCGGCGTCGGAGTCGAGCGCCCCGCGACGGGAGCCGACCGGCGGCACCGCAACGCGCGACTGGGCCCGGATCTGGCATTGCGCGGCCTGCATCTCGCCGCCCTGTCGGCACTCGGCATTGCACAGCCCCTGTTCACGGAGCTCAACGACGGACAGCTCTTCGTGGTGCTCGATTTCGGGCCCGCGGAGATCATCCTTGCTCACGCTCGCCGCGATCCTGGTTCCACCAGCGGTTCTCCTTGCGATCGAAGCTGTCGCGCAGCTCGGTACACCCCCGCCTCGCCCGACTCGCTTCACCTCTGCTTCATAGCGGGCCTCGCGTCGATCGTCGCGTTCCAGCTGCTCGTGGCCGAGGGGGCGCAGGCAGGCCGTGTGCGCGCGCTCGCAGCGCTGCTGGCAGGCGTCGTTTTTGCGGTTGCCTACGCGAGAGCGCAGCCGATCCGCTCCATAGTCACGGTTCTTTCACCCGTGCCGGTCGTGTTCGCGTGCCTGTTCCTTTTCTTCTCTCCCGTCCAGAAGCTCGTCATCGCCGATCAGGGGGACCCGCCGTCCCAGCCGGTCAAGCTGCCGAACCCAGTCGTCGTGATCGTCTTCGACGAGATGAACGGAACGGCCCTGATGGACGCGTCCGGCGACATCGACGAAGCGCGCTTCCCTAATTTCGCGCGCCTCGCCCAGAGATCGACCTGGTTCCGCAACGCAACAACTGTGAACGCCATGACTCAGGACGCGGTTCCGGGGATCGTCTCAGGGGAGCGCAGCCGATTCGGGACTCTGCCCACGGCGGCGAATCATCAGCACAACCTATTCGCACTCCTGCGCGGAAACCCGATGACGGTGCACGAGACCTTCACGGACCTGTGCCCCCGCTCGGAATGCCCTCCATCGGCTTCCGCGCGCGACGCGCTCGAGCTCGCGGCGCGTACGTCGCTCCGCCAGTGGCTCCCCGCCCGCCTCGCCGACAGAGTGGACCCCTTCACCGGCGACGATTTTCCCAAGCCGGTGGCCGCGCGATTCGTGGCCTCGATTCGTCGACAGGACGAGCCCGGGCTGCACTACCTCCACGTGCTCGCCCCGCACGCACCCTGGTCCTACCTCCCGTCCGGGAAGAGTCACTCGAAATGGTCTGGAACGTGTTCGGACTCGGTGCCAGCGATCGATGGAGCCGGGACAGGTGGCTGGTCGTGCAGGCCCAGCAGGCGTTCCTGCTGCAGGCCATGTACACGGACCGCATGCTCGGCGACATCCTCGACCGCCTCGAGGAATCCGATCAGTACGACCGCTCCCTTGTCCTCGTTATGGCGGACCACGGGGTGAGCTTCCACCCCGGAGATTGGAGACGCGACATCTCGCGGAAAAACTTCCAGGACGTCCTCTCTGTGCCGTTCTTCGTGAAAGCCCCGGGCCAGGAGCGTGAGCGGGTGAGCGACGAATTCGTGCGCAATATCGACACGATCCCCACCATCGTCGATGTGCTGGGGCTCCGTTCGCCCTGGCGCTGGGAGGGTCGATCCGCGCAGGCGGCCCGGCGCGACAATGACCCCTCGCTCGACATTCGAGGTGTCTACGGCGACCGGTTCGCCTTCAGAGCCAGTGCCTTCGTGCGTAGGCGCGATGCGGCGCGGCGCGCTCAGGCGGCACGGTTCGGAACCGGTGAGTCCGATCTCTACCGGATCGGGCCGCACGCCAGCCTGGTCGGGCGCCTGCCCGGGACAAAACCGGCTGCGGAGGGTGTCGGGACGGAGCTCGCCCACGGGGTGCGTCCGATCTACGACCCGCGCTCGGAAGTCGTGCCGGTCCGAGTAGTCGGAACGATGGTCGGTCCGCGCGCGCGCGAGGTGGACGAGATCGCGGTGGCCCTCAACGGGCGGATCGCAGGGACCACGCACACGTTCGACAGGGCGGGCACCCCTCGCTTCAGCGTGATCCTCCCGGAGTCGCGCATGCGCCGCGGTGCGAATACCGTCACCGTGTATGAGATCTCACGCGGGCCCCGCCTGGCTCGCATCCCGGCCCGTTGACCTGGCCCACCGCCTTGGGCTGATCCGCGCGTGAGCGAGGATCCCTTCGCCCCCGCCGCGGCCGCGGGGATCCACCGAATCGCCATACCAACGCCATTCGCGGTCGGTCGGGTGAACGTCTACCTGATCAAGGACGAGCCGCTCACACTCGTGGACGCGGGCCCGAACTCCGGCACGTCCTTTGACGCACTTGTCAGCGGCGTGGCCGCGCTAGGCCACTCGCTAGAGGACATCGAGCTCGTAATCCTCACGCACCAGCACATAGATCACCTCGGCCTCGTGTCGCTGGTAGCGCAGCGTTCCGGCGCCGAGGTGGCAGCGATCGAGGCGGCCGTGCCATTCGTTGAGAACTACTCGCACGAGGCGCAGGCGGACGACGAGTTCGCTCGCGAGGTGATGCTGCGCAACGGCATCCCCGAAGACGTGGTCAGCGCGCTGAGCTCCGTTTCACTGGCCTTTCGCGCCTGGGGGGCACGTGCGGATGTCACGCAGGTCCTTCGCGACGGCGGCACCATGGCCTTTCGCGACCGCACCCTCCGCGTACATCACCGGCCCGGGCATAGCCCCACCGACACGATCTTTCATGACAGCGAGCGCCGCATGCTCATCTCCGCTGACCATCTCCTCGGTCACATCTCGTCGAACCCGCTAATCACACGGCCTCGCGACGGCTCGGGCGAGCGGCCGCAGGCGCTCGTGAAGTACCTCGAGTCGCTCGGGGCTACACGCGAGATGGACGTCGACCTCGTCCTCCCCGGCCACGGCGATCCGATCACGGACCACCGCTCGCTTATCGATGAGCGCTTCGCGCTTCACCGCCGGCGCGCGGACAAGATTCATCGGCTGCTCGGCGAGCGACCGCGGACAGCCTACGAGGTCGCTCAGGTGCTCTGGGGCAACATCGCTGTGACCCAGGCATACCTCACTCTCTCGGAGGTCCTGGGCCACATGGACGTGCTGCTGCGCGAAGATCGGGTCAGCGAAACGACGCGCGACTCGGTGAGCGTGTTCGCAGCGACATAGGCGCGTGGCTGGACAGCCGCTCAGCGGGGCGCGACGCGCGCGAGCTCGCGTCGCAGCTTCGCTTCCGCCTTGAGGGTGCCCGCTCGCGCGGTGTCGTACGCGGCCGCGTTACCGGTCGCAGTGGCCTTGGAGAGACGGCCGTACGCGGCCGCGGTTCCACGCAGCGAGCCCACAAGCCCCTCCAGGCTCACAACGGGCGAATCGATCCGATCGACGCGGCGCGCAGCGGCCTCGAAGCTCGACCGGAGCAACCTTGCGGCCTCAGCCTGCTCGGTCGCGATCGGCGCGTTCGCGAACCTTTCGCGTCCCTGCGTGCGGGCCTTTCCAAGCGCCACGAGAGCCCCACGGAGAGAGCGGTCGCTGAGCTCCACGGCGGCGAGCGCGATGGGACGACCATCCTCCAAACTGATCGAGGCGGCGGCACGACCGCACTGCTCAAGTCGCGTGGGAGCGTTCGCGGGTGTTGCACGGCAGATGATCACGAGTGGGCCGGCGGTCGTATAGGCGAGGTACGCGACGCCTACCTGCCCGCCGCCAGGCCGGACGTCGGAGTAGCGCCACGCCTGAAGGTCGCCGAGCTGGATCGCGGCTCGGGGCTCGGTCTTGGGGAGCGCCTTGCCGAGCGCGCGCTCCGCGGCCCGGGCGTCCTCGGCGACACCGACCTCGATGCCGGCGGGGCCGCCCGCGGTCGCCGCAATCGCGTCCGACAACGGAACGAAGGTGCGTCCGCTGGAGTCCGCCTCGTGCCATCCGGCGGGCAGCCGCAGGCTGACGGCGTCGGATGTGAGCTCGCCGTCGCTGCCGTCCTCACCGCTCGTTGCCACTGCTATGCCGACGACTGCGCCCACAACGAGTGCTGCGGCGGCAAACAACACTCCGGCCCGGCGAGACGAGCCTTCTCGTGCTGCCCGCGAACCGCGCGACCGCGCCGGCGTCTCGGGCGTATGGCTCGGAGTGGGCGTCGTGGGCGCGGTGGGCCCCTCGGTGGCTGCCGCGCCGCGCTGGCGTGAGCGCCGCGCCTGACGCGCGGCCGCATCGGAGTCCTTGGGACGGAGCGGGACGAGCTTCCCTTCGCTCTTGTCGGCCTGCGCGGACTCGCGCGTGGCCTCGGCCTCAGCCGCCTCCGCCCCCTTCCGCGCCTCGGCTGCCGCCTTCTCTTCTGCGCGCCGCCGCTTCTCGGCCTCTTCCGCCGCCTGCGCGGCTTCGCGCTGCTCGGCCTCGACACGCTTGCGCGCCTCGGCTGCAGCGCCAGCCGCAGCCTTCTCCTCGACACGCCGGCGCTTCTGAGTTTCCTGCGCAGCGCTCTGCTCGGCGCGCTTCCTGGCCTCGGCCTCGCGGCGCTGAACCTCCTGCGCCTGCTTTGCGGCCTTGGCCTCGGCGCGGGCGGTTGCCCTCGCCTCACCACGCTGGAGCTTCTCGGCCTGCTTCGCCGCCTTCGCCTGAGCGCGTGCTTCCACCTTGGCCTCGCGCTGCTGGAGCTTCTCGGCCTGCTTCGCCGCCTTCGCCTGGGCGCGTGCTTCCACCTTGGCCTCGCGCTGCTGGAGCTTCTCGGCCTTCTTCGCAGCCTCCGCCTCCGCTCGCTCGCGCGCCTCTGCGTCGAGGAGCGCGCGCACTTCGGCGCGCTTCGCGGCGTCCGCTTCGATCTGCGCGAGCTTCTCCGCCTCCCGGTCCGCCTTCGCATTGGCGCGCCGCAGCGCCTTTGCCTCCTGCGCGGCCTCACGGTCGGCGCGCTTGGCAGCCTGGGCTTGCGTTCGCTTTAGCTCTTCGGCCTTCTTCGCGGCTTCACGCTCGTCGCGCTCGCGGCGCTTGAGCTCGTCCCTCTCGCGCGTGGCGGCCTCTTCCTCGGCACGCCGCTGCGCCTCGGCCTCCTGGCGCTCCCGCTCCTCGGCCTGCCGCTGTGCCTCGGCCTCCTCGGCCTGCCTGCGTGCCTGCGCCTCGGCCTCCTTGCGCTCCTGCTCCTCGGCCTGCCTGCGCGCTTCCTCCTCGGCACGCCGCCGCGCCTCGGCCTCCTTGCGCTCCCGCTCCTCGGCCTGCCGCTGTGCTTCGGCCTCCTCGGCCTGCCTGCGTGCCTCGGCCTCCTTGCGCTCCCGCTCCTCGGACTGCCTGCGAGCTTCCTCCTCGGCACGCCGCCGCGCCTCGGCCTCCTTGCGCTCCCGCTCCTCGGACTGCCTGCGAGCCTGCGCCTCGGCCTCCTTGCGCTCCCGCTCCTCCGCCTGCCTGCGAGCTTCCTCCTCGGCACGCCGCCGCGCCTCAGCATCCTCGCGCGCGCGCTCCTCGGCCTGCCGCTGTGCCTCGGCCTCCTCGGCCTGCCTGCGTGCCTCCGCCTCCTCGGCGCGGCGCGTGGCCTCCGCCTGGCGGCGTGCGCGTTCCTCGGCCTCCACGGCGCTCGCCGCTGCGGCTTCGGCCTCTGCCGCCCGTGCCACTCCGTTCGTGCGGCCACTGCCATCCGGCGTCCGGCTCGAGGCAAGCTGGCGCTCGCGGTCGCGTATCCCGTCGACCAGCGCGCCGACGAACTCGCTGGGGCTCACGTAACGGTCGGCCGGGTCCGGAGACATCGCCTTCTCGACGACGCGCTCCAACTTTGGAATGGCCGAGTGCCCGTTCTCAGAGCGTGACTCGAACTGCTCCGGAGGCAGCTCACCCGTAGCCGCGGTGATGAAGAGCGCGCCAAGCGAGTAAACCGTGCTTCGCACGTCAGGCCCTTCGCCCACCCGCTCCTCGGGCGACCGGTAGACCCGCCTCGCCGGTGGTTCGTCCGTGGCGACCGGCACCAGTGCCGGCGGAACCGCGAAATCGGCAAGAATGGCGCCCCGCTCGCGATCCACGAAGATTTTGTCGGGCCGCACGTCGCGTGCGACCATGCCGTGACCTGCGAGCGCCTCAGCCGCCGCGGCGACGTCGCCGATCAGCTTCGCCGAGGCGTTTAGTCCCAAGGGACCGTTTGCCAGCACTGCGGGGAGACGCGGGCAGTGGCAAGCCTCCACCTCGAGGTGCGGCTCGCCGTTCTCGTCCTTGGTCACCCTCGTGGACAGCAGGTTGGGGTGCTCGATCTGCGCGCGCTTGATCGCAGCACGCAACATCCGGGCACGGACGGCCTCGGACTCCGGGGTCGTGGACGGCGGCGCGCTCACTAGATACCAAACGCACCAATGGCCGCCGCATTTGCGCGCTCGGCCGCCCTTCCAGGATCCGCCTGGCCGTCAGCGCGGCTGCGCCGTCAGAAAGCGGTCGTTGCCGTGCGGGTCGTAGTGCGGCCGATAAGGCTCACGTCGCGCCTCCTCAAGCTGCACGCCGCAGCGCTCACAGACCCAGTGGTAGACGAGCGTGCCGCTCCCACGGTCGTACGAGGAGCGAAGCGAATGGAAGCTGTCGTGCTTGCAGAACATTTCCGTTAGAGGCAACGGCTGAGCCTCGATTGAGCTTTTCGCCATCCACCGAATCTCGTCCCATCCAGGGACGCGACGCGGACAACGCGCGGGCCGCCTACTTCTTCTTGTTGCCGTTGCCCGAGTTGCTGCTGTTGCTGCTGCTGCTGCTCAGGTCGTTGCCGCCGGTGGTCCCGCCCTTGTCCTGGTGCCCGGGCGGGTTCGGGCAGTCGCCGCGGTTGTCGTCCTTCGGCGGCTGACCGGTGTGGCGGCCGCTGTTCCCGGCAACGCCATCCGTCTTGTCCGGTCCGCACCCCGGCTTGAGCTGGTGGCCCGGCGTGCCGTGTGGGTTGCCGCCGTTGCCGTTGCCGGTCGCCATCGCGAACGTCGTGCCTGCGGCGAAAACGACGAGAACTACGAATATGGCGAGCGGGGTGCGCATGCGTCGAATATATGCCGCAATAGCTGCCTGCACCAGCGTTCCGGCCCCGCTCTCGACTTTTTTCCACCTTCGCTCATTGCCGCTTTTGCGCCGCTACGGCGAGCTTTTCAGAGGCTTGGTGGTCCTGGCGGAGTGAGCTCGAGCTGTCGCCCAACTCGGCGCCAGCCAGGCGGACGGCGGCCCGTGAACGCCTCGACCGCCGGCACCATGAGCTTCTCGAGCGGGTTCAGACCGAACCGCGAGACGGAGCTCGCGGCGCGCGGATCGAGGCCGGCGCGCGCACGCGCGACCGCAAGCGCGTGATGGAACTCCCAGTTGTTCGGGTCCTGCGCGATCGCCTGCCGAATCACGGCGCACCGCGGCGCGGGGCCGCCGCTGCTCGAGATCGCAGTACCCGATGACGTGGTATGGCGTCGGCCGGACCGACATGACGTCCAGCGCGCGACGGGCCTCGCTGCGGGCAGTAGCGCAATCACCGTCGTGGAGCGCGGCGAGGCTTGAGTCGATCCGCTGCTGCGAAATGCGCGACCTTCGCCGGAAGGATCGCGACCGCCAGACAACCGACCGCGGCGAGCACCCGCAGTCCCATCGTCCACCGCGGCGCGCTCCACGCCTCGCCGGCGTGCCTCGCAAGCGCACAGCCGCCAAGGGCGAAGAGCCAGATCGTCACCACCGGCATCTCCCAGTCGAGATCAACGCCGGCGTGCACCGCCCACGCCACCGCCGCGGCGAACAGCGCCCCGAAGAGCGCGCGGTCGGGTCCGCGCGCGCGAGCGAGGAACGCGGCGAGAATCAGAAACAGGACAACGACGACGGCGATCAGACCGGGCCATCCGAGGTCGCCGAGTACCTCGTAGTAGAGCGAAAGCGCATCCTGGCCCCCTGACTGGGCGGCGTTCCGCTCCCTCGCCCACTCGAGCTCCCATGTCGCGGCTCCGGTCCCGTGCAGGCGGGTCGGCGCGGAAGGCGGCCTTCGCGACATCCCAGTGGCTCCTGGCGGCCGTTGCTTCTGCCTCGTCCAGGCGCGACGCCCCGGAGTGCGTGACACCCGACCCACCAGTGTCGCTCGGTCAGCATGAAGTCGTCGTACTTGTCTCTGAGCGTGCCGGGAAGCCCTGGAGGCCACGAACAGCGCCGCGGCCGCGACCACTGCGGCGGCCGCGACCGCCGAGCAGCAGCGGGCGGCGCAGCTGGGGCGCGAGCTCGATCCGGTCGACCCGGCTGTCCACGAAGAGGAACAGCGCCCGCAGCGCCGCAGCGGCGAGGATGCAGAGCCCCACCGTCAGCGCAACCCGATGCCCAGCTGAGATCGCGGAGTCGCTGGATGGGTTCGCGATGAGCTGTTCGACCGGATCCGCGGCCAACAGGGCGAACGCCGTCGGAGGGACGATCGCGACCACGCCGCTCAGGAGGCCGCGCGGACGACCGACGACCAAGTAGACGACCAGCGCTCCTGCGAGAACCCAGGTCGCTCCGCGCGAGAAGGTGTAGAACAGGACCGTCGCAAGCAGCGGGACGGACGCGGCCCCGAGAACCCTGACGAACCACGCATCACGCGTGCTGCAGGCGAAGTGCGTGCAGAGGACGATCCCGATCGTGGCGAGGAAGCCGAGCGAGTTCCAGTACGAGACCGGGTAACGAAGCCGCTCGGGTGCGAGCCCTTCGTCGTAGCCGATGACGTTGGGGAGCGTCCGTGCAAGGAAAGCGACCGCAATCCCACCGCGACGATCCCCACCGCGAGCGCGTAGACCATCCAGCGCATTCGCTGAACCGAGAACCCGATGCTTCCGAAGAAGATCAGCGTCAGCAGGTAGAGCAGCGCGCGGTCGTACTCGGTAATGGCCCGTATCGGCGCGTGCGACCAGCCCTGCGACGCAAGCGTCCATGCGGCGAGGAAGCCGAGCGCCACCGTCGCCACGATCAGCGGGATGCCAAACCCCTCCCACGGGATCCGCGCCAGCGCGATCCGCAGGACGATCAGGAGTGAGAGCTCGACGGTGACGATCCCGATCGCACCCGGGAAGTAGCCGCCGTCGTTGAAGGCGAAGAACACGGTGAGCGCGGCGGGTATCACCGCGATCAGCGCCATGACGAGCTCGGCTCTGGCTCAGGGACCCGACGGCTCGCATCCACCTGTGGCCATCTGGTGTGATCGATCGCCTTCTCGCGCGTGATCACGTTCACGGCGGACCTAGGAGGATTCGTCGCGTCCGCAGCATGGCCGTCGCGAGCGTCGGCGAGAGCCTGGAGTCGCCTGGCGCTCTCTGCGCATCTCGCGACGGTCGCCTCCTCTTCCTCCCACTCGTTCGACTCGCCGAACGTGGGGCGGTCCGCCGCTTCCTTCACCGACGCCTCGACGAGTGCATTCCAGTACGCGACCTCTGCGTCGTCGCTCGGCGCGAGCGCGCTCCTGCATGGCGATCTCGTACGACTCGGCGAGCTCCCTGTCCGTCTTCCAGCCGAAGCGACGCCGGATTTCGCTCGGAGTTCTCGCGCCGCACAGGATTCGAAAGTCCGGGCTGCCCGGTTCCTGGGCTCTCGAAGCCGCGAGCGCCAGTGGGTCCGCGCCCGGAGCTCGCGGCCTGCGGCTTCGGGGAAGCGGTTCCGTCGCTGGCGCTGTGGGTCCGCGGGCGTCGGTGGCTTGGAGTCTTCGCCGCCCGGGCAGCGATGCCAAGGCGTCGTCGGGCAAGACCCCCGCCCAGAGCGCGTCTCCGCCGAGTCGCACCCACGATGAGGAATCGGCCCCTGCCTCGGCAGGCAGCTTCGCGCGCGGCGTCGGGCCCCCCGTCCCCTTCGGGGGCGAGCGCGAGCGGAGGAGCCGCTTTCACGTCTTCACCATCTGTCGCCGAGTCCTTTGGTTTCCTGCTTCTGCGGAGGCCCATTTTGCGTCGGCGCAGCCTACTTCGGATAGGCCGCGTCCTGGGGAAACAACGTCGCACAGCCGCTCAGCTTCCGCAAATCATCGGTCCAGCGACGCCAAGCGTGCCGGTAAAGCGTCCGCGGGTGGCAGTCGAATCGTTTCACGTGGGGAAAGTTGCGCATAGCCGTCGGCGAAAGCGCAGGAAGAAGCCCGTCTGCCGAGCTCCGAAACCGCGCCCGCGCCGTGGCGCCAAGCGAGCGACCCCGCAAGACAAGCGCAACTTTCGCCTGACCGGCAAGCGAAGGCCCCCGCGCTGCCGACCGAAGAAGAGGCGGCGGCGCACGCAGCAGCCCTCCTCGCCCACGCCCATAATCGTTCCCGCGCCCCCGCCGCCCATCCCCGAGCCCCCCCACGGAGTCGAGTCGCCGATTTCCGTCTATTCGGGCCCTTGGGGTCGTGCGCAGGCCGAGCGCCTGCTCTGGCGGGCGGGCTTCGGACCCGCGCCGGGATGGATCGAGGCTTATCAGGCGGCCGGCCTAAAGGGAGCGGTCGAGTCGCTCACCCGTCCGCAGGGCGCGCCGGTCCTCAGCGGGCCGGCCCCCGTGATGGGCAACCCGCCCGAGCCGATCCAACCGTACGACGCATACGGCCACGACCACCAGTGGTTCCTCGACCGGATGGTGCGCTCGAACCAGCCGCTCATCGAGCGGATGACGCTGATCTGGCACGACTGGTTCGCGACCTCCGACGACGGGGTCGGCGATCCAGCGCAGATGCTCGACCAGAACGCGACATTCCGCAGCCACGCGCTCGGCGTCGTTCCGCGACCTTCTGCGCGCCATAACCTGCGACCCCGCGATGCTGATGTGGCTCGACGGCGTCCAGAACAGGAAGGGCGCGATCAACGAGAACTACGCGCGCGAGGTGATGGAGCTGTTCACGCTCGGGGCCGACCGTGGCGCCTACACCGAAACGGACGTACGGGAACTCGCAAAGGCGCTCTCGGGTTGGCGGGCGGACATCGCAAGTGCGCGGTTCGAGCAACTTCCGGCTTCGACCCCGCCCGCTTCGACTCGAGCGTCAAAGTCGCTCTTCGCCGGCGTGTCCGGCTACGGCCCGAAGGTCGGCAACTTCGGCTGG
This sequence comes from uncultured Thermoleophilaceae bacterium, assembly GCA_963825345.1. Classification (GTDB taxonomy): domain Bacteria; phylum Actinomycetota; class Thermoleophilia; order Solirubrobacterales; family Thermoleophilaceae; genus JACVRW01. The sequence continues at coordinate 3,743 of CAWGSQ010000005.1, read as the reverse complement.
GAGGACGCCGTCCGGCTCTGCGTCGAGCACCCCCTCCACCCCTCGTTCGCCGTGGCGAAGCTGTGGAGCTACTTCATCCCGACTCCGCCACCCTCCGGTGACCGCCAGCTCCTGGAGCCGCACTACGTGCAGAGCGGGTTACCGGATCGGCCCCGTCGTGGAGGCGATCCTGCTGCACCCCGACCTCTACAACGGCCCTCGCATGGTCAAGCCGCCCGTCGTCCTGTGCGCAGGCATGTTGCGTGCCATGGGCCGACCGGTGGACCGTGAGTGGTGGGCGGTGACACGCGATGCCGGCCAGTTTCTGTTCCACCCGCCGGACGTCTCGGGCTGGGACGACGCCCGCTGGCTCGACACGCAGACCATCCGCGCGCGCTGGAACCTGGCCCGGGTGGCGCTCAGCGCACGTGCTCTGAACGGGACCTCCGGGAGGCATACGACGCCGCCGAAACGCCCGACCAGGCGATCGCGAGCGCGCTCGCGTTCTGGTCGAACCCCTCGGTGACGCCCGAGCCTCGCGTCGCTCCGCGCCTTTGCCGCGACCTGCCTGCCGTTGGTCATGACCAACTCGCAGCAGCGGAGCTTCCGCGCGTACCGCCAGAACGCGCTGCGGCAGTTGATCGCCGCGTCCCCGGACTACCAGACCTCATGAACCCCCCTACCGCCATCGACCGAGGTACCGCCTGTGGCTGCCTGGGCTACTCGCGCGCGCAACTGCTTCGGGGCGCGGCCGCGGAGGCAGGGAACGGGCTGCCCGCTGTGGAGCCCGGGATGCCGCTACCCGCCGGGACTGGGCTGAGCCGACGCGGTTTCCTGCTGCGGTCCGCGGGCCTCGCAATGACGGTGTACGGGGGTGCCGCGCTGGGACCACGGGCGCTCGAAGCCGGCATCGAGGAGGCGATGGCAGCGGCGCCGTCAGACGGAGTGCTGGTCGTAATCTTCCTCCCAGGCGGAATCGACTCGATGAGTGTGCTCTGCCCGACGGGCCACGCTCAATACGCCGTGCTGCGACCGAATCTCGCGCTCGCGAGGCGGAGACACTTCCGTTCTCCGAGGACGCCTCGCTCCGGTGGCACGCGAGCGCGGCCCCGCTCGCGGAGCTCCATGCGAGGGCAAGGTGGCCGTCCTTCCGGCTGTGGGCTACGCAGGAGCCGAGCAGTCGCATTTCACGAGCCGCCATTTCTGGGAGATCGGCGAGACCAACCCGGCGGGACGGATCGGCTGGCTCGGCCGCTACTCGACCGCCACGGTGCCGCGAACAACCCTCTGCAGGGACTGACGCTCGGCGGCAAGCTCGCTCCATCGCTCGCCACGTCGACAAATCCGGTGGCGACCGTGATGGCGCCGGACAGATACACTTCGAGGGCGCCGGGGTGCCGGCTCCCTCGAGGCGCCGATGCTCGACCGGTTCGCCTTGCTGAGCAACCTGCCGACTACCGATCCCGGTCTGGGTTACGCGCGGCGAACCAGTGCGGCAAGTGCGCAGTTGCGAAAGGACCTGAGCGGGCTTGGATCGATCAGCGTGCCGCCCGGATACCCCGCCAACAGCACGTTCGGCGCGCGGCTGGCCGGCCTGGCGGCGATGCTGTCGGCGGGACTGCCGATGAGATGTGTGGCGCTCGATGCGCCGGGCGTATACGACACGCACGCCAACCAGGAGGCCAGTCTCCCGGCGGACCTCGCGAGGTGTCCCAGACGCTCAACGCCTTCCAGCGCGACCTCGAGCAGCGAGGTCAGCACGGCCGCGTCATGACGCTGGTTTGGAGTGAGTTCGGGCGACGCGCGCATGAGAACGGCTCCGGAACCGATCACGGCGCGGCTGGCGTCGGGATGCTGATCGGCGAGCGCGTGAACGGACAAATGGTGGGCAGCTTCCCGGGCCTGCGGTCTGGCCTCGGAGGTGGCCTCGACAACCTCGGCAATCTCCGTGCCACGGCAGACTTCCGCAGTGTCTATCGCACGCTGATTGAGGACTGGCTTGGTGTGGACGCGGAGGGGCTCATCCCCGGCGCCTCCGAGTTCGAGAAGTACAGCCTGGTGGCCTAGATGCGGCGGGTCGCCGTGCTGGCCGCAGGGCTCTGTGCCCTCGCTGCGGGAGGCCCACCGGCGGCCGGTAAAGGGACCTCGCGCCCGGCGACGGCGCATAAGGCCTGTGACCCGCCTGCGCGCGCGCAGCAGAAGCGCGGGACCAATCGCACTCCACAGAGGCGGGTCCGGAGCCGGAAGGCCCGGGTCGCAACCGACTCGCGACGGTTACGCTGCAGGAAGCGCGAGCGTTCCGTGGTCCGCGAGCTGTCAGTTACACCGTCGCCGCCCGCGGCCGATCCGCCCGCGCAGGCGAGCCCACCGGAGCCCGGGCAGGCCGCCCCGCCCATGGAGGAGGTCGCTCACTCGCTCCAGGTCCGCGCCCGCGAGTACTCCCTTACGCTCTCACGCTCCGCCGTCGCGGCCGGTGAGGTGAACGTGGAGTTTCACACCGTGAACGCCGAGGACCCGCACGACCTCCATTTGCGTGCTTCCGCAGGCAACGAGCGTCCGCTCTTCGACGAGATTCCCCCGGGGCTCATCCCGCCCCCCCGCCACGAGTTCCCCTTCGCGCCTGGCGACTATGTCGTCTTCTGCTCGGTACCCGGGCACGAGGCGCTCGGCATGAGCACCGCGTTACGCGTGCGCTAGCTCCAGGCTCGACCGGGTATCCGTCTCCTCTGGGAGCGAGTTAGCGCAGCAACAGGCAACTGCGCGCGATCGTCCCGATCGCCTTCACCCAACTCGCGTACGACGGGTTGATCGGGTATGGCCGCCAGCATCGCCAGCCCCACGGCTCGTAGTAGTCCTCGCCGTAGGGGAGCACGGACAGCGGCCGGGATCGAAGCTCGTCTTGCTTCGCGGTGCTCAGCGGTTTGATGAAGAACTCGGCCGCAGCCGTTTTCTCGTCCCCGTGCATACGGCCGCGCCGCGCGACATTCGGCCACGGGACACGGGCAACCACGGGATCGCCGAGAGAGTAGGCCTCGAGGCCGAGCGCGGCCAGCTCTGCAGACCAGCCGCGCTCCCTCCCCCCGAAGCGGAACCCGCGCTCGCGCAGGCGGCCGACGTCGACGAAGCCGAGGGCTCCCGCGGTCGCCGAGCGGTACGCGCGTTGCTCCGGAAGCGGGGTCCTGTGCGTGATTCCGAGTCGCCGCCAGAAGTGGGCGCCCACATGGCATGCCTGCGGAAAGGCGTCGAGGATGGCGGCAACGTCGTCGCCGAGCCGGTCGTTTCGCCAGGTGAACTGCACGTCGTTCTGGATCAGATGAACCATCCGAAAGCCGCGTTCGACTGGCGAGATCGACGGCGCGATTCATGTTCGCGTACAGGGATCCGTGGACGGTCTGCGCGGCCGTCGCCTCGCTCGACAGCACCTCGTGACCCCGCGCCGCGACTGTTTGCAGGACCTCCTGGGTGGCTGGGTCGTCGCTGTGGTCGTCGAACACGACGACTTGAAGTCTGCGGCGAGAAGCGCTCGATCGACCTGACGCAGTTCCACAGGAGCTGCCCGCGATTGTACGAGAACACCGCCGTGAGAAAGCTCACTGCGAAGCGGCGCCCGCCGCTCGGACCGTCGATCATCAGGATCCCCGTGCCGACGCCAGAGTTGGGATCCGGGATCGTGGCCGCCGCCTCGTTGCGCGAACGGACGCCGAGCTTGCTGAACGCAGACGAGAGGTGGCTCTTGACCGTGCTCTCGGCGAGGAAGAGCTTGC
>CAWGSQ010000004.1:0-15212 GCA_963825345.1 uncultured Thermoleophilaceae bacterium | reverse complement strand
CGACGCCGGCCACGAGCGTGCGCCGCAGGCGGCGCGCGCGGTCGGTGCCGCGCCGGCCCGCCCATGGGTGGGGCCCCTTCGCCCACGGGTGCCATCCGAGCAGTCCGTACTGCTCGCGGATGAGCGCCTTCAGCTCGCCTCGGTGGTCTCCGCACGCGTAGCGGTTGGGCCCGTAGATTCCGCGTCCGTGCCAGACGAGCCAGCGCTCCGGCTCGGCGTCCACGTACTCGCCGTGGCGCAGGTCGAGCAGCTGGCGCTCGAGGTTCTTCTGCGTGTCGCCGCCCGGGGCGCACCCGCAGATTTCGCACCTGAAGACGACCTTCACCGACACCTCGTCGAGGCTACTACCCGGCGACGGAGGCCGGACGCCCCCACTGGATCTCGGCCAGCTCGTCCGGAGGCGAGCCGCGCAGGAGCCAGGTCCCGTCGCTCTTGCGGATCACCAGGCCGCTGTCGTTCACCCGGTGCAGCGCCGTGGTCACCGAGGCGCGCTTGCATCCCACGAGCTGGCCGAGCAGCTCGTGCGACATGCGCAGCCGCACGCTGATCCCTTCGGGAGTCACCCGGCCCCAGCGCTCGGCCAGGTGCCAGAAGAGCACGAGCAGCCGCGTCTCCACGGGCGAGAGCTGCAGCAGCGCCTGATGGACCGACATGCGCAGCGTGCGGCGGATCGCGCGCTCGAGGAGCATCGACATCACCTGCGGCCAGTCGGCGAGCGAACGGGCAAAGCCATCGTCCAGGACGGCGAGCCTCGACGGCGCCGAGGACGTGCCAGAGGACGTGGTAGCGAACGAGCCCGTCCTCGGTTGACGGGATCCACGGCTGGATCACGTCGCCCTCGCCGAGCAGCTCGGTGCAGGTGTGTCCCACGAGCACCACGTCGCGCGCGAGCAGCCCGTCGAGCATGAGGAAGCCGAGCCGGCTGCTGGTGTCGTGCGGCACCTCCCAGCGTCCAGGCTCCAGCGTCTTCACGCGCGCCACGAGCTGCGCGCGCGCGTCCGCGATCTGAGTTGCTGGCACCCTCAGCCCCAGCTCAGGGTCGGACTTCAGAATCTGGACAGTGCCCTCGATGGGCAGCCCCCCTTCCTGGGTACGCGAGCCTATTAATGGGTGAGTTGAAAAACAACGTTGATTCCCAACGTCCGCGTTTTGCACGCCCTGGGACGGCGCCCTTAGGGTCGGCGCCGGCACGGCAACTGGGAGAGGACATGTGCCTGGCCATACCCGGCCAGATCGTCGAAGTGGTTGACCCGGCCAACCGGCTTGCGAAGGTCGATGTGGCCGGGGTCCAGCGCACGATCAACATCGGCCTGATGGACGCCGACGGCGATGGCGTCGGCCCGGGCGACTGGGTGCTGATCCACGTGGGCTTCGCGATCTCCCAGGTGGACGAGGAGGAGGCGATCGCCACCCGCCGCCAGCTCGAGCGCATGGGCGCGGACTACGAGGCCGAGCTCGAGGAGCTCAAGGCGAGCGTGATCGAGTGAGCGCGAACGAGTGCGGCGACCACTGCATCACCTGCTCGGACGAGGGCATCCCGATGCAGGTGGAGCGCATCGACGACGCCCGCGGCCTCGCCCTGTGCGCGGCCGAGGACGGCTCGAAGAGCACCGTGGAGATCGCGCTCGTGTCCGTGGAGCCCGGTGACCGGGTGCTGGTGCACGCCGGCGTGGCCCTGGCGGAGCTGAGCACCACGATGAAGTACGTCGACGAGTTCCGGGATCCCGAGCTGGGCCGAGTGCTCGCCACCGAGATCCTCGCCGCGGTCGAGCCGGGCCGCCACTACAAGTTCATGGAGGTCTGCGGCGGCCACACGCACTCGATCTACAAGTACGGCGTGGACGACCTCCTGCCGGAGAACGTCGAGCTCGTGCACGGTCCCGGCTGCCCCGTCTGCGTGATCCCGATGGGGCGGGTGGACGACGGCATCGCGATCGCCCGCGAGCCCGGCGTGATCTTCACCTGCTTCGGCGACATGATGCGCGTGCCGGGGTCGAACGGGAGCCTGCTCGAGGCGAAGGCCGAGGGCGCTGACATCCGCATGGTCTACTCGCCGCTCGACGCCCTGCGGATCGCGAAGCAGAACCCCGATCGCGAGGTCGTGTTCTTCGCCATCGGGTTCGAGACGACCGCGCCCTCCACGGCGCTCACGCTCAAGCGCGCCAAGGCCGAGGGCGTGCCGAACTTCTCGTGCATGTGCAGCCACGTGACGATCGTGCCGCCGCTGCGCGCCCTGCTGGACTCGCCCGACCTGCGGCTCGACGGGTTCGTCGGCCCCGGCCACGTCTCGACGGTGGTGGGCGCGCGCCCGTTCGAGTTCATCCCCGCCGACTACGGCAAGCCGATCGTCGTGGCCGGCTTCGAGCCGCTCGACATCCTCCAGGCGATCCGCATGATCCTCGCCCAGCTCGACGAGGGCCGCTGCGAGGTCGAGAACCAGTACGCGCGCGTGGTCCCGTACGAGGGCAACCAGCGCGCGCTCGAGGTGATGGCCGAGGTCTTCGAGCTGCGTCCGCACTTCGAGTGGCGCGGGCTCGGCTTCATCTCTCAGAGCGGGCTGAAGCTCTCGGACGCGTACGCCGACCTCGACGCCGAGGTGCGCTTCAGCGTGCCGGGCGTGCGCGTGGCCGACCCGAAGGCGTGCCAGTGCGGCGAGGTCCTGAAGGGCGTGATCAAGCCCTGGGAGTGCAAGGTCTTCGGCACGGCCTGCACGCCGGAGCGCCCGATCGGAACCTGCATGGTCTCCTCCGAGGGCGCCTGCGCCGCGTACTACAACTACGGCCGCTTCGCGCGCGAGCGGGAGGTCGTCTGATGCCGGTGACCGACCGGGAGGAGCGCATCCTCGGGATCATCGAGACGGCGCGGGCCAAGCGCGGCAAGTTCCGCGACGAGCGCATCAACATGGCCCACGGGGCGGGCGGCAAGGCCACGCAGAGCATGATCGAGGGCCTGTTCGAGCCCGCGTTCGGTGCCCAGGTCACCGAGGACGCGGCCTCGATCGAGATCGGCGGCGCCGCGCTCGCCTTCACGACCGATTCCTTCGTCGTCAAGCCGCTTCGCTTCCCGGGCGGCTCGATCGGCGACCTCGCCGTGAACGGGACCGTCAACGACCTCGCCGTGTCGGGCGCGCGCCCGCACGGCGCTCACCCTCTCGCTGATCCTGGAGGAGGGCCTCGCCTCCGAGTGATCTGCGCGCCGAGGTCGAGGCCATCGCGAACGCGGCCGAGGCGGCCGGCGTCGAGATCGTCGCCGGCGACACGAAGGTCGTCGAGCGCGGCGCCGCGGACAGCATGTACATCTGCACCGCCGGGGCTCGGCGAGCGCGATCCGCGCGCGCGCACTGGCGGCGGACGCGATCCGCCCCGGCGACCGCGTCCTCCTGTCCGGCACGATCGGCGAGCACGGCACCGCGATCATGCTGGCCCGCGGCGAGTTCGAGCTCGACGCGGACATCACGTCCGACACACGCTCGCTGTGGCCGGTCGTGGACGCGCTCCTGGAGGAGTCCGGACCATCGCTGCGCTGCATGCGCGACGCGACCCGAGGCGGCGTGGCCTCGGTGCTGAACGAGCTCGCCCGCTCGTCGCGCGTCGCGATGCTGGTGCGCGAGTCCGCCGTGCCGGTCGAGCCGGCCGTGGCCGGAGCGTCGGAGATCTTGGGGATCGACCCCATGTACGTCGCGAACGAGGGCAAGCTCGTCGCCTTCGTCGCGGAGGAAGCTGCCGACCGGGCGCTGGCCGCGCTGCGCTCGGTCCCTGGCTGCGAGCGCGCGGCGGAGATCGGCGAGGTACGCACCGAGCCTCCCGGGATGGTGCTGGTGGAGACGAGTTTCGGCGGCACGCGCGTCATGGACCAGCTGGTCGGTGACCCACTGCCGCGGATTTGTTGAGCGAGGAAGGAGCGCCGATGGCGACGTCCGTCGACCCGTATGCGCAGCACAAGGAGACCGAGGGGGTCACCGCGCATGTTCTGTGGGTCACCACGGGGCTGTCGTGCGAGGGCGACTCGGTCGCCATGACGTCGGCCACCAATCCGAGCCTCGAGGACATCATCACGCAGGCGATCCCCGGCATGCCGAAGATCGTCGTGCACAACCAGGTGATCGCGTACGAGGTCGGCGACGAGTTCGCCCAGGCCTGGTTCGACGCCGAGGAGGGCAAGCTCGACCCGTTCGTGCTCGTGATCGAGGGCTCGCTCGGCAACGAGAACATCAACGGCGAGGGCCACTGGACCGGATTCGCCGTGAATCCCTAGAACGGCCAGCCGATCACGATCAACGAGTGGCTCGACCGGCTCGCGCCCAAGGCGGCGGCCGTGGTGGCCGTGGGCACCTGCGCCACCTACGGCGGCATTCCGGCGATGAAGAACAACCCGACCGGCGCGATGGGCGTGCCGGACTACCTGGGCTGGAACTGGAAGTCGAAGGCCGGCCTGCCGGTGGTGTGCATCCCCGGCTGCCCGGCGCAGCCGGACAACATGACCGAGACGCTGCTCTACCTCGCCCTGCACCTGGCCGGTCTCGCTCCCGTGCCAGAGCTGGACGAGAAGCTGCGTCCCAAGTGGCTGTTCGGCCGCACCGTCCGCGAGGGCTGCAACCGCGCCGGCTTCGCGGAGGAGGGCGACTTCGCCACGGAGTACGGCTCGGACCACCGCTGCCTCGTGAAGCTCGGCTGCAAGGGGCCGGTGGTCAAGTGCAACGTCCCGATCCGCGGGTGGGTGAACGGCATCGGCGGCTGCCCGAACGTGGGCGGCATCTGCATGGCGTGCACGATGCCCGGCTTCCCCGACAAGTACATGCCGTTCATGGACCCGGATCCGTGGGGGAACCGCGCGTCCGGCTTCGCATCGGTCGCCTACGGGCCGATGGTGCGCTACTTCCGCAAGCGCAACATCAAGAACAAGTACGACGTGGAGCCCGAGTGGCGTCACAACAAATCAGAGCTAACCACCGGCTACCAGAAGCGCTGGTAGAGGGGAGAGACGAATGTCCACTGTTGAGACGCCCCGTGAACAGAAGGTCGTCGTCAAGGAGATGTCCTGGGACCCGATCACCCGCATCGTCGGGTCGCTCGGGATCCACACGGAGATCGACTTCGCGAACCAGCAGGTACTGAAGTGCTACTCGACGTCGATGGTGTTCCGCGGGTTCGACATCTTCATGAAGGGGATCGACCCGCGCGACGCGCACTTCATCACCAGCCGCATCTGCGGCATCTGCGGTGACAACCACTGCACCTGCTCGTGCCTCAACCAGAACATGGCCTATGGCGTGAAGCCGCCGCCCCTTGGCGACATGGCCTTCAACCTGGCCGAGACCGCGGACTACATCTTCGACCACGCGATCTTCAACGACTGCATGGCGAACGTGGACTTCTGCGAGCAGATGGTGAAGGAGACGAACCCGAGCCTGCTCGCGACCGCCGAGAACACCCCGGCGCCGGGCTCGGACATCCACGGCTACAAGACGATCGCGGACATCATGCGGGCGCTCAACCCGTTCACGGGCGAGTTCTACCTGGAGACCCTCCACGTGGCCCGCTACACGCGCGAGATGTACTGCCTGTTCGGCGGGCGGCACACGCACCCCTCGACGATCATGCCGGGCGGCTGCAGCGCGGACATCACCCACCAGACGTGCACCGACTACTACGTGCGCCTCATGAGGTACTTCGACTACGTGAAGCGCAGCGTGCCGATGCACGACGACCTCTACGACTTCTTCCTTCAGCAGTTGCCGGGGTACGACATGGTGGGCTACCGGGACACGAACCTCGTGAACTGGGGCTCGTTCGACGACCCGGACTACGTCGACTACAGCTACAAGAACATGACCGAGTGGGGGCGGAAGCGGTACATCACCCCCGGGATCGCGATCAACGGCGAGCTGATCACGACCGACCTGGTCGAGATCAACCTCGCCATCCGGATCCTGCTCGGCAGCTCGTACTTCGACGGCTGGGAGAACGAGCGCACGTTCGTGACCGAGGACCCGCTCGGGAATCCGGTCGACAAGAACCACCCGTGGAACAAGGTGACCCTGCCGAAGCCGCAGGCGCGCGACTTCACGGACAAGTACACGTGGGTCGTGTCACCGCGCATCTACGACAAGCGCACCGACACGCATGTGTGCTGCGACACCGGCGGCGGCCCGTTCGCACGCCAGTGGTGCACCGCGAAGGCGGGGCTCGTGGACTTCGGCTATGCGAAGGCCACGGGGCACAGCATCCAGATGGTGCTGCCGCGCTCTCCGAGCATGCCGCAGATGGAGATGGAGTGGCACGTGCCGGAGAAGTCGAACGCGATCGAGCGCGACCGCGCCCGCACGTATCACCAGGCGTACTCGGCGCTGATCGCGCTGCACAACCTGGAGCGGGCGATGAAGGAGGTCCAGGCCGGCCGCACGAAGTCCTGGAACGACTTCAAGGTCCCCGACAGCGCAGTGAGCTGTCGGCTTCCACGAGGCAGCCCGCGGCGTGCTCTCGCACCACATGGTGATCGAGGACGGCAAGATCGCGAACTACCAGCCCTACCCGCCGACGCCGTGGAACGCCAGCCCGCGCGACGTCTACGGGACTCCCGGCCCCTACGAGGACGCGGTGCAGAACACGCCGATCTTCGAGGAGAACGGCCCGGAGAACTTCAAGGGGATCGACATCATGAGGGCGGTTCGCTCGTTCGATCCGTGCCTGCCGTGCGGTGTGCACATGTACGGCGGGTCGGGCTCGGTGCGGAAGGTGGTCCATACCCCGACGGCGCTCTCGTAGCCATGGAGCCCGAGCAGCTGATAGCCCGTGTGCAGGAGCTCACGGGACGACTGGAGGACCTCGACGATCCGGCGTGCCGCAGCCTCGCCGAGGAGCTCACGTCGGCCGTCGTGCAGATGTACGGCGCCGGCCTCGAGCGGATCATCGAGCTGGCCGACGCCGGCACCCGTGACGAGATGTCGAAGGACAGCCTCGTCGCGGGCCTCCTGATGATCCACGACCTCTATCCAGTGCCGATCGAGGAGCGGGTCACGCAGGCGCTCGACACCGTGCGGCCGTACATGGAGTCGCACGGCGGCAACGTGGAGCTGCTCGGGATCGAGGACGGGATCGCGAAGCTGCGCCTCGAGGGCAGCTGCAAGTCGTGCCGGGCGTCATCCTCGACGCTCGAGCTGGCGGTGCGGCAGGCCCTCGAGGAGGCGGCGCCGGACCTGCTCGGGATGGACGTGGAGGGGGTCGTCGAGGAGGAAGAGGAGGTCACCGGAGTTGCCTTGCCAATGGTCAACGGAGCACCGGCATGGCACACCCTCGACATCGCCGCCCCTGATCTCCTCACAGCAACGTCAATCGACGATGTCTCACTGTTCGTCGCGAACGTCGACGGAACGCTCCTTGCCTACCGGAACAAGTGTGCGGACTGCGGCGGCGCCCTCGACAACGGCGCCCTGGAGGATGGCGCCCTGAAATGTCCCGCGTGCGGGCGCGGTTACTTCCTTCCGCAGGCGGGCCGGTCGATGGACGATGACCACCTCCAACTCCAACCGATTCCGCTCCTCCGCGAGACCGAGGGGATCAAGGTCGCGTTGTGAAGCCAATTGATGAGGCGGTAGCCGGTAAGCGCAAGGCGCTGATGGTGTCGGCCCTTCGCAGCCTCGCCGCCCCAACGCCTCCGGCTCCGCTCGAGGAGCACTGCGACCTCTGCAAGACGACGGTGCCGCCCGACCACCGGCACATGCTCAACACCTACGAGCGCCAGATCGTGTGCGTGTGCGAGGCCTGCTGGGCCCTGCGCTCCGGCGACTCGGAGTTCCGCCCCACCGGCACGCGGACGCTGTGGCTCGAGGACTTCAAGCTCCCGGAGGAGATCTGGGCCCAGTTCCGCATCCCGATCGGCCTGGCGTTCTTCATGCACTCGAGCGTGACCGACTGCGTGGTGGCGATGTACCCGAGCCCGGCCGGGCGCCACCGAGAGCGAGCTCCACTTCGAGACCTGGAACCGGCTGGTGGGGATGAACCCGGTGCTCCGCGACCTTGAGCCGGACGCGGAGGCGCTGATCGTGAACCGGATGGCCGATCCGCCGATGTTCGCCATCGCGCCGATCGACCGCTGCTACATGCTGGTCGGGCTCGTGAAGGCCAGCTGGGAGGGCATCTCCGGGGGCAGTGGGGTGGAGCAGGCGATCGAGCGATATTTCGAGGACCTCCGGGCCGTGGCGGCATGAGCCAACCAGAGACGCTGACGCCACCCGTGGCGCCCGAGCCCGAGTTCCAGGTGCTCGGCGCCACCGGCCGCCGTCACGCGGCGGTGCCCGCCCTCGACTTCGACGTTCACGTGACGGAGCCCGGCGGGCGCCAGGTGCACGCGATCGCGCTGAGCGCCCAGATCATGATCGAGCCCGCGCGACGCACCTACGACGCCGAGACGCGCGCGAAGCTCGTGGAGCTGTTCGGTCCGCCCGAGCGCTGGGCCACCACCACCCGCAGCCTCGTGTGGCACCAGGCCGACGTGCTCGTGCCCGCCTTCATCGGCTCGACCACCTTCCGCGTGGCCGTGCCGGCGAGCTTCGACATGGAGGTGGCCTCCTCCAAGTACCTCTACGGCCTGCCCGACGGCGAGCTGCCGCTGGCGTTCAACTTCAACGGGACGGTGCACTACCGCGGCGACGACGGGCGGCTGCAGATGTCGCTCGTGCCCTGGTCGTGCACGGCGGAGTTCCGCATGCCGGTGAGCATCTGGAGCGATCTGATCGAGCACTACTACCCGCGCAGCGGCTGGATCCCGCTCCACGAGCGCACGCTCCAGGCGCTCCAGCGCGAGAAGGCGCGCCGCGGCCTGCCGACCCTCGACGCGACGCGTGGCGGAGCTGCTCGACCCGTGAACGAGCTGGTCGAGTCGCTGCTCTACGAGGGCTACGCGCTCTATCCGTACACGCCGGGGCGACCAAGAACGCCACGCCCACGCCGTTCGGGATCGTCTACCCGCCCGCGTACGCGCGCCAGCTCGACACCACCTACGACCACCTGGACCTCCAGTGCGTCGTCGAGGGTGAGGACCCGCGCCTGACCGCGGAGGTGCACTTCCTCATTGCCGAGCGGCGAGCGGCACGTTGCGGAGGCGCAGCGGATCGAGGGTGAGGGCGACTTCGAGATCGGCGGAATATCTGTGCGCACCCGACTCAAGGGGTCAGACCCCTTGAGTCGGGGGACTCAGATCTGCGCCGAGTTTCGTTCCGTGTCGAGAACCGCACGGAGGTTCCGGAGGGGCTCGACGCGTGGAGAGGCGCTTCGTTACTCGCTGATCTCGACGCATCCGGTCCTGAGGGTGGAGGGCGGGCGCTTCATCTCCCAGCTCGACGCGCCCTGCGACAGCGTGAACACGTGGCCTGTGCTCGCATCGGCAGAGGACGACGTGATGCTCGGCGCGGCGATCATCCTGCCCGACCATCCCCAGATCGCCCCCGAGAGCCGCGGCAACCTCTTCGACAACACCGAGATCGAGGAGGCGCTCGTGCTGCACGTTCAGGTGCTGAGCGACGAGGAGCGCGCCGAGATCGAGCGGTCGGACCCGGCCGTGAAGGCGATGATCGAGCGCGCCTCAGCGGTGACCTCCGAGGAGCTGCTCAATCTCCACGGGCGCGTGGAGGTCCGCGACCCGGTCACGCGCGAGCCTCCGAAGCCGTCCGCCGACGTTCGTGACCCCACGCGCGGGCTTCCCGAGGTGGAGGTGGACGGGGTGACCTTCCGCCGCGGCGGGCACGTGGTAGTGCGGTCCGGCCTCGACGCCGACCTTCAGGCGCGCATGCTCGAGGGCCGCACCGTGACGGTCGAGCGCATCTACCGCGACTACGACGGCCGTGTGCACCTCGGCGTGAGCGTTGACCAGCCCGGTCAGGAGATCATGCGCGAGACCGGCCGCTTTCTCTGGTTCTTCCCACCTGAAGTGGAGGTTCTGCAATGAAACGCATCCTGGTTGCCGGCATCGGCAACGCCTGGCTGAGGGACGACGGGTTCGGCGGCGAGGTCGTGAAGCGGCTCGAGTCGCGCGAGCTCCCCGAGGGCGCGGCCGTGTTCGACTTCGGCACCGGCGGGCTCGACCTCGCGTACGAGGTGATGCGCGGCTACGACGCTCTCCTCCTGATCGACGTGAGCCGGCAGGGCGGAGAGCCCGGCACGCTCTACGTGATGGAGGCCCAGAAGGACGACGTGGAGGCTGGTATCGAGGACGGCCAGATGATCAACCCGCACGCGATGGACCCGCAGACGGTGCTCCGCTTCGTGAAGACGCTCGGCGCGTGGCCGGGCAAGGTCGTGATCGTGGCGTGCGAGCCGGCCGAGGTCGAGGAGATGGGGATGGGCCTCAGCCCCGAGGTCCAGAGCGCGGTCGAGGCCGCTGTGGGCGTCGTGATCGACACGATCGAAGAGCTGCGCACCGACGCCGCGTACGCCATCGACTGAGCCATGCACGAGCTCTCGCTCTCCGGCGCGATCGTGAACACCGTCGTCAAGCACGCCGAGGGGCGGCCGGTGAGCCTCGTGAGCCTCCGCGTGGGCGCGCTCCGGCAGGTCGTGCCGGACACGCTCGAGTTCTACTTCGAGTTCGTTTCGAAGGGGACTGTGTGCGAGGGCGCGCGGCTCGAGCAGGAGCTGATCCCCGCCGTGCTGCGCTGCGCGAGCTGCGAGCGCGAGTGGACGATCGACATGCCGATCTTCATGTGTCCAGGCTGCGGCAGCGCCGGCCACGTCGAGGTGGCGAGCGGCGAGGAGTTCGAGGTGGAGTCCATCGAGGTCGAGGAGACGGAATGCATCGCACAAAGGTGAAGATCGTCGAGGAGGCGCTCGACGCCAACAACACGATCGCGCAGGCGAACCGCGCCGACTTCGACCGCGCGGGCGTGCGCGTGGTGAACTTCATGAGCGCGCCGGGCGCGGGGAAAACCTCGCTGCTCGAGCACGTGGCGGCCGACACTCCGGGCGTGCGCATCGGCGTGCTGGAGGGCGACGTTCAGGGGTCGATGGACGCCGACCGGCTCGCGGCGCTGCACATCCCGGTCACCCAGCTCAACACCGACCCGAGCTTCGGCGGCGAGTGCCACCTCGACGCGAACATGGTGCGCTCGGCGCTGCCGGACCTGCCGCTGGCGGAGATCGACCTGCTGGTGATCGAGAACGTGGGCAACCTCGTCTGCCCCGCGGAGTTCAAGGTGGGCGAGGACGCGCGGATCATGGTCTCGGCGATCACCGAGGGCGAGGAGAAGCCGCTCAAGTATCCGCTCATGTTCCGGGCCTGCGAGCTGGTGCTGATCAACAAGATCGACCTGCTGCCGCACCTCGACTTCGACCTCGAGCGCTTCCTCTACAACCTCGATGCCGTCCACCCCGGGGTGGAGCGGATCCTGGTGAGCGCGAAGACCGGGGAGGGGATCGCGGAGTGGCGCGACTGGCTCGCGCGGGTCGGCCGTGCGGTGGAGGCGCCCGCTTGAGCCACGCGGTCGGGAGCGATCTCCTCGACCGGGCGCTCTCGGAGCGCACGCAGGCCAACGCGGCCTTCTTCGAGGCGGAGTCCGAGCGCCTCGCACGTCTGTGCCACCGGATGGCGGAGCGCTTTGCGCGCGGCGGGCGCCTGATCGCCCTGGGCCGCTCGCCGGCCGCGCGCTCGGACGCTCGGCATGTGGCCGTGGAGTTCGTGCACCCGGTGATCGTGGGCAAGCGCGCCCTGCCGGCGCTCGCGCTGGCGGGCGAGGGGGGCCCGCTCGATGAGCAGGCGGCCCTGGCGGTCGAGCCCGGCGACATCGTGATCGGCTTCGGCTCGGACGCCGATGGCGCGCTCAGGCTCGCACGCGAGCTCGGCGCACTGACCCTTGCCTTCGCGCAGTCCGGAGCGGAGTGGGAGTTCGAGCCGCCGAGCCAGGACGCCTCGATTCGCCAGGAGCTGGTGGAGACGCTCTACCACGTGCTCTGGGAGCTCGTGCACGTGTTCTTCGACCACCGCGGGCTGCTCGAGGGACGCGACGCGCGGCGCACGCACGACACCGGCGCGTCGAGCTTCCTCTATCCGTTCCTCGCGGAGGGCGAGCAGGACCTCGACGCGGTCGTGGAGGACGTGCGGCGCTCGATTCTCGCCAAGGCAGAGGAGGTCGGTCGAGCTGCGGGCGCAGACGCTCGAGGAGAACCGCGAGGAGCTGCTCACCGCGGCCGCGGGTGTGCGCGCCGACCTCGAGGCCGGCGGGCGCCTGCTCGCGCTCGGCAACGGCGGCTCCGCCACCGACGCGATGGACGTGGTGGCGGACTTCCGCTGTCCGCCCGACCCGCGCTGGCAGGCGCGGCGGGCGCTCGACCTCACCGAGGACCCGGCGATCCTCACCGCGATCGCGAACGACATCGGCACCGAGGCGATCTTCTCGCGCCAGGTGATCGCCCACGGGCGCGACGGCGACGTGCTGCTGGCGATCTCCACGAGCGGCAACTCCGCGAACGTGGTGCACGCGCTGGCGGAGGCGCGCTCGCGCGGGCTGCGGACCGTCGCGATGGTGGGCTACGACGGCGGGCGCGTGGCGGCCGAGCGGCTCGCGGACCATGTGGTGGTCACGCGCTCGGAGCACATCCCGCGCATCCAGGAGGCGCAGGCCAGCGCCTATCACCTGCTGCGCGAGCTGGTGGAGCTCGCGTGAGCCGCGTCCGCGCCCGCATCGAGGGCACCGTTCAGGGCGTGGGCTTTCGTCCCTACGTGTACCGGCTCGCGGACGAGCTGGGCGTGTCGGGTCACGTGCTGAACGACTCGCGCGGGGTGGTGGTGGAGGTCGAGGCGCCGTCCGAGACGGTCGAGCGCTTCCTCTCCCGGCTCGCTCTCGAGGCGCCTCCGCTCGCGAACGTCGAGCGGGTTACCTCCGAGCAGCTCGAGGAGCTGGGCGAGCTGGGCTTCTCGATCCGGGACAGCCCGGTCGGCGGGGAGCCGCGCGCCGCCGTGACCCCGGACAGCGCCACCTGCCCGGACTGCCTCGCCGAGCTGTTCGATCCCGAGGACAGGCGCTTCCGCTACCCGTTCACCAACTGCACCAACTGCGGACCACGCTTCACCATCGTGCGCGACGTCCCCTACGACCGGCCCAACACGACGATGGCGGCGTTCGAGATGTGCCCGGCGTGCCTCGCTGAGTACCGCGACCCGGCGAACCGCCGCTTCCACGCCCAGCCGAACGCGTGCCCGGACTGCGGGCCGCAGGTGCGGCTCGTGTACGCGGGCGGGGGAACGGTGAAGGACGCCGGCGCGCGGGACGCGCTCGAGGGTGCGGCGCACGCGCTGCGCGAGGGAGCGATCGTGGCCGTGAAGGGGATCGGCGGGTTCCACCTCGCGTGCCGGGCGGACGACGAGGCGGCGGTGGCCGAGCTGCGGGCCCGCAAGCACCGCGAGGACAAGCCGTTCGCGCTGATGGCGCCCGAGCTCGGCGCGGTTCGCGAGCTTGTGGACCTGAAGGTGCCCGATCTGGAGCTGTTGCTGGAGCGCGCCCGGCCGATCGTGCTCGCCCGGCGACGGACCGATGCCGCGGTGGCCGACTCCGTGGCGCCGGGCGCCTCGGAGCTCGGCGTGATGCTGCCGTACTCGCCGCTTCACCACGTGTTGCTGGCGGACGCCGGCACGACGCTCGTGATGACGAGCGGCAACGTGTCCGACGAGCCAATCGCCTTCCGCGACGAGGAGGCCTGCGAGCGGCTCGCGGGCATCGCCGACCTGTTCCTGATGCACGACCGGCCGATCGAGACGCGCACCGACGACTCGGTGGTGCGCCACGCCGAGGGGCGGCGCACGTTCCTGCGGCGCTCGCGCGGCTACGTGCCGGGCGCGCTGCCCCTGCCGGTGGACTGTGGCCGGCACATGCTCGCCTGCGGGGCCGAGCTGAAGAACACGTTCGCGGTCGCCAAGGACGGGCACGCCTGGGTCGGGCACCACGTGGGCGACCTCAAGAACTACGAGACGCTGCGCTCGTTCGTGGCCGGCATCGACCACTTCGAGCGCCTGTTCGCGGTCGAGCCAGAGGTGGTGGCGCACGACCTCCACCCGGAGTACCTCTCCACCAAGCACGCGGTCGAGCGCGACGATGTTCGCCTGGTGGGGGTGCAGCATCACCACGCCCATCTGGCGGCGTGCCTGGCCGAGCACGGCGAACGGCGCCCGGCGGTCGGCGCCATCTTCGACGGCACGGGCTACGGCGAGGACGGCACGGTGTGGGGAGGGGAGCTGCTGTTCGGAGACCTCGACGGGTTCGAGCGCGCCGGACTGCTGTTCCCGGTGCGGATGCCAGGCGGCGAGGCCGCGATCCGCCAGCCGTGGAGGATGGCCTGCGCGTGGCTGGCGGTGGCCTTCGGCGAGCCGAGGCGCGCCGCCGCGACCGCTCGCGCGGCGGGTCGACCAGCGCTCATGGGAGCAGGTGTCGCGAGCTCGCGGCGAGCGGGCTCTCCTCGCCGCTGACCACGAGCGCCGGGCAGGCTGTTCGACGCCGTGGCCGCTCTCTGCGGGCTGCGCGTCGGAGGTCAACTACGAGGGCCAGGCCGCGGTGGAGCTGGAGGCGGCCTGCGACCTCGGCGAGCGGCGCGCGTACGAGCTTCCGCTGCTGGACGACGGCGGCCCGCTCGTGATCGACGCGCGCCCAATGATTCGCGCCGTGGTGGGCGACGTCGATGCGCGGGTACGACGTCGGGACGATCGCGGCGCGCTTCCACAACGCTCTGGCTGAGGCCACGGCGCGCGCGTGCGCGCTCGCGGCCGAGCGCGCGGACGACCGACCTCGTGGTGCTCTCGGGAGGCGTGTTCCAGAACCGGCGCCTGCTCGCGCAGACCGCTTCGCTGCTCGGCGACGCCGGGCTGCGTGTGCTCACGCCTGAGCGGCTCCCGCCGAACGACGGCGGGATCGCCTACGGGCAGCTTGCCGTAGCCGGCGCCCGCCTGGCGGCGGAGAAGGGGGCGCCGATGTTCGGGCTTGACGATTGGATCGCCGAGATGGCCCATGGCGAGGCGCTCGTGGCAGTGCTGGCCGTGGCCCTGCTGCTCGGCCTGCGGCACGCCTCCGACCCCGACCACCTCGCCGCGGTGTCGACGCTGATCGCCTCGGAGCCCGAGGACGGCACTCGCCGCGCCGGACGGCTGGGCCTCTCGTGGGGATTTGGGCATGCGACGACGCTCGCCCTCTTCGGCCTCCCGATCGTGCTGTTCCACGCGTATCTCCCGGATTCGGT
>CAWGSQ010000003.1:0-155366 GCA_963825345.1 uncultured Thermoleophilaceae bacterium | reverse complement strand
GAGGCGTGTTCCAGAACCGGCGCCTGCTCGGGCAAACCGCTTCGCTGCTCGGCGACGCCGGGCTGCGTGTGCTCACGCCTGAGCGCCTCCCGCCGAACGACGGCGGGATCGCCTACGGGCAGCTTGCCGTAGCCGGCGCCCGCCTGGCGGCCGAGAAGGGGGGCGCCGATGTTCGGGCTTGACGATTGGATCGCCGAGATGGCCCATGGCGAGGCGCTCGTGGCAGTGCTGGCCGTGGCCCTGCTGCTCGGCCTGCGGCACGCCTCCGACCCCGACCACCTCGCCGCGGTGTCGACGCTGATCGCCTCGGAGCCCGAGGACGGCACTCGCCGCGCCGGACGGCTGGGCCTCTCGTGGGGATTGGGCATGCGACGACGCTCGCCCTCTTCGGCCTCCCGATCGTGCTGTTCCACGCGTATCTCCCGGATGGAGCGCAGCGGGGGGCGGAGGCGCTCGTGGGGCTGATGATCATGCTGCTCGCCGCACGGCTGCTGGTGCGCTGGCGGCGCGGCCACTTCCACGCTCATCAGCACCGGCACGGCGACACCGAGCATCGCCACCTGCACCCGCACGAGTCGCCCGGAGCGCATGACCACTCGCACCGGCCCGAGGCCCGGCTCGGACGTTCGCCGGCGCAGGCGTTCGGGATCGGGCTCGTGCACGGGATGGGCGGATCCGCAGGAGTGGGCTTGCTGCTGCTCGCCACGATTCCCGGACAGGCCGAGGCGGTGGCGGCGCTGGTGGTGCTGGCGCTCGGCACGGCGGTGTCGATGGCCGCCCTGTCCTCGGCGTTCGGCTACGCGATCACCCGCGGACCGGTACTGCGGCGCACGCTCGCCTTCGCGCCCGCGATGGGGTTCGCGACGCTCGTCTTCGGCTGCTGGTACACCCTCGGTGCCGTGGGAGCGGTCCCCTACCTGCTGTGAGCACGCGCCCTGAACCGCGCCCGCCTCCCGACGCCGACAGGGTGCTCTCTGAGCACGTCTTCGCGGGCGGCCGCTCGAAGCCGTTTGCCGAGCTGACGCTCGACGAGGTGAAGGAGCGCGCGGCGGAGCTGAGGGCGGCCACGGGCTGGGGGCCGACGGCCAAGGTCGGCTCCGTCGCGATGGCGTGGGCCGAGCTTGGGCGCCTGATGGAGCATGTGCAGGTGAGAAGGGTGGGTGAGCTGCGGCCAGACGCCGTCGTTGAACGGGCAGAGAAGCTCTGGATCGTTCCGCCGGGCGGCAGCCTGCTCTAGGCATCGAGTCCCTACGATCCGCGCTCGCATGGCGAACGCCGACGAGATGCTCGAGACAGCCGCCTCCCGGGCCGAGGAGCTCGCCGTGCCCGGGCTGGACTCGAAGCCACGGCGCAAGGTCGCCGTTCTGGCGTGTATGGACACGCGCATCGACCTCTTCCCGATGCTCGGCCTCGAGCGCGGTGATGCCCACATCATCCGCAACGCCGGCGGCCTCGTCACCGACGATGCAATCCGCTCCCTCGCCGCCTCCCAGCGCCTGCTCGGCACCCAGGAGATCGTGGTGGTGATGCACGACGGCTGCGGCCTCCACGGCGCATCGGAGGACGAGTTCGGCCAGGCGCTCGCCGACGACGGCGTGCTCCCAGCCTGGCGCCTTGGCGCATTCGAGGACCTGGACGCCACACTCCGAGCAAGCCTCACCCGCCTGCGAGGAAGCTTCGAGCTACCGGCCCGCGACCAGATCCGCGGCTTCGTCTTCAACCCGGAGACCGGAGCGCTGCGCGAGGTCGAGACGGACCGGACCTAGCGCGCCGCGGCGCGTGCGCGTTAGGCGTCGCGCTCGGCGTCCGCGAGGGCGCGCTCCGCCCGCGCGTGCGCCTTCTTCGCAGCCGCCTGTTCCCGGCGCGTCTCCTTCAGGCGGTCTGCTGTGACCTTCGCGCGGGCGTTCGCCTCCTCGGCGTGGGCCGTAGCGGCGTCGGCACGCGTCTCGGCCTGCGCAGTCGCCTTCGCTGCCGCCTCGAGCTCGCGCCGAGCATGCCGCTCATCGGTGCGGGCGGCGGCCAGGCGCTGCCGCCGCTCGGCCGCCTCGCGACGCTCCGCCTCAGCGCGCCGCTTGGCGTCTTCGCCCGGTCCTTTCCCGCTCTTGGTGCGTGCCTTGGGAGGCTGACGCTCGGGCTTGCTGCGCTTTGGACGGGGAGCGGCTCCGGACGCTGCCGCTGCCATCCCGCCGAACCCGCCGATCGCCTCGCGCTCTCGCACGAGGCGGCCTGCTCGCAGCTCCTCGGCGGTTTCCTCGTCAAGCGCAGCGGCGTGCAGCGTCTCGGCGATCTTCTCGCGCGACGCAGCAGACGCTCGCTCGCCGGCCTCGCCGATCAGCTCGACGGCTGCGTCCGCCAGCTTTGCGACCTCCTCGCGTTCCCGGGCGGCGGCAGCCTGGAACGCCTTCCGGTCGCCGCCGGCGAGCAGTTCGTCCTGCGCCGCGCGAAGTTCCTCGCCCGCGGCGACGAGCCGCTCCACATCCTTCGGACGCCCCTGAGCGAGCTGGTTCAGTGCCCACGCCGCGACGGTCGGCTTGCGGAGGGCCTTGACCGCATCGGCCTCCTGACGCTTGCCCTCCTTGCGGAGCGCCTTCGCCCGCTCGTCGCGCGCACGCGTGAACTCACCGGGCGGCAGGGCGTAGAGATCGTCAGCCACTCCCAGAGTGTTCCAAGCCCGGCCGATTCACCGGCTCGTCATCTCCACCGTGGCGGTGAGCTTCCCGTCGTTGTTCCCGTACCAGCCGGGGTTGCCCGTGTAGTAATAGCCGTCAGCGAACCCGAGATATAGCCGGCTCGCCTCCGCCGGGACAGCGTACGAGCGGCCCCGGCCATCGCCGATGAAGAACGTCTGACCGATGCGCGGCGCCAGCGACTTGAAGTCCTCACGCTTGGTGAAGTTGAGGCGACGTGGCGCATCGTTCCCGGGCGGATCGGCACCGAGGAAGACCCCCACGAGGAACATGCCGTTGCGCCGGTGGACGATTCCGGAGATCCCGTGCCACGAATACACGTCGGTCGCACCGACTCCGTCGCCCTCGGGGCCGTTGCTGCCGGCGTTTCCGACGATCGGGGTCACCTGCCCGGTCACCCTCGCCACCGTCACCACGCGGTCCGAGCCCTTCGGTAGCTCCCAGGCGGTCGGTTTCACTCCCGATCCGCCACCTCCCGGAGAGGGCGGCACGTCGTCGCGTCCTGCGCCAAAGATGTTCGCCTGAGCGGAGACGGTGCGCCGATCGCCTGGCTCCGCCGCGTGCGCCTTGGGGGTCTCTCCGGCGGTGGACGCGGAGCCATCGTCGCTACCGCAGGACGCGAGTGCGCCGCTGAGGGCACCGATCACGAGAAGGAACGCAAGTCTGGTCATCGCACGGGCTGCCAATCCGGGGCGAAGTTGAAGTCAGGGCTATCCGCGGTGAGGTTGACCACCCGGCTCCCGTCCGCCTTCATCCGGAAGACGTCGAACTGGCCGTCAACCGAGTTGCTGTTGAAGGCGATGCTGCGTCCGTCAGGTGACCAGGCGGGCCGTATGTCGCACGCGGGGTCGTGGGTTACCCGCGTCTGGTGGCTTCCGTCGGACCGCATGCGGTAGATCTCGCAGTCCCCGTTGCGCTCGCTGTCGAACGCGATGTTGCGGCCGTCGGGCGACCAGTTCGGCTCGCCGTCGAAGCCGGGCGCGGCGGTGAGTCGCCGCGGGTGTGACCCGTTGGTCTTCATCGTGTAGACATCGACGTTCCAGGGGGAACGCTCGCTCTGGAACGCGATCCTGGAGCCGTCCGGAGACCAGTTCGGATCGGTGTCGTTCTCCGGGTCATTCGTCAAGTTGCGCTGTTGCGACCCGTCGCGGCGCATCGAGTAGACCTCGGCGTTGCCGTCACGCACCGCCACGAACGCGAGGCGCTTGCCGTCCTCGGACCACGCCGGATCAAAATCGTGCGTGTCGTTGCGCGTTACCTGCGCCGGGTTCGACCCGTCGCGGTTCATCACGAAGATCTCGAAGTCCCCGTCGCGGTCGCTGGCGAAGGCGATCTTGCGGCCGTCGGGTGACCAATTCGGCTGCTGGTCCATCGCCCAGTTGTTCGTGAGATTGACCGGGTTCGAGCCGTTCTGCCGCATGCTGAAGATGTCGAGCTGCTCGCCCGGCGCGTCGCGATCGCTGTCGAAGGCGATCGATCCGTTGGCGCCCGGGAAGGTGGCGTGCGCGGGCGCCGCAGCGATTGCGGCCGCGAGGACGCCACCGGCGATGAGCGATGTCTGCTTCAGGTTCATGTCTCACTCCTTTGTCTGGTCAACACAAGGCCGGCTCCCATGAGCACCACGGCGATCCCTGCCGCGGCGCCGAGGCCGGCGTCCCGCCAGTGAAAGCCGCCATCGCTCACCTGGACCACCACCGGCTGACCGCCGCTCTCCCCGGCCGCCGGAGCGACCGTGGGTGCCAGGGCCCAGAGCAGCAGGGCCACGCCCACAACGCTGCTCACGATCCGCCGGTAATCCATTGGGCGAGCTTCGGGTGCTGCGGTTGGGCTGCCCTTGATCCGGCTTGAACGCCGCTTGAGCGGAGGCGGCGGCGCCTGTACGGTCGAGGAGAGGAGGGCGATGGACTTCCGGATACTCGGGCCGCTGGAGGTCTGGGATGCAGGCGAGCCGCTCGAGCTAGGCGCCGGAAAGCAGCGCACGCTGCTCGCCGTCCTGTTGCTCGACGCCGGTTCGACCGTGTCGGTGGACCGCCTGATCGACGCCCTCTGGGAGGACGTCACGCCCGCGAGCGCGGTAAACAGCGTGCACGTCTACGTCTCGCAGCTCCGCAAGGTGCTCGGTGCTCGGGTGGTCACGCGGGGTCGCGGCTACGCGATCGAGGTGGGGCCTGGGGAGCTCGACGTCCAACGCTTCGAGCAGCGGATTGCGGAGGGCCGTGAGCAGCTGGCGCACGGGGACGCCGAGGGCGCGGCGACGGTGCTCGCGGAAGGACTCGGGCTGTGGCGCGGACCACCGCTCGCGGAATTCAGCTACGACGCGTTCGCGCAGGGCGAGATCCGCCGGCTGGAGGAGCTGCGTCTGACCACCAGGGAGGAGCTGATCGACGCGCAGCTCGAGCGAGGCCGTCACGCCCAGTTGGTTCCCGAGCTGGAGGCGCTTTTGGCCGAGCATCCGCTCCGTGAGCGGCTACGCGCCCAGTTGATGCTCGCCCTCTATCGGTCAGGGCGGCAGGCCGAGGCGCTCGCCGCGTACAGGGCTGGGCGCGAGGCAACGCTCGACGAGCTCGGCCTGGAGCCCGGGCCGGCG
The DNA here is from genome assembly GCA_963825345.1 of uncultured Thermoleophilaceae bacterium. Classification (GTDB taxonomy): domain Bacteria; phylum Actinomycetota; class Thermoleophilia; order Solirubrobacterales; family Thermoleophilaceae; genus JACVRW01. Next base: position 150,092 of record CAWGSQ010000003.1, on the reverse strand, counting down.
CTGAAGGAACGCGAGGCCGCGATCCTGCAACAGGACCCCGGGCTCGAGCTCACGAAGAAGGCACGCCCAGCGACAGACCGGCAGCCGCGCCGACGCGCACCGCTCCTCCTGGTCGCCGGTGGCGCGGTCCTGCTCGTCGCGATAGGCGCCGCGGCCCTGGCGCTCAGTGGGGACGAGGACGGAGCCGAGCTCACCGCGGTTGCGGCGAACTCCGTTGCGGTAATCGATCCGGAGACCGATCGGGTCGTGGCGGATATCCCCGTCGGGGTCACGCCATCGAGCATCGCCGCCGCGGCGGGTGGCGTCTGGACGCTGAACGCGGACGACCGCACGCTCTCGAAGATCGCGCCCGGAAGCCTCCGCGTGAGCAAGACCGTCGCCGCGGAGCGCGAACCGATGGATGTGGCGGCCGGCGCGGGCGCGGTGTGGGTCGGCAGCGGCGCCGAAGCAGCCGACTCGGAGTTCGTCGGGACACTGGTCCCGGTTGCGGTGGCTCGGCTGGACCCCGCATCCGGTGTGGTGGGCGCGCGCCTGCCGCTGCCGCGTTCACGATCAGAGCCCGGAGCTCTGGCTCGGCGAGGTCCGGGGGAGCACCAGATCGCGGTGGGCGGCGACGACGTGTGGGCGATCGACGGGAAGGGGAGCCTCTCGCGGTTCGACACGAGGACGAATCGCGTCGCCGGCACCGCACGCGGCCTGTCCGCCCGGTCGCTGGCTACCGATCGCGGCGGGCTGTGGGTCGGCACCGCCGACAACGCGGTCCTGCGCGTGCCGAGCGGGTCCACCCGGGTGACACAGCGCATCGAGCTCGAGACATTCTCGCTCGGTGGCATCGCCGCCGGCGCGGGGGCGGTGTGGGCGACCGACCCAACGGCCGGCACGCTCTGGAGGATCGACCCGGCGCCGTCGGTCGTCACGCGCACGGTCCCGGTCGGCGCGGGCGCGTTCGCGGTCGCCTTTGGCGAGGGCGCTGTCTGGGTGGTGAACACGCTCGACAGCACGGTGCTGCGGATCGATCCTGCGAGCAACCGCGTGGTCGCGCGGATCCCGATCGGAGGCACGCCGCGCGAGATCGCCGTCGGCCACGGGCGCGTCTGGGTGACCGTCGCGGTTGGCGGGGATCCCGACCGAGATGAGCCCGTATCCGGAGCCCCACAGAGGGAGGTGCCCACTGCGTTGCCCGCATCCCTCTGCGGACAGGTGTCGTACGGGGGCAGCGGCGCGCCACAGTTCCTGATCGCCTCGAACCTGCCTCTGCGGAGCGGCCCACGGGGCTCGACACTGCCGATGGCCCAGGCGGTCGAGTTCGTGCTGGCGCGCCACGGCTTCCGGGCGGGGCGCCACACGGTCGGCTATCAGTCGTGCGACGACTCGACCAGCCAGGCGTCCGGGGAGGATCAGGCAAAGTGCATCGGCAACGCGCAGGCACTTGCGTCTGCGCGCAAGGTGATCGGCGTGATCGGCCCCTATCAATCCGGGTGCGCCAGCGAAACGATTCCGATTCTCAACCGCGCGCCGGGCGGGCCGCTGGCGCTCGTGTCGCCGTCGAACTCGTTTCCGGGATTGACCCGGTCGGTCAGCGGGGCGGATCCGGGCTCGCTGGATCTCCTCTATCCAACCGGTGTCCGCAACTACGCGCGCGTCTACCCGACTGACGATCAGCAGTCGGCCGCACTGGCGATGCTCGTACAGGATCTCGATGCAGGGCCGGTGTTCGTCCTGGAGGACGAGGCCGGCGGCGTGTACGCATCCATCCTCACGTCGAACTTCCAGCTCGCCGCCAAGGCGCTCCACGTGCCGCTCGCAGGCTGGGCGTCGTGGGACCCAGACGCGTCGAGCTACCGACGCCTCGTCGCTCGCATTGCCCGTGCGCACCCGAGAGCGGTCTTTCTGAGCGGAATCGTCTTCGACAACGGTGGACCGGTCGTGCGGCAGTTGCGCGAGGGCCTCGGGAAGGACGTCGCCATCCTGGCTCCGGACGCCTTCGGCGTCGTGTCGTTCCTCATGCGCGAGGCCGGACCAGCCGCCGAGGGGATGTACGTGAGCTTCGGCGGGGCTCCGAACTCGGCACTGGGCCCGGCAGGCGAGCGCTTTATCGACGCGTTCGCAGCCACCCAGCCGGGCGGAGTGGTCCCCTCCTACAGCGCCGCGTACGCCGGACAGGCGGCGGAGGTCTCTGCTCGACGCGATCGCCCGCTCCGACGGTACGCGCCGCTCGGTCTCGAGGGAGCTCCTGAGAACTCGGGTCAGCGGCGGCATCCTCGGGTCGTTCCGCATCGACCGCAACGGCGACGCGAGTACCAGCTCAATCACGATCCTGCGCGTGACGGGGAAGCGCGCTCCGAGCCCGACGCTCCTCGCGGACCACGTGGGAACGGTGATCGACCGCGTGCTGACGCCGCCCGCCCGGCTCACCGCGCAGTTACGATCGCCGCAGTGAGCCACGGCCCGGCGATCCTGGTCCTTCAGCACATCGCCTGCGAGCCGCCGGGTGCCTATGCGGACGTTATGCGCGAGCGCGACGCCGAGCTGCATGCCGTCGAGCTGGACGAGGGTGAGCCGCTTCCCGACTGGCGCGAGTTCGACGCGATGGTGGTGATGGGCGGTCCGATGGGCGCCTGCGACGACGCCGACCACCCGTGGCTCGCCGCGGAGCGCGACTGCATCGGCGCCGCCGTCCAGGGAGGGCTGCCGTTCTTCGGCGCCTGCCTGGGGAGCCAGCTGCTCGCGGCCAGCCTCGGCGCTCGCGTCTACACCGGCGAGACCCCGGAGGTGGGGGTGCTCGACGTGGAGCTGACGGAGGCGGGACGGGACGATCCCGTGCTCGGTGATCTGCCGCGAAGCTTCCCCACGCTCCAGTGGCACAGCGACAGCTTTGACCTGCCCGCGGGAGCGGTCGGGCTCGCCACCTCACCCGCGTATGCGAACCAGGCCTATCGCGTCGGCTCGACCGCCTACGCGGTGCAGTTCCACGTCGAGGTCACGAGCGAGATGGCGGCCGAGTGGGCGACGGTGCCGGCCTACGCGCAGGCGCTCGAGCGGGTGCGTGGGCCCGGTGCTCTCGACGCGCTGCTGGAGGCGTTCGAGGAGCGTCGCGAGGAGATGATCGCGCACGCCCGGACTCTGTTCTCACGCTGGCTCGAGTTCGTGTGACGCGCGCGTCCCCGGGTATTTGTGAGACATGGCTAAGGATCACGGACCAAGCGTGAAGGACGACAAGCTCTACGAGGAGCTCCGCGAGGACGGCGCGAGCAAGGAGAAGGCGGCCAGGATCGCCAACGCGAAGGCCGGCGGCACCGACGTGAGCAAGAAGGGCGGCGAGGCCGAGGACTACGACGAGCGCACCACGGAAGAGCTGGAGGAGCGCGCTCGCGAGCTGGGCATCGAGGGACGCTCGGAGATGAGCAAGGACGAGCTCATCAACGCGCTCCGCAACCACTAGCCGCCGGAGCGACTCCTCAGTAGCCCATGTGGCGGGCGAACGCCCTCGCGCGCTTCGCCGGCTTGCCAGTGCGGCTCTCGGACCGGTCCGCGCTCGACATCAGGAGGCGTCCGCCGTTCACCCCGAGCCAGCGCAGCGGCTCGGGCTCCCAGGAACGCGAGGAATGGCCGACCCACGGCAGCCGCGTGAGCCCGTTCTCCTGCGAGGTGATCAGCTGCGCCAATGTGCGGCCCGCGAGGTTCGTGGTGGCCACGCCGTCGCCCACATAGCCGCCGGCCCAGGCAAACCCGCGCCCCCGGTCAAGCCCGACAGAGGCGTGCCAATCGCGCGGAATCCCGAGCGCGCCGCCCCACTCGTGCGTCACCTCGAAGTCGGCGACGACCGGGAAGAGGTCCACGAGCACCTCGCGCAGGCCCGAGTGCACCTCCCGGTTGCGGTCGTAGGACGGTCTCGTGCGAGAGGCGAAGTGGTACGGCGCGCCGCGGCCACCGAACGCGAAGCGGTCATCGGCCGTGCGTTGCCCGTAGATGCGCATGTGGCGAAGGTCGGCGAAGGTCTCGCGCCGGCGCAGGCCGATCTGATCCCACGCCTCGGCCGACAGGGGCTCCGTGGCGATCATCAGCGAGTACAGCGGGATCACCTTCCGCCGCTGGCCGCGCAGGCTCGGCGTGTAGCCCTCGGTGGCGCGCACGACGATCTCGGCGTGCACCGTGCCGTGATCCGTGAGCAGCGCGCCTGGCTTGATCTCGGACGCCGTGGTGCGCTCGAAGAGCGAGACGCCGCGCGCCTCCACGCAGGAGGCGAGGCCGCGGACGAGCCGAAGCGGGTGGATCGCCGCGCAGTTGGGGGTGTAGGTGCCGCCGAGCACCCTGGTTCCGCGGGCCAGCCCCTCGGCCTCCTCCTTCGAGAGCAGCTCCAGCCCCTCGACATCGCCCGTCGTGCTCCGCTCGTCCTCCACGATCTCGCGGGCGCGGGTGAGCTGCGCTCGGTTGCGCGCGAGCTGGATCGTCCCGCCGCGGGCGTAGTGGATGTCGAGGCCCTCCTCGTCCGCCACGCGGCCCACCTCCACGACCGCCTCGTGCATCGCCCGGCGCATCGCCACGGCGGCGTCGGGGCCGTGGCGGCGCGCGATTCCGACCGACGCAGGCGGAAACAGCGCGGAGCACCAGCCACCGTTGCGGCCCGAGGCGCCGAACCCCGCGAACTCGCGCTCCACGATCGCGATCCGCAGCGACGGGTCCATGCTGTGCAGGTAGTACGCCGTCCAGAGCCCTGTGTAGCCGGCACCGACGATCGCCACGTCCACGTCGATGTCGCCGGGCAGCGGGGGCCGCGGTGTGAACGTGTCCCCGGCGGTTGAGTGCCAGAGCGAGTCCTCGAAGCTCATGCAGCCGGCACCGGCGCGCCCTTGCGCACGAGCTGCTCGATCAGGTCGGCGCCCTTGATGCGGCCGGGCGCCGCGGTGAGCTCGGCGCTGATCCGCTTCATCCGTTCGGCAAGCGCCTCGTCCGCCAGCAGCCGCTCCACCGCGCCGAGGAAGTCCTCGTCCTCGAACGTGTACGAGGCCAGCCGGTGTCCGAAGCCGGTCTCGTGCACGCGCTGAGCGTTGTCGTACTGGTCCCAGAACAGCGGTGTCACGATCACCGGCAGCCCGAAGTTGAAGGCCTCCGCCACCGTGTTGTTCCCCCCGTGGGTGATCAACAGGTCGCACTGCGGGAGGATCGAGGTCTGGGGGAGGAACTGCTCGCCGTACATGCGCTCGCCGAGCCGCAGCTCCTCGTGCAGCGGGCCCATGCTCACGATGGCGCGGTGTCCCGAGCGGTCGAGCAGGTCGATGATCCGCTGCATCAGCCCGATGTCCATGCAGCCGAGGCTGCCCAGTGAGAGATAGACCACCCTGCCGTCGCCCGGCACGCGCTCGCTCACGTCGAAGTCGGGATCGCTCGCGCGCACCGAGGTGTCGAGCCTGTGCCATGTGTCGCCGAGCGGCCTTGCGCGCGGGTAGTCGATCACGCCGGGGAAGAGGTACATGTTGAGCCACGGCGACTCATACTGGAAGCTCCCGTCCGGGAGCGGCGCGGCGCCCTTCGACTGGTTGAACTCGGACAGGTCGGCGATCAGCGGGTCGTGCAGGCGCCGGTACTCCGCGCGGAACTCGTCCCAGCCGGCGCGGTCGTCGCAGGGGTAGCCCGAGAACACCGGCGGGATCTCGGGGTCGTGCATCTCGAGCGGGTTGGCAGACACCATTCGCGCCCACGGCACGCCGGCGGTCGACACGGCGGGGAAGGCGGTCACGTTGTCGGTCACGATCACGTCGGGTTGGACCTCGTCCCAGATCTCCAGCATCCGCTCGTGCGCGTACTTGGCCCCCTCCGCGAGCTCGTCCCAGATCGGCATCGTCACCGTCTCTAGCTGCTCGATCGTCGGCTTGCGGAACTCGGGCGCGGTCTCGCGGATGAACTCGGCCCAGCCCTCTCCCACCTGCTCCTCGTGCTCGGGCGGAGGCGCCATGCGCATCAGCGCCTCCTCGAAGCCGCGCTTCACCAGCTCACCCTCGAATGACTCCTCGACCACGAACACCACGCGGATGCCGCGCTCGCGCAGGTGGTTGCCCACCGCCACCAGGTTGTTGGTGGGGCCCCAGGCGCCCGGCTCGGGGAAGAACGCGACGGTCGGAGTCCGGACCACGCCTGACGAGTATCACAAAGCCGCGCAATATCTCCATCTGCCCTTGCAGCGCCCATCTGGCAGGTTCATAGTCGGACGCGTGGGCCAGCTGGTCGAGATGCCACTCGAGCAAGGCGGCTCGATTCTGGTCGAGGTGGACGAGGTGCGCTCCGGCCCGGTCACCCGCGGAGGGCGGGCGGAGGACATGGTCACGACCGCCGGCGAGAGCCTCGAGCAGGTGCTCGGCAAGCTCGGCCCGGCCATACAGGGGATCGTCTCGAAGCTGCGCGAGGGAGCGGACTGGCCGGATCAGGTGGAGGTGGAGTTCTCCGTGAAGTTGTCCGCGGGCGCCAACGTGATCATCACGCGCACCGAGGGCGAGGCGAACTTCCGCATCGCCCTGCGCTGGAGCCGCGCCGCGACCTGACATGACGGACATCCCCGAATACGACGACCTCAAGCTCCGGGTCGAGCCGGGAGATGGGGACTCGTACCGGGTGGTGGCGTTCGGACCCGGCGGCAACACCGCAACCGGATCGTTCGCGCGGCCGATCAGCCAGATGGAGCTGGACAACTTCATCCTGAGGGTCGGGTTGCCGCGCCGGCAGGTGCGCAAGTACCGCTCGTCGCAGATGGAGGAGGCGAAGCAGCTCGGGACGCAGCTGTTCGAGAGCCTTCTGGCCGAGGACGTGGGCGACCTCTATCACGGCGCCCGCAGCGTGGCCGACAGCCAGAACCGCGGGCTGCGGGTGACCCTCTATCTGACCGGCGTTCCCGAGCTGATGGAGATTCCCTGGGAGTTCCTCTACGACCCGGGCGACGCCTTCTTCCTCGCGCAGTCGATGTACACGCCGCTCGTGCGCTCACTGGATCTGCGCAGCGCGTCGCCGCCGCGCAAGCTGACGCTGCCGATGAAGGTGCTCGGCATGGCGAGCGCGCCGCAGGGATTCCCGGGACTCGACGTGGACGACGAGCGACAGAAGCTCGCGCGCGCGCTCGAGCCGCTCACCTCGCGCGGCGCGGTGGAGCTGGAGTGGCTCGACTCGGCCACTCTCTCCGAGCTGGACCGCCGCGTCGGCGATTCGGACGAGCTGCACGTGATCCACTACATCGGGCACGGCGCCTACGACGAGAGCACGCAGGGCGGCATCCTGGCCCTGGAGGACAGCACCGGGGGAGTCCACGAGGTGACCGGCGAGGAGCTCGGGACGCTGCTGCGCGACGAGCGCAGCCTGCGGCTCGTGGTGCTGAACTCGTGCGAGGGGGCCCGTACCTCGCACGTGGATCCGTTCTCGGGGGTCGCCTCGAGCCTGCTTCGCTGCGGGCTCCCTGCGGTGGTCGGGATGCAGGCGGAGATCACCGACGAGGCGGCGATCACGTTCTCCGAGCGCCTCTACACCGCCCTGGCCCAGGGCTTCCCGATCGACGCCGCGCTCACGCAGGCGCGCAAGGCGATCTTCGCGGCGGGCAGCGACGTGGAGTTCGGCACCCCGGTGCTCTTCCTCCGCGGCGACACCGCGCAGCTCTTCGACGTCGACGCGGCCGACCTCCTCGACGAGCTGCCTCCGGTGCAGCTGGACCCGAAGCCCGTGGAGCTGGGGCCGAAGCCGGTGGACCTGGACCCGAAGCCACCACCGCCTCCGCCCCCGCCGCCGCCGCCTCGGCCAAAGCTGCTGCCCTGGGCGCTGGGGGGCCTCGGCCTGCTTGCCGTTGTCGCGCTCGCGATGGTGCTCCTGTCCGGCGGCGGCGGTGGCGGCGACGACGGTGGGGGTGTCATCGACGTCGGCAGCGGGCCGATCGACCTGACCGCGGCGATGGGCGCCGTTTGGACGAGCAACCAGACGACCGGCGACATCTCCAAGGTCGACCCGGCGAGCGAGAAGCACGTGGACACGATCAAGATCTCGGATGACGCCCGGCTCTCCAGCATCACAGCCGGATTCGATGCGCTCTGGGTGCTGAACGTTCAGACCAACAGCGTGATCCGCATCTCGCCGCTCTCGAAGGACAAGACGTCGATCAAGTTGGAGGGCCGTCCAAGTGGCGTCGCGGTTGGTGGGGGGATCGTGTGGGTCACGCTTCGCACCGACCCCGCGCTGCTCGTGGCCATCGATCCGAGCAGGAACGAGATCAGGGACAGCATCGAGGTGCCGAGCAACCCCGAGGACGTCCGCTTCGCGCTCGACGCGGTCTGGGTCACGAGCGACAGCACCAACCGCATCACGAAGACTCGCCTCGACGGCACTCAGACGGAGATCCCGATCGGCGCCACCTCCGACGACATGGCCATCGGCGCCGGGAAGATCTGGGTCACGAACAAGGTCGACGACGCGATCACCCGCATCGACCTGCACCAGCCGAGCAAGCACAAGAGGATGCGCGCAGGCCGCCGGCCGGAGGGCGTGGCGGCCGACGACCGCAACGTCTGGGTCGTCAACCAGGGCGATAACAGCGTGATGCGCTTCGACGCACACGCCCCTTATGAGCAGCTCGAGCGCTACACGGTCGGCACGAAGCCGAGCGACGTTGTGGTCGACGAAGCGGGCGTCGCATGGGTCGTCAATACGGGCGACAACACGGTCTCGCGGCTCGAGCCATAGCGTCCGGTGGACACGCGGGGGCGATGTGGTTTAGCCTTTGCGGCGTAATGGCCGAACTACGGTTCGGCGAAAAGGCATGCTCGCGCCCGTAGGTTGTCGCTTCACAAGCACCTCCGCGTACGCAGCAAAGCAACAAACACCAGTGGAGGGTCATACATGGCCACCGGAACTGTGAAGTGGTTCAACGACGACAAGGGCTTCGGCTTCATCACGCCGGACGAGCCCGGGAAGGACCTCTTCGTCCATCACACCGGCATCGCCGGTGACGGCTTCAAGTCGCTCGCAGAGGGCGCACAGGTGCAGTACGACGCCGAGCCCAGCGACAAGGGCCCGAAGGCCGTCAACGTCACGCCGCTCTAACGGCGTCTGCGGGAGCGGCGCCCCTAGATGGGGCGCCGCGCCGCTTTTCCTCTTTCCATAGGCACCCCTAGGGGCCCCGCACCCAAAGATCAGGGTCAGGTGTGGGGTCTTTCCCCGATGCGCGCGCGCGTGTGGCAGCGGAAGATGCCGGCATGGAATTCATGTACGAGCACACGGACATTCCGCCGGGCCTAACGCTCGCGGACTGGAGGCGTGCGCGTCCCCACCGGAAACGGTGGACGCCGCTTGCCGACCTTCGCTCGTCGCTGTCCCCCCGCCGTTACTCCCCAGTCGGCGGGTCGTACTTCGCACGCTCATCCACCTCGCGGTAGAGAGGCATCCCCAGCGGGTGCTCCATCTCCTCCGCGAGGTGGCCGAGCAATCCCGCCGTGCGTGCCAGCAGCGCGAATCCGCGTAGGAGCGCCGCCGGGAAGCCCAGGTCCGCGAGTGCCGCGCCAGCCACGCCCGCGCCGTTGATCGGCAGCTCGCGGCCGGTCTCCTCTCGATGGACTTCCGCGACCGTCCTGAGGCGCCCGAGATACGACCCCACAAGCCCGGTCTCCTCCGCAATTGCGTAAATGCGCGGGGTGCGCGGGTCCTGCACCTTGTGAACCGGGTGGCCGAGCCCGGGAACCCGCCGCCCGGCCGCGAGCGCCCCTTTGACACCGCCCTCCACGTCGTCACCGATCTCATCCAGGAAGCGAGCCGTGTCCTCGACCACTCCGAGGAACACGCTCCCTGCTCCCAGGAGGCCGGCGGCCACCGCACCCTGGATCGACTCGGGCGCGCCGGTGTACGTGAGGCGGGCGGCGAGCACGGTGGGGGTGAGCCCGTGGTCCGCGAGTGAGACGAGGACGGCATCGAAGAGGCGTGTCTCCTCGGGCGAGGGCATACGGCCCTGGACCATCAGAAACGCCAGTTCGGTGAGGGTCACGTTGCCCATCAGGTCCGTGGCGAGGTCGCGGCCCATGAGCGTTATCGAGTCTGCGTCGGAGGTCCCGATTCCCGTGCGGAAGGTCATCGGGGAAGCCTATGCTTCGCCACCCGTCCGGTGGCGGTGTGCGGCAGCTCGTCGAGCGCCTCGAAGTGCTCCGGGACCTTGAACTTTGTCAGCCGCCCGGCCGCCCACTCCCGCAGCGCGTCGAAGTCCGGCTCGGCGCCGTCCCGCATCACCACGAAGGCCTTGATCTCCTCCTCGGAGAGCTCCGAGGGCACTCCCACCACCGCGGCCTCCACCACGTCCGGGTGCGACGCGAGCGCCTCCTCGATCTCCGCGGGCGCCACGTTCTCGCCGCGGCGCCTGATGACCTCCTTTTTGCGGCCCACGAAGGTGTAGGTGCCGTCCGGGTTCTCGGTCACGAGGTCGCCGGTTTTCAGCCAGCCGTCCGGGCCGAGCACGGCAGCGGTCTCCTGGGGCATGCGCCAGTAGCCCTTCATCACCGCGGGGTTGCGCAGCTCGAGCTCGCCGTCCGAGGTCACGCGCGCCTCGTTCACCTCGCCGAGCGTCGGGTGCTGGCGCGGGGAGCCGATCGTGGCGTATGGCCTTGTGCCGCGAGGCCAGACCGTGCCGTAGGTGGTCTCGGACATCGCGTAGCCGGAGGTCATCTCGAGCCCGAAGCGGCGCTCGAACTCGAGGTGGCGCTCCTTCGGCGGGACGGGGCCGGCATACGCGAGGCGCAGCGGGCTGTCGGCGTCGTCGGGCCGCTCGGGCTGGCGCATCAGGATCTCGATCATCGCGCCGATCGCGTTGAACTCGGTGGCGCCGTGGCGGCGCGCGGAGTCGAGGAAGCCGCTCGCCGAGAAGCGCGGCAGCAGGGCGAGGCTCGCCCGCGCAGCCACCGAGCCAAGGACGGAGTACGCGGGTGCGTTGACGTGGAAGAGCGGCAGCGAGGTCATCAGCCGGTCGTCGGCGGTCAGCCCGATCCACCAGGGGAAGCCCTCGCCGGCCATCGCATACGCGCGGTGCGTCTGGGTCACGAGCTTGGAGCGGCCGGTGGTGCCCGAGGTTGGGATCAGCACCGCCGCGTCGTCGGGGCCGGCGGGTCCGGGCCCGTCCAGCTCGCCAGGCTGCTCGAACAGGTCCGGCAGCTCGTCGTCTGTGACCACGAGCGTCGGCTCCACCTGCCCGATCAGCCCGTCCAGCTCGGCGGCGGTCTGGCTCGGATTCACCGCCACGTAGATCGCGCCCGTGTACGCCGTCGCCAGCCACAGGAACACGTAGCGGGGATCGTTGCGCGCGGTGGCGAGCACGAGGTCGCCCTGGCCCACCCCTCGCGCGGCAAGCCCCGCGGCCGCGGCCGCGATCCGCTCCCGCGCCTGCTCGTAGGTGTACGAGTCGTCCTCGAAGAGGAGCCAGGGCTTGGTGGGAACGTCCGCGACCGCAGCCTCGAACAGCTCAGGGATCGTCAGGTGCGCATCGCCGATGCGCGGAAGATACGCAAACCCTCAAGTAGGGGTCTGACCCTTTTCTGAGGGTTGGGGCGTCAGGCGGGGCCGCCGAAGGCGGGGCCCGGCCCGCGCTCGAACCCGGGACCGGGCCCGGGCCCACCGGGCCCGGGCCGGCCACCGTGGTCGGGTCGCACTGGGCGAGGAAGGGCGTCCAGGGCCTTCGTCACGTCGTCAGCCGAGATGTTGAAGCGGTCGGCGAGGAACTTGGCGAGTGCCTGGTTGTGTTGCTCACGGCCCTTCTCGGCGCCCGCGCGCATCTCGCTGAGTGCCTTGCGCAGCTCCGCGCGGGTCACGCCGAGCGCCGAGGCGAGCTGGCGCAGCGGCATCACGTGATGCCGCTCGCGTCCGCCGCGATCGGGGCGAGACTCGAACAGCGCCCTGCGGACCTCGCTCACATCCACGCCGAGCTCGTCGGCGAGCGCCTGCGCGAACTCCTCAGGCGGGCGACGCGTGCCGTTCATCAGCTTGTCGAGAGCCGCCTGCACCTTGTCCGCGTCCACGTTCAGCGCGTCGGCGAGCCGCGCAGCGAAGCGGGCCTCGTGCCTCTGGTGGAGCTTGTCGAACGCTGCCGTGACCTTGTTTGCGGAGATCCCGAGCGCCTTGGCGAGGGAGGCCGCAAAGTCATCTCGACGGTTGCCCTCCTCGCTCTGGTGGAAGTCGCGGAGCGCCTGTGCCAGTTCGTCCGCGTCCACACCGAGCTTGTCCGCCAGGTTCTGGAATCCCGGCGGCTGCCCTCCCGGGGCGAGCGCGGGCGGACCTCCATTCCGATTCTCCTCGGACGTGGACTGGCCGCTGCCGGCGATGGCCGTGCCGTCGTCCGCCTGCGTGCCGAGTCCGTAGCCCACCGACGCCACCGCGAGGGCGCCGCCGACGACGATGATCGTGCTCTTTCGTCTCGATTGCATGGGGCGAGCCTTGCGGCCCCGTGTATGAGCAACATAAGAGCGGCGTAGGAATCACCGAAGAACGCACGCGCTCCAGCCAGAATGGGGACCGTGAGGATCCTGATCGTCGACGACGACCGCGCGCTGCGCGATGCCCTGCGGCGCGCGCTCGTGCTCGGTGGTTACGAGACCGTGTCGGCCGACAGCGGCGAGACGGCGCTGGCCGAGGTCACGAGCGGTGCTCCGGACGCGGTGGTCCTGGACATCGGCCTCCCGGACATCGACGGCCTCGAGGTCTGCCGGCGGCTGCGCGGCGCCGGCAATCGCGTCCCGGTGCTGATGCTCACCGCGCGGGATGCGGTGTCGGATCGCATCGATGGCCTCGACGCGGGCGCCGACGACTATCTCGTCAAGCCATTCGACGTGGGCGAGCTCCGCGCCCGCCTGCGCGCCCTCTTGCGGCGGACGGGCGGCCACGGGAACGCCGACGCGGACGGCCAGACCTTTCATGAGCTGCGCCTCGACGGCGCCCGCCACGGTGTGAGCGTGGGGGAGAAGTTCGTGGAGCTCACCCGTACCGAGTACCAGCTGCTCGAGCTGCTGATGCTGAACTCGGCTCGCGTGTTGCCGCACAACCTGATCTACGAGCGCGTGTGGGGGTATGACTTCGGTCCGGCGTCGAACGCGCTGCGCGTGTATATCGGCTATCTGCGCCGCAAGCTCGAACGGGCGGGTGCGCGCCCGCTTCTCCACACCGTGCGCGGCGTGGGCTACGTCCTGCGCGAGCCGTGAGCCTGCGTACCCGCATAGCCGCGGCCGCTGGACTGGCGGTGGCGGTTGTGGTGCTCGTTGCCGCGGCGGCCATCTACTTCGGCGTGCGCGCCGAGCTGCGCGGAGAGGTTGACAGCTCGCTGCGCGACCGCGCCACCCTGTTCGCCACTCTCGCAACCGGGCCCCGGCCCGGCGACGCCCCGGGCGTTCCCGGCCCCGACGGCGGCGGTCAGGCGCAGGCACCACCCGGAGGGCAGGGCTCGCGGCGCGGCAGGCTTCCCGTCCCGCGGCCGGAGCCCTTCGGTGGACCGGAGGGCGTGGCCCAACTCGTGCTCCCCTCGGGTCGGGTGCTGCGGCGGCCTGAGAGCGACGAGGCGATCCCGGTCGACGCGCGTGCACGCGAGATCGCGGCGCGCGGATCCGGCGAGTACCTCGCCGACAAGACCGTGAACGGCACGCATCTGCGCGTGCTCACGCGCGCTGCCGGCGATCAGGGAGCCGTTCAGCTGGCCCGCCCGCTCGACGAGGTGGACCGCCAGCTCGACCGCGTGGTGCTGGTGCTCCTGCTGGTGGGCGCCGCCGGGGTGGCGCTCGGCGCGGCCCTCGGCGCCCTCGTGGCACGGACAGCTCTTTCCCCGGTGGCGAGCTTCACCCGGCGCACCGAGGAGCTCGCGGCGGCGGGCGACACCTCGCAGCGGATCCACACCGATCGCACGGATGAGCTCGGGCGCCTCGCGCGCACCTTCAACACGACGCTCGACGCGCTCGAGCGCTCGGTCGAGGCGCAGCGCCACCTGGTGGCCGACGCGAGCCACGAGCTGCGCACGCCGATCGCGAGCCTGCGCGCGAACATCCAGACGCTCGAGCACTCCGAGCGCCTTCCGGAGGCGGAGCGGGCGAGCCTGCGTGCGGACATCCTCCAGGAGCTGGACGAGCTGACCTCGCTCGTGGCGGACATCGTGGAGCTGGCGCGCGGCACGAAGCCGGGCGAGCTCGTGGACGACGTGAGGGTGGATGAGATCGTCGAGCAGGTGGCCGCGCGGGCCAGGGCGCGAGCGCCCGATGGGGTCACGCTCGACGTCGTGACCGAGCCCACGCTCGTGCGCGGCGAGCCCGAGCGCATCCAGCGCGCCATCTCGAACCTCGTGGACAACGCGCTCAAGTGGAGCCCTCAGGACGGCCGGGTCGAGATCGCGCTGGCCGACGGCGGCCTGAGCGTGCGCGACCACGGGCCCGGCTTCGCCGAGGCGGACCTCCCGCACGTGTTCGAGCGCTTCTACCGAGCTGACGACGCCCGGGCACTGCCGGGCTCGGGCCTCGGTCTCGCGATCGTGCGCCAGGCCGCCGAGGCGCACGGCGGCGACGTGCAGGCCGCCAACGCCTCGGGCGGCGGCGCGCTGCTTCGCGTGTCGTTTGGCACGCCGCGCTGAGGTGCCAGACTGGCCGCGTGGCCACTGTGCTCGTGCTCGGAGTCGGCGGGGTTCTCGGCGAGGCATGGATGTGGGGTTACCTCGGTGGAGCGCACGACGCCACGGGTGAGGACTTCCGGCGCGCGAAGCAGCTGATCGGGACCTCGGCGGGCTCGATCGTGGCTGCCCGGCTGGCGGGTGGTGAAGACCCGCGCCGCAGGGAGGAGCGTGTGCGCTGGGACGGCGAGACCGAGCCGGAGCGGCGCGCGGGCGCGCTCCGGAGCGCCATCGAGCGTGCGAGCCGGCTGTCACTGGGCGCGTTCTCGCCACTCGCCGCGCCTGCGCTGAGCGCCGCCACGCCCGGCGGGGCGCTGGCCCGCGCTGCCGTGCTCGCCCGCGTTCCGCGCGGGCGCATCGTGCTGAGCGACCTGCGCTCGCGGGTCGATGCGCTTGGCCCGCGCTTCGACGGACGGCTGCGGCTCGTGGCCGTGGATCGCGGCTCCGGAAGGCGCGTGGTGTTCGGCGACGACGGTGCGCCCGAGGCGAGCGTGGCCGATGCCGTGGCAGCCTCGTGCGCCGTGCCCGGGCTGTTCGCGCCCGTGGTGATCGGCGACCGCGAATACGTGGACGGCGGCGTGTGGAGCCCTACGAACCTCGATCTCGCGCGCGCCGGGAAGGGCGACCGCGTGCTCTGCCTGGTGCCGACTGCGACCATGGGCAGCAGCCCGGCGCTGGCGTTGCGCGGGCTCGCCGCGGGCTGGCGGCTCGCCACCTCCGTGGAGGCCGCCGCGGCACGCCGCCGTGGCGCGAAGGTGGAGATCGTGGCGCCGGACGGCGGCTCGGCCTCCGCCATGGGCAGCGATCTCATGAACCCCGCCAGGCGCGCTCGGGTACTCGCCGAGGGCTTCCGGCAGGGCGCTGCCTGACCGGAGTAGATTTCCCGCATGCCCTGCCTGGTCGCTCTCCTCGCCCTGATCTCACCGCGCCTGGCGCTGTTCGCGATCTTCGTATTCAGCAACATGATCGACAGGGCCTTCGACGGCTGGCTGCTGCCCATCCTCGGCTTCTTCCTGCTGCCGTGGACGACGCTCGCCTACACCGTGATGTGGGACATCGGCACCCGCGACGTGAACGGCTTCGAGTGGTTCATCGTCGTGCTCGCATTCCTGGCCGACATCGGCTCCTACGCGGGGGGTCGCAGCTATCGCGAGGCCCGCGCCTAGCGGCTGACGTCGTAAAGCAGGTGGGTGACCCGGTCGCCCTGCACGATCGTGGTGGGGTCCTCCAGCCGCAGCGGCTCGGCCAGGCCGCCGGTGGCGAAGAACGGTCGGCCGGAGCCGAAGACCACCGGCACCTGGTTCACGACCACCTGGTCGATCAGCCCCAGCTTGAGCGCCTGGCCGCCGATCTGACCGGCGGCCACGTCGACGACCCGGTCGCCTGCGAATTCCTTGGCGGCGGTAATCGCCTTCTCGACGCCGTCGACGAACGTGAACGGTGCGGTGTCGGCGTACTCCCAGTCCGTCGGCGGCTGATGGGTGACGACGAAGACGTGCTCGCCGGCGGCCGGCTTGCCGTCCCAGCCGTTGGTCATGTCGAACACCCGCCGCCCGATGACATTCGCAGCCATGTCCCCGTACAGGTCCAGCATGAAGTCGGCCGACGCCTGGGTGGTCCGGACCTCGTCGTCGGAGCCGGGGAAGCTCCAGGCCACATCGCCGTTGCCCAACCAGTCGAACAGCGGCCCGACGCCGTCGTTGTCGTCGGCCATGAACCCGTCCAGGGATACCACCGCGCCCATGACTGTCTTTCCCATGGGGCCAGTCCTTTCGTCCGTAAGCGCCCAGGAGGCTAGAACGTGATGCCGATGGCGCGCGCGAACTGCTTCACGTAGCGCTTGCTGCCGGGCCGCGCGAGCACCTTCGTCTCGGCGCGGTAGAGCGCCGAGCCCTGGCTGGGCGGTGACGGGAAGCGGACCACGTACACGCCCTTCTTGTTGGGCTTGGCCTGACCGACGGTCGTGTACGTGCCGCACAGGATCCGCTTGATCACGACGGCATTGCGCTTGCCGAGCACGGTGCGATCGACCTGTCCACGCAGCTCGAGCATCCCGCCGGCCACCTGCTTCAGCGACCTGGAGGCGAGCGACTGCGGCAGCTTCAGCTCCACCGATTTCGCGCTGCCCACCTGAGCGCGGTAGCGCGCTACGTTGAAGAGCTTGCGCGACGGCTTCTTCACGCGCGCCTGGAACCGGCCGTCGGCAGCCGGGGTGACCGAGCCGAGCTTCTGAGCCTTCGCCTTGCCGCCGAGGTAGCGGACCGACAGGTCCACCTTCTGACCGGCGAGGC
This sequence comes from uncultured Thermoleophilaceae bacterium, assembly GCA_963825345.1. Classification (GTDB taxonomy): domain Bacteria; phylum Actinomycetota; class Thermoleophilia; order Solirubrobacterales; family Thermoleophilaceae; genus JACVRW01. The sequence goes on along the minus strand of CAWGSQ010000003.1, from coordinate 133,163 downwards.
TCGCGGCCACGATCCCGCTGAGTACCACCTTCGAGCCCTTCACGTCCGCGCGCACGAGGCTGATCGTGCGCTGGCCGCAGAGGATCAGGTCGCGCTCCGTCTCGTCACCCTCGTTGTTGTCGGCGGGCCCGGCGAGACAGCCGGGATCGGCGGAGTCCACCGCGCCGTCGCTGTCGTTGTCGGCTCCGTCGGAGCATTGCGGCGCCGGCAGGGGCGGAGGGGGCGGCGGGACGCTAAAGCCGGCCGGCGTCTCGTCCGCGCCCATGTCCACGGTGTGCCCATCGCCGTCCCCGTCGGTGGGCCGCAGATCGCCCTCGTAGTCCTCGGGGTTCCGCTCGCCGCCGACCATGTTGTAGAGCTCATCGCTCCCCTTGTCGATCGTGGGGCTCTGGGTAGTTTGGTGGACGTTCGCGCCGCCAACCAGCTTCGGGTCCACGCAGATGTTGCCCGGCCCGCTGAACGCACCGCCGGCGTTCGTACAGGCGTCGCTGTACTGGATGTCGAAGGAGTCGAAGCCGCCGATGTCCCCAGCGCCGCCGGTGTAGACGATCGAGTTCCACAGGAGCAGGTCGTCCTGGGGGTCACCGGCGATTCCCGCGAACTGCCCGCCCGTCCCGACCGAGTTGCCCGCCACCGTGGTCTCGGCCAGCTCGAGCGACGTGGGCTCGGCAGCTGCGCCCACATAGATCCCGCCGCCCTCGCCGCCGGCCCCGACGGAGTTGCCCGCGATGGCGTCCAGGAAGCCCTGCCAGCGCCCGCCATCGCTGGAGAAGAACAGGCCGCCACCCTCGCTCTCGAAGCTTGTAGCGGGCGCGGGGCCCGCGACCGTGTTCCCCTCGATTCGGTTGTACTCGCTCTGGGCGTTGATGTCAGGACCCCGCACCGCGAGACCGCCGCCGCCGTAGTTCCCGTTAGTGGGGAACGTCTTGACGGAGTTCCCCCCGAAGAGGTTGTGATGCAGATTCGGGAGGCCGCCGCTGAGAGAGAGGCCGCCACCGAAATGATCACCCGCCGGTGCGCCGGTGACCGGCTCGACCGAGTTGTTCTCGTAACGCGAGTTCGTCACGTTGAGGAAGCTGTTGGCGACCACCACGTGGCCGCCGCCGCCCGAGCCGCCCGCCGTGTTCTCTACGACCACGTTGCCGTCCAGAGACATGTTTTCGGCGGTACCGGGGGGAATCGCGTAGGCGAAGCCGCCGCCGTTGCCCGTGGCCGTGTTGTTCGCAAACGTGCTGCCGTTGACGCCGGAGTTGTTGTTGCCGGTGCCCGGGCTTTCGATCGAGAGGGCCCCGCCCGTGGCCGCCTTGTTCCCCTCGGCGGCGTTCGTCTCCGAGCCGAAGACGGAGTTGCTCACCCCGATCGCGCCGATGGTGGGATTGTCCGAGCCTGAGTCCGGGGCGAAGTGGACGGCGCCGCCCTTGCCGGTCGCCTGGTTGGCGAAGAACGAAGAGTTGCGCAGCCCGAGCGTTGAAAGTCCGCTGATGTCGAGCGCGCCACCGTCACCGGTCACGTTGCCGTCGCGGAACACAAGGTTCTGGATCTCGAGCCGATGCACGTCCACCCCGGTGAGCATTCGCTGCGAGGTGGTGAGGCCGGTCCCGTCGAAGCCGTCGATGCCGTCGCTCGGGTCACCTGTGAAAGTCCAGCTGTTGTAGTTGAAGAAGGGCGTAACGGGATCGCCGAAGTTCCGCAGGTCGAACTCCTGCCCGGTGCAGATGCCCTGGAGCGTGATCACGTCGCCCGGCGCGGCCTGGTTCAGGCCGGCCTGGAGGTTCGGGCAGGTGAATGTGCCGCTCGCTGCCTGCGCAGAGCTTGCTGCGATCAGGAGAGCGACCACGGCGAGGGCGAGTCCGCGGGCCATCCGCAGACCGTAATGCGGCGGCGCCCACTTCGCCAGTCATCCATGGAGCGGCTGCTAGCTTCGTTTCGATGAGCGACGAAGCGTCCGTCGAGCCGACCGTGCCTGTGAAGCATCCCGTCGGAGTGCTCTTCGTGCTCCTGCTCGCCGGGGTGTCGTTCGCCCTCTCGCAGACGCTCGTGATCCCCGCGCTGCCGGACATCGCCGCCAACGTTCACGCCAGCCCGGCCGCCGCCTCGTGGATCCTCAGCGGGTTCCTTCTGTCGGCGTCGATCTCCACGCCGATCGTCGGCAAGCTCGGCGACGTCTATGGCAAGGGCCGGGTCCTCACGCTCGTGCTGCTGCTCTTCTCGGTGGGTGGCGTGGTGTGCGCACTGGCGCACTCGATCACCGTGCTGATCTTCGGTCGGGTGATCCAGGGCGTGGCCGGTGGCGTCTTCCCGCTGGCGTTCGGGATCATCCGCGACACGTTCCCGCCCGACAAGGTCGCCAGCGGCCTCGGGCTCGTGAGCGCGATCCTCGGGATCGGCGCCGGCATCGGGCTGCCGCTCTCCGGCGTGATCGCCGACGGGATCGGGGTCCAGTGGCTGTTCTGGATCAGCCTGATCGCGCTGCCCGCCGCGCTGGCGGCCCACCGCCTCGTTCCGGCCTCGCCCGCGTCGAGACGAATACGAATCGACTGGGTCGGCGCGGCTCTCCTGTCCGCCGCGCTGGCCGCCGTGCTGCTCGCGGTGACCGAGGCCAACGACTGGGGCTGGGGCTCGGCGGAGACCATCGGCCTGTTCGCCGCGGGCGGTGCGCTGTTCGTGATCTGGATCGTGGTCGAGTCGCGCGTGAACGAGCCGCTGATCGACCTGGGCGTCCTCAGTGGGCGGGCCGTGGCCACCACCAACCTCACCGGGCTGCTGGTGGGCTTCGCCATGTTCTCGAGCTTCCTCCTGATTCCGCAGTTCGCGCAGGCCCCGGAGAGCAGCGGCTACGGCTTCGGGGACACCGTCTCGCAGGCGGGCCTGCTGCTCGTGCCCGCGGCGATCTGCCAGCTCGTGGCCGGTCCGCTCGCGGGCGGGCTCGGTGCGCGCATCGGCTTCCGAACCACGCTTGCGGGCGGCGCCGGCCTCGCCACGATGGCGTTCGTCTTCCTGGCGCTGGAGCACGCGCATCCCTGGCAGTTCATCGTGTCGGCGGCGCTGCTCGGAAGCGGGATCTCGTTCGCCTTCGCCTCGATGGCGAACCTGATCGTGGGCGCCGTGCCGCAGTCCGAGGTCGGCGTGGCCACCGGCATCAACACGATCATGCGAACCGTTGGCGGCGCGTTCGGCGCCGCGGTGGCCACCGCGATCCTCACCGGGAACACGATCTCCGGGAGCTCGCTCCCGTCCGAGGACGCCTACACCGCGGCCTTCGTTCTGTCGGCCGTGGGAGGGGTGCTCGCGATCGGCGCGGCCCTGCTCGTGCCCACAAGGGCCGCGGAGCGGGCGCGCGCCGCGGCTGCGGCCGCGCCCGCCGCGTAGCGGCTACTTGATGAACAGGATCTCGCTGTACTTTGGCAGCGGCCAGAGGTCGTCGGCCACAACCTTCTCGAGCTGGTCGCCCAGCTCGCGGACGCGGGCCTGTGCCGTCAGCTGGTTGTCGCGGGCGTAGATCGCGAGCTCCAGGCCCTCGACGCCGTCGGGGTACTGGTTCGCCTCCTCCAGCTCCGAGATCGCGCCCGCGAACTCGTCCACGATCGCACGGGTCTCACCGGCGAGCGAGTCCATCCCGGCCGCGTCGATCAGGGCGATGTGACGCAGCGCGGCCGGCAGCAGCATCGTGCGGGCCATGGTCGCGGCGGTCTCCGCCTCGATGTTCGCGATCGTCGTGTACTGCTCGGCCCAGACCTCGAAGCGCGACTCGAGCTCGCGGCGCGAGAGCACCTCGTACTTCTCGAACGCCTGCACGGTCTGGTCGGTCAGCACCTCGGGAAGCGCGTCCGGCGTGGTGCGCAGGTTCTTGAGCCCGCGCCGCTCCGCCTCGGCATGCCACTCGTCGGCATAGTTGTCGCCGCCGAAGATCACGCGCTTGCCGTCCGTGTAGGCGCTCTTCACCACGGCGTTCACGGCCTCGGCGAGGTCACCGCCGCCCGAGCCGAGCTCGGACTCGAGCTGGTCGGCCAGGTCGTCGATGGCCTCGGCCACGATCGTGTTCAGCACGGTGTTCGGGAAGGCGAGCGACATGCTCGACCCGAGCGCGCGGAACTCGAACTTGTTGCCGGTGAACGCGAACGGCGACGTGCGGTTGCGGTCGCCGCCGTGCATCGGCAGGGGTGGCAGCACGGGGGTGCCGAGGCCGAGCACCGACGCCGGCGTGTGAGGGTCGCCCTCGCCCGAGGCGATCGCGTCGAACACCTTCTCCAGCTCGGCGCCGAGGAAGATCGAGATGATCGCCGGCGGAGCCTCGTTCGCGCCGAGGCGGTGGTCCTGGCCGATGTTCGCCACCGACGCTCGCAGCAGTCCCTGATGCTTGTCCACGGCCTTGATCACGGCCGCGCAGAAGAACAGGAAGTTGATGTTGTCGGCGGGTGTCTCACCCGGGTCGATCAGGTTGTGGCCCGTGTTCGTGCCCATCGACCAGTTGTTGTGCTTGCCCGATCCGTTCACGCCCGCGAACGGCTTCTCGTGCAGGAGGCAGACGAGGCCGTACCGGCGCGCCACGCGCTGGAGCACCTGCATCGTGAGTTGCTGGTGGTCCGAGCCGACGTTCGAGTTCTCGAACACGGGCGCGATCTCGTACTGCCCCGGGGCCACCTCGTTGTGGCGCGTCTTCACGGGCACGCCGAGGCGTGCCAGCTCGAGCTCGCAGTCCATCATGTAGGCGAGCACGCGCTCCGGAATCGACCCGAAGTAGTGGTCGTCCAGCTCGTGGCCCTTCGGCGGCTTGGCGCCGAACAGCGTCCGGCCCGTGTTGATCAGGTCGGGGCGCTCGAAGTAGTACTGCTGGTCGATCAGGAAGTACTCCTGCTCCGGGCCGACCGTGGTGAAGACGCGGGTGGCGGCGTCGTCGCCGAGCAACCGCAACGCCCGGATCGCGGAGCGCGAGAGCGCGTCCATCGAGCGCAGCAGCGGGATCTTCGCGTCGAGCGCCTCGCCGGTCCACGACGCGAACGCGGTGGGGATGCAGAGGAGCGCGCCGTTCGGGTTGTGGAGCAGAAAGGCCGGGCTCGTGGGATCCCAGGCCGTGTAGCCGCGCGCCTCGAACGTGGCCCGCACCCCGCCCGTGGGGAACGAGGAGGCGTCCGGCTCGCCCTGGATCAGCTCCTTGCCAGAGAACTCGGCCAGCGCCACGCCGTCGCCGGCGGGACCGAAGAACGAGTCGTGCTTCTCCGCGGTGAGGCCGGTGAGCGGCTGGAAGACGTGGGTGTAGTGGGTGGCGCCCTTCTCGAGCGCCCACTCCTTCATGGCGAGCGCGACGGAGTCGGCCAGCGACGCGTCGAGCGCCTCGCCCTGCTCCAGCACCTGCTGGAGGCGCCGGTAGGCATCCTTGGGGAGTCGCTGGCGCTGCACGGCGCCGGAGAAGACGTCCTCGCCGAAGGGGTAGTTCGACGGCTGGGTGAGATCCACCGTCCCGAGCGAGCCTCCATTGGGGCTCCACTGCGCGGCGGTGATGTTGTGCTGACGCGTTCTAGGCATTGTCGTGTTTGAGCCTCCTGGCGGGTTCCGGGCGAGGGCCAAAGCTAACCGCGCGCGATGAACTTCGCCTTGTACTTCTGTCTAAAGATCCGCAAAGAGCGTTCGCCTTTCGTCAACTACGTAGTCTGGAAGCGACTTGACAGCAATCGAGCTACATGGAGTCGTGAAGAGGTTTGGGCCCATCACCGCGGTGGACCACCTCGACCTTGAGGTGCCTGCCGGCATTTGCCTTGGCCTGCTCGGACCGAACGGCGCGGGCAAGTCCACGACGATGCGGCTGCTCACCGGCCAGGCCGTGGCCGACGAGGGCGAGATCACCGTCCTTGGCCACAAGCTGCCCGATGAGTCGAAGGAGGCGCGTGCCCAGATGGGCGTGGTGCCGCAGCTCGACAACCTCGACGTGGACGTGACCGTTGAGGACAACCTGGCCGTGTTCGCGCGGCTCTACCGGGTGAAGGACGTGGGCGCCGCCGTGGACCGCGGCCTGGCGCTCGCCCGGCTCGACGGCCGCAGGCGCGACCCAGTGGACGAGCTGTCGGGCGGCATGCGCCGGCGCCTGCTGCTCGCGCGCGGCCTCACGCACGACCCGCCGCTGCTGCTGCTCGACGAGCCGACCGTCGGCCTCGATCCCCAGATCCGCACCGAGCTCTGGTCGCTGATCGACTCGCTGCGCACGAAGGGGACCACGATCCTGATGTCCACGCACTACATCGAGGAGGCCGAGCGGCTCGCCGACGAGGTGGCGCTGATGACCGACGGCAAGATCATCAGCCGCGGCAAGCCCTCCGAGCTCGTGGCTCAACACGCGGGCCGCGAGACCGCCGAGGTGTACGCGCCGCCCGAGCGGCTCGCCGAGGTCCGCGCGGCGGCCGAGGCGGAGGGCCTGAAGGTGCGCCCCGCCGGGCCTGCGATCGCGATCGTCGGCTCGGAGAAGGCCGCGAACGGCGTCGTGCCCCCCGAGGCGATCCGTCGCGCCGCCACGCTCGAGGACGTGTTCGTGCTGCTCACGGGGGAGGAGGCCGAGTGAGGCGCCTGGAGCCTGCAGCAATCGGCGGCGTCATGAGCCGCGAGGTCGCGAACTTCCGCACCTTCTGGAAGGCCACGACCTTCTCGAGCGTGCTCGAGCCGGTCGTATACCTGCTCGCGTTCGGCCTCGGACTCGGCGCCACGATCGTGGACCGCGTCGACGGACTCAGCTACGTCGAATACGTGGGCACCGGCATGGTCGCCACGGCGGTGATCTTCTCGAGCGCGTTCCCGGCCATGTTCGGGACCTTCGTGAAGGAGCGCTTCCAGCGCACCTACGACGCAATCCTCGCGGCGCCGGTCGACGTCGAGGAGCTCGTGACCGCCGAGATGCTCTGGATCGGGCTGCGCTCGGGGTTCTTCGGCTGCTTCCCGCTGCTTGTGTCGATGCTCTTCGGGCTCGACCCCGCGCCGGGAATGCTGATCGTGCCCCTGTTTGCCTTCATCACCGCGCTGATCTTCGCCGGGTTCGGCATCGCGGTGGCCGCCTCGGTGGCGAAGATCGACCAGTTCAACTACGTGACGACGCTGTTCATCACGCCACTGTTCCTCGTAGCCGGCACCTTCTTCCCGATCGACCAGCTGCCCGAGGCCGTACAGGTCGCCTCCCTGCTGAACCCGCTTCACCACCTGGTCGAGCTGGTACGCCACGCCTGCTTCGGATTCGAGACATGGGACCTGCTGCGCGTGGCGGTGCTGATCGCCTTCGCCATCGTCATGTGGCGCGTGGCGGTCAACCGCATGGAGAAGCGGCTGATCGACTAGAGCGGCAGCTCGACGCCAAGCCCGGCGTCGGTCGCGCGCCGGTTCAGCTCGGCCGCCACGGCCACGTCCTCGAGCGCGATCCCTAGCGGGACGTAGACCGCCAGGCCGGCCCGCCTCGGGGATTCTTCTCCCAGCACCTCGGCGAGCTCGAGGGCGTCAGCGGGATAGCCGTCAAAGTAGCCCTGCTGGCGGTAGTAGCGGTACTGCGCCAGGTCGTCCACCACGAACGTGCCCGCGTCCTCGAAGAGGTCCTCCGAGAGCGTCGCGTCGAAGTCGACCGCGCACGCGACCATGGCATCCTTCAGGTGTCCTCGCCGGATCGGCCGCTCGGGCTGGCGCACGATCGCGGCCGTGGAGACGATCACGTCCGCTCCGGGCGCGATCTCCTCGGCGGCGGATGCCACCTGGACGTCGAGCCCTTGGTGCGCCGCGGCCAGCGCCTCGGCGCGCTCGCTATGGCGATCGAACAGGGCAACGCGCCGGAGGGTGGGGAAGACCTGCTCGGCCAGCTCGAGATGCGCGTGGCCCTGGCGCCCGCAGCCGATGATGCCAATCGACTCGACGGGTCCCTCGGCGAGCGCGCGTATTCCGAGGATGCTGGCCGCGGCGGTGCGCACCTCGGTGATCCAGGTCGCGTCCATCACGGCGAGCGGGCGGCCGGTCGCCGCGTCTGAGAGCACGAACAGGCCGTGGATGTAGGGGATGCCGAGCGGCTGGTTGCTCGGGTAGCCGGCAACCCACTTGAGCCCGACCGCGTCCGTGTCGGCCAGGTACGCGGGCATCGCGTGGATGAACGCGTCCTCGCGCGGATGCACGCCGACCTTCGGCGGCATCTCCACGTCGCCCGCGCGCTTGGCGCGGAAGGCGGCCTCGAGGAGGTCGACGACCTCCAGCGCGGACAGCCCGACCGCCTCCACATCGGCGCGGCTGAGATAGCGGATCGGCTCGGCGTTCACCCGGCGCAGCCTACGCGCGAGCGGTACCCCTGTTACAAAGCCGCGCGCGTAGCTAAGCTCAACTGTTTGGCCACTGACCCCTCTCAGAACGAGCCGGTCCCTGCCTCGGGCCGGGTTTGGCTCCTCGAGGACAATCCTCGGGAGTCCGAGATCGTCTTCGATTTCCCCTTCCACGAGGAGCTGAACGAGGCCGTCAAGGAGCTGCCGCGCCGATGGTTCGACTGGCGCCGGAAGCAGTGGCGGGTGCCCGCGCATCCGCGTGTCGCGAAGGAGATCGAGGCCCTCCTGGGTCGCTTCCCGGACCTCGTGCCGAGCCCGGAGGTGCTTGCCTGGCTGAGCGACTCGGATCGCTGGCGCGCGATCTGCACTGTCGTCGCCCGCGACGGCCGCGGGCACTTCCTCGTGCGCACCCTTCAGGGCGACTCGCCGGACGAGCTCGAGCACGCGACCGAGGCGGGGGAGGGCCGGGTGCTGCTCCCCTTCGCCGAGGAGAGCGCGGAGCTCGTGCAGCAGCTCGAGGGCCTGCGGCTCGACGACCTGGCGCGGATGTGCGCGCGCGAGCTGCGCGACGGCCGGCAGCCGCCGCCCGCGGAGCTGTCGCTCCAGATGGGCGAGGACGGCGAGCCGCACCTCACGCTCTTCCACGTCTGGGATCGCACCCCGTCCACCGACTTCAGGGAGCTGTCCGAGGCGCACCCGGTGCACCGGCCCGGCCGCTTCTTCCTGCGCGACGCTCCCTGGGGAGTGACTGTGCCGGCCGATCCGGCGCTCGCCCCGCAGCTCTCCGAGTTCGTGAAGGCCCACCCGCGCGTGCACGTGGAGGAGCCGGCGCAGGAGCTGATCGAGGAGCTGGTGGCGGAACACGTGCGCGCTTCGGAGACCGTCGCGCTCTCGTATGCCGACGACGCGGAGCTTCAGGATCTCCCGCTCGGTGGCGAGCTGCACCCCTTCCAGCGCGCCGGCGTTCGCTACGCCCTGGAGCGCAGGCGCACGTTCATCGCCGACGAGCAGGGCCTCGGCAAGACCGTCCAGGCGCTGGCGACGATCGAGGCGGACGAGGCGTTCCCGACGGTGGTCGTGTGCCCGGCCAGCATGAAGCTCATGTGGGAGCGCGAGACGCAGAAGTGGTTGCCGCACCGCAGCGTCGCCGTGCTCGAGGGCCGGACCGACGCTACGTGGACCGACGAGACCCGCGAGGCGAACATCGTGGTGCTCAACTACGACATCCTCGACTGGCACTCAGAGACGCTCGCGTCGCTCGAGCCGCGCGCGCTGATCCTCGACGAGTCGCACTACGTGAAGAACGCGCGCGCCGCCCGCACGAAGGCCGCGCTGGAGCTGGCCGGGCGCCTGCCCGAGGACGCCCTGCGGCTCGGGCTCACAGGAACGCCGATCCTGAACCGCGCGGAGGAGCTCGTGTCCCAGCTGCGCGTGCTCGGCCGCCTGCGCGACTTCGGCAGCGGCGCACGGCTCACCCGCCGCTTCCGAGCCGCGGGCAGCGACGACCGCCTGCACTGGAACCTGCGCGCGCACTGCTACGTGCGGCGCACGAAGAAGCAGGTCCTTCCGCAGCTCCCCGCCAAGAGCCAGGACACCGTGCCGGTGCTGCTCTCGAACGAGCACGAGTACCGGCTGGCTGAGCGCGACGTGATCGCCTGGCTTCAGACGCTCCCGCTCGACCTCCGCTCGATCGACGCCAAGGTAGCCGCCGCGCTCCGCGCCGAGCAGCTGGTGCGCCTCAACCACCTCCGTCAGCTCGCCGCGCGCGGCAAGCTGCCCACCGCGCTCGCCTGGATCGCGGACTTCCTCGAGTCGGGCGAGCCGCTCGTGGTGTTCGCCGAGCACATCGCCACGCAGAAGGCGGTGATGGAGCGCTTCCCGAATGCCGCCCACATCCTGGGCGCGGACTCCTCCCAGAAGCGCCAGAACGCCGTGGACGCGTTCCAGAGCGAGGACGGCCCCCAGCTGATCGTGTGCTCGCTGAAGGCGGCCTCGCAGGGCATCACGCTCACGCGCGCGTCGAACGTGGCGTTCCTCGAGCTCGACTGGACGCCGGCGCGCCACGACCAGGCCGAGGACCGACTGCACCGCATCGGCCAGGACAGCGCCGTGACCGCCTGGTACCTGCTCGCGCCGGACACCATCGACGAGACGATGGCCGAGCTGCTCCAGCGCAAGCGCAGCCTGATCGACGCGGTCACCGACGGCCAGGTGCGCGACGAGGAGCGCCTCGTGGACGCCGTCGCGCGCGAGCTCAGGGCCCGGCCGTTCCGGCACCTCCGCGTAGTGGCCTAGCCCGTGCGCTCCGAGGAGCTGGTGGCGGCGCTCGTGGCCATCGACTCGGTGAACCCGGACCTGGTGGCTGGCGGGGCGGGGGAGGCCGAGATCGCCGACTTCGTGGCCGGCTGGCTGCGCGAGGCGGGGCTCGAGGTCGAGCTCGACGAGGCGGCGCCGGGCCGCCCCAGCGTGGTTGCAGTGGCCCGTGGAAGCGGCGGCGGCGCCTCGCTGATGCTGAACGCGCACATGGACACGGTGGGCGTGGAGGGGATGGAGCGCCCGTTCGAGCCCGAGATTCGCGACGGCCGCCTCTACGGTCGCGGCGCCTACGACATGAAGGGCAGCCTCGCGGCCTGCATGCTCGCCGCGCGGCGACTGGCGGCGGACGATCTCTCCGGGGACGTGATCGTGACCGCCGTTGCCGACGAGGAGTACGCGAGCATCGGCGTGCAGTCGGTCCTGAGCAGCCGGCGCGCGGACGCCGCGATCGTGACCGAGCCGACCGGGCTGCGCGTGTGCGTGGCGCACAAGGGGTTCGTCTGGGCTGAGATCGAGACCGAGGGCCGCGCCGCGCACGGCTCGCGGCCCGCCGAGGGCGTGGACGCGATCACCCGAATGGCGCCCGCGCTCGCTCGGCTGGCCGAGCTCCAGTCCGCCCTCGACGACGCGCCGGGGCACGAGCTGGTCGGCCCGGGGTCGGTGCATGCCTCGCTGATCGAGGGTGGGCAGGAGCTGTCGAGCTATCCCGCTCGCTGCCGGCTCGCGCTCGAGCGCCGGACCGCCCCGGGCGAGAGCGCCGACCACTTTCAGCGCGAATGCGAGGCGCTGATCGACGGCATCGAGGGAGCCGAGCTGCGGATGGGCCTTGTGCGCCCGCCGTTCGCCGTCGATCCGGACGCCGAGGTGGTGAAGGCGGTGAGCCGCGCGGCCGCAGCCGTCACCGGACAGCCGGCGGAGGTCTACGGCGAGACGTACTGGATGGATGCGGCGCTCACCCAGGCGGCCGGAATCCCCACGGTCGTGTTCGGCCCCGGCGGCTGGGGCGCCCACGCGGTGGACGAGTGGGTCGACCTCGCCAGCGTCGATGCCTGCAGCGACGGGCTGGTGGCTGCAGCGCACGAACTCTGCACCTGAACCTGGGCGCTTGTGCGTGTCCGTGCAAGCGCCACCGATGGTCTCGTTAGCCTGCGGCGCTTCGCAGGGAACCCGACCCACGTCTTCGCATGCCGAATCGACGTCTCGCGCTCGCAGCGCTGCTCGCGTGCGCTGCCGCGCTCGCAGTGAGCACCCAGCCCGCCGCCGCCCAGGAGGGGAACCCGCTGGCCGGGGTGCGCCTGTTCGTGGACCACAGGTCGCCCTCCTGGCACCAGTGGCGGGTCTACCGCCGCACGGGCCAGCGGCACAAGGCTGCGCTCGTCTGGAAGATTGCGCGGGAGCCGAGGGCGCTCTGGCTCGGCCGCTTCACGCGCCCGAACTTCAAGCACAAGGTGCGCCGGCGGATCCGCGCCGCACGGCGCCAGGGCGCGGTGCCCGTGTTCACGGTGTTGCGGGCAGAGTCGAGCGGCTGCGGGCCGGGCTATACCGGCGGCGGGTCGGCTGAGGACGCACGCACGAGAGCGTGGTATCGCCGGCTCGCCCGCGCGATCGGAGGCGCTCGCGTGGTGATCGCATTCGAGCCCGACTCGCTCGGCACGATCGACTGTCACGCCCGCAGCCGGCGGGACGACCGCATCCGCCTGCTCCGCTACGGGGTCACGAAGCTCTCACGGCTGCCGGGCGCGACCATCTACCTGGAGGCGGGCGCCTCCGACTGGGAGCCGGCACGCCGAACGGCGCGCCAGCTCCGCGCCATCGGAATCGCACGGGTGCGCGGCTTCATGCTGAACGCGACCCACTTCGACTGGACGCGCAACAACATCCGCCACGGCCTCGACATCTCGCGCCACGTGGGCGGCAAGCCCTTCATCGTCAACACCGCGGAGAACGGCCGCGGCCCGATCCACTACCGGGCCGCGAACGGCCGCCGCATCAACGTGTGGTGCAATCCGAGCCGCCGCGGGCTCGGCATCCCGCCCACCACGAGCACGTCGCATCCGATGGTCGACGCATACCTCTGGATCAACCGCCCCGGCTACGCCCAGGCCTGCCAGGGCCGCCCGATCGCCTGGTACGCGCCACGCGCGCTCAGCTACGCGCGCTTCGCAACGCGCTGGGAGAGCCCACCACCGGGCACGCACCGCGGCTTCTGAGGAGCAGCACTTCGGCGCGGCTGTGGGACCATCGCCCCATGCGCGCCGCCACCGCCCTCACCGCAGCCGTGATCGCATCGCTGGCCACCGCCGCCGGCGTAGCCGGCGCAGCCCCGGGCGCCCCGAGGATCACCGCCGACCCAATCCGAGTCGACCGCACCGACGTCCAGACCGTGCGCGGCCGCGGCTGGCCGGTGATCGAGTTCTGCTCGCGAACTGTGCGGGTCTCCGTGGTCAGCGCTCAGAACTCGGCGCCGATCGCCCAACGTCACGTGAGCGACAGCGGCCGCTTCAGCTTCCGCTGGATTCCGAGGAACAAGAACGTCGGTCCGGGCCGTTGGCGGCTGGTGGCCCGGATGCGCTGCGAGAGCGGCAAGGACGGCTCCACCGTCTTCGTGCGGGCGAGCACGCTGATACGCGTCCGGCCCTAGCGTGTACGCGCCAGCAATAATGGTGCTGGTCTAGACCAGGGAGGTATGCGTGCGGCTCGGGGTGAGCGCCGCGCTCGTCGACGGGACGCTCATCGACGGCGACGTGACTATCGACGGCGATTCGGTGACGGCGGTCGGCCTGGCCGGCGACGGCGGCCGTGGCGTTGCGGTGCCCGGGTTCGTGGACGCCCACATCAACGGGATAGCCGGCGTGGACTTCCTCACCACTGACGCCGACGGCCACGCACGCGCCGCCGAGGCGCTCGCCGCCGTGGGCGTGGTGGCCTACCAGCCGACTCTGGTGTCCTCTCCGCCGGACGCCTACGACGCGGCTCTGGCTGCCGCGGCGGCCGCGATGGTCGCGCCCGACGGCGGGGCGCGCGTGCTGGGCGTGCACCTCGAGGGGCCGTTCCTGTCCAGGGAGTGGCCCGGGGCGCACGATCCCGCGAACCTGCTCGAGCCCGACCCGGAGCTGGCGGACCGGCTCTGCGAAGCGGGTCCCGTAACAATGGTGACTCTGGCACCGGAGCTCGACGGCGGGCTCGAGCTCGTGGAGCGCCTGGCGGGTCGTGGCATCATCGTCTCGGTTGGGCATTCCGATGCCGACGCCGCCACCGCGCACGCCGCCTTTGACAGGGGTGCGAGCGCGATCACCCACGTTCACAACGCCCACCGGCGCTGGCGCCCTCGCGATCCCGGCCCGGCGGGCGTGGCGCTCGTGCGTCCGGACGTGTGGGTCCAGGCGATCGTCGACGGCGTCCACCTGGCCCCGGAGTCCGCGCTCGGTGTGTTCCTCGCGGCGGGCGGCCGCTTCTGCCTCGTGACCGACGCGGTAGAGGCCGCGGGCATGCCGCCCGGCAGCTACCGGCTCGGAGATCGAGAGGTACACGTCGACGACGGCGCGGTCCGCCTCTCCGACGGAACGCTCGCCGGCAGCGTGCTCACGATGGATGCCGCCGTTCGCAACCTCGTCGCGTCAGGCGCCGCGCTCGCGGATGCGGTCCATGCCGCCTCCACCGCCCCGGCGCGCCTGCTCGGCCGCGAGGACCTCGGCGTGCTTCGCCCCGGAGTGGCGGCCAACGTCGCGGTCCTGAACGACGAGCTCGAGGTCGAGCGGACGCTGGTGGGCGGCCAGGAGGCGTTCGCCGCCCGTTAGCCGCGTTCAGGCCGTTCGCGTGATCTTCGCGAGGCCCGGGGGGCGGTCCGGGTCGACTCCGCGGCGCAGGGCGAGCGCCAGCGCCAGCTGCTGAGCCCGGACGGTGGCCGGGATCGCGGCGAGCGGCTCGGGCAGCCCGCCGGGGAATGGGAGGGAGGCGCTCGCGTCGTCGCTCATGCGAAGGACGGGCGCGCCGCCGCCCGCGAGCTGCTCGGCCAGCTCCGACACGTCGGCGGCAGCCGGACCCGCGGCGCTCACCGCGAGCGTCGGAAGGCCCGGGCCCGCAACGGTCAGCGGCCCGTGGCGGAAGTCCGCCGCGGACCAGCCCTCGGCTCGCACCCCCGCCGCCTCGCGCAGCTTGAGCGCGGTCTCGAGCGCCACGCACATGAGGTAGCCGCGTCCGACGCATGCGAGCTCGTCGACGCCCTCGAGCTGCTCCGCCACCTCCCTGGCGGGCGCCTGGTCGGCGAGGACCTCCTCGACCACGCCGGGCAGGCGCTCCCAGTCGGCGGCGCCAAGCGGCACGGATCCGAGCGCCTCCGCCACCAGCGCCATCGCTGCGAGCTGGGCGGTGAACGTCTTCGTGGCCGGGACGGAGCGCTCCTCGCCCGCATCGAGCGAGACGTGTACGGAAGCGGCGCGCGCGAGCGGGCTGTCTGGATCGTTCGTCACGGCCACCGCGCGGGCGCCGGCGTCCCTGAAGCGCTCGAGGACTGTCGCGATCTCCGGGGTGCGCCCGGACTGGCTGACGGCGACGGCGAGCCAGCCATCCACGCGCGGCCGCACGCCGTACAGGGTCTGGAGGCTCGGGGCGGCTAGCGCAACCGGCAGCCCGGTGGCGACCTCCAGCAGATAGCGCCCGAAGATCCCGGCGTGGTCCGACGACCCCCGCGCGACGATCACGATTCCAGCGGGCGCGGGTCCGGCCAGCGACTCGACGATCTCCTCCCGCCGTCCGGCGAGCGCGGCGAGCACCGCAGGCTGCTCGGCCATGTCCTGCTCCATCAGGCTGGCGCTCATCGCGGCCCCGGCTCCGGTCTCGTCTGCCTCAGCTCGACCTCGTAGCGATCACCCGGGAAGAGCGAGGTTGCGTAGTACACCGGCGTGCCCTCCTCGTCGCGGGCGAGCGTGTAGAAGCGCAGTCCCGGAGCACCCTCGTCGACCTCGAGCGCGATCGCGTCGTCGCTCTCGATCGGCACCGCCACGACGCGCTGGTCCGCATCGCGGAGGCGAACGCCGAAGCGCCCGGCGAGCACCTCGAACAGGGACGCATCGGTGAAGTCGACGGCGTCGACGCCGGGAAACCGCTCGGCCGGGAGAAAGGCCAGCTCGACCGCCATCGGCCGCTCGTCGGCGGTGCGGACCCGGTCGATGCGCAGGAGCGGGGCACCGGGCGCAACGGACAGCACCCCTGCCAGGAACCCGTCCGCCTCGGTCGAGTCCTGGGAGCGCACGATCGAGCCCGGCTCGACCCCTCGCGCCCGCATGTCCTCGCTGAACGAGCTGAACGTGACGGCCTGGGCCACGCGCGGCTCGGCGACGAAGGTGCCGCGCCCGTGCAGGCGGTAGAGCAGCCCCTCCGCGCTGAGCCGCTCGATCTCGCCGCGGACCGTCATGCGGGCGAGGCCGAAGCGCTCGGCCAGCTCACGCTCCGACGGCAGTGCCGAACCGGGCGCCTGCTCCGCCACAAGCGCCTCGAGAATCTCGCGCAGCGCGCGGCCCTTGGGGCCGTCGGCCGGAAGCCGTCTCGGCAGCGACCCGTCCTCCGGCTTCTCAGCGCGGCGTGCCATGGGTCCTCGAGCGCTCGGCGGCGTGGGCGAGCCGCCGCGTGAGCGTCGTCGGGTCGGTGATCGCCGTGCCCACGACGACGGCGAAGGCGCCCGCTTCGAAGGCCGCCGCCACGTCGTCTGGAGTGGAGTAGCGGCCCTCTGCGAGCACCGGGCAGTCGAGCTCGCCCGCGAGGCGCTCCACGAGCTCGAGGTCCGGTCGCTCGGGCACGCCGCCCTCGCCGGTGTAGCCCGAGAGCGTCGTGGCCACCGCGTCTGCCCCGGCGGCCCGCGCGGCCACGGCGGCCTCGAGCGAGTCGACATCTCCGAGCAGCGGCAGTCTCGAGCTCGGCCGCAAGCGCCGCGACGAAGTCGTGGGTGGCCAATCCGCCGGGCCGGGTGCGGAGCGTCGCGTCCAGCGCCACCACGTCGGCACCGGCGTTCGCCACCGCGCGCGCGTCGTCGAGGCTAGGCGTGATCCGGACCGGCGAGTCGGGCATGTCCCGCTTGATCAGGCCGATCACCGGAACGCTCACGGCGCCCTTGATGGCGCGGATGTCGGCCGGACCCTCGGCCCGGATGCCCGCGGCGCCGCCGAGCTCCGCCGCGCGCGCGATGGCGCTCATCATCTCGGGGCTCGCGAGCGGGGTGCCGGGCGCTGCCTGTACCGACACCACCAGGCGTCCGCGGAGGGCGTCGAGGCTCACGAGCTGCTCCAGAGCATCTCGGGGTCCTGCATGAGCTCCGGGCCATGCTCCGCGAGCAGCGCCGCGCCGGCGAGGGCGTCGCCCGCGGGCGCCAAGAGCTTCGCGTCGGGGCGCATCCTCGCGAGCTCGGCGGAGAAGGCGTCGATGAGCGGCGAGCCCGTGGCGAAGACGCTCCCCGAGTACGACACCGCGGCCTCGTCTTCCGGGTCCAATGCGCGCTCCAGCGCTGCGCACGCGGTGAGCGCCAGCTCGCGGCCCGCCGCCTCGAGGATCGAGCGCGCGGTCCCGTCGCCGTCCGCTGCCACCCGCGCCACGTCCCGGGCGAAGCTCGCGACCGCGCGCGTGGGCACCTCCGACCGGTAGATCCCCTCGGCGATGCCGGCCGGGTCGCCGAAGCGCTCCGCCGCCGCGGCGAGCAGGGCCGCCGAGCCGCCCCGGCCGTCGAGCTCGCGCAGTCCTGCGTTCAGCCCGCTGCGGCCGATCGCGAAGGCGCTGCCGTCGTCACCGAGGAGAGATCCCCAGCCGTCCACCTTCGTCCAGCGCCGCGATCCACGCGCGACGCAGACGGTCCCGGTGCCGCCCGCCACGACCGCACCGAGGCTCTCACCGAGTGCGCCGAGCAGGGAGGTCACGCCGTCGCTTGCGATCGTCACCCGGGCGACGCCGATCCGCGCGCGGAGCCGCTCACCGATCTGTTCCACGCCCTCCTGCCCCGCGGCTTCGAAACCAGACAGCCCGACACCGATCGCCTCGACGGCCGGCAGCGGGCCGAGTGCGTCCAGCGCGGCGAACAGTGCGTCGGCCACATGGTCGGCGCCCACAGCAGCGCCGTCCATGCGCTGCACCCCCGGCGCGCGAGCGACCGGACGCGGGTCGCGCTCACCTGCGAGCGCGACCCGTATCTCCGTCTGGCCGGCGTCGACCGCGAGCGCCGGCGTCACTGCAAGCCGGCCTCCTTGCAGGCCGCCTTGTACGCGGCGGTGCAGATGTCGCCGACGTCGAGGAAACCGTCCTTGATCAACGTGCTCTCGATGTTGTCCTTCTGAATCGCGATCGTGTCGAGCAGGCTCGACGGCACCTGCTTCGCGCCGTTGTCGACCTTCTCGCTCGCGAGGTCGGCCGGCGGGTCCTCGCCCTGGGCGATCGGCACCGCGAGCTCTGCGGCCGTCTCCGCGATCTGGATGATCGGTTGGTAGACGGTCATCAGCTGCTCGCCGGTGAGGATGCGCTGCACGCCAGCCAGCTCGGCGTCCTGGCCGGTCACGAAGCGGCTCGCCGGATCGATGCCGGCCCCCTTCAGTGCCGCGATCGCACCTCCCGCCATGCCGTCGTTGGCCACGTAGACCGCGTCGAAGCCGTCCTTGCCGAGCGAGGTGAGCGACCCCTCCATCTCCTGCTGCGCCTTGTCGGGGCTCCAGTCCGGAGTGTCGTAGCTCTTCACGACCTGCGCGCCCTTCTCCTTCAGAACCTGAGCGGCGCCGTCCTTGTAGGGCTTGGCGTTGCTGTCGGTGGGTGCCCCGTTGATCATGACCACCTTCGGACCGCTCGCGCCGGACTTCTGGAGCGCCTCCATCTGCACCTCCGCCTGCTGCTGACCCACCTTGAACGGATCGATCGACACGTAGTAGTCGATCTCCGCATCCGGGATCAACCGGCCGTACGCGATCACCTTCACGTCGGACTGGGCGGCGCGCTGGACGATCGCTCCAGCCGACGCCACGTCGACGGCGCTGATCACGATGACCTTGGCGCCCTTGGTGATGGCGGCCTCCGCCTGCTGCTGCTGCTTCGCCGGGTCCTGGTTGGCGTTCGAGTAGATCACCTCGCAGTCCTTGCAGAGCTCCTTCACGCGCCGCTCGAAGTTCGGCCGGTCCTGCTCCTCGTAGCGCGTCGTCTTGGTCTCGGGCAGGAGCAGGGCGATCTTCCCGCCGCCGCTGCTGCCGGAGTCACCTCCGTCACCGCTGTCGCTGTCGTCGCCGCAGGCGACGAGGCCCGCTGCGATGATCAGAGCGGCTGAGAATGCGCCGAGGGCGCGGAGCCAGCTGCTGAAAAACCTCATCCCGTCTCTCCTCCCTGTGGACTGGAACGCGCTGGCACGCTAGCACACTGGTCTAGACCAGTTGACTCCTGTTAGCTTGCGGCAATGGCAGGAGGGTGGACCGCCGAGGACATCCCGGACCAGTCCGGGCGCAACGCGGTGGTCACGGGCGCGAACAGCGGGCTCGGGCTGGTCACGGCGCGGGAGCTGGCGCGCGCAGGCGCCGCTGTGGTGATGGCCTGCCGGAACCTCGACAAGGGCCACGCCGCGGTGGAGCAGATACGAGCCGCGGCGCCGGACGCTCAGGTGCAGCTCGAGGAGCTCGACCTCGCGAGCCTCGAGTCGGTGCGCGGCTTCGCGGAGCGCCACAGGGCCACCCACGACGGCCTCGACCTGCTGATCAACAACGCCGGCGTGATGGCGCCGCCGCGACGCCGGACGGTCGAGGGCTTCGAGCTCCAGTTCGGCACCAACCACCTCGGCCACTTCCTCCTCACCACGCAGCTGCTGGACTCGATGGAGGGCCGCGAGGACGCCCGGGTCGTCACGCTCTCGAGCACCGCGCACAAGATCGGCCGGATCTCCTTCGACAACCTCGACGGGGACCGTTACTACTTTCGCTGGCGCGCGTACGGGCAGTCGAAGCTGGCGAACCTGCTCTTCGCCCTGGAGCTCGACCGCCGCCTGCGCCGGGCGGACTCGACCGTGAAGAGCCTCGCTGCGCACCCCGGCTATGCGGCCACGAACCTCCAGAGCGCGTCGCCGCCGATGATCGATCGCATGGTAATGAAGGTCTCGAACAAGCTCGTCGCGCAGAGCGAGGAGATGGGAGCCCTTCCCACGCTGTTCGCGGCCACCGAGCCCGGCCTCGAGGGCGGCACCTACGTGGGTCCGGACGGCCCGAGCGAGCAGCGCGGGCATCCGACGATCGTCTCGCCGAACGGCCGCGCACGCGACGAGGACACCGCGCGCCGGCTCTGGCAGGTGAGCGAAGAGCTCACCGGCGCCGCCTAGCCGCCGATCAGGTTGCGCACCTCGCGCACCGCAACGGGCAGCGTCGTGAGGTCGTAGCTCTGCCCGCCGCGGATGTCGCCGAGCGTCTGGAGCATCCGTCCCGAGGCGGGGTTGGCCTCGATCCACGAGTCCACGAGCTCGTCAGGCTCGATGCCGGCGGGCGCCGAGCGCAGCACCTCGCACGTGAGCTCGCGGTGGAGCGCGTAGAGGTCGTCGCGGAGGGCGGCGCGTGCGCGGGCGCGCCAGCGGTCGTCGCGGGGGAGCGCCACGATCTGGTCTCGAAGCCAGTGGAGCCCGAGGCGGCTGCCGAGGCGGAAGTGGACCGCGGCCACCCGCTCCGCGTCCAGCTCGAGCTCGTCCGCAACGGTCACGATGTCGAGGGCCGAGAACATGATCGGCAGCGCCGCGACCCGCGTGGCGAGGTCCTCGGGCACGCCGCGCTCGCGCAGCTCGTCGGCACGGCGGGCGAGCGGCTCGGCGTCCTCGGGCGCGAGTAGCCGCGTGATCGACGCGTAGAGCGCCATCGCACCCGGGCGGAAGTGCCGGACGGTCGACGCGATGTCGAGCTGTCGCGGCCGGTTGCCGAGCAGCCAGCGCGACGCGCGCTCGACAAGGCGGCGGCCCTCGAGCAGGAGGACGATCTGCACTGCGCTGTCGCAGCGCGTGTCGAGCGCCTCGATCTCCTTCCACAGCGGCCGCATCTCGAAGATCTCGCGCGCGCACGCGTACGCGCGGGCGATCTGCGATGCCGGCGCGCCGGTCTCCTCGTGCAGGCGGAAGGCGAAGGTCGTGCCGCCGCCGTGCAGCACGTTGTTCACCACCTGGGTCGCCACGATCTGGCGCCCGAGGCGATGCGCGCGCATCTGCTCGCCGAAGCGCTCGGGGATCGGCGGTGGGAAGTAGCGCTCCAGCTCGGCCGACAGATACGGGTCCTCGGGCACGTCCGAGTCGAGCAGGGCGTCGTAGAGGTCAATCTTGCTGTACGCCAGCAGCACGGCCAGCTCCGGCCGCGTGAGCCCGCCGTGCTCGCGCTTGCGCTCGGCGATCACGTCGTCGTTCGGCAACGCCTCGAGCTCGCGGTTGAGGTTGCGGCGCGTCTCGAGGAAGCGCAGGAAGCGCTCGTGGACGTCGAACATGCTCGACGCGTTCGCCTCCGCGAGGCTCAGCGTCTCGGCCTGCTCGTAGTTGTCCTGGAGCACAAGGGCGGCCACGTCGTCGGTCATCTCCACGAGCAGCGCGTTGCGCTGCTTCTCGGTGAGGTCGCCGGACTCGACCACGGCGTCCAGCAGGATCTTGATGTTCACCTCGCGGTCCGAGCAGTCCACCCCGCCCGAGTTGTCGATCGCGTCCGTGTTCACGCGCCCGCCCTCGAGGGCGTACTCCACGCGCCCGGCCTGCGTCACGCCGAGGTTGCCGCCCTCGCCGACAACCTGCGTACGCAGCTCGGAGCCGTTCACCCGAACCGCGTCGTTGGCCTTGTCGCCGGCATCGGCGTGCGTCTCCGAGCTGGCCTTCACGTACGTGCCTATGCCGCCGTTCCAGAGCAGATCCACGGGGGCGCGCAGGAGCGCCTGGATCAGCTCGTTCGGCTTCAGGGCCTCGTCCTCGATCCCGAGCGCGGTTCGCGCCTCCTCGGAGAGCGGAATCGACTTGGCAGTGCGCTCGTAGACGCCGCCTCCTGGAGAGATCGCCTCCGTGTCGTAGTCCGCCCACGAGGACCCGGGCAGGTCGAACAACCGCCGGCGCTCCTCGAAGCTCCGCTCGCGGTCCGGATCGGGGTCGATGAACACGTGCCGGTGGTTGAACGCGCCGACGAGCCGGATGTGGGGTGAGAGCAGCATTCCGTTGCCGAACACGTCGCCGGACATGTCCCCGATGCCGACTACGGTGAAGTCCTCGGTTTGGATGTCGCGTCCCAGCTCGCGGAAGTGGCGCTTCACCGACTCCCAGGCGCCGCGCGCGGTGATCCCCATTTTCTTGTGGTCGTAGCCGGTCGAGCCGCCCGAGGCGAACGCGTCGCCGAGCCAGAAGCCCTCCTCGAGGGCGATTCCGTTGGCGATGTCCGAGAAGGAGGCGGTGCCCTTGTCCGCGGCCACCACGAGGTAGGGGTCGTCGCCGTCGTAGCGCACGATCCCGGGGTGCGGCACGACCTCGCCGCCCTCGATGTCGTCGGTCAGGTCGAGCAGCCCGCGGATGAAGGTCTGGTAGCAGGCCACCACCTCTTCGGGAAGGTCGTCGCGCCTGGTGGGCGGCTGCTTCACGACGAACCCGCCCTTTGCGCCCACGGGCACGATCACCGCGTTCTTCACCATCTGGGCCTTCATCAGGCCGAGCACCTCGGTGCGGAAGTCCTCACGGCGGTCCGACCACCGGATCCCGCCGCGGGCGACGGGCCCGCCGCGCAGATGGACGCCCTCGGTGCGCGGCGAGTAGACGAAGATCTCGAAGCGGGGCCGGGGCTGCGGCAGCCAGCGCAGCTCCGACGGGTCGAGCTTGAACGACAGGTGCGGCGCGTGCTCGCTCGGGCCCGTGTGGAAGTAGTTCGTGCGCAGCATGGCCCGGATCACGTCGAGGAACATGCGCAGGATCTGGTCCTGGTCGAGGCTCTCGACGGCGTCGATCGCCTTCTCGATCCGCTCCGCAACCTCCTCGGCGTCCTCGCGGTCGGTGCGCCGCGGGTCGAAGCGCGCCTGGAACAGAGCCACCATCAGCCGCGCGATCTCCGGGTGCGCCACCAGCGCCAGCTCCACGTAGCGGTCGCTGAACGTGAGGCGGGCCTGGCGCAGGTACTTGCCTATCGCCCGCAGCACGGTGATCTCGCGCCACGTGAGCGCGGCGCCGAGCACCAGGCGGTTGTAGCCGTCGTTCTCGACCTCGCCGCGCCAGGCGCGTACGAACGCGTCCTGGAAGCTGTCGCGGACGCCGTCGGCATCGAGATCGCCCGCGCCCGGATAGGTTAGGCCGAAGTCGTAGATCCAGACGCCGTCGGCGCCGCTTGGGACGATCGCGTACGGGCGCTCGTCCGCGACCTCCACGCCCATGTTCTCGAACAGCGGCAGCACGTCGGAGAGCGTGAGCGCGCGGCCGGCCCGGAACAGCTTCGCCCGCAGCATTCGCGGTCCGGCCTCGAGCGGGCGGTAGAGGCTGATGCCGAGCCCCTCGTGCTTCGGCAGCTCCTCGATGTGCACGATGTCCGCGAGCGCGGAGCGCGCCACCCAGTCGGCCCTGTAGCCGGCCGGAAAGGCATCCGCGTAGCGGCGGAACAGCTCGCCGCCCTGCTCCTCGCCGAGATCCTCGATGAGCGCCTCCTGGAGGTCATCGGCCCAGGAGCGCGTGGCGGCCACGAGCATCATCTCGACCTCGCGCGCGTCGAAGGTCGGCATTCGGCCGGGCTCCACGTACGCCACGAAGTGGAGCCGGACGAGGACGGACTCGGACACGCGCGTCGTGTAGTCGATGCTCGCGGCACTGGTTGCGTTCCGGAGAATCGCCTCGATGCGGCGGCGGTTCTCGGTGTTGAAGCGGTCGCGGGGCACGAACACGAGCAGCGAGAAGAAGCGGCCGAAGGGGTCGCGGCGCGCGAACAGCCGCAGCCGCTGGCGCTCGCCGAGGTGGAGGATCCCCATCGCCACGTCGAACAGCTCGTCCGTCGAGATCTGGAACAGCTCGTCGCGCGGGTAGGTGTCGAGGATCTCGAGCAGAGCCTTCTCGTTGTGGCTGCCCCGGGGGAAACCCGCGCGCTCCAGCACTGCGGCGACCCTCCGCCGGAGGATCGGGATCTCGGTCGGGCTCGCGCGGTAGGCCGTGTGCGTGTAGAGCCCGAGGAAGCGCCGCTCGCCGGTCACGTTGCCGTCGGCGTCGAAGCGCTTCACGCCCACGTAGTCGAGGTACGACGGCCGGTGCACGGTGGCGCGCGAGTTCGCCTTCGTCAGAGTGAGGAGACGTGGAGCGGGGGACGGGCCGGCGTCCTCGCCCTCGAGCGGCCCGCGCAGGATGCCGAGGCCCGGGCCCTTGGGGCCGTCCGCGTCGTACTCGCGGTATCCGAGGAAGGTGAAGTTGTGCGCCTCGAGCCACTCGAGGAAGGCCACGGTCTCCTCGCTGCTCTCCGGCGAGTGAGCGCTTCGAACCTCCGCCGCCACGTCGAGCGCCTCGCTGCGCATGGCCGCCCAGTCCTCCACGGCCGCGCGCACCTCTGCGATCACGCGCTCCAGGTGAAGCTCCAGCTCGCGCAGCTTCGCCGGCTCGGTCTGCCTCGCCACCTCGGCGTGGATCACGGACTCGGCCAGCACGCCCTCCTCGGGCGTCTCGCTGGGAGGCTGGGGGAGGATCTCGAGCAGCTCGCCGTCGTCGTCGCGGCGCACGCCCAGCACCGGGTGGATGATCAGGTGGACGCCGAACCCGCGCCGGTTCAGCTCCATGCTCACCGAGTCGATCAGGAACGGCATGTCGTCCGTCACGATCTCGACCGCGGTGTGGGTGGACTGCCAGCCGTGCTCCTCGAAGTGCGGGTTGTAGACACGAACCTTCGGGGTGCCGGGAGCACGCTCACGGGCGAAGTTGAAGTGCCCGAGCGCAAGCCCGTACAGGTCGAGCGGGTCGCGTTCGGCCACGTCCTCGGCCGCGACCCAGCGGTAGAGCTGACGCGCGAAGGCCTCGGCGAGATCGGCATCGACCGAGCCGAGCTGCTCGCGCACCCGCGAACACACGGCCTCGGTCAGCGCCTGCTCGGTGTCTTCGACCTTCATCTGCTCGGAGACCATCGTATTGCGGCCCTAGGCGCGACCGGGGCTTTTTCCTCATACAGGCGGCCACATCCACGGTTGCAGCGCTAAAGCGCCAGGCCCAGAACGCCGACGCGGGGAGTGGACCCAGACCCGGGCCGTCCCCCTCCGGGGCGCCCTCCCCCATGGCTTACTCCTCCCAGGCACTACACCTACAGCCTCCCCTCACCAGCACGCGGAAGCGACTGCGGATCGCTATCGCGGGTGGCACGAGGGCACCCGAGCGCGCTCGCTCCTGGATCGAGAGCGCCGCGTCGTGGCTCCCGTCGGAGCTCGAGAGCACTCTGCTCCTGCTGGTCTGTGAGCTCGTGAACAACGCCGTGCGCCACGGCGGCGCCGGCGAGGACGGCGTGATCGAGCTCGAGCTGGGCGCTCGGGACGACGGCGGCGTGATGGTTCAGGTCACCGATCCGGGGATCGGGTTCGACCACACCCCGCGCGATAAGCCACTCGACGAGGAGGGCGGCTGGGGGCTCGTCCTGATCGAGTCGATGGCCGAGCGCTGGGGCGTGGAGCACGAGGGCCGCACGCGCGTGTGGTTCGAGCTCGCCGCGCCGGCTGCCTAGGCCGTCGCAAGCCGCTTCTCGAAACGCACCCGTGTGATGTTCCTGCTGGGCGCAACTTCCAGCTTGTCCATGATCGCGGCGATGATCGGAATCCCGCGGCCACCCTGCTGATCGGGCTTCCTGGTGCGCGGCTCCGCAGGGAAGCCGCCGCAGTCGCGCACCTCGATGCCGATGGTGCCGTCCCGTTCCTCCAGGCCGAGGTAGATCCCCCTGGGGTCGCACGGCTTGCCGTGCTCGACCGCGTTCGCCACGGCCTCGGTGGTGGCCAGCAGCAGGTCCCAGGTCGTGGATCGGTCGAGCCGCAGCTCAGAGGCTGCGGCGCGCACGATGGCGCGCGCCTCGGGGGCGCTGGCGGGCGCCGCGGGTAGCCAGGACTCTTTCTTCATCCATTTGGGGTATTTCCAGGCTGCGGATTAGTTACACGTGAGAACCGTCACGCTCGAGCCGGCGCATGCTGCGCGTCTCGCGCGGGATCAGTCCCAGAGCCAAGACGCTCCCGGTAAGGATCCCGCCGACCACCAGCACCGTCTCCGGACTCGTGGCCTCAGCCGCCGGCCCGGCGGCGAGGAAGCCCACCGGCAGCAGGATCAGCGAGCCCATCCACTCGTACGAGCTCGCCCTAGAAAGCGCGTGAGGGGGAATGCGCTCGGCCATCGCGGTGTTCCAGAGGATGTCGAACAGCGCGAAGCCGGCGCCGGTGGCCGCCCCGAGCACAAGCAGAAGCGCCACGGGCGCCTCCAGGGCGAATGCCACGACCATGAACGGCCAGGCGGCGATCACCAGGAATGCGGCCCGCATGGGGTGCTCCGGCCGCCAGCGCAGGCCAAGCAGCGCGCCCGCGAGAGCGCCGGCACCGAAGGCCGTGGTGAGGATTCCGAAGATCGCGGCCGTGCCGTAGCCGTCCTCGGCCAGGGTGGGACCGAGCACGAACAGCGGCGCGTACCCGAGCGGGATCGCGAGAGCGAAGACCACGACCGTGACCCAGAGCCAGGCCCGCGTGCGCACCTCGTGAAAGCCCTCGGCGAGCTCCGCGAGCAGGGTCCGGCGCTCATCCAGTGGCGGCGGCACATCCGCGGTGCGCACGCGCGTTAGGAACCAGGCGCTCACGCCGAACGTCGCGGCGTCGAGCAGGAACGCCCAGCCGGCCCCGACGCCGAGCACGAGCGCGGTGGCGAGCGCGGGCCCGACGAGCTCGGCCAGGTTCACGGTGAGGTTCGAGAGCGCCTGCGCCTCCTGGATCTCGTGCTCGGGGACGGTGCGTGGCAAGAGCCCGGTTTGCGCCGGGCGGAAGAAGGCCTCGGAGGTGCCGAACAGGGCCTCGATCACAACCAGGTGCCAGATCTCGACCTGGTCGGTGAAGATCAGGATCGCGAGCAGCGTGTGCAGCGCCATCCGTACCAGGTCGGTGGTGATCATCAGCCGCGCGCGCGGCAGGCGGTCCGCCCACACGCCGCCGATCAGGAGGAACGCGACGAAAGGCAGCATCTGCGCCGCGAGCACGATCCCAACGTCCGTGGCGCTGCCCGTCAGGTCCGTCACGAACAGTGCCAGCGCGACGATCACGATGCCGTCGCCCATCACGCTTGTGCTCGTGGCGAGCCACAGGTTGCGAAATGCCGGATGGCGCAGGACGCGCAGGCGCTCCCTCATCGCTGGAAAGCACTACCGGACCGGCCGATAGCCTGCCCGCTCCGCGATGACCGACCTCCCGATCGCCCGGAACACAGCGCTGCTGTCGGCGGCCCTGGCCGCGAACTCGGGAATGCTGCAGCTTCAGGCGGCGGTGGCCTCGCTGACGCTTGTCCAGGTGCTCGGCATCGACGGCCTGCTCGGCCTGGGGCCGGCGATCGTGCTCGCGTCAGGCGCGCTCACGGCGCCGTTCGCCGGGCGCGCCATGGACCGGGTGGGCCGGGTGCCCGTGCTCGCCGCGGGCTTCGCGATCGGCGCCGTCGGCGGCGTGTTCGCCGCGATCGGGTGCGCCGCCGAGGTGGCCGTGCTCGTGCTGACCGGCCTCGTGCTCGTGGGAGTGGCGAGCGGCACGGCGCTGCTCGCCCGGACCGCGGCGGGCGACATGTACCCGCGCGAGCGGCGCGCCCACGGCATCGCGCTCGTCCTGTTCGGCGCGGTCTTCGGAGCGATCCTCGGGCCGGCGGTGTTCAGCCCGCTGCTCCACGGCAAGCACCTCGACGGCGACGCGCTCGCGCCGCTCTGGCTCGCCGGGAGCGGCTTCATGCTCGTGGCGCTCGTCCTGGTGCTGCTCGTGCGGCCGGACCCCAAGCGCATCGCGGAGATCCTCCACACGGGCGACCCCCCGCCCGCCACCCAGGTGCCGCTGCGCGAGATCATCGCGCGGCCCGGGGTGATTCCCGCGCTGTTGGCCGCCCAGGCGAGCTTCGGCGTGATGGTCGGCGTGATGACGCTCACCGGCGCGGTCGTCGTCGATCATCAGCATCACGCCGCCCACAACGTCTTCCCGATCATCGGGGCGCACGTGATCGGCATGTACGCGCTGGTGCTGGTGGTGGGCCGGATCATCGACCGGGTCGGAAGGCAGGTGGCCTTATCGGGCGGCCTCGTGGTGATGGCGCTGTCGGTGATCTCGCTCTTGTGGATCGACAGCGTGGTCGCGACCGCCGTGGCGCTCTTCGGCCTCGGCCTGGGCTGGAACTTCTCCTTCGTGGCCGCCACCGCCGAGCTGGCGGACAGCACAATTCCGTCGGAGCGCGGCAGGCTGATCGGGTTCAACGACCTGCTCAGCGGCCTCACCGGCGCGGGACTGGCGCTGCTAGGCGGCGTGGCGCTCGAGGCCCTCGGTGTGGCGGCGCTGGCGCTCGGCGCGGCCGCGCTGGTGTCAGGGCCGGCGCTGTGGCTGGCCCGCCGCAGGCCCGCGGCAGCGACCTAGGACCTCGCGAACGGCAGCATTGAGGTGCGCCCCTGGCCGGGATCCCGGCGATGGGGGGCTGGCTAGAGCTCGCCGTAGGTCCAGCGGCCGCCGACCATCGTGGCCTCCACGTGCAGGTCGGGGAGCTCGTCGGGGGGGCAGGTGAGCGGGTCGCGGTTCAGCACCACGAGGTCGGCCAGCATTCCGGGGCGCAGGCGGCCGCGGCGGTTCTCCTGGTGCTCCAGCCATGCGGGCGCCACGCAGGTCGCCTTCAGTGCCTCGTCGACGGTCACCGCCTGCTCCGGGCGCCACGCCGGGCGCTCGTCGAGCGTTCGCAGCACACCGGCCACGATGCCCGCCAGTGGGTCGAGCTCCTCCACCGGCGCGTCCGAGCCATTGGCCAGCAGCGTTCCGGCGTCGAGCAGCGAGCGGTACGCGTAGGCGCCCTGGCGGCCTTCCCAGAGCCGCTCGGCGAGGTCGCGGTCCGAGGCCGCGTGGCTGAACTGGACGGACGCCGCCACGCCGAGCGCGGCGAAGCGCGACACGTCCGCCTCGTCGAGCAGCTGCGCGTGTTCGATGCGGGGGCGCAGCCCGCGCGGCTGCCAGGCGTCGCGCGTGGCCTCGAAGGCGTCCAGGGCGGCGCGGTTGGCGCCGTCGCCGATCGCGTGCACCGCCACCGGCCAGTGAGCCTCGGCGGCTCGCCGGACCACGTCCTCGAGCATCTCGCGCGAGCTGATCTCCACGCCGGAGCCGTCCAGCAGGCGCGCCGTGGCTGAGCCGAGCGTGCCGTCCATGAACCCCTTGAGGTAGCCCATCCGCAGCATGTCGTTGCCGAAGCCCGAGCGCAGGCCGAGGCCGCGCAGGTCGTCGAGCCGGTCCCACGGAAACGACTGCCACACCCGCACGTCGAGCTCGCCTGCCTCGAGCAGCCGCGCGAACACCTCGAAGGCGCCGAGCCAGCCGTCCTTGTCGTGGATCGCCACCACTCCCCGCGACGCCGCCACGCCCATGCCCTCGCGCGAGGCCTCCACCATCTCGTCGGCGGTCGGGCGCACGTAGCGGTCGCGGAAGTTCCAGGCCGAGTTCTCGCGCAGGATGCCGCTCGGCTCGACCACGCCGCCGGGCATCTCGAGCGGCGCGTCCGCCAGCGCCAGCGCCGCGCTGTTCACCCAGAGCGAGTGGTAGTCCTTCGACATCAGCGCCACCGGCACGTCCGGCACGGCCCCGTCGAGCGCCTCGCGCGTCGGCGCCTCGGTCCACTCGCCCTCTCGCCAGCCGAGCCCCCGCAGCCAGCCGCCCGGGGCCACCCGCTCGCGCGCGGCCACCACGCGGTCGAGCGCCTCGTCGAGCGAGCGCGCGCCCTCGAGGCGTGCCTGGTGCAGCCCGAGCGACCACGTGGGGAAGTGCACGTGCGAGTCCGTGAAGCCGGGGAGGACGCAGCGGCCCTCGAGGTCGATCAGTCCCGCGCCGGCCTTGTCGTCGTCCACGACCCACGGTCCGCGAACGGCCAGCTGCCCCACGACGGGGGCAGCCGGGTCAAGCGTTCGGATCGTTCCGCCGGTGAAGAGCACCGGGCGGCAATTTAGAGAGCTAGTCGTCGAGCAGGCAGATGTACGTCGTGCCGGCCACTCCCGGCGTGGCCCGGCCCGCCAGCGCCAGGCGCGCCTGCTTCGCGTTCATCCACGTGCCGCCTGCGCCGGCGGGCTGGGGCGCGTCGCCATCGAAGTGGTAGATGTCGAGCCCCCGCGCGATGTCGTTGCCGAACAGGTAGAAGTCGCCCGTTGCGGGATCGATCTCCGGGGTCTTGGCCGACCACGTGTCGGCGTCCGGCATCCGGTAGTGGCCGATCTCCTTCATGCCCTCGCCGACGAGCTGGCTGCTCCCGAGCGAGATGCCCTCGAGCCCTGACAGGTCGACCACGCGCACGCCGCCGTTGTAGAACGCCGCGGTCAGCAGCTGCTGGTCCTGGTGGACGCGGAACACGTGCGCCGTGCAGGTGCCCTCCGGGTTGCCGGAGAAGCCGGCGTCGTCGATGTTCCAGTAGCCGACCTTCTCGGGCGCCTTCTCGAGCTCGCCCGTGATCTCGTACACGTGGAACCCGCCGCTCGGGCAGACGGGACCGCCCGCAGCGCCGGCGAACTCGTCCTCGGCGATCAGGAAGTTGCGCTCGCGGCCGCTCGCGTCGCGCACGTTGTATGGCTCCACCTCGTGCCAGACGTTGATGGCGGGATCCACCCAGCTCGCGATCACCGTCGGGTCGGCGGGGTTCTCGGTGTTGATCACCACACCCTGCGACAGCGCGGCGGAGTAGGCGCGCGAGCCGTCGCTCTTGAAGCTGATGTCGTGCGACTCGGTGCCGAGCCCCGGCCGCGTCGGCAGCGCGAGCTCCTTCACCTTCGTCGGCGCGGCGAAGTTCGAGATGTCGAAGACCTCGATCGCCGGCTGGAACGAGGTCATCAGGTCGGAGTTCGAGTTGTAGAGGTAGTTGCCGCTCGGGTGCACGGTCTGGTTGTGCGCGCCCTGGGTGATGTCCACGAACGAGACCGTCACCGGGTGGAGCGGGTCGGTGATCTCCGCGATGAACGTGCCGTTGCGGCCAGTGCCGTCCGACTTCTTCACCTCGAATCCGAGCGCCGCGGCCTCCTGGTAGCACGTGGACGTGCCGTCGCCGAACGTGTCGGAGGCGTAGGCCACGAACGTGCGGTCCGGCTTGCTCGCCTGGCGGAAGACCTGGATGTCGCCCTGGGTCACGCCGCAGTCGTAGACGCCGACGATCTGCGAGTCACGCGGATTCGTGATGTCCACGATCTGCATCCCGTTCCTGTACGAGCCGGCGAGCGCGTAGCGGCGCCCGCCGAGGTCCGCGAACTCGATGTCGGTGCCGAAACTGCTGGTCCCGCCGTTTTTCAGCTCATACGGGAGGTTCTTGACGAACTCCATGTTGTCGCTGTGCTCGCCGGACGTGGCCGACTGTGCGAGCGCGCTCGGCGCTCCCAGAGCGAGGATGAACAGGGCCAGGCATGCAAGAACGGCGAATCGACGCATGCCGCCTACAACGCGGCGGGGACCCGAAACTTGCTAGTGGCTCTGTGCGCGAGCGGCCGTGCGCGGGTTCTCGAGCGGCCGCACGGTCGCCTCGATCTGCTCGCGCAGCTCCTCGAGCTTCGGCGGAATGGAGAGCTTCTCGCCGAGCGTCTCGAGCGGCTCGTCAATCGTGAAGCCCGGGCTGGGGGTTGCCAGCTCGAACAGCACGCCGCTCGGCTCGCGGAAGTAGATCGACTTGAAGTAGTGCCGGTCGATCACCTGAGTGGGGTGGGCGCCGCTCTTGGCAACGCGCTCGCGCCAGGCCTCGTGGTCCTCGTCGGCTGAGTTCCAGGCGACGTGGTGCACCGTGCCGGCTCCCTGGATCGGGCGGTCGGCGGGGGCGGCGTCGTAGAAGTAGAGCCCGCCGCGCTCGTCGCCGCGCGCCTCCCAGCCCTCGCCTGAGCTCTCGAAGCCGAGGCCCTCCTCGAGCAGCCCGCGGCTGCGATCGGGGTTCGATGCGAACGCACGCACCGCGTGGAAGCCCTGGAGCGCGTGCTCCGCCGGCACCTCGGGGTGCTCGGCGATCAGCGGCTCGTCCGGAACGTCCGCAACGACGAGCTCGTGCTCGAGGCCCTCGGGGTCGCGAAAGAGCAGGTTGTTGCCCTCGCGGGTGGTCTCGATCCCGGCGCCGCCCAGGCGCTCGCTCCAGAAATCGAGCGCGTCCGGGGCGCCGACGCGCCAGACCACCCGGTGGACCATCCCCTCGCCAGCGCGGCCGGGCGCGGCGCCGGGGTACTCGAAGAACGTGAGATCGAGCCCGGGCTTGGCGTGCTCGTCTCCGTAGAAGAGGTGGTAGACGGTCGGGTCGTCCTGGTTGACCGACTTCTTGACGAGCCGAAGGCCCATCACGCCGACGTAGAAGTCCACGTTGCGCTGGGAGTCGCCGGTGATGGCCGTGATGTGGTGGATGCCGTTCAGTTTCATTGCGCGTGCAACTATATCAGGGACGGGGGCCGCGCGTCTTCGGTCCGTTGTGGAGCTCGTGGCGGACCAGCTCGTGGGCGCGCTCGGCCCAGTCGCACAGGATCGGGCGCGTGTCACGGGGATCGATGATCTCCTCGACGCTGAAGCGCTCCGCGGTCCGGAAGGGCGAGGTCACGGCCTCGAGCCGCGCCGCGATCTCCTCGCGCAGCGCCGCTGGGTCCTCGGCCGCCTCGAGCTCGCGCCGGTAGGCCGCCTCGAGGCCGCCGGCCATCGGCAGAGAGCCCCAGTTGCCGGACGGCCAGGCGAAGCGCAGATTCAGCCGCGAGCCGTCGCCGTGGCCGGCGCCGGCCACTCCGTAGACCTTGCGGACGAGGATCGACACCCACGGGACCGTCGCCTGCACCGCGGCGAACAGACCGCGCGAGCCGCGCCGGATCGTGCCGGCGCGCTCCGCGTCGGTGCCGATCACGAATCCGGGCACGTCCACGAAGTTCACCACCGGCAGGTGGAACTGGTCGCAGATGTCCACGAAGCGGGCGGTCTTCTCGGCGGCATCGGCCGTAACGCCGCCGCCGTAGTGCTCGGGGTCCGAGGCGAGCACGCCGACCGGCCGGCCACCCAGCCGCGCCAGGCAGGTGATCGTGGGACGCCCGAACGCCGCCCCGAGCTCGAAGACGGAGCGGCGGTCCAGGACGGCCTCGAGCACGTGGCGCATCTTGTAGGGCTGGCGTGCGTCACGCGGGACGATCGAGATGAGCGAGTCCTCGCGGCGATCGACCGGATCGCCGGGGTCGAGGAGCGGCGGCGCCTCCCATACGTTGTCCGGCAGGTAGGAGAGAAAGCGCCTGAGCTGCGCGAGCGCGTCGTCCTCGTCGGCGGCCACGTTGTCCACCGCGCCCGCTCGGGCCTGGAGGCGGGCCCCGCCGAGCTCCTCCTTGTCGGGCGCCTCGCCCATTCCCGCCATCGCGACGACCGGCGGGCCGGCCACGAACAGCTGGGCGGTTCCCTTCACGATCACCGAGAAGTGCGAGCAGACCACGCGCGCCGCGCCGAGGCCCGCCACAGGTCCCAGCGCGGCGACCGCCACCGGAACGATCGACAGGTTCTTGACCACGAGATCGAAACCGGGCAGTGGCGGCACGTAGGAGAAGCCCATCTGCTCGAGCGTCTTGACGCTCCCGCCGCCGCCCGTGCCGTCCACGAGCCGGACGAGGGGGAGGCGCAGGTCGTGGGCGAGACGCTCGGCGTAGACGGCCTTCTCCCAGATCGCGGCGTCGGCGGCGCCGCCGCGGACCGTGAAGTCGTCGCCCTGCACGACCGCGCGCCGGCCGTCGATGCGGCCCTGCCCGACGATCGTGTTGGCGGGCAGGAACTCGGTCAGCTCCCCGTCGTCGTCGTAGGTCCCGCGGCCGGCCAGTGCTCCCGTCTCGTGGAACGTCCCGTCGTCGAACAGCCGCTCGATGCGCTCCCGAACCGTGAGCCTTCCGGACGCGCGCTGGCGCTCGACCCTCTCCTCGCCGCCCATCCTCCGTGCGAGCTCCTCGCGCCGGCGCAGCTCCTCGAGCTCGGGCTCCCAGGACACGCGGGCAGACTAGCCCGCGGCTGTCCTCAGCCGTACTCGCGGAGAAGTGACGGAGGACCCTCGAGGCGGGTCCTACCGCGATTATCCGCGGTATACGCGGATTTGGGCGATAGGTCCCCCTTCCCCGGCAGCGCGGGGGCGCTCAGGCCGTGAATGCCTCGCTCGCGGCGCGCTCGCGCAGCTCTTCGACCTTCACCCGCTGGCTCTCGCCGCGTTCGCGCAGGCGCTCGAGGTGGGCTGCGTCGAGTCGCGGCTCGTTCGGGGCGATCTGGAGGAGCGCCACCCAGAGGCCGATCTTTCCGGTGATTCCGGTCATCAGGCCCTCGAGCTCGACCACGCGGCTGAGCGGCGAGTACCCGGTGATCTGCCCGTTCATCTTGAGCCGGCCGACCTTCTCGAGTGTCCAGGCGCCCAGGTCCTTGATCGTGTCGGACCCGAACCCGAGGTCATCCATAACGACCTCGAGGGCCTTCCTGTCCGAGGCGATCTCGTCGACGATCGGCGCCATCGCCTTGCCGTAGTCGTTGCTCTCGTTGTTGGCGTGGATCCGGCGCGCCAGTTCGAGACCGGTGGTGGAGCCGGCGTGGTGGTCCTGGAGGTAGATGCGCACGAGCTTTTCGTTCACGTTGGCGAACGTACCCGTTATGCCGACGCTCACGCAGCTACCCCTACGCTGCCGGGATGGCCGGTTCTCCGAGCGAGCTCGAGCAGGCACTGGCGGACGCAGGGGGCGGCGAGGCGCCGCGCGACTCGTCGGCGCGCCTTCGCAGGCTGCTCGACGCCGAACTGGGCCGCGGCGCGCGCGAGCTGACCGAGAGGCGCACCGGCTACGAGACCCCGATCGCGGTGGGCGTGGCCGCCTCGGGTGGCGACCTGCTCGCGGTGCTGCCCGTGACGCCGGAGCTGCGGGCCGACCCGGGCGCGGTCGGGGAGCGCTCGGCCGCGCTCGCGGCCGCCGCGGTTGAGCACGTGGTTGAGGGCGCATCGCCCGGCCCGCCGCGCTCCCGCGAGGACATGCGCCTGCGCCTCGGCGAGCTCGACGGGATGCTCCTGCTCTCCTACCCGGCCGCCGACCCGGCGGAGGCCGTTGAGTACGCCTACGAGGCGCTCAACGCGGACTTCGGAGAGCACAGGATCGATCGCCTGCGCGCCCGGGCGCACCTGCTGCCCGGTCACGTGCTTGAGGGCGGGACGGACCTACGCGAGCCGATCGGCGCCACCCATCCGCTGCGGGTGGCGGAGGCCGTGACGCGCCTGGGTGGCTCGCCGCTCGACGACGAGACGGTCGAGGCCCTCGAGGACCAGGTGCTCCGGCTGCTTGAGCCCTCGGGTGCGGCGTCGCGCGCCCACCAGGACCCCGACCCGGTGCGCCGTGTGGCCCGCCGGATCCTCCAGCGGCTCGACGGCATGGGCAAGTGGGGCGGCTACCACACGGCGTTCGACCACCTGGCGCGCGGCTTCGCCGGACATGACCGCGCGCTCGCCTACGCGGTCGGCGAGGCACTCCTCGAGGCCGGACTGCTCGAGCAGAAGCCGAGCGTGGGCCAGCGCCACGTGTACCTCAGCCCGAAGCGAAGCGGCGACATCCGCCGCCTGATCGACGAGGGCGAGCTGCCGCCCGGCCTCACGCTGCCGGACGAGGCCTCCTAGGCCTCGCGGACGACCAGGCCCCCGTCCGGATCCACGCTCAGCGCGCGGCGGCCCTTCACCAGCTCGCCGAGCTCGTTGCCCACCAGCTCGCGGCGCCAGCCGTGGCTAACCCGCACGTGGTCGCCGTTGTCGCCCCGGCGCAGGGAGTGCACCAGGGTGGCGAGCTCGGACTGGGTGGCGATCAGCTCCACGGCCACGCCCGACTCCATCGAGCGGTGGCGCACCAGTGCCTGCGCGAGCGAGACGAGCGGGGCATCGCCGGGGTCGCGGGGCGATGGCTCGGGCGGCGCCTCAGGCGGCGGGCGGTCGCGGCCTCGGGCGATGGCGGCCACGAGCTCGTCGCCGCGCCGGTGCAGCATCTGCGGGGGCAGGCCGCGGATCTGCTCGAGCCCGTTCCGGTCTCGCGGCGTGCGGCGGGCGAGCTCCACGAGCGCCTGGTCGGGCAGCACGGCGCCCGGCGGGCGGTCGGCCGAGCGGGCCTCCTGCTCGCGCCACTCGACGAGCTCGCGCGCGACCGCGCGGGCCGAGTCGCTCAGCCGACCGAGCCGCGGCAGCTTCTCGTACGAGCGATCGGCGTCGCGCTCGTCGCTCACCTCCTCGAGCGCACGCGACTCCTCGCGCGCCCACTCGAGCCGGCCACGCTCCTCGAGGCGTCGCTCGAGCTCCTGGCCGAGCGTGAGCAGCAGGCGCGCATCGTCGCCCGCGTACTCGAGCTGCTGGGCTGTGAGCGGCCGGCGATCCCACTTCGTGAAGCCCTCGCTGCCCTTCAGCTTCACGTGCAGCACCTTCCGGACGAGCGATTCGTAGCCCTCCTGGTTCCCGAAGCCGAGGAAGCCGGCCGCCACCTGCGTGTCGAACACGTTCGTGACCTCGGTGTTCCAGCTGCGGCGCAGGATCCCCACGTCCTGGCGGCCCGCGTGCATCAGCACCTCCACACTCGGGTCGGCGAGCACGCGCGCGAGGGGGGAGAAGTCGAGCTCACCCTCGAGCGGGTCGAGCACCTCGGTGCGGACCCCGTCGTCGGCATCCGGATCGGGCACAGCCACCTGCACAAGGCAGAGCAGCGCTTGATAGCGGCGCTCTGAGACGAACTCCGTGTCGATGGCGATCCGCCCACCCGAGGAGGCGCGTTCGGCTAGCTCTGCGATCACGAGCGGGTGACCCTAGCGCCCCGGCGGCGCCTGGGGCTCCGGGCGCGCGCCATACTCGGCGGGGTGATCCTGTCCGCGTTCCTCGCAGGCATGGCGGCCGCGGCTGTGGCCAGCACCCCGGCGGCGCCGGCACAGTCGAGCGGCTGGGAGACGATCGGCCGCTCCGCGCAAGACCGGCCGATCCAGGCCCTGCGCGTGGGCAGCCCTCGCGCGCGCGTGAAGGTGCTCGTGGTAGGCCAGGTGCACGGCAACGAGCCGGCCGGTAAGTCGGTGGTGGCTCGACTGCGGCGCGTGCGGCCCCCGCGCGGCACGGCGATCTGGCTCGTGGACGACGCCAACCCCGACGGGACGGCCGCCGGCGCGCGCCACAACGCGAACGGCGTGGACCTGAATCGCAACTTCCCGTACCGCTGGCAGCCCCAGGACGGCGTCTATGAGTCCGGATCGGGTCCGGCGTCAGAGCCCGAGACCCAGGTGATGCAGCGCTTCATCGAGAGGGAGCGCCCGCGCGTGACGCTCTGGTACCACCAGGCGCTGCACATCGTCGTGAAGAGCACGGGCGACCCGGTGCTCGAACGCCTCTACTCGGTGCGCAGCGGCCTGCCGCGCAAGAGCCTGCCGCGCTACCGCGGCACGGCCGTCTCGTGGCAGAACCACAGCTTCCCGGGCGACAGCGCGTTCGTCGTCGAGCTGCCGGGCGGACCGCTGCCGAGCACCGGCGTGCGCCGCCACGCGAACGCCGTCCTCGCGCTCGCGCGCGCCATCGCGCCCCCGCGCGAGGTCTCGAAGCCGATCCCGTTCGGCGCCGAGCGCAAGGCCGATATGGCCGACTACGCGCAGCGCCACTACGGCATCCACGACTTCCGCCTGGAGAACCCGCGCGTGATCGTGGAGCACTACACGGTCACGAGCAGCTTCCAGCCGGTTTTCGACTACTTCTCGCGCAACGAAGCCGATCCCGAGCTGCACGAGCTGCCGGGCGTGTGCTCGCACTTCGTGATCGACCGCGACGGGACGATCTACCGCCTCGTGCCGACCTCGATCATGTGCCGCCACACGGTGGGGCTCAACTACACGGCGATCGGGATCGAGCACGTGGGGCAGAGCGACGCAGACGTGATGGGCAACCCGCGCCAGCTCGCCGCCTCCCTGCGCCTGACGCGCGCCCTCCAGGGCCGCTACGGGATCTCCGGGCGCAACGTGATCGGCCACAACGAGAACCGCTCGAGCCCGTACCACCGCGAACACGTGGCTCGCCTGCGCACCCAGACCCACGCGGACTTCCCCCGCGCGGTGATGGACGTCTACCGACGGCGTCTCGGGCGGCTGCCGGCGCCGGCCAGCCTGCGGCGGTGAGAGACTGAGCGGGTGGAACGACGACAGATCGCGGCGCTCGGCCTCGCCGCAGCCGGAGTGGCCTTCGCCGTCGCCAACCTCGACGAGGTCAAGGTCAACTGGATCCTCGACACCTGGCGGACCCCGCTGATCGTGGTGATCGCGCTGTCGATGCTGGTTGGCGCCGCCCTTGGCTTCCTCGTGTCGCGCCGGCGCGACTGATCAGGCCAGCGACAGGCCGGCCGCAACCGCGAACCCGAGGGCGGTCACGAGGCCGGTTGTGCGACCGCCCTGCTCGGTGGCCTCCGGGATCATCGAGTCGACGAGCATCACGAGCAGCGCGCCCGCCGCGAAGCCGTTGATCCCGGCCTGGAGGTCGTTCGACGCGGCGTCGGCCAGGGCGTAACCCACGACCGTCGCAAGCGCGCACAGCGCCGCTATCCCGACCCAGGTCAGGACCACCTGGCGGCGGCCGTGCATTTGCCGGCGCATGTCGGTCGAGCCGCCGATCGCCTCGGGAAGGTTCGACACGAAGATTGCAGCGAGGAGCCCGGCGCTCACGGATGCGCCCCCCGCCAAGCCGATGCCGAGCACCATCTGCTCCGGTATGCCGTCGAGGAACGCGCCAAGAGCGAGGGCGGACCCGCCGCCCATCGACGCGACCCGGATGGACGCGAGGTAGTAGGTGATCGCGCCGACCCCGAGTCCGAGCGCCACAGGAAGCGCACCCGCCAGCTTCACACCCTCCTCGGCGAGCTCGAAGCTAACCGCGCTGATCAGCGCGCCGGCGCCGAACCCGAGCACCAGCCCGATCACCTGTCGCGGCCACGGCCGAGCCAGTCCGATCAGCGCTCCCACCACGAGCGACGAGGCAGCCAGCGCGCCCCAGCCGAGCGCGGCGCCCACGAGCTAGCCCCCGCGGGCGCGGTGCGCCAGGTAGCGAACCCAGATCAGGGTCATGTCGGCGAGCGCGCTCCAGAGGTGGCCGAGCGGTCCCGTGACAATCCAGGCCTGGAGCTTCTCGGCGGCCGGGCGGCGCACGCGGACCAAGCTAGCGCGTCTCTCCCGGCGCTACAGTCACCGGTCCAATGACGGCCGCCGTGAAGACTACGACCACGGAGCTTCCCGACTCGCGCGTGCGCGTGGAGGTGGAGGTTCCGACCGAGGCGCTCGAGCGCGAGCTGAAGACGGCTGCGTCCCAGCTCGGGCGCGAGATGCGCGTGCCCGGCTTCCGCAGCGGCAAGGTGCCGCCGGAGGTCGTGCTGCGGCAGGTGGGCCGCGAGGCGGTGCTCGACGAGGCCGTCCGGCGCGGGCTGCCCGCCTGGTACGAGGAGGCGCTCGCCGACGCCGGCATCCAGACCGTGGGCGACCCTCAGGTGGATCTCAACGACCTGCCGGAGAAGGGCTCCCCGCTCGCCTTCACGATCGAGGTCGGCGTGGTCCCGCCGGCGGAGCTCGGCGAGTACAGGGGCGTGGAGGTCGGACGCCGCGAGCCCAAGGTCGACGACCAGGAGGTCCAGGCGGAGCTCGAGCGCATCCGCGAGTCGGTCGCGTCGCTCGAGACCGTCGAGCGCGAGGCTGGCGACGGCGACTTCGTGGTCATGGACTACGTCGGGTCGCTCGACGGGACTCCCTTCGAGGGCGGCGAGGGCCGCGGGCAGGTCGTGGAGCTCGGCTCCGGCCGGCTGATCCCCGGCTTCGAGGAGCAGCTCGCGGGAGCGTCCGCGGGCGAGGAGCGCACCGTCTCGCTCACCTTCCCGGACGACTACCCGGCGGAGGAGCTCGCCGGCAAGGACGCCTCGTTCGCCGTTGAGGTGAAGGAGGTCAAGGAGAAGCGCCTGCCCGAGCTGGACGACGACTTCGCGGTCGAGGCCGGCGGCTACGACTCCATGGACGAGCTGCGCGCTGAGATCGAGTCGCGCATCGGCCAGGCCGAGGAGCGCGCCATCGAGGGCGAGTTCCGCGAGGCGGCTGTGGACGCCGTGGTGAGCCAGGCCAAGATCGAGGTGCCGCACGAGCTGGTGCACTCGAAGGCACACGAGATGTGGCACCGCACGGCGAACCGGCTCGCCGCCCAGGGCATCAACCCGGAGCAGTACCTCGAGATGACGGGCAAGACGGAGGAGGAGCTCGTGGTCGAGTCGGAGTCCGACGCCGAGACCGCGCTGAAGCGCGAGGCCGTGCTGGCCGCGATCGTCCAGGCCGAGGGGATCGAGGTCACCGACGAGGAGATCGAGACGGCGCTGCGCGCGTCCGCGCCGCCCGACGCGAGCGACAAGCAGCTGAAGCGCGCGCTCAAGCGCGCCCGCTCACAGGGCGCGGACGAGGCGCTGCGCGAGGACATCGCGATGCGGAAGGCCGTGGACCTCGTTGTGGAGAACGCGAAGCCGATCTCGGTGGACGAGGCCACGGACGCGGCGCAGCGCGCCGAGGCCCGCGAGAAGCTCTGGACGCCAGAGAGCGCCAGCTGACCAGGCCGCTAGAGTCTTCGCTCCTATGAGCCCTCTCGTTCCCATGGTGGTCGAGCAGACGTCTCGCGGCGAGCGCGCCTTCGATATTTACTCGCGCCTGCTCAACGAGCGGATCGTCTTTCTTGGCACGCCGGTCACCGATGACATCGCCAACTTGGTCGTGGCCCAGCTCCTTCACCTGGAGTCTGAGGACCCCGACAAGGACATCTCGCTCTACATCAACTCGCCCGGCGGATCGGTGTACGCGGGGCTCGCGATCTACGACACGATGCAGTTCATCAAGCCCGACGTGCAGACGATCTGCTGCGGGATCGCCATGTCGATGGGAGCGCTGCTGCTCGCCGGGGGAGCGGACGGCAAGCGCATGTCGCTGCCCAACTCGAAGATCCTGATTCACCAGGTGAGCTCCGCCTTCCAGGGCCAGGCCACGGACATCGAGATCCACGCGAAGGAGATCATCGACGTGCGCCGACGCCTCGACGAGATCCTCGCGAAGCACACGAAGCAGGATCTCGAGAAGGTCGCGAGGGACACCGAGCGCGACTACTTCATGAGCGCGACCGAGGCCCAGGCGTACAACCTGATCGACCGCGTCATCGAGAAGCACTAAGTCCCGCGCTGAGTCTGGACAAACGAGCGCTCAGGTGCGCGGCGTCCAGACGACTAGGTGATCTGTCTAGAAGGGACTTTGACTCTCGCCGCGTATCTTGAGGTGCGCTACCCTCGCGCCGAGGGAGAAGATACGTGGCACGGCCAACGGACTCGAACGAACAGCTCCTCTGCAGCTTCTGCGGCAAGTCCCAGCGACAGGTCAAGAAGCTAATCGCCGGCCCCGGCGTATACATCTGCGATGAGTGCATCGATCTCTGCAACGAGATCATCGACGAGGAGCTGACGGGCGCTCCGACGTTCGACCTCGAGAATCTCCCGAAGCCGAAGGAGATCTACTCGGTCCTCCAGGAGTACGTGGTGGGGCAGGAGCCGGCGAAGCGCACGCTCTCGGTGGCCGTCTACAACCACTACAAGCGCGTGCAGATGATGCAGTCGGACGCGGAGCAGGACCTCGAGCTCCAGAAGTCCAACATCCTCCTGCTCGGTCCCACCGGCTGCGGCAAGACGCTGCTCGCGCAAACGCTGGCGAAAATCCTCAACGTGCCGTTCGCGATTGCGGACGCCACGGCGCTCACCGAGGCCGGCTACGTCGGCGAGGACGTCGAGAACATCCTGCTCAAGCTGATCCAGGCCGCCGACTTCGACGTGAAGAAGGCCGAGACGGGGATCATCTACATCGACGAGGTCGACAAGATCGCGCGTAAGGCGGACAACCCGTCGATCACGCGTGACGTGTCGGGCGAGGGCGTGCAGCAGGCGCTCCTGAAGATCCTCGAGGGCACGGTGGCGTCGGTGCCGCCGCAGGGCGGGCGCAAGCACCCGCACCAGGAGTTCCTCACGATCGACACCACGAACATCCTGTTCATCTGCGGCGGGGCGTTCGCGGACCTCGACAAGGTTGTCGAGCGGCGCATCGGCCACAAGGGCGTGGGCTTCGGAGCCACGGTGTCGTCGAAGCACAACAAGGACACCGGTGACCTCTTCGAGCAGGCGCTCCCCGAGGACCTCGTCGAGTACGGGCTGATCCCCGAGTTCATCGGCCGGCTGCCGGTGGCGTCGGTGATCCACCAGCTCTCGCGCGACGACCTGGTCACGATCCTCACCGAGCCGCGCAACGCGCTCGTCAAGCAGTTCCAGCGCTTCTTCCAGTTCGACGGCATCGAGCTGGTCTTCGCCGACGACTCCCTCCAGGCGATCGCCGACAAGGCGCTCGCCCGCGAGACCGGAGCCCGCGGCCTGCGCTCGATCCTCGAGGAGACCCTCCTCGACGTGCAGTTCGAGCTCCCCTCACGGCGCGACGTGAAGAAGTGCGTCGTGACGAAGGAGACGATCGAGAAGCAGCTGAAGCCGACGCTCGTCACTGAGGCAGCGCCGGACGAAGAAGAGACCGGCGAGCAGCACGCCGAGTCGGCCTAGCCGAGTCGACCTAGCCGGCTGCAAACCTTCGCATCCCGGCGTCATCGGGGCAGGGCCGTGCGAAGCACTGTCCCTACCTCTCCTCCTTGGGCTGCTCGGTTTTCGCCGGCTACGCCGACTCGGTCGAGTCGGTCGAGCTCCCGCGCTGCCAGACTTGCGAGCTCGATGGCCGAGGACAGATTGAAGACGCTCGAGGAGCGCACGCGCTACGAGCCCTCCGACGTGGAGTCGCGCGTGTTCGCGCGCTGGGAAGAGGCCGGGATTTTCCATCCGGAGCCCGAGGGAACGCCCGACGAGAACTACTCGATCGCGGTGCCGCCGCCGAACGTGACCGGCAACCTGCACATGGGGCACGCGCTGAACGCGTCGATCCAGGACCTGAAGATCCGGGTCGCGCGCATGCGCGGGCAGCGCACCAAGTGGATCTACGGCAAGGACCACGCCGGCATTGCCACGCAGCGGGTGGTGGAGCAGCAGCTCAAGGCCGAGGGCAGCTCGCGCGAGGAGATCGGGCGTGAGGCATTCGTCGAGCGCGTGTGGGAGTGGGTGCAGGAGTACGGCGACAACATCACGCGCCAGTTCCGTGAGCTGGGCGCCTCGCTCGACTACGAGGACGAGCGCTTCACGATGGACGAGGACTACGTCCACGCGGTCACCAAGGTGTTCGTGCACCTGTACGAGAAGGGTCTCGTCTACCGCGATAACTACATGGTCAACTGGGACCCCGGCCTGCGCACCGCGATCTCAGACCTCGAGGTCGAGCAGCGGAGCGTGGAGGACACGCTCTACATGGTCGACTACCCGCTCGAGTCGGGATCCGGGTCGGTCACGGTGGCCACCGTGCGGCCGGAGACGATGCTGGCCGACACCGCCATCGCCGTGAACCCGTCCGATGAGCGCTACTCGCGGCTGATAGGCGAGGCGGCGACCCTGCCGCTCGTGGGCCGGCGGCTGCCGATCATCGCCGACGACTACGTCGATCCCGAGTTCGGGACGGGCGCGCTCAAGATCACGCCGGGCCATGATCAGAGCGACTTCGACATCGGCCGCAGGCACCGCCTCGAGGAGATCACGGTGATCGGCGAGGACGGCCGCATCACGGACGCCGCGCCGGAGCGCTTCCGCGGGATGGAGACGGCCGAGGCGCTCGACGCCGTGGTGGCCGAGCTGCGCGAGGAGGGCCTCATCTCCGGTACGCAGCCCTACGTGCACGACGTGCCGCACTCGCACCGCTCGGGCCGGCGCGTGGAGCCGCTGATCTCGCTCCAGTGGTTCTGCGACATGGACAAGCTCGCCCAGCCCGCCATCGACGCGGTGAAGGACGGGACGATCAAGTTCCATCCGGAGAAGCCGTCGACCGGCGTGTACCTGGACTGGCTCGAGAACATCCGGCCCTGGTGCATCTCGCGGCAGCTCTGGTGGGGCCATCAGCTTCCGGTCTGGTATCGCGGCGACGAGACCTTCGTGGGCGAGAGCGCCCCGGACGGCGAGGGCTGGGAACGAGATCCCGACGTGCTCGACACCTGGTTCTCCTCCGGCCTGTGGCCGTTCGCGACGCTCGGCTGGCCGAAGGCGACGGACGAGCTGCGCGCGTTCTACCCGACCGACGTGAACTCCACGGCGCGCGACATCATCTTCCTCTGGGTGGCGCGGATGGTGATGTTCGGCAAGGAGCTCACCGAGCAGGTGCCGTTCACCGACGTGAACATCCACTCGGTGATCCAGGCGCCGAACGGGCGGCGGATGTCGAAGTCGCTCGGGACCGGCATCGATCCGTCGGATCTCATCCATGGCGGCGAGCGTCCGCCGGTGTACGAGGAGGGCGGTGAGTTCCCGGCGTACGGAGCGGATGCGCTGCGCTTCGGCCTGCTCGCGATGTCCTCGTCG
This sequence comes from uncultured Thermoleophilaceae bacterium, assembly GCA_963825345.1. Lineage (GTDB taxonomy): Bacteria > Actinomycetota > Thermoleophilia > Solirubrobacterales > Thermoleophilaceae > JACVRW01. Next base: position 88,915 of record CAWGSQ010000003.1, on the reverse strand, counting down.
CAGGACATCCGCTTCAACGAGGAGCGCGTGAAGCAGGGCCGCGATCTCGCGAACAAGCTATGGAACGCGGCACGCCTGATCCTCTTGCGCGTGTCCGAGGTGGAGCCGGACCCGCGCGCCGGCGGGGGGGTCGAGGACCGCTGGATCGTCTCGCGGATGGAGCGTCTCACCCAGCGCGTCACCGAGCTCTATGACGGGTTCCGCTTCTCCGCCGCGGCCCTCGAGCTCTACGGCGGTTTCTGGTCGGAGCTGGCCGACTGGTACCTCGAGCTGGCCAAGCCGCGGCTCTACGAGGAGGACAACGCAGAGGTCTCGGCCGTGCTCCTGTGGTCGCTCGAGCGCACGCTGCGGCTGCTGCACCCGGTGATGCCGTTCGTGACCGAGGAGATCTGGTCGCTCATGCCGGGCGACGATCGCGGGCTGCTCGCGGCGGCCGCGTTCCCGGTTGTCGACCCCGCCGACCTCATCGACGAGGACGCCGAGGCGGAGCTGGGACGGATGATCGAGGCGGTCACGGCGCTGCGCCGTTATCGCGACGAGGTGGGCGCCAAGCCGAGCGCGACGATCCCGGGAATTCTCGCGGCCGATGGCTACAACGCGTGTCGCGACCACATGGGCCGGCTTGCGCGCTTCGACTTGGTCGACGCCGCTGCAGGCCCCGTCGAGGTGCTGGCCACCGTGCCGATCCCCGGCGGCGGCGTGCAGGTGCTCCCGTCCGAGGCATTCGACCCGGAGGAGGCGGAGGCCCGGCGCGACAAGAAGGCGAACGATCTGCGCAAGGAGATCGAGCGGGCGGAGAAGAAGCTCGCCAACGAGCAATTTGTTGCCAAGGCACCGCCCGCTGTGGTCGAAGAAGAGCGCCGCAAGCTCGATGAGTACCGCGAGGCTCTGACGGGATTGCAGACGTGAACTTCGAGCAGGCAGAGGAGTACCTGCTCTCGCTCGAGCTGTTCGGGATGCGGTTCGGGCTCGACCGCATGCACCGGCTGATGACCGTGCTCGGCCTGCCGCAGCGCCGCTTCGCCTCAATTCACGTGGTGGGCTCGAACGGAAAGTCGTCGACCGTGCGCTTCTGCGCGGCGATCCTGGAGCGCCACGGGCTCGCCACGGGGAGCTACACGTCGCCGCACCTGCGCTCGTTCCGAGAGCGGATCGAGGTGGGGGAGGAGCCGGTGCCGGAGGCCGATTTCGCCGCGGCGGTCACGCGGGCGGCTGAGGCGGCGCAGATGGTGAACCGCACCGCGGACAGGGACGACCACGTGACGCAGTTCGAGGCCCTGACGGCCGCCGCGTACCACGAGCTCGGTCGCCGCGGGGTGGAGGTGGCGGTGATCGAGGCCGGGCTCGGCGGCCGCTTCGACGCGACGAACGTGATCCCCTCGAAGGTGCAGGTGCTCACGTCGGTGAGCCTTGAGCACACGCGCTGGCTGGGACCGACGCTCGCGGACATCGCGGCGGAGAAGCTCGCGGTGGTGCGCGACCACGCGACGCTTGTCGTCGGGGAGCTCCCGCCAGAGGTCCTCGAGATCGCAAAGGACACGGCCTCCGGGCGCCACGCCACGCTCGTGACGGCGGACCCGAGCGACATGCCGCTGCGCGCGGCGGGCGGCTTCCAGCACGTGAACTTCGGCCTGGCCGTGGCGGCGGCGGAGGCCTGTCTCGGGCGGGGGCTGGACTCCGTTGCCTTGAAGAGTGCTGCCGCCGAGACGGTTGTGCCGGGCCGATTGGAGCCGGTCGGAGAGCGTCCTTTGACGCTGTTCGACGGCGCGCACAACCCGTCCGGGGCTGGTGCGCTTGCCGCCTCGCTGCAGGACGTGTTCGGCGAGCGCCGCCCGCGCGTGGGCGTGATCGGCGTGCTCGAGGACAAGGACGCCGCCGGCATGCTCGGCGCGCTCCTCCCGCATCTCGACCGCGTGGTGTACACCCGTCCGGGAAACCCGCGCTCGCTCTCGCCGGCCACGCTCGTGACCCTGGCCGAGAAGCTGGGCGGCCCTCCGGCCGAGACGGTCCCGGAGCCGCGCGCCGCTCTGTCCCGCGCGCGCGAGCTGGCCGGAGCCGACGGTGCGGTGCTCGCCACGGGCTCGATCTACCTGATCGCGGATCTGGTGCGCGAGGACGCTGACGCGCGGGCGTCGACCCTGTAGTGCTGCGGATCTCCGCGGTTTTGTTCGATTTGGATGGGGTGCTGGTGGAGTCCAGGGCAGCGACGGAGCGGGTGTGGGTTGCGTGGGCATCGAAGAATGGGATCGATGAGGCCGCGCTGCGCTCCGCGATGCACGGTGTCCGGTCTGGGGATGTGGTGCGCGCGCTGCGCCCGGATCTCGATGCCGTTGCCGAGGCGAGTGAGATCGAACGGTTGCAGGCGGAGGACGTTGGTGGTCTCCGCGCCATTCCCGGGGCCGCGGCGGCGCTTGGGGCATTGAAGGGTGATCGGGTCGCGGTGGTCACATCAGGAACGCGGCCGCTTGCTTTGGCGCGCCTGGCCGCCGTGGGCATTGAGCCCCCTTCGGTGATCGTCTTCGCTGACGACGTGAGCCGCGGCAAGCCGGACCCCGAGGGCTACCTCGCGGCGGCGCGCCGGCTGGGCGCCGACCCTGCCGAGGCCCTGGTGGTGGAGGACGCGCCGCCCGGGATCGAGGCGGCGAGGGCGGCAGGGATGGCGGCGGTGGCGCTGCCAACCACGCACGCGCGCGAGGAGCTTGGGGGCGCTGATGTGATCCTGGACTCGCTCGAAGCGTTGCCGGACCTCCTGCGCACGCGCTTCGATGCCGCGTCGGTTCTCCAACAGCAGCATTAAAGGGTGGTCCGCCGTCAGTTAGTCCGGCATAGGCGGATTAACTGACGGCGCTTCCGCGGCGCGGGACGTAGGATTCGGTTGATGGACGGAGACGGACCACGCTTCGGCGCGATGATCGGCCTGGTGGCCGTGGTGGTTGCCACGGTGATTTTGGTCTTCTTCGGCATCGGATACGCGCTCGGTCGGCTCTTTCTGTAGACGGCGCCGATACACTCGCGCCCAATGGGCCTGATTGCCTTGTTCGGCATTGAAAACAGCGGGCTGGCACTGGCCGTGAACCTGCTCCTCTTGTTCCTGGTCGTGATCTGGCTGGCGCTGGTCTACTGGACCTGGAGCGACGCGCGCCAGCGGATTGCGGATCCGATGCTGGTCGCGTGTGCTACCGCGGCCTCGCTGTTCCCATACATCGGGACGATCGTGTACCTGATCGTGCGCCCGCCGCTTTACCTCGAGGACGTCCGCGAGCGCGATCTCGAGATCGCTGCCGCGCAGGTCCGGCTCTCCCAGCTCGAGAGTCAGCACTGCCAGTACTGCGGCTTCGAGACGGAGAAGTCGTTCCTGCGCTGCCCGAGCTGCCTGCGGCGGCTCAAGGAGCCGTGCACCGTCTGCGGCAAGCCGCTCGACCCGCGTTGGAAGATCTGTCCCTACTGCGAGGCCGAGGTGGGCCAGCCGGCTGAGGGACGCCGCCCGCGTCCGCGCCGGGCGGCTGCGGCCGCTGGGGGCCCAGTGCCACCCCGGCCATCAGCGGCACGGCCGTCAGGGTCCGGTCGCCAGGGCGCGCAGTCCGAAGGCACAGCCGAGCGGCCCGCCGTGCGCCCGAGCCGTGACCGCCCGCAGTCCGCGGGCTGAGCCCGCTCGCCCGGGCGCACCTCTAGTGCAATACCAATAAGGAGATTGAGATGGACCGGACCCTGATCCTGGTGAAGCCAGACGCATTCGAGCGCGGGCTCACCGGTGAGATCATCGCCCGCTTCGAGCGCAAGGGCCTCACGATCGTCGCCATGAAGCACATGACCGTCGAGCGCGACCTCGCGGAGCAGCACTACGCCGAGCACAGCGAGCGCCCCTTCTTCGGCGACCTCGTGGACTTCATCACCGGCGGGCCGCTCGTGGCGCTCGTGCTCGAGGGGCACGAGGCCGTCAAGGCGGCGCGCCAGGTGATCGGCGCCACCAACCCGATCGAGGCCGCACCCGGCTCGATCCGCGGCGACTTCGGGCTCGAGGTGCAGACGAACCTCGTGCACGGCTCGGACTCGCCCGAGTCGGCAGCGCGCGAGACGGGCCTGTTCTTCCCGGAGCTTGGCGCCTGAGCACCTGATCCTCGCCTCCAGCTCGCCCCGCAGACGGGCGATCCTGGAGCAGCTCGGCGTGGACTTCTCCGTCGAGGCGCCCGATGTCGAAGAGCTCAGCGAGGGCGATCCACGCGACCTGGTCGTGCAGAACGCCCTGCTCAAGCTCCGTGCGGTGCCGGGCGAGCTCGTGCTGGCGGTGGACAGCATGGTCGTCTGGGACGGCCGCGCTCACGGGAAGCCGGCGGACGCCAGTGAGGCCGAGGCCTGGCTGCGCGAGCTGTCCGGACGCTGGCACGAGGTGATGGGCGGCATCGCGATTCGAGAGGGCGGCGAGGAGCGCACGGACGTGGCCGTGACCCGGGTGCGCTTCCGCGACCTCGGCGAAAGTGACATCGAGCGCTATCTCGCAAGTGGCGAGTGGCGCGATCGCGCCGGCGCCTATGCCATACAGGAGCTCGGCGCGATGCTGGTCGAGGGGATCGAGGGCGACTACTTCAACGTGGTCGGACTGCCGGTCCCGGCCCTGCTGGGCCTGCTGCCGGGCCTCTTGCACTCGTAGTTGGGGTCCTGGCAGTCGTCTAGACTGCGGGACGCCTGCGGGCGCGGCCGATGCGCGCCCGCAATCTCCCGATCTGACTGCGAATGGGCTTCTTCAGCTATCTCACCGGAATGGGCGGTCGCGACATGGCCGTCGACTTGGGCACCGCCAACACGCTCGTGTACGTGCGCGGGCGCGGAATCGTGCTCTCAGAGCCGTCCGTCGTGGCGATCGACTCGCGCACCGGCGAGGTGCACGCGGTCGGTATCGAGGCCAAGCGCATGCTCGGCCGGACCCCCGGGACGATCCAGGCGATCCGCCCCCTGAAGGACGGGGTGATCGCGGACTTCGACGTGACCGAGCAGATGCTCCGGCACTTCATCCAGAAGGTGCACCAGAACCGCTGGGCGCACCCGCGCGTGGTGGTGTGTGTGCCCTCGGGGGTCACCGGCGTGGAGAAGCGCGCGGTCGAGGAGGCCTGCCTCAGCGCCGGCGCGCGCCAGGCCTACCTGATCGAGGAGCCGATGGCGGCCGCGATCGGCGCCGGGCTGCCGGTGGGAGAGCCCACCGGCAACATGGTCGTCGACATCGGCGGAGGCACGAGCGAGGTTGCGGTGATCTCGCTCGGCGGGATCGTCGTGTCGCAGTCGATCCGCATCGGCGGCGACGAGCTCGACGAGGCGATCATCAACTACGTCAAGCGCGAGTACAAGCTCATGATCGGGCAGCAGACCTCCGAGGAGGTCAAGCTCGAGATCGGCTCGGCGTTCCCACTGGCGGAGGAGGTCCAGGCCGAGATTCGCGGCCGCGACCTCGTCTCCGGGCTGCCCAAGACCATCGTCCTCACGAGCGAAGAGGTCCGCATGGCGCTCGAGGAGCCGCTCCAGGCGATCATCGACGCCGTGAAGGAGACGCTCGACCGCACGCCGCCGGAGCTGGCGTCGGACATCATGGACCGCGGAATCATGCTTGCCGGCGGAGGCGCGCTCCTACAGGGGCTCGACGACCGCCTGCGCGACGAGACCCAGATGCCGGCCCACCTGGCCGAGTCACCGCTCACATGTGTGGCGGTGGGCTCCGGCCGCAGCCTCGAGGAGTTCGAGGCGATCCACCGCAGCAACAAGAATTCCCGATCGAGCCGACGGCGGTAGCCCCGCCGCGCGGAGGGCGCTAGGCGTGTACGACAGGAAGGTGGTCCGCAGGCGGCGGGCGGCGCTTGCCGTCTTCGTGGCCCTCTCGATCGCGATCCTGACCGCCTACTTCGGCGAGTCGGGCGGCGGCTTCTTCCACGCCCTCCAGCGCGGCGCGCAGGAAGCGTTCGCCCCGATCGAGACAGGGGCGAGCCGAGCGCTCAAGCCTGTGCGCGACCTCTTCGGCTGGGCGGGCGACACCTTCGACGCGAAGGATCAGAACAAGGACCTCAAGCGGGAGGTGGAGCGCCTTCGCACCGCGCTCGCCGAGTCGCAGACCGCACAGCGAGACGCGTCGCAGCTCAGGGGACTCGTCGGGCTCCATCAGGAGGACGGGTTCCCGCGCGGCACTGAGCCGGTGGCCGCGCGCGTGATCGCCCGCTCGCCGAATGTCTGGTACTCGAGCATCAAGATCGACAAGGGCTCGAGCGACGGCGTGAAGATCGACCAGCCCGTGATTGCTGCCGGAACCGACCCCGACCAGGGCGAGGTCGGCGGCCTGGCGGGCAAGGTCACGAGCGTGACCGGAGGCACCGCCGAGGTCACGCTGATCACCGACGCGTCGATCGGAGTGGCCGCTCAGGTGATGCCCTCGGGCGCCACCGGCGTCGTGCGCCCGGCGGTCGGCAACCCGCGCGACCTGCTCATGGAGTTCGTCGAGGGCGGCCGGGTCACGGAGAACACCACGGTCGCCACCTCCGGCTTCACAATCGAGAAGGGCCAGTCGCTGTTCCCGCGCGGCATCCCGATCGGGCGCGTGACGGACGTGAACCTGGACGAGGTCGAGATCTACCAGCGAGTGCACCTCGAGCCGTTTGCCGACCTCAAGTCGATCGACATCGTCCAGGTGCTCACTCGGCGCCCGCCGAACGCCCAGGCCGCCGGGGTGATCACGCCGTGATCCTGTCTCCCGGGGCGATCCTGCGTGTGGGGGTGCTGCTGCTGCTCGCGGTGATCCTCCAGCTCTCCGGCCTCAGCCAGCTCGGCATCCTCGGTGGCCACATCGACCTCGTGGTGCTCGCGGTCGCGGCCGTGGCGTACTACGGCGGCTCCGTGTCCGGGTGCGCGACCGGCTTCGCCGCCGGCTTTCTGCTCGACCTCGCGAGCGGCGCCACCATGGGCGTCTCGTCGCTCGTGCTCACCGCCACCGGCTACGGCGTCGGCCGCTTCCGCGAGCTGCGCGATCCGAGCCACGGGCTCCTGCCGATGGCGGTCGGCGCGGCGGCCACGGGCGGCTTCGTGGTCGCATTCGCCGCCGTGTCGTTCATGCTCGACGTGGGCGCCAGCGTGAGCCCGCTGGTGATCCGCGACGCCATCGTGACCACCCTGCTCAATGCCCTGATCGCCCTGCCGGTGTTCACCGCCGCGCGCAAGCTGCTCGGCCCCGTTCTCAAGGTCGACCCGCTGGAGCGCCGTCGACGCCGCCAGCCCCCGCGCGAAACCGGCCCGCTCGGCCTCAGAGGCCTGGAGGTCTAGGGCGTGTACCTCGACAACGAGCGGCGCCCGACGCTGACCCCGCAGCTGGCGTTCCGGGTGGCGGTGATCGGCGGAGTCGCGCTGGTGATGTTCGCGCTGATCTTCTTCCGCCTCTGGTACCTCCAGGTGCTCTCCGGCGACAGCTACATCGCCGCCGCGCGCGACAACCGCGTGCGCCAGATAAAGGTGCAGGCGCCGCGTGGCGAGATCGTGGATCGCGATGGGCAGGAGCTCGTCGCGAATCGCAACTCGCTCTCGATCAAGGTCACGCCGGACAAGCTTCCGGAGAACATCGCGGAGCGCCACCAGGTCTACCGGCGACTCGCAAGGCTGCTCAATCTGAACCCGCGCCGTCTCCAGAAGCGCGTCGAGGGTGAGCTGAAGGCGCTGCCGTACTCGAAGCCGACGGTCAAGCAGGACGTGCCCTGGCAGCTCGTGGCCTACGTCCTCGAGCGCCAGAGCCGCTTCCCCGGCGTCGAGCCGGAGCGGGAGTTCCTGCGCAAGTACCCGCACGGGACGGTGGGTGCGCACCTGTTCGGTCAGGTGGGCGAGGTCACCGAGAAGCAGCTGAAGGACCAGCGCTACAACCGGGTCGCGTTGGGAGACCGCGTCGGCCAGGCGGGGATCGAGTTGGAGTACGACCGCTTCCTGCGAGGGATCAATGGCGCCGCGCGAGTGGAGGTGGACGCAAACGGCAACCTCACCGACACGCTCAAGCGCCGGGAGCCGAAGCAGGGTCGCCAGCTGCGCCTGTCGGTCGACCTCGATGTCCAGCGCGTGGCCCAGCAGACGCTCGCGGGGGGCACCGGCAGGGGGGCGTTCGCCGTCATGAACGTCGATAACGGCGAGGTGCTCGCACTCGGCTCGCAGCCGTCGTTCGACCCGAACATCTTCACCAAGCCGCTGAGCCAGAAGCGCCTCAACGCCCTCAGCTCGGAGGCGCTCGGCAAGCCGCTCTTCAACCGCGCGATCCAGGCCGGCTATCCCACCGGCTCCACGTTCAAGCTCGTCACCGCCACCGCAGCTCTCGAGAGCGGTCACCTCACGCCCGAGACGGTGCTGAACGACCCCGGCGTGCTGCGGGTCGGCACCCAGGAGTTCAAGAACGCCGGCAACGCCGTGCACGGCGCGCTCGCGCTGCGCCAGGCGCTCACGGTCTCGAGCGACGTCTTCTTCTACCAGCTCGGCCAGTACATGAACGAGAAGGGCATGCCGCTTCAGAAGTGGGGCCGCCAGCTCGGCATCGGCCGCAGGACCGGCATCGACCTCCCGGCAGAGGAGCCGGGCAGGCTGCCGACGCCCCAGTGGCGCGACCGCTGGTACAAGCAGGGCCTCACCGACCGTCCGTGGTCCGTCGGCGACAACATCAACCTCTCGGTGGGCCAGGGCGACCTGCTCGCCAATCCGCTCCAGATGGCGGTGGCCTACGCCGCGATCGCGAACGGTGGGCGCGTGCTGCGGCCACGGCTCGGCCTCCGGATCGAGGATGCCTCAGGGCGCGCGATCCAGCAGCTCGATGCGCCCACGGCCCGCCGCCTGAAGATCTCGAAGGCCAATCGCGACGCAATCCTCGAGGGGCTCAACGGCGCCGCGAACGGGCCGGGCGGAACCTCGACGCCGGTCTTCGAGGGATTCCCGATCCCAATTGCCGGAAAGACCGGCACCGCCGAGCACCTCGGCAGGCCCGACCAGTCATGGTACGTCGCGCTGGCTCCGTATCCGAACCCCAAGTACGTCGTGGCAGTGACAGACGAGGCTGGCGGCTTCGGCGCTGACACTGCGGCGCCGATGACGCGGCGAATCCTGGCCGAGCTCCTCGACGTGCACGAGACCAGCGTGGTGCAGGGCGGCGGGGCACCCGACTGATGGTGTCCTCCCTCTGATGCAGGCCACCACCACACCGGTCAAGGACTTCCGCGACGCGGGCGGGCGCTTCCTGCGCATCGACCCGCTGATGCTGGTGGCCACGATTGGCCTGATCGCGGCGAGCATCTACACCGTCGCCACGGCCACCCAGGACGACATCCCGGGTGACCCGAACTACTTCGCCTACCGGCAGGCCGGCTACGCGGCGGTGGGATTCGTCCTGATGCTGCTGATTACGCGCTTCGACTACTCGCGCCTGAGGGAGTGGAAGCTCGGCATCTACGCATTCCTGATCGGCTCGATCCTGCTCGTCTACGCGCTCGGCTTCTCGGCCCGCGGCTCACGCCGTGCGATCGAATTCCCGTTCTTCAACTTCCAGGCATCTGAGCTCGGCAAGCTGCTGCTGATCGTGGCGCTCGCGGGCTTCACGGTCGACCGCATCAGACGGCTCACCGATCGCGAGACAACGAGCCGGCTGGCACTGCTTGCGGTGATTCCGGCCATGCTCGTGGTCGCACAGCCGGACCTCGGCTCGGGACTGGTCTACCTGGCGGTGCTCGGGGCGATTCTGTTCATCGCAGGCACTCCCTGGACCCACTTCGCCGCGCTCGGCGGGCTGGCGGCGATTGCGATCGTCGTCGTGCTCGTGGCGGCGCCCGCGGTGGGAGTCGAGGTGCTCAAGCCGTACCAGAAGGACCGTCTCACGGCCTTCCTCAACCCCGGTGAGAACCGCGGGAAGGAGGCGTACCAGATCAACCAATCGCTGACGGCAATCGGCTCGGGAGGCAAGACCGGCCGCGGCGACCAGGCGACGCAAACCAAGCTCGACTTCCTACCCGAGCACCACACGGACTTCGTGTTCTCGGTGGTCGGCGAGGAGTTCGGGTTCGTGGGCGCCGCGCTGGTGCTTTCGCTGTTCGCGCTGCTTATTTGGCGCGCACTGCGTACTCTTACGATGGCGAAGAACTTTTACGGCGCGCTAGTCGCCGGCGGCATCACCGCGATGCTGATGTTCCAAGTCTTCGTGAACGTGGGCATGACGATTTCGATCATGCCCATCACCGGGATCCCCCTGCCACTAATGAGCTATGGCGGATCGTCGGTAATCACCACACTTATGGCAATAGGCCTACTTCAGTCGATACACGCGCAGGCGCGCGAAACGGCCGCTGGGAAGCGCCTATGACCTTTATGAAGGGAATTCTTCTTGAGAAAGCAGTTGCTCGTCTCGGTGGACCGAGGCGAAACCAGAGTCGCGATCCTGGAATCGGAGGGCAGCCCCTCCGCAGGTAAGCGACAGCAGAAGCAGCCGGACGACTTCCGCGTTGCCGAGCTCTACATCGAGCGCAAGGGCAACCGGTCGATCGTCGGAAACGTCTACAAGGGCAAGGTCGACAACGTCCTGCCCGGTCTCGAGGCCGGGTTCGTCGATATCGGCCTCGACAAGAACGGCTTCCTCCATGCGGACGACGTGGTCTTCCCGGGCGTGGAGGTTGCGCGCCGGGGACGCGGCGGTCGTGGAGGCGGCAAGGGCAAGCGCATCACGGAGCTCCTCAAGCCCGGCCAGGAGATCCTGGTTCAGGCGATCAAGGACCCGCTGAAGACCAAGGGTCCGCGCCTGTCGATGCAGCTCTCGATCGCGGGGCGCTACCTCGTGTACGTGCCGCAGGGAGAGGGCGTCGGCGTCTCGCGCCGGCTCGACGACAAGGAGCGCGACCGGCTTCGCCGCGCCGCGGGGAAGATCGACATGGGCGAGGGCGGCGTGATCGTCCGTACCGCCGCGCAGGGCGCCACGCGCGAGGACTTCGAGCGCGAGATCAAGTACCTGCACAAGCTGCACGACGTGCTCCAGCAGCGTGGCAAGGAGACGCAGGCGCCGGCGATGGTCTTCCAGGAGGCCGACCTGTCGGTGCGCGTGGCCCGCGACATCTTCTCTGGCGAGTTCGAGAGGGCGATCGTGGACGACCCGGGCCAGCACCACCGGCTCGAGTCCTTCTTCAACCGGACTGCGCCGGAGCTCCTCGAGCGGCTCGAGACCTACAACGACAAGGACGAGCCGCTGTTCGAGAAGTACGGCGTCGAGGACGCGATCCAGTCGGTGCTGAAGCGCCGGGTGGACCTGCCTAGCGGCGGCTATCTGATCATCGACTACGCCGAGGCGATGACGGTGATCGATGTGAACTCCGGCTCGTTCACCGGCCGGGGCAAGGGCGCCAAGCTCGAGGACACCATCACGAGGACGAACCTCGAGGCGGCCGACGAGGTCGTGAGGCAGCTGCGGCTGCGAGACATCGGCGGGATCATCGTCATCGACTTCATCGACATGTCCCGCGGACGCAACAAGGACGCGGTGCTGAAGGTGCTCCGGAAGTCGCTCGACGAAGACCGCACCAAGACCTATGTGGTCGAGATCTCACCGCTCGGGCTCGTCGAGATGACGCGCCAGAACGTGACCGACGGCGTGCGCGAGATCATGACCAAGCCCTGCCCCGTCTGCGAGGGCGAGGGCGTGGTGCTCTCGGAGGAGACGGTGGCGATCGAGGTCGACCGCTCGCTGCGCGACCTCGTGGCCGACGGCTCGAAGGCGCCGGCCTACCTGATCCGGGTGAACCCGAAGGTCGCGGCGATCCTGGTGGGGAGCCACGGGGTCGAGGGCCCGATCCACGAGATCGAGCAGGAGACCGGCCGCCACTTCCACTTCGAGGGCACCGAGGCGCTGCCGATCGACCACTTCGAGGTCGTGCTCGAAGGCACGCCCGAAGAGGTCGAGGAGCGCGCGCTCCCGTTCCGCGAGGGCGAGGAGGTCCTGGTGCACATCGAGGAGCCACACATGTACAACGAGGACGACGCGGTCGCGAAGCTGGACGGCTACGTCGTCTCGGTGTCGGGCGCGGCGACGCTGGTGGGGGAGAAGACGCTGGTGCGGATCGAGAAGGTGGGCAGAAGCGCGGCGGAGGCCTCGCTCGTCAACCCACCCGAGGGCGTGGTGGCGAGTTCGTCGGACGGCGACGCGGCCTCGACCACGTCCCCGGACAGCAGGCGCCGCCGGCGCGGCCGCCGCGGGGGGCGGGGGCGGCGCAAGCCGGCGGAGTCAGGGACTGGGCCTTCTTCCTCTTAGGGCTCCTTCGGTGGTGGCCGCGGGGCCTGTCTCCGGCGGCGCTCCCGGACGAGGCGCGCACAGCGCGCCTCTGTCCGGCATCGCCGCCGTCACCACCCGCGGGAGAGGCGAAGGCCTTCGTGCTCGTACGCAGCGTCTATTAATGCGTCGTAACGACCGAGCTCGAGGTCGCCCAGCGGGTCCTTCGTGTGGCGCCGTAGCTCCGCCGCCGGGAGCGAGAATGCCGCCCGCATCGCGACGAGCTTGCGGCGCTCTTCGGACGAGGTGTCGAGCAGCGATTGTGCGGCGTTCAGCTCGCGTACCTGTCTGATCCTGCCTGGGAGGGTTGTGACCAGCAGGATCGAGGCGGGGATTGCGAAGAACAGGAAGCCGAGCAGGTTGGCGAGGTCGTGCACGCGGTCCTCGCCCGCTCGGCCGGCGTCGGCCACCTCGCCGCCGGTGCTGGTGCCTGCGTCGCGCAGGGCGTCGCCCACATCGCCGCCCACCAAGGGTACGCCGGAGAGGGCGTCGGCGGCCGCGCCGAAGCCGTCCTGTACCGCGGTGCCGGAGTCGGCCACTCCTGTGCCGAGCACGGCGAGCTTGTCCACGGTGTCGTGCACCTTCAGCGCCAGCCACGCGAGCACGAACAGGGTGAGCAGGATGAGCGCGTCGCGCGCGACCGCGCGGCCGCGCTCGTTCGGTGTGTCGGGGTAGATCCGCATACGGGTCGCTTACCCGCATGCGGCCGGGTTACGGCTGAGGTGCCGTGGCCGTGACGATCCAGGTCGAGGCCGGCGCCCAGACGGAGCCGTCATCGCGCACGTACTCGGAGAGGCCTTCGCGCAGTGCTGCGTCCACCTGCGGAAGCAGATGGGCCGCGCGGTCGCCCTGGAGCCGCAGGATCTCTCCCGCCGGCCCGATCGACATGACGAGTTCGATCGCCTCGTCGAGGGTCGTGCCGCCCATGAGTTCGAGATCGCAACGGGTGAGCGAGATGTCGGTGAAGCCTGAGTGCACCAGGATGTCGCTCGTCGTATCCGCGCCCGCCATGGAGAACGGACCGGGCCCACAGGTGGGCTCGTCGTACTCCTCCGGCTTCTGGACGATGCCCTCGACGATCTGCTGGGCCCGGTATACCCAGAGGTTGTCCTCGCGGCGGCGCCAGACGACCATCGCCAGCTTGCCGCCCGGGATCAGTGACTTGCACACGTTGCGCATCGCGGCCACCGGGCTGATGAAGAACATCGTTCCCATGCGCGAGAACGCCATGTCGTAGGGGCCGCCGAGCGGGTCGGTCTGGACGTCGACAGCGAGGAATCTGGCGTTCTCGACGTTGGCTTCGGCTGCTTCGGCTGTCGCCGTCGCGATGAAGCGCTCGGCAGCGTCCACGCCGACCGCCTCGCCGCTCGGCCCGACGATCCCGGCTATCTGCTGCGTGGTGTCGCCGAGGCCGCAGCCGATGTCGAGCACACGCTGCCCCGGCTGGGGCGGCACCAGCGCGAGCGCCGCGTCACCGTGAGCGCCCAGCCCAGTCGTGACGATATGGCGGAAACGGAGCCAGGTGTCGAACAGCGGACCGTCCCAAGCCTGAATCGCCTCGGCGTTCTCTCCAGTTCCCCAACGAGTCTCGGTGGTGTTCATGATCAGACTTTACGGGGTAATCACGGCCCATGCCACGGGGGTCATCGCGCTGATCGCGCTTCTAGCCGTGGTCGTCCTGCCGGCCGCTGCAGTCGCGGCACCCCGCAAGGCGCCCAAGACGCGCAGCGTCCTATACGTGGGGAACAACTGGGACGGGACCGCCGACGTCATCCAGCCGCGCAAGTTCCGGCGGATCGCGCGGATCAACATCATTCCGGACATCGACGAGCGGATGAAGGAGATCCAGGCGGACCCGGAGCGCTACGGCTACTTCCTCGCCATCCGTCAGGCGGTGGGGGAGGGTCACGACCAGTTCGTGGACGACATGTTCTCGTCCCACAACGGACGTGTGCTCTACGTCTCGCGCCCGAGCCTCGCCGACGTCGTGGCGATCAACCTGCGCACGCGGAAGATCATGTGGCGTACCAAGGTCGACGGGAACCGCGCCGACCACATGGCCATCTCGCCGGACGGGCGGCACGTGCTCGTCTCGGCTTCCACCGCGAAGGTCATCGACGTGATCGACACGAAGACCGGCGCGATCGTTGCGCGCGTTCCAAGCGGCGACCAGCCGCATGAGAACAACTTCTCCAAGGACGGCAAGCTTGTCTTCCACGCCAGCATCGGAACGGTGTTCACGCCGAGCGACGAGCCGGCGCTCGACTTCACCAAGGGCGAGCGCGTCTTCGAGGTCATCGACGCGAGCAACTGGCAGGTCATCCGCAAGATCGACATGGGCAAGAAGCTCGACGAGTTCGGCCAGCCGGACATGAGCGGCGCGGTGCGGCCGATGGCGTTGACGCCAGACGAGCGCTACGTCTACTTCCAGGTCTCGTTCTTCCACGGGTTTGTCGAGTACGACCTGCAGCAGGACCGCGTTCTGCGACTGGCTCACCTGCCAGTGAGCGACGAGGCAAAGCAGAAGCGGCGCGAGGACTACCTGCTCGACTCGGCGCACCATGGCCTCGCGATGAACCCGTCAGGCACGAAGCTCTGCGCGGCCGGGACGATGTCGGACTACGCCGCGATCGTGGAGCGCACCTCGTTCGCGTACCAGATCGCGGCCCACGGCACCAAGCCCTACTGGGCCACGAACAGCGCCCGCGGCAGCTATTGCTTCGTGTCGTTCAGCGGCGACGACGCCGTCTCGGTGATCTCGTACCGCAAGGCGAAGGAGATCGCACGCATCCAGGTGGGCGACCACCCGCAGCGGATGCGGATGGGCAAGGTCCGCGCGGGGCTGCTGGGCACAAAGAAGCCGCGCCGCGCACGCCGGCCGCGCTGAGCCGTGGTCATCGTCATCGCCCGCTTTCGACCCCGTCCCGACCGGAGGGACGACCTCGTGGCGCTGCTCGAGGAGGTCCAGGCCGCCTCCCGCGGCGACGACGGCTGCCTCCACTACGGCTACTACACCGAGATCACGGACCCGATGAGCTTCATCGCGGTCGAGGAGTGGCGCGACCAGGACGCCCTCGCCGCGCACCTGCGCCAGCCGCATGTCGCCCGCCTGGTCGCCGCGCTGCCCGAACTGGGCGACGGACGGCTCGAGATCGCGGCACACGAGGTGGCCGCGAGCGGGCCGCTGCCCCTGCCGGGGTAGACGCTCAGTGATGTAAGCCGTCGGTAGCCTCGATCGGCGTGAGCCGCTCTCTGGTCTTCGGGTTGTACGCACTGCTCGTTCTCATTTGGAGCAGCACCTGGGTCGCCATCAAGATCGGCCTCGAGGACTGCCCCGCGTTGCTGGGCGCCGGGATTCGGTTTGCCGCGGCGGGCCTTCTTCTGCTGGCCGTGGCCGCGGTCCAGCGGCGGCCGCTACGGACGGACTGGCTGCTCGCCGGGGTGCTCGCTCTTGCTCCGTTCGCGTTCGCGTACGGGCTTGTCTATTGGGGCGAGCAGCACATCCCGTCCGGGCTCGCCGCCGTGCTGTTCGGAGTACTGCCGCTCTACACGGCGCTGCTCGCGGGCGTGCTGCTTCCGGATGAGCCACTGCGCGCGCCGCTGCTCGTGGGCGTGCTGATCGGCATCGGTGGCCTCGCGCTCGCCTTCCTCGAAAGCGTCGAGCTCGGGTCTGAGGACAAGGCCGCTCTCGGGGCCGCCGCGCTCGCGCTCGCTCCGCTCGGGGCGGCGGTTGGCGGCGTCGCCCAGAAGCGCCGGGCCGCGGAGCTGGATGCGGTGGTGCTGAACGGCTGGGCCATGCTCGTGGGCGGGCTCCTGCTGCTGCCGATATCCGCGCTCAGCGAGGACTGGGGCGACGCGGTCTGGAGCGCCGAGTCGATCGGCTCGATCGCTTATCTGGCGCTGTTCGGCTCGGCCGTGGCGTTCGTGACGCTCACGGTCCTGCTGCGACACATCAGCGCCCAGGCGATGTCGTTCCTGGCGATGCTGCTGCCGTTCGGCGCGCTCGTGTTCGGCGCGACGCTCTACGACGAGCCGATCACGGCGCGGGCGCTGGGCGGCGCCGCGCTGGTGGCGGCCGGCCTGCTGATCGCCCAGCGCTCTCGCCGCCAGCGCGACGAGTGCGCCGACCCGCTCACGGGAGCGCCCGCAACGGCCGAGAGCTGAAGCCCCGGCGCTATTCAGGAGCGGAGGCACCGAAAAACCACTTGGAGAATGACCTCCGGCCGGTCACCTCGATGCTTTCGGTGTGGGTGTCGAAGACAGCGAGCTCCTCGTCCTCCGACTCCGCGCCTGCAGCGGCGGAGCGACACGCGATCCCCGTTCTGCCGGCGTCATACGCCTGCTGGCCGACCGCTCGGCAGACGTCGTAGCCGATCACGCCTCCGCGGCCATCAAGGGGGTAGCTCGTCGGAATGCCGACAGCGGCGAGGCCGTGGTCTGTCACACAGTCGAGGCGGGCGGTGCGTGGCACCTTGACCGTCACGAGGTCGTGCTGCTGAGCGGGGTCGAGGTCCTCTACCCCGTAAGGGCGGCCGGAGAGTTTGTGCGCCACCTGAACCCGGGCCGTCCGCTCGCTCGCGTTCAGGTACAGGACGCCGAACGTGCCCGGCGCGTTCCAGCGCGCGCCCCGTTCCTTCGAGTAGCTCGTGTCCAACGGGTCTGCCCAATCGGGCTCGGCGAGCCGGTTGTAGGTTCCGCCGCGGCGGATAGCGACGCCGTAGCTCACGCTGCGCTGGACCAGTCGAAGCTCTCCCGGACGTCTTCGAGCAGTTCCCGATGCCGGTCGCGCGCAACCATCTCAAGCATGGTCAGACCGCCATACGCATCGGCTGCTGTCCGCGCGACCCCCGGCAGGCGCCCGGCCTTCAACTTTCGGTCGAGCATGTCCGCTATGGAGGCGAGTGCGTTGAGCTTCTCCCTGCGGTCGGCCGGAACGCCACCTGCAAGCCAACCGTCGACGGCCTGCCGGCTGACGCCGAACAGCGTGCCGAGCTCTGTCTTCGAGAGCTGGAAGGCGTCCATCACATGCGCGAGCTGGTCGTCGCCGAGCTGGTTGAGGTGATAACGGACGTGCCAAAGGAATCGGCGGGCGGCGACCTCGTCCAAGTCGGGACGCCTACCCTTGCGAACCCGCGTGGGAAGGGCCTGATAACCGAGCAAGTCTCGCGTCAGGTTCGTGAGCTCCAGCACTACGGCATCGCCGACGTCGTAGTGGTCCGCGAACGCCGAGAAAGGGGCCTGCGTCGCGGCGTTCTCCAGCACGCTGAGGAATGCGCCGTTCCCCACGAAGTCAGGCTTCACCCGTGCCGCCTCGCAGAGCAGCACATTGGTGAGGTCCCGGAAGTGGAGGACATAGCGTCGCGCCGCCTCGGATGACCCGTCTAGGGCTGCATGCAGATCCTGGGCAAGCTCGGGTACGAGTTGGCCTCCGAGCACACGCACGGCCTTCCGGACCCGCTCCGGCTGCGATGCCTCGAGGATGACGGAGGGCTTCGACTTCACGGCCATGCCGCAAGCATAACGCAAGCGCAAGTAAAACGCAATCGCAATCTAAACGCATGCCGACCTATTTGGTCGGTGCGCCGGTCACCGGCTGCGGGCCTCGTGATCGCTAGACTCGGCCGCTGCCATGAGCTACGCCATCGTCAGAGTGGGCGGGAAGCAGTACCGCGTCGAGGAGGGGCAGTCGATCCTCGTCGACCGGATGCGCGCTGAAGAGGGCGACAAGGTCGACCTCCAGCCGCTCCTGTTCGCCGACGGCGACAAGTCCGTGCTCGACAGTGGCGATCTCGGCAGGGTGAAGATCCAGGCGGTGGTTACCGGCCACGAGCTCGGCAAGAAGATCCACGGGCTGAAGTTCAAGCCCAAGCGCGGCTACAAGAAGCGCTTCGGCGCGCGCGCGCACCTCACCCGGCTCGAGATCAGCTCGATCAAGGCCGGCGCCAGAAAGAAGGCTTCTGATGGCTCATAAGAAGGGTCTGGGATCCAGCCGCAACGGTCGCGATTCCAATGCCAACCGGCTCGGCGTAAAGGTTTTCGCGGGCCAGGCGGTGACCGGCGGCGAGATCATCGTGCGCCAGCGCGGCACCCGCTTTCATCCCGGTGAGGGCGTCGGCATCGGCAAGGACGACACGATCTTCGCCACCCGTCCGGGCACCGTGCAGTTCGCGTCCGGTCGCCGCGGCCGCGTGATCTCGGTCGAGCCGGCCGCCGCCGCCGAGTAGCGGAAGCACTCGGCTCGGCCGAGTGCGCACCGACCGACTACGCTCCCCGCTCTGACCTACTCGATCGTCGCACGAGACACGTCGAGCGGCGAGCTCGGCGTGGCAGTCCAGTCGCACTTCTTTGGCGTCGGCTCGATCGTGAGCTGGGCCGAGGCGGGCGTGGGCGCGGTGGCCACGCAGTCGACCGTCGAGCCGGCCTACGGGCCACGCGGGCTCGCCCTGATGGGCGAGGGCAAGAGCGCTCCTGCGGCGCTCGACCAACTGCTCCGCGACGACCCGCAGGAGCCCGCGCGCCAGGTGGCGATGATCGACCGCGGCGGGCGCGTGGCCGTGCACACCGGCGCGCGCTGCATCCCGCACGCCGGCCACGCGGTCGGCGACCAGGTGAGCGCGCAGGCGAACCTCATGGAGCGGAACACCGTGCCGGCCGCGATGGTGCGCGCGTATTCCACCGCCTCCGGCATCTCCTTCGCCGAGCGCCTGCTCGCGGCGCTCGATGCCGCCCAGGCGGAGGGCGGCGACCTGCGTGGCCGCCAATCCGCGGCGCTGCTGATCGTCTCGCCGCGCGCCACCGGGAATCCTTCGGAGGACCGCCCGATGGACCTTCGTGTCGAGGACCATTCCGATCCCCTCGGCGAGCTTCGCCGCCTGCTCAGCCTGCGACGCGCCTACCAGCGCGTGGATGTGGGCGACCAGCTCGCGGCGGCGGGCGACGTGGAGGGCTCGCTCGCCGAGTACGAGGCCGCGCACCGCTCGCAGCCCGACAACCTCGAGCTCGCCTTCTGGCACGGCGTGGCACTCGCGGCGAGCGGCCGCGAGGAAGATGCGGCACCGATTCTGCGGCGCGCGTTCCAGGCCCACGCCGGCTGGATCGAGTTGATGAAGCGGCTCCCGGCCGCCGGGCTGTTTCCAGACGACGGCCAGCTGATCGCGCGGCTGATCGGCACCCGCGCCGTGTCCGAGCCCGAGTCAGCGCCGCCCCCGGCTGCGCTCTAGCCGTGTTCCACGACCGCGCGCGGATCTACGTGCGAGGCGGCGACGGCGGAAATGGCGTTGTCTCCTTCAGGCGCGAGGCGCATGTCCCGAAGGGCGGCCCCGACGGCGGCGACGGCGGTCGTGGCGGGGATGTGGTGATCGTGGCGGACGCGTCGCTGCGTGACCTGTCGGGCTTCCGGCGCGGCGCGCACTTCCGCGCCCAAAGAGGCGGGCATGGCCAGGGAGCGAACAAGCACGGCGCCACGCCCGAGCTGCTCGAGGTGCGCGTGGCTCCCGGGACGGTGGTGGAGGACCCCGGCTCCGGAGACCGCTGGGACCTCGTCGCGCCCGGGCAGCGCGCGCTCGTGGCCCGCGGGGGCGGCGGCGGACGCGGCAACAAGCAGTTCGCCACGGCCACGCGGCAGAGCCCGCGGTTCGCCGAGCGGGGCCTCCCGGGCGAGGAGCGCACGCTCGAGCTCCAGCTGCGGCTGATGGCCGACGCCGGGCTCGTGGGCCTTCCGAACGCGGGCAAGTCGTCGCTGCTCGCCAGGACCACGCGCGCGCAGCCGAAGGTGGCCGACTACCCGTTCACCACCCTCGAGCCGGTGCTCGGCACGCTCGAGCGCGACGACCGCCAGCTCGTTGTGGCGGACATCCCCGGTCTGATCGAGGGGGCGAGCGCGGGCGCCGGCCTCGGCCACGAGTTCCTGGCGCACGTGGAGCGCTGCCGGCTGCTCGTGCACGTGCTGGACCTCCAGCCGCTCGACGGCTCGGACCCGGTGGAGAACTTCGAGACCGTCGAGGCGGAGCTGCGCGAGCACGGCCACGGGCTCGCCGCCCTGCCGCGAATCCTCGCGCTGTCCAAGGCCGACCTCGTGCCGCCCGAGCAGGCGCGCGAGGCGGTGGAGCTGTGGACGCGGCGGCTGAACCTGGAGGTGATCACCACCTCGGCGGCCACGGGCGATGGACTCGACGCCCTCGTGGGCGCGATCTTCCAGCACGTGCCACCGGAGCGCCTGGACGAGGAGGCGCCGTCGGACACGCCCGCCACGCACCGCGTCTACCGGCCCGGCCGCGGCGACGCCTTCCGGGTCGAGCGCACGGGCCCGGGCGCGTTCCGCGTGGAGGGCGAGCGCGTGGAGCGCCTGATCGCTCGCCACGACGTGGACAACGAGGAGGCGCTGCGGTACGTCGAGGAGCGGCTGCGAGCTCTGGGCGTGATCAAGGCGCTGGAGTCGGCCGGCTTCGAGCCCGGCGACGACGTGGAGATCCGTGGGATCGTCTTCGAGCTCGACCCCGGCTGATACAAGTCCTGTGGTGCGCCGCCTAGCCCTCCTCATCTGCCTGCTCGTGGCCGTGTCCGGCTGTGGAGGTGACGACAAGAAGGACGCCGAGCAGACGGTGCGCGACTTCGTGGAGGCGCTCAACACGCGCGACGCCGACCGCTACTGCAACGAGCTGATCACGAAGGAGTTCCTGGAGAAGACCACCTTAAGTACCGGCGATGAGGACGAGGCGAGGGAGTCGTGCAAGCGCGAGTTCGAGAACCTGACCGTGCGCGTGAAGCTCACCAAGATCGGGGCGACCAAGGTCGACGGTGACAAGGCAACGGTGACAGCCGTGCTCACCCGCCAGGGACACAGCATCAAGCAGAAGCTGCTCCTCGAGAAGGAAGACGGCGACTGGAAGCTGGCCGGCGCCGCGGAGTAATGCCCACGGTCGTCGTCAAGCTGGGATCGAGCATCGTCGCGGACGAAGCGGGCGAGTTGCGCACGGACGTGCTGGAGGCGCTCTGCGACGAGGTCGCGACGCGTCACGCCGCCGGTGATGACGTGTTGCTCGTGACCTCCGGGGCGATCGCGCGCGGGATGCGCCTGATGGAGTTGCCGATGCGCCCGAGCTCGATGGAGGAGCTTCAGGCCGCGTCGGCGGTGGGGCAGGGCAAGCTCTACCGCTCCTACGACGAGCTGCTTCAGCAGCGTGGCGTGCCGTCCGCCCAGGTGCTGCTCACGTTCTTCGACATGTCGGCGCGCACGCATTACCTGAACGCGCGCCACACGCTCCAGACGCTGCTGCGCTGGCGGGTGCTGCCGGTGATCAACGAGAACGACACCACCACGACCGACGAGATCTCGTTCGGCGACAACGACTTCCTCGCGGCGCAGGTGGCGATCCTGATCGGGGCCGACCGGCTCGTGCTGCTCACGGACACGGGCGGGCTGTACAGCGCGGATCCCCGCAACGATCCGGGCGCCAAGCGCGTGGAGGAGGTGCGCTCGCTGAACGAGCTCGAGGACTACGACATCGGGCTGTCGAGCTCGCCGCTCGGGTCGGGCGGTATGCGCTCGAAGGTCGTGGCCGCCGAGATGGCCACCGCCGCCGGCATCCCGGTCACGATCACCAGCGGGGTGGAGCGCGAGGCCATGGCGGCCGCCCTGGCCGGCGCGCCGAGCGGCACGCTGTTCCATCCGCAGGAGGGACGTGTCTCGAGCTTCAAGCTCTGGCTCAAGTACGCGAAGCCCACGCAGGGGCGCCTCGTGGTGGACGAGGGCGCCGAGCACGCCCTGCGCGAGCGCGGCACGAGCCTGCTCCCCGTGGGCGTGGTGGACGTGGAGGGCGAGTTCGAGGCCGGCGACGCGGTGGAGGTCCGCTGCGACGGCCGCGCGGTCGGCAAGGGCATCGTGAACTACTCGGCCGCCGAGCTGCGACGGGTCAAGGGCATGAAGACGGACGCGGTGCGGGAGCTGCTGCCCCGAGCGGGCGAGGAGGCCGTGCACCGCGACTACTTCGTCCTGGAGTAGTGAAGCTCCACTCCCCGTACGACCGGGACATCCTCCGGCTCGCCGTTCCTGCGCTCGGAGCGCTCGCGGCAGAGCCGCTCTACCTGCTGGTCGACACCGCGATGGTCGGCCACCTCGGCACGGACGAGCTGGCCGCGCTCGCGATCGCCGCGACGCTGCTCGCTGGCTCGTTCACGCTCTTCAACTTTCTGACCTACGGCACGACTGCGCAGGTCGCACGGCTCCACGGGGCGGGGCAGGAGGTGGCGGCTGGCAGGATCGCCGCGCAGGCGCTCTGGCTGTCGGCGGGCATCGGGATAGCGCTCGCTGCGCTGCTCGCGGGATTCGCCGTGCCGCTGGTTCAACTCATCGGCGGCGACGGTCGCGTCGGCGATCTCGCGGTCCTCTATCTGCGCATCGGTTCGCTCGGCCTCCCTTCCGCGCTGATCGCGCTGGCGGGTCAGGGCTACCTGCGCGGGGTCTCGGACCTGCGCAGCCCGCTCGTGATCGTCGTTGTGGCGAACGCTGTGAACGTCGTCCTGAACGTTGTCTTCATCTATGGATTCGACTGGGGGCTCGCGGGCTCCGCCTGGGCCACGGTGGTCGCGCAGACCGGGATGGGCGCGGCGTTCGTCCGAGCGTTGCTGTCGGCGCCGGCCGATTCGCGCCGTCCGTCGCTCGCCAGGATGCGCCCGCTCGCTCGGATGAGCGGCGAGATCTTCGTGCGCACGGCCGCGCTGTACGGCTCGTTCCTCGTCGCCAGTGCGGTGCTCGCCCGGGTCGGCAAGGACTCTCTGGCGGCGCACCAGATCGCGTTCCAGCTGTTCGTGTTCCTCGCGCTGGTGCTGGACGCGATAGCCATTGCGGGGCAGGTGATCGTCGGTCGCACGCTCGGCGCCGGCGATGCCGAGGCGGCGCACGCCGCGGCGCGTCGGATGATCGAGTGGGCGGTGGCGGCCGGCGCGGTGTTCGGGCTGGTGATGCTGGCGCTGATCGACGTGCTGCCGCGGGCGTTCACGAGCGACGAGGCCGTGATCGAGCGCGCCAAGGAGATCTGGCCGCTGTTCGCCCTCATGCAGCCGGCCAACGGCGCTGTCTTCGCCCTGGACGGGATCCTGATCGGCGCAGGCGACACTCGCTTCCTGATGTTCGGCATGCTGGCGGCGGCATTTGGCGTGTTCGTGCCGGTGGCGCTGCTGTCGCTCGCCCTCGACTGGGGGATCGTGGGCGTGTGGGCAGGCCTCGTGGGCCTGATCGCCGTCCGGCTCGTGACCTGTGCCTGGCGCTTCTCTAGCCGGCGCTGGGCACGGGTTGGCGCGCCTCAGCGTTGAGCGCGGTCACGGGCTCGCCGCAGCGGTCGCACAGCAGGCGCTCGTCGACCTCGCCGCCGCAGTCCCGGTGGACGACGGCCATGGGCGGGCCGTTCTCGTCAGGAGCGTGCCGGTCGCCCCACTTCATCAGCGAGACCAGCACGGGGAAGAGGTCCACGCCCTTCGCGGTGAGTCGGTACTCGAAGCGCTGTGGGCGCGCCTGGTACTCGCGCTTCTCGAGGATGCCTTCGTCCACGAGCCGTGAGAGTCGGTCCGTAAGCACGTTGCGCGCGATGCCGAGGCGCTGCTGGAACTCGTCGAAGCGGCGCACTCCCACGAACGCGTCGCGGATCACGAGCATTGTCCAGCGGTCGCCGATTGCCTCCAGGGCACGTGCGATCGAGCACACCTGGTTGTTATAGGTACGCGGAAGCACTCGCTGGCATGGTACGCGAGGCTAGGTACCCTCTGAGCATGGCCACGACGGCACAGCCGGTAGCCGAGGTCTGCGCGCAGGCGAAGCGAGCCGCGCGCGAGCTCGCGCTGCTCGACACCGGCACGAAGAACGCCGCGCTCGAGGCCATGGCCCAGGCGCTCGAGCAGCGCACGCACGAGATCATCGAGGCGAACGCGCGCGACATGGAGGCTGGCCTGGAGGCTGGTCTGCACTCCGGCCTGCTCGACCGGTTGATGCTGGACGAGGGGCGCATCGCCGGGATCGCCCGCGACGTTCGCGCGATCGCGGCGTTGCCCGATCCCGTGGGCTCGACGATCGAGGGTCATCGGCTGGAAAACGGCCTCGACGTGCGGCGCGTGCGGGTTCCGCTCGGCGTGGTGGCTGTCGTGTACGAGGCGCGGCCGAACGTGACGGTCGACTGCTCCGCGCTCTGCCTGAAGTCCGGGAACGCGATCGTGCTGCGCGGGTCGTCCACGGCGTCGCACTCGAACGCCGTGCTCGCGCAGATCGCAGCCAGTGCCGTCCAGTGGGCCGGGATTCCGGACGGCGCGATCTCGATCGTGAGCGGGGGCGACCGCGACGAGCTGCGCCAGCTCGCCACCCAGGACGGCGTGGTGGACCTGATCATCCCGCGCGGGGGAGAGGGCCTGAAGAATGCCCTGAAGGAGAACGCCACGGTGCCGGTCCTGTACGCCTCGGCCGGCGTCTGCCACGTGCTCGTGGACGCCTCCGCCGACCTCGACGACGCCGTGGCGATCGCCGTGAACGCGAAGGTGCAGAAGCCCTCGGTCTGCAATGCCATCGAGACGCTGCTCGTGCACGCCGACGTCGCTGGGGACTACCTGCCGCGCGCGCTCAAAGAGCTGCGCGAGTCGGGCGTCGAGCTGCGGGTGGACCCTCGCACGCGCACCCTCGCCGGCGACATCGGCGACTCGCTCGCGGGGGCTACCGAGGAGGACTGGTCGACTGAGTACCACGCGCTGGTCCTCTCCGTGAAGGTGGTCGACACCCTCGAGGAGGGCATCGAGCACATCAACCGCTACGGCACCGGCCACTCCGAGGCGATCGTCACCGGCTCCGCCGGCTCCGCCCAGGCCTTCAGCGCGGGCGTCGACGCGGCGGCGGTGTACGTGAACGCCTCCACCCGCTTCACCGACGGCGCAGTGTTCGGGATGGGCGCCGAGATCGGCAACTCGACCCAGAAGCTGCACGCGCGCGGGCCGATCGGGCTGCGCGAGCTGACCACCTACAAGTTCGTGATCGAAGGCTCCGGTCAGGTTCGCGAGTAGCCGGTTTGCGCGTAGGCATCCTCGGAGGAGCATTCAACCCGCCGCACCTCGGCCACCTGGTTTGTGCGCAGGAGGCGCTGGTGCAGCTCGAGCTGGACAAGGTCATGTTCGTGCCGGTGGGAGTGGCACCGCACCGGACGCTTGACAACGACCCGGGGCCCGACGCGCGGCTCGAGATGGTGGAGCTGGCGATCGCTGACGACGAGCACTTCACGACGTCGCGGATCGAGATGGACCGCGAGGGCCCGTCGTACACGGCGGACACGCTCGAGCAGCTGCGCACGGAGTCGCCCGACGACGAGCTGTTCCTGATCCTGGGCGGCGACCAGGCGGCGGCGCTCTCCGGCTGGCACGAGCCCGAGAAGGTGCTCGAGCGCGCGACGCTGGCCGTGTTCGAGCGTATGAGCTGGGGCCGCAACGCGATCGTGATCAAGATCGGCCGGCTGGCCGGGGCGCGGGACGTGCGCTACCTCGACATGCCGCTGATCCAGGTGTCCTCGTCCGCGATCCGGCGCCGGGTGCGTGAAGGCGTGCCGATCCGGTACCTGGTTCCCGACAAGGTGGTCGACTACATCGCGACGAACGAGCTGTACGGCGGGCAGGGAAGCCGCAAGAAGGCGGTGGCCACTTGAGCGCCGCGGCGGACCCGACCCAGGACTCGGTCGAGCTGGCGGAGCGGATCGCCGCGATCGCCGCGGACAAGAAGGCGATGGACATCCGCGTGATCGACCTGCGCGGAATCGTCTCCTACACCGACTTCTTCGTGATCGCGTCGGGCAACACGGAGCGCCAGGCAAAGGCGATCCACGACGGGATATACGAGGAACTGAAGCACGACGGCGACGAGCGCCTGCTCCCACGCCGAACCGAGGGCAGCCGCGAGGCCCGCTGGATCCTGCTCGACTACTGGGACGTGGTCGTCCACATCTTCACCCCGGACGCCCGCGAGTACTACCGCCTGGAGAACCTCTGGGGCGAAGCCCCGGCCCGCTCGGTGGGCTGAGCCCTTCTGTCCGGTCGCTGCAGGGATCCTGGTTGTCGCCAACGGCCGGATACGTTCGGTCGAGCTACTCCGAGGATGAGATCGACCTTGTCGCTGTCTACTGTGAGCCGCTCGATCGTTGTTACTTGCTTCCGAGCTCGCTCGTCGCCGACCGACGTGCGATTTCTCTGCGACTGGCACCGCCCAAAAACGGTCAGCGGGCTTGCCTCAACCTTGCGGTAGATTTTGAGCTTCCTGGGGCTGTAGCTCAGCTGGAAGAGCACCTGCCTGGCAGGCAGGGGGCCAGGGGTTCGAGTCCCCTCAGCTCCACTCCCTCACCACCCGAAACGCTCTACGTCGGGTGTCATGAATTCCGGAACCACTTCGGGTACTACCTCGAGCGCGCCGCCGACGGCCACGAAATCCTCGTCAGCCGCAGGGGGCGGCCCTACGCACGCATGATTCCGGTAGCCCCTCGGCTCCTCGCAGCGGCATGACCTGACCCAACCGGACGAACGTCCAGTCAAGCGGGGGACACTCTGGCCCGACAAGTGACGTGTGCGGGCGCGAATCTTCACACGCTGGCTGCCGTTCTTGTCGCTTCTCGCGGTGTGCTTCTCTGCGGCCGCTTCGAACGCAAGCGCCCACCACCCGAGCGTCACCGAGTTCCAGGCCGGGCTCAGCCTCGACAACGGTGCCTGGGACATCGTCTCGGGCGATGACGGCAAGCTCTGGTTCACCGAGGACAGCCTCAGTGCCTTCGGGCCGCTGAGCGCCGGCGACGGCCTCATCAGCGAGTTCACGGGCCTGCTCGGTCTGGCCGGCAACCCGAAGGGCATCACCAAGGGCCCTGACGGCAACCTCTGGATCGCCGAGTCGGGCTCGGACGGCGCCATCGCGCGCGTCACTCCCGGCGGCGCGGTCACCGAGTTCAACACCGGCCTCACGCCGAGCGATCCCTGGGACATCACCGCGGGGCCCGACGGGAACCTCTGGTTCGTCAGCCGGGCGCCGGCCTTCGTCGGGCGCATCACCACCGACGGCACGATCACCGAGTTCAGCACCGGGCTCACCCCCAACAGCCAGCCGAGCGCGATCACCGCTGGCCCCGACGGCAACCTCTGGTTCACCGAATCCGCCGCCCCGGGCCGCATCGGCCGCGTCACCACGGACGGCGTGATCACGGAGAACGGCATCGGCCTCACGCCGAACATGACTCCCACCGACATCGCGGCGGGTCCCGACGGCAACCTCTGGTTCACGCTGAGCGGCGACCCAGGCGCGATCGGGCGCATCACGCCGGAGGGCGTCTTCACCGAGTTCAACGACGGCCTCACGGCCAACTCGCGCCCGACCGGGATCGCGGAGGGCGGCGACGGCGCGCTCTGGTTCACCGAGGCCGCCGGCCCGGGCCGCATCGGCCGCATCACCACACGCGGCGACATCAGCGAGTACAGCGAGGGTCTCACGCGCGACCGCTCGCCCTGGTTCATCACGCCGGGCCCGGACGGGAACATGTGGTTCACCGAGAACGCCAACCCGGGCCTGCTCGCGCGTATCAGCCTGCCGCCCGTGGTCAGGGGGCGCTCGGTCCAATACATCAGCGACAACTCGGCCCAGCTGCCGGCCAAGATCCGGCCGAACGCTCAGGAGACCGAGTTCTACTTCGAGTACGGCCGCACCGATACCGCGAAGAAGAAGAGCGTGGTCGCGTCGGCCGGCGCCGGCTGGGACCACGTGGAGGTCATGACGCGCGTGGCGAACCTGAAGCCGGAGACGACCTACCACTACCGCGTGGTCGCCACGAATGACTCCGGCACCACGACTGGCCCCAGTGGCGAGTTCACGACGGAGCCCCTCGACGCGGAGCCCGAGTTCGCCAGCAAGATCGTGGCCGAGCCCACGGGTCGGGTTCGCTTCAAGCGTCCCGGCGAGCGCTGGCGTCCGCTCCCCGACTGGGGTGCCGAGCTTCCCGTCGGTGTGGCGTTCGACACCCGCCGCGGCAGCATCAAGCTCACGAGCGTGGGTCGCCGCACGAGGACCCAGACCGGCCGCTTCGGAGGCGGCGTGGTCAAGGTGCGCCAGCCGCGCACCGGCCGCGGCCGCGTGGACCTCTACCTGCGCGGCGGGAACTTCGGTCGCTGCGCCCGGGCGGGACGCGCAGCAGGAAATGCGAGCGCCTCACGGGTCAGGCGCGTGCGCCGGCTCTGGGGCCGCGACAGCGGCGGCAGCTTCCGCACCCACGGCCGCCACAGCCACGCCACCGTGCGCGGCACGCGCTGGCTCACCGAGGACCGCTGCTCGGGCACCTTCACACGCGTCACGAACGGCGCCGTCGTGGTCCGCGACCTGACCCGCCGGCGCAGCGTCGTGGTGCGAGCCGGACACTCCTACCTGGCGCCGCGCGGGCGCCATCTCGCCCGCAGGCGGCACTAGGACAAGAGCCGTGTCCGCCGCCCCGGAGACCCTCAGCGCATCCCGCCGCCTCGTCGCTCTCGGCGCGGTCGCGCTCGCTGCCTTCGGCATCGCGCTCGCGGCCCGCGAGTCGGGCGCCCTCGCCCCGCTCGAGCGCGAGGCGCTCAAGGCCCGTTTCGACGTGCGCGGGGCCGAGCCGGTCAAGGGCCTGCTCGTGGTCGGGATCGACGCCAAGACCTTCGGCGATTTGCAGCAGGCCTGGCCCTTCCCGCGCTCCCTCCACGGCGAGGTCGTGCGCAAACTGCACGCCGCAGGCGCCCGGGAGATCGTCTACGACGTTCAGTTCACCGAGCAGACCCAGCCGCGCCAGGATCTCGCCCTCTTCGACGCCCTCGCAGACGCCGGGGGCGCGGTGCTCGCCACAAGCGAAAGCAGGGCGGACGGCAGCACGAACGTGCTGGGCGGCGACGACAACCTGCGGGGCATCGGTGCCCGCGCTGCCGCCTCCGACCTCCGCAACGACACAAGCGGCGCGATCGCCAACTTCCCGCGCGCGGCCGGGAACCTCGACAGCATCGCCGTGGTCACGGCCGAGCGACTTCAGGGGCACCCCCCGCCCGCGGAAGGCTTCCGCGACGGCAAGGCCTGGATCGACTTCCGCGGCCCGCCCGGCACGATCCCGACGGTTTCCTTTGTGGACGTGAGAAACGGACGTGTGCCCGCCGACATGATCCGCGATCACATCGTGGTCGTGGGGGCCACCGCGCCGACGCTGCGTGACGTGCACTCGACCCCGGTGGGCGGCGAGGAGCTGATGCCGGGCGCCGAGGTCCAAGCGAACGCCATCTGGACCGCCATGCATGGCCTGCCGCTGCGCTCGGCCCCCGTCGGCGTGGACATCCTGCTTCTGGCCCTGCTCGCCATGCTCGCGCCGCTCACCCGCTGGCGCCTCCCGCTTGGAGCGGTCGGTGCCGTGACGGTGGTGGCCGGCGTCGGCTACCTCGCGGGCGCACAGGTCCTGTTCGAGAGCGGCAGCATCGTCGACGTGGCCGCCCCGCTCGTTGCGCTCCTCACCGGCGCCTTCGGGGCGATCGCGTGGAGCGAGCTCGCGGAACGCCGCGTGCGCCATCGCGTGACTCACTACAACGAACTGCTCGAGCAGCGCGTGCGCGAGCGCACCGCGGACCTCGCCGAGGCGGAGCGCGAGATCGCCCACCGGCTCGGCGTGGCCGTGGAATGGCGCGACGCCGAGACGGGCGTGCACATCGAGCGCATGGGCCGGCTCTGCGAGCGGCTGGCTCGCGAGGTGGGCATGAACGTCGTAGAGGCGGATCTGCTCCGCCACGCCAGCGCCCTGCACGACGTCGGCAAGGTCGGCATCACCGACGACATCCTGCTGAAGCCCGGCAAGCTCGACCCCGCGCAGTGGGCGATCATGAAGACCCACACCACGATCGGCGCGAGCATCCTCGCCGGCTCACGCTCGGAGCTGGTGCAGCTCGCGGAGCAGATCGCGCTCAGCCACCACGAGCGCTGGGACGGCAGCGGTTATCCACACGGCCTCCGGGGCGACCAGATCCCGCTCGCCGCGCGCATCTGCGCTGTCTGCGACGTGTTCGACGCGCTGCTGTCGCCGCGGCCCTACAAGGATGCCTGGCCGCTCGCCGCCGTGATCAAGGAGCTGGCCAGCCTGCGTGGCAGCCACCTGGATCCCGCGCTGGTGGACGCGTTCCTACCGCTCGCAGCCGACCTCCACGCCGAGTGCTTCGGCGAGGAGGAGGCCACGTCGCGCAGCGCAGCCGCCGCCTAGTCCCCGACGCTGAACTGGACGAGGTTGGACTCCGTCGGCGCGCGGTCGGAGTCGCCGTCGAAGAACGCCTTGGCCGTCCAGCCCGTCTTTGGCCAGAACGTGAAGTTGACCTGGTCGTTCCAGCCGCCGTTCGCGCCTGTCGTGACCGTGTGCTGGATGACGCCGTTCGGATTCGTAGGATCGTCCGGCGTGTAGACCACGCGCACGGTCGCCCCGGCAAACGCCGGCGACAGACTGCCGCTGAATGGGTTCGGGTTACCGGTCTGCGAAGGCTGGCCGGGGTCGTCGAACTTCAGCCCGGTCTGCTCACGCGGCGCCTGGTTCTCCACCGGCTCGGACTCGGGGAACGCGCCGTCCTGCTGGAGCGAGAGCGAGAGGTTGCGCGGGGGCACATTCGCGTCCGGCACGATGTTGACCGTGCCGTCGTCGCCCACGATCCCGCGCCCGACGGCCTCGGCGCCGCGGAACACGGTTATCTCCGAGCCAATGGCGAGCGGCTCACCCAGGAACTCGAAGTGGACGTAGAACGGCGGGTCACCCGGCTGCGGGGGCCTGAGCTCGCGGATGTCCCGGACCACGCCCTTGAAGCGGCTCGGGTCGAAGCGCACCGGCGGGTTCGACCACATCTGCATGGTCGGGTCGCCCAGCAGGTGGTAGAGGTAGTGCTCGACGTACGTGTCGCCCGCCCCGTGCCACTCGAAGCCCTCCTGAGTGGCCATGTACTGCTTGCCGCGGATCAGGATGTCGCCCAGACGGCGCGTCTCCGGGCCACCGTAGTCCGCGACCGCGCCCGGGAACATTGCGTCGAAGAAGCCGAGCGCCATGTGGTTGTTCGGGAAGCTCGGGGACACCCGGGTGTCGCCGAACCCGGCGATCGCGCCGCCGTCGGGCCGCAGGACCTGCAGCTCGACGAAGCTCGGGTGGGACGGCGTGTCGAACGCCGCGCTCGCGCAGTTGATCCCGAACACCACGGCCTGCTGTGAGCCGTTCGTTAGTCCGGGCACGTGCCCGCTGTGGATGGTCGGCTCCGCAAAGCCGTCCGGCCAGCCGTGGTCGCGGTGGAGGATCACGAAGCGCCCGGCGTTGTAGGAGTCGAGGAAGTCGGACGTGTTCGCGTCCCAGTCGAACGCGGGCCGCTTCAGGTGGGACGGGATCGGGGTCCCGTTCCAGTAGTACTCCGGGATCACGTCCTCGTCGTCGGTGGTGTACAGGCGGTCGACCGTGTAGCCGTCGGCGGCGATCGCGTTGCGGATGCGCTCCGCCGTGATCGTGAAGCCGCGCGTGTCGGTGTGGTTCGTGTAGTCGATCTCCCAGTGCGCGTTGAACCCGGCGTGCTCGGGGTCGCAGTCCGGCGATCCGCTCGCGCCCTCGTTGAGGACGCAGATCATCGCCGGCTGGAAGTACGAGGTGACCGCCGCGTGGTCGAAGAAGTCGTCTCCTGGTGGCGCCGGACTGGTGGTCGCGTACGTCTGGAGCTTTGTGACCAGCGCGTTCGCGGCGTCCAGGTCCGGGGCGGGGAGGCGCCCGAGCTGCACGTCGGCGAACAGGTCGGTCCCGATCCCGTTGGTCGAGTAGTCGAGGTCGGAGGCGATGTTGCAGTCGGCCGGGTTTCCGCCGGGCCCGCAGGGCACGAGGAACGTGGGCACGTGCGCGGTGTTCCCGAACAGGATCACGTACGACGGCCGGATGAGGCAGCCGCCGTTCAGCCTGCTGCGGATGTACGTCTGGATCTGCGTGGGCGTGGTCCCGATCTGACTGGGCCCGGAGCCGACCTCCCGCACCGCCGTGACATAGCCCTGGGCGGTGCGCTGGGCCGCCAGCGTGTTGGCCGCGGGCCGCAGCTCGCTCGACGTGATGATGAGGAGCTCCTCGCCACAGAAGTGCGGGTTGATCACGTCCAACCTGTCGCGCACGAGTTGGAAGTTCACGAGCGTCCGGTAGTCGTCGATGAACGCGTTGTTCCAGGGGCTCAGAATGTCCGAGCGGGCGAATGTGCCCTTGTTATCCCCGCCGAAGTTGACCGTCACGTCCATGGACGTGAACACCTTCAGCTTGCCCGTCTTCGGCGAGTACTGGCCGCCGGCGGTGCTCACCGCGCCGGTGGCGATGTCGCGCATCGCGCCGAGTGCGCCGCCGTCGACGGGCGACGACGGGAACCTTCGCTTCGAGTTGTAGGCCCGGTTGTCAATCGTGAACGGCTTGTCGGCGAAGGTCGTGGGATCGGGCGCGCCGGGCGGCAGCTTGAGGTCGACCGGCTGGTTCTGGAGCGGATACAGCTCCACGCCAGGGATCGTGTAGCTCTTCACGTTGCTCACGTCCACGTCCACGTTCGCGCCGTTAGGAATTGCGAAAAACGAGCTCTTCATGGGGAGGCCTGGGTCGCCCGGGTCGCCGGAGACGTCCATGCCCTCCATGGCCATCTCGAGGAAGTCCTTGCCTCCGACGAGATGGGAAGCGAAGGTCGGCGGCGGGAGCTGGATCCGCATCCTGAGCCGCTTCTCGCTGCTCGAGAGCACCGTGGACTTCGTCTCGGTGACCACGTTGCGCTTGCCGCCGCCGCAGTGCTTCGACTTAGGCGTCTGCAGCAGCGCCGCGTTGAGGGTGACCACGCGAGCCGCGAGGCGCCCACGCGGCGAGCCCGCGGTGGGCCTGCGGTCCTTGGTGCGGTGCTTGCGCACCTTGACCCGCCTCAGCTGTCGGTTGAAGGTCCGCAGCGTCCTGATGGAGGCGCACGGCCGCCTGCGAGCCTGTTTCTTGGCCTTCTTGGCGGTTCGCAACAGCGCCGCGCGGTTCTTCCTGCTGACCGCGCGCCTGGGGATCCCGCGGGTATCACGCACGAGCAGCGTGAACGCGCGGTTCACCTGCTTGTTCGCCGACGGTGCTTTCTTGGCAACCGCGGGGGTGGCCCCGAGTGGAGCGAGCAGGAGCAGCGACGCCGCCACCGCCAGGACGACGCGTCGCATGCTCATGCTTGCTCCTCTCTGCGGTAGATCGTCTGCCTAGAGCTCGATCCAGACGAAGAAGCGGGCGTTCTGGGCGGCCTCGCTGCTGCCGTCCACGATCCGCACGCGCGCGTCGTTGTGCGTCGCCGGGCAGTCGCCGAGATCCTCACCACGGTCGATGGCCACGCTCGCGATGAGGTTGCGATTCGCCGCGGCGGCATCGGCGTTGTCCAGCACCACCATCGCGCTTGCCGGCCGGGACGGCAGGTTGAAGCAGGTGGTGCCGGTAGCAGCCCCTGCCTCGCCCGCAACCACGTCGGCCTGCGCGAGTCCCTTGAACTGGGGGGCCTGGCCCGCATCGTTCGGCTCGAGCGGCCTCAGGGTCGCGTCGGCCCCGTCGAACCCGACGCGGGCGAACGCGTCCAGCGCGACGGCGTCCTGGCCCGGGATCCCCTGGTCCCCCTTGTCCCCCTTGGCGCCTTGCGGGAGCTGGCCGGCCCTGAAGTCCTCCGCCAGCAGGCGGCCGTTGCGAACCTCGGACGTGCCGACCGCACGCGACTTGATCTCGGACGCCCCCACGGCGTTCTTGGCGATCTGCTTCGCCTTGACGCTGTTTTTGGGCAGCGCGACGGCGGCGTAGGTCGTGCCCCCGAGTGCAACGAACAAAGCGATCAGGGAGATCGTGTTCGCGAACGACAGATGACTGCGAATCCACTGCATTTGTTTACGCTCCTGTCGGGCATTAGCGGTTGTCGCGAGTACTGACGGCCGTGGGCCAGCCGGATTACGCCCACACTCTCATCGGTTTCCTGGCACCGCAAGCATGTCCGGGGCTACGGCGTGGCCCAGACGACCCAGACCTACGGGGTAACTCGGGCGCAAAGGATGAACGCTCGGATCTCGGCCGCGCCCGTGCCGCCGGCCGGGTTGCGGTAGACGGCGCGCCACTCGTTCGACGTCTCGCCGTCGTTCGGAATGAACCCTCCGTTCCCGGGTCGCGACACCAGTTGCTTGATGTCGTCGGACCCGGTCTGATCGACCGAGCTCCCGCCGCCGACGCCCACGGTGTCAGCGGGGCAGGAGGCCTCCACCGCCTGCGTGGCGTTGTCGGGCAGCGCGACATCGGTGCGCTGAACAGTGACCTCGAGCGACTTGGCGAGCAGCCCCGCCACGAGGTCCGCCTCGGCGATCGAGCCGTTGGTCACCTCGGCCGAACCGACCGCGTTGTTCCCGATCTCAGCGGCTCCGACCGAGTTGTCGGTCAGCTCACCGATTCCGACCGAGTTGTCGGAGAGGTCCGGCCCACCGACGCCACTGTCGGCGATGTCGCCGCCGGCTATGGCGTTCGAGCGGATCTCGGACGCGCCCACTGCGTTTCGCTTGATCTCAGAGGCGCTGACCCCGTTCTTCTTGATCTGCTTGGCGCCGACGCTGTTTTTTCCGAGCGTAATGGCCGCGATGCTCGTGCTGCCGAGGGCTACGAACAGCGCGATCATCGCGATCACGTGGGCTGACGAGAGATGAGTCCGGATCCATTGCATTAGTAAGCCTCCTGGGCTTGCCGCTTTGTAGTTCGCGAGTCCAACGGCGACCCTCGACCCGAATTACGGCGTGACTATGGGGTCACGCAGGCCACCCAGACCTCTGGCAGGATGCCGGTGGTTACGCCGCCGGGCAGATTGACCACGGTGATACGCCACCCCGTGAACGTGCCTCCGTCGAGGGGTGGCTCCGTGTTCGCGGAACTCATTGCGGGGCGCGAGGAACCGACGTTGGTTGCCTCGGAGTCCGTGGCATCGCCCCTGAAACCGCCTGCGATCCCGATCTGCCCCTCTGGGCAGAAGGCGTTGTACGACATGCTCGCGCCGTCGGCCAGATCCGCTGCGGCCTGCTCGAACTGGACCGTAATGTCCCCGAACGTGCCGCGCTCACCCTGGATTCCCTGGAGGCCCTGCGGGCCGGCCGGTAGCTGCCCGACGGCGAAGTCCACTGCGCGGAGCGCGCGGTTCTTGACCTCGCCTGAGCGCACGGCGTTCTTGCGGATCTCCGCGCCGCCCACGCCGTTCTTCTTGATCTGCTTCAGACCGACACTGTTGTTCGGCAGCGTGATCGCGGCGTAGCCGGTCCCACCGAGCGCAACGAAAATAGCGATCACCGACGTGACGCTCGCGAACGTGGTGCGGCCGCGAAGCTGCTCCATCACGGCGTGGCGCATATCACCCACACCTCCGGGAGAATTGCGCCACCGGGCGGCGCCCCACCGGTGGGGTTCAGGACCGTTGCGCGCCATCCGGTGAACGTTCCGCCGTCGACGGGCGCGCCGGAGTTCGTCGCGCTGATTTTCGGACGGGAGGACGTGACACTGGTGAACTCGGAATCCGTCGCGTCACCCCTGGCTCCGCCCGCGAGTGCGCGCTGCCCGTCGGGGCAGTGCACGTCGTACGACGCGCTCGTGTTGTCGGCGAGGGCGACCGTCGCCTGCTCGAACTGTGTGGTGATGTCCCCGAACGTGCCGCGCTCACCCTGGATTCCCTGGAGGCCCTGCGGGCCGGCCGGTAGCTGCCCGACGGCGAAGTCCACTGCGCGGAGCGCGCGGTTCTTGACCTCGCCTGAGCGCACGGCGTTCTTGCGGATCTCCGCGCCGCCCACGCCGTTCTTCTTGATCTGCTTCAGACCGACACTGTTGTTCGGCAGCGTGAT
Source organism: uncultured Thermoleophilaceae bacterium (assembly GCA_963825345.1). Lineage (GTDB taxonomy): Bacteria > Actinomycetota > Thermoleophilia > Solirubrobacterales > Thermoleophilaceae > JACVRW01. The sequence continues at coordinate 52,736 of CAWGSQ010000003.1, read as the reverse complement.
CGCGGCGTAGCCGGTCCCACCGAGCGCAACGAACAGCGCTATCACCGACATCACGTTCGCGAACGTGAAGCGACTGCGAATCCTCATGAGTTCCTCCAGATCGGTCTCGAGCCCATAGCCAGCGTCCCACCGGTCCCGGCGGAAAGCAATAGGGGCAGACGGACGTTCGATCAGTGCGCGTGTGTCTGGCGGATGCGCCGCCGTGCTTCCGCGTAGCTGATCGTCTCGTAGGCGATCACGGCTGATGTGACCGCCGCGCCCAGCGCGAGGGCCAGGATCGCGTCCACCTCGCCCGACAGCGGTATGAGGCACAGGCAGACGACGGCGGCCACCAGGCGTGGGCGGTTCAGGCTGCGGACGTTCCGCAGCCGGAAGCCGAGGTGCCCGGCGTAGTAGAGCGCGATCCCACCGAACAGGGCCACCGCCGGGACGGTTTCGAGCGGGTCCTCGACGTGCCCGATCGCCTTCTTCACACCGAGCGCTACGAGAACGATCCCCGCGATCATCGGCAGGTGGAGGTAGCTGTAGGAGTCGCGTGCGATCCGGAGCAGGTGCTCGCCGCGGGCCTCGCGGAAGTGCCGTTCGGATACCAGGGCGACCACGTCGAAGTAGGCCCACCAGAGCGCGCAGGCGACCACCAGCCCGAGCATGGCTCCGCCGACCACGCCCGCGTCTATTTCGCCCTCGATACCGGTGCCGATCGCGACGATCGACTCGCCGAGCGCGATGATCACGATCAGCGCGAAGCGCTCGGCGAAGTGGCCGGGGGAGACTCGGAAGCCGCTCACCCCGAACACGAACGGTCCGGCGAAGTCGATCGAGAGCGCCACGACCCAGAGCAATGCCTGCGGCGTGCCGTCGAGGAAGGCGGAGATGATCAGTAACGCCGGCGCCGGAAGGGCGGTGCGGGCAAGCCTCCGGATCGCGTCGGCCGCGTCGAGGTCATCGTTTGCCTCCGCCCATATGAAAATGTGGAGCCAGCGGGCCACCGCGTAGGCCACCGCGAACAGCAGGGCGTCCTCACCGAACGCGTGGGGGACCGCCAGCGCGGCGACGAGGAACGCGCCCATCACGGCGAACATGAGCAGGCGCTCGCGGTCCTCCTCGGCGGCGATGTAGTTCGTGAGCCAGGCGTACGCGCCCCAGGCCCACCAGAGCGCGGCGAGCACCAGCATTCCCTGGCCGAGCCCAGTCCAGGTCGGGTTCCCGGCCATCAGCTGGGTGACCTGTGTAAGCGCAAAGACGAAGACGAGGTCGAAGAACAGCTCAAGCGGTGCAACTCGCTTTTCGGTGGCCTCGGTCATCTGGCGGACAAACGTTCCATCAAGTGCCGGACGGCGGGGTCGATGCACCCTCTGTGCGCCTTCCGACCAGAATCGTGTCGCTGTTCGTGGCTGCCTTCCTCGGCGCGGGCGCAACCGTTGCCACGGCGAGCGGGCCCTCGATCTCCGAGTTCAGCACGGGCCTGACGCCGAGCATCGGTCTCTGGGGCATCGCCCAGGGACCCGACGGCAACCTCTGGTTCACCGAGGAGACGAACAACGGCGTGGGGCGGATCACCCCCGGCGCGATCATCACCGAGTTCACCGCGGGCTTTCCGACCGGCAGCCCGCGCGGAATCGTCACGGGTCCCGACGGAAACCTATGGGTCGCCCAGGCCGGCGGGGACGGCGCGATCGCACGCGTGACCAAGGCCGGCGTGGTCACCGAGTTCCCGGTGCCAACCCCGGGCGACCCCACCGACATCGCGGTCGGCCCTGACGGAAACCTCTGGTACGTGGACCCGACCGCGAACCTGGTCGGCCGGATCACGCGCGACGGCTCGATCACCGAGTTCACCGACGGCCTCGACGCCTCCGCCGAGCCGAACGCGATCACCAAGGGTCCCGACGGCAAGCTCTGGTTCACGGAGAAGGGCAGCGGGCGAATCGGCCGGATCAGCACCGGCGGAACGATCACGGAGTTCACCAGCGGACTGTCAGGATCCGACGAGCCGGCGGACATCGCGACGGGGCCGGACGGCAACCTTTGGTTCACGCTGAACGCCGATCCTGGCGGCATCGGACGTATCACGCCTCAGGGCGACGTGATGGAGTTCAGCGACGACCTGACCATGAACTCGCGCCCGCTCGGCATCGCCGCCGGGCCGGATGGCGCGCTCTGGTTCACGGAGTCAGCGGCCCCGGGGCGGATCGGCCGCATAACCACAGAGGGCGACATCACCGAGTACTCGAGCGGGCTGCTGCTGATCTCGAACCCGTGGTTCATCTCGGCCGGTCCCGACGGGAACATGTGGTTCACCGGGAACAACCTGCCCGGCCTGGTTGGGCGGATCACGCTTCCGCCGCTGGTGCGCAGCGTCGCAGCCGAGGAGGTCGGGACAGTCTCGGCCGAGCTGGAGGGCAAGCTGCGCCCGAACTCGCAGGCCACCTACTACTACTTCGAGTACGGACCGAGTGCCGACTACGGCATGACCACCGACACGGCTTATGCGGGCAGCGACTACGACCTGATCAAGGTGTCCGCCGAGGTCGAGGGACTCCAACCGGCCACGAAATACCACTACCGCCTGGTGGCCGAGAACGACGCGGGGATCACCATCGGCCCCGACAACGTCTTCGTCACCGCCGCGCTCGAGAAGCTCGAGCCGGTGCTGACCCCCGGCGAGAAGACGGACCCGGTGGAGGACACCAAGCCAGAGCCGGAGCCCGACTTCGGGAAGACCGTCGTGGCCGACGGCGAGGGCACTGTCCGCTACAAGGCGCCGGGAGGCAAGTGGCAGGAGCTCGCGCCGAACGCCGAGCTTCCCGTGGGCGTGGCTCTCGACGCCCGCCGAGGGAAGGTCAACCTGAGGACCGCCGGCTGCCGCGGCCATGTTCAGGCCGGAGTCTTCGGAGGCGGCGTCTTCTCGGTCCGCCAGCCCCGCGAGGCCTGCGGACGGGTGGACGTCTACCTGCGCGGCGGAAGCTTCGCGAGCTGCGGCCGGGCTTCGCGCGCCGCCGGCTCGCGCACCGCCTCGGCATCCAAGTCGCGCAAGGTTCGCCGGCTCTGGGGACGCGACAAGGGTGGCCGATTCCGCAGCCATGGCCGTCACAGCCACGCCACGGTGCGAGGCACCCGCTGGCTCACCGTCGACCGCTGCGACGGCACATTCACGCGCGTGACCGACGGCGCGGTGGTCGTTCGCGACTTCCGGCGCCACCGCAGCATCGTGGTCCGCGCGGGACATACCTACCTCGCGAGGGCGCACCGCCACTAGCCCTTCGCTGATTGCCTATGCAATGCTTAGGCAATGGCGAAGGACGAAGGACTGCTGCTCGGCGACGCCGCCCGCGCGATCGGGGTGAGCGTGGACACCCTCCGGCGCTGGGAGCGCGCCGGAAAGCTGCGCACCAAGCGCGACGGCGCGAACCGCCGCCGCGTGACCCAGCGTGAGATCCAGCGCCTGGGTGGCCATCCGGATCGCCACCACACGGGCGACTCGCTTTCGGCTCGTAACCGCTTTCCGGGGGTGGTGCGGTCGGTGCAGGCGGATGGCGTGATGGCGATCGTGGAGATCGAGGCCGGACCACACCGGATCACCGCCGCCATCACGCGCGACGCCGTCGACGAGCTCGGTCTTGCGCCGGGAGTGAAGGCCACCGCCGCCGTGAAGGCAACCTCCGTGATGGTGGAGCGCGGGTGAGGCTGGTGGCCGCGGCGGCAGCAGCCGCGCTCGCCCTGACCGGATGCGGTGGCGGGGATGAGCCGAGGCTGGTCGTGTCTGCCGCGTCCTCCATGACAGAGGCGCTCGATGAATGCAGCTCCGACTTCGCCGGCGCCGACGTGCGCCTCTCGTTCGCCGGCTCCGACGAGCTCGCCGCCCAGATCCGTCAGGGCGTTAAGCCCGACGTCTACGCGGCAGCCAACACCAAGCTTCCCGACGAGCTCAACAAGGAGGGGCTGCTCTCTAAGCCCGTGGAGTTCGCGACGAACGAGCTCGTGACCGCCGTGCCGCGTGACTCGGATGTGCGCGAGATCGGCGACCTGGCCGAGGCGGGGGTGAAGCTGGCGATCGGCTCGGAGTCGGTCCCGATCGGCTCCTACACGCGCGAGGTGCTTTCCCGCCTCCCAGGCGACGAGGGTGAGCGCATCCTCGCCAATGTGCGCTCGAACGAGCCGGACGTGAAGGGCATCGTGGGCAAGCTCACGCAGGGCGCCGCCGACGCCGGCTTCGTCTACGTGACCGACGTGAACGCCGCGGGCGACGACCTCCGCGCGGTGAAGCTGCCCGCGGACCTGGAGCCCGACGTCGCCTACGCCGCCGGTGTCGTGAAGGGAGCGAAGCAGCCGGACGAGGCGCGCAGGTTCGTCGACGGGCTCACGGACGGCGCCTGCGCGGACGCGCTCGGCAAGGCCGGGTTCGGAGCCCCGTAGTGCGCGCCTTCCCGCTGCTGCTGGCGTTTGCGCTGGCGGCTGTCCTGACCTTCCTGACCGTCCCGATCGTCGCCATCTTCGTCAACTCGAGCCCGGCGGAGCTGATCGACAGCCTCGGCGAGCCCGGCGCCCTCGACGCGCTCTGGCTGAGCCTGCGCACCACCGCCATGGCGCTCGCCGTGATCCTGATCGTTGGCACCCCCGCCGCCTACCTGCTGGCCACGCGCTCGTTCCGCGGGAAGTCCGTGGTGGTAACGCTGGTGGAGCTGCCGCTCGTATTGCCGCCGGCGGTGGCCGGGATCGCGCTGCTTGCGGCCGTGGGGCCATCCGGGATCCTGGGCGGCGCGGTGGAGACGGCAGGCATCGAGCTGTCGCTCCAGACCGCTGGCGTGGTCGTGGCGCTCACGTTCGTGGCATCCCCGTTCTATATCCGGCAGGCGATGGCCTCCTTCGCCGCGGTGGACCGCACGCTGCTCGATGCCTCGCGCACGCTCGGGGCGTCCGAGGCACGCGGCTTCGTGCGCGTGATGATCCCTGAGGCGATGCCGGGGCTCGCGGCAGGGACGGCGCTCGCCCTCGGCCGCGCGCTCGGCGAGTTCGGCGCCACGCTCATGTTCGCCGGCTCCTTCCAGGGCATCACCCAGACGGTCCCGCTGGCGATCTACGCCGAGCTCGGGACCGACTTCGACACCGCGCTCGCCCTATCGGCCGTGCTGGTGGCCGTCTCGGCGGCCATCCTGCTGTCGGTCAAGCTGGTGCACGGCAGGGAGGCACTCGGCGGTGCTCCGGGTTGAGGCGCAGACAAGGCTTGGGGCGCTCGATCTCGACGTCGCGCTCAAGGTCAGTCCCGGTGAATGCCTCGCGCTCGCGGGCCCGTCCGGCGCGGGCAAGACCAGCATCCTGCGCGTGGCCGCTGGCCTGCTCGCGCCCGAGCGCGGTTGGGTGCTTTCCGGCGACGAGACCTGGCTCAATACGGCAGCGCGGATCGACGTGCCGCCCGAGCGCCGCCGCTGCGGATATGTCTTCCAGGAGTACGCGCTCTTCCCTCACCTGACCGCCGTGCAGAACGTGGCCTATCCGCTTCGCGGCGTGCCGCGCCGCGAACGCCGCGAGCGCGCCCTCGTCCTGCTCGAGCGCTTCGGGATGCGCGAGCTCGCGGACGCCCGACCGGGGACGCTGTCCGGCGGAGAGCGCCAGCGCGTGGCGCTCGCGCGCGTGCTCGCCCGGGATCCTGGCGTGCTCCTGCTCGACGAGCCGCTCTCCGCGCTCGACTCCCGTACGCGCGCCGGGGCGGCGCGGGAGCTCGCCGCAGTGCTCCGCGAGGTCGAGGTGCCGACTCTGTTCGTGACCCACGACTTCGCCGAGGCGGCGCAGCTCGGCGACCGCGTGGGGGTGATCGATGCCGGCCGCGTGATCCAGGAGGGCACGCCGAGCGAGCTGGCCGCGACGCCGCGGTCGGCCTTCGTGGCGGACTTCACCGGAGCCGTCGTCCTCACCGGCGTGGCGCGCGTCGGCCCGGACGGGCTCACGACAGTCGAGCTCGACGGCGGTGGCGAGGTCACGAGCACGGATCGCGGCCTGGGGCCGGTGGCGGTGAGCGTCTACCCGTGGGAGATCGCGGTGGAGGCGGCGGCGGCCGTCCCGACGCCGGGCTCGACGCAGAATCACGTGAGCGCTGTGGTGCTGTCGGCGACCAGGGTCGGCAACCGCGTCCGGCTCGGCCTGATGGGGCCGCAGCCGCTGGTTGCAGAGGTCACCGGCGTGGCGGCGGACGAGCTCGGACTGCGCGTCGGCGCGAGGGTCACCGCGAGCTGGAAGGCGTCGGCCACGCGCGTCGTCGCGATCTGAGCGGCTGAGTACGCTTGCGCCCGGACGATGGAGCGCTACGACCCCAAGACGATTGAGCCCAAGTGGCAGCGCCTCTGGGCCGACGAGCACACGTGGGAGGTCACGAACGAGGCCGACGACCGCGACCAGGCGTACGTGCTCGTGATGCTCCCGTACCCCTCCGGTGAGCCGCACATCGGCCACCTGAAGGTGTACTCCGTGGGTGACGCCGTGGCTCATTTCGCGCGCCGCAACGGCAAGCGCGTGCTGAACCCGATGGGCTACGACGCCTTCGGGCTCCCCGCCGAGAACCACGCGATCAAGACCGGCCAGCACCCGCGTGAGTCCACCGAGGCCGCCATCCGCGAGTTCCAGCGCCAGTTCCGCGAGTGGGGCATCTCGATCGACTGGACGCGCGAGTTCAGCACGCACGATCCCGAGTACTACCGCTGGACCCAGTGGATCTTCCTGCGCATGTACGAGCGCGGGCTCGCGTACCGCAAGGAGGCCGCGGTCAAATGGTGCCCCAAGGACCAGACCGTGCTGGCGAACGAGCAGGTGATCGACGGGCGCTGCGAGCGCTGCGGCACCCTGGTCGAGGCCAAGCAGCTCGAGCAGTGGTTCTTCGCCATCACCGAGTACGCGGATCGCCTGCTCGAGGACATGAAGACCATCGAGTGGCCCCGGCACGTGGTCACGATGCAGGAGAACTGGATCGGGCGCTCCGAGGGCGCCGAGGTCGTGTTCCGCTGCGAGGAGCTCGGGATCGACTACCCCGTCTTCACCACCCGCCCCGACACGATCTTCGGCGCGACCTTCTTCGTGCTGGCGCCGGAGCACCCGGACGTGCTGCGGCTGAACGACTCGCCCGAGGTGCACGACTACGTGAACCGCTCGCTGAACGAGTCGGCGGAGGAGCGCGGCGACGAGCACAAGCAGAAGACCGGCGTGCCGCTCGGCCAGACGGTCACGAACCCGGCCACGGGCGAGCAGATCCCGATCTGGGTGGCCGACTACGTGCTGATGGAGTACGGCACGGGCGCGGTCATGGGCGTGCCGGCGCACGATGCGCGCGACTTCGAGTTCGCCGAGCAGTTCGACCTCGAGATCCGGCGCGTGATCGACTGCGGGGAGCTGCCCTGCACCGACGACGGCCCGATGGTGAGCTCCGGCCGCTTCGACGGGCTGAACAACCGCGAGGCCTACGAGCAGATCGTCGACTGGCTGGAGTCTGAGGGGAAGGGCAGGCGCTCGGTGAACTACCGCCTGCGCGACTGGCTCCTCTCGCGGCAGCGCTACTGGGGCTGCCCGATCCCGATGCTCTACTGCGAGACGGATGGCCTCGTTCCGGTGCCGGACGACCAGCTGCCGGTGGAGCTGCCGGACATCCAGGACTACAAGCCGAAGGGCCAGCCGCCGCTCGCCACTGCCACCGACTGGGTGAACACCACCTGCCCGCAGTGCGGCGGGCCGGCCCGGCGCGAGACCGACACGATGGACACGTTCGTCGACTCGTCCTGGTACTTCCTGCGCTACTGCGACCCGCACAACACCGAGGCGCCGTGGGACCGCGACGCCGTGGACATGTGGATGCCGGTGGATCAGTACATCGGCGGCATCGAGCACGCGATCCTGCACCTGATGTACGCGCGCTTCTTCGTGAAGGCGCTTGCTGACATGGATCTGCTGGGCGTTCAGGAGCCGTTCGCCAAGCTCTTCACCCAGGGCATGATCACGCGCGACGGCGCGAAGATGTCCAAGTCGAAGGGGAACGTGGTGGCCCCGGAGGACTACGTGCAGCGCTTCGGCGCGGACACCGCGCGCTGCTACATCCTGTTCATCGGGCCGCCGTCGCTCGACGCCGACTGGCAGGACTCTGGGGTGGCGGGCGTGCACCGCTTTCTGTCACGGCTGTGGACCGCCGCCGTCGAGGCGCCGGTGGAGGGCTCCTCTGACGACGCGCCGGGCGAGGCCGGCGAGCTGCTCCGCAAGGCGCACTGGGCGATCGACAAGGTCACCCACGACATGCAGACGAACTTCGGCTTCAACACGGCGATCGCCGCCGTGATGGAGCTCACGAACGAGATCTACAGGCAGCGCGAGTCGGCGCCGCCGGGCGACGTCCGCTTCGCGGTCTCCACGGCCGCCTCCCTGATCTTCCCGTTCGCCCCGCACCTCGGGTCGGAGGTCTACGAGCTGATGACCGGCAGGCGCGTGTGGGAGGAGACGTGGCCGGAGGCCGACCCGGCGCTGCTCGAGCGCGAGGAGATACAGCTCGTCGTGCAGGTCAACGGCAAGCTGATCGACCGCCTGGCGGCTCCCGCCTCGGCGAGCAGCGACCAGCTCGAGGAGCTGGCGCGCGCGTCTGACAAGTTGAGCGCGCGTTTGAACGGAAAGGAAATCGTGAAGACTGTGGTCGTGCCCGGCAAGCTCGTGAACTTCGTGATCCGATGAACGCTCGGCCCAGGGAGACCCAGATTCCGATCGGCCCGCTGATCGCCGCGGTCGGCGCCGTGCTGCTGATCGTGAGCCTCGGGCTCGATTGGTACGGCGAGCTGTCCGGCTTCAACAGCTTCGAGTTCCTCGACCTGCTGCTCGTGGTGCTGGCGCTGGTCACGATCGCGGTGCTCGCGGCGGAGCTCGGTCTGCTGCGCACGCCCCTGAAAGAGGGCACGCCCCTCGTCATCGGTGTGATCGCGCTCGTGGTGGTGCTGAGCCAGCTGGTGAACCGTCCGCCGCTCGCAATCGGGCTGGACGTCGAGACCGGCGCGTGGCTCGGCCTCGCCGGCGCCGCGCTGATGCTCGCGGGCGCCATCCTCTCGACCGCTCGGATCGCGATCGCGGTGGAGCCACGGCGTCCCGGTGCCGCTGACGAGCGACCCGCCGCGGCCGCGCCGGCGGCGTCGCCGCCTCCCGCTGATCAGGCTCCCACGGTCGCGGACGAGCCTCGGCCCTGACCCACATCGCCGTCGCCGGCCCGGGCGAGGCCTCCGCGCAGGAGCGCGAGGCGGCCGAGATCGTCGGCCGGGGGCTGGCGCGTCGCGGCGCCATCGTCGTGTGCGGCGGCCTCGGTGGCGTGATGGAGGCTGCGTGCCGTGGCGCGAAGGAGGCCGGCGGGCACACCGTCGGTATCCTGCCGGGCACCGATCGAGCGGCCGCGAACCCGTTCGTGGACACGGCGCTTCCGACCGGCCTCGGCGAGGCGCGCAACGCGCTCGTCGTGCGCGCGGCGGATGCGCTGATAGCGGTGGGCGGCGGCTACGGCACGCTGTCCGAGATCGCGCTCGCGCTGAAGGCGGGCAAGCCGGTCGCGGGGCTGCACTCATGGGACATCGAGGGCGTGGTCGCGGTGGCGGACCCTGACGCCGCCGTCGCGGCCGTGCTCGGCGAGTCGCTCACCTAGACTCGCCGCTTCGTGACCGGCCAGTCGGACACCCCCTATCTCGACGCCCTGCGCGCCTACGCCGCGCGTAGCCCGGGCCGTTTTCACGTGCCCGGGCACAAGGGTGGGACAGGCGCGGATCCGGGCCTCGTGGATGCGATCGGGGAGGGCGCGCTTCAGCTCGACATCCCCGCGCTCACCTACGGGATCGACGTGGGCGAGGAGCCCACCCCGTTCGTCGTCGCGCAGCAGCTCGCTGCCGAGGCCTGGGGTGCAAGCAGGACCTGGTGGCTCGTGAACGGGGCCTCGCAGGGAAACCACGTGGCGCTGTTGGCGCTGGGCCACAGCGGGCACTGCGTGGTCACGCAGCGCAACGCGCACTCGAGCACGATCGATGCCCTCGTGATGTCCGGCCTGCGGCCGACGTTCGTCGCACCCGAGCTCGACCCCGAGCTGCACATCGCCCATTGCATGACGCCGGAGGCGCTCGACGAGGCGCTCCGCGACAGCCCTGAGGCCGTGGGCGCGACGGTGGTCTCGCCGACCTACTTCGGAGCGGTGGCGGACGTGGCCGGCCTCGTGGAGGTGGCCCACAGGCACGGCGTGCCGCTGATCGTGGACGAGGCGTGGGGGGCGCACCTGCCTTTCCACGAGGACCTGCCCGCACACGCCCTGAGCCTCGGCGCGGACCTCGTGATCTCGAGCACCCACAAGATCGTCGGCAGCCTTACGCAGTCGGCGATGATCCACCTGGGCCATGGCGACCTCATCTCTGAGGGTGTGGTCGACCGCTGCGTGACGCTCGTGGAGTCCACGAGCCCGAACGCTCTGTTGTTCGCCTCGCTCGACGCCGCGCGCCGGAGCGCGGCCACGCACGGCCGCGAGCTGCTCGACGAGACGCTGCGGGCGCTCGTGCGGACGCGCGAGGCGGTGCACGAGATCCAGGGACTCGACGTGCTCGACGAGCGTCTCGCCGGTGCGCCGGGAGTGTTCGACTACGACCCGCTCCGCCTCGCGATCGACGTGCGCGGCACGCGCGCGAGCGGCTACGAGCTGTCGCGCCTGTTGCGCGAGGAGCACGACGTGCTGATGGAGCTCGCCGGCGAGAACGTGATGGTGGCGGTGTACGGGATGGGCGAGGAGGCCGGAGCGGCGAGCGAGCGGCTGCTCGAGGCGCTGCGCCAGGTCGTGGCGACCGTGAGCGCCAAGCCGCAGTCCGCCGAGGATGTGCAGTTCGCGCCGCCGCCGCCCTGGGGCGAGCTCGTGATGACGCCGCGCGAGGCGTTCCTCGGGCCGCAGGAGATCGTGCCGGCTCGCGAGGCGGTGGGGCGAGTGGCCTCCGAGTCCCTCGCCGCCTATCCGCCCGGCATCCCGAACGTGCTGCCGGGCGAGCGCCTGACGGCCGAGACGCTCGACTACATCGAGCAGACGATCGCGCACGGAGGCAGCCTGCGCGGGGCGAGCGACCGCGAGCTGAAGACGCTGCGCGTGGCGCTCGAGTCCTAGCCCACGCGCTCGCGGCGCAGCGCCTGCATCAGGCAGTGAGCGCCGCCACCGCCGAGCGTGAAGGCCGCGAGCTCGGGGTCGTACACGGTGAGTCCGAGGGCACGCAGGCGCTCGTTCAGGTCCTTCGACTCGGCGCTCGTGAGCACGCGGTCGCCCCCTAGGCACACTCCGTTCACACCGAGCTTGAGCGCGTCGGCGAGCGGGACCGGCAGGATCTCGACGCCCTTCTCCTCCAGCCAGCGCACGAAGCCGGTACCCACCTGCTCGACGCAGACGGCCGCCAGCTTCTCGCCGAGCATCGCGGCGAGCACGTCGATGTGGAGGAAGTGCGGTGGGATGCGCTCGATCCGGACCTCCCAGCCGTCCGCCTCGAGCCAGCCGGCGAGTTGCCTGGCGGCCGGCTCCTGGGTGCGCTCCTCGCCGTTCCCGATCACCGCCACGCCGGGCTCGACGATCATGAAGTCGCCGCCCTCGAGCGCTGCGGCGGTGATCATCCGGTGAATGGGGATCCCGGCCTGCTCGTAGAAGCGGATCACGGGCGCGTACTCGCCGCGGCGCCACCACTGGTGGCACTGGGTGACGATCGGGCCCTGGGGCACGTTGATGCTCGAGTCGCGCGCGAACACCTGGTACGGAAGGGCCGGGTCGGGCTCGAGGCGGTGCACCCGGACGCCCGCTTCCTCGTACACGCTCACCATCTCGGCGTGCTGGCGCTGCGCGTCCTCGCGGCTGAAGCTGATGCCGCTCTCGAGCGTCGCCCGCGCGATCGCGCTCGCGGGGAGCCAGTGGAAGTTGTCCGGTGGGCAGAGCAGCACGTCGAGCAGGCGTCCATACTCCGAGTCGACGCCCCAGGCCGTGTCTGTTTCCACTCGTCCCTCCAATGCGCACACGATTCTATGAGTGAGCCGGTCCGCCGCCGTGTCGTCGTGCACGGGAACGTCCAGGGCGTGTTCTTCCGGGACACATGTCGCAGGGAGGCGAGCTCGCGTGGCGTGGCCGGCTGGGTGACCAATCGGCCGGACGGCGCCGTCGAGGCGGTGTTCGAGGGAGACCCCGAGGCTGTCGCTGCGCTCGTGGACTTCTGCCGCAGCGGCCCGCGCGGCGCCGACGTCGGCTCGGTCGACGAGACCAGCGAGGAGCCCGAGGATCTGAGCGGCTTCGAGATCCGCTGAGGCGTCGCGCACTTGTCACCCTGATCACCCACGTGTGGTGCCGCGGTTCGTAGCTTCGGTCCGTGCCGGAGACCTCGCGTTCGACCGTCGTCGTGTGGGCGCTTGCCGCCGTGCTGGCGGTGGTGGCAGGCAGCCGGTTGCTCGGAGGGCATGACCCGGCGCCAGCCGCGCCCGTGAGAATGGCACCCGAGGGCAGTGGCGCGAGCGCGCGTATCTACGTGCACGTGGCGGGCGCGGTGCGTCGGCCCGGGTTGATGACGATGTCCGCGGGCTCCCGCGTCGCGGACGCACTCCAGCGGGCGGGCGGGCCGGGGCCGCGGGCCGACCTCGCAGCGGTGAACCTGGCCGCGCGGATCGCGGACGGGCAGCAGATAGTGGTGCCGCGCACCGGGGCCGCGGCGTCCGGCGGCTCGCCCTCCGGCGTCGCCTCCGGTGCGTCGGGCGGGGCGAGCGGCCCTGCCGGCGGCTACCCCGCGGGCGGCGCCGTCACGGGCATCCACCTGTCGACGGCCACGGTCGAGCAGCTCGACGGCGTCGACGGCATCGGGCCGACGCTCGCCCAACGCATCATCGACTACCGCGACGCACACGGCGGCTTCCGCTCGCTGGCGGAGCTCGCGCAGGTCGACGGCATCGGCGAGAAGCGGCTCGCCACGCTGCGCGAAGCGCTTCAGCTTTGAGCGGCACCGGGCGGCAGCCCGAGGCAGCTCGGCGCCGGCTCCTCGCCAGCCGGCCGTGGCATGTCGCGGTCGGCTCGCTCGCCGTCGGGCTCGCCCTGTCGCAGGCCGAGGCCGCGCTCAGCCTTGCGGCCGCCGCCGCCCTGCTCGCCTGCCTGGCGTGTGCCCGGGCGCCCTGGCTCGCGATCTTTGCGGCCACCCTGCTCCTCGCGGGTAGCGCGGCAGGCGCCGCCCGTCTCGATGCGCTCGACCATGCGTCGACCCCGATCGACGACGGCCGAGCGATCTCGGTCCGCGCTCATCTCCTCACACACGCGCGGGCCTCGGCGTTCGGCGCATCGGCGGAGGCCAGCATCGCCGGCGGCGCGCTCACGGGCACTCGTGTCCTGCTGCGCTTCGACGGCCGCGAGGGGAGCCGGCTCCCCGGCCGCGCGGCGATCGGCGACGAGCTCTCGCTGAGCGGCCATCTGCGCCGGCCCGCGAATGATCCCGGCGCGAGCTTCGACCTCGCCACCCATCTGCGCCGGGGCGGCATCGCCGGCGAGCTGGTCGTCGAGCGCGTCCGGCTCACCGGCGCGAGGCGCGGCGGCGTCGCGGGTGTGCTCGATGGCCTGCGTCGCCGAGCCGAGACGGCGGTGGCCGCCGGTCTCCCGGAGTCGGACGCGGCGCTCGCGCTCGGGATGGTGCTGGGCGAGGACGAGGAGATCGACAGCGCGACGCGCGACGACTGGCGCGACGCCGGCCTCTCTCACCTGCTCGCGGTGAGTGGGCAGAACGTGATGCTGCTGATGGCACTTGCGCTGCCGCTGCTCGTGGCGGCTGGGCTCGGGCCACGGGGGCGGGGTATCGCGCTCCTCTGCCTCGTGACGCTGTACGTGCCGCTGGCGGGCGCGGGGCCGTCGCTTCAGCGCGCGGGCGTGATGGGTGCCGCGGGCATCGCGGCGATGACGCTCTCGCGACCTTCGTCGCGCTGGTATGCCCTGCTGCTCGCGGCCGCGGTCACCCTTGCCCTGAACCCGCGTGCGTGCGCCGATCCGGGCTGGCAACTCTCGTTCGTCGCGGTTGCGGGCATCCTCATGGTCGGCCGCCCGCTGGCTGCGAGGCTGCGACGGATCGCCGAGGAGCTGTGGCCGCCACGTCGCGGCGTCCGGCGAGATGGGCTCCACCGCGCCCTGCGCGACGGGCTCTGCGAGGGCATCGCGATCACGGTTGCGGCCACGCGTCGCCACGGCCCCCCTGCTCGCCCACCACTTCGGGTCGGTGCCACTTGCGGGCCTTGCGGCCAACCTCCTCGCGCTTCCAGCGATCGCGCCCGCGATGTGGCTCGGAATGGTCAAGGCCGCCCTCGGCGTCGTGGGCCCGGTACTGCCCGGCAGCGACCGGCTCGCCGAACTGCTCGGCCCGCCGACGCGCCTCGCGATCGCCTACCTCGACGGCCTCGCGGAGCGCTGCGCGACCCTTCCCGGCGGGCGCCTGCGGCTACCGCTGCACTCGCCGGCCGCAGTGGTCGCCGCCTACGCGGCGATGACGGCGCTGGTCTACGCGCCACGCTTGCGCCGCGGCCCCGCGCGGCGTCGCGGCCGAGCGGGCGCTCTGGAGCTCGCGGCCGCCTGGCGCCGAAGTCCGCGCTCGCTTCGGGGCGGCTGCCGCCGCCGTTGCTGCGGTTTCGCTCGTGCTCGCTGCGGGCGTGGTGCTCGCCACTCCGGCGCCGCCCGACGCCCTCACCGTGCGCTTCCTCGACACAGGTCAGGGCGACGCGACCCTGATCCAGGACGGCGCGGGAGCCGCCGTGCTGTTCGACGGTGGTCCGCCCGAGGCGCGGGTCTACCGCCTGCTGCGGTCCGCCGGCGTGCGGCGGCTCGACCTCATGGTTGCCACTCACCAGTCCCGCGACCACCAGGGCGGGCTCGCCGAGGTGCTCGACCGGATCCCGACCTCGGTGCTGCTCGAGAACTCCGACGGCACCGGCGATCGGGACTTCAGGCGTCTGCTCGCGGCCGCTGACGCCCGTGGCGTCCGCCGGATTCCGGCGCGTGCGGGCCAGCATCTGCGGGTCGGCCGCCTCGACATCGAGGTGCTTTCGCCGGCGCCGCTCCCACCCGGCGCCCCGCCGCCGGAGGACCCGAACCCGCGCGGGGTCGCGGCGATCGTCAGCTCCGGCGGCTTCGACCTGTGGCTCAGCGCCGACGCCGAAAGCGATGCCATCCTGCCACTGCCGCTGCGTCCGGTCGAGGCGATGAAGGTCTCGCACCACGGCTCCGAGGACGCCGGCCTCCCAGAGCTGCTCGAGCGCCTGAGCCCCGGCGTCGCGGCGATCGAGGTCGGCGCCGGCAACTCCTACGGCCACCCGACCCCCGAGACGCTCGCGGCCCTCCGCGCGGCGGTCCCACACGTCTACCGCACCGACCGTGACGGGACGGTGACGCTCACCGTACGCGAGGGGCACATGGCGATCGAAACCGAGCGCTGAGCAGTGGGTGCCGCAGGTTTTCATCGATAGTCAGTGAAAAGCTGCGGCACCGCCCAGGCGGGAAGCTGCGACACCGCCCGGGGGCGGCGCCCGGCAGCGCGCGGAGCGCGCGGGGCACCGCCTCCGCGCTTCGTACACTGGCCGGGTGGCCTCGCTGAAGCCCGCCTACCTCGTCTGTGGAGACGACGACGCCAAGATCGACGCTTGGCGCGCGCGGGTGCGCCGCAGGGCCGAGGACGAGCGCGGGCCTGGCGGGCTCGAGTCGTTCGACGCCCGCCAGAGCGAGCCCGGCGAGGTGGCCGCGTCGCTCGCGATGTTGAGCTTCGAGACCGCCACGCGCTACCTGCTCGTGGAGGACGTCTGCGCCTGGAAGGCCGCCGAGCTCGAGCCGCTCGAGAAAGCGCTCACCGAGCTGCCACCCGAAACCGTGCTGGTCCTCATTGCACGCGGCAAGGGGCCAAAGTCACTCGCGAAGGCAACCGAAAACGCAGGCGGCGAGGTCCGCGAGTACGCCGCCCCCAAGCCCTGGGAGCTGCCCAAATGGTGCATCGGGCACGCCCGTGAGCTCGGCCTCCAGCTCGACCAGGAGGCGGCGAAGGAGCTCGTGGCCCGCGTGGGGACGAGCCAGCAGCGGCTCTCACGGGAGCTCGAGAAGATCGCGCTCGCCGTGCACCCGTCCGCGGCGATCACGACCGCGGACGTGGAGCGGCTGGCAGCCACCGACACCGCACCGGGCGCCTACGACCTCGCCGACGCGCTCGTGGCCGGTGACCTGCGCGGCACGCTTGCGCTGGCCGAGCAGCTCGACGAGCACGGCGAGCGCCCCGGCAAGCTCGTCTGGCCGATCGTGCGCCGCCTGCGCGAGGTGCACCAGGCCGCCGCTCTGCTTGGAGCGGGCATGCCGGACGCTCAGGTCGCGGCCGCGCTGAAGGGCCCTCCCTGGGCCAGCAAGAAGGTGATCGCACGGGCGAAGAAGGCCGACCTGACCACGCTCGAGCGGGCCCTGTGCGTGTTCGCCGACCTCGAGGTGGAGATCCGCGGCGGCAGCGATCTCCAGCTCGGCGAGGACACCGCGTTCTCGCTCGCGCTGGCGCGGGCGACGGGCTCGGGCTAGGCGCCCGCGCCGGAGGGCGGCGCCGGGTCGCTCGGCCCGTACGGATACCACCACTCCTTGGGGGCGATCTTGGTCTCGATGTGGACGTGCTTCGTGTCCTGGAACGCCTCTAGACCCTCCTGCCCGAGCTCGCGTCCGAAGCCCGACTGCTTCATGCCGCCGAAGGGCCCGGCGTCGTTGTCGGTGAGCGGGTCGTTGATCCAGACGGTCCCGGCGCGGATCTCGCGCATGCAGCGCACCGCGGTCTCGAGGTCGCGCGTGTAGACGTTTGCGCCGAGCCCGAAGCGGGTTGCGTTCGCCAGGCGGATCGCCTCGTCGAGCGAGTCCACGGGCACGATCGGGGCCACCGGACCAAACGTCTCCTCGCGCAGCAGCTCGGTGGTGTCAGGGGCGCCCGTCACGACGGCCGGTGAGAAGAAGTGCCCGCGATCGAAGCCGGCCCTGTCGCCTCCAACGAGCACCTCGGCGCCCGCCGTCACGGCCGCCTCCATCTGCGCCTCCACCTTCGCTCGCTGCGGCGCAGACACCATCGGTCCCACGTCCGTGGAGGCATCGAGCGGATCGCCCACGCGCAGCGAGCTCGTGTAGTCCACGAATGCGGAGACGAAGTCGTCGTAGACCTCGCGCGCGACGTAGAAGCGCTCCGCGGAGGTGCACACCTGCCCGGCGTTCAGGTACGCCGCCCACGCGCCGCCCTTGGCGGCCACGCCCACGTCGCCTGCCACGTCGGCGCACACGATGAAAGGGTCCTTGCCGCCCATCTCGAGGTTCATGCGAGCCACTCGCGTTGCGCAGGCGGCCGCCACTCTCTTGCCGGTCTCGACCGACCCCGTGAACGCCACGCCGGCGATGCGCTCGTCGTTCACGATCGCCGAGCCCACATCGCCCGCGCCCGCCACGATGTTCAGCACACCCGGCGGCAGGTGATCGAAGCAGGGGGCGAGCATGAGCGTGGAGAGCGGCGTGAGCTCCGACGGCTTCGCCACCACGGTGTTGCCGGCGGCGATGGCGGGCGCCAGCTTCCAGGCGAGCAGCAGCAGCGGATAGTTCCAGGGCACGATGCAGCCCCAGGCGCCGATCGGCTCCTTCACCACCAGCGCGAGCTGCGTGGACTCGATCGACGGAATCACGCGGCCGGCGAAGTTGCGTCCCATCTCGGCGTAGTAGTCGAAGGCCGACGCGGTCCAGCCGACCTCGTCCGAGTTCTCGATGAGCGGCTTGCCGCCCTCGAGCGTCATCACCCGCGCGAGCTCGTCGGTGCGAGCGCGCAGCCGGATGGCCACCTCGTGCAGGAGCTCGGCGCGCTCGACCGCGGGAGTGGCCGCCCAGCCCGGGAAGGCCTCGTTGGCGGCCGCGACGGCGGCGTCGATCTGATCGGGCGAAGGCAGTCCTACCGAGGCGATCGTCTTCTCGGTGGCGGGATTCTCCACCGGCAGCGGGTTGGCCTCGCCGGCCACCTGCTCGCCGCGAATGAGCAGTCTGGTCTCCATGTGGGAGGACTCTACGGACGGCTGAGAACAGCTCGCTGAATCGAGTCCGGCAACGTGAAGATGTCGCCCAGCTTGCCCTCGTAGCTCGGCACGCCGAAGCGGTCCGCGAGCTCCTCCAGCGCGACGAGGTCTCCGGCATGCGCGGCCTGGCTGTCGAGCACGTCGCCCCCGCCCAGCGCGCACGGTGCGGTGGCCACCTCGGGCGGGTCCGGCAGCGCGGGCTGGTCGAAGTCGGCGTGTTCCCAGTCGAAGCTCAAGCCGATGTTGCGGGCCTGAGCCTGCCGTAGCGTCAGGTCGCCGAGCCCGAAGCGGTACGAGATCAGCTTGAGCACAGACTCGTGCCCGTAGAGCCCGTGGTCCACGCGGAACTCAGTGCGCTTCCGGCGGCCGCGCGCATAGGGCGAGACCGCCAGCGCCGGGATCCGGAAGCCCATCTGACCGAAGTCCTCGTACAGGTTCGCGCTCGCGCGGTCATCGGGCACGTGAGGCGGCGTCACGTGGTCGAAGAAGCCACCCCACTCGTCGTAGAGCACGAACAGCGCCCCGCGCCGGTAGCAGGGCGACTTCACGAACGCGTTCACCGCGTCGGCCATGAACGCCTGTCCGAGCCGCACGTCGCCCAGCGGGTGCTCGTCGGCCGACAGGCCGTCGCCGCCACCCCCGTCGCGGAACGGCGGGTCCACGAAAGCGATGTTCGGAAGCGTCCCGGCCGCGCAGTCGGCGTAGTAGCGCGTGATTGGGTTGGTCCAGGTAGCGCCGCGCGCCCCCCAGACCGCGGAGAAGGGCAGGTCGGAGGCGTAGTAACGCGCGCTGAGGCCGTGCGCAAGACCTCGGTCGAAGATCGTCTCCCACTGGTTGCCGAGCGTCCCGGCGGGCGGATCGTTGTTCTTGAGCCCGCCCGATTGACCGGACCACTTGTAGTAGCGGTTGGGCCAGGTCGAGGCGAGCAGCGAGCAGAAGAAGCGGTCGTAGAGCGTGTAGTTCCGCGCCGCCTCGTGGATGAAGCCGAGCTCGCCGCTGTTGAAGTAGGTGAGCGCGAACTCGTCGTTGCCCGAGCCGTCCGCGAGGAAGCCGCCGAGCAGCTGCGCGCGTCCTGACTCCCAGCCGTGGCCCGGATCCGGGTGGCCGCAGCCCTTGTACTCCATCCCGCCGCCTCCGAGGCTGGAGAAGTGGCGCGTCGGCACGGACGCTCCGGACGGGTCCGTGTAGCTCTGGTCCTGAACCGCGTCCGCCCCCGGGACCCAGCCGAAGTAGTGATCGAACGAGCGGTTCTCCATCATCAGCACCACGAAGTGGTCGATAGGGAGGTTCCGTGGCGAGGGGAGCCCGGAACCGCGCGCCGCCGCGTCGGCCGCCTCAGCCAGGATCGTGCCAGCCGGCAGGGCTGCCGCCAGCCCGGCCATGCCAGCCGTGTACGCCGTCCGCTCGAGGAACTCCCGCCGCGTCTCCTGCGCCATCCCGCCGGGGATTTACCCACACGGCACGGAGAAATGTCGCGGTTCGGTTAACGCGCTAGGAGATGCTGCTGCGGATGCGCGCCGCGCGGGACTTCTTGCGGGCGGCGTTGTTGCGATGCAGCGCTCCGGACTTCGCGGCCTTGTCGATCCGCGAGACGAGCTTGCGAAACTCGTCGTCAGCCTTCGTGGCGTCGCCCTCGCCGACCGCCGATTCCAGGCGTCGGAACCAGGTCTTCACCTCGGAAGTACGGCGCCGATTCTCGAGGCGCTCGCGCTCCGCCCGATGAATCCGCTTTTCTTGTGAGGCGATGTTGGCCATAGAACCGACGCGAGTGTAGCGGGCGCCGGCCAGTGGCGACCGACGCACCCGGCCGGTCCGGACAGGGACGGCGCATCGCGCGCAACACCGCGTTCTTCTCGTTCGCGACCGGCCTTTCGCGCCTGCTCGGCCTCGCGCGGGAGGTCGTGGCGGCGAGCTACTTCGGCGTCACGGGGGCGATGTCCGCGTTCACGATCGCGTTCCAGGTGCCGAACCTGGTGCGCGCCCTGTTCGCCGATTCCGCGCTCCAGGGCGCGTTCGTGCCCGTATTCAGCGAGCTGCTGGAGAAGGGAGAGCGCAAGGAGGCGTTCCGGGTCGCCTCGAGCCTGTTCTTCCTGATCTGCCTGGTGCTCGCCGCGGTCACGGCGCTGTTCGTCCTGTTCGCCGAGCCGCTGATGGGGCTGTTCGCCCCGGGCTTCGACGACGACCCGGCACTCAAGGAACTCACGGTCAACCTGGCGCGGCTGATGTTCCCGATCGTCGTGCTGCTGGCCCTGTCGGGGCTCGTGGTGGGGATGCTCAACTCCTTCGAGCACTTCGCGGTGCCAGCGCTCGCCCCGGTGGCCTGGAACCTCGTGATCATCGCGGCGCTCGTGGGCCTCGTTCCGGTGCTGCCGGAGGAGGACGAGATCTACGCGTACGCGATCGGGATCCTCCTGGGCACGGTGGTCCAGTTCCTGCTGCCGCTGCCGTGGCTGCGCGGGCGCGGCGGAAGCGTGTCATTCAGGATCGACTGGCGTGACGAGCGCGTCAGGCGCGTGCTGAAGCTGATGCTGCCGGTCACGATCGCCCTCGGGCTGATCAACGTGAGCCTGCTGATCAACTCGGTGTTCGGCACGCTCGTGTCCGACGAGGCGCCCGCGGCGATCGATAAGGCCTTTCGCATCTACCAGCTGCCGCAGGGCTTGTTCAGCATCGCGGTCGCCACGATCCTGTTTCCCACGATGTCGCGCTTCGCGGCGCGCGGAGCACGCGACGACCTCCGCCGCACGATGGGCACCGGCGTGCGCCAGATCTGCCTGCTGCTGATCCCGAGCGCAGTGCTGATGGCCGTGCTCGCCGAGCCGATCACGCGGCTCGTTTACGAGCGCGGAGCGTTCGGCACGGAGGCCACCGACCTCACCTCCACCGCGATGGTCTGGTGGTCGATCTCGCTGCCCTTCCAGGGCGTGAGCCTGCTGTTCTCGCGCACGTTCTTCAGCCTCCAGCGGCCGTGGGCAACCACGGCGCTCGCCGGGCTGAACCTTGTGGTGAACGCAGCCATCGCGGCAGCGCTCTACGGCCCATTCGAGATCGCCGGGATCGTGCTCGGCACCGTGGTCGGCACGATCGTGATGAGCGTGGCGCAGGGCTGGATCCTGCGAAAGGAGCTCGCCGGCATCGAGGGCGCGCGGCTGATCTCGACCGTGGTGCGGATGCTGGCGGCGGGCGCGCTGCTGGCGGCGGTGTCGTACTTCAGCTGGAAGGGCCTCGACGATCTCCTGGGTCGCTCGCTCGGCGGCCAGGCCCTCTCGGTGCTCGCCGCGATCGCCGCGGGGGCGGCGGTTTACGCGGCCGCCGTGTGGGTGCTGCGCGTGCCCGAGGCGCGGCAGATCCCGCGCCTGCTCGTTAGCCGCGGTGACTCCGAGGGGTAGAAGCGGCACATGGCCGACGAGAAGATGGATGTCGAGAAGCAGATCGAGTGCCTCAACAAGGCGCTCCGCCTCCAGCACCGCTCGGTGCTCCAGTACTCGCTGGTGGCCGGCAGCGTGATCGGGCTCGAGTACCAGGCGCATGCGGAAAAGATGCGCGAGCACTCGCTCTCCGAGCTGGAGGACGCCACCCGCCTGGTCGAGAAGATCACCGCCCTGGGCGGCGAGCCGACCACGGACATGGCCCCGATCGAGTTCGTCGCCAACCCGGACAAGGCGATCGACGGTCTCATCGACTGCGAGTCAGAGACCCTCGAGGCGCTCCAAGCGGCCATCGAGCCGACCGGGCGCGAGGCGGCCTCCGAAGCCGTGGAGCACCGCCTGGAGCACATGATCATGCGCAAGCAGGAGCAGGTGGACTACCTGCTGCGCGCGCGCCGTCGGCCTTAGCTTCCCTCCTCCAGCGCGGCGATCGCGTCGGCCGCGGAGTCGTAGACCCTGCCGTACACCACCTTGCCGTCCCGGACCCGCCAGATCCATCCGGTCGAGCCGCTGATGATGCGTGCGCGCGAGCGCGCGCTGACCTTGCCGATCACGAGGATGAGGTCGCCCTCCGGGCGGAACTCGCGCGGGGTGAGCCGCAGCTCCTCCCACACGGCGGCCACGTCGCGGAAGTATTGGCGCATGCCTGAGTGGCCCCTGTAGGGCTCGGTGCGGCCGGCCTGCTCGCCGGTCACGGCCGTGAACTCGATGTCTGGGTGTGCCAGCCCCAGCACTGTCTCGAGGTCCCGGTCCGCGAAGGCGGCAAACATCGCCTTGACGACTTCGATGTCAGTCGCAATCACGAGTCCAGGCGGAACTATGACCCATCGCCATACTCGTACGCCGCAGTGGCATCACCCGCAGCCAACATCCGCAACTTCTCGATCATCGCCCACATCGATCACGGGAAGTCCACGCTGGCCGACCGGATCCTCGAGATCACCGGCGCGGTCGACGCGCGCGATCACAGGCCTCAGATGCTCGACTCCATGGACCTGGAGCGCGAGCGCGGCATCACGATCAAGGCCCAGGCCGTGCGCGTGGAGTACACCGCGGAGGACGGGCGCCTCTACCGCCTGCACCTGATCGACACGCCCGGGCACGTGGACTTCACCTACGAGGTGTCGCGGTCGCTCGCCGCCTGCGACGGCGCGCTGCTGCTCGTGGACGCCTCCCAGGGCGTTGAGGCGCAGACCGTGGCGAACACCTATCTCGCCGTCGACTCCGGGCTCGAGCTGATCCCCGCCATGAACAAGATCGACCTTCCGGGCGCGGAGCCGGAGCGCGTGGCGGGCGAGATCTCCGAGCTGATCGGCGTGGACCCGAATGGCGTGCTGCGCATCTCGGCGAAGACCGGCGACGGCGTGGCCGAGCTGCTCGAGGCGCTGGTGGCACAGGTGCCCTCGCCGCAGGGCGAGCTCGATGCGGCGCCGCGCGCCCTGATCTTCGACTCCGAGTTCGACCAGTACCGCGGCGTGATCGCCTACGTCCGGGTGGTGGACGGGACGCTCCGCAAGGACGACGCCATCGTGGCGATGCAGACCGGTACGCACGCGGAGATCGACGAGATCGGCTTCTTCGGCCCGCAGATGACAGCGGTCGACGCCCTCCACGCCGGCGAGGTCGGCTACGTGATCACGGGGATCAAGGACGTCTCGCATCTGCGCGTGGGCGACACGCTCACCACCCGCGCGAACGCCGCGAGCGAGCCGCTGCCTGGCTACCGCGAGATCAAGCCGATGGTGTTCTGCGGGCTGTTCCCGGTGGAGACGAACCAGTTCCCGGACCTGCGCGACGCGCTCGAGAAGCTCGAGCTGAACGACGCGGCGCTCACCTGGGAGCCGGAGACGAGCGAGGCGCTCGGGTTCGGGTTCCGCTGCGGCTTCCTCGGCCTGCTGCACATGGACATCGTGCGGGAGCGGCTCGAGCGCGAGTACGACCTCGAGCTGCTGGCGACCACGCCGACGGTGGAGTACGACGTGACACTCACCGACGGCAGCGAGGTGGTGGTGCACTCGCCGTCGGACATGCCGGACCGCGCCGAGATCGCCTCGATCACGGAGCCCTACATCCGCGCCACGATCCTCACGCCGAAGGAGCACGTGGGCGCCGTGATGGAGCTCTGCCAGGAGCGCCGCGGCACGCACGTGGACATGACCTTCCTGTCCCAGGAGCGCGTTCAGCTCCATTACGACCTGCCGCTCGCGGAGATCGTGCTCGACTTCTTCGACCAGCTGAAGTCGCGCACCAAGGGCTACGCGTCGCTCGACTACGAGCTGATCGGCATGCGCGAGGGCGATCTCGTGAAGCTCGACATCCTGCTCTCGGGCGACAAGGTGGACGCGCTCTCGATGGTCGTGCACCGCGACAAGGCCTACCCCGCGGGCCGCGTACTCACCGAGCGCCTGCGCAAGCAGATCCCGCGCCAGCAGTTCGAGGTGGCGATCCAGGCGGCGATCGGCGCGAAGATCATCGCCCGCGAGTCGGTGAAGCCGATGCGCAAGGACGTGATCGCCAAGTGCTACGGCGGCGACGTGAGCCGTAAGCGCAAGCTGCTCGAGAAGCAGAAGGCCGGCAAGAAGCGCATGAAGCAGGTGGGCCGCGTGGAGGTGCCGCAGGAGGCGTTCCTCGCGGTGCTGGAGCTCAATGAGCCGTAGGACTGTGCTGGTCCACTCGGGGATCGCGGATCCCGGGATGTGGGACGGGTTCGAGCTGCCAGGCGAACTCCTGCGCCACCACCTCGAGGACGACCTGGCGGAGACCTTCGCCGGCGAGCCGGCCGCGCTGGTGGGATCGTCCTACGGCGGCCTTGTGTCGCTCGACTTCGCCGCCCGGCACCCGGAGCTCGTGGCCGCTCTCGTCGTCATCGACGCGCCGCTTCCCGACCACGAGTGGTCAGACCCCGACTTCCTCGCCTACGCCGAGGAGGAGGAGCGCCTGTTCGAGGCGGGAGATTTCGACGCCGTGACCGAACTGGACCTCTCCTACTGGGCCCCCGATCTTGCGGACCGGCTCCGGCCAATGGCGCGACGGGCGGTCGAGTTCGACGTCCCGGAGGTCGCGGCGCTGGACCTCAGCGCGGTGCGCATGCCGGCACTGGTGCTCGTGGGGGAGCGGGACAAGCCCGACTTCCGCGCGATCGCGGAGCGGCTGGCGCGGGAGCTACCGGACGCCGAATACGCGGTGATCCCGGACGCCGGGCACCTGCCGTCGCTCGAGCAGCCGGAGGCCACCGTGGCGCTCGTACGCCGCTTCCTTGAGGGAAAAACCACGATTTAGGTGTCCCTTAAGCGGCGGTCATAAATTGCCGCGCGATGAGTACGGACACCCTCACTCCGACGGCGCCCGCCCCCGATCCCACGGTTGACTCTCTCCAGCAGTTCCTCGACGGCATCGCCAAGACGCCGCTACTGACCGCTGATCAGGAGATCGCGCTGGCCAAGCGCATCGAGCGCGGCGACCTCCTCGCCAAGGACCACATGACCCGGGCCAACCTGCGCCTGGTCGTCTCGATCGCCAAGCGGTACCGCAACCAGGGCCTGCCCTTCCTGGACCTGATCCAGGAGGGCACGATCGGCCTGGTGCGCGCGGTCGAGAAGTTCGACTACCGCAAGGGCTACAAGTTCTCGACCTACGCGACCTGGTGGATCCGCCAGGCGATCTCGCGCGCGATTGCGGACAAGGGCCGGACGATCCGGATCCCGATCCACATCGACAACATCCTCAAGAAGCTCGACGGTGCCCAGCGCAAGCTTGAGGCCCAGGGCGACCGCGAGATCACGATCGAGGAGATCGCCGACATGGCCGGAGTCGATCCGGGCGAGGCGGACGTGATCATGCGCGCCGCCCAGCAGCTCGTGTCGCTCGACAAGCCTGTGGGCGACGACTCTGACGCCGCGCAGTTCGGGGACCTGATTCCGGACGAGAACTCGGCCTCGCCGTTCGACGAGGCGGTCGAGTCGATGCGCGACGAGCGCCTGAAGGCTTGCCTCGACAACCTGCCCTACCGCGACAAGCGCATCATCGAGCTTCGCTTCGGCCTCTGTGACGAGGGACCGCAGACGCTCGACAAGGTCGCCAAGCTGTTCCAGCTCACGCGCGAGCGCACTCGCCAGATCGAGGAGGCTGCCCTGCGCAAGCTCTCCACGCTGGCCGACGCGCAGGCGCTGCGCGAAGCCGCGTAGTTGCGCCAGCGCCCGGCTCGGCCGGGCGCGCAGCGACCGCGTTAGGTCTCGCTCGCTGAGACAGTCGGCCGGAGCGTGTTCCGCCCGGCCAGCGCAACGACGACTCCGGCGGCGCACGCGATGCCGGCGGTAGCGAGGGCCCACTCCACGCTCACCTCTTCGGCGAGCAGGCCTGCGATCAGCGAGCCGGCCGCTGCGCCCATCACGTTCGCAACGATCTGCCACGAATAGGCCTCGGTCTGGGTGCCGGCGGGCGCCAGCCGGTCCACGAGCGCGTACTCCGTGGTGGCGAGCGGCGCCAGCGCGAAGCCGGTCAGCACGAGCAGAACGCCCATCACGCCGATCGATGTGGCGAACGGCAACGGTGCCGAGCCCAGGGCGAGCAGGACCATGAGGATCAGGAAGCGCTTCTCGACCGAGCTGGTCCAGGTTCGTGCCCCGTACCAGAGCCCGCCTATCACCGAGCCCAGCGCCCAAATCGTGATCAGCGGCCCCACAGCGCCGCGCGAGCCCTCCTCCTCCGCGAAAGCGGGAAGAGCAACCTCGAGCGCCCCGAAGGAGACCGCGGTCACGGCCCCCGCGAACACGAGCGTGCGCATGCCGGGCGAGCGGAGCGCGCCGGCGCGGGTGCGCTCGGAGTCCGGGTCCCGCGCGCCGCTCCGGGCCGCCGGGGCCGTGGCGAATCCCAGCGAGGCGACGAGGTAGAAGCCGGCACACAGGAACATGCCCACGGCGGGGCTGAGGGCGGTGGCGAGGCCGGCCGCGATCAGCGGGCCGATCACGAAGACGAGCTCGAGCTGGATGGCGTCGAACGCGAATGCGCTTTCGAGCGTCTCCTCCGGCACGAGCTGGGACCACAGCGAGCGCATCGAGGCCGAGATCGGCGGGATCGTGGCGCCCTGGAGCGCGGCCAGGACCACGAGCAGCCAGACCTCGGCGTTCGAGAGGATGCCGACCGCCTCGCCGCAGAGCACGAGCGAGGTCACGACGCCGGTCACGAGGATCACCTGCCGGCGGCCGACGCGGTCCACGAGCCGGCCGACGAAGGCGGCCGTCACGCCCACCGCCAGCGCCTCCGCGCCCACCACGGCCCCGATCTGCCCGTAGTGGTAGCCCTCCTCGCGCATCAGGAGGACCACCGACAGCGGCACGATCGCGAACGGCAGGCGCCCCGTGGTGGCGAACAGCGCCACCCGCGCGACGCCCGGAGTGCGCAGGACCTCGAGGTATCGACCCAGCTTCATCAAGGCATACACTGCCGCGCCGTGGCAGTGAATGCAGAGGCGACCGGAAAGACCTACCCGCCGTTCGAGTACGAGGTGGGCAGGGAGAAGATCCGCGAGTACGCCCACGCGGTGGGCGAGGAGAACCCGATCTACTTCGACCGCGCGGCCGCGACGGAGGCGGGCTTTCGGGACATCGCGGCGCCGCCGATGTTCGCCGTGGTCTACTCAGCCGGCTCGTTCGCGCCGGCGCTGTTCGACCCCGAGGTCGGGATCAACTTCGCGATGATGGTGCACGGCTCCCAGGAGTTCGAGTGGTCCGAGCCGGTCTGCTCCGGCGACGTGATCAGCACGATCACCTCCGTGAAGGACATCTCCGAGAAGGGCGGGATGGGCTTCTACGTGTTCGAGACGGTCTCCACCAACCAGGACGGCGCCCAGGTCGTGCGCGGCACCTGGACCAACATCGTCAGGGGCGTGTCGTGAACGTCGAGTTGAAGGTCACTCCGGACAAGTATCTGCCGCACCGCTACGCCGGTGCGTCGGGAGACTTCAACCCGATCCACATCGACGTGGACTTCGCGAAGCAGGTCGGCCTGCCCTCGAACATCCTCCATGGCCTCTACACGATGGCTCAGGTGGCGCGCGCGAACGTGAACGCCGCCGGCGGCGACCCGCGCAGCCTCAAGCGGCTGTCCGTGCAGTTCCGCGGCATGGGCTTCCCGGAGCAGGAGATCACGGTCACCGGCAAGGTCACCGACGAGCGCGACGGCCGCGTGATCGTGGAGACCCAGGCCGAACAGGGCGGCAACCGAATCATCCGGAACGCCGAAGCAGAGCTCGAAACCAGCTGAGCGCCGGTGGTCGCCACAATAGGGGCGTGGCAATAACGCCCCGTCAGAGCTTCCTACTGCGAAAGCTGGTCGAAGCGCACCGCGATCTCGATCAGCCCGTGGGGTCGAAGTGGATCGCCGAGCAGGACGACGTGCCCTGGGGGCCGTCGACCGTCCGCGCCGAGCTCGCCAAGCTCGAGGACACGGGCCTGCTCGAGCACCCGCACACCTCCGCGGGCCGCGTGCCGACGGACCGCGGCTATCGCGTCTACGTGGACGAGCTGCTCGCCGCGGGCAAGCTGCCAGTCCCGCGCAGGCCGCTCGAGCTCACGACCATGCGCCGCGAGGTGGACGAGGCGATGCGCGCCACCAGCGAGCAGCTCTCGCAGGTCACGAACCTGCTCGCGCTCGTCACGGCCCCGCCGATCGAGACGGCCACGATCAGGCGCGTGGAGGTGCTTCTGCTCCAGCCGCAGGTGGCGATGGTCGTGGTGATCACCTCCACCGGAGGGGTCACGAAGCGGGTGATCTCCTACGACGCACCGGTCGATCCCGGTCTCGTCGACTGGGCGGGCAGCTATCTGAACGAGGCGCTCGGCGGCCTCGACGTGGGCTCGCGCGCGCTCCAGTCGCGGCTGGCGGCGCCGGAGCTGAGCGTGAGGGAGCAGGGCTTCCTCGCCACGCTCAGCGCGGCGTTCACAGAGCTCGAGGACACCGCCGAGAACACCCTCTTCGTGGAGGGCGCCGCGCGACTGCTGTCCGAGCACCGCTTCCAGGAGCTGTCGCAGATCGGCGCACTGATGGAGGTGCTCGAGCACCGGCGCGCGTTGCTCGGCGTGCTGCGCCAGTCGCTCGGCGAGCCGAACCTGTACCTAAGGATTGGAAGCGAGAACGTCGCACCCGAGTTGCAGACCCTGAGCCTGGTGGCGGCCAACTACGGCCTCGCGCGGCGCAATCTCGGCTCCGTGTCCGTGATCGGTCCGCTGCGCATGGACTACCCGGGCGTGATCATCGCCGTCCGCCAGGCGGCCACGGAGCTGTCGCGCTTCGTCGCCGAGGTGTACGACGAATGAGGCGCGATCCGTACCAGGTGCTCGGCGTCCCGCGCGAGGCCGACGAACAGGAGATCAAGAAGACGTTCCGGCGCCTCGCCCGTGAGCTTCACCCCGACGTGAACCGGCACGACCCGGAGGCGGAGGAGAAGTTCAAGGAGGCGGCAGAGGCGTACGAGATCCTGTCGGACGCCGAGCGGCGAGCGACCTACGACCGCTACGGCTTCGAGGGGCTCGACTCGCGCGGGTTCAGCTCGCAGGCGCACGGCTTCGGCTCGTTCGCCGACATCTTCGACGCGTTCTTCGGCGGGGACCCCTTCGGCGGCGGCTTCGGGCGCGGCGGTGCCGGACGCATCCAGGGCGGCGACCTCGCGGTCGAGGTCGAGATCTCGCTCGCCGAGGCGGCTGCCGGCAAGTCGGTCGAGGTGGCGTACGAGCTGGTGGACGTGTGCGAGCACTGCCGCGGGAACGGCGCCGAGCCCGGCACGCCGATCGAGACCTGCCCAACCTGCAACGGCGCGGGCCGGGTCCGCGCGGTCACGCGCACGGCGTTCGGACAGCTCGTGCGCGAGCAGGCATGCGATGCGTGCGGAGGGGAGGGCCGCATCCCAACCGAGCCCTGCCACGAGTGCAAGGGCCGAGGCCGGCGCGCGGTGCGGAAGACCCTTCAGGTGGAGGTGCCGCCGGGAATCGCCGACGAGCAGCGCATCCGCCTCAGCGGGCGCGGCCACGCGGGCGAGCGCGGCGGACCGCCAGGGGACCTCTACGTGCTGGTCCGGGTGACCGAGGACGAGCGCTTCCTGCGCGACGGCAGCAACCTGGTCACGGTGGTGGACGTGCCCGCGCCGGCGGCTGCTCTCGGCACCACAGTGGCCGTGCCGACTCTGGACGGCGACGAGGAGATCGAGGTGCCGGCCGGCACGCAGCCCGGAACGGTTATCACGCTGCGCGAGCGCGGGATGCCGACGCTCGGGCGCGGCCGCCCCGGCGACCAGCAGGTGGTGCTCAACGTGGTGATCCCGCGCAACCTCAGCCCGCGACAGAGCGAGCTGCTCGAGGAGCTGCGCGAGTCGCTCACGGACGAGAACCTCGAGGAGCGGGCCGACGAGTCTCTGCTCTCGAAGGTCAGGCGGGCGCTCCGCTGATCCGCCTCGCCATACGGGCGCCCGCCGAGCACGCCGAGATCGTGCTCGCCGAGTTGGTCGAGCTGGCGCCCGCGGGCTTCGAGCAGGTGGACGGCGACGGCTTCGTGGAGTTCGCGCTCTACGGCGCCCCCGGCGAGCTGCCCGCGCTGCCACCCGGCACAGCCCTCATCGGTGGTACCGAAGTGCACATCACGACCACGCAACTCGCCGATGACTGGGTCGATCGCTGGAAGGAATTTCACAAACCTGTCCAGGTCGGTCACATGCACGTGCGTCCGCCGTGGTGCGAGCCGCTCGAAGACGGCGTTGATGTGGTGATCGATCCCGCGCAGGCGTTCGGCACGGGAGCGCATCCCACCACCAGGCTCTCGCTGGAGCTTCTCCTCGACGTTCCGCCGGAGGGCCCGCTCGTCGACCTCGGCTGCGGCTCCGGGGTGCTCGCCATCGCGGCCGCGAAGCTCGGCTTCACACCCGTCACCGCCATCGACCACGACCCGGCCGCCATCGACGCCACGCTCGAAAACGCGCGTGCGAACGGTGTCACGCTCGAGCGCGTGGAGCGTCTCGACCTGCGGGCGTACCCTGCCCCGGTGGCGCCCGTCATGACGGCGAACCTCATGCGGCCGCTGCTGCTCCGCGTGGCGGCGCTGTTGCCCGAGCAACCGGAGACGCTGATCGTCTCGGGCCTGCTCGAGGGCGAGGAGGAAGAGGTGGCGGCGGCGTTCGCGTCGCTGCGCGAACGCCGCCGCGTACGACTACAGGGGTGGAGCGGCCTCCTGTTGACCCGGCCCTAGACGTTGCCCCCGTAGCTAGGGCTTTGCAGGCGTTTCTCCTCCGCAGTCGGACTGGGTATCGGCACTGCGCGGGGCCATCTTCCTCGTACATCCGTCCACTCAGATTCTGGGCGGATACGCTGCCCCACGTGCGCCTCGTGGACCTGTCCGCCCCGATCCGGCAAAGCCCGCCGGAGACGCCGGAGGTCCTGCGCACCGACATCGAGTTCAGCGGGCACGCGGAGGGCGCCGAGCTGATCGAATCAGTGCTCGGAGTGCCGGCCAGCCTGCTCCGCGACCGCGAGGGCTGGGCGGTGGAGACGTTCACCCGCTTCGGCACCCACAACGCGACTCACGTGGACGCGCCCTGGCACTACAACTCGCGCATCGGCGGCGAGCCGGCGCAGACGATCGACGAGCTTCCACTCGACTGGTTCTTCGGCCCGGGCGTCGTGCTCGACATGTCCGCCAAGGAGGAGGGCGAGACGATCGACGTGGCCGATGTGGAGTCCGAGCTGGCGCGCATCGGCCACGAATTGCGCGAGCGCGACATCGTGCTCGTCCGCACCGGCCGCGACCGGTACGTGGAGGAGCCGGGCTACATGGCGCTGGGCCCGGGCGTGACGGTCGAGGCCACCCGCTGGCTCTATGAGCGCGGCGT
The DNA here is from genome assembly GCA_963825345.1 of uncultured Thermoleophilaceae bacterium. Classification (GTDB taxonomy): domain Bacteria; phylum Actinomycetota; class Thermoleophilia; order Solirubrobacterales; family Thermoleophilaceae; genus JACVRW01. Next base: position 21,362 of record CAWGSQ010000003.1, on the reverse strand, counting down.
CCGAGTGATGGGCATCGACGCCTGGGGCTGGGACGGCCCTCTCCACCTCCAGGCCCAGGCCGCGCTCGAGTCGCAGGAATGCGGAGTGTTCTGGGCGGCCCACCAGGCCGACCTGCCCTACTCGCAGATCGAGCGCCTCGTGAACCTGGGCGAGCTACCGCCCACGGGCTTCCAGGTGGCCTGCTTCCCACTGAAGATCGTGGGCGCGGGCGGAGCACCGGCGCGGGTGGTGGGCATCGTCCCGGATTGAGCTTCGAAGCGGTCAGGCCACTCCGGCCAGCGGCCACAGGTCCTTCCACTCGTGATCCGGCCGTTCCGGCCCCGGCGCCGGCACGCCGCCGCGGTTCACCCAGGCCGTCTGCATCCCGTGGCGCTGTGCGGCGGCCAGGTCGTACTTGAAGCCGAAGGCCACGTGGAGGATCTCCTCGGGCGCAGCACCGATGTCGCGGAGGGCGTGGTCGAACGGCGCGTCGGCCGGCTTGTAGGCGCGGCAGTCCTCGGCCACGGTCACGCCGTCGAACTCGACCTCCAGGTGGCGCAGTGAGTGCTCCATGATCGCCCGGTCGGTGTTCGAGATGATCCAGAGCCGCAGCCCTGCCTCCTTCGCCGCGCGCAGGGCCGGCACGGTGTCCGGGAACGGCTGCCAGCTCTCCATCGAGCGAGCGAAAGCCTCACCGTCGTGGTCGTTCCAGCGGTAGCCGCGCTCGCCGGCCCAGGCGGCGAGGCTGTCGGCGAGCACGTCGCGGTACCCGCGGTACTCGCCCTGGAGGCGCTCGAACTGGAGTTCCTCCCAGCGTGCTCGCAGCTCCCGGCCGGGCGGCGGGTGCGGCTCGTGGCGGCGTGCGATCTCGTACAGGAACGCGGCGGCGCCCCCCTCCCAGTCGATCAGGGTGCCGTAGCAGTCGAATGTCGCGACTCGAACCGGTTCCATACCTACACTTGGAGTGGATGTCGTTGCTGAATGAAGTGCAGGATGACGTGAAAACCGCGATGAAGGCGGGCGACCGCGAGCGCGTGCATGCGCTTCGCATGATCGCCGATGCCCTCCAGAAGGCCGAGAAGGACAACGGCGCGGACCCGGTGGAGGTGCTCCAGCGCGAGCGCAAGCGCCGCCTGGAGGCCGCCGAGGCCTACCGCGACGGCGGCCGGACCGACGCCGCCGAGGCCGAGGAGCGCGAGGCAGAGATCATCACGTCGTACATGCCGGAACAGCTCTCCGACGAGGATTTGCGTGCCATCGTTGGCGACGCCCTGGCCGAGTCGGGCGCCTCGTCCCCGCAGGAGATGGGCAAGGTGATGTCGCTCGTGATGCCGCAGGTGAAGGGTCGCGCGGACGGGAAGCGGGTTAGCGCGGCGGTGAAGGAGATGCTCACCCCGTAGTGAGAACCCAGCTCGAGCTTCCGAATGAGGTCGCCGCTGAGCTCGCCGGGCCCGGCGACGCGGTGATGAAGACTCTCGAGGAGCACCTCGACTGCGAGGTCTTCCTGCGCGGGAACGTGCTCACGCTCGACGGTGACGAGGACGCCGTGGCCACCGCGCGCACGGTCGTTCGCGAGATGAGCGACCTCGTCCGCCAGGGCCACGAGATCGCACCAGGCACGATCGAGGCCATCGCGGGCGCGCTCGACCGCCACGAGAGCCCGAGCCGCATCCTCGAGGACGTGGTCTGGCGCCACCGCAGCCTGAAGGTCGCCCCGAAGACGGTGAACCAGAAGCACTACGTGGACGCCATCAGGCGCTCGACGATCACGGTGGGCGTCGGTCCCGCCGGCACGGGCAAGTCTTTCCTCGCCGTGGCGATGGCCGTGGCGGCGCTGTCGCGGCGAGAGGTCAACCGCATCGTGCTCACTCGACCCGCCGTCGAGGCGGGCGAGCGCCTCGGCTTCCTGCCCGGCGACATCGCGGCGAAGGTGGACCCGTACCTGCGCCCGCTGTTCGACGCCCTCTACGACATGCTCGAGCCGGAGAAGGTGAACCAGCACCTGGAGCGCGGTGTGATCGAGGTGGCGCCGCTGGCCTTCATGCGGGGACGAGCGCAGCCGGTCGACCGCGAAGTGCTCACTCCGACCGGGTTCCAGACCATCGGCTCGCTGAGGGTCGGTGATCTCGTGATCGGCTCAGACGGGTGTCCGACGCCGGTGCTCGGCGTCTATCCGCAGGGCCGCCGCAAGGTCTTCCGGGTTCGCGCGCAGGACGGGTCCACGACCGTTTGCTGCGCGGAGCACCTGTGGTTCGTCACGACTCCGGACGACCGGAAGTACGGCCGCGCTGGGCGGGTCGTCCAGACGCAGGACATGATCGGACGGCTCCGGAGGCACCACCAGCACCGCTACGAGCTGCCGCTCGTCGCGCCGATTGAGCTAGAGGAGCGCGAGGTGCCGATCGATCCCTACGCGCTCGGACTGCTACTCGGAGACGGCTGCATCACGACGTCCACCACGCCTTCCTTCTCAACAGGCGATCCCGAACTTGCCGAGGCGCTGGAGGAGGCGCTCCCGGGGATCGAGCTGAGGCGCAAGAATCAGGTCGACTACGTCTTGCGCCATGTGGACGGCCATCGCGGCGGCGTGATCGTGGCGAACCCCGTGACGCTCGCACTGCGTGAGCTTCGGCTTGCGGGAACGAGGTCCACAACTAAGTTTGTCCCCGACCGCTACCTGTACAACGGGCGCGGTGTTCGTCTGGCCGTGCTTCAAGGGCTGCTCGACACCGACGGCGGGCCGGTGACCCAGAAGGGCCGGAGCTCCCGCATCCAATACACCACTTGCTCGACCCAGCTGGCGGACGACGTCCTGTTCCTCGTGCGCTCGCTCGGCGGAGTCGCGTATCGGCGCACGCGGGCCGCCAAGGGCAGGCTGCCCGGCCGGGCGCGGGGGCGTGCCGTGTACCACCGCGCCGATGCGTTCATCATCGACATCCGGTTGCCTGCCGGCCTCGAGCCGTTCCGGCTGCGCCGGAAGCTGGACATCTACCAGGAGGACGGCGGCGGGAGGCCCATGCGCTTCGTGGAGTGCATTGAGCCCGTGGGCAACGCCGAGACCGTATGCATTCAGGTCGCGGCTGAGGATTCGCTCTACGTCACGGACGACTTCATCCTCACCCACAACACCCTGAACGACTCGTTCATCATCCTCGACGAGGCCCAGAACACGAGCCCGGAGCAGATCAAGATGTTCCTCACGCGGCTCGGCTTCAACTCGAAGATGGTCGTGACCGGCGACATCACTCAGATCGACCTGCCGAAGGACCAGCGCTCGGGGCTCGTGATGATCGCCGACATCCTCAAGGACGTGGACGGCATCGAGTTCGTGCGCTTCGGGGGCGAGGACGTGGTGCGTCACAAGCTCGTGCAGCGCATCGTCGCGGCCTACAGCGAGTACGCCGAGCAGCAGGCGCCGCCGCTGCGGCAGGCGCGTCGCCAGCAGGGCTAATCCACACTGATCGAGCTGGACCTCATCGACGCCCCTGAGGAGTTCCGCCGGCCCGCCCTCGTGGCGTTGGCGGCGGCCGGGGTTGACGACGGCCACCTGGCCCTGCAGCTGGTGGACGCCGACGCCATCCGCGCGCTCAACCTCGAGCACCGCAACCTCGACCGCCCCACCGACGTGCTCTCCTTTCCGGTGGACGAGGGCGGCCCGTCGGCTGGGCCGCGCGAGCTCGGTGACGTTGTGATCTGCCCGGAGCACACGGAGGACCTGATCGAGGCCGTGGTCCACGGCGTGCTCCATCTGTGCGGATACGACCACGAGAGCGACGGCGGCGAGATGCTCGCGCTCCAGCGGCGCGTGCTGGAGGAGCTGTGAGCCGCTCCGGATTCGTGGCGCTCGCCGGGCGGCCGAACGCGGGGAAGTCGACGCTGGTGAACCACATCGTCGGCGACAAGGTCGCGATCGTGTCCGACAAGCCCCAGACGACCCGCCGCGAGATCCGTGGCGTGGCCACCGGGGAGGACTGGCAGCTCGTGCTGGTGGACCTGCCCGGAGTGCAGCGGCCGCGCGACGCGCTCACGGAGCGCATGCAGAGCCAGGTGGAGCGCACGCTCGCGGATGCCGACGCCGCGCTGTTCGTGCTGAACGGTGAGCAGGAGATCGGCGCCGGCGACCGCTTCATCGCGGATGCGCTGAAGACGTCCGGCGTGCCGACCGTGACTGTCCTGAACAAGGTCGACAGGCTCAACACCCCGCGCACCGTGAAGGCGCTGTCCGCGGCGGCCGACCTCGACGTCCAGGGCGAGCTGTTCCCGATCAGCGCGATCAGCGGGGAGGGCGTGGACCCCGTGGTCGAGCAGCTCATCTCGCTCATGCCGGAGGGCCCGTTTCTCTATCCGCCCGAGGAGACGAGCGACCAGTCGCTCGAGGTGCGGATCGCGGAGCTGGTGCGCGAGCAGGTGCTGCTGCGGACCCGCGAGGAGGTGCCGCACGCGGTGGAGGTCGAGATCGACGAGATCGAGGAGCGCGAGAGCGACGGCCTGCTCATGGTGAGCGCGCGGGTATGGGCGGAGACCGAGTCGCAGAAGGGGATCCTGGTCGGAGCGGGCGGCAAGATGGTGCGGGCGGTGGGCACGGCTGCACGCAAGGAGATCGAGGCACTGCTCGAGCGCCGCGTTCACCTCGACCTGAACGTGCGCGTGCGCAAGGGCTGGCGCCGCGACGAGGGCCTCCTGGACCGCCTGGGCATCGAGTGATCGAGCGGATCCATGCGTTCATGCGGCGCGCCGAGGAGGGCGTGTGCGACGAGGTGGTCCGGACCACACACGGGACCGCGATCCTCACACCGAGCCTGCCGCTCGTGTGGCAGGTGAACGCGATCCGGGTCGAGGACCCACAGGCGAGCGTGGCGCAGCTCACCGCAGAGGCCGACGAGGTTCAGGGCACGTTCGGCCACCGCAAGCTCGTGATGCACGACCAGCGGCTCGGGAAGCGGCTGGCTCCAGAGCTCGCGACGGCGGGCTGGAACGTCTTCCGAGTGCTGATCATGCTTCGTCGGCGCCCGCCCGAGCGCCCGGAGGAGTCGGCCGACGCGGCCGAGGTGAGCCGCGACGTGGGGGCCGCGGCGCTCGCGGCCTTCCGCCGCGAGCAGCCGTTCGGCTGGCAGGACGAGGCGGTTCGTCAGCTGGCCGAGATGGACGACCGCTACACGAGCGTGCTCGCCGCCCGCGACTTCGCCTCGCCTCCGGACGATCCCGCCTGCGCGTGCCGCCTCTACACGCACGACGGCCTCGGGCAGGTGGACGAGGTCGGCACGGTCGAGGCGCGCCGCGGACGCGGCCACGCCCGCGCCGCCGTGGCCGCGGCGGCCGATGCGGCGACCGCCGACGGCTGCGAACAGGTCTTCATGGTCACCGACTCCGCCGACTGGCCACAGGAGCTCTACCGACGCCTCGGCTTCGACGAGATCGGCGCCACGTACGAGTTCCTCAAGCTGCCGATCAGCTCACGGCCATAATCGTGACGATGGATCTCCTTCCATGCATAGTCCAGGACGCCCGCACGGGCGAGGTCCTGACGCTCGCGTACATGAACGAGGAGGCGCTCGAGCGCACCCGCGAGACCGGTGAGATGTGGTTCTGGTCGCGCTCCCGCAACGAGCTGTGGCACAAGGGCGAGACCTCCGGGAACGTCCAGAAGCTCAAGGAGCTGCGGCTCGACTGCGACGAGGACGCGATCCTCGCACTCGTGGAGCCGGCCGGGCCGGCGTGCCACACCGGCGAGCGAACCTGCTTCCACAACGGCGAGCTCGATCCGGTTCCCGCCGAGGCGCTCGCGGTGCTCGCGCGCACGATCGAGGACCGCCGAGGGGCCGACACCTACACCGGATCCCTGCTCGCCGACGGCGAGCTGGTGGCCGCGAAGGTCCAGGAGGAGGCCGAGGAGGTGGCGCGCGCCGCGCGCGACGAGTCCGACGAGCGCGTGGCGGAGGAGGCGGCGGATGTGCTCTACCACCTCGCCGTCCTGCTGGCCGGCCGCGGGATCGAGCTGGCCGATGTCTACGAGGTCCTGAATGAGCGTCGCCGCGGCTGACATCGAGCTGACTCCCTCGCTCGAGGAGACGCGCGAGCTCGCGCGCGAGCACACGCTCGTGCCCGTGCGCCATACGTTCATCGCCGACTGCGAGACGCCCGTGTCGGCGTACCTGAAGCTGCGCGGGGACGGCCCGTCGTTCCTGCTCGAGTCGGCCGAGCAGGGCCAGCAGGTGGGGCGTTGGTCGTTCCTCGGCTTCCGGCCGCGCGCCGTTATCCGGCTCGACCGCGGCGAGCATCCGGACCCGTACGCGGCGGTTGCGGAGGAGCTGGCGCGCTACCGGATTGCACCACTCGATGGGCTGCCGCCGTTCGCCGGGGGTGCCGTGGGGATGTTCGGATACGACCTCGTGCGCAGCGCCGAGCCGAGCGTGGGCGAGCCGAATCCCGACGACGTCGGCATGCCGGAGCTCGCGGTGATGATCACCGACGTGCTGCTCGCCTTCGACCACCTGCGCCACGAGGTCACGGTGCTCGCAAACGTGATCGCCGAGGGCGACGTCGAACGCGCCTACCAGGAGGCAGCCGCGGCAATCGCGGACGTGCGCGAGCGGCTGCGCGGGCCGGTTCCGCAGGTTGGGCCGGGCCGCAGGGAGCCGCCGAGCTTCAGCTCGAACCTGGGCTCGGACGGCTACGCGGCGGCGGTGGAGCGGGCCAAGGAGTACATCCGGGCGGGCGACGTCTACCAGGTGGTCCCGAGCCAGCGCTGGAGCGCTGACTGCCCGGTGGACGCCTTCTCGATCTACCGCGGCCTGCGGGCGATCAACCCGAGCCCGTACATGTACTTCCTCGACTTCGAGGACTTCGAGATCGCCGGCGCATCGCCCGAGGCGCTCGTGACCGTGACGGGACGGACCGTGCGCCAGCGCCCGATCGCGGGCACGCGCCCGCGCGCGGACTCCGTCGAGCAGGACCTCGAGCGCGGGCGCGAGCTGCTCGCCGATCCGAAGGAGCGCGCCGAGCACGTGATGCTCGTGGACCTCGGCCGCAACGACCTCGGGCGCGTGTGCGAGTACGGCTCGGTCACGGTCGACGAGCTGATGACCGTGGAGACCTACTCGCACGTGATGCACATCGTCTCCTCGGTGTCCGGCACGCTCACTCCCGACGTCTCGCCGATGGACGCATTGCGCGCATCGCTGCCGGCCGGCACGCTCTCCGGCGCCCCCAAGATCCGCGCGATGCAGATCATCGACGAGCTCGAACCCGTCGGGCGAGGGCCCTACGGCGGCGCCGTGGGCTACCTCTCGTACACGGGCGACCTCGACACCTGCATCTACATCCGCTCCGCCCTCGTGAAGGACGGGCAGGTGCACATCCAGGCGGGCGGCGGCATCGTGGCGGACTCGGACCCCGCGTACGAGGTGCGCGAGACCGAGGCGAAGGCCGGAGCGGTTATGGACGCGATCCGGCTCGCCTGTGACCAGGGGGACTGGGCATGACGAGCGTGCTCGTAGTCGACAACTACGACTCGTTCACCTACAACCTCGTGCAGTATCTGGGCGAGCTCGGCGCGGACGTGGAGGTGGTTCGCAACGACCTCTCCGAGCTGCTCGAGCGCAGCCCGGACCGCGTGATCGTGTCGCCCGGCCCGTGCACGCCCGAGGAGGCCGGCCTCTCCAAGGATGCGATCCGCCGCTACGCCGAGGCCGGCGTGCCGGTGCTTGGGGTGTGCCTTGGGCACCAGGCGCTCGCCGCCGCTTACGGGGGCCGCGTGGTGCGCGGGGAGCCCGTGCATGGCAAGACCGCCGAGGCCGAGCACGACGGCAGGACGATCTTCGACGGTCTCGAATCACCGCTCGTGGTCGGCCGCTACCACTCGCTCGTCGTGGACCCGGAGCTGCCGGACGAACTGGAGGTGTCGGCTCGTTCCGGCGAGGTGATCATGGGGCTGCGCCACCGCGAGCTGCCCCTCGAGGGCGTGCAGTTCCACCCGGAATCCGTGCTCACGCCCCACGGCAAAGAGCTGCTGCGCAACTTCCTCGATGCCGAATAGCGTCCTGACCGAGGCGATCGACCGGGTGGCGAGCGGCGAGGACCTCGCGCCGCACGAGGCATCGCGCGTGCTCGCCGAGATCGTGGAGGGCAACGCATCGGAGGCCCAGGCCGCCGCGTTCCTGATCGCCCTGCGCACGAAGGGCGAGACGGTGGGGGAGATCGCCGGGCTCGCCGCGGTGCTGCGCGAGCGCTCGGTGAAGGTCGATGCGGGAGACGACCTGGTCGACACTGCCGGGACGGGCGGTGGGCGGCCGACCTTCAACGTCTCGACCACCGCGGCCTTCGTCGCGGCGGGCGCGGGCTGCCGAGTGGCAAAGCACGGGAACCGCTCGGCAACGAGCCAGTGCGGGTCGGCGGACGTGCTCGAGGCGCTCGGCGGCCGCATCGACCTGGCGCCCGATGCGGTGGCCGACTGCATCACGGAGATCGGCTTCGGATTCATGTTCGCGCCGCTCCACCATCCGGCGTTCAAGCACATCGTGCCGGTGCGCAAGGAGCTGGGTGTCCGGACGATCTTCAACTTCCTCGGTCCGCTCACCAACCCTGCCGGGGCGCTCCGGCAGGTGATCGGCGTCTCCGATCCAGGCAAGATCGAGACCATGGCGGCGGCGCTTGGAGAGCTTGGTGCGGAGCGGGCGCTGGTAGTGTCGAGCGCCGATGGCCTGGACGAGTTCTCCGTCTCCGGGACGACCCGCGTAGTGGAGCTGAGAGACGGCCGTCTCAGCAGCTACGAGGTGACGCCCGAGCAGGTCGACATCGAGCTCTCGACCGACGGTGCGGTGGGTGCGGGCACGCCCGACCAGAACGCGCAGGTGCTGCGCGACGTGCTGTCGGGGAAGGCTGGCACCGAGCGCTCGCTCGCGGTCCTGAACGCGGGCGCCGCCATCTACGTTGCGGGCCGCGCGGACTCGCTCGCCGACGGCGTGCGCGCCGCGGAGCGCTCGATCGACGACGGCGCCGCCGCGAGCGTCCTCGAGCGCTGGGTGGGGGCCACGGCCTCGTGATCCGCCTGCACGACATCGTCGATGCGACCCGCGACTCGCTGAAGCGCCGTCAGCGCGAGCATCCGCTGTCCGAGCTGGAGGCCCAGGTCGAGACGGGCCGTGAGGGCCGCCCGTTCGCGGAAGCGCTGTCGCGCCCCGGCACCTCCCTGATCGCGGAGCACAAGCGCCGCTCGCCGTCCGCGGGCGCCCTCGCGCCGAACGGCGGTAGCTGTGCCGAGATCGTCGAGGCTTACGAGCGCGGCGGCGCGGCGGCCATTTCGATCCTCACCGAGGAGCTGCATTTCGGCGGATCGCTGGCGGATCTGCGCGAGGCCCGTGCCGCCACGGAGCTGCCGATCCTCCGCAAGGACTTCACGATCGACCCGTACCAGATCTACGAGGCCAAGCTGGCGGGCGCGGACGCCGTGCTGCTCGTGGTCGGCTCGCTCGACGACTCGAAGCTCGCGTCGCTGTACGCGCAGGCGAGCCAGCTCGACCTCGACGCGCTCGTGGAGATCCACGACGACGAGGAGCTCGAGCGGGCACTGGAGCTCGACTGCGACGTGATTGGCATCAACAACCGCAACCTCGAGGACTTCAGCGTCGACATCCAACGCACCTTCGACCTGCTCGCCGATGTACCGGCAGGCAAGGTCGTGGTGTCCGAGTCGGGGATCCACCACCGCGACCAGATCGACGAGCTGGAGCAGGTCGGGGTGGACGCTGTGCTGATCGGAGAGGCACTGATGCGCGCGCCCGACCCGGAGACGGCGGCGCGCGGACTCACGCACTCGACCGATCCTGGCGCGGAACCCATCGGACCGGGCTAGGCGTATCCCTACCATGGTGGTGCATGTCGACCGTTCCTGAGCTCGACCCGCCTGCTGTAGCCGAGCTCGGCGCGCGCCTCCGGGACAACATCGCACGCGCGGTCAAGGCTCCGGACTCGGTGATTCGCGACGTGCTCGTGGCGCTCTTCGCCGAGGGCCACGTGCTGATCGAGGACTACCCGGGCGTCGGCAAGACCGCCCTCGCGCGCGCGCTCGCCCGCTCGGTCGATGCCGAGTACGCCCGCATCCAGTGCACGGCCGACCTTCTGCCGGCCGACGTGGTCGGCACGAACGTCTACAACCAGCGCGAGAACCGCTTCGAGTTCCGCCCGGGTCCGGTGTTCGCGAATGTGATCCTGGTCGACGAGGTGAACCGCGCCTCGCCGAAGACGCAGTCCGGCCTGCTCGAGTGCATGCAGGAGCGCCACGTGACGGTCGATAGGCACACGCATGAGCTGGCGCGTCCGTTCATCGTCGTCGCCACGCAGAACCCGGTGGAGTACGAGGGCACCTACCCGCTGCCCGAGGCGCAGCTCGATCGCTTCATGGTGCGCGTGTCGCTCGGCTATCCGACGGCGCAGCAGGAGAGCGACATGCTGATGGACCACGCCGAGAGCGACCGCGTCCTCGAGCTGGAGCCGGTGGCCGACGTGGCGGGCATCCTGGCCGCGCAGACCGCGGCCGCGGCGGTCCACGGGAGCGAGGCGCTGCGCCGCTACGTCGTTGCGATCTCGGACGCCACGCGCGCCGATCCGCGTGTCGAGCTCGGCGCGAGCCCGCGAGCCGGCCTGATGCTGTTCCGCGCCGCAAAGGCCTATGCGGCGCTCGACGGCCGCGACCACGCGCTTCCCGACGATGTGCAGAAGCTCGCCGGCGCGGTGCTCACCCACCGACTGCTGCTCGCACCCGGTACCGGTGCCGATGAGCGGGCCGTGGTCGTCCGCGACGCGCTGGAGCGGGTTCCCGCGCTCTGACGGGCTGATGCTCCGCCCCCTATTCACGGCGCTGCTCGGAGTGGCGCTGTGCCTGGCCGGGGGAACGTTCGACACGGCATCGCTGTACGTGCCCGGCGTGGGCCTCGTGACGCTGTCGATCGGCGCGGTCGTCTGGGTGCATCTGGCCGCGAAGGGCGCCACGGTCACGCGCGTGCCCGGCCCGCACACGGTCGTGGAGGACGAGCCCTATCCGCTGCGGGTGGAGGTGAAAAGCGGTGTGCTGCCGCCGCCCGGTGGCGAGCTCCTGGAGCCTCTGCTCGGCTGGCCGGTCCCCGTGGCGGGGCGATGGTCGCGCAGGCTCCGCATCAACGTGCGCTTCGCGCGGCGCGGGCGGCGGGTGCTCGAGCCCGAGGTGCTCGTGATCCGCGACCCGCTGCACCTCTACTCACAAGAGCTACACGGCCAGGGCGGGGAGGAGGTGCTCGTGCTTCCGCGGGTGGAGCCGGTGACCGCTCCCGGCAGCGGCGGCGCGGGCGCGGGTGCCCAGGCGGGGATGGGCGCGCAGCCGAGCCTCTCGGGGAGGCGGCTCGACGCCTCCGCGGCGGAGCTCGAGATCGACGGCCTGCGCGCGTACCGGGAGGGGGCGCCCGCCTCTCGCATCCACTGGCCGTCCGTGGCCCGCCACGGCGAGATGCTCGAACGCCGCCTGGTCGCGGAGCTCGACTCCGCTCCGCTGATCGTGATGGATTCCTCCGGTCCGGCTGACGAGGAGGCGCTCGACAAGGCGGTTCGCGCCGCGGCATCGCTGTGCATGTGGCTTGCCCGCACCGACGGATGTGCAGTGCTTCTGCCGGGCGACCGCCGGCCGATCGACATCGGCCATGACCTCGGATCCTGGCCCGCGGTGCACGCGCGCCTCGCGCTCGTGGAGGAGGGCGCCGCGCCGGCCGGCGGACTGCTCGGCCCGCGCGGCGGCGCGGTGATCTGGGTCACCGGGGCCGACCTCCGCGCCACGCCACGGGCCCTGGAGCGGCTGCCCGCCGGGTCGCGCTACGTGGTGGCCCCGTGTGTGCTCCCCGGCGTGCGCCCCGCGTTCGAGGTGGCCGGCTGCACCGGGTGTCTTGTCGAGCGGGCGCGGCGGGCCACCGGCTCGCGGAGCGCGGCATGAGCGGCGTGCTCGGCCGCACCCCCGCGCCCGCCACCGCGGGTGCTCCGCCCGCCGCCACCGGCAGCGCGCGCTCCGCCGCAGCCGTTGTCCGCGACTCGCTCTCGATGCGGCTGATCGCCTTCGCTGCTCTCGGCGCCTTCGGCGCTGCGCATTGGGGTCTGCTGGTGGAGGACCCACCCGTCGGCCGGACTCTCCTGGTGCTGCTGGTGGCCACCGGCGGCGCGGCCGCCCTCGGCCTGCTCAGGAACGCGCCCCTGCCGCGGCCCGCATTGCACGCGCTGGCCGCCGCCATCGGCCTGGCGATGCTCGCGCTCGGACTGATGGCGGCCGGTCTACCGGGCCGCCTGCTGCTCCCGGCTCACTGGAGCGAGTTTGCGGACGGGCTGGACCGTGGCCTCGCCGGGATGCAGGAGGTCGACTGGCCCTACGACGGCCCCGACACCTGGATCCGCCGCAGCATCCTGCTCGGCGTGCCGGCCCTCCTGACGGTCGCGGCCCTGATCGCCTTCTGGCCCGCGCACCGCGGCCGCGGTGCGCTGCGCATGGGTGGGCTCGTGACCCTGCTGGTCCTGTACGGCACGCCGGTCACGGAGAACGATCCAGGCGCGCCGGCGCTGCGCGGCCTCGTGCTCCTGCTCCTGGTCGGCGCCTGGCTGTGGCTGCCGCGCATGCCGCGGCGCGAGGCCGCGGTGGGCGCCGCCGTGGTGGCGAGCGTGGGCGTCCTGTCGCTCCCCGTGGCTGCCGCGCTCGACGGCGAACGCGCCTGGTGGGACTACGGGGCGTGGAGCCTGTTCGGCAAGGGCGAGGCGATCACGTTCGAGTGGAACCACGAGTACGGGCCGCTCAACTGGTCGCGGGCCGGGGCCACGGTGCTGAACGTGAAGTCCAGCCGGCCCCACTATTGGAAGGCCGAGGCGCTCGACTCGTTCGACGGGCTGCGCTGGGTGCGCTCCGAGGCGGCGGACGACAACCGCTTCGGTCCCGAGGTCCCGTTCTCGGAGTCGAATCCCGACGGGCGCTGGGACTACAGCGAGTACAACCCGGCCTGGGACGAGCGCATCCGCTTCACCGTCCGCTCGCTGTCGAGCAAGATGGTCGTGGGGGCGGGGGTGACGCTCCACGTGGACGGCGTGGGCGGCGCGCGGCCGAGCTCCGACGGGACCACGCGACTGCGGCGAGGGGTCACCCTCGAGAAGGGCGACTCGTACTTCGTGCGCACCTGGGCGCCGAATCCCACCAAGGCGCAGATGGAGGGGGTGCCGGTCGGTTTCTCCCGCGGCATGATCGCCTACACACAGATCCAGCTCCCCAACCCGGGCGAGAGCGCCACCGAGGGCCTGGGCCTTCAGGGCGACGCGGCTAGGCAGCGAGCGGCTCAGGCGCGTGACAACGTCTTCGTGCCGCTGCGTGGCGATCCCACGAGCGGCTGGGGACGGGCAGCCGAGACAGCGATCCGGGACTCGCCCTACGAGCGCATGTACGACCTCACCCAGCGCCTCACGGCGGACCAGCCGACCGCCTACGCCGCGGTCAAGAACGTCGAGCGCTACCTACAGGACACCTTCACGTACTCCGAGCGCGTGCCCACGCGCCCGATTCCGCTGATGGGCTTCCTCTACGAGGAGAAGCGCGGCTACTGCCAGCAGTTCTCGGGCGCGATGGCGCTGATGCTGCGGATGGCCGGGATCCCGGCGCGCGTGGCCGCGGGCTTCTCACCGGGCTCGTACAACAAGGACACGCGTGAGTACCGCGTCCGGGACCTCGACGCCCACTCGTGGGTGGAGGTCTGGTTCACGGGAATCGGCTGGGTGCCTTTCGACCCGACTCCCGCACGCTCGCCGGCGCAGTCGCAGTCGAGTGCGCTCGCCACGAGCGCGGCCGCCGCCGACGCCGGGGAGGTGAGCGACACGCGCCAGGGCGTGGCCGCCTCAGAGCGCGGCACGGACACCGGCGGCAGCCTGGGCTCTGACGGCGGAAACGGCTGGCTCATGCCGGTACTCCTGCTGCTGCTGGCGGCGCCGCTCGCGGCAGGCGCGCTCATGCTGGGAAATCGCGTGCGCCGCCTGCGCAGCCTCGGGCCCGACGAGCTCGCGGAGGTTCAGCTCTCAGAGCTGCGGCGCGCACTCGTGCGGCTGGACTGGGACCTTCCGACATCGACCACGCTGCTCGGCCTCGAGCGCCGGCTCGGGCGCTTCGCGGGACCCGCCTCGGAGGCCTATGCAAAGGGCCTGCGCGGGCACCGATACGACCCGCGCGCCCCCGCCGCGCCCGACCTGGGCCAGCGCCGGGCGGTACGCCGGGAGCTGAGCCGGGGGAGCGTCTTCGACAGGGTGCGCGGGCTGATCGCGATTCCACCCGGCGCGCCGCGTTCGTAGACATCTGTTCGAGACGTTCTCGACATTTATCGAAACGTAAGGTCAGCGCACTAAACCTCTGTGCATGACCACAAAGAGCTCGTTCGCCAACCTTCTCTCAGGTGTACTCGGCGGCCTGATCGTGCTGGTGATCGGCGCGGTCCTGATCGCCACCGACGTGATCGACACGGGCGACACCAAAACGGTTGTGAGCGAGACGCCGGCGACACAGCCGGCCGCCACCTCCACGGGCACCCCCGGCCGCAGCGTCCGCGACATCTACAAGCAGGAGGGGCGCGGCGTGGTCTTCATCCAGTCCGATGGCGTGACCACCGAGAGCGATTCGCCCTTCGGCGCTCCCCAGCAGGGAACCGCGACCGGCTCGGGCTTCGTGGTCGACGAAGACGGCACGATCATCACCAACGCTCACGTGGTCGAGGGCGCCGACAGCGTTCAGGTTCGCTTCGACGAGAACGGCGAGTTCGTGAATGCCGAGGTGAAGGGCGTGGACACCTCCACCGACATCGCGGTGCTGAAGATCGACCCCTCGGATGTGAGCGGCGGCCTCACGCCGATCCCGCTGGGAGATTCCTCGAAGGCTCAGGTCGGCGACTCCGTGATCGCGATCGGCAACCCGTTCGGCTACAGCCGCACGGTCACCACCGGCATCGTGTCCGGTCTCCAGCGCGAGATCCAGGCGCCGAACGGCTTCACGATCCCGGACGTGATCCAGACCGATGCCTCGATCAACCCCGGCAACTCCGGCGGTCCGCTGCTGGACGCCAACGGGCGCGCGATCGGCATCAACTCGCAGATCGCCACCGGCGGCGGGCAGGGCTCCGTGGGCATCGGCTTCTCCGTCCCGATCAACACCGCCAAGCGGCTGCTGCCGGACCTGAAGGCCGGCGAGACGATCGAGCACGCTTACCTCGGCGTCCAGATGCAGGACGTGACCGAGCAGCTCGCCGAGGATCTCAACCTCGCGGCTGACAAGGGCGCGCTCGTGGTGAGCGTGACGAAGGACAGCCCCGCCGACAAGGCCGGAATACGCGGCGGTCGCACGCAGACCTCCCAGGGCGTTGCCGCGGGCGGCGACCTCATCGTCGCCGTGGACGGCAAGGAGGTGAGCGACTCGAGCGAGGTCGCGAGCGCGATCTCGCAGAAGCGCCCCGGCGACGACGCCGAGATCACCTACTACCGGGGTGACTCGAAGAAGACCGTGACGGTGGAGCTTGCCAAGCGGCCGAAGTCAGCCGACCAGCCCTCGTCCGATCAGGGCGGCGGCGACGGCGACGGCGGGCTGTTGCCCTAGCCCTGCGCCTGCCACGATAGGCGGGCGATGACCCGCGTCAAGATCTGCGGAATCACTGCGCTCGAGGACGCCCACCTGGCGGCGGACCTCGGCGCCTGGGCGCTCGGGATGATCTTCTGGCCGGGCAGCCCGCGCGCGTGTCCGCTCGAGCAGGCCGAGGCCATCGGCGCTCAGCTGCACCGGCGCGTCGAGCTCACCGGAGTGTTCGTGAACGCGACGCTCGATCACGTGGCGGAGACGGCGGACGTTTGCCGTTTCAGCCTGCTCCAGCTCCATGGCGACGAGGGACCCGCCTACTGCCAGGAGGCGGGCCGCCGGACCGGCTGCAGGGTGATCAAGGCGGCACGCGTGCGCGACGCGGCTCAGGTCCAGGATCTGCGTGCCTACCGGACCGACTTCCACATGCTTGACACCCACTCCGATCGCGTGCCGGGCGGCACGGGGGAGAGCTTCGACTGGCGGCTCGCCCGCCTGCACCCGGGCAAGCCGCCGCTGATCCTCTCGGGCGGGCTGACGCCGGACAACGTCGGCGAGGCGATCACCTCGGTGAATCCGTTCGCGGTCGACACGGCGAGCGGCACGGAGGCCGCGCCGGGCCGCAAGGACCCGGAGAAGCTGAGCGCGTTCTTCCGGGCGGTCGAGGCCGCCGGCCACGTGGCGGCATGAGCGCCACGCCGCTCGAGCGGCGCTTCGGCCCCTACGGCGGCCGCTATGTGCCCGAGACGCTGATACCGGCGCTGGACGAGCTCGAGCGGGAGTGGACTGCCGCCCGTGCCGACCCGGCGTTCGTTGCCCAGCTCGACGGGCTGCTGCGCGACTACGTCGGCCGCCCCACGCCGCTCTATCACGCGCAGCGGCTCTCGGACGTCGTCGGTGGCGCGGTCTGGCTCAAGCGCGAGGACCTCACCCACACCGGCTCGCACAAGATCAACAACGCGCTGGGCCAGGCGCTGCTCGCCCAGCGGATGGGCAAGCCGCGCGTGATCGCGGAGACCGGCGCGGGCCAGCACGGAGTGGCGGCGGCCACGGCGTGTGCGCTCCTCGGCCTGGAATGCGTCGTGTACATGGGCACCGAGGACATGCGCCGCCAGGAGCCGAACGTGCAGCGCATGCGCCTGCTGGGCGCCGAGGTGCAGGGCGTGGACGCCGGCGCACGCACGCTCAAGGAGGCCGTCTCGGCCGCGATCCGGGACTGGGTCGCGAACGTGGACACCACGCACTACGTGATCGGCTCCTGCGTGGGCCCGGCGCCGTACCCGGCGCTGGTGCGCGACCTCCAGCGCAGGATCGGCGACGAGGCGCGCGCCCAGCTCCTCGACCAGGCCGGGCGGCTGCCGGACCGCGCGATCGCCTGCGTGGGCGGCGGCTCCAACGCGATCGGGACCTTCATCCCGTTCGTGAACGATGCGGAGGTGGAGCTCGTGGGCGTGGAGGCGGCGGGGGAGGGGCTCACGACGCAGCGCCACTCGGCGCCGCTCACCACCGGCGCCCGGGGTGTGCTCCATGGCGCGCTCACGGGCGTGATCCAGGACGAGGAGGGCCAGATCCTCGAGGCCCACTCGATCTCAGCCGGTCTCGACTATCCGGGCGTGGGTCCCGAGCACGCCTGGCTGCGCGACTCCGGGCGCGTCCGCTACGAGGCGGTGGAGGACGGCGCCGCGGTGGCGGCCTTCCACCGCGTGGCGGAGCTCGAGGGGATCCTGCCGGCGCTCGAGTCCTCACACGCTGTGGCGTGGGTGCTCGCGAATCCCTCGGCCGGGCTGAGCTTGATCACGCTGTCGGGCCGGGGGGACAAGGATTTGGCTGAGGTGCTGGCGCTCCGGTGACCATCTCGTCGGCCTTCTCTCAGAACGGCAAGCGCGCCGCTCTGATGCCGTATCTCATGGGGGGTTACCCGAGCATTGAGGGATCGGTTTCGGCCGGGCTGGCTGCCGCTGATGCCGGCGCTGATTTGCTCGAGCTCGGCATTCCATTTTCCGATCCGCTGGCCGACGGCCCGGTCATCCATGCGGCTGGCACGGCTGCCCTCGCCGCCGGGGCCACGCCTCACTCGGTGCTTGGCGTTTGTGAACAGCTTGCAACGAGGGTGCCTGTTGTGTTGATGGTCTACGCGAACATCGTTCTTACCGCCGGGGCTCACGCTTTTGCATTGAAGGCGGCCGCGGCCGGTGCCTCGGGGCTGATCGTTCCTGACCTTCCGCATGATGAGGCCGGAGAGTTGCGGGAGGCCTGTGACGCAGAGGGGCTGGCCCTGGTGCCGTTGGTGGCGCCGACGACCACGCCGGAGCGGATCGCAGAGATCGGAGCCGACGCGCGCGGATTCGTCTACACGGTCTCGCTCAGGGGGACCACCGGAGAGCGCGGCGAGCTGGCGCCCGGGCTGGCCGACACGGTCGAACGCGTGCGGGCCGCGACCGAGGTGCCCGTGGCGGTCGGCTTCGGAATCTCCACGCCCGAGCAGGCCCGCGCGGTGGCCGAGATTGCCGACGGGGTGATCGTGGGAAGCCGCGTGGTCCGAGCGGCGGGCGAGGGCGGGGCGCCGGCGGTGGGCGAGCTGGTTGGCGAGCTGGCGGCGGCGCTGCGCGAATAGCGCCCCAATACGACAGCACCGAGGGGCCGCGAGCGCTGGGTGTGTCATCTCGGTGGCTATATCCGCCACTCGCATGACACACCTGCGGTCTGCCGCCGGGTGGGGTCTCTCGGTTGCTCTATCCGCCCCTAATGTTCCCCACCCTGCCCGGCTCGGTGCGGCCCTTATTCTCGTCGGTCTGAATCCCGCCGAGACGACGCCGAATCCGTTACTGGCAGCGGAAATCGCTGGTAGGGTGACCCGCACAATGGCCCAGCCCAAGACAGCCGAGCACGCCGCTTCTGAGGCGGCGCCCGAGGCCCCCGCAAAGTCCGACGCCAAGCCCCAGCGCAAGCGCATTACGAGGCGCAAGGCTGTTGAGCAGCACGTGCGCAGCTACTTCGAGGCGATGGACCGTCGCGACGTCGAGGCCGCTGTTGCCCACTGGCGCGAGGACGGCGTCGACGACATGGTGCCCGTGGGCGTCCTGCGCGGCCGCGACGAGATGCGGCAGTACTTCAAGTCGGTGTTCGCGGCCACGCCCGATGCCAGGACCACCGTCACCCGGCTGGTCGCCGGCGAGCAGAGCTGTGCGGTCGAGTGGCGCATCGAAGGCACGTTCGATGGTGCGCCCTACCTGGGCATCGAGCCCACCGGCAAGCACATCGAGATTCGCGGACTCGACCTGCTCGAGCTCGAGAACGGCGAGATCGTCAGCAACACCGGCTACTTCGACGGTGCTTCGTTCGCCCGCCAGATCGGGATGCTGCCGGCGGACGGCTCCGGCGCGGATCGCGCGATGAAGAGCGCCTTCAACGCCGTCACGAAGCTGCGCCGCGCAGTCGCGGAGCGCAAGAGCGCCTGATGGCCGTCCTCGTGGCGCTCACGATCGGGCTGGTCTGGTGGATCACGGCCTGGGCGTTCGGCATCAAGGCCTTCGACGCCTTCATGCTCACCGCCGCACTCGTCGTGGGCGCCGCGGCGTACCAGATCACGAAGCCGTTCATCAATCAGCTGCTCGGCCGCGAGGTGGCCGAGCCCGAGGAGCAGGGCGCCGGCTTCTAACCCGGCTCCGGCTCGCCGCTAGCCGAAGAACGTAGCCGCGGCCTCGTAGTCCTCGACTGGCACGGTCCGCAGACCCGCGACGGCCTCGGACAGCGGCACCAGCTCGATGCGGGTGCCGCGCAGCGCGGGCATGACTCCCCAGCGGCCGTCGTTCGCGGCGTCCACCGCCGCGAGCCCCAGGCGCGTGGCGAGCACGCGGTCGAAGGCGGTCGGCGTGCCGCCACGCTGGATGTGGCCGAGCACGGTGGCGCGCGTCTCGTAGCCCGTGCGCTCCTCGATCTCGCGCTCCAGGCGCTGTCCGATGCCGCCGAGGCGCGCGTGGCCGAACTCGTCCTCGCCCGCGGTCATCGTCTCCATCGTGCCCTCCTCGGGCACCGCACCCTCCGCCACCACCACGATCGAGAAGTAGCGCCCGCGCGAGTGGCGGCGCTGGATCAGGCGGCACACCTCCTCGACGTCGAAGGGCCGCTCGGGGATGAGGATCACGTCCGCGCCGCCGGCCAGCCCGGAGTGCAGGGCGATCCAGCCCGCGTGGCGACCCATCACCTCGACGATCATCACGCGGTTGTGCGACTCCGCGGTGGTGTGCAGCCGGTCGATCGCGTCGGTCGCTATCTGCACCGCGGTGTCGAAGCCGAAGGTCATGTCCGTTCCCGCGAGGT
This sequence comes from uncultured Thermoleophilaceae bacterium, assembly GCA_963825345.1. Lineage (GTDB taxonomy): Bacteria > Actinomycetota > Thermoleophilia > Solirubrobacterales > Thermoleophilaceae > JACVRW01. Next base: position 1,467 of record CAWGSQ010000003.1, on the reverse strand, counting down.
CGTTGTCGATCGTCTTCGGCACGCCGATCACCGGCAGGTCGTGCTCGCTGTAGAGGCGCGCCGCGGCGCCCAGCGTGTCCTCGCCGCCGATCGCGATCAGCCCGTCGAGGCCCGTCGAGTCGAGCGTCGCCCGGATCACCTCGGGCCCGTCGTCGCGCTTGAACGGGTTCGTGCGTGAGGAGCGCAGGATGGTGCCCCCGCGCGGCAGGATCCCGCGTGTCGACTCGATCGTGAGCTCCTCGTGAGCGCTTTCGATCGGGCCAAGCCAGCCGTCGCGGAAGCCGACGATCTCGTGTCCGTGGTCGTCGATCCCCCTGCGCACGATCGCCCTGATGACCGCGTTCAGGCCAGGGCAATCGCCTCCCCCCGTGAGCACGCCGATCCGCACGCTGATGACGATACCCACGCTCGTCACAATGGCGCCCTTGGGACTGGCACGGAGAACAATCTGCGCGGCACTGGCGCTCTGCGCGCTGCTGTGCGGGTGCGGCGGTGGGGCAGACGAACCCACGCGCATCGAAGGGAACACCGCGACGGTGTACTCGAGCGGCCCACGGCATGGCGTGTCCGCTGCGGTCGCGCGCTCCGTGCTGGCCGGAGAGCGGCGCGCACTCACGGAAGCGGGCGGGCGCGCCGGTGGCCTGCGGATCGGGCTGCGTGAGCTGCCGACCACCGTCGACGAGCCCGACCATCCCTGGGACCCGGCGCTCGTCAGCACGAACGCACACCGCGCCGCCGACGATCCGAGCGCGATCGCGTACCTGGGCGAGCTCGACTACGGCGCCACCGCGGTGTCACTGCCGATCACCAATGACGCGGGGCTGCTCCAGGTGTCGCCCGGCGACGGGCTCACGAGCCTCACGCGGCGGCCTCCGGGGCGGCCACGAGCCGGCCCGGAGCGCTACTACCCGACCGACGCGCGCAGCTTCGTGCGCGTCGGTCCCTCGGATCTCGACGAGGCTGAGTGGCTCATCGGGCGCGTCCGCGCGAGCGGCGGGCTGCGCGTGGCCACGGTGTTCGACCGCGAGATTTACGGGCGCGAGCTGGCCGGGCAGATCGCCGCGCTCGCGCGGCGAGACGGGATCGAGCCGGTGGCCTCGGAGGAGTTCCGCGGAGAGCTGGACGAGATCCCGGAGATCGCGCGAGAGCTTGCCGAAGCGCGGCCGGACGCGGTGATCTACCTCGGGGTGGCAAAGCCCGGCACCGGGCGGCTGCTCGGCGAGATCGACTCCGCGCTGCCATCCGCGCCGCTGCTCGCCTCGAGCGGGATCCTTGCCGCGGGGGAGAGCCTCCCGCTTCCCGCAGTCCCTGCTCGGATCGAGGCCGTGGGCCCCGCGCTCGCGCCCGAGCGCGCGGGCTACGAGGCGATGCGCCTCGTGCTCGACGCCGTGGATGAGGGACAGCGCGATCGCCGGCGCGTGATTGCTGCTGCGCAGCGGCTTCACGAGCGAGTGGCGGCCGCCCGCC
>CAWGSQ010000002.1:0-427630 GCA_963825345.1 uncultured Thermoleophilaceae bacterium | reverse complement strand
GAACGTGCCCAGACGCACGATATCGAGCTCGCTGCGACTCGCGACGGGGTCGTGACGGCGATGCGCGACCGCTTTCTGCACGACACCGGCGCGTTCATCCCGCAGGGCCTTCAGGTGCCACTCGTGACGGCGTCTCAGCTCCCGGGCCCATACCGGATTCCGAACCTCGACATCGAGTTCCTGGCCGTGTACACGAACACGGTCCCGGTCACGCCCTACCGCGGCTGTGGGCGCCCACACACGCGTGTTTCGTAGTCGAGCGTGCCCTCGACCGGCTCGCGGAAGAACTTGAGCTCGACCGTGCGGAAGTGCGACGGCGCAACCTGATCGCGCCCGACGAGTTCCCGTACCAGCGTCAAGGGGCTCGAGTTCGCCGATGGACTTTCCGTGATCCTCGACAGCGGTAGCTACGCGCAGGCGCTCGACCAGGCGCTCGAGCGGATCGGCTACCTGGGCTTCCGCGAGGAACAGCGGCGCGCGCGCGAGACGGGACGCCACCTCGGCATTGGGGTCGCCTGCTACGTCGAAGCCACGGGGCTCGGCCCGCACGAGGCCGCGAAGCTGCTCGTCGTCCCGGAAACCGGACGGCTGACCGTGCTCGTAGCGCTGCCCACCCAGGGCCAAGGGCACGAGCGACGTTCGCCCAGGTGGCCGCAGACGCGCTCGGTGTGGAGGTCGGGGAGATCGATGTCCGTGGCGGCGACACGGCCCTGCACGCGGACGGTGTCGGCGCGTACGCGAGCCGGGCGGCCGTTGTGGCCGGCAGCGCGGTCCATGCCGCGGCGCTCGACTTCCGGGACCGTGTTCTTGAGCCGGCGCCGAGCGGCTCGACGTTCCCGTCGACGAGCTGATGCTCGGACCGGGCCGGGTGTTCGCCGTAGCCGCGCCCGAGCTGGCCGTGGCCGCGTCGCCTGCTGCCTCGCAGAGCTCGCCGTGGAGGGGGACGGCCGTTTCTCCTTCCACACCCGCCCCCCCCACCCCGGGCCGGCCAGGCCGCCCGCGCCAGGACCCCGGCCCCGCAGCGGGCCCCGCCCCTAGGGCAAGCGGGCGCACGCCTGCGTTGTCGAGATCGATGCGGAGACCTTCGGCGTGGCGTACCGCCGTTACGTCTGCGTCCACGACTGCGGGAACATCATCAACCCGGCGGTCGTCGACGGTCAGGTGGTCGGCGGCATCGCACAGGGGGTGGGCGGGGCGCTCTACGAACGGCTCGACTACGACGACGAGGGCCAACTACGCAACGGCTCCTTCATGGAGTTCCTGATGCCGTACGCGACGGAGGTGCCGACGGTAGAGCTCGGTCACATCGTGACCCCATCGCCGCTTAACCCACTCGGCATGAAGGGGGCCGGCGAGGCGGGCACGATCCCCGTTTCGGCGGTCACCGTGGCGGCTGTCGAGGACGCGTTGAGGTCGCTTGGCACGAGCATCCGACTCACTGAGGCGCCGCTCAGTCCGGAGCGGCTCTGTGAGCTAGCAGCTTGTGATGGCCTCGGCAACCGCAATCAGGTGCCCGAAGCGCTCGCCTGACGCGGTGAGCTGGATGCCGACTGGCCGTCCGTGGGCGTCGTAGCCGCCGGGCACGGAGAACGCCGGCCAGCGGAGGGCGCTGAAGGGCCGCGTGAAGGCGGTCAGCTCAGCGACGCCTATCGGCCGTCGCACCCGGGGGACGGATGCGGAACGGTCGGGCCGATGAAAACGTGCCAGTCAAAAACACCGGCTCTCGACGGCGCGTGCCGAGCCCGCAAGCTCACGGAGGGCGGAGTCGAGCTCGGCCGGAGTGATCGTCCGGCCGTGGGCGACCGAGCGCCGTACGTCGTCCGTGAAGCGATCCGGCGCGCGCTCGACCTCGTCGCCCCACGTGCGGGCGAGGCCAGCCGAGAGCACGCGCCCGAACCCCGGCGGCGACCAGTCGAGCCGCGCTCGCCCGACCGCCAGGCCACGCTCCCCGAGCCGCGCGACAGCGCGTTTCACCACCGTGGCCACCTCCGGGCACGCGCGCTCAACGTGGTCCTCGAGGAGTGCGATTCGCGCAAGACCCTCCGCGCGAGGGGCATGGGTACCCTCGAGAACCTCGAGCGCGGTCACACACGCCGCTACCGACTTCGCGAGGACCCCGGCCAGGTCGTGGCTTGGCACAAACTCCGCTGCACCCTCGAGCGGGATGGCCCCGAACGGCGGCTTGAGTCCGACGATGCCGCAAAAGGCCGCCGGCACCCTGATCGAGCCCGCGAGGTCCGTGCCCAGTCCCAGCGCAGCGATGCCGGCGGCGACCGCGGCCGCCGAGCCGCTTGACGATCCACCAGGACTGAGCTCGGCGCCGAGCGGGTTCAGGCAGGCCGGGAAGCCCGGCGCAGTGGCGGCGAGCGACCATGCGAGCTGGTCCATCGCGGCCTTGCCGAGCGGGACGGCGCCTGCAGCCCGGAGGTGCCTGACCCCCCTCAGCATCCGAGCATGAGGGCAAAGGCTCTCCTTTCACGCCCGAGGTCGTCGGCAGGCCGGCCATGTCGAAGCAGTCCTTAACTGCGAGCGGCACGCCTGCGAGCGGCAGCTCCATGCGCCGGTCGTCGGTCATGGCGTCGACGCGGGCGGCGGTCTCGTACGCGCCGTCGGGGTCGAGCGCCCAGAACGCGCCGAGCTGCGAGCCAGCGGCAGCATCCTCCAGCGCGGCCCCCGTCGAGTTCGGCCGCGCTTGCGCGCCCGGAGGCGACGGCGCTCGCCATGGCGAGCGCGTCGCCGGTCATCCCGACGCCGTGAGCTTCTCCGCGGCTGTCCGCACCGCGGCGACGATCGACTGGTAACCGGTGCAGCGGCAGAGGTTGCCCGAGATCGCGTCGCGGATCTCGTCGTCGGCCGGTACGTGCCCCGGGCGCTCGCCGAGGTACTCGACCACCGCCATCACGAAGCCGGGCGTGCAAAAACCGCACTGAAGGCCATGGGCATCGACGAATGCCTGCTGGACGGGGTGAAGCTCCCCGTTCGGAGCCACAAGCCCCTCCACGGTGGTGACCGCCTGGCCGTCGCACTGGACGGCGAGTGTCAGGCACGAGCGCGCCCGTGCGCCCGCCGAGCAGTACGGTGCAGCAGCCGCACACGCCGTGCTCGCAGCCGACGTGCGTGCCCGTGAGCCGAAGCTCGTGACGCAGGAAGTCGCTCAGCAGCAAGCGGTCGGGGACGGTGCGCTCGACGCTGTCGCCGTTGACCCTCGCTCATCCGAACGGTCGTACGCGACTCGCTCATCCGGGTGTCGCCTCCCGCCCTTTCACGGGCGCGCCGGAGGGCCCGGCGGGTGAGCGCACCCACCACGCCCCGGCGGTGCCGGAGCTGGCCGGCTTCGGCTACACCCGTGTCTACGAGCTTCTCCGCCTCCGCGGCCGCGGAGGCGATCGCCGCGTCCTCCAGTCGCGAACCCAGCATGATCCGCTCGCTGTCGAGCGCGCGGCGTGGCGTTGACGAGACCCCGCCGAGCGAAAGCCGCACATGCTCCGCCTCGCCCCGCCCCAAGAGCCGGACGACCGCGCAGACGCCCGCGAGCGCGAAGTCCCACTGCAGGCGCGCAAACTCGACGAACGCCCATCCGCTGCGGGGCTTCAGCGCCGTGAACCGGACCTCGGTGATCAGCTCGTCTGGCTCGAGGGTGGTCGTGAAGTGGAACGCGAACAGGTCTTCGGCGGCGATCGACCGAGATCCCGCCGGGCCGCGCGCCTCGACCTCTCCGTCGAGCGCGAGCAGCGCAGTCGGGAGCTCGGCCGCGGCATCGGCGTGGGCCACGCTGCCGCCGACCGTGCCGCGGTTTCGGACGGTCACGTGTCCGACGTACGCCAGTGCCTCCGGGACCAGCGGACACGCTTTCAGCGCGACGTCAGAGAGCTCGACGTCGCGCTGGCGCACCATCGCGCCGACCGCGAGCTGGTTGGCGCGGGCCCCAATCGAAGCTAGCCCCGGCACGCTTCGCAGGTCGATGACAACAGACGGGCGCGCCAGCCGGAAGTTGAGAAGCGGGATCGACTGCTCGCCCCCGGCGAGCACGGCGGAGTCCCCGGCGAACTCCGCCTTGAGGGCGAGTGCCTCGTCGAGGCTGTTGGGAGCGCGGTAGGTGAAGGGGGGGCGCCGCACACCCGGGGCGGCGCTTCCGTGGCCTCCGAGCACTCCGGTCGGACCCGCCCGCGCCACTCTCGAGCCGTTCGACGAGCCGCCAGTCCCGCGACGATCGCCTCGAGGAACGCCGCGCCCGACTCCGCCGAGGCGGTGCGCGGGTCGCCGAACACGGCGAAGTCTTGCCCTTGCCGGCTGGTCGACGCCCCGGCCACGGCTGGTAGGTTCGGACGGTTCCCCCGGCCCGACGAGGTCCCACCCCACCAGCGGCGCGTGTACGCCCTCCAGGCGCTCCATGTGGACGAGGTGCGGGCGCTGGGCGAGCTGGAACGAGGTCTCGAGCTCGCAGGCGTGGCCCATCCCGCCGAGTTCTGACTTTCTCAGCGCATGTAACTCGGCGGCCGATGGCTCCCAGTAGGTGAGCGCGGTGACCTCTACCGCGGGTCGGGGGACGCCGTCGACGACCCTGCGCGCGGCGACGTCCACGGACGTCCCGTTCGGGCGGTGCCCGTTCAGGATCATCAGCCGCCGGAACCCGTCGCGAACGAGGCTCCCGCAGACCTCCGCGAGCACCGTCTGAAAGGTCTCGGGCGAGAGGGTCATCGTCCCTGGAAACCATCCACATCTCGGCGTACCCGTCGGGGAGCACCGGGGCGACCAGTCGTCCACGCGCCCCGCGAGGCGACGTGCGACGGTATCCGCCTGGTGCGTGTCGGTGTCCAGGGGCATGTGCGGCCCGTGTGCTTCGGTGGACCCGGCCGGGACGATCACGAGCCGGTCTTCCTTAGCGAGTTCGCCTTGGCCTCCTGCCAGGTCCGTTCTGCGAGGAGGACGGAGCGGTTTGTGCTGGACGACATGGTAGATTGAAGTCCGCTCACCGAATACGAGTTCGACTCGGGAAAGAGCTATATGCCGCGGACAAGAATCGAGCCGCCTCGGGCGGCCGCCGCGCCCGAAGCAGACCGTCCGACTACGCCAATCTTCAGGGAGTGGGGCGCGCGATGGCCGTACTCGAGGAGCTCGCCGAGCGCCGCATGCGGGCGAAGGAGCTCGCCAGGCGCTCGGGTTCAAGTGGACGACCCCCTACCGCACCATCGCGTACCTCCACGACCGCGGCTTCCTCGGGCGCGACGAGGCCACCGGCGCTCTATTACATCGGCGCCCGGCTCTACTACATCGGCAGTTCCTACGTGAATCACCTTCCCGTCCTCCAGGCGAGCGAGCCGCACCTGCACGCCGCCGCCGAGCAGGCCGGTGCGACAGTGCAGCTGGTGCAGCGCTATGGGGGGCGCTCGGTCGTCCTCGCCCTAGCCGAGCCCTCAGGCGAGACGCATATCCCGAAAACGACGATCGGCTGGCACTTCCCGCTCCACTGCGGAGCGAAGGGACAGGTACTGCTCGCGTACGCAGCCGCGGCCTTCATCGAGAAGTACCTCGATGGGCCGCTTCAGGGGCTGACCCCTTACACGATCACGTCCGCCGACGAGTTGCGAGATCGGCTTGAGGGGATCCAGGGGACCGGACACGCGGTCAGTCGGCGAGACGTGCAGCTCTCGACCGGCGCGGTCGCGTTCCCGATCGCGAACGCCATGGGGGAGGTCGTGGCTTCGCTAACCCTGATTGTCGACCACACCGAGCTTGAGAAGCGGGAGACCGCTTTGGTGGACGTTGCGTCGAGCACGGCCCAGACGATCTCGATGGGGCTCGCCTGGCGCCCGGAGACAGGCTTCGTCAGTGCCGACGAAGGCGCTGGCCCGACCAGGCGCGCCAACGTCGGCCGGTGAGCTAGGCCTGCCGTGCAGGGAACGCTGCTGTGGGAGCCGTCTGATCCTGGGGCCACGCAGATAGCCCGCTACATGCGCGCGCACGGCTTCTCGGACTACCACGATCTGTGGCGCTGGTCCAGTCGAGGACCTCGAGGGTTTCTGGAGTTCGCTGTGGAACTGGTTCGAGCTCGAGGGGAATCCCGAACGCGTCCTCGGGCGGCGCGAGATGCCCGGTGCCGTGTGTTCCCCGACATCGACGAGCTACGCCGAGCAGGTCTTCCGGCGGGGGCGCCCGGATGAGGTTGCGATCGTCGCAGGCAACGAGAGCGGCGAGCTCGGCGGCTGACGTGGGCGGAGCTTGAGGATCAGGTCGCGCGCTGTGCAGCCGGGCTACGGCGGCTCGGCGTGGGGAGCGGCGATCGCGTTGCGGCTTATATGCTAACGTGCCGGAGACCGTCGTGGCGCTACTCGCCACCGCAAGCATCGGGGCGGTGTGGTCGAGCTGTGCACCGGATTCGGCGCATCGGCCATCGTGGACCGTTTCCGTCAGCTCGCGCCGACGCTGATGATCGCAACCGAGGGCTACGACTCGGCGGCCAGCACTTCGACCGGCGCCGCGAGATAGAGCAGATCCGAGCGGCCGTCACGTCGATCGAGCACACGGTCGTGTTCCCGGACGGCTGGCCCGAGCTGACCGGCGTGGCGGCGACCTTGGAGTTCGAGCGCGTGCCCTTTGGACACCCGCTCTGGATCCTCTACTCCTCGGGGACCACGGGACTTCCGAAGGGAATGGTTCAAAGCCAGGGCGGGATCCTGCTCGAGCACCTAAAGAAGCTCTGCCTGCACACCGACCTGTCGCCGGACGACGCATTCTTCTGGTTCACCACCACCGGCTGGATGATGTGGAACTACCTCCTGGGCGGCCTGCTCGCGGGTTCGACGATCGTGCTCTACGACGGCCGACCCGATCCGTCCGGAATGTGGGATTTCGCGCGCGAGGCTGGAATCACCGTATTCGGCACGAGCCCCGCGTTGATCGCGGCGTGCATGAAGGCGGGGCGAAGCCCGGGTCGCTTCCGCGCCTACGCGCGGTTGGATCCGCCGGAGCGCCGCTCCCGGCAGAGAGCTTCGAGTGGGTGTACCGGCATCTCCGGACGTTTGGCTCTTCTCGACGAGCGGCGGGACGGACCTCTGTACGTCGTTCGTCGGGGGCGTGCCCAGTCTGCCGGTATACGCCGGCGGAGCTCCAGGCCCGGTCGCTCGGCGCGGCGGTCGAGGCATGGAGCCCGAGCGGCCGTGCCCTCGTCAACGAGGTGGGCGAGCTGGTGATCACGCAGCCGATGCCGTCCATGCCGATTCACTTCCTGGATGATCCTGACGGTGAGCGTTATCGGGCCAGCTACTTCGATATGTTCCCCGGCGTCTGGCGGCACGGCGACTGGATCGAGATAACTTCCCGCGGGACGGCCGTGATCTCGGGCCGGTCCGACTCGACGATCAATCGTGGCGGAATCCGCATTGGGACCAGCGAGATCTACCGCGCCGTGGAGGCGGTGCCGGCTGTGTTCTTCGACAGCCTGGTAGTGGACGTTGATGACGAGATCATGCTCTTCGTGGTCGTCGATCAGGGAGTGGACCTCGACGGCCGCCTCGCGAGTGAGATACGCGCACGGCTGTCCGTGAGCTGCTCGCCCCGCCATCTCCCGGACCAGATCGAGCGCGTTCCGGCGGTGCCGCGGACCCTGTCGAACAAGAAGCTCGAGGTCCCGGTCAAGAGAATTCTGCAGGGTTTTGACCCGAGACCGCCGCCGAGTCGCGGCTCGCTCGCGAATCCGGCCGCACTCGATTACTTCATCGAACGCGCGTCACCCGACAGACCCACGCGCCGTGGTTCCGTTCGTGGTTCCATGTTGAGCTGATCTGGGCTGATCTGAGAGCACCTGAGCCGAGCGGTCATGCGGCGACAGGCTTGAGCTGAGGCGCTTCGGGCGATCTCATAACCCGAAGGTCGCGGGTTCGAATCCCGCCCCCGCTATTAGAAAGCCCTGCATTCGCAGGGCTTTCTAATTCTTGCGCGGCCGCCGCCGTTCCGCTCGTGTTCCAGTTTGAGCGGCCGAAAGGAACCACCCAACCAGGATTCCGCTCGGCAAGCGGATTTGCGCGCCCAACATTCGGGTTTCTTGAACCCGAATGGGGCGGTCAGGGCGGGATCAACTGCTTTGCGCAGGGGCGCGGAAATGGATCTCGTTCCTTTGGACGAGGCGCGGTGAGTCAGTCACCGGTAGCTTGGTTGGGTTGAACGGTTTCCTGTCGCGCGCCTCGTCCGTCGGGAGGACGGGCCTCCCACGTCGCGCCGACGTGGTGATGGCCGTAGCGCTGGCGCTCTTCGCCGTCGCCGATCTCTGGGTGCTGGAGCTGAGCGATGACTTCAGCGGCCGCCGCCTGGCGGCGACCCCGTTCGCGATCCTCATTCCCTGTGCGCTCGCTTGGCGTCGCCGCTGGCCGCTCGCGGCGGCCTGCGCGGCAGCCGGCGGCGTGGCCCTCCAGGGGCTGCTGGTGGCGCCAACGGCGAGCGTGGCGCAGATTCCGACGCTGCTCGTGCTCGCCTTCTCGCTCGGTGCGCATGCGTCGGCCAAGGCTGCGCTGGTCGGCCTGTCTGCGTGCGTGGCAGCGATCGTCAGCCTCGCGATCGGCTCTTCGGACTCCGCGGACGGCATCGTGTCGATCCCGTTTTTCCTGGGCGTGCCCTGGCTGGCGGGGCTGGCGGTGCGAGCGGCCCGCGCCTACGCCGAGCGTCTCGAGCGACTTACGGAGCAGCTGGAACGGGAGCGGGAGCGCAGCTCGCGGCTCGCGGTCGCCGAGGAGCGCGCCAGGATCGCGCGCGACCTTCACGACGTCGTGGCGCACGGCGTCGGCGTTATGGCCATTCAGGCCGCGGGCGCCCGCCGGATCATCGAGCACGACGCGGTCCGCGCGCCAGGGGGGCGATGGCGTCGATCGAGTCGACCGGGCGTGCCGCGCTCGTGGAGCTGGAGCGCATGCTCGAGCTGATGCGCACGCCCGATGACGCGGCACCGACCGACACGGCTCCGGGGCTCGCCGATCTGCCGACGCTCGCTGAGCGGCTGCGTGCGGCCGGGCTCGACCTTGAGTTGGTGTGTGAAGGGCCTTTGCCGTCGGCGCCGCCGGCGCTTGAGCTGGCGGTCTTCCGGATCGTGCAGGAGGCGCTGACGAACACGGTCAAGCACGCCCCCGGCGCGCCCGTACGGGCGACCGTCCGCTGCGAGCCACGCGCGATCGAGCTGGAGGTGGTCGATGACGGCAACGGTGCTCCGGCACCCGCACCCGCCGGCGGCCACGGGCTGATCGGGATGCGCGAGCGCGTTGCGCTCTTCCGGGGACTGTTCAAGGCCGGCCCCCGACCAGAGGGCGGGTTTCACGTCCACGCACGGATTCCAATCCCGGAGGTCTCCACGTGAGCCTTCGCGTGATGCTGGTGGACGACCAGGCGCTCGTGCGATCGGGTCTGCGGATGATGCTCGAGACGGACCAGGGCGTGGAGGTGGTCGCGAGGGGGCGACGGCGCGGAGGCCATCGCGGCCGCCGACCGCCACCGGATCGACGTCGTGCTGATGGACATCCGAATGCCGCAGCTAAGACGGTCTCAACGCGACCAAGCGGCTGCTCGCCGACAGGCGCGAGCCACCGCTGCGCGTGATCATGCTGACCACCTTCGACCTGGACGAATACGTCTTCGCGGCGCTCAAAGCGGGCGCGAGCGGCTATCTACTCAAGAGCACGCCGCCGGAGCAACTCGCGCCCGCGATCCGGACCGTCGCCGCGGGCGACGCGCTGTACGCGCCCGCGGTCACGCGAAGGCTCATCGAGGAGTTCGTCCACCGCCCGACGCCACAGCGGGACGGACCGGAAGAGCTGCATGAGCTGACGCCGCGTGAGCGTGACGTGCTCACGCTGATCGCCCAGGGCCTCTCGAACGCCGAGATCGCGGCCGAGCTCGTGCTGAGCCAGACCACGATCAAGACGCACGTCGCTCACGTGCTGGCGAAGCTCGGACTGCGAGACCGCACCCAGGCCGTGGTGCTCGCCTACGAGTCCGGCCTCGTACGGCCGGGGTCTTAGGCGCTCGCTGTCGGGCCGGTGCCGTCCGCTCGGAGGCCCGGCTCGCCAGCAGCGCCCAGGCCGTCAGCGCGCAGAGAGGCGCGTCAGGCACCCAGGTCCCGAAGGTCGCGACGTGGATGGAGAAGAACACCGGCAGATACCAGAGCGCGAACCACGCCCGCCGCTCACCGGCGAACGCGACGAGCGTGAGCACGATCCCGAACAGGCCCATGCCGACGCCGAACGTCGATGCCAGGACGCTGTCGTCCGTGGCCTCCCCGACGAACGCTGCGGACGTCCCGAACAGGAGCACCAAGCCGCTCGCCAGCAACAGGACTCCGCGTGCCACGGCGTGAGCGCGAATGAGGGAATTAGATCGGTTCACGGCTTGCTCCTTCGTTCCGTTGACGGGAACGCCAGGCTAAGAACGGACTGCAGCGATGACCTCATCCCGCGGGACGAACCGCCCTCATCCACGAGAACGAGATCACGCCCGCTGCGCGGTCCAGAATCGAACGCCGGTCCGAAAGGGTGGACGTGCTGGTTCCATTCGTGGTTCCATGTTGAGCGGACATGGGCCGATCTGAGAGCACCTGAGCCGAGCTGTCATGCGGCTACAGGCCTGAGGTGTGGCGATCCGGGCGATCTCATAACCCGAAGGTCGCGGGTTCGAATCCCGCCCCCGCTACCTCACGAGACCCCCGCCACGGGGGGTCTCGTCTTACCGTGTCACGCGTCCTCGGTCGCGACCGGCGTGGCGAGGACTGCTGCCACCAGCTCCTCGATATGGATGGGCTTGGCGATGTAGGCGTTCATCCCGGCCTCCATGCAGCGCTCGCGGTCCGAGTCCATTGCGTTGGCGGTCATCGCGACGATCCACGGTCGCTGCGCCTGCGGGATCCGAGCGACGATTTCGCGCGTGGCCTCCAGGCCGTCCATCTCGGGCATCTGGACGTCCATGAGGACGAGGTCATAGCGGCCCCGCTGGACCGCTTGGACGGCCTCCCGCCCGTTCGCTGCGAGGTCGGCCTTGTAACCCATGCGCTCGAGCAGCCGCAGCGCCAGCTTCTGGTTCACTGCGTTGTCCTCCACCAGCAGGATCTCGAGCGGGTGCCGCTCGGCATGCTCCGGGTCCAGCTCGAACGCGCCGCCGGAGTCCGTTGTGGGCACTGGCAACGGTGCCGCCTCCCGAGTATTGATGACGATGTGGAACGTGCTGCCCTCGCCGGGCACGCCGCCGCTCTCTGCCCAGATACGCCCGCCCATGGCCTCGGCAAGCCGTTGCGAGATCGCCAAGCCGAGGCCCGTGCCGCCGTAACGCCGAGCGACGGACACATCGGCCTGACTGAATGGCTGAAACAGCCGGTCAGCTCGGTCCGCGGGTATGCCAAGGCCGGTGTCGCGCACGGCGATGTGGACCTCGATCGCGTCGTCAGCATCGGGCGGCTCGGCCTCCACCGTTACGGTGACACGGCCCCTGTCGGTGAACTTCACCGCGTTGTTGAGCAGGTTGAGCAGGATCTGCCGCAGCCGCGCCCCATCCCCGACGATCGTCTGCGGCGTCCCGGGCCGGATCTCGCTGGTGAGCTCGAGACCCTTCTCGGCCGAGATCACCCGGATCAGCGTTAGCGCGCCATCTACGCACTCGTGCAGATCGAAGGGGATGCTCTCCAGCTCCATGCGCCCCGCCTCGAGCTTCGAGAAGTCGAGGATGTCGTTGATGATCGTGAGGAGGGCCCGCCCGCTCGTGCGGATCGTCTCGGCGTAGTCCCGCTGCTCGTTGTCGAGGTCGCTGCGCATGAGGAGGTCGCTCATGCCGATCACCGCGTTCATCGGGGTGCGGATCTCGTGGCTCATGGAGGCCAGGAACGCGCTCTTGGCGGCGTTGGCGCTGTCGGCAGCCGCCCGCGCTTGCTGGGCGGTCGCGTAGAGCTGCGCGTTGTCGAGTGCAATCGACGCGATCTGCGCGAAGCGCTGGAGACGCTCAACCTCCGCCGCGCTGAAGGACCTGTCGTCGGACGCATCGTGAGCCACGCCGAGCGCTCCGATGACGTCCTTTCCGGAGAGCAGCGGAACCCCCGCGAGGGCGCGCACGCGCCCGCGCGGGAACGCGGGGTCACGGGCCTCCCACTCGTCGTAGTCGTCGACCACGATCGGCTGGGCCGCCTGCCAGATCCGCCCCACCAGTCCCTCTCCTAGGCCTATCCGGTGTCCGAGCTCCTCCTCGAAGACGCCGAGCGCAACGGTGCTCCGGATCTCGTCCTCGCCGGGGGTGCGCACGTAGATGTACCCGTGCTGGGTATCGAAGAGGGCGACCGCGTCGGCGAGGAGCTCGCGCAGCAGATCCTGGATGTCCAAGCGCTGCATGACGCCGAGTGTCGTCTCGTGCACTGCGGTGAGCTCGGCGTGCTGGAGACGGAGCTCCTCGGTGCGCTCGGCCACGCGCTCCTCGAGGCCCTCGAGCGTCTGGCGCAGCCGCCGCGTCATGTCGTTGAACGTGCGCGCGAGCGTGCCGATCTCGTCGTGCGACATCACAGGCGCCTCGCGTGTCAGGTCACCGGCCGCCACCGCGGTTGCGGTGCCTGTGATGGCCAGGATCGGGCGCGCGATGCGTCGCGCGAGCAAGTAGATCCCGATCGACAGGAGCGCCACGATCAGCAGACCGATGAGGCCCGTGGAGAGCGCCAGGCGCCGCGCGGGGGCGAACGCCTCGTCCTGGCTCATCTCGACGATCATGGCCGCTTCGCGATTGGGCAGCCAGCGGTAGAGCCCGGCAACGGGCGTGCCCCGGTAGTCGTCGTAGAGCCCGGTCCCCGAACGGCCGGCCAGCGCCAAGTCGATCCCCTCCGAGCGCACCTCGCGACCGCCCCGGGGCGTGTTGAGGATCTGGTGCACGAAGAGGTGGTCGCGTCCCACCAGGTACGTCGCTCCGCTCTCGCCGAGCCCCGTGCGGCCGAGCACGATCCGGTCGATGCGGCTCAGGGCGAGGTTGGCGGCGAGGATCCCGACTCGGCGCCCCCTTCCGGCATCGGCGAAGAGCGGCGTAGCGACGGTGATCGTGGGCCGGTCAGTGAGAGAGGAGACGTACGTGTTCTGCACCGTCGTCGACGAGGCGCCCCGCTTGAAGAAGTCGGCATTGGGGAGGCGTGCACCCTCGTGCTCGGGAATCGTCGCCAGACGCACGCGTCCCCGCAGGTCGAGCACGAGGTACTCCTCGGCCTCCGCGGTCTGCTGCACAGTGTTCGTCAACGCCGTCGCGAGCTCATCGTGCGCCGCCTCGCGCGCCGACCGCGGCAGGTCCCGATCGAGCATGTTCCGGCCTGCCCGGCCGACTTCCGGCAACGCCCCTATGAACACCAGACTGCGCTGTTGCTCGTCGATCCAACGGTCGAGCGCCTCGCTCTTCGCGTCCGCCACGGCAGCAAGGCGGTCGTAGACCGACAACTCGAGCGAATCGCGTGCCCGCAGGAACGCGATGACCCCGACGGCGGCGACCATGAGCACCGACAGCACGAGGAACGACCGGACCAGCCGGCCCATCAGGGTGCGCCCGGCGAGAGCCTCCGGTAAGCGCATCCCTATGAGTCCGCCTGCTGCCCGATGGAGTCCATGTCGAACCTGGCCGCCCGTGCGGCGTAGTCACGGCCGAAGTACTTAAGCGACAGGCGCCTCAGCTCACCGTCGGCATGCAGCTTCGCGACGATCTCGTCGATCCGCTTGATGAATGGTCCCACGTCGAGGCCGGAGTTCTTGTCGACGAACCCGGCCAGATACTCCTCGAACGCGGGGTCGTCAAGGGCCCGGATTGGCAGCCCGTCCTTGATCGCCTGCTTGCCGACGTTCTCGTTGCACGCGTAGCCGTCGAGCTTGCCCTGCCCGAGGTCCTTGAGCCCCGGCGGATCGATGTCGTACGCGACGAGCTCGGGATGCTGCACCTTCGGGACGAGCTCGACTCCCGGCAGCTCGAGGTCGTTCTTCAGGTATGCCTCGATGCTGCAGCTCGCGCACACACCGATGCGCTTGCCGTCGAGCTCCGACGGGCGGCGGTACGTGGAGTCCGCACGCACGTAGAAACGCTGCGGCTCCGCTCGGTAGGGCGCAGTCATCCACAGCCGCGTCATCCGGTCGGCCGTGATCGCGCCGGAGCCGTACGCAATGTCCCACCGGTCAGACCAGTTGCCCGCCGTGATCTCGGTCCACGACGGGGTCACGAAGCACGGCTCCACGCCCAGCGCCTTCGCGACGCGCTTGCCGGTGTCGGCGTCGTAACCGCCGACCTCCGGCGCGGTTAGGAGGTTCGCCGGGCAGGCGCTGCCCGGCCGCCGCTTGGCGCCCTTCACGTCGAACGACTGCGGCGGATACTGGAGGTCAGTTGACAGGATGAGCGTTCCGCGAGCGAGCACCTGGGCCAGCTTGTCCGTCGCGGGATCACCCCTCTCGGCGGGGGGCTGCCCAGCCGCCGAGCCTCCGGAGTCGTCACCACCGCAACCGGACGGAATAGCCAGCAGGATGACGAGCAGTGCTGCTGCGACCGTGCGCATTTCAGGCCTCCGTAGTCCGGCCGTCGAGTGTCCAGGTTCTGATCTTCGACTCCCTCCCGCGCACGTCGAACTCGCCCACGAACGAGAGATCGTCGGGTGGGTCCAGCAGGGCGTCGCGCGTCGACTCCGCCACGAGGATCGACCGCTCAGTCGTCTTCGTCATCCCCTCGAGACGCGATGCCGTGTTCACGGTGTCGCCGTGCACCGTGTACTCGAGCTGTCTGGGCGAGCCGACGTTCCCCGACATGAACTGACCGCTGTTCAGCCCGATGCCCATCGCGAAGCCGTCGCCGAGGCCCCGGTCGCCGAGCCAGCGATTGAAGCGGGGGAGTCGCACATCGAGCATGTCACGTGCCGCCGCGAGTGCCCGGTCGGCGTGGTCTTCGCTCGGGATGGGCGCACCGAAGACCGCGAGGATGCCGTCTCCGCGATAGCCCACGAGGGTGCCTCCCTGTTCGAAGATCGCGTCGATCATCTCGCTGAAGTACTCGTTGAGCAGCTCGATCACGCGCTGGGGCGCGGTCGCTTCGGCGTACGAGGTAAAGCCTCTGAGGTCGGTAAACATGATCGTCCCGAGGTCGCGACTTCCACCGAGGCGGAGGTCGTCGTCGGTTCGGGCCAGGACTTCGTCGACAACGTGCTCGGGCACGAATCGCGCAAATACGCCGCGCAGCCGCTCGCGTTCGAGCTCGAGCAGGCGCTTCTTCGTCAGACCCGCGCTGATCCGAGCGCGCAGGAGGACCGGATCGAACGGTTTCGGCAGGTAATCGTCCGCGCCGATCTCGATGCAGCGGACGACGCTTTCGGTGTCGTCGACGCCCGAGATCATGATCACCGGAATGCCCTGGAGCTCGGGGTCGTTTTTGACCTGCTCGAGCACCGATACGCCGTCGAGCCCCGGCATGACGATGTCGAGCAGGATCACGTCGCACGGATCGTCGTGCAGGTGCTCCAACGCCTCGGCGCCGTTCTCCGCGCAGCGGACGTGGTGACCCTCCCGTTCGAGGCTGCGTGTCAGCAGCATGCGATTGATCCGGTCGTCGTCCACCACTAGAACGCGCCCGCCGGAGAGATCAGTGGCCATCGACGCTTCCAGCCCTGCGGGCCGTGGACAGCGCTTCGCGCGCCCGATGCCACTCTTCGTCCGCTCGGTCCAGCAGCGTCGCCACCGCGTCGAGCCGGGCCTCACCGGCGAGCGCCTCGAGTTCACGGCAGAGCTCTGCGAAGGGCCGTGCTCCGAAGGTTGCGCCGCTCGATTTGAGGGTGTGCGCCGTCCGGCACGCCTCCTCCGCGTCCCCTCGCTCGACGGCGCTGCGAAGAGTTGCCATCTGGGTGGTGGCGTCGTCGAGGAACATCTCGACGAGCTCGCGTACGGCTTCGCGACCCTCGTCGCCTCCTCCGAGCGACGAGATGAGCTTCTCTAGCGCGGCCGCGTCGACCGTCTCGGCCGCAGAAGCCGGCAACCAACGCGTGAGCGCACGCGACAGCTCCTCGGGGCGGATCGGCTTGGCGAGGTAGTCGTCCATCCCCGCCGCGAGGCATTCGTCGCGGTCCCCCTCCATGGCGTTCGCCGTCATCGCGATGATCCTGGGACCGTCGCCTGACCCGAACCGCTCGCGGATCCTCCGCGTGGCCTCGAGGCCGTCGAGCTCGGGCATCTGGACGTCCATCAGCACGACGTCGTAGCGCTGGCCATCGAGCGCATCGAGCGCCTCGCGTCCATTCTCCACGACGTCGGCGCTGTAGCCGAGCTTCTCGAGCAGCGCGAGAGCCAGCCGGCTGTTAACGGCGTTGTCCTCGGCCACGAGCAGACGCAGCCCCGGCACGCCGGGTATCGAAGTCTCCTCATGGCGCGCGGGCGGGGGAGCCGGTGCCGGCCCGGTCGCGAGCACCCTGACGAGCGCGTCGTACAACTGCGAGCTCTTGACCGGCTTCGCGAGCTGCCCCGAGAACGCGCTCGCGCCGCGTGCCTCGGCCAGGTGCCCGATCGACGTGAGAAGCAGCAGCGGCAGGCCACCCAGTTCCTCGGAGCTGCGGATCTCGCGCGCGAGCTCGAGGCCGTCCATTTCGGGCATGCTCATGTCGAGCACTGCAATGTCGAACGGATCGCCGCGACGGATGCGAGCAAGCGCCTCCGTGGGATGCTCGACGACCTCGACGAGCATGTCCCACGACTCCGCCAAGCGCCTGACGATCTCGCGGTTCGTGGCGTTGTCGTCGACCACCAGCAGACGCTTGCCGGCGAGCGGAGCCTCGTCGGACGCCTTAAGCGCGGGCGCGGCCGCCTCTCGGGCGACGATCTCGAGGTGGAACGTCGATCCGCTGCCCTCCTCGCTCTCCACCGAAAGCGTGCCGCCCATCAGGTCAGTCAATCGCTTCGAGATAGCCAGGCCCAGCCCGGTTCCGCCGTAGCGCCTCGTCGTCGAGGCGTCCACCTGGCTGAACGACTCGAAAAGGCGATGCATCTGCTCGTCCGGAATCCCGATGCCGGTATCCCGGACGGAGAAGCGCACGCCCCACAGGCGGCCGCCGGCATTCTCGGCCGCCACGGCGAGGATGACCTCCCCGGCAGCGGTGAACTTGACCGCGTTCGCGAGCAGGTTGACGAGTGCCTGCTGTAGCCGCGTCGCATCGCCGACGATCGCGGCCGGCACGTCGTCATCCACAAGGCAGCCCAGCTCGATGTCCTTCTCGGAGGCGGCCAGGGAGACGAGATCGAGTGCGCCCTCGACGCAGGCGCGGATCTCGACGACACCCTCCTCGAGATCGAGCTTCCCGGCCTCGATCTTCGAGAAGTCGAGGATGTCGTCGATGATCCGCATCAGCGCCTCCCCGCTCGTGCGGATCACTTCGGCAAAGTCGCGCTGCTCTTCGGTGAGCTCGGTGTCGAGCAGCAGCCCGCCCATCCCAATCACCGCGTTCAGCGGCGTCCGGATCTCGTGGCTCATGGTCGCCAGGAAGGCGCTCTTCGCTTGGCTGGCCGCCTCGGCATCCTCGCGTGCGCGCAGGAGCTCGGTCACGTCGTGGTAGAGCACGAGATACCCGGTTCGCTCGCCGTCGAGCACGAGCGGCACCATGAGGATCTCGACGTCGACGAGCTTGCCGTCCTTGCGCGCTCGTTGCGAGATCACGTGGGCGAGGCCCTGCTCGTCCGCGAGGCGCCCGACCGCCCTGCTCTCCTGCCTCAGCTCCTCGGTGGGGAACAGCAGGTCGTCGAGGTGCGTGCCCACGGCCTCTTCCTTCGTATAGCCGTAGAGCCTCTCGGCGGCCGGGTTCCAGGAGACGACATGCTCCTCCGGGTCAAGCGTGACGATCGCGACAGGGCTGAGTTGCAGAAGCTCCTCCGCATAGGCCTTCTGCCGACTGAGCTCGGCCTTGCTGTCGCGCAGCGCTTGCTCCGCCATCTTTCGCTCCGTGACGTCGACCAGGAAGCCCTGAAGCAGGGAGGGATTTCCCTCTCGGTCGCAGACGATGACGGCCTCGTCCCGGATCCACACCAGACCTCCGTCGGCCGCGCGCAGCCGGTACTCGGTCCGGAGCGACTCCCCGGTGGCGCGTATGTGCTCGTGCTCTGCGAGCACACGGTCACGATCGTCGGGGTGCAGAAGCCTCACGAAAAGGTCGCGCTCGGTCGTCCACTGCTCGGCTGTGTAGCCGGTCATCTCCTCGATGTGCGGGCTCGTGTAGAGGTTCGAACTGACTTCGTCGAGGCGGTCGATATAGATGGCCAATGGCAGCTGCTCGACCAGCGCGCGGTACCGCTCCTCGGCCTCGCGAACCGCCTCCTCGAGTTCCTTGCGCTCCGTGATCTCGACGAGATAGCCGTAGCGATAAGCCGATTCACCATCCTGGCCGGCGATCTCGTGGGTCTCGTCGAGGAACCAGCGAACGCTCCCGTCGTGGGTGACCATCCGATACTCGGCGCGGAAGGGTTCAGCGGCCTCTTTCGTCCTGAGCTGCTCGGCGATCACCCAGTCGCGGTCGTCGGGATGGAGGACCTTGCGGAAGAAGTCGGGGTCCGTCGCCCACTCCGCGGCGGGATAGCCGAGGATCGCCTCGAGCTGCGGACTCATGTAGACGTTCGAGCTGGCCCGGTCCGGCCTGTTGACGTAGACCGTCAGTGGGCCTTGATCGATGAAGGCTTGAAGCCTGTCGTCCAACAGCTGCCGGTCGGCGTGGGTCACCGCACTCCCCCGGACGGGTGAAGCGAGCGTAGTGGCTGAATGCCCGGGTTCCAAGTGCACGCTTAGTGTTTGCGCAGTGAAACCTCGGATCCCCGATGTCCACTATCCCGGAGCGGCGAGGTGAGGTATCGCCTACAAGGTGATTTGTGAGCCCCCGTCGAGCTTCCTCGCCGAAGGCGCGTCTCTACGCCCGAGCGTGTGCCCACCACCGCGCTGTTACGGACATCGTCGACTCGACTGCGCAGCCGCGGAGCATCGAATCGACGACCGCAGCGCGCGCAAGCTCAAGGTGTCCCGAGCGATTTGCAATGGTTCGCGGCTCGACTCAGCGACCGCGCAGGAATAAGGTAGGCGCATGCAGTTGTTCAGCCAGGACACGAAGGTGCAGGCGCTGAAGCGCGCGCCGCTGCTCGAGGGTCTCTCGAAAAAGGAACTCACTGAACTCGCTCGGGTGACCGAGGACCTCGAGATGGCGGCCGGCGAGGTCCTCTGCAAGGAGGGGGAGACCGGTCAGGAGTTCTTCGTGATCGTCGAGGGCGAGACCGAGGTCACCAGCAAGGGGAAGCGCGTTGCCGAACGGGGAGACGGCGACTTCGTCGGCGAGATCGCTCTGCTCGAGGAGACCACGCGGACGGCGACGGTCACCGCCAAGACACGCCTGCGGGTATTCGTGCTCACGCGTCAGGACTTTCGCCACCTCGTCCGCGAGAACCCCGGGGTCGAGCAAAAGGTCATGCGAGCCCTTGCACGCCGGGTCGTAGAGCTATCGGGCGACCCGACAATGGCGTAGGGCCGTCCTTACCGGATCGTCGCCCATTGGCGCTGCGGCACGGATCCCGGTCGCGCCGTGGTTCCATGTTGAGCGGACATGGGCTGATCTGAGAGCACCTGAGCCGAGCTGTCACGCGGCGGCAGGCCTGAGGTGAGGCGATCCGGGCGGGCTCATAACCCGAAGGTCGCGGGTTCGAATCCCGCCCCCGCTACCTCGAAAGCCCGCCTCTCGCCAGGCGGGCTTTCGGCTTTTCGGGCCCGGTGCTGTTCTGCGACTGCGGCTCTGTCAGAGGATGCGGTAGACGCGATGGTCGATGTGCCCTGGGGAGAATTCGCTGACGCTGACGAACACTTGGCCGTTGAGCCAGCTGTAGCGCTCATCGCTGGTCTCGAAGCGTGGCGTGGTGCGGATGTAGCCCTCGTCGAAGGGGATTCGCTCGCCTCGTGCGATCCGCTCGCGTCCATCGTCGGGCAGTCGAACGACACCGAGCGCGGAGAAGTGGATCAAAGCGCCGTCGCTGGTGCGGATGGTCTGGCGGATGTCCATTCGGCTCACGCCATCGGTTCCTACGACCACCCAGTCGCCTGCTCCATCGAGGAGCTCGCCGGTGAGCGTGCCGGTGATCTTGCCGTGCTTGGCGGTGTATGTCAGGCGGTGGCCCGTCGGCGTCTCGATGGACAGTGGGTCGTTGAGGTCAACGGACTGGTCGCACACGTGCTCAACAGCGAGGTTGGTTTCTGGGGTGAGGTCGAAGAGTCGGGGCGTGGTCATGATGTTGCTCCTGCCATGGCGGTTTGGGCTTGTGGGTAGTCGTAGAAGGTGTCCTTGCGGGTGACCTGGCCCTCGGGGGAGATCTCCACGACGTCGACGCAGTGGAATCCCCTCGGGTCCGAGCCCGCCGGCGCGAAGCGCAGCGTCCAGTCGAGCACCCAATGATTCGGCCCCAAGAGCAGTCGGTGGACCTCGGCGTGGAAGTTCGGATACCGGTCGAATACCTCGTTGAAGGCCGTGCGCAGGGCATCGATGCCTTCAACCAGCGGCCCACGGCCGTGCACCTGGAATCTAGAGGTGTCCGAATGCATGGCGAGGATCGCGTCAACGTCTCGTGAGTTCCAGGCCGACAGGTATGCGTCGGCCACCTTGGCCGGGTCGGGTGCGTGCGTCACTTCGTCTCTCCTGGGATGGGCGGCAATGTCCTCCCTGACTCCCGCCTGACGGCGGATGTCAAAGGACGGGACGCACGACGAGCATCCCGCGGCTCGAGACGAGATGCTCCAGGTCGTCCGCCAAGCGTTGGACGTGTTCGCTCGCCTGTTGCTCGAAGCGCTCCACTTCGAGGATCTCGGCGATCAGGACGTAATCGGCTTGACCGATGGACTGTCCGGGCACGTCCGCCGGCCGCGTAAGCCGCCAATCCGAGATCGTGTCCAGCGACCCGCGGACGATCTCCCGATCCCCCGCCATAAGACGCTCAAAGTCCTCGGCCAGTTCCGGCGAACGCAGCTGAAACCACACGATTAGGGTCGCCGGAGGACTCATCGACGCGAGCCTAATGCACGATCGCACGTGGAGTGGCTCGTCGCGCCGCCTGGCTTCCCTGCTCCGTGCTCAGAGTACGCCTGGCGAGCGGGGTCAGGCCTCGTTGCGAGGCCTGACCCCCACTCGGTTCAGAAGCCGGGCGGCACCTCGAGGTCGGCTTGGCCGCCGATCGCACCCGCCCTCGTGCCGGTCGCGACGCTCGTCGCGGTTGACGGGAACAGGCGCTTCGTCTGCGCCAACGTGATCGTCGCGTGCGCCGCCGCGTCGCTCATCTGGTCGAGCGCGGTGCTACTGAGGTTGCTCGTGGTGTCGCAGCCCATGTGGTAGCACGGGTCATACGGCTCCCCGGCGGTGCCGCCGTAGATCGCGGCCTCCTCGGCGGTCTTGATCCCCTCGGCGCCCGTGAACAGGCCGCCCGCCGGGATGCCGGCGAAGATGAACGGACCGTAGTCCGACCGGCCGTCGAACGCCGTCGGCTCCGTCGCGAGCCCCTGGCTGGCGAAGTAGTCGAGGAAGATCCGCTCGATGTCCGCCGACGCCTCAGGCGCCCCGCCCGGAGGCGGGTCGGAGTCGGACAGATCGCCGTCGTACACGAAACGCACGAAGTTGGGCGAGCCGACCATGTCGAAGTTCAGCATCGCCGCGATCTTGTCGCGCTCGGACTCCGGCAGGCTGTCGACGTAGGCCTGCGACCCGAGCAGGCCGTGCTCCTCGGCGCCGAACCAGATGAAGCGGATCTTGTTGCGCGGCTTCACCTTGGCGACCTGCTCCGCGATCTCGAGGATCGTCGCCGAGCCGGACCCGTTGTCGTTGATCCCCGGACCGACGCCGACGCTGTCGAGATGCGCTCCGACGACGATGACGTTGTCCGGATCGCCCGTGCGCGTCTCCGCGATGACGTTCGACGTCGGGTAGGTGCCCGGCCTCCAGTCGACCTTCATGCGCGAGGTGATGCCGGTGCTGCCGTTCTCCACGCCGTTGGCCAGCGCGGTAGCGGAGTCCAGTCTGCCGGCCACGGACGGGATCGAGATGCCGGTCACGTTGATCCACGTGCCCTCGTTCGCGTTGAAGAAGAAGATCGCCCCGGCGCCGAACTGCTGCGCGCCGAAGAACTTCGTCCCGAGGGAGCAGGACGTGCCGTCCTGCAGGAGCACGATCGCGCCCGGCGGCATGCCGGTGTAGTCCGATGCCTGACAACCGCTCGTGTTGCTCGCCGCGGTGCCCGGATCGAGATCTATGTCGGCCGCCCAGACGGGCCTGGTGAGATCACCGGACGGTGACGCGTACATCGAGCCGAAATCGCCTTCGCTGAACAGCGTGCCCCCGATGCCTGGCACGAACGCTCGGGCGGGACCACCCGACACGATGCTCAGGACCGGCGGGGTGAAGTCAGCGAGCAGGTCGAGCTCGTAGTCGAACGTCGGCCTGGTGACCTCGAGGCCCGCGGCCCCCGATCGATCGGCCACGTACTGCGCCGACCCGTCGTAGCCCGGCGCGCCGGAGAGGCGATTGCCTCCCGAGAGTTCGGATATCCCCTGCAAGGCCACCTCGTGCTCGAGGATGCCGGCCACCGTCACGGCTTCGCGGAGCTTTTTCGAAGTGTTGTTGTTGCTGTCGTCGCGATCCGCCCATGCGGGCGCCGCGAACATCAGCGCGCCGGCAACCGCCAGCGCAAGCCGCTCATCGCCTCCCCTTCCGTTGCCTTCAGCGACGCGCTCACCCTCTCGAAACGCACCGGCGATGTCAATTCGAGTTCTCGACCTGACGATCTTCGAGAAGATGGACCGGATCCTCACGGAGCAGACATAAGGAGGAGGCGATGGAGAACGTGACCACCCAGCTCGACGAGCGCTTCAGCGAGCCGGGGGCGAAGCCGACCTCGTGGGAGGAGACTGAGCGGACGCTGCGAGATGCCCAGCTGTTCTGGCTCTCGACCGTGCGCCGCGACAGGCGCCCCCACGTGACCCCGCTGGTTGCGGTCTGGGACGACGGGGCGCTGTACTTCTGCACGGGTCCGGAGGAGCAGAAGGCGGTCAACCTCGAGGCCAACCCGCGCGTGGCGCTGACGACCGGCTGCAATAAATGGCAGGACGGCCTCGACGTGATTGTCGAGGGCGAGGCCGAGCGCATGACCGGAGAGGCGAGGCTGCGGGAACTGGCGCAGGCGTGGCGAGGAAAGTGGGACGGGTCCTGGGACTACGAGCCGATCGCCGACGGGTTCCGCCACTCCGGTGGCGACGGCATCGCCCACGTCTTCGCTGTCCGGCCGATCAAGGTCCTCGCTTTCGGCAAGGGCGGCTTCAGCCACACTCGCCACAGGTTTCCGATCAGTTCGGGCGGTTGACCGAGCGAGTGTCACACGCACTCAACGACGAGATCCGCAGGCTGCTCGACGGCCGCCACTTCGCGGTGCTAGCGACGATCAACCCGGACGGCGGGCCCCAGACCTCGACGATGTGGGTGGGCCGCGATGGCGACGACGTGCTGTTCTCCACAGTGGCCGGACGCCGCAAGCACCGCAACCTCGAGCGCGACCCGCGGGCGAGCGTGACCGTGATCGACTCCGAGGATCCGTACAACTACGTCGAGTTGCGCGGCAGGATCACGACAATCGAGGAGGATGTCGGCCGCGCGTTCGACATCGGCCTGTCGTGGAAATACGACGGTCGCGATCCCGACCCGGACCCGCCCGGCGCGGTCAGGCTCATCCTCCGACTGAAGGTCGAGAAGGCGACGGGCTACGCGGCCTGACGGCCGGCCCGGTGCGACGGGAGCGCCGTGTTCGCCAGGAAGCGCTGGACTAGCGGACCAAGGTCTCGGTACATCGTGTGCAGGCCCATACGCGACGACACGATCTCCGCCCGCAACGGCGATCCTGGCCGTTGCGGGCGGACGAGGTCCGACGGGCTAGCAGACAGCCGTGATGTCGAACGCGCGATCGGCGGGCGCCGGGTCCGGCAGCAGCGTGAGCGTCGTGACCGTCACCGTCTTGTTGTCCGGCCCCACCTCGGTGCCTACGGGTCCCACGTCGGTGCCCGACGCTGACTGGGTCGCGGTGAGCGCGCATGCGTTCACGGCGTTCGCGAACGTGACGTTGTAGGTCCCCGTCGAAGGATGTCCGACAGCGCTGACGTTTCGTCCTCCGATGCTGTTGCCGGCCGCCGAGACCCGCGCGAAGCTCAACGTCGCCTGCACTGCGCCAACCGCCGCGTTGGTCAATTGCGCGGGGGTTTGCGAGCCCACGCGCTCGGCGTTCAGGCCCGTGGCGACGCCGGTGGCGTTCGTGGTGAACGGCTTCGTGTTGTCACCGCCCTTCCCCGCGGTGATCGTGCCGACGAGCGAACCGCCGGTGAGGAACTCGAACGCGAGACCGTCGGCGACATTGCGCGAGCGCGCGCACGGATAGTGCTTCTGCGGGGTGCCGCCCGGCGCGGAGCGGCAGCCGAACAGGAGGCCGCCTCCGCCGCCAACCGCCCTGTTGGAGTAGCGCATGCCCCACGCCGAGTTGCTGGCGATCACCTGGGTCTCGGTGCTGAACGATCCGGACCTCGGGTTGCGCTTGCCGCCGATCAGCCCGGTCGTCTGCGCGACGGCAAGGGGCGCGATCACGAGGGCGACCAAAACACCCGCGGCAACTCCCAGCTTGACGTTCCCTGCCTGCCCGTCCCTAAAGCGATTCAGCCGTCTCAACATCGAGGTAGCACTCCTTCGGTAGTCGTCGACGTCTCAGTGACGTCCTCGTTCGGGCCTCCCTGGCCCCGAATGAGGTAACCCGGACGACCCGCCCAAGGTTGCGGACATAGACTCAACGGCTTGGCTCAGACCGGAGTCCCAGCTGAGGTAGAGCGGTTCATCGCCGCCGAGATCGAGTCTGTGGGGCAGCTCGACGTGCTGCTCCTGCTACGGGGGGTCGCCGACAAGAACTGGACCGCGAGCGAGGTGGCGCGCGCCTTGGTGATGCAGGCACCCTCTGTGCAGATCTGGCTCGAGAAGATGGCCGCCAGGGGGCTCGTCGCCTCCGTCGGTGACAAGTACCGCTTCGCGCCCCCGACGGCGGAGGTGGAGCGGACGATCGACGGGCTCGCGGAGAGCTATGCGAAGTACCGGGTTGCGGTGATCGGCATCATCTTCTCGCGACCGAGCGAAGGCGTGACGCGGTTCTCGGAGGCCTTCAGGATCAGGCGGCGAGGGGACTGACGTGGCAGCGACCGTCTACGTCCTGTCGGCCTTGATCAGCCTCGCGAGTGCAGTGCTCCTGCTTCGCTCCTACGCAAGCACCAGAAGCCGGCTTCTTTTCTGGGCCGGCCTCTGCTTCGTCGGGCTGACCCTGAACAACGTGATGCTCCTCGTGGACAAGGTGCTGGTCACGGACGTCGACCTGTCGACCTGGCGCGCACTTCCCGCGTTCGCCGGAACGCTGCTCCTCGTATACGGGCTAATCGCCGAGGAGACGCAGCCGTGAGCGCCGACCTGATCAGCGGCGGGACGATGGTGGCGTCCCTGGTCATCGCAATGTTCTTCTTCCGCTACTGGCGACAGACGCGTGACCGGCTATTCCTGATGTTCGCCGCAGGGTTCCTGACGTTCGCGGTCAGCCGGCTGATCCTCGCGTTTCTCGATGAGGACGACGAGGGACGTGTGTTCGTCTACACGCTTCGCCTGCTCGCCTTTGCGTTGATCCTTGCCGCAATCATCGACAAGAACCGCTCGCGGCCGGCGGGTACCGTCGACGAGTCGCGGAACGGGAGCAAGCCCCAGAGCGGCGCCCCAGAGCGGCGCGCGCCCGCGCGTTACTGACTTGACACCTCGGCCCCGGCGCCGGCCACGACGGCGGCCGGATCGTCTTCGAGGGGACACCCGCCGACTTCGCTTCCACCCGCTCCACCCTCACGGCCGAGCACCTCGCGGCCTACGTCGGCACCTGACCCACGCGGTAGTGCATGTGGGTTACGCCGTCGCCCTCTAGGACCCGGGTGCGCTCCAGCTCGATCTGCTTGGGATCGAGGTTGTCGAAGAGACGGCGCCCTTGGCCGAAGAGCACCGGAACGACATGGATCTCGAGCTCGTCGAGGACGCCGGCTGCGAGCGCGAGCTGCGTGACTGCGGCGCCGTGAACCAGCACGTTCTTGTCGCCCGCCGCCCCCTTGGCCTCTGACATCGCGGTCCTGACGTCGTCCACATAGGTGACGTTCGGCCACTGCTCGATGTCGATGCCGGGCTCGTGGCGGCTGACGATCCAGATCGGCACGCCGTCGTGGTGGTCGCCGCCCCAGCCCTCAGCGGGCTCGAAGGTCCCCCGGCCGGCGACGATCGCCCTGGTGGCCAGCGACTCGTCCTTGACCTTGCGGTTGACGTCGTCGTCGGCACCCTCGAAGTACCAATCGTGCAGGCGGTGCCCGCCGTCACCGAGCCCGTTGCCCGGTCCCTCATTGGGCCCGGCGATGAATCCGTCGAGGGACATGGACATGTAGAGAACGGTTGCGGACACGGTGGGTCCTTTCGTGGTCTGTGGTCTTAGCTTCTACACACACGTCGAACGAGCCCAGGCGAAATCGACACGCGCGGCTGCGAGAATTCCCATGACTTCGAGGATGGACGACGCACTAAAGACCGCGCGGTTGCTCGCCGAAGGCATGGTGCGGCCCGACCTGATGGAGATCTTCGAGCGCTACATGGCCGGAGACGAGACCGCGATCGAGGAATTCCGACCGCTGATCGACCGGCTCGCTCCGGACCTCGTCTGGGACTCGACGGAACTCGGGGTCCCCGACGTTGCGGACGTGGTACACGGCCCGGCCGGTGTGATCGAGTTCTTCTCCAGGTGGCTCACGGCGTGGTCCGCCTTTGGGTGGAAGACCTCGAACTTCGAGGTGCGCGGGGACGATGTCATCTACGACGTTCACATCACCGCGCGAAGTCGCCAGACGGATTTGACGCTCGACCAGCATGTCGTGCACCGGATGACGATCCGAGACGGGAAGCTCGTCGCGTGGCGGCTCTTCCGTGATCGAAGTCACGCCTGACTGCGGGCGGAACGCCCGGCCTGCCGGTAGGGTCGGGCGATTGGGATACGTGCCTGGCGCCTAAGCCGTTGGACGCTCTCGCTGCTCTTGGTGGCAGCCGTGGGCGGAGTTCCCGCGGCCGGGGCCGCGGTGAGCTTCGAGCGCAACGACATCTTCCTGCCCGCAGCCCCTGACTCGGTTGCGATCGGGGACCTCGACGGCCAGCACGGCAAGGACATCGTGGTTGCCCTGACGTCACCGGGCAGCGTCGGCGTGATGCTCAACAACGGTGACGGAACGTTCGCTGCCATGCAGCCGCAGAGCGCCGGCGCGTCCTGTGCGGGCCTCGCGGTGGACGTCACGCTCGGCGACGTGACCCAGCCGGCGCCGGGCAACCGCCTCCAGCCCGACGGCAAGCTCGACGCATACGTGGCCTGCACGCCGAACGTCGTGCGCCTCACCGGAGACGGGTCGGGCGCGCTGGGCGGCCCGGAGCCGATCAATCTGGGTGTCCAGCAGTACCTCGGTTCCGACACCCTCGACATGCTCACGCTGATGCGGCGCCCGGACGGCAACGCGGTCCCGCTGCTCGTCCTCCAGCACGCGGTGGGCAGCTTCGGCCGCCAGCTGTGCATCAGCTACGAGCTCGATCCCGCCGAGGATCTCGTGTGCAACGACACGCCGGTGCAGGGGCCGCTCGCCGTCGGCGACCTCAACGGGACCACGGCGGGCGTGCCACCCGACGAGATCGTGACCTCAAAGGGCGGCGCGAAGATGGGGATCTTCGGGTTCGCCCCGCCGATCCCGCCGAGCACGCCGATGTCCTGGGGCGACAGCACGCGCGACGTGCCCGGCGATCCCGCGGGCCAGCCGGGCCTCGAGTCGGCCGCCCTGGGGGACCTCGACAACGACCACGACCTCGACGTGCTCGTCGGCAAGCCCGTGAACAGCCTGAGCGCCCGGGTAGCGTCGATTCACTACTTCCGCTGGGACCCGGTCGTCAGTGGTGGCCTCGAGCAGGTACCGCAGACGCTGCCGTCGACGCCGGGCGTGGACGCTGTGGCCATCGCCGACCTCGACGCGGACGGGTGCAACGACATCGTCGCCGCGGGCACCTATGGGACCGGGATGGTGCACCTCGGCAACGGCGCGGGCGGCTTCGACGGTGGCCGCGATCTGCCGCAGCTCGGCTACCAGAACCCGGCCACCTCCACGCGCGTGACCATGGCAGTGGGCGACCTGACGGGAGACGGCCAGCCCGAGGTCGTCATCTCCGACAACCTCAGCTCAGCCGTGATGGTCTACCGCAACACCTCAACGTCAGCCGGCGCCGCGTGTTCCACCACCCCGCCGGTGACCGGTCCGTCCGGCCCTCCGCCGCCGCCACCACCGCCCCCGCCGCCACCACCACCGCCCCCCGCCCCGCGCACCTGCACCGATCCGGGCATCACGCGATTTATCGTCGGGACACCAGGGGACGACGTGCTCGTTGGCGGCGTCGGCCGCGATGTGCTCAGCGGGCGCGGAGGAGACGACTGCCTGTTCGGAATGTCGGGCGATGACCGGCTGACCGGGGGGACCGGGGAGGACCTACTGAGGGGCGCCGGCGGCAGCGATCGGATGAACGGCGACGCCGGGGCCGACAAGCTCGATGGCAGGAACGGCAACGACGCGATCACGCCCGGCGCCGGCAAGGACAATGTCCTGGCAGGCGGCGGCGACGACACGATCTCCGCCCGCGACGGGACACGCGACACGATCGACTGCGGAGCCGGCCGTGACGTCGTGACGGCCGATCGCACCGACACGGTCCGCAACTGCGAGCGCGTGAAACGAGCGATTCGGCGGGGCGGCCGCCGTGCGCCGGCGTCGCGCAGCTCGGAGTGGGTGGCGCGCGTGGCCGACCCGGCGTTCGCGACGTCGTCGACGATCGCGACCGCGCGTCCGGCGGCGCGCGCCCTCATGGCTCCGGGTACGCGGTAACGAACCGTGTAGAGGCCGCCGCCGGGATGCTCCGGCGGCGGCCTCGGCTCGGCGTAGAGGAAGGCGGCGTCCAGGTGAGCGGCCACGGCTTGAGCGAGCAGCGCGCCGCCGACGAGTGGGCCGCACACCGCCTCGACCTCTGCCGGGCGGAGCCGCCGCGCCAGCTCCGCCGCAAACCGGGCCGTGCGCGCGGGCTCCATGAACAGTGACTCGAGCTCGAGCCACAGCTCCCCGTGGTGACCCGACTCGAGCGCGAAGTGGCCCCTACGAGCTTCCAACAGTTCCACGACTTCCTGCTGATAATCGGACGCCGACGTCGCCATCAGACTGACTGTATGGACCGAAGTGCGCAGCCCTCGCCTGCGGCTCTTGCACGCGCCGCACGGGTTGCTGGGCCGCTCGCGACCGTGAGCTCAGCCCGTCCGCTGGCCGGCGGGACGCATGCCAGCACCTATCTCGTCCAGATGGTGAATCCCGAGCGGGATCTTGTCCTGCGTGAGTTCCCCGCCGGCGACGATGCGGCCCGCCGCGAGGCCCACGTGCTCGGGGCCCTGGATGGGCTCGACGGCTTGGCGCCACGGCTCTTGGCGAGCTACGTGGGAGGGCCATCGTCGGAGCGTCCGGCGGTGCTGATCTCGCGTCTGCCCGGGCGCGCGGACATCAACCCGGCGGATCCGCATCGGTGGGCGGCTGAGCTGGGCCGCGCGCTTGCCCGCGTCCACGCCGCGGACCTTGAACGCCTCACCGGATTCGAGAGTGTCTTCGAACGGCCGGGAGGGTCCCAGGCGAGGCTGACGGGCCCAGCCGCCACCCCCGTCACCACTGCTTGGGAGCGCCTCGTTAGCGCGCCCACCGTGCTGACGCACTACGACTTCTGGTCCGGGAACGTCCTCTGGCAGGGCGATGAGCTCTCGGGCGTCGTGGACTGGTCCGGTGCTGCGCGCGGCCCGCCGGGTTTCGACCTTGGCTGGTGCCGTATGGACCTCTTCCTCCTCTATGACGAACAGATCGCGGACGACTTCGTGTCCTCCTATGAAGCGGCGAGCGGGACCGCCGTATCCGAGGGGGTCCTGTGGGACCTGTGGGCTGTCGCGCGTTCCAACGAGGCCGTCGAGGACTGGGTCGGGAACTATCGCGGCCTGGGCCGCCCGGGACTGACCGCCACTGAGCTCCGTTCCCGCCACACCGCGTGGACCGAGCATCTGCTGAACAACCACTTGAAGGGATGAGGTCCTGTCCGGCGGCGCCGGGTACAACCTGCTGATGCAGGAATACCTGCTCGAGGCCCGGCAGATGCAGGCGCTGTCGTTTGCGGTGCACATCCCGCTGGTGTGCTTCGGCGTGGCGTTCCCGGCGATGGTCCTCGGGATGGAGTGGCTCGGCCGGCGCCGCGGCGATCCGCTTCTGCTCGCGCTCGCGCGGCGCTGGTCGAAGGTGATGATCGCGCTGTTCGCCGTGGGGGTCGTAACCGGGACGATCCTGTCCTTCGAGCTCGGCCTCCTGTGGCCGGAGTTCATGGCGACCTACGGCGACGTGTTCGGGGTCGCGTTCGCGCTCGAGGGCTTCTCGTTCTTCGTCGAGGCGATCTTCATCGCGATCTACGTCTACGGCTGGGACCGCATGTCTCCACGCGCGCACATGCTGGCGGGGATACCGGTGGCGATTGCCGGCTTCTCCGGGTCGCTCATGGTGATCAGCGTGAATGGGTGGATGAACCACCCCACGCTCGGCGAGCCGCCGATGAAGGCCCTCTTCGGCAACTCCTACTTCTGGCACGAGATGGTGCACATGTACCTCGCGGCGTTCCTCGTCGCCGGCTTCGTGACGGCGAGCGTGTACGCCGTCGCCCGGTTGCGCGGGCGGCGCGACCGCTATGTGCGGGTGGCCATGGCCGTACCCCTGGTGGTGGCCGCGATCACCGCGCCGGCGCAGGTTGTGGTGGGCGACTGGGCGGCCCGCAGCGTTGCCGAGAACCAGCCGGTGAAGCTCGCGGCATTCGAGGGGCTGGGCCAGACAAAGGCGGGCGCGCCGCTCCACATCGGCGGCTGGTTCGACGAGCGACGCGAGGAGGTCCGCTATGGCATCGCGATCCCGAGGCTGCTCTCGCTCCTCGCCTTCCACGATCCGAACGCCACCGTGCAGGGGCTCGATCGCGTCCCGCGCGAGGACCGGCCGCCCGTGAACGTCGTGCGCATCGCTTTCTTCACGATGGTCGGGATCGGCATGCTGATGGCGGTCTTCGGCATCGCGTTGCTGGTCCTCTGGTGGCGCCGCCGGGCCCTGCCGGAGAGCCGCTGGTTCCTGCGGCTGGTCGCCGCGCTCGGGCCGCTCTCGGCCGTGGCGCTGATCGCCGGCTGGGTCACTACGGAGGTCGGTCGCCAGCCATGGGTCGTCTACGAGCACATGAGGACCGAGGAGGCCGTGACCGGTGCCGGCGGGATCCCGCTCGGTTACGCGGCGCTCGTGGCGATCTACGTATGTCTCGCCGCCGCAACGGTGTGGCTGCTGCGGCGCCTGGCGCGCGCGCCGCTCGAGCTGGAGGCAGGCGATGGGTCTCGCTGAGGCCCCGATGCTGCTCGCGCTCGTCGGTTTGGCCGCCTACGTGGTGCTGGGCGGCGCTGATTTCGGCGCGGGCATCTGGCACATGCTCCTGCCGGGCGAGCGCCGACGGGCGCTTCGTGATCACACCTACCACGCCATGGGTCCGGTGTGGGAGGCGAACCACGTCTGGCTGATCTTCGTGCTCGTGGTGGTGTGGACGGCGTATCCCACCGCCTTCGGCGCGATCTTCTCGACCCTGTACGTGCCGCTGTTCGTGGCGGCGCTCGGGATCATCATGCGCGGCACGTGCTACGCGCTGCGCGGCGCCGTGGCCGGTCCGCGCGAGGAGCGGATTCTCGGGGCGCTGTTCGGCGCCTCGTCGGCGCTGACGCCCTTCGCGCTCGGCGCCGCCGTGGGTGGCATCGCGTCGGGCCGCGTGCCGCTCGGCAATGCGGCGGGCGACGCGATCGACTCGTGGCTCAACCCGACGTCCGTTCCTCGTCGGTGTACTCGCGGTAGCGACCAGCGCCTACCTGGCAGCGGTCTGGCTCACCGCGGACGGCGCCCGCGCGGGCCGCGACGATCTGGTGGAGGCTTTCCGCACACGCGCGCTCGCCGCCGGACTGATAGCCGGCGCGATCGCCTTCGGTGGGCTGTTCGTGCTGCGTTCGGACGCCGAGCCGATCTACGACGGCTTGACCTCGGGCGCGGGGCTCGTGGCCGTGGCCGCCTCGCTCGCCGCCGGGGCGGCAACGCTTTCGTTCGTGGCGCGCCGTCGCCTGGAGGCGGCGCGATGGTCGGCGGCGGTGGCGGTCGGCACGCTCGTGGCCGGTTGGGCGCTTGCCCAGCAGCCGCGATTCCTGCCAGGGCTGACCGTCAACGAGGCGGCCGCGGGGGATGACACGCTGGTGGCGCTCCTCGTTTCGATCGCCGTCGGGGCCGTGATCCTCGTCCCGTCGCTTGTGCTGCTGTTCGGGCTTGTGCTGGGCGGGCGCTTCGACGAGCGGCCCGACGAGCCTGGGTCGCTGGCGCACGTCGGGAGGGCTCAGGCCCCGACCGGTGCGCCTGGGACCGAACCCGGGAGCCGCGCCGGCCTTGCGGCTGCGGTCTGCGCCGCGCTCGGTGTGCCGCTCACATTTCTCTCCGACGGGGGCGTGGGGCTCGCATTGGGCGTCGTCCTGCTGCTGGCCGCCGTCGCGGCCGCGGCGTCATTCGTCGTGCCGCAGGTGGCCCTCCGGGGCGGCGCCGACGGTCCCTAGCTCCAGCTGGCGCCTCATCGCCTCCGCAAGTGCCATAAGACCCGTGGCCGGCCTGACCATCACGCAGACCTCGTCGATCAGTCCGTCGTCACCCCGGTGGATGAAGTCGCATCCCTCGACCTCGCGGTCCCCTACGCGAGCGCGAAAGACGAGCGCGCTGTCGGCTGCGCCTGGAGCTCCCATCTCGCGGGTGTAGCGGAAGTCTTCGAATACCTGACTCACCGCATGGAAGAGGGCCCTCGCCTGATCGCGGCCGTGGTAGGGCGCGTGCACGACGGGGCTGCGGAAGACGATGTCGTCGCTGAAGAGGGCGACGAGGCCGTCCAGGTCGCGGGCCTCGATTGCGCTACGGAATTCCTGCATCTTGCCTCCACTGTCGTGCGATCACGCGCATCATCGGCGGGTACACGATCAGGTGCCGGAACGGCCTGATCGCGGCCATGTAGGCGGTCCCGAAGCGCCCGTTCGGTTTCACGAGGACGGCCATCTGGCCGCGGTAGCCGCCGTTCCCGTCCGGGACCCAGCCGAGGTGCATCACGCCATGCATCGTCCGGTTGGCGATCTCCCCAGCCCACTCGTCCTCCAGCAGGTAGAGGGAGCTGAAGGGGAGGGACTCGAACTCCGGCTCGGCCGGGGCGTCGCGCAGATCGGCCGGCAGCCGGTCGCGCAGCGTTGCCACCCGGGAGCCGAGGCCGTCGTCCTCATCGTCCCAGCCGAACAGCTCACCGAGCTTCCAGCGCAGCGCCCAGAGCATGCGGGCGGGGCGAGGCAGGCTCCGCGACGGGTCGGCCGCGGCGAACTGCTGCACGAGCCGCGGGAAGTCGTCCGGGCCGCCCGGCGTGGGCAGCGCCCACACGTCCTCCAGCCGGAATTCCGGGGCGATCTCGTGGATGCGCCAGGGCCGGGTGGTGTGGGCGGTGTCGGGGAGCACCACATCCATACGGTACCGTATAGACGGTGGCCGCGACTCGCACCCCTCGCACGAGCTGGGTTCAGGAGGGCCTGCGGGCCCTTGGCGTGGGTGGCCCCGACGCCGTCCGGGTCGAGAAGCTCGCGCAGGCGCTCGGCGTCACGAAGGGCGGCTTCTACTGGCACTTCGAGAACCGGCCCGCACTGCTCGAGGAGATGCTCGACGCGTGGGAGCGGCTCGTCGTCGACGAGGCGATCGTCCGCGTGGAGAGCGGGGGTGGGGACGCGCGGGCCAAGGTGCGGCGGCTGTCCACGCTCGCCGGCTCGAGCCCCGACCTGATCAAGATCGAGCTTGCGGTCCGCGATTGGGCGCGGCGCGAGAGAGCGGTGGCGAGGCGCCTTAAGCGCGTCGACAACCGGCGCATGGAGTACATGCGCTCGCTGTTCGGCGAGTTCTGCCCGGACGCCGACGAGGTCGAGGCCCGCTGCATGGTCTTCTACTCGCTGTGGATCGGCAGCTACTTCATCGCCGCCGACCACGGCGAGCGCAGCCGCGCGGACGTGCTGAAGCTGGCCCTCACTCGGCTGGAGGACTAGGGCTGCCCGCCGCGCGGGCCGGATAGCGTGCGCCCCGTGCACGAACGCATCGCCCTGGTCCGCCGCCCCAGCAGCCGAATGGCCGACGGCATCGTCACGTACGGTGATCGCGCCCCGGTGGATGCCGGCCTGGCCGCGAAGCAGCATGCCGATTACGTGGCGGCGGTCGCGGACGCGGGCTGGGACATCCGCGAGGTCCCGCATGCCGACGACCTGCCGGACTCGGCGTTCATCGAGGACACGATGGTTGTATGCGGCGACCTCGCCGTGATGACGAGACCCGGGGCCGTCGAGCGGCGCGCCGAGCTGGCAGGCGCCGAGGAGGTGGTTCACGCGCTCGGGCTGGACATCGCGCGGATCGAGGAGCCGGGCACGCTCGACGGGGGAGACGTGCTGAGGGTTGGCGCCGCCCTGTACGTCGGGCGCGGCGGGAGGACGAACGCCGAGGGGATCCGTCAGCTACGCCGGCTCGTGGCAGCGCGCGGCTTCGCGGTGGTCCCCGTCCCGCTGCAGCGGGTGCTGCACCTGAAATCCGCGGTCACCGCCCTGCCGGACGACACGGTGATCGCAGCGGATGCGTCGCTGCTCGACACCTCGCCGTTCCCGACGCTGCGGATCGTGCCGGAGGAGGCTGGTTCGCACGTGATCCTGATGGGCGGCGGCACGGTCCTGATGGCAGCGTCCGCGCCGGAATCGGCGGCGCTGTTCGAGGACTGGGGCTTTGACGTGATCGTCGTCGACATCAGCGAGTTCGAGAAGATGGAGGGCTGCGTGACCTGCCTCTCCGTGCTCGTTCAGCGCGCGGATCCTCGCTAGGCCCGTCTCTAGAATTGGTAGACGGATATGGCGAAGAAGACGTGGGTTCTGGATTCCGAGACGAAGGGCACGGGTGCCAACATGGTGCCCCTCGAGAAGGTGCTCAAAAAGCCGGAGCCGGCGCCCGCACGACGGCGGCCTGCCGCGGCCGCTGAGCCGCGGCCAGCCGAACGCCGCGAGCGCAGCCGCGCCGCGTCGCGCCCCGTCGAGAGGACCTCCACACCGCTCCCCGCCGGGCACGTGCGAAAGCGGGCCACCGGGGAGATTGGCAAGGTGCTCGCGGTCGATGCCAGGGCCGGCACCACCACGGTCCGCTGGCTCAAGGCCGGCGCAACCTCCACGGTGCCGCTCTCGTCCGTCTCGCGCCGCTGATAGCCGGCTGACACATCCACCCCAGGGGGGACCCGGAAATCCCTCGGCGGGGTGTTTTTGGTCGCGCACGCGGGGCCTAGCCTGACCCGCATCATGAATGCCATATCCGTCCCACAATCGCGATCCGTCGTGCGGCGCACGCTCTCCCCGCGCTTGCGGCGCGCGGTCCTCACGGCCCACATCATCGCCTCCGTCGGGCTCCTTGGCGACGTGGCCGCCGTCCTCGCGGTGAACATTCGCGCCGCCACGACCACGGACGCCGGACTTGCGAGCGCCTCCTACGAACTGCTGCAGATGTTCAGCCTGGTATTCGGCATCCCGCTCAGCTTCACCGCGCTGATCACCGGGCTCACGCTTGGTCTCGGCTCGAAGTGGGGCGTGCTCCGGCACGTGTGGGTCACCACGAAGTTGATGTTGCTCCTGTCGGTGATCCTGGTCGGCGCGCTCGTGATCGGCCCTGCGACAAGCGAGATGCACAACGGCACCGGCGACGCCGAAACGCTGCTCATCGCCGCCGCGGCCTGGGACGTACTCGCCCTCACGATGGCGACTGTGCTCAGCGTCTACAAGCCTCGAAGGAGACTGCTTCAGCGCGGCGGATGAAGCACGACCACCGGCACGGGGCTGTGGTGGAGGACGGCTGTCGAAACCGATCCCAGCAGGGCTCCGGTCACGCGGCCTCGGCCACGGGCGCCCATGCAGAGCAGGTCGAACGGCTGCTCTCCCAGGAGCGCGAGGATCTCCTCGGCAGGGTCACCGTGGCGAAGCAGCGTGGTCACCGACACGTCCTCCGGAAGCGTCTCGGTGACCTCCCGCAGGTGGTTGGCCGCCTCGGACTCGATCTGATCCGCGAGCTTCTGTGGCGACACGCCAGCGGTGGCCGCCCACGTGGGCGGATTCGAGGCGACGCTCAGGAGCGTCAGGTGGGAGCCCTGGTCAACGGCGTACGGGACCACGTGGCGCAGGGCGAACGCCGCCGCCGGCGTCTCGTCAACCGCTACAAGGATGCGGGGATAGCGCGGCCATTCGTACACTGGAAGCTCCTGGCTCGGATTCAAGTATCGACATCGTCCTTCCAATGAAGGTCTTCCGCTACCACGCGCCGGAGGACCTGCGGCTCGAGCAGGTGCCCGTTCCGGAGCCGGGCCCAGGCGAGCTGCTCCTGCGCGTGCGCAACTGCGCCACCTGCGGCACGGATGTGAAGATCTATTTCCACGGCCATCGCTACCTGAAGCCGCCGCGGGTGATCGGCCATGAGATCGCTGGCGAGGTGGCCGCGCTCGGCGAGGGGGTGGAGAGGTTCTCGGTGGGAGACCGGGTTCAGGTGATCGCCGCGGTGCCCTGCGCCGATTGCCGGGAGTGCCGGATGGGGCACGAGAACATCTGCGAGAACCTGACGGCGATCGGCTACGACTACGACGGGGGCTACGCGGAGTACCTGATCGTGCCCGAGCTCGTCCTACGGGTTGGCGGCGTGAACCCGATTCCCTCGGACCTCTCGTTTGAGGAGGCCGCGTTGACGGAGCCGCTCGCGTGCGTGATCAACGGCCAGGAGCTGGCGGGGGTGGGCGAGGGCGACGACGCCGTGATGGTCGGCGCCGGTCCGATCGGGTGCATGCACGCGCGGCTCGCCCGGGCGCGCGGCGCTTCGCGGATCACGCTTGTGGAGCGGAGCGCCGAGCGGCTCGAGCTCGCCGCCGCACGCGTGATGCCCGACGAGGTCGTGCTCGCCGAGGACGGCGTGGACGTGGTAGCCGCGGTTCGCGCGCTGTCAGACGGTCGCGGCGCCGACGTCGTGATCGTGGCCGCCCCGTCCGAGGCGGCTCACCGGGACGGCATCGGGATGGCCGCGAGCCGCGGACGCATCAGCCTCTTCGGGAGCCTTCCGAAGGACAGCCCGACCGTTTCCTTCGACGCCAACGAGATCCACTACCGCGAGCTGACGATCGTGGGGGCGGCGAACTCCACTCCTGCGCAGAACACCGCCGCACTCGCGATGATCGCCGACGGGCGCGTTCCCGTGGCCGACCTGATCACGCAGACGCTCCCCCTAGAGGGTCTGCCCGACGCGATCATGTCGGCCGCGGGAGGTCGCGGGATGAAGTACGTGATCGCGCCCTGACTATCGCGAGGCGACCACCGTG
Source organism: uncultured Thermoleophilaceae bacterium (assembly GCA_963825345.1). Lineage (GTDB taxonomy): Bacteria > Actinomycetota > Thermoleophilia > Solirubrobacterales > Thermoleophilaceae > JACVRW01. Next base: position 389,991 of record CAWGSQ010000002.1, on the reverse strand, counting down.
TTGTGGAAGGCCGCGATGCGCTGCTCGTCACCGTCGCCGACCAACACGATGCTCCCGAGAGCCTTGGTCTCGCCGGCAAGCGGCCCACTGGGCGCATTCAGCACCGCGTCGATGTGGGCGAGGATGACGCCGTCGACCTCGCGCGCCTGACGCACGGCGTATCGGAGGGTGCTTCCGGCGTAGATCGTGGTGAAGATCTGCTGATGACCGGCCGCGATCGCCTCCTGGCCGGTGTGCAGCTCGCCGCGGATGTTCACGAAGTCGGCGTCGGGCGCGAAGGGGGCCGCGAAGGCCGCGCCATCGGCGGAGTTCCAGGCATCCTCCAGCTGCTTGATCACGGTCTCGGCGGTGCTCTTCGGGTCCATGGCGCGTCCTTTCTGGATGATCAGCTTGTCACTTGTCAAGCAACACTTATACGCGTACACTTGACACGTGTCAAGTACGAGGGATCGAATTCTCGACGCGGCCATCGAGCTTCTCGACGGCGAGCCGGAGGAGGTACCGTCGATGTCCGCCGTGGCCCGTGCCACCGGCATCTCCCGGCAGGCGCTCTACCTGCACTTTCCGGATCGCTCCGCACTGATGCTGGCCGTGGTCGGGCACGTCGATGCACGGGAGGGGCTTGCCGCCGCGGTCGCGGAGGTCGAGGCCGCGCGTGACGGGCCCGCCCAGGTGCGCGCCTGGGCCGACATGCAGGCCCGGCGCAACCCGCGCATCGCGTCGCTCGCGCGCGCCCTCGACCAATCCAGGCACGGCGACGAGCCCGCGGCGGTGGCGTGGCGCGACCGCACCGCCAACCGGATGCGCGCCGCCACCGCCGTCGTGCAGCGGCTGCGCCGCGAGGGGCGGGTGCATCGCAGCTGGACCAACGCGGAGGCGGCCGCGCTCGTGTGGGAGCTGCTGTCCTTCCGGGTGTGGGACGACCTCGTGAACGAGGCGGGCATGACGCCCGAGCGGTATGCGGAGGTCGCCACCACGGCCGTTCTCGCAACACTTGCTGCGCCGGTCCGCCGGGCGCGGCGGTGAAAGCCACCAAAGGAGACTGCGATGGGACTGAGCGACTCGCGCGTTGGAGCACTGATGGCCGTATCGGACCTCGACCGGGCAAGGCGCTTCTACGAGGAGCAGCTCGGGCTGGTGCCGGGTGATGAGGAGGAGGGGGAGGGCGTGGCCTATCCCTGCGCCGACGGAACCGGGATCTTCGTCTACCTGTCGCCGGACAACGCGGGCAAGTCGCCGGCCACGATTGCCGGGTGGTTCGTCGAGGACCTCGACCAGACGATGGACGAGCTGGCGTCGCGCGGAGTCTCCTTCGAGCAGTACGACCAGCCGGGGCTGAAGACCGACGAGCGCGGCGTCTTCGACGCCGGCCAGTTCAGGGCCGCCTGGATCAAGGACCCGGACGGCAACACGATGGCGATCAACCAAGCCGTTCGCTAGCCCTGCTCAGAGGAGCTCGGCGATCAGCGCCGCCGCGCGCGCTGCGCCGTCGGTCTCCACCGGCCGGTTCGCTGGATTGGCACCGGGCGCGTCGGCGACCATGAGCCACGCAGGCGGCGGCAACGGCTGTGACGGCAGCACTTGGAGCGCCGTGGCCGACTCAAGCAACGTGGTCCCGGAGTCCAACGAGAGCACCAACACGCAGACCTTCTTCGATCCGCCGCCCCCCATCTGCTGACCGGCGCACCGCCCTTAGCGGCGGGGATAGGATCCGCCGGTGGATCGCCGCCTCTTCGCCGTTCCCCCGCTCTTGGCGCTGATCGCGCTCGCGCTGGTCGGGACCGGCGCGGGGGCGCAGGGTGAGCGCGAACCGCACATCCGCCTGGGCGCTGCGGCGGCCCCGGCGAAGGCCCCGGCCGCTCGAGTGCTGGCGGCCGCAACCGGCACCGACCGGCGCTACGCGCTCGCCAACGGCTGCTACGCGCTGCGCTCGCCCGCTGCGGGCGGCTTTGTGGTCAAGTCGGTCGGGGGCTACGCCACGTCGGCCACCTCGGCGGGCGCGGCCGAGGGCTTCCGGATGCAGGCCACCGCGCTCGGCAGCTACCTCTTCTACGGCCGCGACCGCGACTTCATGGCGGCCAACGGCCTGAACGTCGTGGCGCCCGCGGGCGGCGCGAGTCCGGACGCGGACTGGCGAGTGGACGCGAATTCGGACGGCACCTTCGCGATCGTGCTGCCCTCGAAGAACAAGGCGCTCGCCGTAGCGGCCGGCAGGTTGGTGCTCGCGGAACCCGCGGGCGCGGGCGCCTTCAGCTTCGAGCCCGCCGACGGCTGCGCGGTGTACCCGGAGGTGGACACGAGCACCACCGGCGCGCCCTTCACGAGCAAGACGCCCTGGGGCGAGGTGAAGGGGATCATCGACCTCCACCTGCACATGACCGCATTCGAGTTCCTCGGCGGGCGCGCGCACTGCGGCCGGCCCTGGCATCCGTACGGCGCTCCCTACGCGCTAGTGGACTGCCCCGATCATCAGGTCGGCAACGGCTGTGGCGCGGTCCTGGAGAACGCCCTGTTCGGTAATCCGGTCCGCTGCCACGACCCGGTGGGCTGGCCCACCTTCAAGGACTGGCCGCACCACGAGTCGCTGACCCATGAGCAGACCTATTACAAGTGGGTCGAGCGCGCCTACCTGGGCGGGCTGCGGGTGTTCGTGAACCTGTTCGTCGAGAACCGCGCGCTCTGCGAGCTGTACCCGCTGAAGGGGAACAACTGCGACGAGATGGAGTCGGTGCGGCTCCAGAACCGCGACCTCGACGCGCTCCAGGACTACATCGACGCCCAGAACGGCGGACCGGGCCGGGGTTGGTTCCGGATCGTGAAGAGCCCGTTCGAGGCGCGCCGCGTGATCGCGAACGGCAAGCTCGCGGTGATCAAGGGGATCGAGGTGTCCGAGCCGTTCGGCTGCCGCGTCTACAACGACGAGCCGCTGTGCGACAGGGCCAAGATCGATCGCGAGCTCGACGAGGTGTACGGCTTCGGCGTGCGCCAGATGGAGCTGATCAACAAGTTCGACAACGCGCTGGGCGGCGTGGCGGGCGACAGCGGCAACACGGGCGTGGTGGTGAACGGCGGCAACCGCCTCGCCACCGGCCACTTCTGGCGCATGCAGCACTGCACGGGCCCGCCCGACGAGCACGACAAGCAGCAGCCCGGCGTGTACGACCACGACGAGAAGGACGTGCTCTCCAACGTGATCGAGCAGTTCCTGCCGCTGGGCGCCGCACCTGTGTATCCGAACGACTCGAACTGCAACGCGATTGGCCTGACCGACCTCGGCGACCACACGGTGCGTCGCCTGATGCAGAAGAAGATGATCATCGACCCCGATCACCTCAGCGTGCGCGCGCGCAAGAGCGTGATGGACCTGCTGGAGGCGCAGCGCTACTCGGGCTCCGTCTCGAGCCACAGCTGGAGCAGCGCCGACGTGATCCCGCGCATCTACAAGCTCGGCGGGGTGGTCACGCCGATGAAGGAGTCGGCGGAGGAGTGGATCAAGACCTGGCAGGCGACGAAGGCGAAGCGCGATCCCAGGTTCTACTTCGGGTTCGGCTACGGCTCTGACCAGAACGGCCTCTCGTCGCAGCCTCACCCGCGCGAGGGACCGAACCCCGTGGAGTACCCGTTCAAGTCGTTCGACGGGCGCGTGACCTTCCAGCGCCAGCGCAGCGGCGAGCGCGAGTTCGACATCACCAAGGACGGCGTGGCTCACTACGGGCTGTTCCCCGACTGGTGGGAGGACATCCGGCGCGTGGGCGGCGCCGCCGCCGTGAGGGACATGGCGCGCGGAGCAGAGGCGTACCTTCAGGCCTGGGAGCGCGTGAACGGGATCCGCTTCGGCTGCAAGTCGCCGCGTCAGCGCTTCGCCAGCCGAGGCACGCGCCGCCTGCTCCTTCGCAACGCCGCCGCCCAGCTGCTGCGCCGCGGAGGCCAGCCCAGGGTGCGCGGCAACCGGACCTGGATCTGGTGCGTCCGCGGCAAGAAGAACCGCAGCAAGAAGGTCGCCGTCGCGCTCACGCCCGCAGGCACGGTCGCCCTGGTCGGTAGCAACACGAGGGGCAGCGACCTGCGGAGAGTCCGCGTGGGCGACCCGGTGAGCAGGCTCCGGGGCCACACGCACAGCATGGGCGCGGGCCTGCTCGTGCGGAGCGGCGGCCCCAGGGCTCGCTTCGTATATGGCGTGCGCGCTGGCCGCGTCCGGTTCGTGGCGGTGGCCACCCGGGCGGCGTCGAAGAACCGCGCCGTGCTGCGCCGCTACCTGGCGCTTGCCAAGCTCCGCTGAGCTCCGCCGAAGTGCCTAGTGCATTCGTCCATGGCCGTTCAGGCGCGATGTCCCGCGGCCGACAACGATCTTCATGGGGAGCGCTGTGCAATTCGGCGAGGTGCTGCGCGGCGCAGCCAGCCCGCTTCGGGCTGTGCCCTCGCCGACGGTGGTCGACCAGGGCCTGCGCGTCCTCTTCGTCGTCTCGGCTCACAACAGCCTGAGCCAGCGCGCCCACGTGGCGCTCACCGAGCTTGGACACGAGGTATCGGTGGCGGTGGTCGACTCCGGCCCGGCGATCGAGGCGGCGGTGGTGCGCCACAACCCGGAGCTGGTGGTGTGCCCCTTCCTCACGAAGATCATCCCCGAGTCGGTCTGGGCTAAGCACCGCTGCCTGGTCGTCCATCCCGGTCCCGTCGGGGATCGCGGTCCGTCGTCTCTCGACTGGGCCATAGAGCTCGGGATGCGCGAATGGGGCGTCACGGTTCTAGAAGCCACGGGCGAGGTGGACGGCGGCGACGTCTGGGCCACGCGCACCTTCCAGACGCGCGACGTGGGCAAGAGCAGCCTCTACCGCCACGAGGTCCGGCGCGCCGCGGTGGAGGCCCTAATCGAGGCGCTCGGCAATCTGTCCGAGGAGGGCTTCGCTCCGACCCCGCTCGACTACGCCGATCCCTCGGTGGGCGGCCGCCCGCGCCCGATGATGAGCGACGCGGATCGAGCGATCGACTGGTCCTCGGACGGCGCCGCCACGATTCTGCGAAGGGTTCGCGCGGCCGAGGGCACACCGGGCGTGCTCGACCGGATCGGCGACGTGGACTTTCACCTGTTCGGGGCGCACCTCGAGCAGAGCCTCCGCGGGCGGCCCGGCGCGATCATCGCGCAGCGGGGTGGCGCGATCTGCCGCGGCACCGTCGACGGCGCGGTCTGGATCACGCACCTGATGCGGCGCGGCGACGACGCGGACTCCTTCAAGCTGCCGGCCACGCGGGCGCTTGCCCTGGCCGGGCAGGAGGTCGACGCGCCCGAGATCCCGGTGGCCGTCCATGCGCCGATTCCCCACGGGCAGACGTACCGCGAGATCTTCTACGAGGAGGAGAACGGGGTCGGCTACCTCCACTTCGACTTCTACAACGGCGCGATGAGCACCGACCAGTGCCGGCGCCTTCGCGACGCATACAGCTACGCCCGCTCGCGGCGCCAGACGAGGGTGATCGTGCTGATGGGCGGCGCCGACTTCTGGTCTAACGGCATCCACCTCAACGTGATCGAGGCTGCCGGGAATCCCGCCGAGGAGTCCTGGTACAACCTGCATGCGATCGACGACGTCGTGCGCGACATCGTCGAGACCGACTCGCACCTCGTGATCGCGGCGATGTCCGGCGACGCCGCGGCGGGCGGTGTTCCCATGGCGCTGGCCGCCGATCACATCGTGGCCCGCGAGGACGTGGTGCTGAACCCCTACTACGGGCACATGGGCGGCCTCTACGGCTCCGAGTACTGGACCTACCTGTTTCCGCGCCGCGTCGGTGCCGAGACGACCGCCGAGCTGACGCAAACCTTTGAGCCAGTCGGAACCCGGCGGGCGATCGAGATCGGACTGCTGGACGCCGCGTTCGGCGACTCCGTGGCGAGCTTCCGTGCGCAGCTTCGCGGTCTCGGAGAGCGGCTCGCGCGCCACCCCGACCTGGGCCACTGGCTCGAGGAGAAGCGCAGCCAGCGGGCGCACGACGAGCAGATGAAGCCGCTCGGCACGTATCGCACCGAGGAGCTCGCGCGCTGCCACGAGTGCTTCTTCGGGATCGACCGGAGTTACCACGAGGCGCGCAGGCGTTTCGTCTACAAGCAGGGATCCCCGTGCGCCGTGGCGCCGGCAGCGCGCCGCAGCGCGGAGCTCGACCTCGTCAACAGCGGAGAAGCGGTCGCCTAGGGGAGCTGGCATGAGCGAGGCGAACACCGAGGCCCTTGAGAGGCTGCAGCTCGGCTCCCTGACGGGCTCCGAGGCCACCGGCCTGCGCCGCTACGCGCAGGCGGTCTGGGACTGGCTGCCGAAGGGGCAGCTCCTCCCCGAGCACATCTGGCGCCGGCGGCACGCTGCGATCGTCTGGCTGCTCTGGTTCCACGTGCCCGCCCTGGTCGCCTTCGGGCTGTTCCAGGGGCAGACGCTGCCGCACATGCTCTTGGAGGGCGGGCTGATCGCGGGGGCTGCGGCGTTCGCGACCTCCGAGCGGTTCACGATGACGCAGCGTGTGGTGGCCGCCTCGTTCGGGCTGATCACATGCTCGGCGGTGCTCGTGCACCTCTGGGCCGGATTCATCGAGGCGCACTTCCACTTCTTCGTGATGGTGGGCGTGCTGACGCTCTACCAGGCGTGGGTCCCGTTCCTGGTGGCGATCGCGTACGTGGTGTTCCATCACGGGCTGGTCGGGGTGCTCGCGCCCGCGAGCGTCTACAACCACCCCGACGCCGTCGCGCATCCGTGGCGCTGGGCGATGATTCACGGCGGATTCGTGCTCGCCGCGAGCGTCGCACACATCGTCGCGTGGCGCACCAACGAGAACCAGCTCCTGCGTGATCCTCTGACGGGACTCCCCAGCCGGCTGCTGTTCCTGAACCGGCTGAGCGGAGCGGTCGACCGTCTCCAGCGCCGGCCCGGACGTTACGTGGCCGTGCTCTTCCTCGACCTCGACCGCTTCAAGGTGATCAACGACAGCCTCGGGCACCCGGCCGGCGACCAGCTCATCCTCGCCGTCGCGGAGCGCCTCCAGCATTCCCTGCGCCGCCAGGAGATGATCGCCCGCTTCGGCGGCGACGAGTTCGCCGTGCTCTGTGAGGACCTCGGGGACGAGGGGGATGCCGTGGCGGTGGCGGAGCGGCTCCTCAAGTCGTTCGGCCTACCGTTCCACCTCGTGCACGGCGACGTGGTCTCGAGCGCCAGCATCGGCATCGCACTCGCGGTCGACGCGGACCAGGACTGCGAGGACCTGATTCGCGACGCCGACGCCGCGATGTATCGCGCGAAGCAGGCCGGCGGCGGGCGCCTGATGCTCTTCGACGACGTCACGCGGCAGCGAGCGCTCGACCGCCTTCACACCGAGAACGCGCTCCGTCAGGCGATCGAGCGTGAGGAGTTCCGCGTCTACTTCCAGCCCGAGGTCTCGGTGGAGACGGGCGGGATCGTCGGCGTGGAGGCACTCGTGCGCTGGGAGCACCCCGACCGCGGTCTCGTGCCGCCCGCCGACTTCATCGCGCTCGCCGAGGAAACCGGTCTGATCGTCCCGATCGGGACGTGGGTGCTGCACGAGGCATGCCGGCACGCGCGGCGCTGGCAGCTTGCGCGACCCGACGACCAGCAGCTCACCGTGCGGGTGAACGTCTCGGCTCGCCAGCTCGCCGAGGACAGGCTCGTCGACACGGTTGCCAACGCTCTCGCGGAGACGGGCTTCGACGCCGCCCATCTGTGCCTCGAGGTGACCGAGAGCGTGCTGATCGAGGATCCGGATTCCTCCACGGAGACGCTCGCGGAGCTGAAGAAGCTGGGCGTGCAGATAGCTGTCGACGACTTCGGCACGGGCTACTCGTCGCTCGAGCACCTCCGCCGGTTCCCGATCGACAGCGTGAAGATCGACCGCTCGTTCGTCCGCGGGCTGCCGGAGAGCTCCGAGGACGTGGCCATCGTAGGGGCGGTGATCGAGCTCGGGCACGCGCTGAACCTGTCCGTCGTGGCCGAGGGCGTGGAGACGAGCGACCAGCTCGGCAACCTCCAGAACGCGGGATGCGACACGGCCCAGGGATTCCTGTTCAGCCGCCCGGAGCATCCCGACGTGATCGACGCGCTTGTGCTCACTCCCGTCCTCCCGGACGGCGAGGAGGCGGCCGAGGAGTCGGCCGAGCCGCGCCCGCAGAAGACGGCCCCAAAGCGTCGCCGCAATCGCAAGGCAAGGTCGGGCGGCCGACGCCGGTCAGGCCGGCGCCGTCGCCACGGCCGCTAGCCGGCGCGCCGCTCCGCCGGTCCGTCCTTAATGCCCGCTGTTGAAGCGCTCCGCGCCGATTACCGGGCGCAGCGAGCGCTCCAGCCCGCGGTCCGCGAAGGCCTCGCGCAGCACGTCGTCGCCCAGCGCGTTGCCCAGGGCGGCCATGATCATGCCCTGGTCGAGTGACAGGTAGGCGTCGGAGACGTGCTTCGTCTGCACGTTCACGCTGTCGCGGAAGCCCCACTTGCCGTAGAGGCCGGGGAAGTCGTTCGCGAGGCGGCGCACGTTCGCGGTCGTCTTGCCCGGCGCGAAGCGCAGCGCCAGGAACGCGGCGTGCGGCGTGACCACTCCGTTCGTGTAGGCGGACTGGGGCGGGTCGGGCTTCGCGGCGCGGTCCGGGCATCCGGGGAAGCCGTGGTCCACCAGGGTGTTGTCCTCGTTCGACGGCATGCCGTTCGGATCCATCCCCGCGCCGTCCACGCCCCAGGCGCCGTAGTTGCCCTCGGGCCTGTTCGCCGGCGAGAAGCCCCAGTAGCCGTAGCCGGCCTCGTTCATCCCGTGGAAGATCTGCGTCTCGACGGTGCGCGGGTGGTTCGGCCCCCAGCTGTGCGGCGCCCACGTCTCCTCGGGCACGAACAGCGCCGGCATCAGCGCCTCGAACATCGAGCCGCCCCAAGAGGGCACGAGCTGGATGCCGTTGTAGACGTAGGCGCCCTCGAACACGTCAACTCCGAAGTAGCGCCGCCAGCTGCCCACCGGCTTGGTCTCCTGGAACGAGTAGTCGCAGGTGTCCGGGAAGGTCCGCCAGCGGCCGAAGTACTCCTTCTCCGGCAACTGCCCGCGGCCAATCCCGATGTAGTCGACGATGCGGCTCTCGCTGACCACGGTGTCGTAACAGCAGGGCGACTTCGACGGGTCGTCGGGGCGGTAGTGGAACAGCACCCGGTTCTTCTCGGGCACGTAGTAGAAGCCGAAGTCCATCGCCCTGTAGAGCGCGCCGGCGCGCCGGGACAGCTCCGGAACCGTCCTCGCCACGATCTTGAGCCCGACGGCGAGCCAGCCGTTGTCGACCGAGGAGAGGATCGGGTGGAACTCGTCCTGCGGTCGCGGCGGCCAGGCCGTGAGCTTCTCGCCCGTGCGGTGGTCGTACCAGTTGTAGTACTGACCCGTGTCGCGGTAGCGCTCCATGTGCTCGAGGGTGGTGAGCGTGCGGGACAGCCGCTTCACGAGCTCGTGCTTCGAGACGAAGCCGAGCCGCTGGGCCGCCACCGCGCTCCACATGTAGGCGCCGATATTGGTGGTGGAGGTCTGGACGCTCGTGCTGCCGTCGCTGTTCAGGACATCGGCGGGCAGGCCCGACGAGCGGTCGGTCATCGCGACGAACGACGCCCACGTGCGCTTCGCGTAGTCACGCAGCTCTGAGGCGCCGGCCGCTGGGGCGAGAGCGAGGAGCCAAACAACCGTCGCCATGCACACGATCCGTCTCACACCTCTGGGCTACCCGGTCCCATGGAGGCCGAACGGGTTTCCTCTCGAGGAGTCCCGGGCACCCCGCCCGCATGAGCCGACGCACATCCCTGCACGCCCTGCTCATCGCGATTTTGGCGCTGGGGGTGGCTGTGACAGGGGCGGTGGCGGCCGGCAAGCCGAACAAGACCCGCGACCGCGTGGCGCTCCAGGGCGTGAAGCAGAGCCAGGATCGAGCCACCGAGCGCCGGATCGACGCGCTCATCCGCAAGATGACGCTCGAGGAGAAGCTGGACCAGCTCACGCTGCTCTCCGACGGCCAGATGAAGGAGCACCCCGAGGAGGCCCGCAAGCCCATCGGATCCGTCTTCAGCGAGACCGACCCCGTGCTGATCAACAAGTACCAGCACGACGCCGTCGAGAACTCACGGCTTCACATCCCGATCCTGTTCGCTTTCGACACGATCCACGGCTTCCGCACGATCTTCCCGATCCCGCTCGGCACGGCGAGCAGCTTCGACCCGAGCATCGCGCAGACCGACCACCGGATCGGCGCCTTCGAGTCGGCGGCGGTCGGCCTCAAGCAGATCTACAGCCCGATGCTCGACCTCTCCCACGAACCGCGTTGGGGCCGCATCTCCGAAGCGTCGGGCGAGGATCCGTATCTGAACTCCGTGATGGGCGCCGCACGGGTCAAGGGCGCGCAGGGCAACGACTACAGCGCGCCCGACAAGGTGGCCACCAGCATCAAGCACTTCGCCGCATACGGCGAGCCCGACGCCGGCCGTGACTACAACACGACCGACATGTCGATCCAGCGGCTGTGGAACTTCTACCTGCCGCCCTTCAAGGCCGCAGTGGATGCCGGGGCCGATACAGCGATGTGCGCGTTCAACGCGCTCAACGGCGTTCCCGCCTGCGCGAACCGCTACCTGGAGACGGACATCCTCAAGCGGCGCTGGGGCTTCGACGGCTTCATCGAGAGCGATTACACGGCGGTGGCGGAGCTGCGCCAGTGTCCGGGAGAGGACCCGGCGGGCGGCCCGTGCGGCCACGGCGTCGCGGAGAACGGCCGGGAGGCAGCCAAGAAGGCCCTCAACGCCGGAACCGACACCGAGATGGTCTCCACGAACTATCGCGACTTCGGCAGGTCGCTCGTGATGAGCGGCGAGGTGTCGAAGCGTCGGATCGACGACGCGGTGCGGCGGCTCCTGCGGGTGAAGTTCCGTGCCGGCCTGTTCGAGAACCCGTACGTGAACGTGGCCGAGGCGGCGGGCAAGCAGCTGCTGCCTGAGAACCGCGCCGCGGCGCGCCGCGCGGCAGGTCGGTCGCTTGTCCTGCTGAAGAACGACGGCCCGGTGCTGCCGCTCGACGTCGGCAAGTCGACGGCGATCATCGGCCCGCTCGGCAACGACAAGCACGACATGCTCGGCCCGTGGTGGGGGCGCGGCGACGACAACGACGCCGTTTCGCTGTTCGACGCGATGAAGGCCCAGAACCCGAACACCACCTACACGCCCGGCTGCACGCTGAGCAACAACGATCTCTATGACCCCGCGAACGAGTGCGCTTCGGAGGCCGGGTTCCCGGCCGCCGTGGCCGCGGCGAACGCCGCGGACCAGGTGGTGCTTGCGCTCGGCGAGACCCGTGAGATGAGCGGCGAGGCGGAGTCCCGCTCGATGCTCGACCTGCCCGGAAAGCAGGAGGAGCTGATCGAGGCGATCAAGGCGACCGGGAAGCCGTTCGCCGTGGTGCTGTTCAACGGCCGCCCGCTGGTCCTCGACGAGGTGCAGGCCAACTCGCCGGCGATCCTCGAGGCGTGGTTCGGCGGTGTCGAGGGCGCCAATGGCGTGGCGGATGCGCTGTACGGGAAGGTCAACCCGGGCGGCAAGCTGCCGGTGAGCTTCCCGCGCAACGAGGGGCAGGTCCCGATCTTCTACAACCACAAGCCGACGGGGCGTCCGTGCGACCCGGGCTCGAAGTACAACTCGCGCCACCGGGACATCACGAGCTGCAGCCCGCAGTACGAGTTCGGCTACGGCCTCAGCTACACGACGTTCCGAATCTCGAACCTGCGGCTCAGCTCCACGACCATGGATGCCCGCCGAGGGCGCGTGACCGCGACCGCCGACGTGACGAACACCGGCACGACGCGCGCTGGTGACGAGGTGGCCCAGCTGTACATCAACGACCCGGTGGCGAGCATCTCGCAGCCGGTGCGCCGCCTGCGCGGCTTCGAGCGCATCACGCTCCAGCCTGGCCAGACGCTGCCCGTGAGCTGGACGCTCACCCGCGACGACGTCGGCTTCTACGACAACAGCGGCCGCTTCGTCGTCGAGAACGGGCGTATCAACGTGTTCGTCGGCAACACCTCGAGCCAGTCGGACAACCGCGCGTTCTTCAGGGTCACGGGCGGCAGCGACCCGAGCGTGAGCAGGAAGGCCCGCAAGCGCTAGCGCGCGAAACAGCAGCATTGCGGGGTGGCCCGAGCCGGGTGGGGTCTCTCGGGGGCGTATAGCGCCACACGGAGACCCCACCTGAGTCCGGGCACCGAAGTCTCCCGACTCAGTCGGCTGACAGACCGAGGTCGCGGAGAGCCTGTTCCGGCTCCCGGTAGGGCTGATTTCGCAGCAGCCTTCCGTCTCTGAGCGTCCATATGTGAGCGGTGCGCTCGGCGAGGCTCGCGCCGCTTCCCCTGCCGCGCGCGTGCATCGTCATGACGATGACCACGCGCCCGTCCTCGGCCCCAGCGATCCGCTCCACCTCGACCGTCCAGTCCTCCCAGGCCGACTCCACGTCGTCGAGGTACTGGCGAATGCCATCGTGCCCGAGATAGGCGCGACCGCTGATGCCGAGCACTGAGTAGAACTCGATCTCCGGGTGGCAGGGGGCGATGGCAGCCTCGCGATCACCGCTGGTGATGGCGGCGGCAAACCTGCGTGCGGCCTCCTCGCCGTCGGTGCTCATGGCAGCGGATCTTACGGGCGGTAGTTGTGGCACCGAAAACCGGCCGGTAGTTCCGGCGGGCCGGAGTGTTCGTACCGGTGTGAGCGTGCGTGACCTGTTCAAAGCCGCCGTTGTCGTGACTACCGCCGCCACCGCGTGGACCTCGGCGCCGGCCTTGGCCGTCCACGAGAGCCATCATGGCCCGTTCGTGGGCCGGACCTCTCAGGGTGAGCGGGTCGTGATGCGGACCACGTCGCACACGAGAATCGGGATCCGCTTTCGCTGGCGCGGCAGCTGCGCCTCCGGCAGCGCCCTGAGGATCGCTCGCTTCCGGAACGTGCCCGTGACCGAGGAGGGCAGGTTCTTCAAGCGCAACGCGTCGGGCGTGGGAGTGCGCGGCAAGATCGGCTTCGACCCACAGGGCAATCCGGTCTTCCCGGAGCCCTTCAAGTTCGCCAACAACGAGGCGAAGGGAAGGCTGAGAGCGGTGGTGGCCATCCCCGGGAAGGGAACCTGCCGCTCCGGCACCGTCAACTGGGAAGCGAGCCGCTAGGCCTCACCCGGATCCGCCGGGCGGAAGCCTGAGCAGACCACGCGCATCCAGGCGATCTGCCCTTCCCGTTCCTCCAGGTACGCCTGCTGCTCCACGAGGTGGCGGCCGTCCCGGTTGCTCACGCTGAAGCGGTAGCCCACCCGCTCGCGGTCGGCGACGCTGTCGCTCTCGACCGACTCGAGCGCCTCGATCTGGTCGTCGTCTTCGAACCAGCTGCCCAGCAGGATCGAGATCAGCTCGTCGCGATCGGTCGCCTCCCAGAAGCGGCTGGGAGTGAGTCCCCGGAAGTCGATCTCCGGGTGGATGAGCTCGCGGATTGCGGCGGGGTCCTTGGCGGCGAGCGCACGAGCGAAGTTGGCGCCGAGCGTGGCGGTCTGTGGCATGCGGCCATGGTAGACCCGCCTTACCAATCAGTAGGCTAAACACTGCTGTCTCACGCCTCGCTCAATCTGGAAGGGATGCCGTTTTGAGTACTCAACCCAATTCACCATCAAGGTCATGACGCCACCTCCGCGAACCAACAACAACCGTGCGAAGCGGCGCTCCGGAGTGGGTCCGCCGGACGCTCGGGTCATCAAGGCCATCGGGCACCCGCTGCGCTGGCAGATGCTGGAGGCGCTGAACGAGGGAGAGTCGAGCCCAGCGCAGCTGGCGCGCCGGTTCGGCGAGCCCGTGAACCTCGTGGCGTACCACATGGGGATCCTCGCGAAGGCCGGCGGTGTCGAGATGACGCGGACCGAACCTCGCCGTGGCTCGACCGAGCACTACTACCGGGCCACGATGCGCCCGTACTTCGCCGATCGGGAGTGGGCGCGTCTGCCCGCCGAGACGCGGCGAAAGGTGCTTGCCGTGGAGACGAAGCGGATCCTCAACGACATCCGCGCCGCCGCGGACGGCACCGGTCTCGATCACCCGAAGGCGCACGTGAGCTGGAATCCGCTCGAGCTCGACCGCGAGGGCTACGACGAGGTCGCCGAGCTGCTCGGCGGCGTGCTCGAGAAGCTGTACGACATCCAGGCGCGGTCCACCGGGCGGCAGGCCGAGAAGGGCGGGAAGAAGGGCACGCCCCTCTCCACGGAGGTCGCGATAGTGCACTTCGAGCGCCCGCGCCGTAAGCGACGGCCACGGGCGCCCAAGTAGCGCTGGCTTCTAGATCGGGCCCTACTTCAGCTGCCCGATGCGGATGTGGTTGCCGAACGGGTCGCGCAGGCCGCAGTCCGTGCCGTAGTCGCGCTCGGTCGGCTCCTCGGTGAACTCCACGCCCTTTGCGAGCAGGTCCTCGTAGGTCTTGTGGATGTCGTCCACGGTGAAGATCGCCGCGGCGCCCATCGCACCCTTGGTCACGAGCTCGCGTACCTGCTCCGCGGTCGCGTCGTCGTGGGACGGCGGTCCGGGCTTCTCGAGCAGGATCTGGCGCTCGGGGTCACCCGGCACGTTCACCGTGAGCCAGCGCATGAACCCGAGGTCCGCGTCGGTGTTCACCTCGAGGCCGAGCTTGCCTACGTAGAAGTCGAGCGCCTCGTCCTGATCGAGGACATACACCTGAGAATGAGTGATCTTGGTGAGCATGGGCATGACGCTAGCCCGCTGCGCGCTCACCCGCTTCTCCAAAACTGCTCGGTCTCGTCCAGGCCTTCGCGAAGCACGCGGGGACCGCGCGCAGGTCGGCGGCCCGCAGGCGATACGTCGTGGGCGATTCGCCCACGACCTCACGGAAGGTCCGCCCGAAGCTCCCGAGGCTCTGGAACCCAACCTCCAGGCAGATCTCGCTGATGTTGAGGTCGCTCTCCCTGAGCAGGAACATCGCTCGCTCCACCCGCCTGCGCTGGAGATAGCGGTGCGGTGTCTCGCCGAACGTGGCCCGGAAGGTGCGGATGAAGTGCGCCTCGGACACGTATGCGATCCGCGCGAGCGTCGGGATGTCGAGCGGCTTCGCGTAGTCGCGGTCCATCGCGTCGCGAGCGCGCAGCAAGCGGCGATTGGTTTCCTCGACGGCCCGACTCAATCCGCGGGCCGCGTCAGTTGCCTGTGCTCGAGTAGTGAACCCGGTCGCTTGGCAGGTTGTTGAAGATGCGGGGAGAGTACGGGCACTGCCGCATCAGCTCGCCGAACCTGACGTAGTCGCTCACGTCGATTGCGCCGCCTGGTTTCACGCGGATGGAGTGGTGCGAGCTGCGGCCGGCACATTTTCCGGGGCAGCTCGGCGCCCCGCAGATGCCGTGACACAGGTGCTCCGAGTACTCCGGGGTGCGATACCCGCTGTTCAGCGTTCCCTGCCAGCCGTGCGCGCGCGCCCAGTCCAGATATGGCTTCATCCAGGCCGCGACCGGCTTGCCGTCGAACGTGGCCACGCCCGCGGCCGGTGCGGCCGCCGCGGCCGCGAGCTTGTGCTGCTTGCGGCGGCGGCTGAGCGCGCGGGCGAGCTTCGCCGGGTTGGCATGGCGGGGCGAGCGCGGATGCCCCATGTGCTGAAGCAGCTCGGGCGTGTACGACGCTGAGCGCTGCTCGGCGCCCCGGTAGCCGAGGTAGTACTTCACCCTGCGAAGCCGCTTCTTCGTCGCGGGGCCCTCAACGCCGTCGACCATCAGCGGCGAGACGTTCTCGAGGTACTTCGAGGTGAACCGGTTGAGCGCGTTCTGGAGGTCCTTGACGTGCGGTTCAGGGCGTTTTTCGGGTCGCTTCGGCTTCGGCTTCGGCCGCCTGGTCGGCGTCGGCGTCGGCGTCGGCGCCCTCCTGGGCGTTACGACGCCCAGAGTCCTCTCCGTCTCCACGTAGCGGCGCATCAGCTGCATGCGCGACCGGGCGATAGCCCGATCGAGCTTGTCGACCCGCTCCAGAAGCTGCTGGTCGCTCAGCTGGTCGAGTTTCATGGGCTGCGTCCCTGAGCCACCGAGCGCGGACGCGGCTCCTGCCCCGTTCTCCCCGCTTCCCATCGTGGCGGTGAGGGTGGCGGTCTGCTCGCCGGCCGTTTGCTCCTCTGTTGCGGCCGTGGGCTCCGCAACCGTGGGGTGCTCGAGCGCGAGCTCACGCTGCTCGAGGGCCACGAGGGCCTCGAGCGTCTGCTCCATGCGCCGGAGGATCGCGGTGATCTCGGTCATGCTCGGATCGCGACCGCCCACCTTCTCGGCCATGTGCCGCCGCGCGGTCCCGTACGCCACCAGGCGCTGCCAGGCGCGATCGGTCTCCGCGTCGAGACGGCGGACATCGTCGACGAGCTCGCGCAGCGTCGTTGCCGGCGTTCGCGACCCGCCGTTGGCCGGCTGGCGCTCGGCCGGCCGGCGCTTGTGGCCGCCCTGCCGGCGGGCCCGCTCGAGTTGGATCGCGCGGGCCAGCGCGTGGTGGGTGGCGGGTCCGTAGACGCCGTCGGGGTCGAGCCGGTGCTCGCGTTGGAATGCCTTCAGCGCGGCCTCGGCCTCGGGCCCGAGGCTTCCGCGTGGGCCGTCGAGGTAGGGCCTACCCGTCTTCGAGGGCACCAACGAGAGCGCCCGCGTGAGCTTTTGCACCGCGCGCCCCCTGGAACCGCGACGCACGAGGCGGGTGCCACTCGCGACCTTGGCCTTCCGACCCTGCTGTCCGCCTGGTGGGGTCGCCAGGCAGCCGACGTCCGCCACGTTGATGTCCACGTCCAGGCCGAGCACCTGGCACGGCCGTTTGTCGAACTCGCCCGCGTACTGCCAGGCCCGCTCGCCCGGCTTGCCCCACAGGTCGGCGGGAAGCTGCGGGATCGCGTGCGGGTCATGGGGAGTCGGCCCATGGTTCAGCCAACTCGCGACCCAGACGAACTCAGCGGGCACCTTCGCCTGGGCCATCGCCTTGAGCGGCGCCGGGTTGGCGTACACGCCCGGGCGCGCCCCGGCGCTCTTCACGGTCGTGCACCAGGCCTTCGTGTAGGCGACGGTCTTGCTGGGTGCGCTGTTGAAGGTGCCGATCTCCACGTCGAGGCACAGGGGGAACTTGCCGCTGTAGCCGTAGGTGCCGGCGATCTTCAGGGCGTCGATCGCGTCCGCCTTGCCCTGAGCGGCGGTGAGCGGTCCCTTCTCCTGCCGGCCGACGTAGGTGAGCATGAAGTGGTCGATCCCGTGCCGGGCGTACTCCCTGACGACCTCCGGGCTCCAGCCGTGTCCGCCGGACTCCGGCCCGCCGATGTAGACGTTCCACCAGCCGCCACCGATCTGGTCGAGCATCCGCTTCGCCATGTCCGGCGCCGGCGCGGTCGCTCGGTCAAGTCCCTGGAGAGCCATGGTGCTCAGACCCCGACTGGCGCGGGCTCTTCGTCTGCGAACAGCTCGTCGTCGAAGTCGTCGAACTCATCGAATTCGTCAAGGCCGAAGGAAGAGTCGAAGCCGTCGCCTTCCGCGAAGGCCTCGTCGTCGAAGCTTTCCTCCTGTCTGATGTCCACCTGCACGGTCGGCGGCTCGGCCTCGGCGTCGACCGTTGCGACCTGGATGGCAGCCTCCGTCTGAGCCCGCTGGGCCTCCCACTTCTGCCAGCCGTGCAGCCACTGCGCGGCCGGTGCGAGCGCGAACAGCGCGCCTGCGATGAAGATCTCCTCGAGCGCACTCTCCGGTAGATCGAGGCCGGGTAGCTGGGTCGCTGCCTGGGTGGCGACCCAACCCGCCAGAGGCACTGCGAGTGGCGTGATCAACGCGACGACGCGGTTCGGCGACATGCTGTCTCCTACAGGGCCGAGGGGGAGGTCACGAGGGCGGGCCTCGCTGCATCGACAGTAGGAGCTTCACACGGTCGAGTCAAGATGCCGAAGCGTCTACCTACGGCTCAGCACAACTAACTGAGCGGAAGCTGCTCCTCAAGCGTGTCGAGCACGTGGTCGGCGCCCGCCTCGCGCAGGGCTTCGCGGTCGTACTTCCCAGTGGCCACCGCCACCGCCGTGCAGCCGACGGCATGGGCTGCCTCGATGTCGAGCGGCGTGTCGCCGATCACGTAGATGTCCGAGTTCGGCACGTCGCAGCCAAGCATCGCCTCGCCGCGTTCCACCGCTCGGCGGACGATCGCGGGGCGGTCGACACCCGCGCTCGCGTAGGCCCCGAACGTGAACCAGCGGTTCAGGCCCCCGCGCGCCAGCTTGATGGCCGCTGCCCCGTCGCCGTTGCCGGTGATGATCCCGAGCAGGTGCCCGTCGTGGCTCAGCTGCTTGAGCCGCTCCGGCACACCGGGAAGGACCCGGTATCCCTCGCTCTCGGCTACCGCCTCCGGCAGGTGCTCGAGCCTGCGCTGGACGAGCTGCGCCAGCTCGCGAGCCGTGGGCTTGCGATGCAGCACGGCTTCGAAGGTCTTTGCGCCCACGTCGGGGTCGGTCATGCCGGCATCGGTGAACTTCCCGATGTCGGCCGGGATGCCGTGCAGCTCCTCGAACGCCTGCTTCCAGGCCACCGCGCCGGCACCGCCCGTCGAGACGAGCGTTCCGTCAATGTCGAAGAGCAGGATTCTGGGCGTCTCGGATGTCATCAGAACTCGGCCAGGAGCTCGCGGCCGCGCGCGTCGAGTAGTACCACGACCCTTCTCTGAGCGCCGTTTGGGTAGCGCACGCGGCAGTGGCGGATCGCGTGCGCTGGGCGCGGCTCGCGGCCGGCGCAGCTCACGGCCGCGCTGTCGTCGTCCTCTGGTGAGGTGAAGCGCGCCTCGAGGCGGCGCTCCGCCTGGCGCGCCGACAGGGGATGCTCCGAGAGGAGCTCGGTCAGCACGCGCGGCGAGTCCGGCGCGCGACCGTTCTCGACGTCGGTCGGCGACGCGTCATCTCCGCCGGGTATCACGATCACCGCGACCGCCACCAGCGCCGCGACGGCCGCCACGGCGAGCAGGGCGCGGCCGGGCCGCCGGTCCTCGAGGAACCGGTACCCGCAGTGCTCACAGACGCGCGCGCCGGGCGGCGCGGGGGCGTCGCAGTCCGGGCAGCTGTTCACGGCCCCTTCTCCGGTTCCTCACTGGGTGCGCGCGCCACGCACCCGAGGCTACTCAGCGGATCTTGACGGGGCGCTTGACCGTGACCGGGATCTGCCCGGGAGCGGTGAGCTTCACGGCGAGCGACGCAGGGAAGGGCTTCTTGGCCTTCTTCACCTTCTTCGCATAGGCGCGAAGCAGCTTCAGCTTCAGGCTGCCCCCGCCGACAGCCTTGCACTGGCCCTTGCCGCTGGCGATGCCCACGGTCTTCTGCTTCTTCTTCGTCTTGATCTTGAGCTTGGTCGCGACCTTCTTCGTGATGCTGAGAGCACCACTCGCCGCGGAGTCGACCGTGCACTCGAACTTCACAGGCGCGCCCTTGGTCAGGCTGGCCTTCTTGAACACGGTCCCGCTCTTTGTCAGGAGGGTGGCCACGAGGGGCGTCGGCTTCGGGTCGGGGGGCTTCGGAATATCCGGGACGATCCCGCCGACGCAGCCGTTGAAGGCGCCCTGGCCGTCCGCCGCCGGGCAGAGGTCAGCGGCGCCGTAGACCCCATCCTTGTCGGGATCGTCCTGCACCGCCGGCAGGCAGCCGTTCGGGAGCGTTCCCTTCACTGCCGGACAGGCATCGGCGCCGGTGTTCGGCACACCGTCGCCGTCCTGGTCGGGCCCGGTGAGGGTGGTGAAGGTGGCGTCCTTGAAGACCTGTGGTCCGGTACTTGGAATGAACTTCCAGCGAACCGTGAAGGTGGTGCCCGGCGGGTCGTCGTCGTAGTAGAGCGGTGAGTACCCGCCGTTCGGGCCCTTCGCCTCGCCGCTGCCGAAGACCTGCCAGAGGTCACCGCTCAGGTCGATCGTGGAAACCCAGCCGGGGAACCCACTCGCACACGAGTCGATCACCGGCGATCCGGTGGCGGTGGTGTTCTTGAAGAGCTGCCAGCAGAAGTTGCCGGTCTTGCCCGCGCTGTAAAGGTTCGCGAGCCACTCGACCCGGCTCTTGGTCGTGATGTTCCCGTTACTTGGGTCGTTCGGCGCGTCTTCCTTCCAGAACGGAATCGCCGCCGGCTCCTGGGCGAAGTACACGAACGGGTTCGCACCGAGTGCGTTGTCGAGCACGTTCGCCCACACGAAGCTGCGGCCGGGGTTTGCGTACACGCCCGTGGAGTCGGTCAGCCACGTGAAGCCGTGGCCCGGGCTCGGGCCGCCGGCGCCGATCAGCGGACCGGTCGACTTCACCGGCACGAAGATCCAGAACAGCTGGCCGTTGGCCAGCGGCCGGAAGCCGATCTGCTTGCCTCCCTGGTGCAGGGACACATTGCTCGCCTGAGTCGGGCAGTACGGTCCGCTCGACCCGAGGAACGACCAGCTCTGACCCGTGAGCTCGGCCCATGTGGCGCCCGCGCTGCGGCCGAGCCCGAAGCAGCGGATCTGCCGGCTTCCGTCGATCTCTGTGGTCGGTGGGAGGATCAGTGTTGTGACAACGTTTGACGAGCCCGACCCGCATGGGTTCCCTGGGATCGACACGAGGAAGGCCGTCCAGTACGCATCCCCCACCCGCGGAACGCTGTTCAGCCCTCCGTAGCTCGCGATGCCGGACACCATGACCTCGGTGTACGGCTCACCGAGAATGGCCGTCGAGCAGTTCAGGCCGGTCTGCGACAGCAGGTCTCCTGAGATCCACTTCGAGTTCGGGCCGCCAACCGCCGCCTGCGGAGGATCGAGCGCCGCTGCTGCCGGCGCTACCGGGATCGCGGCGACTGCTGCCAGCACGACGAGAACGCGCACGCACGTTCGGAGGGCCATTGCGGACGAGACTAACCCCGATAGGGCGTCCCCGCCAGCTTTGGTTACTCACTCCCGGGGGTCGCCGATCCAGTAGCGCGGGCCGGGGCCGCGCGCAGCCGCTCGGTCGCCTGGGTTCGCCAGCTGGCAGCGGCCCAGCGACAGGCAGCCGCAGCCGATGCAGTCGGTCAGGCCTTCCTTCAGGCGTTCGAGCTCGGCGATGCGGGCGTCGATGCGGGTGGTCCAGGAGCTGGACAGCTTCGCCCAGTCGCCGCGGTTGGGCACGCGATCGGCCGGCAGCTTCACCAGCTCCACGCGGATCTCGTCGAGGCTCAGCCCCACGCGCTGCGCGAACACGATGAACGCGACCCTCCTGATCACGGGCCGGGCGAAGCGACGGTGGCCCGAGGACGCCCGCTCGGAACTGATCAGACCGCGCTCCTCGTAGAAGCGGAGGGCGGAGGACGCCACGCCGCTGCGCGCGGAGAGCTCGCCGATGGTGAGGAGGTCAGGCATGCCTCGATGGAAGCAGACATCGGCCCTAACTTCAAGCGCACTTGAAGTGCGAGCGGGCGCGCCGGGGAAGAGCGCGCCCGCTCGCTCTGACTAGGCCTCGCCGTCGCCGGTGGCCACGCGGCGCTGGAGCACCGACGGCTCCACGCGCAGCACGCGCGCGGGCCACTCGGGCAGCCACCAGTTCCAGCGGCCCATCAGCGAGATCACCGCGGGCACGATCAGCGCCCGGATGATCGTGGCGTCGAGCAGGATGCCCGCGCCAAGGCCGGTGGCGAACATCTTCAGGTCCGTGCCCGGGCTGGAGCCCATCGCCACGAACGTGAGGAACAGGATCAGCGCGGCGCTCGTGACGAGTCGTCCCGTTCGTCCGATCCCGGTGATCACCGCCTTCTCCGTGGAGCCGGTCCGGTCGTACTCCTCGCGCATGCGCGCGAGGATGAACACCTCGTAGTCCATCGACAGCCCGAACAGGAAGGCGAAGATCATCAACGGCATCCAGGACGGGATCGACCCCGTGGCCTCGATGCCCCAGATCAACTCGGACCCGTAGCCGTGCTGCCAGACGAGCACCAGCACGCCCCACGCCGCGGCGACGCTGAGGATGTTGAGCACGATCGCCTTCGCCGGCAGCAGCAGCGAGCGGAACGCTCGCGCGAGCAAGATGAAGGTGGTGATCGTGATCAGGGCGATCATCAGCGGGAAGCTGCCGTACACCGCGTCTATGAAGTCGGCGTTGCCCGCAGGCTGACCGCCCACACGCACGTCCGGTCCGGTGTTATGCGCGGCGTCGCGGACTCCTTCGAGCGTGGCCTCGCCCTCGGAGGTGCCGCTGTCCGGGATCGGGATCGCTTCGACGATCGAGGTCCCGGCGCGGTTCCACTGCGGGCTGTCCGGCGCGACCGCGCCGTGGATGCCTTCCACCCCCGCCACCGCACTCGCCACCTGGCCTGGGTCGGTGTCGCCCTCGATCAGGATCTCGTGCGGCAGCAGGGCGCCCTCGCCGACGCCGGCGTCCTCGAGTGCCACTAGGCCCTCTCGTGCGTCGCCCGAGGTGGCCACGGTGTCGGCGTCCGAGGTGCCGAGCTGGAGGTCGGTGGCCGCGAGGGCGAGTGCCAGGACCACCGCCATGCCGGCGGCGGCCGCCACCCAGCGGCGCCGCGAGACCATCTCCGCCCAGCGGGTCCAGGCACGGCTGGCCTTGTCGTCCGTGCGCCGATGAGGCCAGTCGAGACGGGAGCCGGTCTTCGCCAGCACCACGGGCAGTAGCGTGATCGCGACCAGCGTCGAGACGAGCGGGATCAGCATCCCGCCGTAGCCCATCGAGCGCAGGAACGGCAGCGGCAGCGCGATCAGCGCGAGCAGGCCGATGGCCACCGTGATCCCGCTGAAGACCACGGCTCGTCCGGCCGTCTCCATCGCCTTCTGGACCGCCTCGTCGCCGGTGCGGCCATGCGAGCGCTCCTCGCGCCAGCGCGAGACGACGATCAGCGAGTAGTCGATCGCCACACCCAGCCCGAGCAGGGCGATCAGGAACTGAACGATGGGGGAGACGGAAGTGAGCTCGGTGAGGCCCAGCAGCAGCAGGAACGTGGTCATGATCGAGACCACGGCCATGAAGATCGGGATGATCGCGAGGAACGACGCGAACACGAACGTGAGCACGGCCAGCGCGCCGAGCCCGCCGAGGACGGCCTCGAGGAGCAGGCCGGGGCCGTCGCTGTCGGCTCCGCTGTCCTCGAACAGCGCGTCGAAGCCGGTCAGGTGCACCGGCTGGCCGGCCACGGTCGTGTTCTCAAGCACCGCACTCGCGGCCTTCTCGGCCTGCGGGTTCTCACCGAACGCGGAGTCGGGGTCGGGCTGCGGGTACACGACGGCGAAGGTGGTGCGTCCGTCGTTCGAGATGAAGGTCTTGTCCCCTGTCGAGGCGTAGGAGGCCACGCGCGAGTTCGGCAGCGCCTTCTCGAGGGCCCGATCCACCTTGGCGAGGTCGGCCTTCACGCTCGGGGAGTCGGCGCGGGTGCCCTCGGGAAGCGTCACGACTGGAATGAGCGGCGATGTGTTGCCGCCCGTTCCGCGGTATTTCTGCTCGATGGCGGAGTTGGTCTCCCAGCCCTCCTTGTTCGGAACGGAGAACTCCGGGTCGAGGGCGTCGGTGGCGGGGCCCGACGCCATCACGCCGGCGATCGTCAGGAAGACCCAGGCGAGGACGACGGTGCGCTTGTGGGCCAGGACCCAGCGAGTTAGCGAGGACAACGAACTACCTCCGTGCTGATTGCTTACGTGGCGAGATCATTACAAAACAGAAAGATGTATACCACGAATAGCTTCTCGTTGTAAGCTTCCCTTCGTGGCTGAGGGGAATGAGGATCTGCGGGTTGAGCCGCCGGTGGCCGAACGGCCGCCTCGCAGCGTCGGCTTCCTGATATCGCAGCTGGGCTTCTTCTCCTCGAGGGGCTTCATGGACGCGCTCGCACCGGTGGGAATCGATCCGAAGGAGTTCCTGCTGATTCGCTTCGTGGCCGCAGCAGAGGGCCAGTCGCAGCAGGCTCTCGCCGAGCGCCTCGGGGTGCCGGCGAGTCGGATGGTCGCGCTGGTGGACCGGCTCGAGGAGGCCGGCCTCGTGGAGCGACGGCCGGACCCCGAGGACCGGCGCGTACGCGGGTTGCACCTCACGAGGAAGGGGAAGGGTGTGCTCGAGCGCGCCGCAAAGATCGCCATCGACTATGAGACCCGGCTGTGCGCCGGAATTAATCGCGAGGAACGCGAAACGCTGATAGACCTGCTCCAGAAGCTCCAGGCGAGCCAGACCGAGTTGGGCGGCGTGCACCCGGGGCTTGGAAAGGAACAATGGCGAAGCTCCTGATCCACCTGGCCACCGGCCCGGAGAACCCCACCCGCGGCGCGCTCGCGCTGCTCGTGGCGCGCACCGCGGCTGAGGAGGGCCACGACGTTCAGGTCTTCATCGCGGGGGACGGCGTGCAGTACGCGCGGCCCGCCACCGCCTCGACGGTCCAGGGCGTGGGCACCGGCAGCTTCGGCGAGCACTGGGAGGCGATCGTCTCGGCCGGAGTCCCGATCTTCCTGTCGGGGCTGTCGAGCAACGCCCGCGGGCTCGAACCCGACGCGATCGCCGACGGCGCCGAGATGGCACCGCCCACGAAGCTCGTCGAGCTGGCCGTCTGGGCCGACTCGACGCTGACCTACTAGTGCCCGACCGCGCCATCGTCATCCCGCCCGGCGAGGGCGTCCGCCTCAGCAACGTCGAGTTCCTCGGCCTCAGCGAGCACTCGCCGCGCTTCAACGTGAGCGTGATCACGATGGCGTCGGGCGCCCATGGGCCGGAGACGCACGTGCACGCCGACGAGGACGACGCCTTCTACATCCTCGCCGGCGAGCTCACGTTCCTCCTCGACGAGGGCGAGGTCTCGGCACCCGAGGGCACCTTCGTGCTGGTGCCACCCGGGGTGAACCACACGTTCCGGAACCCGCTCGACACACCCACCCGCGTGCTGAACATCCACGCGCCCGCGGGCTTCGACCGCCGCCTGCTCGGCGAGTGAGTACGGTTCGCCTCGTGGGACTCTCACCATCATCCGGCGGACCGCCCTCTCGACGCAGCCGCGAGCGGCGCGCCTATCAGCTCGTGCTCGTGGGCAGCACCGCGGGCGTGATCGCTGTCGTGGGCTTCATCCTCGCGCTCGTGGGCGTGATGGGGTTCGGCATCCCGTTCCTCGCGGCGATCGTCGCCGTGATCTGCGGGCTGATCTTCCGCCGTACCGTCGCGCGCTAGGAAGGACATGCCGGACGCGGTTCAGCTCGGTTACAAGGCCTCGGCCGAGCAGTTCGCACCAAGGCGGCTGCTCGACCTCGCCGTCGAGGCGGAGAACATCGGTCTCGACGCGGTCGCGGTGTCCGACCACTTCCAGCCGTGGCGGCACTCGAACGGTCACGCGCCCTACTCGCTCGCCTGGCTCGCGGCGGTCGGCGAGCGCACCGAGCGGGTCAAGCTGGGCACGAGTGTGCTCACGCCGACGTTCCGCTACCACCCGTCGATAGTCGCGCAGGCCTTCGGCACGCTCGCCTGCCTCAGCCCAGGGCGGGTGTTCCTCGGCGTGGGCGGCGGCGAGGCGATGAACGAGCGCCCGGCGCTCGGCATCGAGTGGCCGCGCTTCAAGGAGCGAAGCGGCCGGCTCGCGGAAGCGGTCGAGCTGATCCGCCAGGTCTGGTCCGAAGAGCGCGTGAGCTTCGACGGCGAGTACTACAAGACGATTCTCGCGACGATCT
The DNA here is from genome assembly GCA_963825345.1 of uncultured Thermoleophilaceae bacterium. Classification (GTDB taxonomy): domain Bacteria; phylum Actinomycetota; class Thermoleophilia; order Solirubrobacterales; family Thermoleophilaceae; genus JACVRW01. The sequence continues at coordinate 364,313 of CAWGSQ010000002.1, read as the reverse complement.
ACGACCGGCCGCCGGAGCCGGTGCCGATCTACATCGCTGCGGGTGGGCCGAAAGCGGCGAGGCTTGTGGGCCGGCTGGGCGACGGCTTCATCTGCACGAGCGGGAAGGACCCCGCGCTCTACGAGCAGCTGCTCGGCGCGGTGGCCGAGGGCGCCGGCGAGGAGAGCCGGGACCGGGGCGCGATCGCCAACATGATCGAGGTCAAGCTTTCGTACGACCACGACGTGGACTACGCGCGCACGGCCTGCGAGTGGTGGGGCGCGCTCGCGCTGCCGGCGGAGGCCAAATCGGGCGTCGAGGACCCGGTCGAGCTCGAGCGGCTCGCCGACGAGGGGAAGGACCGCGCTCACACCCGCTTCATCGTCTCGAACGACCCCGAGGAGGTGGTTGAGAGCGTGAGCACGTACGTGGAGCTCGGCTTCACGGAGCTCGTCTTCCACTTCCCGGGCGAGGACCAGTCGCGCGCGCTCCAGCAGTTCGGCGCGGACCTCATGCCGCTCATGCGCGAGCGCTGGGGAGGCGTCTGACCCTCCTGCCGCGCCTCGGCGAGCCGGACGACGGAGCTGCGATCCGTGTGAGGGACGCGTCGCTGAGTTGCGCCGAGCTGAGCGCTGCGGCGGCCGCCGTGGCAGAGGCGGTGGACGGCCATGCCCGTGTTGCCGTCTGGGCGGAGCCGAGCCTCGAAACCTGCGTGGGAGTGATCGGCGCGCTCGCCGCGCGCTCGGCCGTAGTGCCGCTCAACCCGGGCTACGGCGAGCGCGAGCTCGAGCACATCGTGAGCGACGCCGCGCCGGATGTGATCCTCGTGGGCGACGGAATCGAGCTGCCGCCGGCACTGGGCTCGCTCGCGCGCCTCGCGGTCGACGTCCACGCCGGCGGCCGGGCGCCGCTGCGGGACCGGATGCAGCCGGACGACACGGCATTCGTGCTCTACACGTCCGGCACGACCGGCTCCCCGAAGGGCGCGATGATGCCATCGAGTGCGGTGAGCGCGAACCTGGATGCGCTCGCCGAGGTGTGGGCGTGGACGAGCCACGACCGGCTCGCACACGGCCTGCCGCTCTTCCACGTGCATGGCCTCATCCTCGGCATCCTCGGGCCGCTGCGCACGGGCGGGTCGGTGGAGCACGTCGGGCCCTTCTCGGCGGCGGCGCTGGCGAGCGCGCTCGAGCGCGGCGCGACGATGGTGTTCGGCGTGCCGACCATGTACGGCCGGGTGGCGGCAGACGCCGAGGGGGACGGCGCGATCGCAAAGGCCTTCGCGGGCGCGCGTCTCCTGGTGTCCGGCTCGGCGGCGCTTCCGTCATCGGTTCACCGCAAGCTCGAGGAGCTCACGGGTCAGAGCGTGCTCGAGCGCTACGGGCTCACGGAGACGCTCATCCTCACCGGCGCGCGCGCCGGCTCGCCGGCGGAGCCGGGCACGGTGGGCGCGCCGCTGCCGGGCGTGGAGCTGCGGCTACTCGACGAGCAGGGTGGAGTCATCGACGAGGCGGACCAAGAGTCGATCGGTGAGGTGGCGGCTCGTGGCCCGAGCATCTTCAGCGGCTACCTGAACCGCCCCGACGCGACGGCCGACGCGCTCCGCGACGGCTGGTTCCACACGGGCGATCTCGCCACGTATGCCGGCGGCGGCTCGATCCGGATCATCGGCCGGCGCTCGACCGACCTGATCAAGAGCGGCGGCTACAAGATCGGCGCGGGCGAGATCGAGTCGGCGCTGCTCGAGCACCCGGCGGTGGCCGAGGCCGCCGTGGCGGGCAGGGAGGACTCCGAGCTCGGCGAGCGAGTGGTCGCCTGGGTGGTTCAGACGCCGGGCGCGGACGTCGAGGCCGATGAGTTGCGTGAGCACGTCGGCCGGTTGCTCGCGTACTACAAGCGGCCGCGCCAGGTCTTCTTCGTCGAGGGGCTGCCGCGCAACGCGATGGGCAAGGTCGTCAAGAAGGAGCTCTAGACGCGGTGCTCGGGGTTCTCGTAGTCGAGCCGACAGCCGGCATCCCACTCGGTCCGCGAGTTGCCCTCGGTGGGGATGCCGCCTGCGTCCTTCAGCATCCTCGCCAGGTGCAGCAGGTTCCACGTCAGGAACGTGGTGTTGCGGTTCGTGAACTCGTTCTCGGGCCCGCCTGAGCCCGGGTCGAGGTAGCTCGGCCCCGGACCGGCCTCGCCCATCCAGCCCGAGTCCGCCTGCGGTGGGATCGTGAAGCCGAGGTGCTGGAGCGAGTAGAGGATGTTCATGGCGCAGTGCTTGGCGCCGTCCTCGTTGCCGGTAATGATGCAGCCGCCCACGCGGCCGTAGTACGCGTACTGGCCTGCCTCGTTCAGCAGACTGCTGTTCCCGTACAGCCGCTCGATCACCCGCGTGCACACCGACGACTTCTCGCCGAGCCAGATCGGCGAGAGGAGGACGAGGATGTCGGCCGCCATGACCCTGTCGAAGAGCGCGGGCCACTCGTCGCTATCCCAGCCGTGCTCCGTCATGTCGGGGTAGACGCCGGTGGCGATGTCGTGGTCCACCGCCCGGATCACTTCCACGGACACGCCCTTCTCCTCCAGGATCCGGATCGAGCGATCGGCGAGAGCCTGCGTGTTAGAGGGCTCGGGTGAGCGCTTGAGCGTGCAGTTGATGTAGACGGCGCTGAGGTCTGAGTAGTCGGTGTCGCTCACTGAACGGCGATGCTAACCCGGCTGCGCGGTCGTGGCTCCGGCTCGGGCTCGAGGTCCGGCTCCCCGGTCGCACGCACCGGCGCGGGGATGAGCGCGGCGGCGGCCACCACGAGCAGGAAGGCCACCGTCCGGACGACCACCGTGAGCGCCTCGCTTCCGAGCGGATCGCCGAAGACGATGATGCCGGCCGGTATCGCCGAGGCGTTCCCGGCGATCGCCGTGACGGCGATCACCGGCACCGCGGGCCCGATCTGGAGCGAGCGGGCCGAAGCGAAGAAGGCCACGATGCCTCCCGCGATCGCCAGGTAGAGGTACGGGCTCAGCACGACCTCCGGGATGCTGGTATCGATCTTTCCGCTGAGCGCCTTCACGGCCACATGGGTCGTGGTGAAGAGGAGGCCGGCAGCGAGCCCCAGCAGGATCCCGTGGTGCGACTTCGAGCGTCCCCGGTTGCAGGAGACGACGAGTGCCACGCCGATGGACGCGAGCGCGGCCTCGAACGCGAGCATCGCTACGACGGAGTAGTCCGCGGATTCCTGGCCCGAGCGCGCCTCGCCCGTGACGGCGAGCATCGCGAGCCCCAGAGATGTGAGCAGGAGACCGAGCCACTGGCGACGCTCGAGCTCAAAGCCGAAGAAGCGCTCGGCCACCACGGCGAGCACCACGAGGCCGCCGGCGAGCACCGCCTGCACGAGTGACATCGCCGCCAGCGTGAGCGCGCCCACGTGCAGCACGTACGCCACGATCGCGAGCGCGTAGCCGATCGTCCACCACTTCGAGCGGAACAGGGCGATGGCGCTGCGAAGCGGGTGGCGCAGCTCGACGTCGGGCGCCGCGACCGCGCCTCTGTGGCGCAGCAAAAAGCCGACCTGGGTCACGAGAGCGGACAGGCCGGCAAGCACGAGCCCCAGGAGGAGAGTCACTCTGACTCCCCTTCCCGGGGCCGTGCGTGCCTAACACGACTAACTGGCTACTGGAGCCACTCCTGGACCTTGTCGTCGTTGTCCTTGACCCAGTCCGCGCCGGCCTCTTCGGGATCCTGCTTGTCGCCGGCGATCGCCTTGGCGACGAGCTCCTGATCCGCGTTGGTCAGCGTCATCTTCTTCAGCACGTCATACGCCGGCGAGCCGCTGTCCGCGAACTTCTTCGAGAACAGCTTGTTGATCACCGTGATGTCGTACTCGCACTTGTACTGCGCAGGGTCGCCACCCTCCTTGGCGTCGTCCTTGCAGTCACTGCCCTCCTTACGCGGGGGCAGCTTCACCTCGGCCAGGTCGTACTCCTGGTTTAGATATTGCGGCGTGTACCAGTAGAAGAGGACCGGCTCCTCCTGCTTGTAGAGCTGGCTCCAGCGCGCCACCTGGGCCGGCTCCGCGCCGGCGGTCACGTGCTTGAAGTTCAGCCCGAGAGCCTCGATCAGCTCCTTGTCCTTCTGGACGTAGGAGGGGTCGCCCCCGAGGAACATGCCCTGGTCGCCGGACTCGGCGGTCTTGAACAGATCCTCCTTGCCCTTCAGGCCCTCCCAGGACTTGAACTCGGGGTTCTCGTCCATCAGGTACTTCGGGATGAACCAGCCGATGTGCCCCTCGACTCCGAGCGGTCCGCCCTGTACGACGGTCCCGGCCTTGTCGATGTACTGCGCGTACTCGTCCGTGTGCTGCCAGTCCTCGAGCACGGCGTCGACTTTGCCGTCGGCCATGGCCTGGAAGACCGGAATCTCGGCGACCTTCGTCACCTCGACCTGGCAGCCGAGCTCGTCCTCGAGCACGGCCTTGGCGATGTACGTGTTGGCCGTCGAGCCTGCCCAGGCCTGCTCATTCAGCACCACCTTGCCGCACTTCTTGCCGGACGACGCGCTGCCACTGCCACTGCTGCCGCTGTCCTCCTCGTCCTTCTTCTCACCGCAGGCCGCCACGGACAGCGCGAGTACAAGCGCCATCACGACCGCCCAAATGCGCTTTCCGCGCAATCTCGGGTGCGTCATCAAACTGCCCCTCCTCCTGGTTGCACTTGTCGTCTCTTCCTGCCCAAGCCGAACAGCGGTCCTCCGCTTGAACGCTCGGTAGTGGTTACGCGCTGGCCCTGTGTCACGCGGTCGAGCGCGATGCCCAGCGCGAGGATCGCCAGCGACGCGATCACGCCCTCGCCGAACTCGTTGCGCTGGAGTCCGCGCGCCACCATGTCGCCGAGCGCGCCAGAGCCCACGAGCCCTCCGATCACGACGACGGCCAGGACCATGATGATGCCCTGGTTCACGCCGAGCATGATGCTCTCGCGGGCGAGCGGGACCTTGACCTTCGCCAGCACCTGCATGCGCGACGCGCCGAACGCGTGCGCCGCCTCGACCGCTGCGGGCGGCACGCTGCGCAGGCCGGCCGTCACGAGCCGGATGATCACGGGGATCGCGTAGAGCACGGACGCGACCACGCCCGGTACGCGCGAGACCGGCATCAGATAGATGAACGGGATGATGTAGACGAGCTGGGGGAGCGTCTGCAGGGTGTCGAGGATGGGCCTAATGACCTTCTCCACGCGCTCGCTCTCGGCCGCCCAGATCCCGATGGCCACTCCGATCACGACGGCGATGGCGGTGGCCACGAGCACCTGGGAGGCGGTGTCCATGCCCGGGTCCCACACTCCCATGACGCCGATCGCGGCGAGCATCAGGAGGGCGGTGATCGCCGGCCGCATGCCGCTGAGCACGAAGGCGATCAGCGTGAGGCCGCCGAGCGTGACGAACCAGGGCGACTCGACCAGCACCACTCGCAACGGCTCGAGGAAGTTCGTCAGGATGAAGTTTCCGATGGGCTCGGTGATCTGGAAGATCAGGGAGTCCGGGTCCTGCACGTAGTCGAGGCAGGACTGGATCCAGCCGAGGATGGTGTCCTGGATGTTGGCCTCGTAGACCGAGGTCGAGGTCTCGAACTCGTCCGGGTAGATCGCGTCGGCGCCCAGGCCGCGAGCGATCAGCACGATCGCAGCGATGCCGGCGAACGTGGCCAGTGTGATCTTGCGCGCGCGCTTGCGGCCCTCGTCGGTGAGCTGACGGCGCGCCGGGTCGGTGCGCTCGGCGATCGCCTGCGTGGCGCGGTCGAGCGCGATGGCCATGATCACGATCGCCACGCCCGCGAGCAGCGCGAGGGCGGCATTCGAATAGAGCCCGTTCGTGACCACGTCGCCGAGGCCCCTCCCGCCGATCAGGCCGGCGATGACCACGAGTGAGAGCGCGAACATGATCGTCTGGTTCACGGCCAGCAGCATCTGGCGGCGCGCCAGCGGGAGCTGGACCTTGAAGAGCGTCTGGGACTTGGTCGCCCCAAAGGCCTGGGACGCCTCCACCGACTCCGCGGTCACGCCTCGCACGCCCAGTGCGGTGATGCGCACAGCCGGCGGGATCGCGTAGATCAGGGTGCAGATCACCGCGGCGGCTGGCCCCACCGAGAACAGGATCACGATCGGCATCAGGTAGGCAAAGGCCGGAACGATCTGCATCGCGTCCAGGCCGGGGGTGATCGCGCGGTGGAAGCGGTCGTTGCGCCCCGCGTAGACGCCGATCGGGACGCCGATCGCGAGCGAGAGCAGGACCGCCGCCGTCATCAGCGCGAGCGTCTGGATGCTCTCCTCCCACAGGCCCATGAGCGCGAACGACACGAAGGCGCCAAGCACGATGAGCCCGGCCCGCCACCCGCCGAAGCGCCACACGAACAGCGTGCCGGCGGCGATTATGCCGACCCAGGTGAGCCACTCGAAGAAGTCGAGCAGCGCGGTCACGAGCCAGTCGGCCAGGGCGCGGAAGCCGTCGAGGATCGCGAAGAAGATGTTCGGGTCCTCCGCTGTGCGCTGCTCGAGCAGCCAGTCCTGAGCCTTGTCGATCTCGCTCGGCAGCTGATGCCAGATGAGCGAGTCGGGCCACGGGTAGTCGCCCTTCAGGAGGAAGTAGGCGACGATCATGCCGAGGACGATCGCGCCGACCTGTGCGGGCCGGCTGCGCCAGCGGGTGGATGGTGCCGCGAACGCCGGGGCCCTGACCCTGCCGGTAGCTACCGCCACGCTACGCCCCGGGTTCGGCCATCGCGCGGAGGACCGCAACGCGGTCGACGATCCCCACCACGCGGCCGTCCTTGACCGCGCGCACCGGCTTGTCGGTGGACGCCACGACCGGGACGGCGTCCTTGAGCGTGGTGGTCACGGGCAGCTCGGGTCCGTCGCTGGCCTCGCCGGGCTCGGCGTCACGCATGATCCAGCGGAGCGTGAGCACGTGGGTGCGCGGGATGTCACGGATGAAGTTCTCGACGTATTCGTCGGCGGGCGAGCCCACCAGCTCCTCGGGCGTGCCGAGCTGGACGATCGCCCCATCCCGCATGATCGCGATGCGGTCGCCGAGCCGGAGCGCCTCGGGAAGGTCGTGCGTGATGAAGAGCATCGTCTTGCCGGTCTCGGCCTGGAGGCGGATCACCTCGTCCTGCATGTCGCGGCGGATGAGCGGGTCGAGCGCGCTGAAGGGCTCGTCGTAGAGCATCAGCTCGGGCTCGACTGCGAACGCGCGCGCCAGGCCCACGCGCTGCTGCATGCCGCCGGAGAGCTGGGCCGGGAAGGAGGTGGCCACGTCGTGCAGCCCGACGAGCTCGAGGATCTCGCTCGCCTTCGCAAGCCGCTCCTGCTTCGACACGCCCTGGATCTCGAGGCCAAAGGCGACGTTGTCGATCACCGTGCGGTGCGCGAGCAGGCCGAAGTGCTGGAACACCATCGAGACCCGGTGGCGCCGCAGCTCGCGCAGTTCCCCGGCATCGGCGTCCGTGACCTCCTGGCCGCAGATCGTGATCTTGCCGGCGGTGGGCTCGATCAGCCGGATCAGCGTGCGGACCAGCGTCGACTTGCCGGAGCCGGAGAGGCCCATGACCACGAAGACCTCGCCCGGCCAGACGTCGATCGAGATGTCGCGTACCGCGACGACCGTGCCGTTCTTCTCCCGCAGCTCCGCGCGCGACAGATCCGCGTCCGGGGTGCCGATCACCTTGTCGGCGCTCTTGCCGAACAGCTTCCAGACACCCTCGGCACGGAGCAGCGGGTCGCCGTTGCGATCCGTGGCCGGTGGGGCTTCCAGGGTCTCCACGGCGCCAGAGCCGTGCGAGTCGCTCACGTCGCGATGATATATCAGGCCGGGCGACCCGCGCCAGCCCTGAGATTAGGCGTGTATTAGGACCGTTTGAAGCTCGGTGAGCGTTTCCATCGGATAGCGGCCGCCCACACGGCCGATCCCGCTCTGTGAGCGCGCGCGCCCGCCCCAGGGGAGGTGCGGCTCCCAGTAGTTGGTCGTCTCGTTGATGTTCACGAGGCCCATCGCGACGGAGTCGGCGTAGCGCATCCCGGCGGCCAGGTCGGCCGTGAATATGGCCGCCATCAGCCCGTACGTCTGTGCGTTCGTCTGCGCGATCGCGTCCTCGAGCGAGCCGATGGCAACCACCGGCGCTATCGGGCCGAAGGTCTCCTGTGTGACCGCGATCGAGTCGGGCGGCACGTCGTTCAGCACCGTCGGCTCCCAGTACAGGCCGGTTGGGAAGCCCTCGGCCCGGCTGCCGCCGGTGACCACCGTTGCCCCGCGCTCGACCGCGTCCGCCACGTGTGCGTCCATCTTGGCCGCCCCGGGCTCGTTGTTCACGGGCCCCATCGTGGTCGCGGCGTCGAGCGGGTCGCCGAGGTGCACCTCGCGCTCGACCTCACTCGCGAGCAGCGAGACGAACTCGTCCCGGACGGCCTCGTGGACCAGGATCCGTTCAGCGGCGGAGCAGCTCTGTCCCGCGCCCAGGAACGAGCCCACGCGCGCGGCCTCAGCCGCGGCCGCGAGGTCCGCGTCCTGAAGAACCACAAGCGGCCCATTGCCCCCCATCTCCAGGAGCTGCGCCTTGCCGGCGGCCTGCCGCGAGACGATCAGCCCGGTCTCCGTCGAGCCGGTGAACGCCACGGCGTGGGTCCCGGGGTTCGCCGCGAGCTCGTCGCCCACCTCCGGCCCGGGACCAAGCACGAAGTTGAACACGCCTGGCGGAAGGTCGGCTTCCGCGACGCATTCGGCAAGCAGGCCGGAACACACCGCCGTCGACGGGGCGGGGGTCCAAACGACAGTGTTGCCGCACGCCAGCGCCGGCGCGAGCACCTCCGCCGGCATCGTGTACGGCCAGTTCCACGGCGTGATGAGCCCGAGCACGCCGAGCGGGCGGCGCAACAGCAGCACACGTCGTCCCGGGGCCGCGCTTTGCGGAACCGAGCCCTCTACCCGCTTGCCGTCCTCCGCCGCCATGCGGAAGAACTCGATGAGCTCGCCGACCTCCACCTCGGCCTCCGCCTTCAGCGGCTTGCCCTGGTCGAGCGTGAGCACGCGGGCGAGCTCGTCGCTGCGGCTCTCGATCGCGTCGGCCACGCGATGGAGCAGAGCGCCGCGCTCGAAGCCGGTACGCGCGCCCCACGCCGGGAACGCCGCGTTCGCGGCGGTGATCGCAAGGCGTGCGTCCGCGCGGTCGCCCTCCGCGACCGGGCCGAGCGACTCCCCGGTGGCCGGGCTGGTGGCCTCGACGGTGGCGCCGCTGGTTGCGTCGCGCCACTCGCCGTCGATGAACATCCGCGTCGTCACGGCGCCGGCTCGGGCACAGCGTCCGACGCCGACTGGAAGCGATGCGACTCGAGCACACCCGTCTTGTGCCGCTGCACGAGCCAGTAGTACGCAAGCCCGCCGAAGAACACGACGCCGATGAAGAGAATCGCGCCGTACTGGAGGTACCAGTGGAACGGCTCAGTGGCGTTGTACACGTCCTTGCGCGGCCAGATCAGGTTGATCGCCATGAAGATGCCCCAGCCAACGGCGAGCGCGTTGATCGGCAGGCCGAGCTTCCCGAGGCTGAAGTAGCCGCGCTCCTTCGCGCCCTCCGGCGGCCACTCGCCGCGCACGCGCTTGATCAGCATCGGTGTCGTCACGAGCAGGTACGCGATGTAGATCATGATGATCCCGATGCTCGTGATCACCGTGAAGATCTGATCGTTTCCGATGTTCACCACCAGGATCGCGATGGCGAGCAGGCCGCTTACGACGGCCGGGACGATCGGGGTCTTGGTCTTGGGATGGACCGTGGCCAGGTGCTCGCCGGCGGGCAGGTTGTTGTCGCGTGCCATCGCGAACGCCATCCGGATCGTCGCGGTGTGGACCGCGAGGCAGCAGACCGTCACGGCGATCACCACGCAGATCAGGAAGATCTTGCCGACCGTGTTGCCAAAGACGTCGAGGATGATGAACTGGAGGCCCCCGAACTCGCCGATCTCGGGCGCATTGATGTTGCCCACGGCCATCATCGCGAACAGGATGATCAGCCCACCGAGGATGAAGGAGGCGATCACCGCGCGGAGGATCGCTATCGGCGCGGTGCGGCGCGGGTCCTTCGTCTCCTCGCCCAGTGAGCTCGCCGTGTCGAAGCCGTACATCACGTAGGCGGAGGCAAGCGACGCGGCGAGGAAGGCGCCGAAGTAGCCCCAGTCGTGGCTTTCGCCCGTGCCGTGGGTCTCGAAGACGATGTCGGGCCCGCGCTCGATGCTCACGGCGAGCGCGACGATCAGGACCACCGCGGCGATCAGCTCGATGAAGACGCCGGAGCTGTTGATGCGTGACATCAGCTTGACGCCGAGAGCGTTGATCACGGTCGTGAAGATGATGAGCGCGGTGCCCAGGATGACCGCGTTGATGGCGAAGTCGTTGTCACCCGTTCCGTCGCCGTAGAACTGGAAGAAGTCGGAGATTTCCGGCAGCGTGATCTGATAGGCGAGTGCGACGGCCGCGATCGTCACGATCGAGGCGGTGAGCATCATCCAGCCGCCGAGCCAGGCGATGGTCGCGCTGCCCATCCGCTTGCTCCAGTTGTAGATCGAGCCGGCAACGGGGAAGTTCGCGGCGAGCTCGGCGAAGCAGAGCGCGACCATGAGCTGGCCGACGAAGACCATGGGCCAGGTCCACCAGTACGCCGGTCCGCCGAAGGCGAATCCGAAGTAGAAGAGCTGGAAGACGCCGGTCAGGATCGAGATGTAGCTGACCCCCGCCGCGAAGCTCGCGAACTTTCCGATACTGCGGTCGAGCTGCTGGTTGTAGCCGAAGTCGGCTACATCGTCGTGGTCATCGCCTGCCGCTGAGGTCGCCATGATGGCGAATATCGCAGCGCCGCCGGGACGAAGTCAATGCATGACATGGCACGGCCCGGAGGGCCTCAGGTCCGGCTGAATGCGGCGAGGATCTCGCGCTGGAACGCCAGCACGTGCTCGCGCATGATCGTGCGTGCGTGCGGCCCGTTGCGGTCCAGCACCGCCTCGAGAAGCTGGGTCTGGTCGTGGACCGCGTGGCCGAGGCCAGGCACGCGGTCGAGCACCACGTACCAGATGCGCAGCGAGTGCGTGAAGTAGCGCTCGAGCGTCTGCGCGAGATACGGGTTGCGGGCGGCCTCCCAGGTGAACCGGTGGATGCGCTCGTCGAAGCGCATCAGCCAGTCCTGGTCGTCCGGGCGACGGAGATGCTCGACCTCGTGCAGGAGCGTCTCGGCGGTGGCGCGTCCCTCAGGGTCGAGACGCAGCGCCGCCAGCTCCGCCGCATACCCCTCGAGCTCGGCACGCACTTCGGTGATGCTGACGATGTCGGCGGCTTCGACGGGCGAGACGAAGGTGCCGCGGCGCGGCTGCACGTCCACGAGGTTCTCGAGCGCCAGGCGCTTGACCGCCTCGCGCAGCGGGGTCCGCCCGATGCCCATCTCGCCCATCAGCTCGTCCTCGCGGAGCACCGTCCCGGGAGGAAGATGGAGCGTCACGATGCGATCGCGCAGCTCGACGTAGGCGCGCTCGGCCACCAGCCGCGTGGCCGTGGTGTCAGGAACCGGGGTGGACGAGGGTTCGACGGCCATCGCGTCGGAGCGATCTTACGGTGATATACAACGCTCAGCGCGGGGCACGCCCAGCAAACACAGGGGGAGAGATGTCTGATCCACGCCGGACACTTGCGGACCTCGGCGAGTGCGTCATCGACCGCCGCCGCTTCATCGCGTTCACCGGTGCGCTCGCCGGAACCGCGGCGTATGCCCAGCTTCGCGGCGACCTCGCGTTGGCTGCACCGCGGCTACAGGCGTACCCATTCAGGCTCGGAGTCGCCTCCGGCGATCCCACCCCCAACGGGGTATCGCTCTGGACCCGGCTCGCGCCAGAGCCGCTCGTCGAAGGCGGGGGTATGCCGCCAAAGGACGTTCGCGTGCGCTGGCAGGTGGCGACCGACTCGAGCTTCAGGCGCGTCGAGAAGTCGGGCACGGCCGCGGCCGTTCCGGAGTTGGGCCACTCCGTCCATGTGGACGTCCACGGGCTGCGCTCCGGCCGCGAGTACTTCTACCGCTTCCTGACCGACGGGGACGAGAGCCCGGTGGGGCGCACGAAGACCGCGCCCGGGTCGAACAGCCACGTGCGGGAGCTGACCTTCGCGTTCGCCTCCTGCCAGAAGTGGGATGACGGGTTCTACGCGCCGTACCGCCGGATGGCGGAGGAGGACCTCGACCTCGTCATCCACCTCGGCGACTACATCTACGAGTACGGCGTCGGCTCGGGCGGGGTGCGCAACGCCAATATTCCCGCTTCGTTCGCGCCTGAATGCGTCACGCTCGAGCGCTACCGCCTCCAACACTCGCTCTACAAGACGGATCCGGACCTTCAGGAGGCGCACCGGCTGTTCCCGTGGATGGTCACCTGGGACGACCACGAGGTGGCCAACGACTACTCGGGCATCTTCCCCGAGTTCGCCAACACGAGCCCCGAGTTCCTCGCGCGACGCGCCGCCGCCTACCAGGCGTACTTCGAGAACATGCCCGTGCCCTCGGGTGCCACACCGAAGAAGGGCGGAGTGCAGCTCTACCGGCGGCTGGAGTACGGGGACATAGCTCAGTTCAACATGCTCGACACACGGCAGTACCGCACGGACAATCCCTGCGGCGACGGCGAGCAGCCGCCCTGCGACGCCGGCTTCGACCCGAGCGCGACCATGACCGGCAAGGCGCAGGAGAAGTGGCTGCTGAAGGGTCTCGAGCGCTCGCGGGCCCGCTGGAACGTGATTGCCAACGGCGTGCTGATGGGCCAGCTGAAGCACGACGCCGACGGCGGCCGCTTCTGGAACGACTCGTGGGACGGCTGGCCGGGCCAGCGGGCCCGCGTCCTGCAGGAGATCGCCGATGCGGAGGTCAGGAACCCGGTGGTGATCACCGGCGACTGGCACTCGACGTTCGTGAACGACCTGAAGGCGGACTACGACGACCCGAACGCGCCGGTCGTCGCGACCGAGTTCGTCGGGACGTCGATCTCCTCGAACGGAGACTGCATCTGCTACGGCCCCTACTACGGGCCGATGATCCCGTTCAACCCCGACATCAAGTTCTTCGACGGCGACCGTCGCGGTTACGTCCGCTGCAGGCTCGACCGCGACGAGTGGCGGACGGACCTTCGGATGGTGCCCACCGTCTCGACGCCGAACGCCCCGGTCTCCACATTCGCCTCGTTCGTCGTCGAGGACGGCCAGCCGGGGGCGCAGCAGGTCTAGGGCGCTTCGCCCGGCTCCAGCGACTCGGCGAGCAACGTCGACACGTCCACCACGCGCAGCTCGTCGCCGCGTGCGCGCACGCCGTCGTCGAGCATCACCGTGCAGAAGGGACAGGCCACGGCGAGCGTTTCGGCGCCGGTCTCGGCCGCCTCGCGTGCGCGCTCCTCGTTGATCGGGCCCGCGCGCTCCTCCATCCACATGTGAGCGCCGCCGGCGCCGCAGCAGAAGGTGCGCTCTCCGCTGCGCTCCATCTCGATCGGCGTACCCACCGCCTCGACCAGCTCGCGGGGGTCGGCACGCACGTCGTTGTGGCGGGCCAGGTAGCAGGAGTCGTGGTAGGTGATCGTGCCAGCGTCGCCCTTCGCCTCGAGCCTGCCGTCTCGCACCAGGTCCGCGAGCAGCTCCGTGTGGTGCACCACCTCGTAGTTGCCCCCGAAGTCCGAGTACTCGTTGCCGAGCGTGTTGAAGCAGTGCGGGCAGCTCGCAACGATCTTGGTCACGCCGGCCTGGTTCAGCGTCCCGACGTTCTGCTCGGCGTGCGCCTGGAAGAGGTACTCGTTGCCCATCCGTCGCGCGGGGTCGCCGGTGCACGACTCGCGCGGCCCGAGGATTGCGAAGTCCACCCCCGCGGCCTTCATCAGCTTGGCCGTGGACTGGGCCGCCGTACGCGCGCGCTCGTCGAACGACGCCGCGCAGCCCACCCAGTAGAGCACCTCGGGCGCCGGGTCACCGGGCTCGAGAACACGCACCCCGAGCTCGGCAGCCCAGTCCGCGCGCTCGGTCTGCGGCTTACCCCACGGATTCGAGGCGCGCTCCACGTCGCGCAGCATCTGCTCGGACTCCGCGGGGAACGAGGAATCCATCATCACGAGGTGACGACGAAGGTCGATGATGTGGTCCACATGCTCGATCGACACCGGGCACTCCCGCACGCACGCGCCGCAGGTCACGCAGTCCCAGACGACGTTGTCGGTCACGGCGTTCGGCACGAGCGGCGACGGCTCGAAGCCCTCCTCGCCGCGGACGAGCCTCGGGCCCTCCTCGAACACCTGGTCGCGCAGCGCCATGATCAAGAGCTTCGGCGACAGCTCCTTGCCGGTGGTCCAGGCGGGGCAGACGTCCTGGCAGCGCCCGCACTCGGTGCAGGAGAACGTGTCGAGCGTCTGCTTCCAGGTGAGGTCCGGCACGGTGCCGGCGCCGAAGCGCATCTCCTCCTCGGGCACGTCGAAGCGGAGCGGCTCGAGCCGGCCACGCGCGCGGGTGCGCGCGAAGTAGACGTTGAACGCCGCTGTCGCGATGTGAAGGTGCTTCGAGTGCGGGAGGTAGGCGAGGAAGCTGACGATGATCAGCACGTGCGCCCAGACGAAGGCGCGCTCGAGGAACTCGGTGACATCACCGTCGCCGAAGAGGCCCGAGAGCGCGTCTGAGACGGGGGACCACGAGGCCGGCCACTCGTTCAGGCCGAGCGCGATCCGCGACGCGTGCCAGAGCAGCAGCGTCGTGACGATCCCGGCGATCAGCGCGAGGATCAGGTCGGCCTCGCCGAGGTGACTGCCCTCGAAGCGTGCCGGGCGCTGGATCTTGCGGATCGCGACCGCGCCGATCACGCCCACGAGCACCAGCACGGCGAACACGTCCACCATCAGCGCGAACCAGCCCTGGTGGCCGAGCCACGGCAACGTGGCGTCACGACTAACCGCGCCGATCATCGCGATCACGATCGTGGGGAAGAGCACCAGGAAGCCCCAGAAGATCGCGGCGTGGATCAGGCCCGGCACGAGGCGCTGGAGCAGCTTCCTCTGGCCAAGCACGATCACGGCCTCGTTCCTGACCCGCTCCGGAACGTTGTCAAAGCGCTCGACCGGCTTGCCGAGCATCACCAGGTCCACGAGCAGCTTCGCGCGGCGGCCGAACAGCGTGCCGCCCACGGCGAGCACCGCGCCTAGTGCGAGCGCTCCGAGCGCCACCTCTATGAGGACTGCGCCTTTCTCAGCTCCGCGGTGATCGCGGGCACGATCTCGGCCAGGTCGCCGATCACGGCGTAGTCCGCGTTCGAGAAGATGGCGGCCTCGGGGTCCGAGTTGATCGCGAGGATCTTCTTCGCCCCCTTGCATCCGGCGATGTGCTGCGTGGCGCCGCTGATCCCGCAGGCGATATAGAGGTCGGGTGCGACCTTCGTTCCGGTCTGGCCGACCTGGTCGGTGTGCGGGCGCCAGCCGGCCATCGTCACGACGCGCGAGCAGCCGACCGCCGCATTGAGGAGGCCGGCGAGCTCCTCGATGATCCCGAAGCCATCGGCCGAGCCGACGCCACGCCCGCCGCTCACCACGACCTTCGCCTCGGCGAGCGAGATGCCGGCAGTGGGCGTCTCGGCATGCTCGACGACTCTCACGACCTCTTCGCCCAGCTCGGGCTTGAAGCTCTCGACGTTCGCCGCTCCCCCGTTGACTGTCGTGGCCTCGACCATGTGCGGGGCGACCGATAGAACCTTCAGCTCCGAGGTGATGCGCGCCTCTTCGAGAAGGCTTCCGCCCCAGCGCACCCTCGTAACGGTCCCGTCACTCCCGATCGCGACGCAGTTGGCGGCGAACGGGAGATCGCGGCGGGCCGCGAGGTGAGCAAGCACCTCGTTGCCTCGGTTCGTGCCCGCGGCGACCACGGCGGTGGGCTGGATCTGGTCGATGAGCTGGTCGAGGCAGGCTGCCCACGCGCCCGGCGCGTATGCCCCGAGCCGATCATCATCCGCGACGTGCACGGTCTCGACGCCGTAGGCACCCAGTTCGGTAACGGCTTCGCCAATGGCGAGCCCGTGAAGGGGCCCGCCGAGCTCGCGGGCGAGGGCGAGTGCCTGGAGCGAAAGCTCGTCGGGCGTGCCGGACTCGTGCTCGACGAGGGCGAGGACGCTCATCCGGCCACCCCGATCGCTCGCATCATCTCGACCACAGCCGGTGCCGCGTCGGGCCCGTTGCCGAGGACCTCGGCCTGCTTGCCCTGCCCCGGTGGCACGACCAAGCGCAGCCTCTCGAGCCGTGCAGCCGGACGCTCGGGGTTGCGTTGCTCGACCGGCTTCGAGCGCGCCCGCAACTTCGCCGGCACCGATGGGTAGCGCGGCAGGTTGATGCCCTCGAGCACGCTGACGATGGCGGGGAGGGGCAGGTCGTAGATGTCGCGGCCTCCGGGCACCTCCTGCTCACAGCGGGCGCGGCCGTCGGCCACCGACAGCCCCTTCAGTCCGGTCGCGACCGGCCGCCCGAGCGCGTAGGCCACGCGAATGCCGACCTGGTAGTTGCCCGAGTCGGCTGATTCGTTGCCGAACACGATCAGGTCGAAGCCACCGCCCGCGGCCTCCTCTTCCTTGACGCTGTCGACGATCGCCGCCGCGGTGGCCTGCGGGTCCCACTCCTCGCCGTCCGTGATGAGGTGCACGCCGCGGTCGCCGCCGTTCGCGAGCGAGTCGCGGATCTGCTCCTCGGCCTCGGCCGGTCCCAGCGTGAGCACGGTGACCTCGCCGCCGTGCTCCTCCACGAGCCGTACGGCCTCCTCCACGCCGCACTCCTCGTGCGGGCTGATCGTGAAGCCGAGGTGGCGGGTCTCGAGTGCCTGCTCGTCGGCGGTCAACACCATCTTGCCGCCGGTGAGCGGCACGCGCTTGACGCAGACGAGGATTCTCATGCCGGGATCGGATCCGCCGCCTTCACGCGCTCGTTGTCCGGGTCGAAGAGCGGCGTGGAGTCCGCGCACTCCACGGTCACCGGGTAGCGCTCGGTCATGTACTCGACCGCCAGCTCCTGTCCGACGCTCGCGTACTCGGGCGGCAGGTAGGAGAGCAGGATGTGCTTGCCCACCGATGGGCCCGCGCCCGCGCTCGTGACGTACGAGCGGCGGCCGTGCGAATCCACCAGCGGCTCGCCGTCGCGCGTGACGATCGGCTCGCCGCCGAGCATGTAGCGCTTCGCGCCACTCGCAGAGGTGTGGTCGTCCACCGTGATCGTGCACATCACGGTTGCCGGCTCCTCCTCACGGTGGCGGACATGCGCCTCCTTGCCCACGAAGTCCTGGTCCTTGACCTTGCCCCACGCCATGCCGGCCTCGACCACGTTGTACTCGCCATCGAGCTCGAAGCCAAACGCGCGGTAACACTTCTCGAGTCGGCCCGTGGTGCCGTAAACCCCGATGCCGGCCGGCACGATCCCGTGCGGGTCGCCGGCCTCGGCGACCATGTCCCACAGCCGCGCGCCCTGCTCGATCGGCACGTACAGCTCCCAGCCGAGGTCGCCCACGTACGAGATGCGCGAGGCGAGCACGCGCAGCGGCCCCATCTCGATGTCACGACAGGTGGCGAATGGGAACCCCTCATGCGACATGTCATCGCGCGTGAGTTCGCGCATGATGTCGCGAGCGCGCGGGCCCCAGAGCCCGAGCGTGGTCCAGCTCGAGGTGAGGTCGAAGACCTGGGCCGTGCCGTCGTCCGGCAGGTGGTCGCGGTACCACTTCAGGTCGGCCATCCCGTGCGCGCCGCCGGTGACCACGCGGAAGTGCTCGTCGCCGAGCCGCATCACGGTCAGGTCCGAGCGGAAGCCGCCGTTCGGCGTGAGCACGGGCGTGTAGACCACCTTGCCGATCTTGGCGTCCATCTGACGCATGGAGACCTTCTGCACGCACTCGAGCGCCCCGGGCCCCACGATGTCGAACACGCAGAACGCGGTCAGGTCGAACATCGCGGCGCGGTCGCGCATCGCCAGGTGCTCGGCGTTGATGATCGGCGACCACCAGCGCGAGTCCCACTCGGCCTCGCGGTCACCCACCTGGTCCGCAAACTCCTCGAGCAGGCCGCTGTTCGACTCGTACCAGTGTGGGCGCTCCCAGCCGGCGGCCTCGTAGAACACCGCGCCGAGATTTGCCTCCCGCTCGTAGTAGGGCGAGAGGCGCACGCGGCGCGCCGACTCCCACTGCTCGCCGGGATGCACAATGCCGTAGGTCTTGTTGAAGCCCTCGGCGGCGCGGCCGTGCACGTGCTCCGTGGTCTTCTGGTGCTCGTAGAAGCGAGCGGCGTCGGATGCCTGGAGATCGATCTCGGGCTCACCCTTCACCATCCACTCGGCGAGGGCGCGGCCGACGCCCGGCCCCTCCTTGACCCACACCGCGGCGGCCGACCAGAGGCCGCGCACCTCCGAGGTCTCGCCGAGGATCGGAAGGCCGTCGGGCGTGAGCGAGAGCAGGCCGTTGATCGCGTACTTGATGCCCACGGACTCGTCGCCCAGGATCTCCGGCACCAGCTCGAGCGCGTGCTCCATCTGCTGGACGAAGTCGTCCTGTGTGAACGGCAGCTCGGTGGGGGTGAGCGCGGACTCCTCGATCGAGGGGATCTCGTCGGGGTCGTGCAGGATCGGCCGGTGGGCGTACGAGCCGACCTCGAGGCCGCTGCCGTCCTGGCGCTCGTACATGTTCGTGTCCATGTCGCGGACGATCGGAAACTCGATCGCGCTCTTCGAGGTCTCGAAGCGCGGCACCGGACCCACGTCGATCATCTGGTGCACGGCCGGGGTGAGCGGGATCGACGCGCCCGCCATCCGCGCGAGCCGCGGGCTCCACACGCCGCAGGCGATCACCACGAACTCCGCCTCGACATCCCCGCGGTCGGTGCGAACGCGCCTCACGCGCCCGCCCTCCACGTCGATGCCGAGCACCTCGGTGTTCGCCGACACCGTCGCGGCGCCGGTCTCCTGCGCCTGCTCGCGCATCAGCGTGCCGGCGCGCAGGGAGTCCACCACGCCCACGCCCTGCGAGTAGAAGCCACCGACGATCACGCTCTCGTCGATGAAGGGGACGAGCTCCTTGATCTCGGCGGGCGTGACGAGCGAGACGTCGTCGATGCCCCACGACTTTGCGGAGGCCATGCGGCGGCGCAGCTCCTCCATCCGCTCCTCGGTGCGCGCCACCTCGATGCCGCCGCAGACGGTGAGCACGCCGAGGTTCTCGTACTGGCGCAGGCTGTCCGCGGTGAGCGCGGTCATCTCCTTCGAGTGGTCCACCGGGAAAATGAAGTTCGACGCGTGCCCCGTCGAGCCGCCCGGGTTGGGCAGTGGGCCCTTGTCAATGAGGACGAGGTCCTTCCAGCCGAGGTGAGCGAGGTGGCCTATCAGGCTGTTGCCCACGATCCCCGCGCCGATGACGACCACGCGCGCCTTCGGGGGCAGGGAACTCGCTGCTCCGGACTCGTCTGCCACAGGGATCACCTCGGGGTTGGGGCTGGCCAGGAAACTGATATATCACACGGGTGCACTCGTCGCGCGAACTCAGCAGCGCGTCCTTCGAGATCGAGGTCGGCGGTACCGCTACACCGCTCGAGGGGCTGTTCGAGGGGTTCCATGAGCAGGACCGGCTCGGTGTGGTCTTGACCCAGCCGTGCGGGGCGGTCGGCGCGAGCGCGCTAATCACGGCGACGATCACCGCCTTCTACGACATCCAGCGCGCCCGCGGGCCCGACTTCGTCGTCTATCCCGACTACTTCCTGTTCCACGTCGGGCGGCCACTCGGGGATCACGGGCGGCTCGACGTCTGGCCGCGGCACAAGGAGGTGCTGGTGCCGGCCGACGCCGACCGCGTGCTCGAGGCCGTCAACGATCGCGCGATCACGCGGCTCGTGGTCGAAGACGGCGCCGCGGGCGAGCCGCCGTCCGACCTGGCCTCGCGGGCGAGCGCCCACAGCCGCATCGAGACCTGTCTGGCGTACTCGCCTGCGGGCCGGGTGGAGGGCGCCGACGTTCGGATCGCCGGCAACCCGGTGACCGAGGGCTATGTCGAGGCGATTCTGGACCCGGAGGCGCGCATCGCAATACTCCGGGCTGAGGGGAAGGAGGAGCACGCCGATGCGATCGCCGCCCGCGCGGGGGAGGTCGACCGCGACTCGCGGCAGCGCGTTCTCGCCCGACGCCGCGACCTGGTCGAGAACGGCGTGCCCGTGGAGACCTACCGGCGGATCGGCCTCGACGAGGCGCTCGGGCGGCTGGGTTGACCACCGAGCCCGTGAACTGAGTTTGACCCCCGAGCCCGCGAACTGATATATCAGGACGCGTGCTGCGTGAGGTGCCCCCCGCCGCCGCCCCATGACCATGACTGAGATCCGAACGCCGGAGCGCTCGTCCGCCGCCGGCCCGTCCCTGGTCGAAGCGCTCGAGCGGCCCCGCTACGAGATCCTGCCGCTCGACGGGATCGCCGATGACGTGCTCGAGCACGTGCCCGCTGGCCGCAAGGTCACGGTCACGTCCTCGCCCGCGCGGGGGCTCGAGGCCACGCTCGGCCTGGCCGAGGAGCTCGCGCCGCGCGGCTACGAGGTCGTCCCGCACCTGGCGGCTCGGCAGATCGCCGACCGCGCGCACCTCGAGGAGGTCGTCCTGCGGCTGCGGAACGCGGGCGTTCGCGAGGCGTTCGTGATCGCCGGCGATGCGCGCCAGCCGGCGGGCGAGTTCGAGGGCGCCGCCGAGCTCCTCTCGGCCATGGCGGGACTGCGCGAGGGGTTCGCCGAGGTCGGCATCTCCGGCTACCCGGAGAGCCACCACCTCATCAGCGACGAGACCACGATTGAGGCGATGTTCGAGAAGGAGCCGATGGCGACCTACATCGTCAGCCAGATTTGCTTCGACGCGGACGTCGTCCGCACCTGGATCCGGCGTGTGCGCGAGCGCGGCACCGCGCTGCCGATCTGGATCGGGGTTCCGGGGGCGGTGGAGTCCCGCAAGCTGCTTCGAACCTCGTTGCGGATCGGGCTGGGGCAGTCGGTCCGCTTCCTGCGCGGGAAGCGCGGCCTGCTGCGCCGCTTCTTTGCGCCGCGCACCTACACGCCCACCGAGCTGCTCGTCGCGCTGGCCCCGTCGTTCGCCGACCCGGCGGCCAGGGTCGGCGGAGTCCACGTGTACACCTTCAACGAGATCGAGAAAACCGAAATCTGGCGGCGGCAGCTCGTCGACCGCCTGAGGAACCAGGAGGAGACCCCTTGACACAGGTGAACGAGAACCCGGGGATCATGCTGTACTCGCGACTCCGCAAGTCCCCGTACTTCTACGCGTCGCGCCGGCATGGCGTCCAGCTGTACAGCGTCTACAACCACATGTACCACCCGCGGCACTACGGCGACCCGGTCGAGGAGTACTGGCACCTGCTGAACGGCGTGACGCTCTGGGACGTGGGCGTCGAGCGCCAGATCGAGATCAGCGGGCCGGACGCGTTCGAGTTCACCAATCTGCTCGTGGCCCGCGACCTCAACAAGTGCGCCGTCGAGCAGTGCAAGTACGTCTTCCTCTGCCTGCCCGACGGCGGGATCATCAACGACCCCGTACTGCTGCGCGTGGAGGAGAACCGCTTCTGGCTCTCGCTCGCCGACAGCGACGTGGAGCTGTGGGCACGCGGCGTGGCTCACAACTCGGGCCACGACGTGACGATCAAGGAGATCGACGTCGGCCCCGTGCAGGTGCAGGGGCCGAAGTCGAAGGACGTGATGGTGGACCTGTTCGGCGACAGCATCCTCGAGATCCCGTACTACTTCCTGCGGCCGTACGAGCTGAACGGAATGAAGGTGCTCGTGTCGCGCACCGGCTACACGTCGGAGCTCGGCTTCGAGATCTACCTGTACGACGCCAGCAAGAACGGGGTCAAGCTCTGGGACGCCGTGCTCGAGGCGGGCAAGCCGCATGGACTCGAGGTGATCGGCCCGTGCCACATCCGCCGTATCGAGGGCGGCATCCTCGCTCTCGGCCCCGGCTGCGACATGTGGTTCGACACGAACCCCTACGAGGTCGGCATGGGCTACGACTGGATGGTCGACCTCGAGTCGGGCACCGACTTCATCGGCAGGGAGGCCCTGCACAAGATCAAGGAAGAGGGCCCCAAGCGCAAGCTGGTCGGCGTCGAGATCGGCGGTGAGCAGCTCGGTTCGTACAACGACGGCTCGATGATCGACGTGTTCCCGGTCCACAAGGACGGCAGCGCCATCGGGAGGATCACGTCGGCCTGTTTCTCGCCGCGGCTCGAGAAGAACATCGGCTACGCGATGGTGCCTACCGAGCAGTCCGAGCTCGGCACGGAGCTCGAGGTCGAGCGGCCGGAGGGGATGACCTCCGCGGTCGTGGTGGAGAAGCCGTTCATCGACCCGAAGAAGGAAACGCCGAAGCAGGAACTGGCGGCTAGCTCTTGAGCGAACACTGGGACTTCGTGATCGTCGGAGGTGGGTCGGCGGGCAGCGCGCTCGCCAACCGCCTCTCGGCGGACGCGGGGACCAGTGTGCTCGTGCTGGAGGCCGGACGTTCCGACTACCCGTGGGACGTCTTCATCCACATGCCGGCGGCGCTCGCGTTTCCGATCGGCAGTCGCTTCTACGACTGGAAGTACGAGTCGGAGCCGGAGCCGCACATGGGCGGGCGGCGGGTGTACCACGCGCGCGGCAAGGTGCTCGGCGGCTCGAGCTCCATCAACGGCATGATCTTCCAGCGCGGCAACCCGCTGGACTACGAGCGCTGGGCCTCGGACGCCGGCATGGAGACCTGGGACCACGCGCATTGCCTGCCGTACTTCAAACGGATGGAGAACTGCCTGGCGGCCGCCGCTGACGATCCGTTCCGGGGGCACGACGGACCGCTCGTGCTCGAGCGCGGTCCCGCGAAGGGCCCGCTCTTCGACGCGTTCTTCGAGGCCGTCCAGCAGGCCGGCTATCCGCTCACCGACGATGTGAACGGCTATCGCCAGGAGGGCTTCGCCGCGTTCGACCGCAACGTGCACGACGGCAAGCGCCTCTCGGCCGCGCGGGCGTACCTGCACCCCGTGATGAATCGCCCGAACCTCACGGTCGAGACGAGGGCGTTCGCCACCGAGATCAAGTTCGAGGGCGAGCGCGCGGTGGGCGTCGAGTACTCGCGCCGCGGCCGCGGCAGCCGGACGGCGAGCGCGGGCGAGGTTATCCTCTGCGGCGGAGCGATCAACTCGCCGCAGCTGCTCCAGCTCTCCGGCATCGGAGCGGCGAGCGAGCTCAGCTCCCTGGGGATCGACGTGGTGTCCGACCTACCCGGGGTGGGCGAGAACCTCCAGGACCATCTCGAGGTGTACATCCAGCACAGCGCCACGCAGCCGGTCACGATGGCGCCGTACTTCGCAATGAAGCGGCGGCCGCTCGTGGGTCTCGAGTGGCTGCTGCGGAAGACCGGACCGGGCGCCACGAACCACTTCGAGGCCGGCGGGTTCGTGCGCGGAAACGACGAGGTGAAGTACCCGAACCTGATGTACCACTTCCTGCCGATCGCGGTCCGCTACGACGGGACCCTGCCCGAGGGCGGCGGCGGGCACGGTTACCAGGTGCACGTGGGCCCGATGTACTCGGACGTGCGCGGCACCTGCAAGGCCGTGAGCAGCGACCCCCGCGTGAAGCCGGCGCTGCTCTTCAACTACCTCTCGACGGAGAACGACCGCCGCGAGTGGATCGAGGCCGTGCGCGTGACGCGCAGGATCCTCGGCGCCCCGGCTTTCGAGCCCTTCAGCGGCGGCGAGCTGTCGCCCGGCGCCGAGGTGGAGAGCGACGAGCAGATCCTGGATTGGGTCGCGAAGGACGCCGAGACCGCGCTGCACCCGTCGTGCACCTGCAAGATGGGCACGGACGACATGGCGGTGGTGGACCCGCTCACGATGCGCGTGCACGGAGTGGAGGGCCTGCGCCTGGTGGACGCCTCGGTGTTCCCCTACGTGACGAACGGGAACATCTACGCACCGGTGATGATGACCGCCGAGAAGTCGGCGGACCTCATCCTCGGGAACACGCCGCTGCCAGCCGAGGCGGTGGAGTTCTACCGGCATGGCGAGATGCCGGCCGTCACCTAGCTCGTCATCGGACCGTCTCGTCGTGCACGTCAGCGCCCCTGGCCATGCGGCGGCTGTAGCGGCGGCCCAGGCCGGGCAGCCGGTGCGGCCAGCGCAATACACGGGGATAGAAGCTAACTCCGCTGCCGTCGCCCTCGGCTGCTCGGACGATCGCGGCCGCCGCGGCCGCGACGTTCCCAAGCCCGGGCCGCCCCTCCATCCATTCGTCGGCGCCGGCGAGCACGCGGTTCTCCTGCGACGCCGGCGTGTCGACCGGGCCAAGCGCGACCTCCGCCACTCGGATGCCGCGCGGGCCAAGCTCCATGTCGAGCACCTGGCTTGCGAGCGCCAGAGCCGCCCGCGACGCCGAGTAGCGTCCCGAGATGGGGAAACGGCGCAACCTGGACCATCGATCCGACGTTCACCACGGCGCCGTGGCCGCGCGCGATCATCGCGGGGGCAAGGGAGGCGATAAGCGCGAGCGGGCTCCAGAGGTTCGTCTCGAAAACGGAGCGTGCCTGGTCACGGTCGCCGACCACCCAGCTCAGCCCCTGGATGCTCGAGCCCGCGTTGTTGATCAGCGAGTCCACGTGCCCGAGCCCGTCGAGCGCCTGGCCGCCCAGCACAGCGGCGGCACTGGGACGGCTCAGGTCGCACGGCAGCACGAGCGGCTTCTCGCCGCCGGCTTCGGAGATCTCGGCCGCCAGCCGCTCGAGTCGCTCGCGCCGCCGTCCCGATAGGGCCAGGCGGACACCGTTCGCCGCAAGCCGCCGGGCCACCTCGCTGCCGATCTCCCCGGATGCCCCGGTGAGCAACACGTTCCTGGTCACGTCCGTCTCCTGAGCCCTCGGCGCGCGAAGCTTCGTCCGGACGAGCCCGGTCGCGAGCGGGTGTTGGAGGCGGGGCTCGAGCTGTTCGGAGAGCGGGGCTACCACGCAGCGTCGATCGCCGACATCGGCGAGCGTGCCGGCATCGCGAAATCGGTCCTCTACCACTACTTCGGATCGAAGGCGGGGCTCTTCGAGGCGATTGCCGAGACGCAGACGCGCGACCTGCTGGCGCACGTTGCGAGCGCGGTGCCGGCCGACCCCGCCGAACCCCGGCTCCGGGCCGGACTCGACGCCTATCTGGGCTTCTTCGCCGAGCGGCCGGCGGCGTGGCGGCTTCTGCTCCGCGATCCGCCCGCAGAGCCCGCGCTGATCAGCGTGCACCAGCGGCTTGCGACGGAGCGCGAACGGGCGCTCGGCGAGTTGCTCGCCAGGTCCGAGAAGCTCGGTGACGAGCGAGCTGCCGTGGACCTGACCGCAACGGCGATCCGGACCTTCGCGGCCTGGTGGTACGAGCATCGCGAGGTAGCTCAGGCGGACGTGATCGACGCGATCATGGATGTGATCCGCGCCGGCGCGCGCGCGGCGCACTGAATGCGTCATGGTGAGGCGCGAACGCGTCGTAGCCGCTGGGACCGAGGCTTGCCGCGGCGACCGTCACCGACTTCTCTTGGCGGTCGCGGTTTCGAATAAGGTCGCTCCATGGCGCGCCAAACCATGGACCTGGTCGACCCGCGGCTCGCAAAGGCGCTCTCGCATCCGATGCGCACACGCATCCTTGCGATCCTGAACGAGCGCGTCGCGAGTCCGAACGAGATCTCGGAGATGATCGACGAGCGGCTCCCGAATGTGAGCTACCACGTGCGGGCTCTTCAGGATCTTGGCTGCATCGAACTGGTGAGCACGGCTCAACGCCGCGGCGCCATCGAGCACTACTACCGGGCCATCGTGCGGCCGTTCTTCACCGATCGCGACTGGAAGAGGTTGCCCCAGTCGGGTCGGCAGGCGGTCTCGGATGTCGCGCTTCAGATGATCTGGGAGGACGTCTCCGACTCGATCAAGAGCGGGAAGTTCGAGGCGCGACCCGATCGGCACCTCACTCGGAGCGCGATGGAGGTCGACGAGGCGGGCTGGAAGGAGCTTCACGACCTGCTTGCTCGGACCCTTCAAGAGACCGAGAAGATCCAGGCCCGTAGCGCCGATCGAATCAAGAAGTCCGGCGACAACGCCTTTCCGGCCCGCGTCGTGATGATGCATTTCGAGTCGCCGCCGACACATGCTCAGGAGTCTTAAAGCAACAGCTCGGAGGGGTCTGCTGGAATGAGCAGATGGCCGACCTCGACCGTCGCCAGTTCCTCGTAGGCACCGCGGGCGGCGCGATCCTCCTACGGCTGCCGCCCGAGGCGTCGGGCGTCTCGAAGCGGGCGCTGCGCGAGCTGAGGTCGGCGGTCAGAGGAAGGGTGCTCGTCCCGCGCGACAGCACGCGGATCGTCTACAACCGCCGCTTCGAGGGCCTCCGGCCCGATGCGGTCGTCCACGTTGAGAACAGCGCCGACGTGGCTGCGGCGGTGCGCTGGGCGGACCGCTTCGACGTACGCGTGGTGGCCCGCTCGGGCGGCCACAGCTACGCGGGCTATTCGAGCACCGGCGACGGCGTGGTGCTCGACCTCTCGAAGCTGCGCGGAGTGCAAGTGGCCGGCGCCCGCGCCACCGTGGGCCCCGGCGCGCAGCTGATCGACGTGCAGCGCGCGCTCACCCGCCGGGGTGTGACCGTCCCTTCAGGCTCGTGCCCGTCGGTGGGCATCGGTGGCCTCGCGCTGGGCGGCGGGCACGGCCTCGCGGGCCGGCGCTTCGGTCTCACGAGTGACAACCTGCTCGCGGCGCGCATCGTGACCGCGGACGGGCGCGTGCGGCACGTGGACGCCGACACGAACGAGGACCTCTACTGGGCGTGCCGCGGCGGCGGCGGTGGCAACTTCGGGATCGTGACCGCGCTGACCCTGAAGACACACCGGGCAGCCGGCGGGACGTGGTTCAGCATCTCGTGGCCGTGGTCCCAGGCGGAGGAGGCGCTCGCGGCATGGCAGCGCTTCGCGCCGGAGGCGCCGCCCGCGCTCACCTCGATCTTCTCGCTCGGCACCAGCGGCGGCTCTGGCCCTCCGCGGGTGGCCGCCGTTGGGCAGTACCTCGGCGACCTCGCGAAGCTGCGTCGGCTCGTGAGGCCGCTGACGCGGGTTGCAGGGGCGAGCCTCAGCAGCGGCGGCTCGACCTACTTCTCGCTCGTCTTGCGCTGGGCCGGCTGTCTCGACGGCGGCTTCGCGGCGTGCCACCGCTCCACGCGCTCGAGCTTCTTCGCCAAATCCGACTACTTCGACAAGCGCATCGGGCCCAGGGGCCGGGCGAGCATGATCGACTGGATCGAGCGACGCCAGCGCAACCCGTCGCTCGGCTCGGGGGCGCTGCTCCTGGACGCGTACGGCGGCGCGCTCAACCGGCCCGCGCCCGACGCTACGGCGTTCGTGCACCGCGACATGCTCTTCTCGCTCCAGTACCTCGCCTACTTCAATGGCGGCACGGCCGGCAGGGCGAGCAGGCGCTGGATCAACGGCGTGTGGCGCGCGCTGCGCCCGCACGTGTCCGGCGAGGCGTACCAGAACTACATCGACCCGCAGCTCGAGCACTGGCAGCGGGCCTACTACGGCTCCAACCTCGAGCGCCTGCGCGAGATCAAGAAGCAGGTGGATCCCGACTTCCGCTTTCGCTTCCCGCAGGCGATACCCCCGGCACGCTGATGGATCGCGACTCGCTGAGGGGGCTGCGCGCTCAGCCCGGATACCTGAAGTTCCTGTCCGCGGCCACGCTCGCGCGGATCTCCGACGAGATGTTCGGGGTCGGCGTGGTCCTGCTGGTGCTCGACCGGACCGACAGCCCCGGGCTCGCCGGTGCCACCGTCGCGGCGATCACCCTGCCGAGCCTGATCAGCGGGCCGCTGCTCGGCGCATGGCTCGACCTGACCGGGCGGCGCCGGACGCTGATGGTGATCGACCAAATCGTGATCGCCGCGGTGCTGGTGGCCCTCGTGCTGCTCATCGGCCACGCGCCCACCTGGTTGATCCCCCTCGTCGTCGTGCCCGCGGGCATCACCTATCCGCTCTCGTTTGGCGGCTTCACGAGCATGATCCCGACGCTGGTTCCGGGCGAGCTGCTGCCTCCCGCTAATGCGGTGGAGACCACCAGCTTCAACTCGGCGCTCGTGCTCGGCCCCGCGCTGGCGGGCACCCTGTCCGCGGTGGCCGGGCCGGAGATCCCGCTGCTGGTGGAGGCCGCGCTGGCGCTCGCGGCGCTGGGGCTGATCGTGCGGATTCCAGGCCTCGACTCGCCGCCCGACCGGCCGGACGGGCGCACGCTGTGGGGGATCGCCGCGGACGGGTTGCGCCAGATCGTGCTCGTGCCGCAGCTGCGCGGCGTGACCGCGGCCGCGGCGTTCGGCATGGCCGGCCTCGGCCTGCTCACGGTTGCCTTCCCCCTGTTCGCGGTCGACCACCTCGGCGTGGAGCGCAGCGCGTCCGGCTACATGTGGGCCGCGTTCGCCGTCGGCTCGACGCTGGGAGCGCTGAGCCTGGTGCGAATCCAGCGGCGCTTCCCGCCCGAGCGGATCGTGGTCGGCGGCTACGCGACCTTCGGACTGTTGATGCTGAGCTGGCCGCTCGCCGACTCGCTGCCGGTGTTCCTCGTCCTGGTCGCGCTCGCGTCGCTGGTCGACGGGCCAGCGCTGGCGTCCCAGTTCGCCGTGCGCCAGCAGTACGTGCCGCCCTCGCTCTACGGGCAGGTGTTCACGAGTGCGGTGGGGCTGAAGGTGGGATCGTTCGCGCTCGGTGCCGCGCTGGCCGGCGCGGTCGTCACCGGCCTCGGATCCGCGGAGGCGCTCGTGGTGGCGGCCACGTTGCAGATCGTTGCGGCCGCGGTGGGCGTGGCCCTCATGAGTCTTCCTGGTCGTCCGGCCCAAGATGCAGCTGCTCGCCGGAGCGCGGCTCGTAGGGCTTGAACTCGGGCGGGGGCAGTGGCTCCGTGGTGGCCTCGGCGGCCGCGCCTGGCCGGCGTGGCGGGCGGCGCTTGCGGATTGGCGGGGTCTCGTGCTCGGGAGGCAGGTCGTCGGCAGGCCGCTTGGCGCGCTCGCGTGCGCCCGCGAGGAACAGGACCACCGCGCAGGCCAGCGCCAGCAGGTTCTGGCCGAGTGGGCGGTCGAACAGGCGCGCGACGATCAGCGCACCTGCCCAGATGCCCGCCGCGGCGATCGCGGTGCCGTCGCCGAAGGGCAGGTGGAAGCGCCTGCCCTCGGCGCGCGCGAAGAGCAACGTGAGCACTCCGCCCGCCAGCAGCAGCTCCCCGGCCTCGACGAACGAGAACGGGCCGAATGTGCTGACGATCAGGAGGACGGCGGCCGCACCCGCCAGGCGCTGCTCGAAGTTGAGCAGGCGCGCGGCCCGGAAGAGGCGGGTGGCGAACTCAGCCATCGTCGAGCGGCTTGCGGCCGCCGAACCCGGCGTCGGGCTCGTGCCAGAATTTGATGGCGTCCTCGCCCTCCTGCCAGCAGAGGTAGACCTCGCGGCCGTCCCGGAGCGACGGGAAGTCGAGCAGTCCGCGGTCGAGGTCGCGAATGACGATCTCGAGCTCACGCAGTTCGATCATCGAGTCGCGCAGCTCGAGGAAGCCCTGCGAGACGGTGCGCCCGGGTATTCCGCCGCCATTGGTCGGCCCCGCCTCCGAGAGGGCATCGCGCGCCTCGCGGTCCCCGAGCTGGTCGCGGGCCACTCGCATGCGCTCGACGATCTCGACGACCCTCGGGAGCAGCTCGGAGGCCTCCTCGAGTGTGTAGTGGCGAGCGTGGATCACGCCGCGGCGCGGGCGCCCTCGCGGATGCGGCGCTCGAGCAGCTTGGCGTCGGCATCGGAGACCGTCCTGAGCTGGCCCTGGAAGGCCAGCTGCCAGTGCTCCACCGGCCACTTGGCGATGTGCTCCAGCTGTCCGACGAACTCGACGGCCGGGACGAAGTCGTCCTCATCGAGCACGATCTCCGGCTCGGTCTCGAAGCGCCACGGGTAGGCGTCCACCTTGCCCGGCTTCCCCGGCCAGATCTTCTCGCGGTCCTCGTACATCTCGCCGGTCACGCGGACGATGCCTCCGAACGCCTGGATGCCTGTCAGGTAGAAGACGATCAGGTCGCCGGGTGCGATCTGCTCGGCCATTCCGCGCCGGCCCTCCTTCGCACCGATCACGCGAAAGCCGTGCTCGCGGGTGGCGCGGAAGTTGTCGAGTGAGCCGGTGAGCACCCAGGTCTTGGCCACGCTCCAAGCCTACTTTGTACGCTGTCGAGCACTCATGGCCGACGACGAGCTGCACCTCATCGGGCCGGACGAGATCGCCTACCGGCTCGACCTGACTCCCGCCCAGCTGAAGATCACCCACACGGCGCTGAAGTCGTTCCTGGACGACTTCGGGCACGACGAGCGCGACGTCCACGACATCGTGCGCGAGGTGCTCCGAAAGCTGCCTGACGAGCACGCGATCCGCTCGATCGACATCACCAAGGGCCGGTAGCCGGGGCATGCCGCCGGATGCCAGACCCGCGAGCGGGCGGTGCCGAGCACCCGCAGTCTCGCGGCGCGAGCTGCTTCGCGCGGGGGGAGCCGGCGCGGCCGGCCTCACGCTGCTCGCTTCCCACGGCGCGGGCGCCCAGGCACCGCCCCCCATGAACGTGGTGGTGGTGGTGATGGACAGCCTGCGCGCGGATCACATCTACGGCAGCCGCGCGCGCACGGCGAGCTGGGACAAGGTCGGGCGCCAGGGGGTGCGCTTCCTGAATGCCTATCCGGAGGGCATGCCGACCATCCCCGCGCGCCGAGCGATCATGGCCGGGAGGCGCACCTTCCCGTTCCGGGGCTGGCGGCCGCACTGGCGCGACCTCCCGCCACAGCCGGGCTGGGAGCCGGTGGGAAGCGACGGCGAGATGTGGACCGCGACGCTCCGAAAGGCGGGCTGGACAACCGGCTATGTGACCGATAACCCGCACCTCCTGCTTCCCGTCCACAGGCGCTTCCGGGCCAAGTTCGACCGCGTAGAGCTGGTGGAGGGGCAGGTGCCCGTTCAGCGGCGCCCGCCCCACCTGCCGCGCCGGCGGGAGCTGGACCATTACGTGCCGAGGGCGCTTCGGGGCACCACCCACGAGCGGCGCATGGCGAACTACCTGGCGATGAACCCGCCCGGCCGCGATGAGAAGGACTACAACGCGGCGAAGGTGTTCCGCGAGGCGATGGGTTGGATCGAGTGGGCTCGCACGCGCCCGCAGCCGTTCGCTCTCGTGATCGACTCGTTCGACGCACACGAGCCCTGGGACGCGCCGCGGCGCCTGATCGACATGTACGGCCCTGCGCGCGTCGGCGGCGGCCTGGAGCCGATCCAGCCGTACGAGACACCCGCGGCCCGCACCAGCGACATAGACCACGGTCGCCGGCTGCTCCGCCGCATCCGGCAGCTGTATGCCGCGGAGGTCACCCTCGTGGACGTGTGGCTCGGCCGCTTCCTCGACCGCCTCGAGAACCTGGGTCTCGCCGACAACACGCTGCTCGTCCTCGTGAGCGACCACGGCGTGCTGCTGGGCGAGCACGGCTGGGTGGGGAAGCGCTACACGGAGATGCACCAGGAGCTGACCCACGTGCCGATGGCGATGCGCCATCCCGCCGGCAAGGCAAAGGGCAGGACGAGCAGCTACTACGCGTCCACGCACGACATCGGCCCCACGGTGCTCTCGATGCTGGGAGTCGACGAGCCGCGCGGCATGAACGGCGCCGACCTCTCCCCGCTCTTCAACGGCAGGCAGCCGCGCAAGAAGCGCGGCTACAGGACGGCGGCGTACAACACCTACGTGAGCGCGGGCGACGACCGCTGGCTGCTGATCGCTGGCAACCGCCGCGAGGAGCTGCGCCTCTACGACCGCCGCCACGACCGTGGCGAGTTCAGGAACGTCGCGCGCCGCCACCCGAAGGAGGTGCGCCGCCTATGGAACCTGATCCTCCACGACGCCGGCGGCCACCTGCCGCACTTCCCGGAAGGCGGCCGGGAGGGGTAGGGGCCTAGTCGATCGGGATGTCCTCGATCTTGGTCTCCTGCGGCTCGCGGTCGAGGCGCTCCAGGTACCAGTCGATCAGCGAGCGCAGCGTCAGGAGGAACTCGCGGATCAGGTTCGTGACCTGCCCCTCCAGCTCGCGCGGCGCCATCCGGCGCATTCCGTCGAGCATCACGAAGAGCGCGGCGGGATCCGGGGGGCGGTGCTCCCCGTTCGGGCGCGGCTCGCCGTCCGGGCGCGGCGGCTCGTCAGTCGGTTCCATCGGGCCCCTTCTCGAACTTGATCTCGAGCGCGCCGTCCTCGAAGCGGGCGCCGGCCGCCGCGTAGGCGGACAGCGCCGGCGGCAGCATGATCGTCCGCTTCTGGCCACCCACCCTCACGATCACCTCGAGTCCGATCTTCTTCAGGCTCAGGTCACCGCGCTCGGCGAACGGCACGGCCACGCGCAGCGTCGCGCTGCCGTTGTTCGTGACGAGCTCCTGTGAGAGCCGGTCGTACAGGATCGCGGCCGGATCCTCGTCCCCGAAGACCGCGCCCGCCAGGCGGTCGAGCATGTCGCCGCCCACAACCTCGCGCTCGAAGTAGTCCGCGGTGAGCACGGGCACCGGCGCGAAGGCCGAGCGCACCAGCTCGAGCTGCTCCTCCTGCGCCTCGCGCCAGGCGGCGAAGTAGCCGTCCGGCGGCAGCAGCCGGTTCACCACCACCGCGTCGGTCAGATAGCCGTACAGGTTCAGGTAGGTGAAGGTCCGCATCGACTCCTTCACCACCATCCGGTCCGGGCTCGTCACGAGCCGGATCGTCGTGCGTGAGCGGTCCCGCAGGATGCCGTTCATCGCCACGAGGTTGCGCGCGAGCCGCTCCACGTCGTCGAACACAGCCTCGCCCGGCAGCGGCATGTCGAAGAGCGTGCGGGCGAACGGCGCGAGCCGGCGCTGCGAGGGCAGGATGCGCTCGAGCCACCAGGTGACCACGTCGGGGAACGACAGGAGGCGCAGCGTCTCGCCGGTGGGCGCGCAGTCCACGATCACGCAGTCGAACTCGCCCTCCTCGTGGTGGCGTTTGATCCAGAGCAGCGAGAAGAGCTCGTCCATCCCGGGCGGGACGGTCAGCTCCTCGGCCGAGATGCGGTCGATGCCGCGTTCCGCGAGCAGGTCGCCGAGCCAGCCCTGGACGCCGTCCCAGTGGCGCTCCATCTCCTCCTGGGCCTGCACCTCCTGCCCGAACAGGTTCGCTCCGATCTGGGTCGGCTCGGCCCCGAGCGGGGCCTCGAGCGAGTCGGAGAGGCTGTGGGCGGGGTCCGTGGAGAGGACGACGGTGCGGAGGCCGGCGGCCGCGCAGTTGCGCGCCGTCGCGGCGGCCACGCTCGTCTTGCCGACTCCGCCCTTGCCTGTGTAGAGGATTGTGCGGGGCGCCATCAAGCGCCGCACTCTAGTCAGCCCGGCCGGTTCTCCACTTCGATCTCGCCGCTGTCGCGGTCGCGCTTGCCGAGGCCCGTGCGCAGCTCCTTCGCGGCGACGCTCACCCTGAACAGCCCGGGCCCGTGGGGGGTCCAGGTGAAGCCGCCGTCGCCGCGGCGGAACGTCGCCAGGCGGCTGAAGACGAGCTTTCCGCTCGGGTTCGTGACCTTCACCTCGATGGCGGACAGCTTCGAGACGTTGAAGCGGATCGTGGCGGGCTGGTCCTCCGTCGCGACATTCGGGCCCTGCCAGGTGAGCTCGGGCGGATCGATCTGGTAGCCGCGGTAGCGGCGTGCGTAGTCGCAGTAGAGAGCGCCCAGCCGGCGGGTGCACATGCTCTCCAGGAACTCGCGCAGCAGCTCGTGGTAGTCGCCGTTGGACTCATGACCGGCGTAGTTGTAGAGCGACCAGTCACCCACGTCGCTGTACGGGATCTCCTGGCGCGCCTCCGGCTCGGCGGCGCGGAAGAGGCCCCGCGCCCGCTCGTCGTCGGCGAGTTGGCCGAAGTCGTGCAGCCCGATCAGGGACTGGAGAAACGCGTTGAAGATGAACAGGCGCGGCGCGAACGAGTACTGGAGGTAGTGCACGCCGCCGCGGAAACCGGTCGTGCGGACGCCGGTCGGCGGGCGGGTCTCGAACGCGCCGAGTGCCCGCCGGGCCGTGTCCAGGTACTTCGGCTCACCCAGCAGCGTCGCTGCGCGGCCCAGAGCCTGGATGCCGGTGGCCTGGGCCATCCCGCTCATCCACGGGGGCGTGCCGCCGCCGAAGTAGAAGAGGTACTCCCACGCGATGAAGTTGCGCCCGCGCTTGACGGCGAGCTTCGTCATCTCGTCGAGGATGCGGCGCAGCGCCCGCTCGTCGCAGCTCGCCTCCTTGCGCTCGCAGAAGCCGTGGAGGTGGTTGGCCTTCTTGAAGGTGGAGAGCGGGTGCAGCTGGAGGCCCTCGCCCGCGAAGTACTGGAAGAGGACCTCGCTGCCTCGGAAGCTCACCTGGTCGCCCGGGGCGGGGTAGGGCTTCCGCGGCCAGTACTGGCGGTTGCGCTCGAGCTGGAGGAACGCCACCGGCATGCGGGTCGCGCCGAGGCGGCGGCGCAGGGCCAGCGACTCGACCGACGTGAGCACGTAGCTCAACTGGGCCGCGCGCGCCCCGCTGAGACGCCTGAGCGTGCGAAGCGAGCGCACGTAGGTCGCGCGCCAGCGCCGGTAGGCGGATTTGCTGATGCGCTTGCGGCGGAGCTCCTTCCGAAGCGCCGCATAGACCGCGCGCCGGCCGCTCTTCGTGGATGCCCGGGCACGCACGCGCGAGGCGCTCGCGACCGCCGGCGCCTCTAGGGCGATCTCCGCTCGTGTCGGAACGGCCGGATCCTCCACGCGCTGGGCGTGATTGCCGTCCACGACGATCACCTGACCGGCGTTGGCCGGCGCGGCGATTGCGATCGCCGCGACCGCGGCGATCCCTGCGATTCGCTTCACGTACCCCATCTGGTTGTCCAACGTCCGAGATTGCATCGAGTTGCGGTGGCCCAGCTAGTCTGCGCCGCGTGCGTCGCCTGCTCCCTGTCATGCTCTTCGCCACGCTGGCCCTGGCCTCCTGCGGCGGCGGCGACGACAAGGAGGACGTCCAGGACGTTCTCGACAAGGCTTTCAGCTCGTCGATCAAGAGCGCCGACCTGAAGATCGACGCCTCGATCCAGCTGAAGGGTAGTCCCGGGCTCGACAAGCCCGTTCGGATCAGCGCCTCCGGCCCGTTCAGGACCAACGACGACAAGCTGCCGTCGGTGGACGTCGACCTGAAGATCGGCACCGACGGCGGCGGCCAGACCGTGACCACCGGCTTCCTCTCCACTGGCGACCGGGCCTTCGTGAAGTTCCAGGACATCTACTACGAGCAGCCGGCGGCCCAGGTGGCGCAGGCCAACCGCGCGATCGCGCAGAACAAGGACAAGCGCGGGTCGCTGCGGGCGCTCGGTCTCGATCCCCGCAGCTGGCTCTCCGAGGCCAAGGACGAGGGCGACGAGGAGATCGCCGGCGTGCAGACACGCCACGTGTCCGGGAAGCTCGACGTCGAGGCGGTGATGCGCAACCTGAACGCATTCGTGCGCAAGTCCGGCTCGACGATCGGCGGCGCAACCGGCCAGAAGCCGCCTAAACCGCTGAGCGAGGACGACATCCGCAAGGTCGGCGAGGTCGTGAGCGACCCCACGTTCCACGTCTACGTCGGCAAGGACGACGACATCATCCGGCGCGTGGCCGGGAAGATCGAGTTCGACGTGCCCGAGGAGAGCCGCGAGTCGCTCGGCGGGATCCAGTCCGGCGCGATCGAGTTCGAGGTGGAGTTCTCGAAGGTGAACGGCGACCAGGAGATCGAGGCGCCCGCGAACCCGCGGCCGCTCTCCGATCTGACGACCTCACTCGGCGGCGGCACGATCCCCGGGCTCGGCGGCTCGCAGCCAACGGCGCCGGAGGCCCCGTCCGATGACGGCACCACCCCTGAGGCCCAGGACTTCAAGGAGTACAAGGACTGTCTCGACAAGGCGCAGCCGGAGGACACCGACGCCCTCCAGCGCTGCGCCGAGCTCTTGCAGACGCCCTAGACCGGCGCTGCGCTCTTGCGCAGGTCGCGCTCGGGGTCGATGCCCCAGCGAGCAGCCAGCTCGGCCTGCTCCGGGCTGAGCTCCCAGCGGTCCGGGCGCTCCTCGCCCTCGTGGTCGGGTGTCGCGCCCTTCAAGAGCATCGAGCCGCGGTTGTCGCCCACCGCGCGCATCTCGGCCAGCTCCTCGTCGCTCAGCACCGGCTCGGCCGGCACCGCCGCGAGCTCCTCGCGCTTGCGCTCGATCGGCTTGGCGCCCGCGCCCGGCTCCTGGATCAGCGTCGGCGCCACGCACTCGACCGCTTCGTGGGCCAGGTTCCACACGCAGGCGAGCTGAAGCGGCGTGAGCCCGTGCCGATCGCCGATCGGGCGAATCCGCTCGAGCCGCTCGCGACCCGCCTCGACCCAGCCCTCGGGCCGGAAGCCGCGGTGGTCGTGCCGCTCGAAGCTGTGTCCCGGGAGCACGTCGTCGTGGAAGAGCCCGCCGTAATCCACCACGCGCGTGAGCACTTTCACGTCGTGGCGCACGGCGGCGTCGAGCGCGAGCTCGCCGGGCCAGGGCTCGAACGGGTTGAGGATCAGCATCGCCCAATCGATCAGCTCTCCGTAGCGCTCGAAGCAGCCGATCACGTCGAGCGTGAAGCCGTTGGCCGGGCCGGGGGCCAGGCCGAGCTCGCGTGTCAGCCCCTCGTCGCGCAGCCCGCGGAGCGCCTCCCACACCTCGGGCGACTCGAAGCCGCGGCGGTCGGGGTTGTGCAGCAGCAGCAGGTCGAAGGACTCCACTCCGCACCGCTCGAGACTGCGCTCCACCGCCATGCGCAGGTAGTCGCGGTAGCCCTCGGGGCTGCGCAGGCGCGGATCTGTGAAGCGGGGAAAGCCCTTGGCGCCGTCCCGCTCGCCCTCGTAGAAGTCGTGGCCCACGGCGCCGACCAGGCCGTAGTCGGAGCGCGGCACTCCGGCGAGCGCGTGGCCGATCAGCGTGTCGGCCTCGCCCGCGCCATAGGTGTCCGCGGTGATGAGCGTGTTGATTCCGGCGCCCGGGCGCAGCAGCGCCTCGAGCCGCTCGTCGGAAATTGGCTCGCCGAAGCGCATGAAGCGCCCGCCGCTCCAGGTGCCGACTGCGACATGACCAAGCATGCCCTCACTCTATGGTCCCGATCGTGGATGTCGGGTCCCTAGCTCCCTGGGCGGCGTTGATCGCCGCCCTGATCTTCTTCCTGTGGCTGGATCTGCATTTCTTCGCGCGCGGGCGCGAGCCCAGCTTCAAGGAGGCCGCCTGGTGGTCAGTTGGCTGGCTCGTGCTCAGCCTGCTCGCCGCCATCCCTGTGCTGCTGCTCGAGGGCAGCCAGGACGCGGTCACCTACACCACCGTCTACCTGATCGAGCGCTCGCTCTCGCTCGACAACCTATTCGTCTTCCTGCTCCTGTTCGCCTACTTCGGCGTGCCGTACGAGCACCGCCCGCGCCTGCTCTTCTTCGGGATCGTCGCTGCGCTCGCGCTGCGCGGCCTCTTCATCCTGGGCGGTACGGAGCTGCTCGAGCGCGTCCACGTCCTGATCTACGTGCTCGGGGCTCTGTTGATCGTGCTCGCCTACCGGATCTGGCGCGGTGTGGCCGAGAACGTCGATCCCGACAAGAACCTGATGGTGCGGCTCGTTCGGAAGGTCTATCCGGTCACGGGCGAGTTCCACGGCCCGCACTGGTTCGTGAAGCGCGACGGCAAGCGCTACGCCACGCCGGTCTTCCTGTGCCTCGCCGCGATCGTGTTCGCGGACATCGCATTCGCGATCGACTCGATCCCGGCCGCCTTCGCGATCACGCGCGACCCGCTGCTGATCTGGATGGGCAACGTGTTCGCGCTCCTCGGCCTGAGGGCGCTCTTCGTTCTGGTGGAGAGCCTGATCGCCCGTTTCCGCTACCTCGACGAGACGATCGCCGTGGTGCTCGGCCTCGTGGGGGTGAAGCTGTTGATCGAGGACATCGTGAAGATCGGCCCCGTGCCGAGTCTCGCCGGGATAGCGGTCGCGTTCGCGATCGGGATCGGCCTATCGGTGCGCGCCGACAGGCACGACCCGGACGCCGAACAACACCGCCAGGAGCGCCTGGAGGCGATGAACGAGATGCACGACGCCTCAGGAGTCGTGGACGGTGCGCCAGCCGAGCACGCTGGCGAATCCGAGCAGGCCGGCGCCAGCCACGACGTCGACGGTCGTGAGCAGCCGCGGGCCGAAGCGCTGCCGAACGAGCGCGACCAGAACTGAGAGCGCGGTGAAGGCGGTGAGCGTGCCGAGCGCCACTCCGCCCAGCATCAGCGCGGCGCCGCCGGCGGAGTTGGCGGCGTCGCCCACCGACGCCACGGACGCGGCGGTGAAGATCGCCGCCCAGGTGGCGATCGTGAGCGGGTTCGACGCGGTGGCCGCCACGGCGGTCGCAAACGCGCGTAGGGGCGACGCCACCTCCTCGTCGGCCTCACCGCCCAGCCGCACGCGGAACGCGCCCCAGAGCGTGCGCACGCCGATCACTCCGAGCACGAGCGCGCCGAAAAGGCCGAATGCCACGCGCAGGGCGTCGGCCTCGAGCAGGCTCGCAGCGCCGGCCAGGCCGAGCCCGGCGTAGAGCAGGTCGATCAGCGCCGCGCCCGCGCCGATCGCGATGCCGCTTGCGAGCGCTCCGCGCAGCACGCTGCGGATGCACAGCAGCGAGACCGGCCCCGGCTGGGCGCCCACGAAGAAGCCGAGTCCGAATCCGACCGCGAGCGAGGTCATGGGGACAGGGTACGGCCGCGCGCCAGCTGCCGCTCGAGTGTCGCGAGGCGGTCGTCCCACTGGGCGCCCACGTCGGCCATCCACTCGAGTGCCTCCGACATTGGCGCCGGGGTTGGGCGGTAGAGCACCTCGCGGCCAGAGCGGCGCGTGGCCACGAGCCCCGCGCCTGCGAGCGTGCCCAGGTGCTTCTGAACCGCCTGGCGCGTGACCGGCAGCTCCCGGGCGAGATCGGTTGCCGTGGCCTCACCGTGCTGGCCCAGCAGGGAGTAGAGGCTTCGGCGAGTGCCGTCCGAGAGCGCCGCGAACACGGCGTCGGCCGGATCCGCTGCGGGCATCAGCGCAGCGCGCCGGCCAGCGCGCCACCCGCCAGCGCCATCGGGCCCGCTCCGCCACTCGCTCCGCCGAACTCCACGGCCAGGTCGCGCCCGTCCAGGATCTCGAGCGGACGCGACTCGGTCACCCGCACGCGCGTTCCGTCCTCGGTCTCGTCCAGGTCAATCTCCACGCGCGTCGCGTCCTCGTCCGGTGCGCTCCACCAGAAAACGAGTCGCCTTGGGGCGTCGGCTTCCTCGACGAAGCCGTCGCGCTCGCCGACGCGCACCTCGCCCGCCTCGCGCAGCTCGATCGTCGCGTCCTCGCCCAGCCAGGCCGGCTCCGCCAGCGAGCGCCAGACCTCCTCGGCTTCCTCCGGGACCGTCAGCTCTCGCTCAACCGTGTGCTCCATGAAACGCCTCCGTTGTGCAACCGAACGGTTGCTATTGTGATGCAACCAGACAGTTGCAGCTTATCGAGAGGAGCACACGAAATGCAGATCGGTCGCGCACAGAGCTCGCTTGTCCCGATGGTCGTGGAGCAGACCGCGCGCGGCGAGCGCTCCTTCGACATCTACTCCCGCCTTCTGAACGAGCGGATCGTCTTCATCGGGCGCCCGATCGACGACGAGATCGCGAACCTGGTCGTGGCGCAGCTCGTTCACCTCGAATCCGAGGACCCGGACAAGGACGTGTCCGTGTACGTGAACTCGCCGGGCGGATCGCTCCATGCGGGGCTCGCGATCTACGACACGATCCAGTACATCCGCCCGGATGTGCAGACCATCTGTTACGGGATGGCGATGTCGGCCGGCTCGCTGATCCTCGCCGGCGGCACGCCCGGAAAGCGGCTGACGCTGCCGAACTCGAGGATCCTCATCCACCAGCCCTCGTCCGGATTCCAGGGGCAGTCCTCGGACATCGAGATCCACGCTCGCGAGGTGCTCGAGCTGCGCCGGCTGCTCGAGGAGATCTACGCGAGGCACACGAACAGGACGACGGACGAGGTGCACGAGGACATGGAGCGCGACCGCTTCTT
The DNA here is from genome assembly GCA_963825345.1 of uncultured Thermoleophilaceae bacterium. Lineage (GTDB taxonomy): Bacteria > Actinomycetota > Thermoleophilia > Solirubrobacterales > Thermoleophilaceae > JACVRW01. The sequence goes on along the minus strand of CAWGSQ010000002.1, from coordinate 324,108 downwards.
CAGCGCGGAGGAGGCGGTGGAGTACGGGCTCGTGGACCGGATCGTGAGCGCCAGCGAGCTGCACCGGCCGCCATCGGGCTTCGCGGCGGCCGCGGCGGCCCAGTAGAACACAGGGGGTGCGCCTGCTCCCCCTGCTACTCGTCGTGGCCCTGCTCGTGGGCTGCGACTCGGGCGGGGAGAGTGAGCCGGCACCCGAGCCCTCGCCACCGCGGGCGATCACCGAAGCCGAGCTCGGGGAGCACCTCGGCGCGCTCCAGGACATAGCCGGCGGGAGCGGCGGCACGCGTACGGCGGGCACACCGGGCGACCGGGCGTCCGTGGACTACGTGGCCGAGCGGCTGCGCGAGGCCGGCTGGACGGTGCGGCTGCAGCTGGTTCGCTTTCCGTACTTCGACCTCAGGCGAGCCTCGATTAGCGTCGGCGGCCGCAAGCTGCGGGAGGAGCGCGACTTCCAGGTGCTGAGCTACTCGGGCGCCGGCCGCGCGAACGGGCGGCTGCGACGGCTGACCACGGGCTGCGAGGCGGAGGAGTACTCCGGCCTCGGAGCGAGCGACGTCCCGCTCGTGAGTCGCGGCGTCTGCTTCTTCCGCGAGAAGGCGCTTGTCGCCCAGCGGGCGGGGGCGGGGGCCCTCGTGGTGATCGACGACTCGCCCACGGGGCGCGGGGTGCCGAGCGGAACGCTCGCCGTGCCCGGAATTCGCATACCCGTCGTGATCGTGTCGGACGCGCTGGCGCGCGACGGCGCGCCTGTTCGAGTCGAGGTGGATGCGGCGTCGGGGCGGCGCGTGACCCACAACGTGATCGCCGAGACGCCCGGTGGGGACGGCGACCGTGTGGTGATGGCCGGTGGCCATCTCGACTCGGTCCGGGGCGGGCCGGGCATCAACGACAACGGCAGCGGCACGGCGCTCCTGATCGAGGCAGCCGAGGCGATCGGTCCCGACCCGCCCGGCGCGCGGGTGCGGCTGGCGTTCTGGGGCGCCGAGGAGCTCGGCCTGCTGGGATCGCGGTACTACGTGCGTTCGCTCGACCGCGCGGAGCGCCGCCGTATCAGCGCCTACCTGAACTTCGACATGGTCGGATCGCCCAATGCCGTCCCGGAGTTCTATGCCGACGGGGACGAGGAGCTCGGCCGGGTGCTGCGGCGCGCCGCGGGGCGGCCGCTCGGCAGCGTCAGCGTGGGCGGATCGTCGGACCACGCGCCGTTCATGGCTGCCGGAATTCCGGTGAACGGCCTCTACACCGGCGCGAACGAGCGCGGCCCCGGCGGGCGCGCCCGCGACGCCTGCTACCACCTCGCCTGCGACACAGCCGACCGCGTGAACCGCCCGGTGCTGCTGCGAATGGCGCGGGCGGCGGCGGAGGCACTCAGCCGCCTGTCCGCGCGTCACAAATAGGCGGCCGCGCAGCGTGGGCCGTTGGCGGTGAAGGGTGTGATTGCCCGGGCGAAGGCGGGGCGTGCCGTCAGTTGTCCGCGATATACGCGGAGAAGTGACGGAACCCCTCTGACGGACCCTCCCTCAGAGGCGCTGTCAGGCGCGCAACGGCAACCAGCGCGCAGGCGGGCGGCGCGCCAGGGCGTCGAGCGGCGAGTTGTGACCCTACGCGAAGTAGAAGACCAGCCCGAGCACCGCGTACAGCGACAGCAGCTGCACGCCCTCGAACCAGTTCGACTCGCCGTCCTGCGTGACCAGGTTGGCGATCAGCACCGCGAACAACAGGGCGCCGAGCTCGTAGCCGTTGAAGACGAGCGCCATCGGATCGTCGCCGACCACGAACGAGATCAGCACCAGGATCGGCGCCACGAACAGCGCGATCTGCGCGCTCGACCCGATCGCGATGTTCACCGCGAGGTCCATCTTGTCCTTGGCCGCGACGAGCACGGCCACCCAGTGCTCGGCGGCGTTGCCGACGATCGCCACGATGAAGACTCCGACGAAGAACTCGGACAGTCCGATGTCCTCGGACGCCTCGCTGATCGATCCGACCAATATCTCCGACATCACGCCGACGGCGACGGCCGAGAGCGCGAGATAGATCGCGGCGCGCTTGACCGGCCAGCGGTGGGCCTCCTCCTCCTCGCCCCCGTAGGGGTTGAAGACAGCGCGGTGCGTCTTCAGCGAGAACCAAAGGCCCGCGGCATAGCTCACGAGCAGCACGAGGGCCACGCCGAGCGACAGCTTCTCGAGATCAGAGCCGAAGTCCACGTGCTCGTCGCCCACACCCGGAAGGCTGCCGCCGTGGATGAGCTGGAAGAGGGCGGGGAAGATCAGCGCGGCCAGCGCGAGCGTGAGCATCGCCGACTGGGCGTGGGCGGCGGTCTGACTGAAGGTCTGCTTCTCGCGCGACCAGCCACCCACCACGAACGCGGCGCCCATCACGAGCAGCACGTTGCCGATGATCGAGCCGACGATCGACGCCTTCACGACCTCCTGAAGTCCCTCGAGCAGCGCGAAGAAGGCGATGATCAGCTCGGGCGCATTGCCGAACGTCACGTTCAGGAGGCCGCCGATCCCGGGCCCGGTCTTGGCGGCGATCGCCTCCGTGGCCTCACCCATCACCGCCGCGCACGGGATTACGCCCAGCGCGGCCGCGCTGAACACGAGAATCGGGTTCGCGTGGGCCAGCTCGAGGCCGATCGCGACCGGGATGAAGATGCCTAGGTAGTGGACGGGGCGCATGGCGCGGGAACCTTACGGGGTACAGTCGGGGCGAGGGTGATCGACCATGTCAACAACCTGAAGCTCCAGCATCTGGTCGAGCTCTCGAAGCTCGGCGATCGCTGTGCCGGCATCGAGGAGGAGATCGAGGGCTGGCTCGCCGAGCACGACGTGGTGTTCGCCGGCAGCACGATTCCGTTCGTGCTGATGCCGCACTTCGTGTCCCCCGGCCAGCTGGGCCGGGTTCGGCGGGCGGTGGCCTGCCTGTCGGCGGTGCTCGACCGCTTCTGCGACGCCTACGCCGACGACGAGCGCCTGCGCGAGGAACTCGCGGTGCCGCCGGCCGAGGACGCGCTGATCCGGCTCGATCCCGGCTTCTCGCGCCCGCTGAAGATCTGCAGGCTCGACGCGTTCCTCCAGGGCTACGACGTGAAGTTCCTCGAGTTCAACGCGGACTCGCCGGCGGGGATCGGATATACGGACGTGCTCCACGAGGGGCTGCGGCGTTCGATCGACCTGCCGCGCGTGAACGCCGAGTTCGAGACCTCCTACACGCCCATGCTGCCCGTGCTGATCGACACGCTGCTAGGCGCTTACCGCGAGCTGCGAGAGGAGCGCTCGGACCTCCCCGAGACGCCGCGGCTCGCGCTGGTGGACGTGGCGGGGAGCCCGTCGGTGCCCGAGTTCCGGATTATCTGCGAGGCGGCCAAGCGGGCCGGCGTGGAGGCGCTCCACGCCACTCTCGACGAAGTGGCATACGACGGCTCGTTGCTGCGCGTGAAGGGCGAGCCGGTGCATCTCGTCTACCGCCGGGCGCTGCTCGAGGACCTGCCGGAGGGCGACCTGATCGCCGCGGCGCGCGACCGCCGCGCCGCCGTGGTGAACCCGTTCCGAGCTCGCGTGGCGAACAACAAGAAGCTGTTCGCGCTGCTTGCCGATCCGCGCTTCGCGCACCTGGTGGAGGACGCGGAGCGCCGTGTGATCGCCGAGACGATCCCGTGGACGCGCGTGCTGCGCGACGGCCGCGCCGCATATGGGGACTGGGTCGTGGACCTGGTCGCCTTCGTGTCGGACAACCGGGAACGGCTCGTTCTGAAGCCGGCGTCCGACTACGGCGGGCACGGGGTGTCGCTCGGCATGGAGACCCCGCAGGCCGAGTGGGACCGGCTGATCGAGAAGCACGTGGGGCAGGGCGACTACGTGGTGCAGGAGTACGTGCCGGTTCCCGAGGAGATGTTCCCGGCGGTGGAGAGCGGCCACGTGCAGATGCGCCTGAAGCGCTTCAACATCAACCCGTTCGGTCTCGGTGGCCGCTACGCCGGGATGATCACCAGGATCTCGGACAAGGCTGTGATTAACGTGTCGGCCGGAGGCGGGCTGCTCCCGAGCGTGATGGGGCGGCACCGGGAGCGACTACTCGCAGAGGAGGGCGCGGATGAAGAGACCGCTGGGCTACGACGTTGACGACAACGCCAGCCGCTTCTCGAACTACTTCCACGTGCTGCGCGAGCTCGTGCATTTCACGAACGGGTGGATGCCGCTCGAGCCGAGCTTCGAGCGCAAGTACGCGCTCGGCGACCACGTGCATGACGACGCCCGCGCGCTGACGAAGATCAAGCGCCGCCTCTACGAGCTGCGCCACCCGAGCGAGTACCCCGGCTCACCGTCCCCCGAGCTCGAGCGGCTGCTCGACCGCATGGCGGGCGCGGAGAGCGCGCAGGAGTACCTCTCCGTCGCCTATACCGAGGCGAAGCCGGCGCTCGTGCGTGCGATGCGCATCCACCTCGACAACCTCGACCCGGTCGCGGACGAGCCCTCGCTGCGCCTGCTCACCCAGATCGTGGAGCGCCAGGAGCGGCATGCGGACGGGCACGGCGGCTTCGACGACGACATCGGGGCGCTGCCGGTGCGCCTGCGCGAGACTCCGCGCGAGCTGCGCATCCTCCCGCCACTCGACGAGCCGGCGCGCGACGACTTCGTGGAGGTGACCGAGGAGGGCGACCCGTACCTCTCGCGGGAGCTGTATGTGAACGGCGCGGAGAACCACGTGCCGATCGAGCCGGAGGAGCAGCGGCACTTCTTCCACGGCCTGATGGACGCCGAGCTGAGCGCGGCCGAGCTGATGGCGCGCAACTCGCACGAGCACCCGGAGATGCCGTGGGACTTCCACACCGACATGGCGCGCCAGAACTGGGACGAGGTGCGGCACGCGAAGCTCCACGACCTCCTGATGAAGGACCAGCTCGGCTGCGAGTGGGGCGACTATCCGGTCGGCTTCTCGTACTTCAAGTCGATCTACGCGTACGACCTGCTCGGCCGGCTTTGTCTCTTCAACGGCACGAGCGAGCAGCGCGCGATGTGGCGGCACTCACACCGGCGCAAGAAGCTGATGGAGCTGGGCCAGGAGCGCGTGGCGCTCGTGTTCGACTACCTGCTGGCGGACGAGGTGCCCCACGTGCACAACGGCGTCCGCTGGGGCTCCTACCTGCTGGGCGGAAGCGAGCAGGCGTACCGCGAGAAGGTGCGCGAGCTGCGAGCCAGCCTGGACGAGACCGGCGCGCCAGCTTAGGCTGGGCGCCCATGGAGACCATCAACGGGTGCAGCGTCCTTCCCCCGGCTGACGCTGCGACCTTCGGACCAGCCGAGACACAGGGTGAGTACTTCGTCATGCTCGGCGCATTCCCGCCGGGTCATCCGGTCCCTCCGCTGCACGTTCACCCACACACCGACGAGGCGTTCTACGTCGCCGACGGGGACGCGACGTTTCAGCTCGGAGACCGGGAGGTCCCAGCGGGGCCCGGTTGCCTCGTCTTCGTCCCTCGGGGGACTCCGCACACGGTCTGGAACTCCGGCGACCGAGAGGTCCGCGGGCTCATCGTCGTCTCGCCGGGCGACGCGGAACACCTGATGGTCCCGGTCAACGAGGGCGGTAGCTGAGGTAGACGACGCCGCCTGCGAAACGGCGTTCGTCGACAAGCTCGAGCTTCAGCTGCGCTCCGTCGGGGAGCCAGTGCTGGCCACCGCCCACAACGATGGGCGTGACGAACAGCTGGAACTCGTCGACGAGGCCGGCTTTGATCGCATGGCTGGCGAGGTTGGGACCGCCGACGCTGATGTCGTCCCCTACCGACGCCTTCACCTGGGCGACCGCATCAGGGTCGAAATCCCGCTCGATCCGGGTCCTGGGGCTGGACTCCGCCTCCAGCGTCGTGGAGTACACGACCTTGTCGGCGGCGCGCCACAGCTCGGCGAAGTCGCGCATGATCGGATCCTGGTCGGCATCGGTGGACACCGTCTCCCAGAAAAGCATCACCTCATACATCCGGCGGCCGTAGAGGTAGGTGCCGATTGGCCGCTCCAGCTCGTTGATGAAGCTGTGCACCTCGGCATCCGGCGCAGCCCAGTCGAAGTTGCCGTCCTCGTCGGCCACGTAGCCGTCAAGCGAAGCGATCGCTGAGTAGATCAGCTTCGCCAAGGTGAGCGGCTAGTCGTCGAGGTCTTCGTCCGGGTCAGGCTCGGGCGGCTTGTTCTCGTCGTCGTCGACGTGCTCGTCGTCGCCCTCGAGCACCGACTGGCTGATGATGCGGCCGTCACTGTCGCCGTAGGTGGCCTGGAAGGTCTCGAAGAGCTCGTCGCGGCGGGCGTCGTCCACGGGTACCTCGTCGGCGATCAGGACCCAGTCGGCGCCTTCGAACGGCTCGAGGTTGAAGATCTCGGCGTCGAGGGTGGGGGAGTCGTCCACCACGACCATGATCTCCGTCTGCGGGTTGAAGTAGCAGCCCGGGCGGAGCAGCAGGTCATCAAGGTCAAATCGTCGCTCGTCGGCCATCGACTCCACCCTATACCCGCCGATGGGCCTAATTCACCCCCCGAGGTCGCGCAGCTGGCGGTCGACCTCCGACTCCACGTCGAGCGGCTCCTTGCCCTGGCGCAGGCGGCGCTCGTTGCGGGCGATCACGAGCTGGCGCACCTCGTCGCGGAGTCCGGGGTCACCGAGGCCGGGGCCTCGGGTGAGCGAGGCGACCTCGGCGTCGATGTCGATCGGGGCCTCACCGCGAGCTTCCCGGCGGGCCGACTTCGCCTCGAGCATCTGGCGGATCTCCTCCTGCGCCTCCGCCGCCGAGGCCGCCGCAACCGGACGGTCGCGCTCCATGTCGAGATCGCTTCGCCCGAGGCCGCTGTAGATGCGCCCGCTGCCCCAGTAGGAGGCGGCCGCGATCACCACGGCTAGCAGCGAAACGACGATCAGGATCGTGCCGAACGCGTCGATGGACGTAGTCTGACCGGATGTGGAAGCGCCTACGCCGCCGGAGCTTCGCGCCGGGCCGCCCCGCCGTCTACATGGAGCAGGTCGGCCTGCTGGTGGTGACCCTCGTGGCGCTCGCTGTGGGTATCTACGTGGTGGTGCGTTTCCTGCTGTAACCTGCCGGGTACAGTCATTGACTGACGAGTCAATCGGGGCGCCCGAGACAAGGAGCACTAGAGCAAGTGGTCGACTTCACGCTTACCGACGAGCAGAAGGACATTCGCCAGCTCGCCCACGACTTCGCCGAGAAGGAGATGCGGCCGGTCGCCTGGGAGCTGGACAAGGACTCCACCTTCCCGACCGAGATCGTCAAGCAGGCCTGGGAGCTCGGTTTGATGAACAACCACATCCCGGAGGAGTACGGCGGGCCAGGGCTCGACTACCTCACGGGTTGTCTCATCGAGGAGGAGCTCGGCTGGGGGTGCTCCGGCATTGGCACCTCGCTGATGTGCAACGGCCTCGCCACCGCACCGGTGATCATCGGCGGCTCCGAGGAGGTCAAGAAGGAGTTCCTCGGCATGCTCACGGAGGAGCCCAAGCTCGCCTCGTTCTGCCTCACCGAGCCCGACGCCGGCTCGGATGTCTCGGCCATGCGCACGACCGCCGTACGCAAGGGCGACAAGTACGTGATCAACGGGACCAAGTGCTTCATCACCAATGGCTCGCACGCCGACTGGTACACGGTCTACGCCAAGACCGACAAGGAGGCCGGCCACCGCGGCATCTCCGCCTTCGTGATCCCGCGTGAGCTCGACGGCGTGAGCGTCGACAAGAAGGAGGACAAGCTCGGACAGCGTGCCTCCGACACGGCGATGATCTCGTTCAGCGACGTGGAGATCCCCGCCGACTACCTGATCGGCGAGGAGAACAAGGGCTTCAAGCTCGCGATGATGACGCTCGACCGCACGCGTCCCGGCGTGGCGGCGATGGGCGTGGGCATCGCGCAGGCGGCGTTCGAGTTCGCCCGCGACTACGCCAAGGAGCGCGTGCAGTTCGGCGTGCCGATCGCGATGCACCAGGCGATCCAGTTCATGATCGCCGACATGGCGACCAAGATCGAGGCGTCGCGGCTGATGGTCTGGAAGTCGGGCGTGGAGCTCGACCAGGGCCGTCGCAACACGCTGATCTCCTCGCACGCCAAGCGCTTCGCCGCGGACACGGCGATGGAGGTGACCGTGGACGCCGTGCAGGTCTACGGCGGCTACGGCTTCATCAAGGAGTACCCGGTGGAGAAGCTGATGCGCGACGCGAAGATCATGCAGCTCTACGAGGGCACGTCCCAGATCCAGCGCCTCGTAATCGCGCGCGAGGTGCTGATGCCTCGCCGCGTCGAAGAGCCGGCCACGGCCGCTGCCTAGTTAGAGGTAACAATGTCCGCCAGATATGGCGGGCAAGAAGTCTCAGCGCGAGGCGGTGCGCGACGCGGTCGCGCAGGCCGGAGGCATCGAAGAGGCTGTCGCCCCTGGCCGCAAGGCGCAGGATCCGCTTACCGGCGAGCTTCGTCGCCGCGCGGTGTTGCCGCTGCTCGTGCTGCACCTCATCAATGAGGGTCCCAGCTACGGGAACCAGCTGATGGAGCGCATTGGGGGGATGACGGCGGGCGTCCTGTCGGTGAACCCGAACACCATGTACCCGCTGCTGCGGCAGCTCGAGGGGCGCGGGCTGATCAAGGGAGAGTGGGAGCACCCGGAGCGGCGCTCCCGCCGCTACTACTCGCTCACCGCCAAGGGCCGCGCCGAGTATGCGCGGCTCGTCGAGGAGGTGCGGCCGTTTCTCGACTCGGTCAAGACGTCGATCGACGAGATCGTGCAGGAGGTGTACGGACGGTGAGGACCGCACAGGCGCGGGGCACCGTCGCGCTCACGCCGCCGGACGCGCTTGCCCTGTGGAGCGATGTCGAGCGCTGGCCGAGCTTCGTGGAGGGCTTCGCGCGCCGGCGTGAGCTCTCGCCGGAGTGGGCCGCCAAGGGCGCGCGGATCGTGTGGGAGTCCGGACCCGGGGGTCGCGGCAGGGTCACGGAGACCGTCGTGGAGCACACGGCCGATCGCTTCTCAACCCAGGTCTACGAGAAGGCATTGATGGGCACCCAGACGCTGCGCGTGGTTCCCGCGAGCGATGGCTCCGAGGTCGAGCTGACGCTCGACTATGAGCTCGCGAAGTACGGCCCGCTGTCCGGGATCGCCGATGCGATCTTCATCCGCCGGGCGCTCCGCGACGCGCTGCGACGGACCCTCTTCCGCTTCGCGATCGAGGCGGAGGACGAGTTGGCATTGCGCTGACGAGCTCCCGCAGCATCTGGGTCGGATTCTCCGCGACGTCGCTCCAGGTGTAGCGGCGAAAGTCATCTCCACGCGCCCGAGCTTCCCGCTCGCGATGACGGTCTTGCTCCCACGAGTAGCGCGAGTTGTGGAACCGGTAGCCGTCGAGCTCGACTGTCAGTTGGTGCTCGGGCCAGCGGCAGTCGACTCGGCGCCCGCCGGCGGGGCGGTTGGTCTCGGGGAGTGGGAGGTTGGCGTGGCGTAGGAGCTCTAAAAAGCGGGCTTCGAGCTTGCTGAGGGTGACCTGGACATCGCCGTGGAGTATGCGGCGAAGCTTCTTTGCGCCCGGGTTGTTGGGCCGGCGCGCTAGCACCGCCTCGACTTGCGCGGGCGTAGTGCCGTAGCGGACGCCGGCCTCGTGGCAGGCTCGGGCGAGGGCATCAACAGATAGCACCGAGGCGATGTCGACCAGCGTGCGTGGCACGGTGGTGACCGGGATGCCCTTGACGGTTGTGGCATCGCGGGCATCGAGGGTGCGTGAGCGCTGGGTGGTCACTCCTTCACTGCGTCGTTGGGTACGCGTCATGACCTCGGGTGGAGGAGCCTCGCCCTTCAGCAGTCCCAGCAGATGCGCGGCCGCCCGCCCCCTGAGCAGCGCCCCCTTGCCACCGGCCAGCACGGCGGCGAGATAGGTCGCCTCGGTGCTGGGAGCGCGGTGCCCGACGCGGTAGACCCCGCGGTGGACGCGGAGCAGGCTCCCCTTCTCCAGCCGCCGCGTGATCTGTCTATCCGTCACGCCAGCACCGAGGAGCTCCGCGCGAGTCACCACTCCATGCCGACCGCTGGCGATTCGGTCCAATTCTTCGTCGACTGTCCTACCTGGACTACCCATACGGTGGTCTAAGCAGGACGGTCGCGAAGCTCACCCCCTCGGTGCCTGCGAACCGCCACGCGCGCGGGGCCCCGGGGGCGCGGGCTCCGCTAGCCTCCGCCGCCATGTTCGTCTTCAAAGCCGCCGTGGTTGGGGCCGGGACCATGGGCGGTGAGATCGCTCAGGTGGTCGCCGCCGCAGGGATCCCGGTCGTCCTCAAGGACGTCAAGCAGGATTTCGTGGACACCGGGCTCGAGAAGGCCCGGGAGGTCACCGAGGGGCAGCTCGGCAACTTGGTGAAGAAGGAGAAGATCACCCAGGAGGACGCCGATCGCCAGCGCGAGGAGATCCTCGGACGCATCATCGGCACGACCGACTACGACGGCTTCGGCGACGTGGATCTCGTGATCGAGGCAGTGCCCGAGCGGATGGAGATCAAGCAGACGGTCTTCGCTGAGCTCGACGAGGTCACGCCGGGTCACGCGATCCTGGCGTCGAACACCTCGTCGCTGTCGATCACGGAGATGGCCGAGGCAACGCTGCGGCCCGACAAGGTCTGCGGCTTCCACTTCTTCTATCCCGCCTCGATGATGCGGCTCATCGAGGTGATCGAAGGGGACGAGACCTCCGACGAGACACTCCAGGCCGCGGCCAACTTCGCCCAGGCGATCCGCAAGACGGCGGTCCGCTGCGGCGAGGTGCCGGGGTTCGTGGTGAACAGGATCCTCATCTCGGCGATGTCCGAGGTGTGGCGGGTCACCGAGGAGGAGGACCTCGACGTGAAGGACGTCGACAAGGCGATCCAGGAGTCGGGCACGGTGCCGATGGGGCCCTATTACCTCAGTGACTTGCTCGGTCTCGACACGGCGTTTCATGTGGCGGAGCACCTGCACGACTCGTACGGCGGAGAGCGCTTCTACGTCTCGAAGCGGATGAAGGAGCTCGTGGAGGCCGGCAACCTCGGCCAGAAGACCGGGAAGGGGTTCTATGAGCACGGCTAGCGCATCGGGGCTCGGCACGATCGTCGAGCGGATGGGGCTGAAGACCCTGGTGGAGTCCTGCCTCGTGCTCGAGGAGGGCGTGGCCTCCGCGAAGGACATCGAGATGGGGATGATGATGGGCGCCGGGATCCTGCCCGGACCCTTCACAAGGGCCGACGACGCCGGCCTCGACACGATCTTGGAACAGCTCGAAGGAGCGCAACAAGAGTGGGGCGACGCCTTCGAACCCCCCTCAGTGCTCAAGCGGCTGGTGGCACAGAACCGGCTGGGGAAGAAGACGGGACAGGGTTTCTTCCCCTATCCACAGCCGGACCCAGGCGATCAAAGAGAGACCGTGCTGCTCGAGACCCGCGACGACATCGCCATCGCGTGGCTGAACCGTCCGCCGGCGAACCCGCTCTCGCCGCAGGCAGTGAAGGACCTGATCAACGTGTGGGAGTCCGTGGAGGGCAAGGTGCGGGCACTCGTGATCGCGTCCTCGAACATCTTCACCTTCAGCGCGGGGGCCGACATCAAGGAGTTCACGAAGATGTCGCCCGACGCAGAGGGCGCCGACCTCGTCGAGAGTGCCCACCGCTTCATGCGCGGGATGGAGCAGTCCCCGACCGTGACCATCGCCGCTGTGAACTCGATCGCCTTCGGAGGCGGCTGCGAGCTGGCGATGGCGTGCGACTTCCGGATCGCGGCCGAGTCGGCCACCTTCGGCCAGCCGGAGATCAACCTCGGGATCATCCCGGGCTTCGGCGGCACGCAGCGCCTGCCGCGGCTCGTGGGCGAGCCGAAGGCACTCGAGATGAACCTCACCGGCGACCCGATCGACGCCTACGAGGCCCACCGCGTGGGCCTCGCCAACCAGGTCGTGCCCGATCACGAGCTGTTCGACACGGCACTCGCGTGGGCGCGCAAGCTCTCCGAGCAGGCGCCGATCGCGGTGGAGGAGATCAAGAAGCGGTCGGCTCAGGCGAACCTCGACGATGGACTGCGCAGCGAGGCGGAGGGCTTCGCGCGTGCCTTCGGCTCCGAGGACGCGAAGGAGGGCATCTCCGCCTTCCTCACGAAGCGCCGGCCGCGGTTCAAGGGCCAGTGAGGGCCGTATCCACCGGCGCGGAGCAGGTCGCGAGCCTGCTGCGCGAGGCTGAGCGCGCCGTCGTCCTCACCGGTGCCGGGATCTCGGTGCCGTCCGGGATCCCGGACTTCCGCACGCCGGGAACGGGGCTGTGGGAGAAGGTCGATCCGATGGAGGTCGCGCACATCGACGCGTGGCGCCGCGACCCGGACCGCTTCTGGAGCTTCTACGGCGAGCGCTTCGCTTCGCTCACCGACAAGCGGCCCAACGAGGCTCACCTCGCGCTGGCCGAGCTCGAGCGCCGGGGCCTGGTGAGGGCGGTGATCACGCAGAACATCGACCGGCTGCACCGGCTCGCCGGCAGCGAGCGCCTGATCGAGGTGCACGGGTCGATCGACAAGAGCGTCTGCCTCGAGTGCGGCGGGAGGGTGTCGATCGAGCGCGTGGTCGAGCTGCTCGCCGCGAGTGAGGGCGCGCCGCAGTGCGAGGCATGCGTGGTGCCGCTGAAGCCCGACGTGGTCCTGTTCGGCGAGCTGCTGCCGGAGCAGGCGCTGGCCGAGGCCCAGCAGCTGGCGATGGACGCCGACCTGATGATCTGCGTGGGCTCCTCCCTGGAGGTCTACCCGGTGGCCGGCCTACCCGCCATCACCCACGGAGGCGGCGGCCGCCTGGTGCTCGTGACCCAGGGCCCGACGCCCTACGACGGCGACGCAGACGTGAAGCTGGATGGCGACGTGGTGACCGAGCTGCGCGCGGTCCTCGCTGCGCTCTAGGCGCCGAGGCGGCGGCGCTTCAGGGCGCGTTCCATCGCGATAACCACATCTTCGAGCAAGGCCGTGTGCTCCCCCGGCATCGCGCCGCCGAGTGCCGCATTGGCCGCCGCGGCCACGGCATCCCGATGGGAGGTCAGCTCGTCGGCGCCGCCTGCGGCTAGCAGGGCCTCGATCGCCACCCGGCACTGCAGCGCCGCTTCGGCTGGCCGTCCTGCGTTCAGATCGGCTCGCGCCCTCAGCACGAGCTCCTCGGCAGGGTGGATCTCCTCGCGGCCGCCGAGCAGCGCGGCGAAGCGCTCCTCCGGCGCCTCCATCGAGCGCTTCACGCGCCCGCCCGCAACGCGCGGGAGCTCGACGGCTTCACCGAAGCGCCCGTCGGCCACCTCGTCCCCGCTTCCGTAACCGACCCGCACCACCAGGGCGCGTTCGCGGGACACCTCGGACACGTAGGGATCCGCGGTCGCGACACGGTGGGCGCGCAGGGCGCGGTTCAGGACGCCCAACCCACTCTCGACCTCCGCATCGACGTCCAGCTCCGCGAGCCAGCCGTCCGGGGAGGCAAGCGGAGTGATCGAGACGACCGTGGCGCGCGCAGTCGGCACAGGTTCCGGCTCGGCGTCCTCCACCGGTCGCGGCCGCCGCGAGCCGAGCCGCGCACGCTGAGGCGCGCCAACGGTGGACAGCACCAGCACGGACTCCACCAGCGCGTCGGCCGCGGGGCGGACCAGATAGCGGCCGTCGGGCGGTCCGAGCAGGAAGCCGAACTCCAGCTGCACGAACCCGAACGGGCCCTCGCGGTCGCCGGGCGTGGCCGTGGTCCTACTCGCCCTGGTGGGCCCGGCTCGCGCGCTTGCTCTTCTTGGCGGGCAGGGAGTACTTGGACGGCTTGGTCGGCACGACCGGGTTGTCGATCTCGCGCAGGCGCGACATCAGGTCCGTCCACTGCTCGGGCGCCAGCACGGCGAGCGCCTGCTTGCCGAGCTTGCGGTTCGCGCCGAACATCGGCTGGAAGCCGAGGTGGATGTGGTCGTTGTGGTCGGCCATGGCGAACGTCGACCCGCCGATCTCGAGCAGGGAGATGATCTGCGCGGGCGCCATCGTGCCCTGCAGCTGCATCAGTCTGCGCACGGTCTGCTCGGTGATCCCGCCGGACTCCTGGTGGCCGAGGATCGGGATGCCGTTCACCGTGGCGATGTCGACGGCGTTGCCCGACGAGTGGTGCGAGACGTTGCCCGAGGAGGTGTAGAAGCCGTGGCCGCACTTGAGCGAGGTCACGCCCGGCTTCAGGCCCGACTCGGCGAGGTATGCAAGCGAGGCGAGTATGCGACGGTCGATCTGGCCGGAGCGGATGTCGTCACGGCCGCACTCGTAGATCTCGATGCGCTCGTCCGAGAGGACGCGCTTCTCGAGCAGCGGCTTCGGCAGCAGCATGATCTGGCCGATCGACATGGCGCCGGCGTTGTCCTTGCCGTAGAGGACGTTGCGGCCGGAGGCGCGGTAGATCGCCGTGGCCTCGAGCAGCTTCCAGCCGTCGAGGATCGGCTTCGGGTCGATGATCGGCGCGCCGCGGCCGGCCGGGCGGATCGAGAACTCCACGTGGGAGGCCATGGTCGGGTCGGTGCGGCCGATGCGGCCGATGATCGTCCCGCCGATCACGCGCGAGCCCTTCTTGAGCGGGCGCAGGCGAACCTTGCTCGGGTCGAGCCCGAAGGGGCGCGAGAAGTAGTTCTTGTAGGTCTCGTACTTGCCGTTCTTGCGGGCCTCGGCGTCGAGCTGCTGCTCGAGGCCGCCGGCCTCACGCGAGCCCGGGAGGTCGGGGTGCGCGAACAGGCGCTCCTTGACCGGGGCGGAGGCCTGGGTGGCGGAGTCCGATACGTCGCCGCCACGGTCGCGCTCCGCCTTCTTGTCGGAGGCGTCGAGCTGGCGGCCGGCCGAAGCGGGCTGGGCGGGCTCCGGGTCGGCGTTGGCGCTCATCGCGCTGGCGGTCCTGTTCGGATCCGGGGCGGTGTCGTTCTTCGGGACCGGATAGAGGCGCGAGACCTCTCCGAGGTGGGCGTACGTGTAGCGGTTGCCGTAGACGTCCTGGAGCACGACGTGGCGGCCGAGCTTCTTGTTCTTGCCGATCTTCTTGATCACGCCGTCGTTCACGGCGACCACGGGCGAGCCCTTGCTGGCGAAGATGTCGATGCTGCGGCGGGAGTCATCCGACTCCACGACGTTGGCGGCGTTCTCGCCCTGCTTCACGCGCTTGAGGAGCTGCTTCTCGGCGATGTCATCCGCGTACCGTGCACGCGCGACGACGGGGAAGCGTCCCTCGGTCAGTCCGGTGAGCGAGCCGATCAGGTCGGCGGGGACGCCGGCGATCAGCCGCGCGCGCAGGAGGACCGAGTCCACGTACCAGTCCGCGTGGTTGTAGGCCCAGATCGCGGCGCGCACGTCGTTCTCGTAGTTGGCGGCCTTGAGGTAGCGGGCTGCGGAGAAGATCGCGTCAACGGGGTTGAACGGATCCTTGCGGCCATCCTTGTTCGCGTCCGTCCCGTACATCTTCCACGTGGCCGGCATGAACTGCATCCAGCCGAGGGCGCCGGCGGATGACACGTTCAGGTTGCGGCCGTAGTCCGTCTCGATCTCGTTGATTGCCGCGAGCACCTCCCAGCGCACGCCGTACTCGATACCGGCGGCCTGGTAGATCGACAGGAGGAAGGGCGGCACGCGGAACTTGCGGATCATGAAGTTGGGGACCCCGGTGGCCGTGGAGGGGCCGGGCAGCACGTCGATGAAGCCGGGGTTGCTCGGCGTCGGAGTGCCGTCGGGGTTACGGAGGGGCGAGCGGCGGCCGCGGCGCTTCGCGCGGGTGATCTCATCCTTAGCTCGACCCTCGACCTCGCCGACGAGCTCGCGGGTGCCGTCGCTGTTTCGCTTGACCTTGCGTCCGGAGTCCGAGCGCTCCTGCGGCGAGCCGCCGTCAGAGCTCGGCCCGTTGTCCTCCTGCGGGGCCGGCGCCGGCTTGTCGGTCGAGGGTGGCTTCGGGACGTTCGGCGTCGTCGGCGTGGTGGGTGTGGTCGGCGTGGGCGGCGCGGGCGCGGGGACCGGCGTGCCGGGCAGCTGGATGTCGTCGAGCGACGAGCCCGGCGGCACGTCAACCGTGACGGGCACGACCGAGCCGTCGGCCAGCCGCACGTAGACCGTCTGCGTCTGGGCAGCCGCGGGGATGCTGAGCGCGGTGAGCGCGGCCACAGCAAGAAGGCCTGCTGCAAGCAGGAGGGTGATTACCCGGCGCGTCTTCATCCTTGCTGTTCTAGGTCCTCCCTCGGGACGCCGCAGACGTCCGCGCGTTGAGGCGCGCGAATTTTCGCCACCTGCTGCGGCCTGAACGCTACTTGAGGGCTTTGTGCTGTGCAACGGGGAACCGTGGGGTCGGGACGGGGTATCCGCCCGAGGGCGGGTATGCGAGATCTCGTCGTTGTATCGACCGGCCCTGCCCATAACTTCAATACCGCCCTCCCGCGGACTGGACACCCCTCAAATGCCTTATGCATCGTCCAGGTGAGGCATATGTTCCTTGGGAGGAGCTATTCAAACGTATATAAGGGTCAAGTCGAGGGTTAGGGTAACCTCCTGAGACCCCCGACGGAGGTCCCTTCAGAAGCCGTGATGTACCCTGCGCCGCAATGGCGGCCCCAGAGCAGGACGAGCGCTTCGTCGACCGCCTCTCCCGGCAGGGTGAGGAGGCCCTCGGCAAGATCGCCGAGGAGCTGATCTCGAATCCGGTCATTAATGGCGCGATCGCCCGCGCCTTCGAGGCGCGCGAGAAGGCCGTCCAGGCGCAGGAGGCTGCCATGGGTGCACTGAACCTACCGTCGGCCGCCGACATCGAGCGCGTGACGCGCCGGCTGAGGTCGGTGTCGCAGCGCCTCGAGGGAATCGAGGACGCGATCGACCGCCTCGACGAGCGGGTGGCCGGCGCTGCAGGGGCATCGGGTGACCAGCGCCTCGCCAGGATCGAGGCCCGGCTCGACGAGATGAGCCGCGACCTCGCCGCCCTGTCGGCGCTCGTGGCTCCGGGCGAGGAGCCCATGCCGCGCGCGCAGGAGCGCCTCACCGTCACGGACTCCTGAGCGCCGCGTAGCCGGCCTCGCCCACGCGCACGCCCAGCCGCTCCAGCTCGTCCGGGTCCATCCGCCGTGAGCCGTTCGAGGACGGCGCGTCGGAGACACCGAGGACGCAGGCGGCGGACACGCCGCGGCGCTCGGCGATCTGGAAGATCGTGGCCGCCTCCATCTCGACTGCGAGCGCGCCCTGCTCGATCCATCCGGCGGCGGCCTCGTCACGCGGGTCGTAGAAGAGGTCGCTCGTCGCGATCGTGGCCGGGCGCGCACCGGCCGCCACCAGCCGCTCGAGCAGTTCGGGGTCGGGCTCGAGCGGGGCGTCGGCGCCGAGGGCCGCGCTCGTGCCGTCGGCGGGGAGGACCGATGCGGCGGCGAGCAGGGTCCCCAGCTCGAGCTCGGGATCGAGCGCGCCGCAGGTGCCGATCCGGACGAGCCGGGTGGCGCCTAGGGCGATCAGCTCCTCGCAGACGATCGCCGCGCTCGGACCGCCCATGCCCGTGGCCTGCACGGTCAGCAGCTCGCCGTCGGACGCGGTGCCCGTGTAGCCCCATAGTCCACGCGCGTGGTTGAACATCCTCGGCGGCGTGTCGAGCAGCACCTGGGCCACCGCGAGAGCACGCCCTGGGTCGCCCGGCAGCAGCACCCGGTCGGCCAGCTCGGCGGTGGGCCGGAGGTGGTTGGGGCGGACTTGATGCTGGAGAGACAAGGGGGCGCACAGTAGTGGGGGCTGGATAACCTCCAGGCCAGTTATGGCCAAGTCTCCGACAAACCTCCGCGACGCCGTCGAGAAGACGGTCGAGGCCACGCTCGGCTCGGCCGAGCGCAGCCGCTCGGCGGCCCAGGGCGCGCTCGACGATCTCGTCGAGTCGGTCGAGGACCTTCGCAAGGGTGCCGAGGAGCGCCTTTCGCGCGGACGGCGCTCGGTGGCGGATGTGATCGAGGGCCGGCGCCCGGCCACGTCCGACGACATGAAGGAGCTGAAGGCGGAGCTGCGCGCGATCGGCCGCAGGCTCGACGAGCTCGAGGAGCGGCTGCCGGCCAAGCGGGCTGGCTCCCGGGGCGCCTCCAAGACGCGCGCGCGCGCGAAGGCGCCCGCGAAGACCTCCTCGAAGCGCGCGCCCGCGAAGACCTCCTCCACGCGCGCGAAGTCGTCCTCCAAGCGCGCCTCGTAGTGGCTGGCCGCCGGGTGCTGATCACCGGCGTGGGCAGCCACGTGGGCAGCCTCCTCGCCGCTCAGCTGGAGCGCGATCCCGACGTGGAGTACGTCGCCGGGCTCGACACGCGGCGCCCCAAGCTCCCGCTCCAGCAGATGGAGTTCATCGATGCGGACATCCGCGATCCGGAGATCGGGCGGATGATCCCGCCCACCGGGGTGGACACGATCGTGCACGAGCAGATCGTCCGTCAGCCCGGACCCGGGATGTCGGCGCGCGCGATGCACGACATCAACGTGATCGGCACGCTCCAGCTGCTCGCGGCGTGCGAGCGGGTGACGACTCTCCGCACGATCGTCGTGCGCGGGTCGGCCGGCGTCTACGGAGCAGAGCCACAGGCACCCCAGTTCTTCAAGGAGGAGATGACGCGCCTGTTCCCGCTGAGGACGCGCTTCCAGCGCGACGTCGCCGAGATCGAGAACTACTTCGAGACCTACTCGCGCAGGCACGAGGGCGTGGACTGCACGATGCTCCGCTACCAGCCGGCGATCGGCCCGCGCTTGCGCACGCAGATCACGCGCTACCTCTCGCAGCCGGTCTGCCCCACCTTCATGGGCTTTGATCCGCGCATCCAGCTCGTGCACATCGACGACGCGCTCGAGGCGATCGTCGCCGCCGTGCGCAACCCGGTGCGGGGTGCGGTGAACGTGGCCGGCCCCGGCACGATCGGCCTGAACCGGATGATCCGGCTGGCCGGCAAGCGGGCGCTGCCGATTGCCGCGCCGCTGTTCGGGGCGGTCACCTCGACCGGCCATAGGCTCGGCCTCGACACCCAGTCGGAGGACTTCGAGAGGCTGCTCCGCTACGGGCGCGGCGTGGATACGCGCAGGCTCACCGACGAGGTGGGATACACGCCACGGCACTCGACGGTCGACGCGGTGGAGGGCTGGGCCGGGCACGCGAGGGCCGCCGCGTGAACCAGGGCACGGCGATCGCGTTCATGCGCCGGCTACGGGCCGGGCTCGACTCCGGGCTCGAGCTGCCGGAGGCGATCACCCGCGGCGCCAGCGCGCTCCCGCGCGACGCGCGCGAGACCGTGGAGCGGATCCTCGACAGGATGGACGGCGACTACTCGGAGGACGAGTGGGGCTTCGACGAGGACTTCGCCGAGCTCGTGGAGCCGTTCTTCGCGTTCCTGTACGAGTCGTGGTGGAGGGTGAAGGTCGAGGGGGCCGAGCGCGTGCCGGCGCACGGACGCGTGCTCCTCACCTCCAACCACGCGGGCATCCTGCCCTGGGACGCCACGATGATCTCGATGGCCCTCCTGCGCGAGCACCCGCTGCCGCGCCACCCGCGCTTCCTAGTGCTCGACTGGGCGTTCGACCTCCCGTGGGTCTCCGGAGGGATTCGCAAGGTCGGGGGCGTGGTGGCGTCGCCGTTCAATGCGCTTCGGCTACTTGAGCAGGATCAGCTGGTGGCGGTCTTCCCCGAGGGTGTGAAGGGCACGGGCAAGGCCTTCTCGGAGCGCTACCGGCTCCAACGCTTCGGCCGCGGCGGCTTCGTGGAGATCGCGCTGCGCGCCCGCGCGCCGATCGTTCCCGTGGCGGTGGTCGGCAGCGAGGAGATCTATCCGAAGCTCGGCGACATCCCGCCACTGGCCCGCATGCTGGGCGCCCCCTTCTTCCCCCTCACGCCGACGTTCCCGTGGCTCGGGCCGCTCGGAATCGTGCCGCTGCCGTCGAAGTGGCGCATCGAGTTTCTCGAGCCGATCGAGACCGCGTCATACGGGCCTGAAGCCGCCGAGGACCGCGCGCTGGTGCTCGAACTCTCCGAACGCGTCCGCGCTGAGATCCAGCAGGCGTTGTACGCGAACCTCGTACGTCGAGGCCCCGCCTTCATCTAAGGGTCAAATCGGCCGATATTTGAGAGAGATGCAAAAACCTGCCGTCCTGCTAGCGGCGCTGGCCCTACTACTCCTGCCCGGATCGGCTCTCGCCGCGCCGGGTGACCCCTGGGTTGCGTACGTCGCCAACTCGGTGGTCACGAAGCAGTCAGCGGCCTCGCCGGTGGTCCTCCGGGCGAACCCCGCCACCGGCTCACTCACGGAGATCTCGCGCAATGGGGCGCAGGGCGATCTGTTCCGGCATCCGTACGACGTCGCGGTGGCCGCGGACGGCAGCCTGCTCGTGGCCGACATGGGTGCGTACGCCACGCCCTCGGATCGTGCAGCGGACGGGCGCATCATCCGGGTGGACCCGGTGACCGGCCGGCAGTCGCTCGTGACCTCGGGCAACCTGCTCGTGGATCCGGCCGGCCTCGCGATCGCGCCGGGCGGTCTCATCTACGTGATCGAGAACGTGGGGACGATCGGTCAGCCGGGCGTGGTGAGCGTGGACCCGGCCACGGGCGCGCAGACGCTCGTGACCCAGGGCGGGCAGCTCTGCTACCCGTTCGGCATCGCCGTCCATCCGAACGGCTCGGTGCTGGTGACCGACTACGGCGACTACGCCGACGGCTCGACCGTCATCAACTGCACCCATGACTTCGGCGCGCTCGTGAAGGTGGACCCGGTCACGAAGGGCCAGTCGATCCTGTCGCGCAACGCCGCGCAGTGGGGCAACCTGTTTCGCAACCCACTTGGAGTGACCGTGGAGCCCGGCGGGCGCATCCTGCTGGTGAACCAGAACGGCGGGACCGCGCTCGTGGCGGTGAACCCGGACACGGGCGTGCAGGACGCGGAGACCACGAACAGCGGGACCGACCGGCTGGTGCTCCCGCAGCGCCCGGCGCTCACGCCGGACGGCGACGTGGTGGTGAGCGACTTCACCTTGGACGACATGGAGGGCGGGCTAGTGTCCGTCGACCTGCCGGACGGGGGACAGAGCGTCCTGCGCCAGGACCGCCAGCTCTTCAACAACCCCCTGGGTGTGGCCGTGGTGGCCAACCGCGAGCCCGTGGCCGCGCTGGCGGTTTCGCCGGCCAGGGTGGCCGGCGGACGGCAGGTGAGCCTCGACGCGTCCGGCTCGAGCGACCCGGAGGGGCTCCAGCTCCGCTACGCCTGGGACCTCGACGGCAACGGCAGCTTCGAGACGGACGGGGGCACGAGCCCATCAATCACCCACACGTACAGCGGGACCACCACCTTCACCCCGCACGTGCGCGCGAGCGACCCGCACGGCGCCTCCGGCGTGGCCGGCGCGCCGCTCACGATCGACTCGATCCGCCCGGTGATCAGCGGGCTCAGGGTGCGCGGCTCGACGATCACCTACCGGCTCTCAGAGCCGGCGCGCGTGACGATCTACCTGCAGCAGAAGAAGGGCAAGCGCTGGCGCTCGATCCGCGTGCTGCGCCAGAACGGCGTGGCAGGGAAGAACCGCCTCACGGTGGCCGGCCGGGCGCGCGCATCGAAGCGCGGCCGCCGCGTGCGCTACCGCGCCGAGGCCGTCGCGGTCGACGCGGTCGGAAACCGCTCGCGGCCCACTCGGCTGCGCCTCACGGCAAAGGCCGCAAAGAAGTTGCGCCACCGCGCGCGCCCGCGCCGCTAGAAGTGCACTCCACGGAGCAGGTAGGCCATGGCCACCGCCTCCGTTGACATCTCCCCGTCGTCCTTCTTGTCACCCGCCGGCAGCGGCTTCTTCTCGTCCTTGCCCTTCTTTTTCGCGGCGCTCGAGTCCGGGAACAGGTTGTAGGCCTGGTTGAGGACGATGTCGACCGTCTTCGGCGAGATCGAGTAGAGGATCTCGCCGAAGGTGCCGAGCCTGGAGGCCATGCGCTTCGGCTTGTCGATCATCGCGTCGCAGAGCATCAGCGCGGCCTCGTCAGGCGTGAGCGTCGGGAAGGCCTTGTAGATGTCGGTCGGCGCGATCATCGGCGTGCGCACGAGCGGCATGTACACGGTGGTGAACTTCACGTTGTCGGCCACGACCTCCGGGGCCGTGCAGCGCGAGAAGGCGTCGAGCGCCGACTTCGACGCCACGTACGCGGAGAAGCGCGGCGTGTTCGTCTGCACCCCGATCGAGCTCACGTTGATGATGTGGCCTGACTTGCGCTCGCGCATCCCCGGCATGAACGCCAGGATCAGCTTCAGCGCGCCGAAGTAGTTCAGCTGCATCGTGCGCTCGTAGTCGTGGAAGCGGTCGTACGAGCGCTCGACCGAGCGACGGATCGAGCGGCCCGCGTTGTTCACGAGCACGTCCACGCCGCCGTGCTGCTCGAGTACCTCGGCGGCAAGCCGGTCGACGTCCTCGAGGTCCGAGAGGTCCGCGGGGTGAACGTGCGCCGTACCGCCGAGTTCCTCGACCTGCTTCGCCACCTCCTCGAGCTTCTCGCGCGTGCGCGAGACGAGCAGCACGATGCCCCCGGCCTCGCCGACCTTCACCGCGGTCTCGAGGCCGATGCCGCTCGAGGCGCCGGTGATCAGGACGCGCTTGTCCTTGACCACGCTGGCGAGCGAGCGGTCGCGGAACAGGTCCGGGTCGAGGTTGCGCTCCCAGTAGTCCCACAGGCGCGGCGCGTAGGTGGACAGCGGAGGCACCGCGATGCCCGTGCCGCTCAGCGCGCGCTGGCTGTCGCGGGCGTCGAACTTCGCGCGGAAGTCGCGGTTCTCCATCGCGGCCGGCGGCACTCCGATGTCGTGGTAGAGCTGGTTGCGGATCCGCTTGACCATCGGGAGCGCCTTGATGCCCGCGCGCACCTGCTTCGGAATGGCGTTCGTCATGTTCGGGTCCACGCGCAACGCGAACTGTGGCGCGTGCGCCGCCCTCGCGAACTCGTTGAGCGTCTGGCCCACGGTCATTGGCTCCGGGTTCACCAGGTGGAACGTGTCGCCCGGCAGCTCGCCGTCCGGAAGGTGGGAGATGTGATCCATCGCCCGCGCCACGAAGTCCACCGGCACGATGTTCGTCTGCCCGCCCTCGGGCCCGGCGAGCGGGAACCACTCCGGCAGCGCGTGGCGCAGCTTCTGGAGCAGCTTGAAGAAGTAGTAGGGACCGTCGATCTTGTCCATCTCGCCGGTCTCGGAGTGCCCGACCACGATGCCCGGCCGGAACACGAGCGTCTTGGTCTCAACTCCCTCGCGCACGAGCCGCTCCGACTCGTACTTGGTGCGGTGGTAGTGGTGGGGCAGCTTCTGCCCCTCGTCGAACATGTCCTCCTGGAAGATGCCCTCGTAGTTGCCGGCCACCGCGATCGAGCTGATGTGGTGGAAGCGGGCAACGTCGTGTGCGTTCGCGAACTCGACGACGTGCTGCGTGCCCTCGACGTTCGCGCGCTCCGAGGCGTCCTCGTCGGCCTCGATGTCGTACACGGCCGCCAGGTGGAAGAGGTGGTCGATCGGCTGGTCGAAGTTCTCCACGCCGAGACCGGGCTTCGAGAGGTCGCCCGCCACCGCCACGATCCTCCCGTCGGGAGCTCCGAGGCGCTGCGCGAGTGCGTCGAGCTTCCCGCGCGAGCCCTCGCGCACCAGCGCGTGAATCGTGCCGTCGCGCTTCAGCAGCTCGGCCACGAGATGTCTGCCGATGAAGCCGGTCGCGCCGGTGACGAAGTAGTTCAAGAATCCTCCAGTGGGGTTGGCGCGGGAGTCTAATTTGACTGCGGCCCCGGCGCGCGCAAGACTGCACACAAGTTCTTGTAGAGACCGGTTGGCGGCTCGCCGTCACCGGCCTACGACGCGGGCCGTGCCCCGCATGCGGCGGCGGAGTGAACCCTTCCACTCCGCCGTTGCTCTCTCGACCGCCACAATGCGGGCCGTGGCCGAGAGCGTTTCTCTCAAGGAAGCCTCCGAGCGCGTGGGCGTCTCGCCCGAGACCCTGCGCCGATGGGCGCGCGAGGGCGTGATCCCGGAGGTCGACGGCAAGCGCGAGTGGACCACCGCCGCGGTGGCCCACGCACGCATCGTGGCGCGGCTGCGAGAGCGCGGGCACAAGCTCGAGGAGATCAAGGAGGCTGGCAGGGAGGGTCGGCTCGCCTACGGGTATATCGAGGAGCTCTTCGGCGGCGACCAGGCGGAGCGCTCGTTGAAGGAGGCGTCCGAGCTCACCGACCTGGAGCCGGCGCTGATCGAGCGCTTCTGGGCGAGCCTCGGGCTGCCCACCCGCGGGCTCGAGCAGCTCAGCGACGAGGACATCCAGGCGCTGCACTACGTCTCCGCCG
Source organism: uncultured Thermoleophilaceae bacterium (assembly GCA_963825345.1). Taxonomy (GTDB): domain Bacteria; phylum Actinomycetota; class Thermoleophilia; order Solirubrobacterales; family Thermoleophilaceae; genus JACVRW01. The sequence goes on along the minus strand of CAWGSQ010000002.1, from coordinate 299,760 downwards.
TGCTCGGTGCCGGCTTCCCGCTCGTGGCCTTCCTCCAGCTCTGCCGCGTCTACGGCCAGGCGCTGGCGCAGATCGCGGAGGCCGAGGTGCGGCTCTTCCACCTGTACGTGCACGAGCCGCTGATCCGCGAGGGGGTGCCCGGACTGCAGATGGCCGAGGAGATGGGGGAGCTCGCACGCGACCTGCTGCCGGTGGCGTCGCCGATGATGGACTACGTCCACCAGCGCTTCCTCCAGCACTTCGTCGAGCAGGACGTGGTGGGACACATGGAGAGCGAGCTCGACGACGAGGACGTGGATCTCGGGCGGGTGCGGGTGGCGATCGCGTTCGCCGACCTGGCCGGGTACACGCGCTTCACCGAGGAGGAGGGAGAGGAGGAGGCGCTGTCGTCGGTCGAGCGCTTCGTCGAGGGTGTGACCAACACGCTGCCCGATGACGCGCGCGTGGTGAAGACGATCGGCGACGAGGTGATGGTGGTGGGCCAGGACATCCGCGCGCTCGTGGACTGGGCGGTCGGTTTCACGAGCCTGTTCGACGAGCGGCCCGAGCCGCGCATCGGCGTGCACTGGGGAACGACGCTCTACCGCGACGGCGACTACTTCGGCCGCGACGTGAACCTCACCGCGCGCGTGGTAGCTCGGGCGCGAGGGGGCGAGGTGCTCGTGACCGACTCGGTCTTGGACGCGGTGCGCGACTCGCCGCACCTCAGCTTCGAGGAGATCGGCCAGGTGAAGCTGAAGGGCTTCGCCGAGCCGCGGCAGCTGTGCCGCGCGGTGCCGCGCGACCCGCCAGACGAATGAGCGAGTGGGCGCTTGAGGCAGCGCGCGAGAGCGGCCTCGTGCGCAAGGGCGAGCCACTGCTCGTGATGGTGTCGGGAGGAGGCGACTCCGTGGCGTTGCTCGACATCGCCGTGCGGCTCGGGGCGGCTGTCTCGGTGCTCCATGTGAACTACGGGCTTCGAGGGGATGCGGACTCGGACGAGGAGTTCGTCCGCGAGCTCGCCGCGGACCTCGGCGTCCCGTTGACGGTCGAGCGGGTGCAGCTGGGCACTGAGGGGAACCTTCAGGAGCGGGCGCGGGACGCGCGTTATTCGCTCGCCGAGGGACTGGCGGCGGGTGACTACGCCGCCGCGCACACCGCCTCCGACCAGGCGGAGACGGTCCTGTATCGCCTCGCAGTCTCGCCCGGTTCGCGAGCGCTGCACGGGATGTCGCCCCGTCGCGGGCGGCTGGTGCGGCCGCTGCTCGCCGTGACCCGTGAGGAGGTGCGCGAGTACCTGCGGGCGCGCGGGCTCGAGTGGCGCGAGGACCCGTCGAACGCCGACCGCCGCTTCGCCCGGGCGCGTGTGCGCCACGACGTGGTCGACGCGCTGCGCGAGCTGGCGCCCGCCGCGGAGCGAACGATTGCGGAAACGGCGAGGCAGCTCCGGGATGAGGCGGAGGTGCTGGATGCCGTGGTGGACGAGGCACTGAAGGAGCTCGGAGGTGGGCCGGCAATCCTGTTGCCGGCGCTGCTCGAGCACCCCCCGGCCGTGCGTCGGCTCGTGCTTCGAGCGCTCGCCGAGCGCGTGGCGGGGGCGCCCACAAGCGACCCGCGGCCGCTCTCCCGGCGCGAGGTCGAGGAGATCCTCGCCCTCGGGGAGAGAGGCAGCAAGTCGCTCGACCTCGGCGGCGGCCTGCGTGCGGTGTCCGAGTACGGCACGCTCCGCTTCACCCGCACGGCGGACGCCGCCCCGCCCGATCCGGTGCCGCTCTCGGTGCCCGGCCGTTCACGCTTCGGCGACTGGGAGGTCGAGGCGCGCCTCGGCGCCCCGGGCGACGTGACCGTGAGCGACCTCGCCCCCGAGCTCACCGTGCGCGCCTGGCGCGACGGCGACCGTATGCGCCCCGCCGGCCTGGGCGGATCGAAGTCGCTCCAGGACCTGTTCACCGACCGAAAGGTCCCGCGCGCGCTGCGCCACACGCTCCCCGTGGTCGAATCGGACGGCGAGATCGTCTGGGTGGCCGGGGTGGCGGTGGACGAGCGGTTCGTGGCGCCGGAGGGGGCGGCCGGCGCGGTGAGCCTTCGCGCGCGGTCGGTCGCTGGCGCGGTCTAGGCGCGGGCGCTTAACAGCAAGCAATGAAGGCGGTCGAGACGGGCGTGGCGTCAGTTGTCCGCGATATACGCGGAGAAGTGACGGGGGACCCCCTTTCAGTGCTGTCGTTCGGGCTTCAGCCGGCCGGCCGGCCGGAGCGGTCAGCCTTCGCGCGCGGTCTGTCGGGTCCGTCGTCAGTTAGTCCGCCATAGGCGGATCAAGTGACGGCGGAACCTACTGCGTTCCGAACACGCGGTCGCCCGCGTCGCCCAGGCCGGGGCGGATGTATGCGTTCTCGTCCAGCTCGCGGTCGACGGCGGCGGTCCAGATCTGGACGTCGGGGTGGGCTTTCGTCACGGCCTCGACTCCCTCGGGGGCGACAACCAGGCAGACGAGCCCGAGCTTGCGGGCGCCGGCTGCCTTCAGCTTGTCGAGCGCGTGCACCGCACTGCCGCCGGTGGCGAGCATCGGGTCGACCACGAACACGTGCGCGTCGGCCAGGCCGGGCGGCAGGCGCTCGTAGTAGTCGACCGGGCGGTGCTCCTCCTCGTCGCGGTACACCCCGACGTGGCCCACGCGGGCGCCCGGGAGGAGTCGCAGGAAGCCGTCGACCATCCCGAGCCCGGCGCGCAGCACCGGCACGATCGTTATCTCGGTGGGGAGCCGGCTGCCAGTGGTGCGCTCGAGCGGGGTCTCAACCTCCACCTCGGTGACCGGAAGGCCGCGCGCGGCCTCGACCGCAAGGATCGCCGAGGCCTCGAAGAGGGCCTGGCGGAACTCGCCGTGACTCGTCTCGCGGTCGCGCATGACCGCCAACCGGTCCGCGAGCACTGGGTGGTCGACGACGGCAAGGCGCTCAGACATGGACGCGACGATAACCTCGCGGCGCCCTTGGATGCTTCCATGCGCAACGTAGAGCTGAAGGCGCGCGACCCCGACCCCGCGCGCACGCTGGAGCGCGCGCTCGCGCTGGGCGCGGATGACAGGGGAGAGATCCTGCAGCGCGACACCTACTTCTCGGGTGCGCGGGGGCGGCTCAAGCTGCGGGAGCAGGAGACCAGTGGGTCCGCTCTCTGGGACGAGCTGATCGAGTATTCGCGCGTGGACTCCACCGATGCGCGCACGAGCACCTACCGCCGCGTGCCGGTTGGCGACGTCGCACCGTTACGCGAGGCACTCGATGCCGCATACGGAACGCTCGGGACCGTCACGAAGCGGCGAAGGGTGCTGCTCTGGGAGGGCGTGCGCATCCACCTCGACGAGGTCGAGGGGCTGGGCAGCTACCTCGAGCTCGAGGCGGTGGCGGAGCTGGGCTCGGACCTGAACGCCGAGCACGACAAGGTCGAGCGACTTCGTGCGGAGTTCGGGATCGAGGATGACGACCTGGTCGCGACCAGCTATTCGGACCTGCTCCTCGGCGCCCAGGACGCACCGGGACCCGGGGCGGATGAGCTGATGCGTGCCGCCGACGAGGTGATGAGGACGGCCTACGCGCCCTACTCGCGGTTCCGGGTGGGCGTGGCGCTGCGGGCGCCGGACGGCTCGATCCACGTGGGGTCGAACGTCGAGAACGCGAGCTATCCGCAGGGCCAGTGCGCGGAGACCTCGGCGATCGGCGCGCTGATCGCCGCGGGCCACACCCGCATCGCGGAGGTGGCGGTGACGGCGGAGAAGATGGACATCTGCCCGCCCTGCGGCGGCTGCCGCCAGCGGCTGGCGGAGTTCGCCGACGCGGACGCGCCCGTGCATCTCGGTCGCCCTGAGGGGCCGCGCCAGACGACCACGATCGGCGAGCTTCTGCCGCTCGCCTTCGAGCTCGAATGACGGTGGCGGCCGCCGCAGCCGTGATGAACGAGCGCTCGGGCCTGCGCCCGCGGGTGGGCGTGGTGCTCGGCTCGGGGCTCGGCGCGGTGGCCGAGGCCGTGTCGGACCCGACCACGATCGACTACGGCGAGCTGCCCGGCTTCCCGGCCCCAGGCGTGGCGGGCCACGGCGGCCGGGCCGTGCTCGGCATCATCGGCGATGTTCCGGTGGCCGTGCTCCAGGGGCGCTCGCACCTCTACGAGGGCGGCGACCTCGACAAGATCCGCATTCCCATCCGCGCGCTGCGCGCCGCGGGCGCCGAGATCCTCGTGCTCACGAACGCGGCCGGCTCGATGCGCCCCGACGTGGGCCCCGGGAGCCTGATGCTGATCTCCGATCACATCAACCTGAGCGGCGTGAACGTGCTCGCCGGCCCGAACGACGAGGAGATCGGCCCGCGCTTCACGAGCATGCGCGACGCCTATGACCCGGAGCTGCGCGCCGCCCTCCGCGCGGCGGCGGATGAGCTCGGCACCACGCTCTCGGAGGGTGTGTACCTGGCGGTGTCCGGACCAACTTTCGAGACCCCAGCCGAGATCCGTGCCTTCGTGGCGCTCGGCGCCGACGCCGTGGGCATGTCCACCGTGCACGAGACCGCGGTGGCGCGCCACTGCGGGCTGCGGGTGGCGGCGATCTCCGCGATCTCGAACCTGGCGGAGGGCATGAGCGACGTGCCGCTCAGCCATGAGCAGACCCTGCAGGACGCCCAGCGCGCCGCCGAGGACCTCGTGCCGGTGCTGGTGCGCTTCGTTGAGAGGCTGGGCCAGTGACCTACGTGCCGGACCTGATCCGGATCAAGCGCGACGGCGGCGAGCTGAGCGACGCGCAGCTGCGCGAGCTGGTCACGGGCATCGCCGACGGGAGCGTGAGCGACGCCCAGGTGGGCGCGCTGGCGATGGCGATCGTGCTGCGCGGCATGACGCCGGCCGAGCGCATCGCGCTCACCGGCGCCATGCGGGACTCCGGCGACGTGCTCGACTGGTCTGACGCCGGCCTTCCGGGCCCCGCGCTCGACAAGCACTCCACCGGCGGCGTGGGCGACAAGGTGAGCCTCCTGCTGGCGCCGATCGTGGCCGCCTGCGGCGGCGCGGTGCCGATGATCTCGGGGCGCGGCCTGGGCCACACGGGCGGCACCCTCGACAAGCTCGAGGCGATCCCGGGCTACGACACGACGCCCGACCCGGACGCCTTCCGCAGGGTCGTGGCGGAAGCGGGCGCCGCGATCGTGGGCCAGACGGCGCGCCTCGCACCCGCAGATCGCCGGCTGTACGCGATCCGCGACGCAACCGGCACGGTCGAGTCGATCCCGCTGATCGTGGCCTCGATCCTCTCGAAGAAGCTGGCCGCGGGGCTCGATGCGCTCGTGATGGACGTGAAGGTGGGCTCCGGAGCCTTTCTGCCCGACCGCGAGCAGGCTGAGGAGCTCGCACGCGCGATCGTGGAGGTGGCGAACGGCAACGGCCTGCCGACCTCGGCGGTGCTCACGGACATGGACCGCGTGCTCGGCCGCAGCGCGGGCAACGCGGTGGAGGTGCGCGAGTCGATCGACCATCTCACGGGCGCCGCGAAGGACGAGCGCCTGCTCGAGGTGACGCTCGCTCTGAGCGCGGAGCTGCTCGCGCTCGGCGGCGTGGAATCCGACCCCTCCGCAGCGCGTGCGGCGGCCGAAAGAGCGCTCGACAGCGGCGCCGCCGCCGAGCGCTTCGCCGCGATGGTGCGCGAGCTGGGCGGTCCCGCAGACATCCTCGAGGCGCCGGACCGCCATCTCACCGACGCGCCCGTGACGCTCGCCGCCGAACCGGCGGAGCCCGGGACCGTGGCATCCGTGGACGTACGATCCGTGGGCCTTGCGGTCGTGGCGCTGGGCGGAGGCCGCACCCGGGAGGACGACCCAGTGGACCACTCGGTGGGACTCACCGAGGTGGCGGCGCCCGGCGAGGACGTGGCCCCCGGCGGCCGCCCGCTCGCCCAAGTGCATGCCAAGGACGAGGACTCCGCGCAGCGCGCGGCCGACGCGCTCCGCGAGGCGTACACATTGGGCGACTCCGCGCCGGACGCGCCGCCGCCGGTGCTCGAGGTGCTGCGGTGACCGGCGTGCCCAAGGTCGAGCTGCACGTGCACCTCGAGGGCACCGCGCCGCCGGACCTGATCCGCCGTCTCGCCGAGCGCAACGGCCTGCCGGTGCCGGAGGGCGTGTTCGCCGCCCCGGACCGCTTTGCCTACACGGACTTCCTCGACTTCCTGAAGACCTATGACAAGGCCGCGAGCGTGATCCGCACCGGCGAGGACTACCGCGACATCACCTACGAGTACCTTGCGCGCTGCGCGGCGGAGGGCGCGATCTACGTGGAGCTCACCGCCTCTCCCGACCACGCGAAGCTCGTGGGCATGAGCGACGAGGAGCACCTCGACGGCATCGCTCGCGGGATCGACGACGCCCGCGCGGAGAGCGGCATCGAGGGGCGCATCCTGATCTCCTGCGTGCGCAACTTCGGCGTGGAGCCCGCGCTCCGCGTGGCCCGCTACGCCGCGGAGCTACCGCATCCCTACGTGGTGGGCTTCTCGATGGCCGGCGACGAGGAGAACTACCCACCCGCCGCCTACGCAGAGGCGTTCGAGATGGCCGCTGCCGCCGGACTCGGCTGCACCGTTCACGCGGGCGAGTGGGCGGGCCCGGAGAGCGTGCGCGAGGGCCTGACGCTGCCGGTGAGCCGTATCGGGCACGGCGTGCGCTCGATCGAGGACCCGGCGCTCGTGGAGGAGCTGGCCGCGCGCGGCACGGTGCTCGAGGTATGTCCCACCAGCAACGTCGTGCTCGGGATCTACCCGACCTACGACGAGCACCCGCTGCCGCGGCTGAGGGACGCCGGGGTGCAGGTGACGCTCGGATCCGACGACCCTCCCTACTTCGGCGCGACGATCGGCGGCGAGTACGCGATCTGCGCCGAGCACTACGACCTCGACGACGAGGCGCTCAGAGGCATCACCCGTACGGCCATCGAAGCCGCATTCTGCGACGAAACGCTCAAACAGCGGTTAACGCAAACGGTGTAGGGTGGCGAAGTTCCTGACCCAACGAGGAGACTCAACCGTGCCTAGGTCCTTCCGCTTCTTCCTTCTTGCCCTGCTCGCAGCACTAGCCCTCGGAATCGTCGCCTGCGGCGACGACGACGACGACGGTGGGGGTGACAGCGGCGGCGACAAGGCCGCGGCGCCTGAGGGCAAGTCGATCAAGGCCGGAGTTGTCACCGACATCGGTGGCCTCAACGACCGCTCGTTCAACTTCCTCGCCAACAAGGGCCTCGAGGACGCGGAGAAGGAACTCGGCGTCGAGGGTCGCGTGCTGATCTCGAAGTCGAACGGCGATTACGTGCCGAACCTGACGACGCTCGCTCAGCAGAAGTTCGACCTGAGCATCTCGATCGGCTTCCTCATGGGCGAGGCGACCGCCACGGTCGCGGGCAAGCTCCCGAACAACAACTTCGCGATCGTCGACTTCCCGGCCGCGGGTCTGAAGGGCAAGCCGCAGAACGTCACGGGCCTGCTCTTCAAGGAGCAGGAGGCCGGGTACCTCGCCGGCTACCTCGCGGGCCTCTGGGCGAAGGACAACAACGCGACGACCGTGTCCACGGTCGGCGGCCAGAAGATCCCGCCGGTGGACCACTACATCGCGGGCTTCCAGAAGGGCGCCACGGACGCCAACCCCGACGTCAAGACGCTGAACGCGTACTCGCAGGACTTCGTCGACCAGGCGAAGTGCAAGGAGATCGCGCTCGACCAGATCTCGCAGGGCTCGAAGGTCGTCTTCCAGGTGGCCGGCCAGTGTGGCCTAGGCGCGCTTGACGCCGCCAAGGAGAAGGGAGTCCAGGGGATCGGGGTCGACGCCGACCAGGCCTACCTCGGTGATCACATCCTCACCTCGGCTCTCAAGAAGGTCGACGTGGCGGTATTCGATGCCATCAAGGCGGCTCAGGACGGCAGCTTGAAGGGCGGTACCGACATCATCGCCACGGTCGAGAACGGCGGCGTCGGCCTCGGCAAGATGGGTCCGGCCGGCGAGAAGTACGCCGACAAGATCAAGGAGGTCACGGACCAGATCGCCGCCGGCGAGATCACGGACATTCCCGACACAGTCCCCAAGGCCAAGTAGCCAGGAGTGCAGGCCGAAACACCCGCTCTAGAACTACGCGGTATCACGAAGAGGTTCGGTCCCGTCGTTGCGAACGACGGGATCGACTTCGACCTTCGCCCAGGCGAAGTCCACGCCCTGCTCGGCGAGAACGGCGCTGGGAAGTCCACGCTGATGTCGATCCTCTACGGGCTCTACAGCCCGACCGAGGGCGAGATCCGCGTGAACGGAGAGCGGGTCGAGGTCGAGTCGCCGTCGCGGGCGATCGAACTCGGCATCGGCATGGTGCACCAGCACTTCATGCTCGTGCCGGTGATGACCGTGACGGAGAACATCGTCCTGGGTCAGGAGCCCCGGCGCGGCGCTCTGCTTGACGTGCGTGAGGGCGCTCGTCGCGTGAAGGAGCTGTCAGACCGCTATGGGCTCGCGGTGGACCCTGACGCCGTCATCGAGCGCGTTTCGGTAGGCATGCAGCAGCGGGTGGAGATCCTGAAAACGCTCTACCGCGACGCCCGCATCCTGATCCTCGACGAGCCGACCGCGGTGCTCACAGCCCAGGAAACGAGTGAGCTGTTCGGCGTCCTGCGCGAGCTGAAAAAGGACGGCGTTTCGATCGTCTTCATCAGCCACAAGCTGAACGAGGTGCTGGAGATCTCCGACCGCGTGACCGTGCTGCGGCGCGGAAAGCAGATCGACACCGTCCCAACCGAGGGCGCAACCGAACAGAGCCTCGCCCGGCTGATGGTCGGACGTGACGTGCTGCTGCGTGTGGACAAGGCGCAGAGCAAGCTGGGCGAGCCGATGCTGGAGGTCGAGGATCTGCACGTGCGCGACGAGCGCGGGCTGCCGGCGGTGAAGGGCGTGGACCTGACCGTGCGGGGCGGGGAGGTTGTGGCGCTCGCCGGCGTGGACGGGAACGGGCAGCTCGAGCTGGTGCAGGCGATTGCGGGCGTCCGCGAGCCGGAGTCCGGGCGGATCGCGATCGGGGGACAGGATGTGTCGGGTGTCGGCGTGCGCCGCACGACCGAGGCCGGCCTGGCGCACATCCCGGAGGACCGCCAGCTGTGCGGGCTCGTGCTCGACTTCACGCTCGCGGAGAACCTGGCCCTGCGCGAGTACCGCGAGCCGCCGATCTCGAACCACGGATTGCTGTCATTGCGCGAGATGAAGGAGCGGGCGCGTGCGCTGCTCAAGGAGTACGACGTACGCGGCGGTGAGCCGGATTCGCTCGCGAGCTCCCTGTCGGGAGGCAACCAGCAGAAGGTTGCGGTGGCGCGCGAGGTGGCCAGCAACCCGAAGCTTCTGATTGCGCACCAGCCCACGCGCGGGCTCGACGTCGGCGCGATCGAGTTCGTGCACGGGCGTCTGCTCCGGGAGCGGGACGAAGGCCGAGGCATCCTGCTGGTCTCGCTCGAATTCGAGGAGGTCCGCGCGCTGGCGGACCGCATCCTCGTGATCTACGAAGGGCAGATCGTCGGTGAGTTCTCGCCAGATACCTCCGAGGAGGATCTCGGCGTGGCGATGACCGGCGGCGGTCGGGCCGCGGCGTGAGCGCCACCGAAGAACCCGACGTACGGGCCGCAACGCCCGCGTCGCGACTCGCCGGCTACCTGCGCGGCGGCGGCGTGATCGTCCCGCTCCTCACGACCATGCTCGCGTTCCTCGCGGGCGGCCTTGTGATGCTGGTGACCGGCAGCGATCCGATCGCCACGTATGAGGCGATCTGGAAGGGCACGGGGCTCCAGTGGCTGTTCCCGTGGACCACGGGCGTGGACCGCGAGCTCGCGGCCTCCAACCTCCAGCAGACGCTGATCATCACCACGCCTCTGATCCTCACCGGCCTGGCGGTGGCATTCGCGTTCCGGGCCGGCCTCTTCAACATCGGCGGCAACGGTCAGTACATCGTTGGCTCGATCGCGGCGGTGTGGGTGGGCTCGTCGTTCGCCGGGATGCCGAGCTTCCTCCACATCCTGCTCGCGGTCATCGCCGCCTGCGCAGCCGGTGCGTTCTGGGCCGGGATCGCCGGATTCCTGAAGGCCACCACAGGCGCGCACGAGGTGATCAGCACGATCATGCTCAACTGGATCGCCCTGTGGATCGGGGTATGGCTGTTCTCGCTCGATGGCCCGCTTCAGAACACGGCTCAGAAGTCGATCCCGGTGTCCGAGGACGTGGTCGAGGGCGCCAAGCTGCCGGTGTTCTGGGGCGATCCGATCCTGCAAGGTCTCCACATCGGACTGTTCATCGCGCTGTTCGCCGTGATCGTGTTCTGGATCCTCCTGAATCGCTCGACGATCGGCTTCGAGGTGCGGGCGGTGGGCTTCAACCCTGAGGCGGCTCGCTACAGCGGGATGAACGTCGGCAAGAACTACATCCTCGTGATGGCGGTTTGCGGGCTGTTCGCGGGCCTTGCGGGAGCGATGGACGTGCTCGGCTGGCAATTCCGTATCGCGACGAATGACATTCAGATCGCCTACTTCGGCTACATCGGGATCGCTGTTGCGCTGCTCGGACGCAACACGGCGGTCGGCACGGTCGCGGCGGCCCTCTTGTTCGGCGCGCTACTCAGCGGGACGTCGCAACGGAACCTTGATCCGACGATCTTCGAACCCTCTCTGGCCTCCAACCTCACCTGGATAATCCAGGGCCTCGTAATCCTGATCGTGAGTGCTGACGTGCTGGTGCTCGGAATGATCGCGCGCGGACGGGGCCTCTTCCGTCGGGGTAAAGGCGCGCCGGCCCCCGCTGCGGAGAGTGAGCCATGAGCACGTCGGTGGCCGCAGGCCGGCAGCTCGCCGTGTCCGCGCGCACCGCCGCCTGGGCTGGCATCGCGCTCGGGGTCGTGGCCGCGTACGTGGCCCTCCCGCCTCTGCTGATCCGGACGCCGGCCGTGTCGCTCGTGCTGGCGGCCGTGGGCATTGCGGCAGGCGTCTACGCGACCCGCGAGGGTGAGAAGCGCCTTGGATGGATCGCAGTGGCCATCGCGGTGCTCGGCGCGATTATCGGCGTGATAGCTGCGAAGTCGGGGGAGAGCAACCTGGAGCGCGTGTTCGTGTGGTCCGCGCTCGTCGCGGGCATGCTCCGCTACGCGACGCCGCTGATCTTTGGGGCGATGGGCGGCATCCTGTCCGAGCGCAGCGGTGTCATCAACATCGGCCTCGAGGGCATGATGCTGATGGGCGCGTTCTTCGGCATCTTCGGCTCGGATCTGCTCGGCTCATGGTTCCTTGGCGTCCTGGTCGGAGTTGCCGCAGGCGCACTGATCGGCCTGGTTCACGCTTTTGTGTCGATCCAGCTGCGCGCCGACCAGGTGGTGAGCGGCACCGGAATCAACTTCTTGGCGATCGGCATCACCGGCTACATCTTCATCTACCACTACGGCGACCAGGGCACGCCCTCCGACATCTCGCGCGCTCCGAACGTGACGCTTCCGCTGATCGAGGACATCCCGTTCATCGGGGAAGCGATCGGCCGGATGAACGTCCTCACCTGGGCCGCGCTGATCCTCGTCGCGATCCTCTCCGTCTACCTGTTCCGTACGCGCGGCGGCCTGCGGCTGCGCTCCGTGGGCGAGAAGCCGCGTGCCGCCGACAGCCTGGGCCTGCCCGTGCTGCGCACGCGCTACCTCGCCGTGACCGCGTCGGGCGCCCTGGCGGCCACCGGTGGCGTGTTTCTTTCGATCGGGCTACTCGGCTCGTTCAACGAGCAGATGACCGCCGGCCGCGGCTTCATCGCACTCGCCGCGGTGATCTTCGGCAGCTGGCGGCCGTTCGGCGCGCTCGCCGGCGCGTGCCTGTTCGGCTTCTCGACGGCACTCGCGCAGCGCCTGCCAGCCTTCTCCGAATCTACGGCCGTGCTATTCCAGGCACTGCCCTATGTCCTGACCCTGGTCGTGGTGGCTGGCGTCATCGGCCGTTCCCGACCGCCCGCCGCAATCGGCGTGCCGTATGTGAAGGAGTAGTTCTTGGTCGTATCCCGGCTGACCCTGGCCAGCCCCACCGACGAGCACACGGGGCGCCTCAGCGACGAGGTCGAGCTCTACCAGCGCACCTACAACACGCTGCTGCGCTCCAGCGGCGAGACGCACCTGCGCGTGCTCGAGCCCGCCCACCGGGCGATGGGCTCGAGCCTTCACCCGCTCGCGGACAGCGACGAGCCGGACCTCGGCGCGCTGATCTACGCGATCCGCCGGCTCCCGGACGGGATGTCCGCGGGAGCGGAGCTCGTGATCATGGGCCAGGAGGCCGAGGTCTTCGCCAAGAACGGCATCGTGATCGCCGAGTGGAAGGAGGCGGACGCCCCCGCCCGGCGGCGCCGCTGGCACGACGCCGGCAACGGCACGCACGCCGTGCTGCTCGCCAGTGCGTCGGACGTGGACGACCTGATCCCGACGCTGGTGGCCTTCCAGATCGAGTGGAACAAGATCCGCGTCCGCCAGCGCGCGGCCGGCTGGCCGCCTGACCACGAGCCGACCGCGGACGAGTGCGCCGACGCGCTCGGCGGCACGGCTGAGGACTGGGGCCGGCTCCGGGGCGCGTGGGGCGAGCAGTTCGGCGAGCGGCTGCGGCTGATCGCTGACAGGAGGATGAACCTGCGCGTGCGGATGCTCGGCGGCACGCAGGTGGGATACGCGCGCATGACGCGCCGCTGGTGGACGCCCGTGCACAACACGCTCGCCGAGCAGGGCCTCGAGGACCGTCCGCTCTACTTCGTGAGCTCGAACACGCACAGCCTCGTGAACATCGCCACGGGCGTTGCGCGCGAACGCGAGGACGTGCTCGTCCAGTTCGTGGAGACGCTGCCGGAGGACGACATCCTGCGCACGGAGCTGGCCGCCTTCCGGGAGGGTCGCGCCGAGGGTTCGTGGGAGAACTTCCTCTACTTCGTTGCCCGGCTCTACTTCGACATGCACGGCGAGGAGGGCCGCGCTGCGCGCCGGCGCTCCGAGGCCGAATGCGGGGTCTCCCACATTCGCAGCACCACGGCGCTGCGCGTACCGGCCCAGATCATCCCGCTGTCGAAGCTGGCCACGGAGCGGTTGGACCCGCGGCTCGGCGAGGTGGATGCCGACAAGCTCGCGGCGGCCGAGGGCGTGGTCGTGAACATCGACTACCCGCTCGGTGTCGCGGCCTACAACATCCTGCGCGAGGTGGCCGTGGACAGCTCGATGCTGCGCGGCGTGTACGTGCTCGGCAAGGCGGCCACGCTGAACGCCGACGTCGGCGACGTGATGCTCTCAACCGTGGTCCACGACGAGCACTCGGGCTCGACGTACTGGCTCGACAACGCGTTCAGCGTGGACGACATCGCTCCCGACCTGCGCTTCGGCAGCGGCCTCGACAACCAGCGCGCGGTCACGGTCAAGAGCACGTTCCTTCAGAACCGCTCCTATCTCGACTTCTACTACCGCGAAGCGTTCACCGTGGTCGAGATGGAGGCCGGCCCGTACTGCAACGCGCTCTACGAGATCGCCGACGCGGACCGCCACCCGGTGAATACCGCGGTGAACTTCTCGAAGCTGCCGGTGGACTTCGGGATCATCCACTACGCCTCAGATACGCCCTATACGCAGGCGCGCACGCTGGGTGCACGCGGGCTCAGCTACTACGGGATGGACTCCACCTACGCTTCGTCGCTGGCCATCCTGCGCCGCGTCCTGCGCCTGGAGGGCGCGCTCGACTAGTCACATCCCGGCGCGTTCGCGCGAATAAGGGGATGGGTGATGTCGTCCGCCGAAATCGAGGAGCTGTACCGGTCGCACGCTCGCCGGATCGCCGGGTACCTGATGCGGGCCACCGGTGATGCTGAGGTTGCCGCGGACCTCACGGCCGAGACGTTCGCCGCCGCGTTCGTGTCGCGCGGCCGCTACCGGGCGGAGATGGGAGCCCCCACCACCTGGCTGTATGCCATCGCCGCGAACAAGCTGAAGGACTGGCGGCGTCGCGGCTATGCCGAGGATCGAGCGCGACGGCGCCTTCGGATCGAGCGCCCGCCGCTCAGCGACGCCGACGTGGCCGAGTTCAACCGGCTGGCCGATGAGGTGACCGCCGATGCGCTGCTCGAGGTGCTCCCCGCCGATCAGCGCAGCGCGCTGCGGGCGCGTGTCCTCGACGAGCGCCCCTACGGCGAGATCGCTGTGGCGGAGGGCGTGTCGGAGGCGGCTGTGAGGCAGCGGGTGAGTCGCGGGCTATCGAGTCTGCGCCAGCGAATTGGAGGCAAGCGATGAATGACTTCTTTGAAGCGCTCGAGCTGGAGCTGCATGAGGCGGGGCTGCGCTCGCCGCGGCGCCGAACCCGGCCCGGGGACGTGGCCGGCGCCATCGGAGCCGCGGCGCTCCTCGCGGCGGCCGTGGTCGTGGTGCTGGTCGTGACGGGGGGCGGTGAGGAGTCCCGCATGTCACCAGCGGCCGTGGGGCCAGACCCTGTGGGCACGGTGATTCCGAAGGGCGAGGGCACGCCACGGCGCCCGGCCCGGAGCGTCGTGGTGGCCACCGGCACCGCACCGGGAGTGGGGCCCTGGCAGATGGAGGCGTCGCGCAGCTCGGTGCTGAAGGATCCCGACAGCGGCGAGCTCTACCAACCAGCAGGCCTTCGGTGCCTCTCGCTGGTGCAGGTGGATCCCCGCGGTCACTCCCTCGGCGCCGGAGGGCAGTGCGGGGAGTTTCCCCGGACCCCAGGGTTCAGCCGCCTTCAGTTTCCAGGGGTGTACATGCGCGGCGACAGCGAGGAGGCCCGGCGATTGAGGCGACGTCCGGTACTCGTGTACGGACGCGTGCCGGAGCGCGCGGCGCGAGTCGTGATCACCGGTACGCGCGGATTGCGGCTCGAAACCCGGCCGCTCGAGGGACCGGAGAGCGCGCGCGGCGACTTCTACGCGATCAGCGTGCGCCCCGGGCACCCGGACGCGCGGATCAACTGGCTGGACGAGCACGGAAAGCCCGGCAGCCGTGGCATCGCGCTGACGCCTCCCATCACGCGGCGCTGATCGCCTCGGGGTTGAGGAGGTTCACGGGCGTCCGTCCCGCGAGCACGCTCTCGCGAGCGCCCGGCGTACGATCGCCACGAGTAGGGCGCCTGGATCCCGGCTGGACGGGTGGGGCAGCCGCAGGACGTGGCGCCCGTCGTCGCAGTCGATGGTGGAACCTCGGCGCGCCTCCGCTTCCACCGACGTGCCGCTTGCAAGGAAGTCTCCGCGTAGCGCACACCTTCGTGAGGCAAAAGCTCCCGCGGACCCGTGCGGCCGTGGGGTGCAGCTTGACCGCACTTTGCGGAAAAAGTTGACTGAAGTGCAATGGGCACAGTGCTGGGGCTCGCCGCCCCATCGCCGGCAGGGGTGCCGTCGCCCCAACGGCTGGGTTATTCGAGCGTCGTCCTCGATCGCCTGGCCTGCCACGCATGCGCCGTCCTGGGGTTCGAGGAGGCCTGGGTTGTGGTGCGCGCGCCGCGCGACCCGGGCGACTTCATCGTGGTCGCCGGCGCCGGCACCGATCCCGACGTGATCGGCAGGCGTGTGCACGCCGCCGGACTCGGCGCGGTGGCCGCAGCTCCCTTCCTGGCGGGGCTTGAGGAACGCGGTGCACTGTGCGTCGGCGGCAGGGACGAGCAGCGAAAGCTCGAATCGCGAGAGATGGAGCTGCTTTGTGAGCTCGGCATGCTCGCGGGAGAGGCCGTGACCCATCACGAGCACCGAGAGCTGATCGCGGGCGACTCGCAGGCCGAGATTCGCGCGCTCGTGAAGGCGCTGGCCGAGGCGGACGGCGACACCTACCGCCATTCGCTCGAGGTGGCGGCCACCGCCACGGTGGTCGGCGAGCGGCTTGGGCTGGCGCGCACGGAGATCGTCGAGGTCGAGCTTGGCGCCCTCCTCCACGACGTCGGCAAGCTGCGCCTGCCGCCGCACATCCTCGGCAAGCCGGGCCGCCTCACCGAGGACGAGCGCCGCCTGGTTCGCCTTCACCCGGAGTGGGGCGCCGAGATGGTCGGCCGCATCCCCGGCCTCGAGGCCGTTGCCCTGATCGTGCGCCTCCACCACGAGCGCCCCGACGGCACCGGCTACCCGCACGGGCTCTCCCACGAGCGCATCCCTGTGGCGAGCCGCATCGTCTCCGTGTGCGACGCCTACGGCGCGATGACGAAGCGCCGCCCCTACAGCAAGCCGCTCGACGTGGACACCGCCCTGCTCGAGCTCTCGCGCCACGCGGGCACGCAGTTCGACCCGGATGCGGTCGAGGCGCTCGCCTCGCTCGTGCGTTGCGCCGAGGCCGTGCCGGCGTCCGCCGAGGCCGTGCCGGCGTCCGCCGAGGCCGTGCCGGCCTAGCCGGCCCGAAACGGCAGCACTGAAGCATCGACCGTCCTAACTGGACTACCTATGTGGTGCAAAAGGCAGGACGGTCGATCGATCGACCGTCCCAACCAGTGGGGATATAGCCCCCCTAAAGCAGGACGGTCGGGGAAGCCGCCCCTTCACCGCTGCCGTTGCCCGGCCAGGCCGGTGAGGGCGGTCACGCCGCCCGACGTCAGGCCGAGCCCGTGCCCCAGCTCGCCTGGCGTCAGGCCGCCGCGCAGAATCAGGTGCTCGAGCGCCGCCGGCTCCACCTGGGGCGTGCCATCACGGCGTGCGCGCGCCGCTCGCTGATAGGCGCCCGCGAGCTCGACCCGCTGAAGCGCCTGGCGCAGCCGCGAGTGAGGTTGAGCTATTGGCTCTGTACTCATTGGCCCACCTCGCCGAGGATGCCCGGCGTGACCCCGGAGGAGCAGTTCGCCGCGAACCTCCGGCGGCATCGCGCCGCGGCGATGCTCTCCCAGGAGCAGCTCGCGGAGAAGTCTGGACTGCACCCCACCGAGATCTCGTGCCTGGAGCGAGCAGTCCGCGAGCCCCGGCTGGGGACGATCGCTCGGCTGGCTCGCGGCCTCAAAATCGGGGCAAGCAGCTGGTGGCCGGCATCCGCTGAGAGGCGTGGAAAGAGGGCTCCACGCCGCTGAATGGTACACGGAACTTGAGTATTGGCCTAGTTTCAGCCGGTGACGACACCGGTCTTGCCGAACACCGGCATCGTCCCGCCGGCGTCGTCGAGCACGTTCTGCCAGAGGCGGTCCGCCACGTCTGGGTTGTCGCCGGCCACGTCGTTTTCCTCGTCCGGATCCTGCTCGGTGTCGAAGAGCCGCCGCTCCTTGCCCTGGTTGTCGGCGATCAGCAGGTAGCGACCGTCTCCAGCGGCCACGTGGTCCGCATATGCGGTGGTCCAGTGGTCGCGCTCGGGAGGGTCGCCGCCGTCGAACATCACCGTGAGATCCTCGCCGTCCATTCGCCCGGGCACTGTGAGGCCCTGGAACGAGAGGATCGTGGGCGCCACGTCGTGCGTCGACGCGAAGTAGTCGCTCGTCTCGCCCGCCCGCTTGCCCTCGGGGTGGCGGATGATGTACGGCACGGAGTGGATCTCCTTGCCGAGCATCGAGTTCGCCTTCCCGATCAGGTCGTGCTCTCCAAGCAGGATGCCGTGGTCTGACAGGTAGTAGACGACCGTGGTCTCGGCCAGCCCGAGGTCGTCCAACAGGTTGAGCAGGCGGCCGATCCAGGCGTCGATGTAGGTGAGCTCGCCCGCGTACAGCTCGCGCACCTGCTGCACCTGGTCCTCCGTCACCTCCAGGTCCTCGACCTTCGAGTAGGGCGTCTTGAAGGGCAGGATCGGCTCCACGCCCTCACGGTCCTTGAAGCGCAGCTTGAACGCGGTCGGCACGTTCCACGCCTCGTGCGGATCGAATGCATCCACGCCGAGGAAGAACGGCTGCTTGTCCTTCAGCCCCCTGAGCGTCTCCATGCCCGCGGTCAGGACTCTGGCACCCGAGAGCTCTCGGCCCGACCGGCCCTTGTTGAAGCCGATGTTCTCCTGGATCCGCTTCTCGGCCTCGGTGCCCTGAAGCGCGGGCAGCAGGTAGTTCTCGATCTGCTCCTTCGAGGCCACGCGGTCCTTGTCGATGCCGACGTTCCAGCCCCGGTACTCGCCCTGCTCGTAGATCGACCTCGAGACGTCGAGCGTCTTCCGGAAGCGCTCGAAGCGGGGCCCGATCAGGAACGGGTTGTCCGTGACGTACGCGGTCTCGATCCCGCCCGCGTCCATGAACTCGGTGAAGATCCGCTTGTACGGCGGGATCGGGCTCCAGCCGGGGAACTGGGGCAGCTTCGGCGCGACCTTCCAGTCGCGGAAGGGGAACGAGCGCGTGCCGGTGAGGAGCGCGCGCCGGACCGCGACGGTGGGCATCGCCTCGGGCACCGCGCGGTCGAATCGGAGCCCCTCCTTGGCGAGCGCGTCGAGGTTGGGCGTGTGGGCAAGCTCGTCGCCGTCGTAGGCGCTCACGAAGTCGCGGCGCGTGCTGTCGGTCACGATTAGCAGCACGTTCAGCGGGTGCTCGTCGCGCCTCACGACCTTCGGGGTGGGCGCCTCGTCGGCGTCGCTGTCGCTCAGGTCACAGCCGCCGGCGGCGAGCGCGGCGGCGCCCGCAGCGCCCGCTCCGCCGTAGCGAATGAGGTCCCGTCGCGTGAGGCGGTTGATTCGGCTCGGGCGCAAGCGGGGGGCACTGTAGCGATGAGCCGCCAAATTCCGGTGCCGAGCGGGGCGGAGGCGTACGATTCAAGAGAGCGAGATGGTCGAACTTGGCGTGGCTCTCCTTGTGGTCGGGGCCGCCCTTCTGGTGGCTGAAGCACACGTGCCCGGAGGAGTGCTCGGCGTGGCCGGCGGCGTCGCGCTCGCGGCGGGCACCGCGCTCGCGATCGGTGCGTCGGGCGGGGCGGTCGCGCTGGTGATAGGGGCCATCCTCGCTGCTTCGGTGGTCACCGGCCTGTGGCTCGCCCTCGCCACCCGCAAGGGCCTGGCGGTACGCCAGCTGCGGGCCTCGTCGGGGCGCGAGGCGCTCAGTGGCCGGACCGGCGTGGTGCGTCGCTGGAACGGCGGCGACGGGCAGGTGTTCGTGGACGGCGCGCTGTGGCGGGCGCGCCCGAGCTGGCCGGACGCGGAGGAGGAGCTGGCCGCCGGCGATGCGGTGGTCGTGGAGCGCGTGAGCGGACTTACTCTCGCGGTACGTAGAGCAGAGGAATGGGAGGAACCCTGGTGATTGAGGTGATTCTGATCGTCGTTGTGGTGGCCGCCCTGGCGGCCGTGGCGTTGACGGCGGCCTCGGTGAGGGTGCTGCGCGAGTACGAGCGTGGGGTGGTGTTCCGGCTGGGCCGCGTGATCGACCAGAAGGGACCGGGCGTCGTCCTCCTCATCCCGGGCGTGGACCGCATGGTGCGCGTGAGCCTGCGGACAGTGACGCTGAAGATCCCGCCTCAGGAGGTCATCACGCGCGACAACGTGCCGGTGCGGGTGGCGGCCGTCGCGTACTTCCGCGTGATCGACCCGCGCTGCTCGGTCCTCGAGATCGAGGACTTCATGGCGGCCACGCTCCAGATTGCCCAGACCACGCTGCGCTCCGTGCTTGGCAAGGCGGAGCTGGACACGCTGCTCTCGGAGCGCGAGCGGCTCAACGAGAGCCTCCAGCAGATCATCGACGAGCAGACGGAGCCCTGGGGAATCAAGGTCACGATCGTCGAGATCAAGGACGTGGAGATACCCGAGCGGATGCAGCACGCGCTCGCCCGGCAGGCAGAGGCCGAGCGCAACCGGCGCGCCAAGGTCATCAACGCCGAGGGCGAGTTCCAGGCAGCCGACCGCCTAGCCGACGCCGCCGAGGTGATCCGACCGAACCCGGTCACGATCCAGCTGCGCTACCTCCAGGCACTCTCGGAGATCAGCGCCAACCAGGGAACCACGATCGTCTTCCCGCTCCCGATGGACGTTCTCAGACCCCTGATCGAGGCGGGCCCGGAAAGCGGCGGGGACGCGGCCAAGCGCGAGCTCCGAGAGGGCGATTGGCCGGAGCACGAGCTCCCGGAGGGCGAGCCGGCCAGGCTCCGCTGATCGGCCGCAGGTAGTCTCGAAGTGTGACCGTCACTGCCGCCACCCGCGTCCTCGACAACTACATCGGTGGATCGTGGACGCCGGCCGCCGCGTCCGAGCAGCTCGACGTGACCAACCCCGCCACCGGTGACGTGCTGGCGCGAGTGCCGCTCTCGAGCTCGGTGGATCTCGATGCCGCCGTGCAGGCCGCGCGTGCGGCGCTGCCGGCGTGGCGCGACGTCTCGGTGATCGCGCGGGCGCGCAAGCTGTTTGCGCTGCGCGAGGGCCTCCAGAACCGCCACGAGGACCTGGCTCGCTCGGTGACCACCGAGATGGGCAAGACGATCGTGGACGCCCGCGCCGAGGTGTCCCGCATGATCGAGATGGTCGAGGCCGCCTGCGCCATCCCGACGACCATGCAGGGCCGCATCCTCGAGGACGTCTCGCGCGGTATCGACGCCGAGACGATCCGCCAGCCGGTCGGGGTATGCGCGGCGATCGTTCCCTTCAACTTCCCCGCGATGGTGCCGTTTTGGTTCCTGCCGTTCGCGATCGGCTGCGGCAACACGTTCATCCTGAAGCCCTCCGAGCAGGTGCCGCTCACACAGCAGATCGCATTCGAGGTGCTCGATTCGCTGGCGCTGCCGCCGGGCGTAGTGAACCTCGTGAACGGCGGCCGCGAGGTGGTGGAGGGAATCCTCGACCATCCGGACATCGACGCCGTCTCGTTCGTGGGCTCGGCGCCGGTCGCGAAGATCGTCTACGAGCGCTCGGCCAAGGCCGGCAAGCGCGTGCAGGCGCTCGGCGGGGCCAAGAACCACATGGTCGTGATGCCGGATGCCGTGGTCGACAAGACCGTCAGTGGCATCATCGGCTCCGCGTTCGGCGCGGCCGGACAGCGCTGCATGGCCGGCTCCGTGGTCGTGACGGTCGGCGAGGCGCACGAGCGCCTGCTGCCCGCGCTGAAGGAGGCCGCCGAGGCGGTGCGCGTGGGCGACGGGCTCGACGAGCAGAACGAGCTCGGCCCGGTGGTCTCAGAGGCGGCGCGCGAGCGCATCCTCGGGGCGGTGGAGCGCGGGGTGAACGAGGGCGCCGAGCTCGTCGTGGACGGCCGTGAGACAGGACCCTCAGAGGGCTGCTTCATCGGGGCGACGATTCTCGAGAACGTCACCCCCGAGATGGAGCTCGCACGCGAGGAAATCTTCGGCCCGGTGCTCTCGCTCATCCACGTGGACACGCTCGACGAGGCGATCGAGGCCGTGAACAAGAGCCGCTTCGGCAACGGCGTCTCGATCTTCACCGAGTCCGGTGCTGCGGTACGGAGGTTCAGGCACGACGTCGAGGCCGGCATGGTGGGCGTGAACATCGGCGTAGCGGCGCCGGTCGCGTTCTTCCCCTTCAGTGGGTGGAAGGACAGCTTTCTCGGCGACCTGCACGCCCACGGAACGGACGCGGTGGAGTTCTACACGCGCAAGAAGACCGTCACGTCGCGCTACTTCTCGAGCGGCGAGTCGGGCAGCTACTTCGTCGAGACCTGAGCTCGCCCGCCGCATCCATGCGCCGCGAGGCGACGTTTTTGGAGGGCGTCCGCGCCGGCCTTCCGTTCGCCGCTGCGGGACTGCTCGTGTCGGTGTCGTTCGGCGTTGTCGCGCAGCAGGCCGGCCTCACGAAGGTGGAGGTGATCGTCATGTCGGCGATCGTGTTCGCGGGCTCGGCCCAGTTCAGCGCGGTCGCGATCCTGGCCCAGGGGGGCGGGGCCAGCGCCGCCATCGCCGCGGCGGCGTTGATGAACTCTCGCTTCCTTCCGATGGGCGTGGCCTTCGCACCCTCGCTTCGAGGCGGCCCGTTCAAGCGGGCGCTCCAGGGTCAGGCCGTGGTCGACGCCTCCTGGGCGCTCGCCGCGCGTCCCGATGGGAGCTTCGATCGCATGCTGCTGTTCGGATCCTCCGCCGCCGCCTACGCGACCTGGGTCACCGGAACCGCCATCGGCGCCATCTGGGGCGGGGCGCTGGGCGACCCCCAGGATCTCGGACTCGACGCCCTGTTCCCGGCGTTCTTCCTCAGCCTGCTACTGAACGAGGCGCGCAGCGGCCGGGCTCGCGGAGTGGCGGCCCTGGGAGCGCTGATAGCGCTCGTGCTCGTACCTGTGGCGCCGGCCGGCGTGCCGGTGCTCGTGGCGAGCTTCGCGGCACTGGTCGGCCTCACACGCGGCGCGCGCGAGGCCGTGCTTCAGCGCCAGGAGGCGGAGGGGGAGGCGCGATGAGCACAGGCGCGATGGTGATCATCGGCTGCGCGCTGGTCACGTTCGTCATCAAGGCGGCGGGCCCCGTCGCGCTGGGCGGTCGCGAGTTGCCGACCTGGTTCACGAGCGTCATCGTGCTGCTGGCGCCGGCTCTACTGGCGGCGCTGGTGGCGAGCCAGGCGCTTGCAGATGGCGACGAGCTCGCCATCGGCGCCGACACAGCGGGTGTGGCCGCCGGAGGCCTCGTCGCCTGGCGGACAGGCTCGATAATCGCCTGCGTGCTGCTCGCACCGGCGGTCACCGCCGGGCTGCGAGCGCTCTAGCGTCCCTGAGAGCGCGGCGGGCTCTGAGCTGGGCGAGCCTTCCGGTTCGCGCGCCCGGCCTCGTCACGAGCGGCGGCCTGCACACGCTTACGCTCCGCGCGCTCGCGCTCCTGCGTCTCGCGCTCCTTCTTGCCCGCCTTGCGCGTCTCCTCGTTGCGCTGGGCGATGCGCTCCTTTTCGGCTTTCCAAGCGGCTTCGCTCATTGGACGCTTCCAAACTGCCCCCCCGGGTTTGCCACAGGGAGATGCGAGGAGCAGAGCATCCGACGGTGGTTGCTGCACAACAGAGACTACAGACGGTTACCCGTACCGACCGAGGCCTGCCTGCTCCATGGTTAGCCCGGCGGCGCTGGGCCATGCTCCTTCCACGTCAACTACAGAAGGAGAAAACACATATGGAAGCAACAGATCAGACGGCCCACACCAGCTCGCTCGACGGAGCTCGTGAGTGGTTTGCCGAGAGGGGCCTCACCCGAAGGCGAGAGGACAGGATCCTCGCCGGCGTGGCGGGCGCGTTCGCCCGTCGCTACGAGGTCGACCCTCTCGTGATGCGAGTGGCCGCCGTGGGCACGGTACTCCTGACGACCCCGCTCACGTACATCGCCCTCTGGGTTCTCATGCCCAAGGCCGACTAACGGCCCGCGTCTAGGCGGCGTCGGCGGTGAGCGCCTTGCGCTCCCGCCGGCGCTCGTCCACGCGCACGACATCCCACACGAGGCCCATGGCCTCGAGCGTCCGGATCGCCATCCACGACGGATCGATCTGCCAGCGCCGCAGGCCGTGCGCGGCGGACGTCGGGAACGCGTGGTGATTGTTGTGCCACGACTCCCCGAACGTGAAGATCGACAGCCACGCGAGGTTGCGCGAGTGATCACCGGTGTCGTAGTCGCGACGCCCGAAGAAGTGGCAGAGCGAGTTGATGCTGTAGGTCACGTGGTGCACCACGAGCATGCGCACCCCGCCGCCCCAGAGCAGGCCCGTCAGGGCGGTGCTCAGGGATCCGCCGATGAGGTAGCCGAGGCCGAACGGCAGCGCGAGCCCGGCGAACACCCAGAACAGGAAGGTCCTGTCGATGAAGCTGATCGTCGGGTCCGCGATCAGGTCCGGCGCGTAGCGGTCGCGCTTACCGCGCTGGGTGTGGATGAAGAGCCAGCCGACGTGTGCGTGGAAGAGCCCGCGGATGGCGGCGCTCCAGCCGCTTCCGTGGCCGACGTGGGGGCTGTGAGGATCGCCCTCCTGGTCGGAGAACGCGTGGTGCTTGCGGTGGTCGGCAACCCAGGAGATCACCGGGCCCTCGATGGCGATCGATCCCGCGGCGGCCAGCGCGGCTCGCACCGGCTTCTTCGCCTTGAAGCTGCGGTGGGTGAGGTGACGGTGGAAGCCCACGGTCACGCCCATCGCGCAGACCACGTACATGATCCCGAACACCGCAACGTCGCTCCAGTGCAGGAGATCGTTCCAGAGCTGCCAGCAGACGATCCCGAGCGCGATGAACGGAAGCGCGGTGATCGTGCCGGTGGCGATCCGGTCGGCCGTCTCGTTCTTGGTGGGCTGAATGTCGTCGGCGGTGGGCCCCGTCGGCTCTGCGAGAAGCTGCGTCGTCACTTGCATGACCTTACCCAAGAGGAGTCTGGTCTAGTTACACGCCTGCTACGGTCCCCCATGTGGGTGACGCCGTTGCCCACGAGGTTCTCGTCTCCGATGGCATTGCGATCTGGGTCAGGTGAATCTCCCAGATAGCTAGCGGTCGTCCATACACGGCCGCCGTCAGGAGCAGAATGAAGAAGCAGTCCTTCGCCGACCTCGGCGTATCGCCGGTGGTCGCACGCGCCCTCGCAGGGCGCGGCCTAGATTGTGCGTTTCCCGTCCAGGCGTCGGTGATTCCCGACGCGCTGGCCGGTCACGACGTGCTCGTGAAATCCCCGACCGGGTCGGGCAAGACGCTCGCGCTCGGCATCCCTCTGGTCGATCTGATCGAGGCCACCGATCAGCGTGCCGCGGCACTTGTGCTCGCACCCACGCGCGAACTGGCCAGCCAGATCGTCGAGGAGATCCGCGACATCGCAACTGCGCGAGCCCTCTCGGTCGCTGCCGTCTACGGCGGCGTCGGCTTCGAGCGTCAGATGAAGCTCGCCCGCAAGGCGCACATCATCGTTGCCACGCCCGGCAGGCTCGAGGATCTGATCGCGCGCGGCGCGGTCCGCCTCGACCACGTCCGCATCCTCGCGCTCGACGAGGCCGACCGGATGCTCGACATGGGCTTCCGCCCGGCCGTCGACCGCATCGTGGCCCAGGTTCCGCGTGACCGCCAGACCCTCTTTCTCTCCGCGACACTCGAAGGAGAGGCCGGCCGCATCGCTCAGGAGTACACGCGCGATGCGCGCCGGCATGAGCACGCAAACCAGGCGGAGGCGCGCGTTGACATCGATCACCGCTTCCTCGCGGTCGCCCACGAGGACAAGCTCGACTCGCTCGTGCGCGTGCTGCGCGGTGACGACTCGGGGCGCAGCCTCGTGTTCGTGCGCACCAAGCGCGGAGCCGATCGGCTCGTGAAGCGGCTCGGGAAGCGCGGCGTCGAGGCGGCCGCCATGCACGGCGACAAGTCGCAGTCCCAGCGCGAGAAGGCGCTGAAGCGCTTCCACAACGGCGGCGTCGCCGCCCTCGTAGCCACCGACGTGGCCGCTCGCGGGATCGACGTCGACGACATCACCCAGGTCGTGAACTTCGACGCCCCCGAAGACCGCGACACCTACACGCACCGCATCGGCCGAACCGGCCGCGCGGGACGCACCGGCGTGGGCGTCACGTTCGTCATGCAGGACCAGGCGCACGACATCGGCAAGATCGCGCACGAGCTGCGCCTGCACGCGGAGTTCGAGCAGAGCGGCTTGAAGTCGTCGCGTGCCCCGGTAGCTTCCCGCCACGGTGAGCGCCGACATCCCTCACGTAACAGGCGTCGAGCACGAGTTCGTTGACGCCGGCGGCCTGCGGACGCACGTAGCGACCGCGGGCGAAGGCCCGCCAGTCGTGCTTCTGCACGGCTGGCCGCAGCACTGGTACGAGTGGCGGGACGTGATCCCGCTGCTCGCTCCGCACGCGCGTGTGATCTGCCCGGACCTGCGCGGGTTCGGGTGGACCGACGTGCCCGAGCGCGGCTACGAGAAGGACCAGCTGAAGCGCGACGTGCTCGCGCTGCTCGACGCCCTCGGGCTCGAGCGAGTGACCTTCGCCGGGCACGACTGGGGCGGCTACATCGGCTTCCTGCTGGCTCTGGATCATCCGGAACGGATCGAGAGCTTCCTTGCCATGAACGTCCTCCCCCCGTGGCCCGCGAGCCAAGTGCGCACGAGGCTCGACGCGTGGCGCTTCGTGTACATACCCGTGCTGGCCACGCGCGGGCTGGGTGGTGGCCGTGTCGGGCGCGGCTTCGCCGCTCGCGGCCTTCGCGACGCGGGCCTGGCGCCCGCTGACGTCGACGCCTTCGTCAGCCGGCTGGAGGGCGAGCGCGGCCGGGCCACCGAGCGCCTCTATCGCAGCTTCCTGCGGGAGCTGCCCGCGGTCGCGGCGCGGCCGTTACTCGCCCACCGACCTGACCGTGCCGAGCCGGCTGGTGTTCGGGACCGATGACCTGGTGCTCACCGCCCGCGCCGCCGTAGACACGGCCGCGCAGGCGGAAAGCCTCGAGCTCGAGCTGGTCGCCGACGTGGGGCACTTCATCGTCGACGAGAAGCCCGAGCTCGTGGCGGACCGGGTGCTACGCCTCCTCGCGCGCTAGCTGGAGCGCCGCCTGGCGCGTGTCCTCGAAGTGGCGCTGCTGGATCGGCCGCGCCCACTCGAACAGCTCCTGGACCTTCGGCTCGCCGGCCACCTCGTTCATGGCGCCCACGATCTCCACGTGGCCCAGCTCGCCGGCCTCGGCCATGATCAGGAACTCCAGTCCGTCGAGCCCGTCCGCGTCCGAGCCGAGGTAGTCCTTCATCATCTGCTCGGCCTCCTGCTTGGTCTCGCGGGCCTTCTCCTGGATCGCGGTCTTCTTGCCGTCGATCTCGCCGGCGAGCTGCTCGCAGCGCTCCTCCGTCTGAGCCGCCTCGTCGCGCATGCGCTCGAGCAGGCTCGTGATCTGCTCGTCCTCCACGAGGCCGGCGACCTTCGTGGTGGCGCCCTGAGCGGCCTGTGCGAGGCCGTACACCTCCGCCACCTTCTCCTCGAGTTCAGTCAGTTCCGCCATTGTTATCTCCTTTCCGGGGATTGACCGGTTCTCCGGTTACCCGGCGACGGGACCTGGGAACAACGTGCGAATGATCACGCGCGGCAGGGCGCTAGTGGCCGTATTCATCTCGATGCTGGTGCTGGCGGCGCCGGGCGCTGCGGCGGCTCAGGAGTACGTCGCGCTCGGCGACTCCTACACCGCCGGCCCGGTGATCCCGGTGCAGGTACCGATCTTCGGTTGCCTGAAGTCGAACAACAACTTCCCGAACCTCGCCACGCGAGAGCTCGGCCTCTCGCTTGAGGGACGCCAGCTGCAGCGGCGCCGAGACCGAGGACATGACGAACCCGCAGAACGTCGACCCCGACGGCCCGAACCCGCCGCAGTTCGATCGGCTCACCGCGGCGACGAACATCGTCACGCTCCAGATCGGCGGCAACGACATCGGCTTTTCGGGCATCGCCGAGGACTGCTTCAGCGAGTCCAACCAGGGCACACCCTGCCAGGACCGCTACGTCGTAAACGGCCGCGACGAGATCAGCGAAAGGATCCAGGCGGCGGCGCCTCTCGTGGCCGCGGTGCTCCAGGGCATCAAGGACCGCTCGCCCTCGGCGCGCATCCTGGTCGTGAACTACGCGGCGATCCTGCCGCACTCCGGCCCCGGCTGTTGGCCGCAGATGCCGATCACCGACGGCGACGTGCCCTACGTGCGCGCGAAGCAGGTGGAGCTGAACTCGATGCTCGCCACCGAGGGGGCCGCCGCCGGCGCCGAGCTGATCGACTGGTACGCGGCGAGCGTCGGGCACGACGCCTGCCAGCCGCCGGCCATCCGCTGGGTCGAGCCGGCAGCGCCCGTCAATGCGGCCGCGCCGGTGCATCCCAATCTCGGCGGGATGATGGGCGCGTCCGACCTGCTGGTGGCGGCCCTCGGCGGCTAGCTGGCGGCAGGGCGCGAGCCGCGCACCTGGTAGATCGAGGTGAAGCCGCTCTCGAAGCCGCGTCGCGCTGCGCGCAGGTAGAGCCGCCACACGCGGATCCGCTCGGGGCCGGCCAGGCGGGTGGCCTCCTCGAGGTTGTCGTCGATGTTCGCTGCCCAGTGCCTGAGCGTCTCCGCGTAGTCGGATGCGAAGGCCCTCCACGTGCTCGGTCTCCAGCCCCGCGCGCTCGAGCGCGAGCTGGATGCGTGAGAGGTGGAGCGGGGCGGCGTCGGGGAACACGTAGCGCTCCGAGAACGGTCCCGCCTCGGGATCGCCCACGCGCAGACGGGCGATGCCGTGGTTCAGCACGCGCCCGCCGGGCTTCACGAGCCGCGCCACCTGGCGCGCGTAGACGTCGATCTGGTGCAGAGCCCACGTGCTCGACCATGCCGATGCTCGCCACCGCGTCGAAGGGCTCGCCGCCGAGGTCGCGGTAGTCCATCACGCGGATGTCCACGCGGTCGGCGAGGCCGCGCTCCTCGGCGCGCTGGCGCGCGAGCGCGGCCTGCGGCTCCGAGAGCGTGATGCCCATTACGTGCACGCCGTGGTTCGCCGCGGCGTGGAGGGCGAAGCTGCCCCAGCCGCAGCCGATGTCGAGCACGCGCTGCCCGGGGCTCAGCGCGAGCTTCGTGCAGACCAGCTCCAGCTTGGCCTCCTGAGCTTCCTCGAGCGTGGTTGCGCCCCGTGAGAACAGTGCGCAGCTGTAGGTCATCGACTCGCCGAGCATGAGCCGGAAGAAGTCGTTCGACACGTCGTAGTGGTGGCGCACCGAGCGGGCGTCGCGCTCGGGGCTGTGGCGGCGGCCGCGCGGGCGGAGCTCCGTCCTCGGGACGGCGGGCGGGCGGACCAGGCCGGTGGCGCGAACCGCGGCGACGGCGAGGCGCGCCTGGGCGCGGCGGTCGAGCGGCGGCGGCTCCCAGCTGTCGAGCAGCTCGAGCACCTCGTCGAGATCGTCCACAGCCAGCTCGCCGGACACGTACGCGCGACCCGAGGCCGAGCTGCCCGGGGGCCCGCAGCGCGTGCGCGAGCGCCTCCGGGGAGCGCACGCTGAACGTGGGCCCACCGCCGTTCGTGGAGGCGAGTCCGGGTGCCGTCCCAGAACTCCACGGCGAAGGGGCGCGACGGGAGCGCACGCTCCAGTTCGTCGATGAAGGGTTGGGTGTTAGAGAGCATGGGATGGGCAAGGTAGCGTCATGGCGGCCCGGAACGAGTTAATTCGCGGGGGCTGTCCTGCTTGGACTACCCATACGGTGGTCTAAGCAGGACGGTCGATGTCCTCAAATGCTGCCGTTCGAGCGGCCTAAGCCGCCGCCGGCATCTGCGCCGGCCGCCGTGCGCGCAGGATCGCGCGGGCTCCCGCGCCCGGGCTCAGCGTGATGCTGCGCCGGCGCCCGTGCTCCTGGCCGGGCTCGGCCGGCGCCAGCTCGCTCGATCCGAGGACGGCGCGCAGCACGATCTTCATCTCGAGCTGGGCGAAGCTCGCGCCGAGGCAGCGGCGGCGCCCGCCGCCGAAGGGGATCCATGTGTAGGTGCCGGGTGCCTCGTCGAGGAAGCGCTCGGGCTTGAAGGCGTAGGGGTCGGGATAGATCTCCGGGTCGTGGTGGATCAGGTAGGCGTCCGGGAGCAGGCACACGCCCTCGGGATAGGTCCAGCCGCCGATCTCGACCGGCTCCATCGTGAGCCGCGGCGCGGCGTTCGGGAGCACCGGGCGGTGGCGGAGCGTCTCCTGCACCGTTGCGGTCAGGTAGGCGTCGCCGTCGCCTGAGTCGATCTCCTCGCACGAGCCGGGCGGCCACGGCCGGAGTCCTCGCAAGCCGCTCGAACGCCCAGGCGAGCTCCGAGGCGGTGGTCTCGTGCCCGGCCACCAGCAACGTCATCAGCTCGTCGCGCAGCTCGACGGGCGCCATCGGCGAGCCGTCCTCGTGGCGCGCCTCCAGCAGCATCGCCATCACATCGTCGCCGTAGCTGCCGCCGTCGCCGTTGTGCGCGCCGCGGCGCTCGTCGATCGTCTCGTAGATCAGCGGCGTCGGCCTCCGCGCGGCGACGCTCGAACTCGCGCCACGTGCGTCCGCGCTGGAAGGCGGGAATCAGCGAGGCCGGCTTCGCCCCGAACTCGAGGATGCGTGTGAGGCGGTCGCGCAACGCGTCGAGCCGCTCGCCGGCCTCGAGGCCGAACACCGCGCGCAGGATGATCTCGAGCGTGAGGGCCTGAAGACGGGGATGGAGGGCCACCGGCTCGTCGCGCGGCCAGCGCGCCACCTCGTCCTCGGTGACCTCCTCCATCAGACCCGAGAGCCGCTGCATCTTCTCTCCGTGGAAGGCCGGGAGCATCAGCTTGCGCTGGCTGAGATGGGCGCCCTCGTCGAGCAGGATCACCGAGTTCGCCCCGATCACCGGCTCGAGGACCTTCGCCCCCTCGCCCGGATGGAGCACCTCTGGCGGCGCCTTGAACAGCTCGCGCACGTCGTCCGGATCCGCGAGGTGCACGAACGGCGGCGACTGCACCAGCCGCATCGTGAAGCGCTTCCCATAGCGAGCTCGACACTGCTCGAGGAACGGAACCGTGCGCGTCCACCAGCCAAGCGTCTGAAGCGTCTTGGGAAGTCGCGGCCCTGGCGGAAGCCCAGCGGGCATGGCCGCAATGTACCCGGCCCCAGACTCGCGTGACCGATGTGTGATGGATGTCACAGAGGGGTCCTGGCCCCCGCAAGTTTCGCCGCAGCAGTGCGTTCCAGCACCCATGAGCGCTTTTCGCCGGGTTCTTGCCGTGTCCGTGACCGCCGCCGCGCTGCTTGGTGCGGCCGCCGCTCCGTCCTCCGCCGTTGTTGGCGGAGGGAACGCGAGTCCTGGCGAATATCCGTCGGTTGCCGAGATCACGTTCGGGCCGTTCCTGTGCACCGGCACGCTGATCACGCCCGACTGGGTGCTCAGCGCCGGGCACTGCAGCAGCGTCACGGGGGCCGCGGTCGCGACGCCCGCGAGCTGGCCGCCCCAGCTCATCAACGTGCGCGTCGGCGGAGTCACGCAGAGCGATGGTGAGAAGCGCACCGTCAGCCGGGTCGTGATGCACCCCGACTACCTGCTCACCTCCGGGTACGACATCTCGCTGCTCCGGCTCTCGAGCACCTCGACCATGGCGCCCACGCAGGTGGCGGGCGCAGGCGAGCGCAGCATCTGGACGGCCGGCACCCTCGAGACGATCGTCGGGTGGGGCGCGACGGAGGAGGGCGGCGACGTCCCGGACAATCTCCAGGAGGCGCAGGTGCCGATCACGACCGACGCCTACTGCGCGGGCGCGTACAGCGACTTCGATCCGGCCACGATGGTGTGTGCCGGCTTCCCCGAGGGTGGCGTCGACACCTGCCAGGGCGACTCGGGTGGCCCGATGTTCGGACGGGCATCGACGGGCGCCCTCCGAGTGGTGGGCACCACGAGCTTCGGCGAGGGGTGCGCTCGGGCGGGCAAGCCCGGCGTGTACGGCCGTGTCGCGGACGACACGCTACGGCCCTGGATCGCGGCGAACGCCGCGGGCGGCGTGAGCACCGCAACCAGCACGACGGTGGCGAGGAACCAGCGCGCGAAGCGCCGTGCCGCCAAGCGTCGTGCTGCGAAGCGGCGCGCCGCCGCCCGCCGACGTGCGCTCGCGCGCACACATGTGCGCGCGACGCGTCGCTAGAAGACGAACGCGATCAGCAGGACGATTACCAGGATCAGCAGAACTGTTCCAACACCGATGTACATGGGCTCCTTCCCCTCGTCTTCGGATTGACAGACCGTCTTGTGCCCCGCTTTTCGCTTCTCACTCGTAAGAAGTGCGTTTAGACCAGGGGCCATAAGCTGCGCGCCGGATGCGCAGGCGCCTTCGTGAACTCGGTTATGTGGTCGGCCGCTTCCCGACCGGTGAGCTGAACGCGCTCGTCGACGTGCCGGGCCTGCGCGTGGGCCACCGCACGATCGTGGAGGGCGAGCGTCTGCGTACGGGCGTCACGGCGATCCTCCCGCACGCCGGCAACCTCTACGAGGACAAGGTGCTCGGCGGCTGCCACGTGGTGAATGGGTACGGCAAGGCCACGGGCCTCACGCAGCTCGTCGAGCTCGGCACGATCGAGAGCCCGCTCCTCCTGACCAACACCCTCTCGGTGGGGCCGGTGTGGGAGGGAGGGCTGCGCCATGTGCTCCACCTCAACCCCGGGGCCGCGCGCGACCGCGACACGGTGAACGTGATCGTGGGCGAGTGCTTCGACGGCTGGCTCTCCGACGCCCGCGCGCTTGCGGTGCGCCCCGAGCATGCCCTCGAGGCGATCGCCGCGGGGGCGACCGACGAGACGAGCGAGGGCTCGGTGGGCGCCGGCACAGGGACCACCTGCTTCGGCTTCAAGTCCGGCGTGGGGACCTCCTCGCGGAGCGTGGACGGCCACGTGCTCGGCTGCCTCGTGGTGTCCAACTACGGCGCCAGGCGGGACCTGCAGATGCTCGTGGGCCCGGACGCCGAGCTGCCCGAGGAAGGCGCGGAGCCACCGGCTCAGGGCGGCTCGATCATGATCGTCGTGGCCACGGACGCGCCGCTCTCCGAGCGCCAGCTCCGGCGGCTCGCGTCACGGGGCGCATTCGGGCTCGGACGAGCGGGCAGCTTCGCCACCAACTCCAGCGGCGAATACGTGATCTCGTTCTCAACCGCCCAGACCGTGCCGCATCGGGTGGATCGCGATCGCGACGAGTTCAGCTTCCTGCGCGACGACTCCGTGGCGCTGCGGAATCTGTTCGAGGCCGCGGGCGACGTCGTTCAGGAGTCAGTCCTGAACTCACTCTGCTCCGCGGGCGCGATGGACGGCCGCGACGGCAACCGCGCGGAGGCGTTTCCCTATGAGCTGCTGGAGTGGACCGGCCTGCCGAGGAGCGGCGCCAGAAGCGGCGAGGGGCCCCGTTAGGGACCCCTCACCTGACCCACGGACGGCGCTTCCTTGCGCCGTCACGACCTATGAGGTCTCGGTGTCGTCCTCCGAGGCCTTCGAGGACACGCACTTGCCGAAGGCATTGCGGTTGTTCTCGTTGGTGCCGTACTGCTCGGCGAACGCCGCAGCATCGGCGGTGCGCTCGGAGTCGCACTCCTTCGCGGCGTTCTTGAACTCGGCCGCCTCCTCGGCGTCCTGTTCGTCGGCCGCGTGCTCCTTCGCCTTGGCCTTCTTCGAGACGCACTTGCCGAAGGCGTTGCGCTTGTTCCCATTCGTGCCGTAGTCGGTGGCGAACTTCGCCGGATCGGCCGTCCGCTCCGCCTTGCACTCCTTGGCGGCGTTCGTGTGAGCGGCCTGCTCCTCCTGCGCCTCCTCGACAGCGGTCTTGCGCACGCAGGCGGCGAAGCCGCGGAACTGGGTGCGGAACGCCTCACGAGTGGCGTCCGTGTTCCCTCGAAGCGTCTTGCACTCCGCCTTCGCGGCGCGCTTGTCGGCCTTATCCGGATGTGGCTTGGCGATGGCTCCCGCCGGTAGAGCGAGGGCCAGGGCCAGTCCAATGGCTACGGTGATCTTCTTCATGTGGCCTGAAACGCAGGTCCACGGGGAAGGTTCGGGAGTAATGGGTGAACCTTCTGGCGCCGATTGCGTTCCCATGGGTGATGCACTCACCGCGCGCCTGCCTGCCCGGACGTTCGGCTCGAAGCGGCTGCTCGCCCTTGCTGGCGACGAGCGGCTCGTCGAGCAGATCCGCCGCGGCAACGAACGGGCCTTCGAGGTCGCCTTCGAACGCCATGGCGGAGCCATCCTCGGGTTCTGCAGGCACATGCTCGGTTCACGCGAGGAGGCCGAGGACGCCGTCCAGCACACGTTCGCAGCGGCCTTCAACGACCTCCAGCGTGGCGGTGAGCGCCAGATCGCGCTCAAGCCGTGGCTCTACACGATCGCGCGCAACCGCTGCCTGTCGCTCCTGCGTGCGCGCCGTGAGCCCACCGCTGAGCTCGAGGAGATCCCGACCATTGGGCTTCACGAGCAGGTCGAGCGCCGCTCCGAGCTGCGCGATCTGCTCGGCGATCTCCGTGAGCTTCCCGAGGAACAGCGCGCTGCTCTGCTGCTCGCCGAGGCCGCGGACCTGTCGCATGCGGAGGTGGCGGGGGTGCTCGGGTGCGAGGTCGCGCGCGTGAAGGCGCTCGTGTTCCGTGCTCGCAGCGGGCTGATCGAGCGCCGGGAGGCGCGCGAGACGCCGTGTGCCGCCATCCGCGAGCAGCTCGCGAACCTGCGCGGCGGCTCGCTTCGCCGCAGCGAGCTGCGCCACCACGTGCGCCACTGCGTCGGTTGCAGCGAGTACCGCGAGCAGGTGCGCCGTCAGCGCCAGATGTTTGCCGTCGCGCTGCCGGTGGTGCCGTCGGTGGGTCTGAAGTCGAGCGTTCTGTCTGCGGCCGGGATCGGTGGAGGCGCCGCGGGCGGAGGCGCCGCGGCCGCGGCAGGTGGAGGCGCGGCCGGCGCGGCGGTCGCCGGTGGCGGCGGCATGGCGCTCGGCGGGGCACTCGGATCCGGGGCTGTGGCGAAGGTCGCGCTCGTGGCGGTGCTCGCGGGCAGCGGGGTCGTGGCGGGAGAGGCCGCGGTCGAGCGTGTGAATGGGTCCGATCCGGCCGCACCGGCGGCCGCCCCGCACCGGAGTGACCGCGATGCGCCGGCTGGCGCGGGCGACAGCGAGCGTGGGACCCACGCCTCCGATCGCGGGCGGCGCATGAGCGCCGAGCGCAGCCACGGGCGCAGGGGCGCGGAGCGCAGCGCCGCGCGCTCGAACGGCCAGTCGAACGCGGGAAATCGGTCGAAGCCGGCACGCGAGAAGGCGCCGGGTGCCGACGGCCGCAAGCTCGGCCAGGTCAAGCGGACGGAGAGGCCAAACGCGGCCGAGCCGCGCGGGCGTGGTCAGTCGAAGGCCCTGGCGCGCGAGCAGGCCAAGGCTCCCAGCCCGAGGGGTCCGAGCTCGAGCGCCCCGGCGGAGCGAGGTAAGGCCTCGCCACCGGCCAGCAAGCCGGCGGCCGCGGTCGAGCCCGCGCCTCTGGCGGCGCCCAAGGCCACGCCACCGGGCCAGCTCAAGCTGTCGAAGTAGCGCCCCCGCCGGATAGCGTCCCGCGCGTGCCGACCCTCGAGCAGCTCGAGATCGCCGACGAGCCCGAGGCCTGGAGTGCGGTCGGCTTCGACGTCGAGGACGGCGTGTGCCGGGTATCGAGCGTGCTGCTGCGGCTGGTGGGAAAGGGACCGCGCCGAGGGATCCTGGGATGGACGCTCGGCAGCGAAGAGCCCGACCGGCCCGCGACAGGGCCGCACCCCAACGGCGTGGTCCGGATCGATCACGTGGTGCTGATGTCACCGGACCTCGATCGCACCGTGGAGGAGCTGCGCGGCGAGGGCTTCGAGCTGCGCCGCATCCGCGAGGGCGAGACGCCCGGCGGCTCCACCCGCCAGGCGTTCTTTCGCATCGGCGAGCCGATCCTCGAGGTGGTGCAGGCCCCGGAGGGCACGAGCGTCGCTCGCAGCCCCGACGGACCGGCGCGGCTCTGGGGGCTCGCGTTCCTGGTCGAGGACCTTGAGCGGACCACGTCCGCGCTGGGCGACCTGGTCGGCACGCCGCGCGATGCCGTGCAGCCCGGCCGTAGGATCGCCACACTGAGGTCGGAGGCCGGGCTCGGCCCCGCGATCGCCTTCATGACGCCGCCATGACGAAGCTCCCACACCTCCGGCTGTACCGGTTGGGCACGGGTTGGGCGCTGATCCTGGCTCCGCTCCTCTTCCTCGCGGACAACCTGATGCATCCGGAGGAGCTGACACGCGGGAACGAGCTCGAGCAGGTGGGCCTGATCGCCGACTCCTACGACCGCTGGCAGGCCGCCCACGCCATCGGGTTCGTCGCGATCCTCGCGTTCGCACCGGCGGTGCTTGGCCTCGCCTTCCTCGTTCGCAGGCGCCAGCCGACACTCGGGCTCGTGGCCGGGAGCCTCGCAATCGCCGGCCTGCTTGGGCTGGCCGCGGCGATCACGATCGATGGTTTCGCTTGGGGCGTGGCGGGTGAGCTGTCGACGAACCCGGAGGTCGGCCCCGATGGCGCCGCGGCTGCGCTGAAGGAGCTCCAGGAGTCCGGCTGGTCGTACGTCTACTACCTCGCGCCGCTCGGATTCATCGTCGGCGTGGTGATGCTGGCCGTCGGCGCTGCGCGCCAGGGCGCCGCACCCGTCTGGGCCGCGGCTCTACTTTCGCTCGCGGTGCTCATGGTCGGAACCGAGACCGCGATCGTGTCGAACGCCTACTTCATTGCCGGGGCCACCGTGCTGCTCGCGGGCGGAGCGGCCGTGGCTCTTCCGATCCTGCGCATGAGCGACGAGCAGTTCGCTCAGGGCAGCGCGTAGCTGCGCACGTCGTCTTCGACGCTGCGCCCGCCGATCTCCACGAACCCGTCGGCGCCCGGCCGGGCCAGGATGCGCGAGGCCCGGCCCTGGCGAATGTCGATCGGCCGTTCGAGCAGCGCGCACAGCTTCGTAGCCGCTGATCCGGTTGCCTCGTCCTCGGCTATCCCTATCCGAACGGGAAACGCCCGCGCCCGGACGATGCCGGCGCCCTGGTCGATCCACGCCCACGCCATCGCGAGGTCATGTCCCTCCGGCGGTCCGTCGAGCGCCTCCACCTCTTCAGTCGAGCTCAGCTCGATCAGGTCGTGCGGCGGTCCCCACTCTGGCCGAGCGGCCACGTAGACGGTCTCGCCGTCGCGATGCACCGCGAGTTCTCCAGCAGGAGGGCGGAGCGCATCGGCCCCATCGAGCAGCCAGGCGGTCCCGACGGTTGGGTGTCCGGCGAAATCGAGCTCATCGGTCGGGGTGAAGATCCGGATCTCACCCGACCCCTCGTCGTCCACGAACACGGTCTCGCTCAGGCCGAGGTCGGCGGCGACCGCCTGACGCCGTTCCTCAGGCACCTCAGCGCCCTCGAGAAACACGCCCAGCGGGTTGCCGCCGGAGCCGTCCTCGGAGCAGAAAACGCGCAGCAGGTGCAGAGTCGGCATGGCTCAACGCTACCCTCTGCGACTTCGATGCGACCGCTAGGACCCCGCGGCCTGCCCCTTGTGGCCGCGACAATTGCGGCCGTCGCCGCGGGCGCTCCCGCTGTGGCGGCCACGCCCGAGCACCTGGCCGCCCTTGCCCCGACGCTCGAGGAGGCAAGCCGGCTGGCCACCCTCGAGAGCCTCCGGCACCCGCCGGATCCACCGCCGGTCTTCCCAGTCCGTGGGCGGGTGGACTTCGGCGAGCGGGACGCTCGCTTCGGCGCGTGGCGCGGCGGGCACGTCCACGAGGGCCAGGACGTGTTCGCCCCGGCCGGCACCCCTCTCGTGGCGATGCGCGACGGCCGCGTCGTCGAGACGGGCGACGATGGCGGGCGCGGCAACTACGTGGCGATCTGGAACCGCCACACGCGCCGCACGTTCGTCTATCTGCACATGCTCCATCAGTCCCGCGTGCGGGTCGGCGAGCGGGCGCGGAGGGGCGAGCGCGTGGGCTCGGTGGGCTGCACGGGCTCGTGCTGGGGCGACCATCTCCACCTGGAGGTGCGTCGCGGCAAGGGCACGACGGGAAGGGCGCTCGATCCGCTGCCGCTCCTGCGGCGGCTCGCCGCCCGTCGTGCGCGCCCAGAGTAGCCTGCGCGGCCGTGGATCAGATGGAGCTGCGCAACCGCCTCGTGATGGCGACCCAGATGTGGCGCGAGGCGACCACAGAAGCGCTCCCGCGCATGCCTCCGGGTGAGCCGACCGAGCAGCTCGCCACCTTCGAGCTGAAGCTCATCGACATGCTCTGCGCGCAGGCCACGGCTGAGACCGCTCGCGACGTGGCCGACAAGACCTGGGACCTGGTGCACGATCGCGCGGACGACGATCCGGTCAAGCGGCGTGTGGTCGAATGCCACGAAGCGCTCGCCCGGCTCTCGGCGCGAGGCGGCGGCAGCGCTTTCTAGGCTGTCTCCGGTGAGGGCGCTGCCGGAGCTTTTCGACGTCCGCATCAAGGCCCGCTCGATGGCCTACCTGTTCGGGGCGGGCGCGCTCCTCGGGCTGCTCACGCTCGTGTTCCCGCACTCGGCGGCGGTCAACGACCTCGCGCTCGTCCTGCTCGCATCGGCGGCGATCCTGCTGGCCGCAATCGTCTGGGCGAGCGCGGACCACGTCCGCGACTGGCACATCCACGCGGTGCTCGTGTCCGGCGTGCTGATCGTGAGCCTCGCGAACTACTACGCGGGCCCGTCGACTCTCTACCCGCTGCTCTACATGTGGGCGTCGCTCTACGCGTTCTACTTCTTCCCGCCGATCGAGGCGTTCGCCCACATGACGGTCGTGGCGGTCTCGTACGCGATCGTGCTCGCGATCCAAGACCCGGACAGCGTGATCGTGCGCTGGCTGCTCGCGGTGGGCACGCCGCTCCTGGCCGGGCTCCTCATCTCCTCGCTGCTGCGCCGGTTGAGCGACCGCGCCCAGCTGCTGGAGCGCTCGGAGGCGCGCACCCGCCTCGTGCTGGACACCGCCCCGGACGCCTTCATCACGCTCGACCGCGACGGCGTCATCCTGAGCTGGAACAAGGCGGCCGACCGGCTCTTCGGCTGGACCGCGAGTGAGGCGATTGGCAAGACGATGCGGGCGCTGATCGTGCCGCCCGAGTACAGCGAACGCCACGACGAGCGCCGCCTCGCGCTGATCGAGAGCGACTCGTCCGTCACGACAGAGAACTTCGAGGTCGAGTTCGTGCGCCGCGACGGGAGTCGCTTTCCGGGTGAAGCGACCGTGTCCAAGGTGGACATCCGCGGCGAGGTGTTCGTGTCCGGCTTCATCACCGACGCGACCGAGCGCCTGCGCCGCCAGGCCGAGCGCGAGGCGCTGCTGCGGGAGCAGGCGGCGCGCGCCGAGGCCGAGCGCGTGGCCGACCTGGTGGGCGCCCTTCAGTCACTGGTGGATGCGGCGCTCGCGCATCGGACCCTCGACGACATCCTCCGCGAGCTCGTCACGCAGGTGCGCGGCGTCCTCGACGCCGACGCCGCAACGATCTATCTGGCCGACGAGGAGGAGCGGCTCAGCGTCGGCGCATCGACCCCGGGCGAGGTCAGCGGCGGGGACGAGTTCGCCGATAGCGTGGCGGAGGCGCGCGAGGCGATGCTCTCCCAAGACGATCCAGCGAGCGAGGGCGGCCGGCTTGTCGGCGTCCCGCTGCTCGCGGAGGGCGAGGTCACGGGTGTGCTGGTGGCATGCGCCACGCCCCCGCGCGTCTTCGGCGGCGAGGACCTCACGCTGCTGCGGCTCGCGGCCGAGCGCGTGGGCCTCGCCATCGCGCATGCGCGTGTCTACGAGCGCGAGCACAAGATCGCGGAGACCCTTCAGCGCAGCCTCCTGCCCGACCACCTGCCGACGCTGCCGGGGCTCGACGTGGCTGCCCGCTACCTCCCGGCCGCCTCAGAGGCCGAGGTGGGGGGCGACTGGTACGACGTGATTCCGATGGCGGGCGGCGCGGTGGGGCTCGTGATGGGAGACGTGGCCGGCAAGGGGCTCGCCGGGGCGTCAATGGTGGGCCGGCTCCGCAGCGCGCTGCGTGCCTACGCGCTCGAGGGCCACGACGGCGCGCGGGTGGTGGAGCAGCTCAACAGGCTTCTCTGGACCGAGGCCGAGGACAGCCAGATGGCGACGATGCTCTACGTGATCGTCGACCCGGCCGCGAGCAGCGTCCGCTGGGTGAACGCCGGCCATCCGGCGCCGCTGATGGTGGTGGCGGGCGAGCCCGCCTTCCTCGAGGGCGCCGGTTCGGTGCCGCTTGGGGTGCTGCCGTTCCCCACCTACGAGGAGGTCTCGGCTCCGATGACTCCCGGCAGCACGCTGCTGCTCTACACGGACGGTCTTGTCGAGCGGCCGGGCGAGAACATCGACGACGGCATGGCCGAGCTGGCAGCCCGCGTGCGCGAGGCGCCCGAGGACCCGGACGCGCTCTGTGACCACCTGCTCGCGACGCTCGTGCCCGCCGGAGGGGCCATGGATGACGTGGCGATCCTGACCCTGCGCAATCTGCCCGTGCCCGAGCGCTTCAGCGCCGAGTTCCCCGCGGAGCCCGAGTCGCTGGCGCCCATGCGGAGCATGCTGCGGCGCTGGCTCAGCCATGCGGGCGCGGGAGACATCGAGATCGCCGAGATCACGACCGCGTGCGGCGAGGCGGCCACCAACGCGATCGAGCACGGCGGCGCCAGCGGCGGCACCAGCTTCGAGGTGTCGGGCAGTCGCAACGGGAGTGAGGTCGAGCTCACCGTGCGCGATCACGGCTCGTGGCGCGACGAGCGTCCGGGCGACCACGGCCGAGGCCTCGACCTGATGCGCACGCTGATGGATACGGTTGCGGTGGAGCCCACTGAGCAGGGGACCATCGTCAGCCTCCGCCGGAGGCTCGGTGGAAATGGAGGATCCGCTTGATGAACGACCTGGTGCAGGTGGAGATCGAGGAGCGTGAAGGGGACGACGTGGTCGTCGCACGGCTCACGGGCGAGCTCGACATCGCCGGCGCGGAGGCCACCGGCCGGCGCATCGCGGAGGCCGTGCCGAGCTCCGCGCGCGGCATCGTGGTCGACATGACCGATCTCGAGTTCATCGACTCGAGCGGCGTCTCGATGCTGTTCGCGCTGGCGCGCCGTGCAGGCAGCCGCCGGCAGGAGCTGCGCGTGGTGGCGCCCGCCGGGAAGCCGGTGGCCCGCGTGTTGCAGATCGTCGAGTTCCAGAGGGCCGCGCCGGTGCACGCGGACGTGGACTCGGCGGTGGCCGAAATCGCCTAGGCCCGTCGCCGCGCCCGGAGCCCAGTGCCCGGCGCAGCGGGAGCTTAGGCCGCGGGCGCCGCGGCGGTCTCGCGGATGAAGCCGAGCACGGCCGCGTTGAACTCCTCGGCGCGCTCCAGCGAGAGGCCGTGCGGGGCAGCGGGGAGCACTTTCAGCTTCGCGTCCGGGATCGCAGCGGCGATCTCCTGGGACTTCCAGACCGGCACGAGGATGTCCCGCTCGCCGCCGATCACCTGGGTCGGCATCGTGAGGGAGCCGAGCCGGTCGCGCGTGTCGTGGCGGCTGCATGCGGCGAGCTGGCGGCCGAAGGCATCCGGCGGCTGCGGGTGCGGGTTCTGGAGCATCGCGGTGCGGATGAACTCCACCATGTCCGGGCTCTCGTAGAACTCCTCCGAGTGGTTCATCAGCATCAGCTCGTCCAGGTGCTGCTCGCGACTGATCTGCATCACGCGCGCGCCCCAGACCTCGGCCAGCTTGCGGGAGTACGCGCCGCCCGTCGAGAACGTGACGGCGAGCGTGAGCGTGCGCACGCGCCCGGGCGCCTGTAGCGCGATCTCCTGGGCGATCGCGCCGCCCATTGACACCCCGAGGAGGTGGAACGAGTCGAGCTCCAGCTCGTCGGCGAGCGCGAGTGCGTCGCGCGCCATGTCGGCGATGTCGTAGCCCGACTCGGCCATCGACGACTGGCCGACGTCGCGGTTGTCGAAGATCACCGTGCGGTGCTCCGCCGCAAAGGCCTGGATCTGGGGGATCCACGCCAGCGTGTCGCAGCTGAGGCCGTGCACGCAGAGCAGCGGCTCGCCCTCGCCCTGGATCTCGTAGTAGAGCTGCTGTCCGTTTGCCTCTGCGATCGCCATGCGCGGAAG
This sequence comes from uncultured Thermoleophilaceae bacterium, assembly GCA_963825345.1. Lineage (GTDB taxonomy): Bacteria > Actinomycetota > Thermoleophilia > Solirubrobacterales > Thermoleophilaceae > JACVRW01. The sequence continues at coordinate 258,354 of CAWGSQ010000002.1, read as the reverse complement.
CGTACTGGCTGGCCAGCCAACCTTGGTACGCTCGGCGGCCTGATGCCTGGGGTCGCGGTCGTGACCGGTGCGGGGCGCGGCTTCGGCCGCGAGATAGCGCGTGGCCTCGCCGGACGCGGCTACACCGTCCTTGCCACGGACGTCGATGCCGAGGCGGCGGCCTCCACGGCGGACGAGGTCGGCGGCATCTCGATGCAGCTCGACGTGCGCGATCCGGAGGCGCACCGCGCGGCCGCCACGGCGGCAGCCGAGCGAGGGCCGCTCGAGGCGTGGGTGAACAACGCCGGCGTGATGCGAGCGGCGAAGTCCTGGGAGCAGTCGGACGAGGACGTGCGGCTTCAGGTCGATGTGAACCTGATGGGGGTGATCTGGGGCTCCCGCGCCGCGGTCGAGGGCATGCGGTCCGGGCCGGGGGAGAACCGGCACATCATCAACATCGCGTCGCTGTCTTCGCTGACCCCCGTTCCGGGGCTTGCCTTCTACGCGGCGTCGAAGCACGCCGTGCTCGGCTTCACCGGCTCGCTTCAGGGCGACCTTCTGGATGCCGGGATTCCGATCACAGTCCACGCGCTCTGCCCCGACGCGGCGGACACGCAGCTGCTCCGGGAGCACGACGACGCGCCTGCCGCCGCGATCAACTGGTCGGGCCCGCGTCTGCTCACGCCCGCGGAGGTGGCGGAGCACGCGGTCGCGCTGCTCGACTCGAAGACGCTCGTGCGGGTGGTCCCGCGCTGGCGCGGATGGGGAGCGCGCGCCACAGCGATGCTCGGGCGCCCCGGGCTTCGGAGCGCAGCTGTCCTGCGCAGGCAGGGTGCTCGCAACAGAGCGAAAGCAATGAATGGAGGAACCACATGACCGAGACGACGACAGTTCCCAGCACCGGATCGAACGGGGCCGCGGCCGGCGGCACGATCGAGGTGGAGAACCCGTCGACCGGGAAGGTGATCGCGAGCGTCCCCGTGGTGCCGCCCGAGCGGGTGGCCGAGCTGGTGGCACGCGCTCGGACCGCGCAGCCCGGCTGGGAGGCGCTCGGGTTCGACGGCCGTGCGGCCGTGCTGAAGCGCTGCCAGAAGTGGATCTCCGACAACTCGCAGCGCGTGATCGACACGATCGTCTCCGAGACCGGCAAGACCTACGAGGACGCACTCACCGCGGAGGTCGGCTACGCCGTCGGCTCGTTCGCGTTCTGGGCCAAGAACGCCGAGGGCTATCTCGCCGAGGAGCGCATCAAGACGGCATCGCCGTTCGCGAAGGGCCGCAAGCTGTTCGTCCGCTACGCGCCCGTCGGCGTGGTCGGAGTGATCGGGCCCTGGAACTACCCGCTCACCAACTCGTTCGGCGACTGCATCCCGGCGCTCGCGGCCGGCAACGCGGTGCTGCTCAAGCCGTCCGAGGTCACGCCGCTCACCTCGCTGCTGATGGCCGAGATGCTGCGCGAATGCGGGCTCCCGGCGGACATCTTCCAGGTGGTTCCGGGCTACGGCGAGACCGGCGAGGCGCTGATCGACGAGGTGGACTTCGTGATGTTCACCGGCTCCACGGCCACAGGCAAGCGCGTGATGGGGCGCGCCGCGCAGACCCTCACCCCGGTGGCGCTCGAGCTGGGCGGCAAGGACCCAATGATCGTGTGCGCGGACGCTGACGTCGAGCGCGCCGCCAACGCGGCGGTGCACTACTCGATGCAGAACGCCGGCCAGACCTGCATCTCCACCGAGCGCGTGTACGTGGAGGAGCCGATCTATGACGACTTCGTCCGGCGCGTGGCCGACAAGGTCGGCGCCCTGCGCCAGGGGACCTCGAGCGCGCCGGGCTCCACCGATCTCGGTGCGGTCATCCATCCGCCGCAGTCGGACATCGTCGAGCGGCACGTGAAGGACGCGCTGGAGCGCGGCGCGCGCGTGCTGGTGGGCGGCGGCCGCAGCGACGAGAGCGGCCACTTCTTCGAGCCAACCGTGCTCGTGGACGTGGACCACACGATGGCGTGCATGCGCGAGGAGACCTTCGGCCCGACCGTGCCGATCATGAAGGTCGCCGACGCCGAGGAGGCGGTGCGCCTCGCCAACGACAGCCCGTACGGGCTCCAGGCGTCCGTGTGGACCAAGGACGCGGGCAAGGGCGAGCGCCTGGCGCGGAGGATCGAGGCCGGTGCGGTGACGGTGAACGACGCCCAGGTGAACTACCTGGCGCTCGAGCTGCCCATGGGCGGATGGAAGGAATCAGGGCTCGGTACGCGCCATGGCGCGGACGGCATCCGCAAGTACACGAAGAAGCAGAGCGTGCTCGTCACGAGCTTCGCGCCCATGAAGAAGGACCTGCACATGATGCCCTACACGCGCAGGCGCTCGGGCTTCATCGCGAGGCTGCTGAAGCTGGTCTACGGACGCTGAGAGATTTGCCGATATATCTGCGGTGCGGCTCCGCCTTGCTCTCCTCGCACTGATCGCAGTCGTCGCGGCGCTCCCCGCAGCGTTGGCATCTGCCGACGCGCCGATCGACGACTACTCGTACGACAAGGCGAAGGACTGCCGCAAGAAGCCCACTCCCGGCGCGCTGGCGCTGGTTGACTGGCTCGAGGCAAACGCGAGGGGAACCTTCTGGGGAATCATTCGCTGCGAGCGCTGGGGCAAGAACAGCGCCTCGCTGCACGCCGAGGGCCGCGCCGTGGACTGGCACCTCGACGCCGCCCGCCCGGCGGACCGGCGCGAGGCGCGCCGCCTGATCGACCTCTGGCTCGCCACGGACAGCGCCGGCAACGAGCACGCCCTGGCCCGGCGGATGGGGATCCAGGAGATCATCTGGAACTGCCGGTCGTGGTGGTCGGGGTCGGAGGGGATGGGGAAGTACTCGGCGTGTTACACGGAGCGGGGGCGGTTGCGGAAGCGGGTCGACTACACGCAGGCGCACAGGGACCACATTCACATTGGGCTTTCGTGGGCGGGGGCGCGTAAGCGGTCTTCGTTCTGGGCGCGCTGAGCCCGCGCGGGGCGTTGGTGGCCGCGGGGCCTGTCTCCGGCGGCGGTCCCGGAGCAAGGCGCTCACAGCGCGCCTTGTCCGGAATCGCCGCCGTCACCACCCGCGGGTGCTACGTGCACCTGCTTCGCCTGGGAATCTTTGGGGAGTGGCGGACGAGTTCGACACCGCGGATGCGCCTGGGCGGTTTCGGCGTGCTTTCAGTGCACTGGCCCGGTTTGACGGGCGGGAGGGTGTTGTGCGCGCTGCGCGGCTGCTTCGGGCGCGGTTGCCCGGTGATCATGCCTATGGCGATCCGCTGTCCGTTGCCGGGGATGAGCCGCCTCAGCTGATTGCGCAGCGGTTGGCGGCTGCCACCGATCGGCGGCCCAGTGCAGTGCGGGAGCTCGGCTTCGGGGCGATTCAGGTCTGGCAGGCGGTTTCGGAGGCGCAGGGGCGGGGGCGGGGCGATGAGCCGCTCGCGATTCTGTTCACGGATCTCGTCGGGTTCTCCGATTGGGCGCTCGACGCGGGCGATGACGCGGCGCTCGAGCTGCTTCGGACGGTCGGGCGGACCGTGGATCCGGTGATCAAGGACCGCGACGGGCGCATCGTCAAGCGGCTCGGGGACGGTGTGATGGCCGTGTTCGACAATGCCGGTGAGGCCGTGGACGCCGCGCTCGAGGCGAGTCGGGCCGTGGCGGGCATCCAGGTGAACGGCTACAGCCCGGAGCTCCGCGGTGGGATCCATTTCGGGAGGCCGCGAAAGCTCGGCAGCGACTACTTCGGGGTCGACGTGAACGTGGCCGCACGGGTGGCCGACGCCGCCGGCCCGGGCGAGGTGCTGATTTCAGAGGCGGTCTGCGAGCAGATCGGAGACTCGGAGGTGGACCTCCGGCGCCACTGGCGCTTCAAGGCGAAGGGCACCCCGAGCGACCTGAAGGTCTTCTCAGCCAAGCTCGATCCCACTGAGCACTGAAACAGTCCGACTCGCCCTGTCGTATATGCGGCGTGGCTGGGTCGTCATCCGGACAGGAGGTCGCTCTGGAGCCGCTCGCGCGGCCGTGGTATCGGGTGGCGGGCGCGGGGGACGAGGCGTCGCTCATCAGGCAGGCCAGGGCGGGCTCAGCCGATGCGATCGAGTCACTCGTGCGGCGGCACTGGGACAGCGCCCACAGGGCGGCGTTCCTGATCGTTCGCGACGCCGCCGCCGCGGAGGACATCGCCCAGGAGGCGATGCTGGCGGCGGTCCGGTCGATCGACGGCTTCGACCGCCGACGGCCATTCCGGCCGTGGCTGCACCGCATCGTCGTGAACCGCTCACTCGACTGGCTGCGCGCCCGCGCGCGCCGGCCTGAGGTGAGCGCGGAAATGGCGGGCGAGGCGGCGGCGGCCGCGGCTGGCTCTGATGCGCTCTCCGACGAGCTGATGCGCGCGCTCGGCCAGCTCGATCCCGACCAGCGCGCTCTGATCGTGATGCGTCATCTGCTCGGCTACCGCTCTGCGGAGCTGGCACGCATGCTGGACCTACCGGCGGGCACCGTACGGACACGGCTTGCGCGCGCGCTCGCGCACCTGCGCGTGCTGCTCGAGGTTGAAGCGAGGGAGGACTCGTGACCCCTGATCGACTGAAGAACCTCCTGAGCGAGATCCCCATCCCGCCGGCCGTGCAGGCACGCGAGCAGGCGGTGGCCGAGGCGCGTGCCGAGGTGGCGCAGCACGGCACCGGCGAGGCGCCGTCGCGCGGGTGGCGTCCGCGCCTGCTGAGCGTGGCCGCCGCGCTTCTCCTGGTGATCGTCGTCCTGCTCACCCCTCCGGGGAGGGCGGCGAGCGCATGGGTCGGCGACCTCGTCGGCATCGGCGAGGTCGGCGGACCGCCCACGCAGGAACGGCGCGGGAGCTTCGCGGATCCGGGCTCGGCGGTTGTGATCGACAACGGAGTCGCACCGGACGGCACCCGCTACGAGTGGGTTGCCTATGCGTGCAGCGTCGACCTCAGAGAGGAGGGCCAGCCGAAGACGTTTAAGGGGATCGGCGCGTCGCTGGACTGGCCCAGCGTCAAGGGATACGAACGCGGGGCAGCTGCGAGGAGCTGCAGGGGAGGCCACGTGCCGGTGCGTTCAGCCAGCACGGGGTGCATGTGATCCCTTCGCAGATGAAGGGAGTCGACAAGCCGGATCTCGTGATCTCCGGATTGACCGGACCGGACGTGCACCGGGTCAGCGTCATCTACACAGACGGCGAGGGCGAGAAGCACGAGCTGCCGGTGGACTTCACCCGGGTCGAGGAGAAGCTGAGCAGGTTGGCGAGTCAACCCGAGCCGCTCGGCACGTTCATGGCGTTTCTGCCGGGCGACCAGGCGGCGCGTGACGAGGTTGTCTCGCGTCTCGACCTGCGAGCGCTGTACGGCACCGAAAAGCTGAAGCTCGGGCCGATCGGCCAGCGAGAGCTCGAGCAGGCCCGAAAGGCCTTCGAGGCCTGCCCGGCGGAGGCTCAGGGCCCGTCGCCGGCGGATGACTGCCTCGCGGGGCGTCTGCCGCGCGGCCCGTTCGAATACGTGGCGTACGACGAGAGCGGTCACGTGCTGGACCGGATCACGGAGCCGCTCACCGCGGCCTCGATACGCCCGGTCAGCACGATCCAGGCCGAGGGCCACGAAGAGCCGGGCGACAAGCGTCTGCCGCGCCCCGGCGAGACCGGGAGCAGCGGCGCAACCGTCCTGATGAGCGGTCGCTCCCCCGATGGCGCCCTGTTCGAGTTCGCTGTCGAAAGGTCGGACTACGGGCAGTGCGTGCTCACGTGGTTCCCGTACGCGGCGGCGGACGCCTCCGGCGGCTGTAGCCCCGACGGCCTCCCGCCGTCGACGGCCTACGGGCGGACCAACCCTGAGGAGCTGTTCGCGCGACCATACGCCTTCCTGACCGATGTACCCGAGGCAACGACGCACCGGATCCTGAACGGCTTTGCCCGCCCGAAGGTCGCGCGGGTCGAGGTGATCTACCAAGACCGCGATGGTGGCCGGCACGAGGCTCCGGTGAAGCTGGTTCAGGTCGCTGGACCGGTGCTGGAGAAGATCCATGCGAGCGGGCCCTTCGGGTTCTGGGTGACGTTCGTGCCGCGCTCGGCCGGCCATCGTCCCCTCGACGTGATCGCGTACAGCGCGGGTGGTGACCGGCTCAGCACCTTCACGTTGCAAAATCCCTGACCCAACGGCGGCCGCCGGGCGTAGGATGGACCCATGGGTCGCACATACCGTCACCAGGCCGTGATCGACGCGCCGGTGGAGGACGTGTGGGCCATTGTGAGCGACCCGCGCACCCATCCAGAATGGTGGCCCGACGTGGTGGACGTGCAGCTCGACCAGCCACTGGTCGAGGGCGGTGAGTACGTGCGCACGTCGAAGCCGCTGCCCTTCGTTCACGCAGTGGAGGCGGTGTGGGTGGCCGACCGGCTCGAGGACCTGAAGGAGGCGCGCTTTCGCTGCGAGCTCACCGGCACCTGGGCGAGCTTCTCCCTCACTGCGGCGCAGGGGCAGACGTTCGTCGAAGCCGAGAGCGGGATGGACCCGAAGGCATTCCGCTGGCGGTTGATGAACAACGCCTTCTTCCTCAAGCAATGGATCGTGAAGGTGCTGGACGCGTTGCCCAAGGAGGTGGTCGCAAGACGGCTTGCAGGCCGCGAGTAAGGGCTGCACAGGGCGGGTATGTGTCGGTCATCACGTCGCGGCCAGAATCGGCCGATACTGTCGAATAGGTATGGAACGCCAGCACATCGACATCTCACGCGACCTGGACGGCGAGCCCGTCGTGCACGCGTGCTTCGATCTTCGTGCGGAGGAGATCGCCGCCTCGGCGCACGCCGTCGCGGCCAGCGCGGCGGAGCGTTTCCGAAACCACGAGATGTCGGCCGACGACGTGATCGAGTTCCGTGAGCTCACCGCCCTGGCGGACGAGCTCGGCGAGCTCGTGGGGGGCGCCGGCACGATCGTGCTGCGCCCGGCGCGCCTCACCGCCTACAGGCACTCGCTCGACTTCTTCGTCGCGTCGCGCGACGAGGCGGAGTGGATCCGCGAGGAGGATCGCGAGCCGCTCTCGATCGTCCGCAGTCTGCTGTTCCCGCTCGAAGAGCTCAGCGCCGAGGCGATGCGCGCCGCGCTGTCGCCGGCCGAGCGTCCCGTCTAGGGATACAGGTCCCCCTCCTCGCCCACCACGAAGATCGCGCTGACGGGGCAGTTGCCCGCGGCTTCGACCACTTCGCCCACCGACGCCCCGTCGGGGTCCACCACCACCGCCTTGTCCTCCTCGTCGAGCTGGAAGACGTTCGGGGCGGTGTCCACGCAGTCGCCCGAGCCGATGCATAGGGCGCGGTCGACGGTTATCTCGATCTGGTTCTGCGGGGAGAGCTCCGGCATCAGCGCCGGCGACGCAGTGCGATCAACACCACGAGGCCCGCGAGGACGAGCGGGAGCAGCGCGCGCGGTCCCGGCCGGCCGCCGCCGTCGCCGTGCGGCTCGGCTCCCGCCGGCATCGCGAACTCCTCCGCGGCGAGCACGTCGTGCGCCTCACGGAGGCCCGTGGGGTCGCTGGGGAAGCGATTCTCCCGCGTCCCGATGCCGAACTCCTCGGCCGCGAGGACATCGTGGGGTTCGTCGATCCCGCTCGGATCGGGCGGGACGTTTGACTCGCTGCGTTCAGACTCGTTCATCCTCCCTATCGTTCCAGATCCATGGATGAAGCTACCCAGACCGAGCTGGAGGCCGCCGCCTTCCGGACGCTCGTCAAGCATCTGCGCGAGCGGACCGATGTGCAGAACATCGACCTGATGAAGCTTGCAGGCTTCTGCCGCAACTGCATGTCGCGCTGGTATCGCGAGGCGGCCGAGGAGCGGGGCATCGAGCTCGAGGACGCGGATGCGCGGGAGATCGTCTACGGAATGCCGTACTCGGAATGGAAATCCAAGCACCAGGCGCCAGACCCGGCTGGTTGACGCGCCGCACGTCTCTGGCCTTGCTGCTGTGCGTGGCGCTCCTCGCCGCGGGCTGCGGCCGCGATTCCGGCGGCGGCGGCGAGCGTGACAACGCCGCGGAGCCCGAGGAGGTAGTGCTCACTCCCGAGGCGGCGCGCGAGGGGCGCAAGCGGCAGCTCGAGCAGCCCCAGGCTCCGAGGTCCAAGGCGCAGGTGGTGGAGCTGCTCGGCGCCGGCTCGGCCCAGAGCATCGAGGTCGATCCGACCGACGACGCGCCGAGTCCCGGCGCCCCTACCGACGCCGAGGTGCGAACCGAGTTGCGGGAGGCGCGGGCATCGCTTGCCAAGTTCACGCAGCACCTCAACTCCACCGCGTTCCTCCAGACGGGCCCGCGGGCGCGCGTGTTGAGCGACGGCACCGCCGTGGCCCCCGAGAACGCGCCCGAGGTGGTGAAGCGGGTGATCATGGCCGGCAACGAGATCGCGAAGTTCCCGTACAAGTGGGGTGGCGGCCACGGCGCCTGGCGCGACAACGGCTACGACTGCTCCGGCTCCGTGTCGTTCGCGCTGGCGGGGGCCGGACTTCTGCGGAGCCCGCTGACCTCGGGCGGGTTCATGAACTACGGCGCCCCCGGTCGGGGTCGCTGGATCACGATCTACGCGAACAACGGGCACATCTTCATGTTCGTGGCCGGTCTGCGCTTCGACACGAGCGGGCAGGGCCGGGCGGGCACGCGCTGGCAGCCCGAGACGCGCTCGACCGCGGGGTTCGCCGAGCGCCACATCCCCGGCCTCTAGCCGCTGAACGGGGGCGCCTCGCCCCAACCCCAGCGCGGCACGGGCGCCTTCGGCGGGGGTGTGGCTCCCGGCTGAGAGTTCGATACCGCAAGGCGCGTGCCCCACTCGATGTAGGCGAGGAACGCGGAGCGGAACTCCGGATCGCTCGGCAGCTCGGCATCGTCCGCGGCGTCGCAGATCAACTGCACCCAGCGTCGCCGCATCGCCTCGGTGAGGGCGAGTCCGCGGTGCTTCGAGAGCATGTGCGGATAGCCGCCACGCTCGTCGGTGTACCGGGCCGACCCGCCGAACACCTCTCCCAGCCACATGGCGACGTACTGCGGGTGGTGTGCGTCCATACCGCGGAACACCGGCTCGAGCAGCTCGTCGGCGCGGACCCTCTCGTAGAAGAGCTCGGTGAGGCGCTCCAGCGCCTCGCCGCCGCCCGCCCACTCGTACAGGCTGGGCGTGGCGGCGCTCACAGCTCGAGCTCCGCGGGCTCGAGCTCCAGCTCGACCAGGCGGCCGGCGCGCAGCACGCGGACGCTCACCGGCGTGCCGATCAGCTCGGCCACCATCAGCCGTTGGAGGTCCTCAACGCGCTCGGTCTGCGTCCCGTTCACGGACAGGATCAGGTCCTCGGGGCGGATGCCCGCGCGGGCGGCGGGGCCTCCGTCCACCACCTCCACGACCTCTATGCAACTCTCCGAGCCGGTCTCGGCGCGCGCGTGTGGCGGCACGGGGCGCGGCCCGCCCGCGATGCCGAGGTAGGCGCGCCGCACGCGTCCATCCGACATCAGACCCGCGATCACCCGCTGGGTCGTCTCGTTGATCGGCACGGCGAGCCCGAGGCCGATTCCGGCCACGGCGGTGTTGATTCCCACCACGCGGCCGCGGCTGTCCGCCAGGGCGCCGCCGGAGCTGCCGGGGTTGAGGGCAGCGTCGGTCTGGATCACGTTGTCGATGATGCGGCCGGCCCTTCGCGAGCGCGCGGGCAGCGAGCGCCCCAGGCCCGAGACCACCCCGGCGGTCACGGAGCCGCCGAGGCCGTGCGGATTGCCGATTGCCACGACGAGCTGGCCCACGCGCAGGCGCTCGGCGTCGCCGAGCTCGGCCGGGGTCAGCCGCTCGCCCTCGGCCCGCAGGAGCGCGAGGTCCGAGAGCGGGTCGCGACCCACGACCTCGAAGCGCTCCTCCCGGCCGTCGGCGAAGGTCGCGCGTCCGCGCGTGGTTGATCGTCCGACCACATGGGCCGAAGTGAGCAGGAAGCCGTCCGGCGTGAGCGCCACCGCGCTGCCCGCACCGGCGGGCACCTGACCCGCACGTGTGCGCCGGAGCACCCGCAGGCTCGCCACGGAGGGCGCGAGCCGCTCGGCCACGGCAGTGACCGCGCGCGAGTAGGCGTCGAGCGCCTCGACATCGGAGGCGGTAGGGGGCTCCGTCACTTCGGGCGAGGTCACGCCGCCTCCTTCACCCCGAAGTGTGCGGTCACCGTGCGCTCGTCGGTGCCATGCACCACACCGAGCTCGAGCTCGCCGCCCCCCGCCGCCACCGAGTCGAGCGCGCTGTAGAGCGACTCCACGCCCTCCACCGGCCGGCCGCCGATGGACACGATCAGGTCACCGGGCGCGAGCCCCGCGCCCTCGCCTGGGCTGCCCTCCTCGACCCCGCGCACCAGCAGGCCGTCGCGCTCGGGTAGCCCGACCGCGCTGCGCAGGCGGCGCGCCACGCGTGGGGGAGCGATCGCAACTCCGAGCCGGTGCGGCGCGGACGCCTCGCCGCGGGCCAGCAGCAGCGCTCGCTCGCGCACCGCGGCGCTTGCCGGCACGGCAAGGATGAGGCCGCCGTCCAATCGCAGGCTGTTCACCCCGAGCAGGTTGCCCTCCGGGTCCACGAGCGGGCCGCCCGAGGAGCCCCGGGGCAGCGGCGCGGTGTGCTCGATCGCGCCGTGAACTCGGCGCCCACGCGGTCCGCGGAAGCTGCGCTCTCCGGAGGAAACGAAGCCGAGGGTGGCCCTGAGGCCGCGCCCCCCGGGGTTGGCGAGCGCCACCACCGGTGCGCCGATGCCGGGCGCGTCGGCCGGCTCCCACCGGACCGCCGGGGTGTCGTGTGTATCCACCACAAGCACCGCCAAGTCGAGATCAGCGTCGCTTCCGGCGAGGCCGGCGCGCTCGCTCCGGCCGTCGTGGAACGACACGGTGACCTCTTCGCGCCGGAGGTTGTGGGCGCTCGTGAGGACCTGGCCATCAGCGATCACGACGCCGGATCCGTGGCCCCATCCGCGCCCCAGCCCGACGACGGAGGGTCCAACGCCCTCGGCCACGCCCGCGATGGTGTCCTGAAGGGTCTTAACGGTGTTCATGGCTGCTCCCAGAGAGTGACTTGCAAATTGCTAGTGACTATACACCTCGATAGCATTCGGCTTTGCGATGCCTGAACCCGCCTCCTCACCTCTCGCAGCCGCGCTCGACAGCGTGGGCGACCGCTGGACGCTGCTGCTCGTGGAGGCTTTGCTCGAGGGGTCGCGGCGCTTCGGCGACCTCCAGGAACAGCTCCCGCGGATCGCGCCCAACGTGCTCACCCAGCGCCTCCGGCGTCTGGAGAGCGAGGGGTTGGTCGTGGCCCAGCCCTACAGCGAGCGTCCACAGCGCTACGTGTACGAGCTCACGGCGTCGGGCCACGAGCTGGCCGGAGCCCTGCGCCTGTTGGCCGACTGGGGGGCTCGACACCAGGAGGCCGGCGAGCCGCCCCGCCACGATGCCTGTGGAACTCCGGTCGAGGCGCGCTGGTGGTGCCCCACATGCGAGCGCCCGGTGGACGAGGATGAGGCTGGCGGCCTGCACTTCGCCTAACCGCCTGCACTTCGCCTAACCTTCAAGTCCTCGTGGAGGATCAGCCCACCCGGGTCCTCGAGGGCGGCAGGCGACCGTCCCCACCGCCGCGCTCGGGCGGCGCGCCGCCGCGTGGGCCGAGACGCCCGCCGGGGGGCCGGGAGCCCGAGGAGGTGTACCGCCGCCGCAGGCTGGTCGCGGCCGGGGCGGGGGGCATCGTGTTTGTCCTGCTCATCGTGCTGATCCTGAGCATGGGCGGGAGCGACCCGGAGCCGAAGAGCACACCCTCGGAGCTTGGCGTGGGTGGCACCACCACCTTCGATCGGTCCGACCGACAGCGCACCACCACCACCCAGACGGACACGGAGAGCACGGCCACGCCGGCGGCGCCCACCACCCCTCCGGCGGACGGCACCGGCGGCAGCACCGCCACGCCCGCCCCAGCCCCGCCACAGGGCGAGGGCGGCGGCGTCGGCCAGGCGCCCGCGGCACCCGCACCGGCGGCGCCAGAGGGCGAGGGCGGCGGCGCCGAGGCGCCGGTGCCCTAGAGCTCTGGCGGTCGGCGCAGCTTCTTCAGCTCGCCGCGGCGGCGCTTCGACTCGGCGCGCCTGCGCCGCGACGCGTTCGTCTGCTTCGTGGCGCGCCGTGGCCGCTGCACCGTCAGCGCGCTCTCCAGGCGGCCGCGCAGGCGCTCGAGCGCGAGCGTGCGGTTGCGCGCCTGGCTGCGCGTGTCCTGCGCGACGGCGCGCACGACCGGCCCGAGGCGGGCCGCGATCCGCTCCCGCTGCTCCTCGCTCAGCGCCTGCGAGGCGCACACGTCGAAAACCGCCTCCACGCGCGAGGCGGTCACGTTCGCGTGCTGCCCGCCCGGCCCCGACGAGCGGCTCGTGCGCAGCTCGATCTCCGAGAGCGGGAGCTCGGCGTGGCGCCCTATGCGGAGCGGATCGTCCATGGCAGCGGCACGCTAGCGCCCGCTCGTGACAAGCTCCCGCGCGATGCGCGTTGCGGTGGTGGGCCACGTGGAGTGGTGCGAGTTCGCCGAGGTGCCGCACGTGCCGCGGCCTGGCGAGATCGTGCATGCTGCCGAGACCTTCGAGGAGCCGGCGGGCGGCGGCGCGGTGGCGGCCGTGCAGCTGCGCAAGCTCGCTGGCGATGCGACTCTGTTCACCGCGTTCGGCGACGACGAGACCGGACACCGCACCGATGCCGAGCTGCGCGAGCACGGGGTGCGGGTGGAGGGTCGCTTCCACCCCGAGCCACAGCGGCGCGCGTTCGTGCACCTCGACTCGGATGGCGAGCGCACGATCACCGTGCTCGGGCCGCGGCTCGGCCCGAGCGGCGCCGACGACCTTGCCTGGGATCTGCTCGACGAGACCGATGCCGTCTACGTGACGGCGGGTGACCTCGATGCCGTGCGACATGCCCGCCGCGCACGCGTGCTCGTGGCCACGCCGCGCGGGCTCGACACGCTCGCCGAGGCGCACGTGCAGCTCGACGCGCTCGTGTCGAGCGGCCGCGACCCGGGCGAGCGCTACAGCCCCGGCGACCTCGATCCCGAGCCGAAGGTCGTGGTCCGGACGCTCGGGGCGGCCGGGGGAGAGTGGGAGACGGCCAGCGGTGAGCAGGGCCGCTGGAGCCCGGGAGAGCTGCCTGGTCCGGTTCGCGATTCCTACGGCAGCGGCGACAGCTTTGCGGCCGGCCTCACGTACGGCCTCGGGGCCGGCTGGGAGATCACCAAGGCCGTGGAGCTGGCGGCCCGCTGCGGCGCCGCCTGCCTCACCGGCCGGGGGCCGTACGGGGCCCAGCTCCAGCTCGACAGCTGACTCAGGCCACGTGTCCGTCGGCCGGCTCGAGCGGCAGGCCGTCCTTGACCCAGGCCTTCAGCCCGCCGTCAAGGTTGTGAGCCACGAAGCCCGCGGCCGCGAACGCCTGAGCGGCAAGCGCCGACCTGCTGCCCGAGCGGCAGTAGAAGACGATCGGCCGCTCGCGGTCGAGCTTCTCCGCTCCCGCAGTGAGCTGGTCGAGCTCGATGTGGAGCGTGTCCGCGATATGGCCGGCGTCGCGCTCGTACTGCTCGCGCACATCCACCCCCTGGGCGCCGTCGCGAAGCAGCTCGGCGGCGCGGCTGGGGGATAGGTCTTGGGGCGGTCCGGCCATCGAGGGCGAGGCTACTAGCCGCTCGGTTAGGGTTCGGCCCATGGCCGAATGGACCACCAGCGGGAAGACAGTGCTGATCACCGGTGCCGCCCGCGGCCTCGGTGCCGAGACCGCGCGCCGGGTGGCGGCGCGGGGAGCGAACGTGGCGCTCGTGGGCCTGGAGCCCGAGGAGCTCGAGCGCGTCGCGGCTCAGTGCGGCACGAACGCGGCCTGGTTCGAGTGCGACGTGACCGATGTCGAAGCGCTCGAGCGCGCCGTCGCCGGGACCGTCGAGCGCTTCGGCGGCATCGACGTGGTGATGGCGAACGCGGGCATCGCGACCGGAGGCATGGTCCGCTCGACGGACCCCGCGGCATTCGAGCGCACGATCGAGATCAACCTGCTCGGGGTCTGGCGCACCGTGCGTGCAGCGCTGCCCCACGTGATCGAGCGCGATGGATACGTGCTCGTGATCGCGTCGCTTGCGGCGGCGGTTCACGGCCCCGGGATGGCCGCGTACTCGGCGAGCAAGGCGGGGGCGGAGGCCTTCGCGGACTCGCTGCGAGTGGAGGTGAAGAGCCTCGGTGTGGACGTGGGCGTTGGTTACTTCGCGTTCATCGACACGGACATGGTGCGCGGCGCGGATTCTCACCCGGCGCTCGGGCGCTTCCGCTCGGAGGCCGGCTGGCCCTTCAACAAGACCTATCCGCTGTCAATGGCCGGCAAGGGGATCGCCGACGGCATCGAGGAGCGGCGCCGCTGGGTTGTCGTGCCGAGCTGGGGCCGCGCGCTGCTGGTGCTGCGGACTGCGCTCGCGCCCCTGCTCGACAGGGCCTCCTACGACACCGCCGCCGAGGCGGATGCCGAGTTCATGAAGGACGTCGAGGAGCGCGGCGCCGCGGCGGCGTCCTCGCCCGTCGGTGCGGGCGGAACGGCAGCGGCGGGTGCCGCCGACGAGACGCCGCGCGGCGGTGAGGCCGACCGGGCGGCAGAGGCCGAACCGGCCGAGGCCGAGCCGGCGCGCGAAACCGCGGCCAGCTAGCTCGACTCTTCCTCGCTCTCGCTCTCGCCCTCGTCGCCTCGTCGAGGCGCTGCGCGTCCGGGTTGTCCTTCGCGTCCGGGTCAGTCGGCCCGCCGGGGATCGGCTCGCCCTTGAACTCGTCGGGGTCGTCGACCTTGTCGCCGCCCACCTCGACCGAGCCGTCCTCGTGATGCCGAACCGAGTCGGGGCCCAGGTTGGTCTCCGGACCCTCCGCATAGCTGTGGTCGCCCTCGGCGCCACCGAAGGTCTCGTACTTCGCCTGCCCGTCCGGCCAATCCTCCAGCTTCTCGGGCGGATCCTCCTCGAGCTGCTGGATCTCCTCCTTGGCCTCCTCCATCTTCTTCTGATGCTCTGTCTTCTCTTCGTCGCTCATGATGGCTGCGCTACCCAAAGAGGCGGCCGGGCATGCGACTATCGTCATAAGACGCCATGGCCAAGCGCGACCCACGCATGATCCCCCTGGGCTACGGCAAGTTCGTGCGCGCCGACCGCATCTATGCGCTCGTCCCGCTCGAGGGCTCCGAGCGGCAGGACGGCCGCCGCACATATGTGCACGTGGACGGCCTGACGGAGCCCGTCGTCGCCTCGCGCTCGGAGCGGGCGATCATGGCCGACGTGGAGATGGCGCTCGCAGAGGCGGCCGGCCTGTCGCGGCGCTCACGGGCCAGCTCGACGGCCGCCGGCCAAGAGAGCCTGCTCTAGAGCTCCTCAAGAGCTTTGAGCACCTTCTGCACCGACTCCTTGGCGTCTCCGAACAGGAGCGACGTGTTCTCCGCGTAGAAGAGCGGGTTGTCGATGCCCGCGAAGCCGGTGTTCATCGAGCGCTTCAGGACGATCACCGCGGCGGCCTTGTCCACGTCGAGGATCGGCATGCCGTAGATCGGCGAGTCGGGTACGTCGCGTGCCGCCGGGTTCGTCACGTCGTTGGCGCCGATCACGAGCGCCACGTCGGTCTGCGGGAACTCCGGGTTGATCTCGTCCATCTCCTTGAGATGGTCGTAGGGCACGTCGGCCTCGGCGAGCAGCACGTTCATGTGGCCCGGCATACGGCCGGCCACCGGGTGGATCGCGTAGCGCACCTCCACGCCGCGCTTCTCGAGAGCGCTCGCCAGCTCGCGCACGGTGTGCTGCGCCTGCGCGACCGCCAGCCCGTAGCCCGGGGCCACCACGACCTTGCTCGCGTAGGCGAGCTGGATCGCCACGTCGGCGGCGTCCGTGGAGCGCACGGGCTTCTCCTCGCCGTCGGCTCCCGCGCCCGGCGCGGTGCCGCCGCCGCCGAAGCCCCCCTTGAAAATGTTGAGGATCGAGCGGTTCATCGCCTCGGCCATCAGCATCGTGAGGATCGATCCGGAGGCGCCCACGAGCATGCCGGCCACGATCAAAGCCACGTTGTCGAGCGCGAGGCCGGCTGCCGCCGCGGACAGTCCCGTGAAGGCGTTCAGCAGCGAGATCACCACCGGCATGTCGGCCCCGCCGATCGGCAGCACGAACATGTTGCCGAGGATCGCCGCAGCCACCAGGATCACGATGAAGAGGCCCTCGGATTCGGTCCCGGACGCGATGGCGATCGCGCAGCCGACGCAGATGGCCAGCAGCCCGATGTTGATGAACTGCTGGCCCGGCAGCTGGACCGGGCGGCCGGGAATGATCTCCTGGAGCTTCCCGAAGGCGATGTTCGAGCCCCAGAACGAGACCGAGCCGATGATCGCCGCGAACAGGATCGGGATCAGAGCCTCGAGCTCCGGATTGCCGCCGATCGCGAGTGCCTCGCGGTACTCGACCCACGAGATCAGCGCCACCGCGCCGCCGCCGACGCCGTTGAACAGCGCCACCATCTGCGGCATCGCGGTCATCTTCACGGAGCGCGCCGCGGGCACGCCCACGACGGTGCCGATCGCGATCCCGAGCGCGATCAGGGCGTAGTCGCCCACGGACTCGATCAGCAGGGTCGCTATCACCGCGATGCCCATCCCGATCGCGCCGATCACGTTGCCCTTGCGGGCGGTGCGCGGGTGGTTCATCAACCGCAGGTCGATGATGAACAGCACGAACGCGACGATGTAGAGCGACCGGATGAAGTCCGGGTCCTGCAGGAAGGTTGCCGTGTACATCAATCGCGCCGCCGGAACATGTGGAGCATGCGGTCGGTGACGAGAAAGCCACCAACCACGTTGATCGTCCCGAAGGCGATCGCGATCACGCACAGGAAGTTGTTGAGAAAGCCCTCGGCGGGACCGATCAGGTAGAGCCCGCCGAGCAACACGATTCCGTGGATCGCATTGGTGGCCGACATCAGCGGCGTGTGCAGCGTGTTCGGCACCTTCGAGATCACCTCGAAGCCCACGAACGCGGCGAGCACGAGGATGGTGAGTTCGGTGAGGAGATCCATCAGGCCGTGACCCCGGCCGCGTTCCGAGCACCCTCGTGCACGATCTGGCCGTCGCGCGTGATGCAGGCGCCGGCGATCACCTCGTCGTCGAAGTCGAGCGTCAGCTCGCCCTCCTTGACCATCAGGTCGAGCAGCGACTGGACGTTGCGCGAGTACAGGCTCGACGCGTGATCCGGCATCGTGGCGGGCAGGTTCAGCGGTCCGACGATGGTCACGTCCTCCTTCACGACGGTCTCGCCGGCCTCGGTGAGCTCGCAGTTGCCGCCGGTCTCGGCGGCGAGGTCCACGATCACGGAGCCGGGGCTCATGTTCTTCACGGCCTGCTCGGTCACGAGCAACGGGGCGCGGCGGCCCGGCACGGCCGCCGTCGAGATCACCGCGTCCATCTTTCCGATCTCTTCGGCGAGCAGTTCGCGCTGCCGCTGCTGCTCCTCGTCGGTCAGCTGGCGCGCGTAGCCGCCCGCGGCCTCGGCATCCTCGAGGCCCATGTCGAGCTCGAGGAAGCGAGCGCCGAGCGATTCGATCTGCTCCTTCACGGCCGAGCGCACGTCGAAGGCATGTACCACGGCGCCGAGCCGCCGCGCGGTGGCGATCGCCTGGAGGCCCGCCACGCCGGCGCCGAGCACGAGCACCTTGGCGGGCCGGATCGTGCCCGCGGCCGTTGTCAGCATCGGGAAGAAGCGCGGCAGCTCCTGCGCGGCCATCAGCGCGGCCCGGTAGCCCGAGACGGTGGCCTGCGAGGAGAGTGCATCCATCGACTGCGCGCGCGTGATGCGCGGGATCGCCTCCATGGCGAAGCTGGTCACGCCGCGCTCGGCGAGCGCGCGGACAGTGTCCGACGCGGTGAGCGGCTGAAGGAAGCCGACGAGGACCGAGCCCTGCTCGAGGCGCGAGATCTCCTCCGCGGAGGGGGGAGCCACCTTGGCGGTCACGTCGCCTGAAAAGCCGCCGCCGATGCTGGCGCCGGCCTTCTCGTAGGCGGCGTTCGGGTGGTGGGCGCCCACGCCGGCGCCGTCCTCGATGGTCACCTGCATCCCGTTCTGGATCAGGCGTTCGACCACCTCCGGCACCAGCGCCACACGGCGCTCACCCGAGGCGACTTCCTTGGGTACTGAGACGTTCATAAGTCAGGCCCGGGTCGGGGGCGCGGCACTCTAGCCGAGCCTCGCGGAAAACGCGGTTTGGACCCGCCGCCCCCGGAACTAGACTCGTACAGCGCCACACATGGCACCTAAGACAGTCGAGAAGCTAGATCGCGTGGTCGTCCGATTTGCGGGCGACTCGGGCGACGGTATGCAGCTCACCGGCAGCCGCTTCACCGACGCCACGGCGGTGGTCGGGAACGACCTCGCCACGCTCCCCGACTTCCCGGCCGAGATCCGCGCCCCCGCGGGCACGCCGCACGGCGTCTCGGCCTTCCAGATCCACTTCGCCTCGCGCGACATCCTGACGCCGGGGGACCACCCGAACGTGCTCGTGGCGATGAACCCCGCCGCGCTGATCACGAACGTCGGCACGGTCGAGAAGGGCGGCACGGTGATCGTGAACGAGGACGGGTTCACCGATCACAACGTGCGCAAGGCGGGCTACGAGTCGAACCCGCTCGAGGACGGCTCGCTCGACGACTACCAGACCTTCCGCGTGCCGATGACCTCCATGACGGTGCGCGCCACGGAGGGCATCGACGGGATCTCGGCACGCGACGCCGCGCGCTGCAAGAACGTGTTCGCCCTCGGGCTCGTCTCGTGGATGTACGGGCGCCCGACGGAGCCCACGGTCACCTGGATCGAGAAGAAGTTCGCCGACATGCCGGCCGTGGGTGCCGCGAACCTCGCCGCGTTCCGGGCGGGCTACAACTTCGGCGAGACCGCCGAGCTGCTGGCCGTGCACTACGAGGTGGACGCGGCGCCCGCGCCGCCCGGCACGTACCGGAACGTGAACGGCACCCAGGCGCTCGCCTACGGGCTGGTGGCGGCGGCTGTTCAATCCGGCCTCGGCCTGTTCTACGCGAGCTATCCGATCACGCCGGCGTCGGAGCTGCTGCATTCGCTGTCGCGCCACCACGGGCTCGGCGTGCGCACGATCCAGGCGGAGGATGAGATCGCCGCCGTGAACATGGCGCTCGGGGCTGCCTTCTCCGGGCACCTCGGGGTCACGGCCACGAGCGGTCCGGGCATGGACCTGAAGGCGGAGACGATCGGGCTGGCCGTGGCGTATGAGCTGCCGCTCGTGGTGGTGGACGTGCAGCGCGCCGGCCCCTCCACCGGCATGCCGACCAAGACCGAGGCGGCCGACCTGATGATGGCGCTGTACGGGCGCCACGGCGAGTCGCCGCTGCCGGTGATCGCGGCGTCCACGCCGTCGGACTGCTTCGACTGCGCCATCGAGGCAGCGCGCATCGCGGTCACCCATCGCACGCCGGTGATTCTGCTCACCGACACGTTCCTCGCGAACTCGTCTGAGCCCTGGAAGCTGCCGGACGTTGCGTCGCTGCCGAACATCGACCCGAACTTCGCGACCGACCCCACGGGCTTCATGCCGTACGCGCGCGACGCCAACCTCGCGCGCCCCTGGGCCGTGCCCGGCACCCCGGGCCTGCGGCACCGCATCGGCGGGCTTGAGAAGGAGGACGGCACCGGGAACATCTCCTACGCCTCTGCGAACCACGAGCACATGACGCATCTGCGCGCGGAGCGGATCGCGCGCGTGAGCGTGCCGGACATCGAGGTGGACGACCCGGACGGCGCGTCGCTGCTCGTGCTCGGCTGGGGATCGAGCTACGGCGCGATCCAGGGCGCCGCCCGAAGGCTCCGGCGCGAACAGGGCCTGCGCCTGGCCACGGCGCACATCAAGCACCTCAACCCGCTGCCTGGGAACACCGGCGAGATCCTGCGCGCGTACAAGCGCGTGCTCGTGCCCGAGATGAATATGGGCCAGCTCGTGAAGATCCTCCGCTCCGAGTTCCTCGTGGACTGCGAGAGCTTCACGAAGGTGGACGGCCTGCCCATCTTCACCAGGGACATGATGGAGGTGATACCCCCGCGATGCTGACCAAGGCCGATTTCTCGTCAGACCAGGAGACGCGCTGGTGCCCAGGCTGCGGCGACTATGCCGTGCTCGCCTCGGTGCAGTCGATCATGCCGGAGCTCGGGATCCCGCCGGACCGGATCGTCTTCGTGACCGGCATCGGCTGCGCGGGCCGGTTCGTCTACTACATGGACACCTACGGGATGCACGGCATCCACGGGCGCGCGCCGGCGCTCGCCACCGGCGTCGCCACGTCCCGGCCCGACCTGTCCGTTTGGGTGGTGAGCGGCGACGGCGACGCGCTGTCGATCGGCGGCAACCACCTGATTCACACGCTGCGCCGCAACGTGCCGCTGAAGATCCTGCTGTTCAACAACCAGATCTACGGGCTCACGAAGGGCCAGTACTCGCCGACGAGCGAGGAGGGCAAGGTCACGAAGTCCACGCCGTTCGGGTCGCAGGACCATCCGTTCAACCCAGTATCGCTGGCGCTGGGGGCGGAGGCGAGCTTCGTGGCGCGCACGGTGGACACCGACAAGGCGCACTTCGGAGACACGTTGCGCCAGGCCGCCGCGCACGAGGGAGCGGCTCTCGTCGAGATCTACCAGAACTGCAATGTCTTCAACGACGGCGCCTTCGACGCCGTCCGGGCCAAGGGCCAGCGGGAGCTCAACCAGATCCGGCTGGAGCACGGTCAGCCGATTCGCTTCGGCATTGAGGGAGAGCGGGGGGTGGCGCGGGGCGCCGACGGCCAGCTTCAGATCGTCGAGGTTGCAGACGTGGGCGAGGACGCGCTCATCGTCCACGACGCCGAGCGAATGGACCCGAGCCTCGCGTTCGAGCTGGCGCACCTTGCTGAGCGCCCCACAGGCCCGACCCCGATCGGAGTGTTCCGCTCGGTGAAGCGCCCGGTATACGGAGAGGCGTTGGCTCGGGAGCTCGAGGAAGCCCGGGCGTCCGTGGGGCCCGAGCAACTCGAGGAACTGCTGCACTCAGGAGAGACCTGGACGGTGGCCTAACCAATCGACCGTCCTACTTAGACCACCGTATGGGTGGTCAGGGCAGGACGGTCGACCCGTTTAATGCTGCAGTTGGCGCGGCCGGCGGTCACGCCGCGATATCGAGCACGACCTCGTCCACGCCGGAGCCCAGGTGATGCTGCTCCAGGTGGTCCGTCAGCCGCGCCATCAACCGGTGGGCGGGCACGTTGTCCGCTGCCATCGTGGCCGTGAAGCGGCGGATGCCCCGATTGCGCGCCGAATGCGCCAGATGCTCGCCCAACATGGAGCCGAGCCCGCGTCCCTGCCAGTCGTCGGCGACGGTGATGGCCACCTCGGCGGCCTCGGGGTCGTCCTGCAGTCTCACGAAGCGGGCGACCGCGATCAGGCGGCGCACCGGCCCAGAGGGGCTCTCGGCCACCAGCGCCACGTGGTCGCGGCCGTCCACTTCCGTGAGGTACCGCAGCTCCGCCCGGCTGAAGCTGCGCTTGGGTGTGAGGAAACGTCGATGCACGCTCTCGTCTGAGAGGCGCCGGAGACCGTCGGCGAGCATGCGCTTGTCGTCGGCGCGAATGGGCCGGATCAGTGCCGGGGCTCCGTCTGGAAGGCGTTCGATCACACCTCGTAGTGTCGTTTCGATGACTACCGAACTGTGTGAAGTGCGTCACGCTCGTAATCGAGCTCGGTGTAGACCCCAAGCCCGTGCAGGATCTCGTTGCCGTGGTCGAGGTCACGCGCGTCGGTCACCGCGGCAGCCAGGCGAGCGGCCGAGCGCAGGGCCGCGACCGGGTCGAAGTAGAAGGTGAGCGCCCCGGCCGGGGAGAGCTCGACGCTCCGCCGTCCCTGCCGGATCGCCGACGCTCCTATCTCGCCGTGGAAACAGCGCAGCGCCTGAGCGCTCGCCTCGGTGGGCACCACCTTCACCGCTTCCTCCAACCGCGCCGCCACCGCAGGCGTGAGTCCGCGGGCGCCGGCCAGGCCACCGGCGGCGCCGACCTCGGCGAGCCGCTCCAGGACCTCCGGAGGTGTGAGCTCGCCGTCGCAGCCGATGCCGAAGATGCCGCCGAGCACGGGCGGCGTTTCGCGCTCCGCGAGGCGCGCCGCGGCCGCGAGCAGCAGCGCGTCGCAGAGCGGGCTCGCCAGTCCGGGCTCGTCGCCGTGGGCCAGCGCGTCGCCGCCAACGTCGATGAACACGATCAGGTCCACGCCGAGCGAGGCCGCGGCGGCGGCGATGCCATCCGCCAGCTGCGCCGGGCCGAGCGTGGCGTCCACGAGCACCGTCTCCTCGCCAAGCAGCTCGGCCATCCGCGACTCCGCGAAGATCACGCTCGACTCACGGACGCGCGTGCCGGCCGACGCCGCCAGAACCCCAGCCGCCAGCCGCCGCCCGCCCTCGATCTCGGATTCGGCGCGCGGTCCCGGCTTCGGATCGATCGGCCGGCGCTCCCAGCTGACGCCACCCACCACGGGCTCCGCGCCATGGAGTCGGCACGCCTCGGCGGTGGCGAGCGCGCCCACCACGTCGCCGCCCCCGCCGATCCCCAGGATCAGCGGGCGCCGGCAGCGGGACAGGAGCGCGTCGGCGTCGATCATGGGCCGAGCGCTCGCGCGATCGACTCCGGATAGGGCGCCTCCAGCACACCGGCCTCAGTTACGATCGCCGTCACGAGCTCCGCTGGGGTCACGTCGAACGCGGGATTGAACGCGTCGCCGACCTGGAGCACCTCGCTCGGGTCACGCTCCTCGATCGGAATTGCGCTGCCGTCCGGGGTGGCCGGATCGATCGTGGATAGGGGAGCCGCCACGTAGAACGGCACATCGTGGCGCCCGGCAAGAACGGCCAGAGGATAGGTGCCGACCTTGTTCGCGACGTCGCCGTTCGCCGCGATCCGATCGGCGCCCACGACCACGCGGTCCACGAGCCCGCGCGCCATCAGCGAGCCGGCCGCCGAGTCCGCCACCACCCGGTGAGGGATCCCCGCCTGGCGCAGCTCCCACGCGGTCAGGCGCGCGCCCTGGAGCAGCGGGCGGGTCTCGTCCACCCAGACCTCGGCGAGCCGGCCGCTGTCCCAGGCAGCGCGCAGCACCCCGTACGCGGTCCCGTAGCCGCCTGTGGCGAGCGCGCCCGTGTTGCAGTGCGTGAGAGCGCGGGTGCCGCTCTCGAAGAGCTCGGCCCCGTGCCCTGCCAGCCGGCGGTCGGCCTCGTCCTGCTCCCGGTGCAGCCGACGAGCCACCGCCAGCAGGTCCGAAGCGCCGCGGCACTGCTCAAGGGCCCACCCGAGGTTCACCGCGGTCGGCCGCGTGGAGCGGAGCAGCTCTGCGGCCTCGTCCTCCCGCCCGTCGGCGAGCGCCATTCCGTACGCGGCCGCCAGCCCGATCGCAGGCGCGCCGCGCACGGCAAGCGTTCGAATGCAGTCCGCCACGTCCTCGACCGTCTCGCAGCGGATCCAGCGCTCCGCCTCGGGCAGCGCCCGCTGGTCGAGCAGCATGAGCGCGCCGTCCTCGAAGCGGAGCGGCTCGACCGCGGTGCCCTGTTCGGAGCCGGTGCTCATCGGGCTCGAAGCTACTACGTGCGCAGGGCGTCGAGGTGCCCGTCCACGAGCTCCGCCTGTCGCCGGGGGCTCAGCGCGCGCGGCTCGAAGGTGGCCTGGATGGCGAGGCCGTCCACGACGGCCACGAGAGCGGCGGCTGCCGCGGCGCAGTCAACGTCCGGGCGGATCTCCCCGCGCCTCTGCGCCTCGAGCAGCAGATCGGCCACGCGCTCGCGCCAGACCCGGTACGTGAGCCGCTGCGCGCGAGCCAGAGCCGGGCGTGTGAGCGCAAGGCCGAGGAACGCGAACCACACCCTCACCTCTGCTTCGCGCTCATGATCGAGCGGAAGACCCTCCACCAGCTGCGCCCGCGCGAGCTCGAGCGGCGCGCTGGTTCGCTCCGTGGCCGCTGCGAGACGACGGCCGACGCGGTCCGCCACCGTCCGGAAAGCGAACAGGAGCAGCTCCTCCTTGTCGGAGAAGTAGTGCACCAGCGCGCCGGTGGACCAGCCCGCCTCCTCCGCCACCCGACGAACCGTGACGGCCTCGAGCCCCTCGCTCGACGCGAGGCGCCAGACGGCGGCGGCGAGCTCGCCGCGCCGCTCCTCGTGGTCCACGACCTTCGGCATCGGAGAATCAGTTTATATCGAACGTGTGATATAAAACAAGGGATGGAGCTGAAATGGATCCTTGCCGTCGCTCTCGAGGCAGCGTTCTGGTTGATGCTGGCGGCCTTCCTGATACTGCGTTACCGCTACGGGATGGCAGTCACGCGCCTGTTCGTGGTCGGCGTCGTCCTCGACACGGCGGGAATCCTCGCCCTGGGCGTCTGGGACTACGCCGAGACCGGCAAGGTGAGCATCTACACCGGTTTCATCGCCGGGCTGGTCGTCTACAGCCTCACGGTCGGGAAGGAGCATCTGCGCCGGCTCGACCGCTGGATGGCATCCAACGTGCGGCCGAGCCGGCGCGTCAGCGGCTAGCCGCCGATCAGGCCTGACTCCTCCAGGTACTGGCCGGCCACGTCCTCGGGCGTCGACTTGTCGAGGTCCACGCGCGCGTTCAGCTCCTGCATGACCTCATCCGTGAGGCCCTTGTTCACCATCTCCACGGTCTTGGCGAAGTCGGGACCCGCCTTCTCGATCACGTCGTTACGCACGACGAGTGTCGAGTTGTAGGGCGGGAACATTCCCTTGTCGTCCTCCAGCAGCACGAATCCCTCGCGCTTGTTCTGGGGGTCCGTCGTGAAGACGATCGACACGTCCGCCTGGCCCTTCTTCAGCACCTCGTGGCGCAGGGCGATGTCCACCGGCACGAACTTCTTGAACTTCAGGCCGTAGACCTGCTCGAGCCCGAGCTTGCAGTCGAGGCGCTGGCGGCACTCCGGGCTCCCGTACAGCGTCAGGTCCTGCGACTTGCCCTCGAGATCGGAGATCGTCTTCAGCTTGAGCTTGTCGGCGGTCTCCTTCGTCACCGCGACCTCGTTTGAGCTCACGAACGGCGTGGGCGGCAACGCGGTCAGGTTCTTCTCCGCGAATCCGGCCTTGGCCTCGTCGAAGGCCTCGCCCTCATCGCTCGGCAGCTTGTCGGCCGTGAAGCCGAAGAACGAGAGCAGTGCGGTCCCGGTGTACTCCGGATAGGCGCTGATGTCGCCGCCTTCGAGCGCCTTGAGCGCCGTCTTCTCGTCGCCGAGGTTGAGCTGGGTCGAGACCTCATACCCGGCTGCCGTGAGCGCCTGCGCGTAGATCTCCCCGAGCAGCTTCTGCTCGGTGAAGTTCTTCGAGCCGATCGTGACCTTGGTGGACGAGTTCTTGTCGTTCTTCTGAATCTGCGACGACGACGTGTCCGGCGAGGTGCTCGCGGATCCGTCGCCGCTGCTGCTGTCGTCGTTGTCGTCTCCACAGCCGGCCACCGCGAATGCGGCGACCAGCAGCGCGAGCAGCATCAGCCAGCGATGCTTTCTCATGGGGTGGCTTCCCTCCTGTTGTTGGGCAGTGCCATTGCGAAGCGGCGCCAGCGGGGGCCGCCCTCCAGCTTCAGTCCTTGCGGGGTCACGGCGCGCTGCACCGCACCGAGGACCACTTCCGTGGCGATGGCGAGCAGGGCCACGACGAGTGCCGCAGCGAGCCTTCCCTCGTCGCCGTAGGTGTTCACGTTGATGATCGGATCGCCGAGCGTGACGACGCCGGCCAGGGGCGCAATCGTGGCCGTGGCGACCACGTTCACAGCGGAGATGCGGATGCCGCCGAAGATGAGCGGGAGCGCGAGAGGCAGCTCCACGCGCCGCACCACCTGAGGCCCTGTCATCCCCATGCCTCGGGCGGAGTCGACGCTGTCGCGGTCGACCTGGCGCACGCCGGTGAAGGTGTTGGTGAGGATGGGCGGGATCGCGAGCAGGACAAGCGCGAGCGTGAGATTCGTGAAGCCCACGCCGATGTAGGCCACGAAGAACGCGATCAGCGCGAGGCTCGGCACAGCCCGGCCGACGTTCGACGCGTTGATGGCGAGGAAGCCACCCCGGCCTGTGTGGCCGAGCCAGAGGCCGAGGGGGATTGCGATCGCGCACGCGATGCCCAGCGAGACAAGGGAAAGCTGCAGGTGCTCCCAGGTGAGCTCCCACATGTTGGCGAGGCCGCCCACCCGTGCGCCTCCGGACGGGGACTCGTGCTCGTTGAAGATGAATTCGATCGCGTCGAAGAAGTCGTTCATCGCGCCGCCTGCCGCTCTCGTCCAGGGGGTGATCGCCCGCTGGGTCAGCAGGATCAGGCCGTCGAGCACGGCGGCGAGTGCAACCGCGAGCCCTCCGGCGGTAACCACGTTCGACTTGAAGTTGATGTCCGCGAAGATCTGCTCACCGAGGCCGCCCGCCCCGGCGAAGAAGGCGAGTGTGGCGAGGCCCACGGTTGTGGTCGCCGCGATTCGCAGCCCGGCCATGATCTCCGGCATCGCGAGTGGAACCTCCACGCGCCAGAGCAGCTGGCGGTCGGTGAGGCCCATGCCGCGGCCGGCGTCCTTCGTCTCCTCGGGCACGTTGTCGAGGCCGGTGAGGACGTTGCGGAAGATGATCAGCAGCACGTACGCGACCAGGGCGATGGTCGCCGTCAGGAAGCCGCGCCCTGTGATCGGCAGCAGCAGGAAGAACGCCGCGAGGCTCGGGATCGTGTAGAGCACGCCCGTGATCTGCGTCACGGGGTTGATAAGCCAGCGCCGGCGGTAGGCCACCAGCGCGAGCGTGAACGCGATCAGGAAGCCGATCGCCACCGCCACCACGGTGAGCAGGACGTGCTGGAAGAAGGGGTCCACGTAGCGGTCGAAGTTGTCGGCGATCCAGCTCGGGCAGAAGCCGTTGTCGGACACGCAGGTGTCCTGCGTTCGCTCCCGGATCTCGACCTGGGCGAGCAGCGTGTTCACAACGCGTCCGCTCCACTCGGCACCGCTTCCGGATCTGCATTCAGCGCGTGGCTCAGGATCTCGATCGAGAGCACGCCGGTCACGGCGCCGCGCTCGTCCACAACCGGCGCGTACTGCGCCTCCTCGGCGAGCAGGCGAGAGAGTGCGTCGCGCAGGATGTCTTCCGTGTCGAGCACGGGGTCTGCTCGGGAGCGCAGCTCCTCGCCGACGCGCTCGCCCTGGAGGGCACGCTCAGAGAGCCAGCCGAGCGGGCGCCCGTCGTCGTCCACGAGCAGCGGGTAGGGCACCTCCGAGCCGGCGACCTTCCCGCGCGCCTCGGCTGCCGACTCGCCCACCCGCACGAGCGGCGCCTCCCACAGGTCCACGTCGCGAACGCGCTGGAGCGCCAGGCGCTTTAGTGCCCTGTCGGCTCCCACGAAATCCTCGACGAACGCATTCGCCGGCTGCATGAGCAATTCGGCGGGCGGGGCGTACTGGGCGAGCTTGCCGCCCTTCTGTAGCACCGCGATGCGATCGCCCATCTTGATCGCCTCGTCGATGTCATGGGTCACGAACACGACGGTCTTGCGGATCTCGCGCTGAAGGCGGAGGAACTCGTTCTGGAGGCGCTCGCGGTTGATCGGGTCGATTGCCCCGAAGGGCTCGTCCATAAGCATCAGCGGCGGGTCGACCGCAAGTGCCCGCGCGACCCCAACCCGCTGCCGCTGCCCGCCGGATAGCTGGGCGGGGTAGCGGCCGCGCGTCTCGCTCGGGTCCAGGCTCACCAGCTCGAGCAGCTGGTCCACGCGGGCGCGGATGCGCTCGCGGTCCCAGTCGAGCAGTCGCGGCACGGTGGCGATGTTGTCGGCCACGGACAGGTGCGGGAACAGGCCCACCTGCTGGATCGCGTAGCCGATGTCGCGCCGCAGCTCCGCCGGCCGGCGCTCGCGCACGCTTTGGCCGTCGAGCAGGATGTCGCCGTCGGTGATGTCGATCATGCGGTTGACCATCCGCATCGCGGTGGTCTTCCCGCAGCCCGAGGGGCCCACGAGCACACAGATCTCGCCCGCCGGGACGGTGAGGGAGAGGCGCTCCACCGCCGGCTCGCTCTGACCCGGGTAGCGCTTCGTAGCCTCGCGAAACTCAAGCGTTGCTGCCGAAGGGCGCGGCGACGGCCCCGTGGGGTGGGCGGAGTCGGAAATATTCACAGAGGGAGGGGCTCCCGGAGGGGGGCCCTGATCCTACTGAGGCGGCTTCGCGCGGGCGCGCCCGCTTCTTGAAGCCTTAATGTCGGCCGTCGCGAGCCGCTCGAGTTCGCGCCGCAGCTCCTCGCGGAGCTCCTGCACGTCTTCCGAGTCGACCTCGGGATCGCACTCCGCGGTTTCCACAAGCGCGGCGGCCAGTGTCTCGCTCGCGGCGCGGAGGTCCGCCTGAGCCTGAGCGGGATCGTTCGCTCCCCGCACGGAGAGCGCCTTCTCCTTGGCGTCCTCGGCGAAGGCGGCGATCCGCTCGCGGTCCGCCCGTGGAAGCACGTGCCAGCGCCCGTAGAGAGAACGGGCAACGCGCACGCCGATGGCCGCGCCTGCGGCGGCCCCGCCGATCACGAGCTTCGTTGAGGGCATCTGAGGTCATCGTGGCGTGAGGGGTGGACGGAACTAATGCCAACCTTCACTCCCATGAAGCTCGAGACGCTGCCCGGGTGGGCCCGCGACCTGCTCGCCGAGGCGCGCGTGGCCCGGCTCGGCTATGTGGACGAGGACGACCATCCGCGGGTCCTTCCCGTGACCTTCGTCGTGGCCGCCGGGGCGGTGTGGAGCGCGATCGACGAGAAGCCGAAGCGCAGCGCGGAGCCCGCGCGCCTGCGCCACCTGCGGCGCCGGCCCGAGGCGGCCCTGCTCGTGGACCTGTACGACGACGACTGGACGCGGCTCGCATGGGTGCAGCTGCTCGGAACGGTGGAGGTGCTGCCCGTGGATTCCGCGCCTGAGGCGATGGAGGCGCTCGCGCGCAAGTACGCGCCCTACGCCGAGCGCACGCCGCCGGGACCTCTGCTCAGGCTGGCCGTCGAACGCACGCGTCAGTGGCGCTCGGCCGGCAGCCCGCGGCACGACCACTCGCTCCACGAGCCGGGATAGAGGCGGCCCGGTTCGAGGCCGGCCACCTCCGCGGCGAGCAGGAGCACGCAGGCGGTTACGCCGGAGCCGCAGTAGGCCACGAGCTCGCGACCGGGCGCCGCGCCCGCCGCCTCGAAGCGGGCACGCAGATCCTCAGGCGGAAGGAAGCGGCCGTCCGGGGCCAGCTCGGCGAAGGGCAGGTTCGCGGCGCCCGGGATGTGACCGGCCACGGGGTCGATCGGCTCGACCTCGCCGCGGTAGCGCTCGGGGGCGCGGGCATCGAGCAGGAGGAGGCCGGCGAGCTCCTCGGCCTCGCGCACGTCGCCCTCGCCGGGCCTCGCGATGAACGCGCCCGTCGCAGGCTCTGTGGGTCCGGCCTCCAGCGGACTCCCCTCCGCGCGCCAACCGCGCAGGCCGCCGTCGAGAACCGCCACCTGCTCGTGGCCGAAGTGCCGCAGCAGCCACCAGAGCCGGGCGGCGCCTCCCTCCGCAGCCTCGTCGTAGGCGACCACGAGCGAGTCGGGGGCGATCCCGGCCCGCCGCGCGGCCGCCTGAAAGCTCTCCGCGTCCGGCAGCGGATGCCGTCCTCGCTCGCCGGGCGCCGACGCCAGCTCGCTGTCCACGTCCATGAACGCGGCGCCGGGGATGTGGCCCGCGCGCCAGAGCTCCCGCCCGGCACCCGGCTCGCCGAGCTTGAAGCGGCAATCCACCACGCGTACCCCGCGATCGTCAAGCCGGTCGTGCAGCCAGCCGGAGGAGACCAGTGGGCCCATCCGTCGCAGCCTACGGCGAATTAGGCTGGATCCATGCGCGCGATGGTGTTCGACGCTGCGGGCCAGCCGCTGCGGGCCACCGAGCTGCCCGACCCCGAGCCCGGCCCCGGCCAGGTTGCGCTCGAGGTCTCGGCCTGTGGGGTCTGTAGGACCGACCTGCACATCGTGGACGGCGAGCTGAGCGAGCCCAAGCTCCCGCTCGTGCTCGGCCACCAGATCGTGGGGCGGGTAGTAGGCGGCGGAGAGCGCTTCGCCCCCGGACAGCGGGTGGGTGTGCCGTGGCTTGGCTGGACCGACGGCGACTGTCGCTACTGCCGCTCGGGTCGCGAGAATCTCTGCGACCGGGCCCTCTTCACGGGCTACGACCTCGATGGGGGTTACGCCGAGCGTGTGGTGGCGGACGAGCGCTTCTGCTTCCCGTTGCCCGACAGCTACGAGGACCTCCAGGTGGCCCCGCTGCTGTGCGCGGGCCTGATCGGGTATCGGACGCTGCGCTTCGCCAGCGATGCCGAACGCATCGGCATCTACGGGTTCGGCGCGGCGGCGCACGTCATCTGCCAGGTGGCGGTCCACCAGGGCCGTCGCGTGTTCGCGTTCACCCGCGCCGACGACGACGATGCGCAGGCGTTCGCGCTCGAATTGGGTGCGGAATGGGCTGGGGACGCCCTCGGGCCGCCTCCCGAGGAGCTCGACGCCGCGCTCGTGTTCGCCCCGGCCGGCGAGCTCGTGCCCGCCGCACTGCGAGCGGTGGCCAAGGGCGGCAGCGTGGTGTGCGGCGGGATCCACATGAGTGACATCCCGGCGATGCCCTACGAGCTGCTCTGGGGCGAGCGCGTGCTGCGCTCGGTCGCGAATCTGACCCGCTCGGATGCTGAGGAGTTCCTCGCGCTGGCGCCCGACGTGCCGGTTCGGACTCGGGTGCAGGCGTTCGAGTTGGAGCGGGCCAACGACGCACTAAAGAGGGTCCGCGATGGCACCCTCCGCGGCGCCGCGGTGGTCGTGCCCTGAGCGCAATCCGCGACTATCTCGCACTTGTGCACGATATGTGTGCAAAACGCGGAGAGAGTGGGGTCCGGCGGGGTCCCGCCGGGCGCGCGCTGACGCGCGTGCGCTGATCAGGCCGCGCGGAGGCGGCGCACCTGGGCGCCGCGGGCGGGACGGCGCCGCGCGTCGGCGGCTCGGAGCTCCTCGAGCGCCTCGGCCACCGCTCGGAACGACGCCCTCGAGACCGCCATCCCGCAGTGCGAGGCATCGATCTTCACGAGCCTGGTGGCGTGCGGATCGAGGCAGGCGCGCCAGTCCACCACCCCGTCGCTCTGGGAGTAGACCGACACGAGCCTCACGCCGCGCGGCAGTGGCGCGGCGAGGTCCTCCCAGAAGGAGGAGCAGCAGTCGCCGTCGATGCAGGAGCGCTTGAAGAGCCCCGGGGCGCCGAGCGATCCCAGGCGGCCGACGGCCTCGACCTGGAGCCGGACGAGAGGATGCACCGCCAGCGGGTTGGTCTGGGGCGAACCGAGTGCCACGACGCCGGCCGTGAGATCCGGCCTGCGGCGCGCGAGCACCTTCGCAAGCGTGCCACCGCGGCTCTGGCCGACGATCGCGGCCTTCTGTCCCTGCTCGGAGACGAGCCGCTCGAGCCGCTGCTCCAGGCGCGGCATCAGCGTGCCCGCACAGTTCACGTTCGAGACGATTCCGGCTCGGCTGGGCCGGTAGCCGGTCCGCTTGAGCCAACCGGCCATCATCGACAGCGAGCCGTCGCCCGCCAGAAAGCCCGGGATCAGCAGGACCGGGCGTCCCCGTCCGTCGGTCATCCCGTCGCCGCGGAAGATGGGGTCTCGCAGGAGCGCCGCGGCCTCCAGCCCGACGCGAGCCTCTCGCCACAATGGCGGGCGATTACCCAGCGGAATGAGGCGTGGAGCTCTCATCGCGGTCACGTGACCCTATTGGCCGGACGGGACGGTTCCGTTGTTACACGCCATTGACAGAACGCGCGGGTACATTCCCCGCTTGTGCGCGCGGTAACCATCCAGGACGGGAGCCTCCTCGTCGAGGAGCGCCCCGATCCCGAGCCCGGAAAGAGCGAGCTGCTTGTCCGGGTGAGGGCGGCCGGCCTGAACGGTGCCGACATGCTGCAGCGGAGGGGTGCCTATCCCGCGCCGCCCGGCTCACCGGCGGACATTCCGGGCCTCGAGCTGGCCGGAGAGGTTGCCTCACTCGGGCCCGGTGCGAGCCGCTTCAATGAGGGCGATCGAGTAATGGCGGTCGTGGCCGGGGGCGGCCAGGCCGAGCTCGCCCTGGTGCACGAGCGCGCCGCCATGCCGGTTCCGGACGCACTCGAGTGGCCCCAGGCCGGGGGTGTCCCAGAGGTCTTCACCACGGCGCACGACGCCCTCTTCACCCAGGCCGCCCTCCGACCCGGCGAGCACCTGCTGGTTCATGGTGCGGCGGGAGGCGTGGGCACCGCGGCGGTTCAGCTCGGCCGCATGGCGGGTGCGCGCGTGACCGCCACCGTCCGCCGCGAGGAGCTGCGGGCAGGGGTGGAGGAGCTGGGCGCGACCGCGATCGACCCCGAGGGCTTCGAGGACGCGGGCCCGTTCGACGTGGTGCTGGAGCTTGTCGGAGCGTCGAACCTCGCCGGGAACCTCGGCGCGCTGGCCATGGGCGGACGCATCGCGGTGATCGGCGTGGGCGGAACCGGTCCGCAGGGTGAGATCAACCTGCTCGGACTGATGCAGAAGCACGCCCGCATCCACGGCTCCACACTGCGCGCGCGGCCTCTGGAGCAGAAGGCGGCGGCGGCGCGGCTGGTGGAAAAGGAGGTTCTGCCCGGTTTCGAGGCGGGACTGCTGGCCGTGCCGGTGGCCGAGACGTTCGAGCTCGACCGGGTCGAGGACGCGTACGCGCGCTTCGAGGCGGGCGGCAAGCTCGGCAAGATCGTGCTCCTGCCCTAGCCGAAACACAGCGGACGTTTGTCCGATCGGCATATGTCCGATGGGGACCCCCCTCACCCCGTCGATAAGTGCTGTGACCGAAAAGGGCAAACCCGTCGTGAGGCGGGGGCGCAAAGCCAGAGGCCTCGCCAAGGACGGTAGAGGCGGCTCAGCTGCCGGACCACTTCCAACGGAGGAAATCCAGCATGTCTGAGCTCACAATCGTTTTTCGGCTTCGGTTCGCAGTAGCGCTCTCCGCAGCGCTCTGCCTGATCCTCGTCTTCGCCGCGCGCGACGCATTCGCGTCAGACGAGTACATCGTCCAGATGGACACCGGCGCCAGCCCCGCACAGGGACAGCAGATGGTGCAGTCGCTCGGCGGGACCGTGACCACTCCGGCGCTGCCCGTGATCAACGGGTTCGGGGCGGTTCTCGAGGACGACGCGGCTGAGGAGCTCGCACTGTCCCCGGTCGTGAAGGCCGTGACGCTCAACGCTCCGACCGACTCCGGGACCGACGCGAGCACCACCAGCGCCAGCGGGAACGCGCGCTGCCCGGTCACGAACTCCACCACACGGCGCAACTACTACGGAGCCCCGAGCGACTGGGACATCTCACCCCTGAACGCGGTCGCGCGCCTGCGGCAGCCGCTGCTCTACTCGGTCCGCGCCACGGACGCCTGGCAGCAGCGCGGCGCCACCGGCAACGGCGTTGGCGTGGCGGTCATCGACTCGGGCATCGCCGGGGATCTCCCCGACTTCGTCACGGCCGGGCGCTCGCGCGTGATCGCCTCCGCGGTCACCAACCCCTGCGCCACCGACGCCAACGACCAGTTCGGCCACGGCACGCACGTCGCCGGCCTGATCGCCGGGAACAACCTGAACAGCCCGGTCAAGAAGAACCTGTCCGGTCGCTACATGGGCGTCGCCCCGCGGGCGAACCTGATCTCGGTGAAGGTCTCGGACGACGACGGTGAGACCACGGTGCTCGACGTGATCTACGGAATCCAGTTCGCGGTCGACAACAAGGACCGCTTCGGCATCCGCGTGGTGAACCTCTCACTGTCCTCGACCGTTGCCGAGTCCTACCTCACGGACCCGCTCGACGCCGCGGCCGAGAGCGCATGGTTCAGCGGCCTGGTGGTCGTGGCGGCAGCCGGCAACGACGGCGTCGCATCCGACGCTGTCTCGTACGCGCCGGGCAACGATCCCTACGTGATCAGCGTTGGCGGCGTCGACGACCGCGGCACTAGGACCCGCGACGACGATGTGCTCGCCCCCTGGTCCAGCCGCGGAGTGACCCAGGACGGCTTCCAGAAGCCTGACGTGCTCGCACCCGGCCTGCGCCTCGTGTCGACGCTCGCAATCGGCAGCGACTTCGAGAAGCTCTGCCGCAAGTGCATCATCGGGCGCGCCTACTTCCGGCTCAGCGGCACGTCGATGTCGGCCGCCGTCGTATCCGGCGCGGTCGCGCTGATGCTCGAGAAGCGGCCCGGACTCACGCCCAACCAGGTCAAGGGCGCGATTCTCGCGTCGCGCTACAACGTGCCGGGAACCGGCGCGGCTGTGGACGCCCTGGCGGCGCTGGATAGCAGCGGCCCCGCGAACCAGGGGCTCACGCCGAACCGGCTGATCGACCCGGCCACGGGCCAGATCGACTGGGCCCGCGCCAGCTTCCGCCGGGCGAGCTTCCGAGACGCCTTCGGCTCGCCGTTGGGCGCCTCCTGGACCCGCGCCAGCTTCCGCTGCGACTGCGGGCTCACGGCGAGCGGAGAGGTCGATCCCACCCGGGTCAGCTTCCGCAGGGTCAGCTTCCGGCGCACCTCCGACTTCGACCGGTAGGGAATGATCAGCTTCGGACGACAGCTGGGTCTGGAAGCCAAGATCTGGATCCTCAGCGGCCTCGTGGCGGCGCTCACGCTGGTGGCTTACGTCACCCTCGTGGCGCCGCTCGGGACCGGGCCGACCACGCTGGACGTGCCCTGGTGGGTCGTGGCTGCCGGATTCGCGGCCGCCGAGCGCTGGGTCGTGCACCTGCACTTCCGGCGCAGCACCCACTCGCTGTCTCTCGGCGAGCTCCCGCTCGTCGCCGGCCTGATGTTCCTTCCGGCACACGAGCTCGTCTTCGCCGGCCTGTTGGGGTCGACCATCGCCCTCGCATTCGACCGTGAGATCCCGATCTTCAAGGCCGTCTTCAACCTGGCGCAGTTCACGCTCGGGACCTGCGTCGCGCTGTTCATCGTCGAGGGCCTCACGGCCATGCGCGACCCGCTTGACCCGATGGTCTGGGTCGCCGTGTTCGCCGCGGTCTCCGCCGCCACGCTCGTCGCGGACATCTGCGTAGGCGCGGCCGTGACGATCGCGGAGGGTCGGCTGGAGACGCATCAGCGCGTGGACATGCTGTTCACCAACTGGACGGTCGCTCTCAGCAACACCTGCCTTGCACTCGCGATCGCCGCGGTCGTGGCGGCTCGGCCCGAGGGCGGGCTGCTGCTGGTGCCGCCGACGATGCTGCTGATGGCGGCCTACCGCGCCTACCTCTCCGAGCGGCGCCGCAACGCGGAGCTCGAGTTCCTCTACGAGGCCACGCGCACGCTGTCGCGCTCGTCCGAGATCGTCCCCGAGCTCGAGGCCCTGCTGGCCCGAACGGCCGCGACCTTCCGGGTGGGCGCCGTCGAGCTCGTCCTCTTCTCCGCGGAGCCCAACCGCTCCGCACGCTCCTCGCTCAACCGTGACGGCGGAAGGAAAATGCTCGAGCCGATCGACGAGCCGCTGGCCGAGAGCCTGCGCTCGCTCGCGGCCGGCCTCAGCGGTCCGGTCGAGACCGAGACCATCCACGACTCCGCGCAGCGCGGCTACTTCTGCGGGCGGGGAATGGAGACCGGGGTGGTGGCGCCGCTCCACGGCGAGGCCGGCTGCGTCGGCCTGTTCGCCATCGCGGGCCGCGAGAGCGTGGACCGCAACTTCTCGGAGGAGGACCTGCGCCTGCTCGAGACACTCACCGGCAACGTGACCGTGGCGCTCCAGTACGACCGCCTCGAGCAGGCGGTGCGCCAGCTGGAGTCGCTGCAGCACGAGCTCGAGCGCAAGGCCCTCTACGACTCGCTCACCCAGCTCGCCAACCGTTCGCTCTTCCACAACCGTCTCGAGCACTCGCTCCAGAGCCGCAGGCCGGGCGTCTGCGTCCTGCTGCTCGACATCGACGAGTTCAAGGCGATCAACGACAGCCACGGACACCACGCCGGCGATCAGCTGCTGCGCGCGGTGGCCGATCGTCTGCGCGAATGCCTCCGCGAGGGCGACACCGCCGCCCGCCTGGGAGGCGACGAGTTCGCGCTCCTGCTCGACCGCGCCGGCGGCGAGGCGGATGCCATCGCCGTCGCGACAAGGCTGCTGACCGACTTCGAGAACCGCATCGACGTCGGGGGCGAGCGCGTGCGCGTGCATGTGAGCCTCGGTATCTCGGTCGGGGCACCCGGCAGCGACTGTCCGGACGAGCTGCTCCGCAAGGCCGACGTGGCGCTCTACGAGGCCAAGCGCCGCGGGAAGAGCCAGTACCGCGTGTTCCACCCCTCGATGCGCGATGCGCTGCGCAAGCGCCGGACGCTGGCGTTCGAGCTCGAGCGCGCGGTGTCGGACGACGAGCTGTCGGTGGTCTACCAGCCGGTCGTGTCGCTCGCGGACTGCCGGGCCGTGGCCCTCGAAGCGCTCGTGCGCTGGAACCACCCCGAGCGCGGCCTCGTCCCGCCCGGCGAGTTCATCGCCTTCGCCGAGGAGACGGGCGCCGTGGTCGAGATCGGTGCCCTCGTGCTGGAGCGCGTGGTGGAGAAGGCAGCCGAGCTGCGCATGCCGATCCACGCAAACGTCTGCGCCCCCGAGCTGATCGACCCCGGCTTCCTCGACCGCCTCGACGCGCTCGTCGAGCACCACCAGATTCCCCCTGAGCTCCTGATCTTCGAGCTCACCGAGCGCGCCTTCGTCGGCGACGATCCTGTGCCGATTGCCGTACTCCAGGCGCTGCACGCACGCGGAATGGGCGTGGCCGTGGACGACTTCGGTACCGGCTACTCGTCACTCGCCTACCTCTCGCGTCTCCCGGTCGACACGATGAAGATCCCG
Source organism: uncultured Thermoleophilaceae bacterium (assembly GCA_963825345.1). Lineage (GTDB taxonomy): Bacteria > Actinomycetota > Thermoleophilia > Solirubrobacterales > Thermoleophilaceae > JACVRW01. The sequence goes on along the minus strand of CAWGSQ010000002.1, from coordinate 221,386 downwards.
AAGCAGTTCATCGATGAGGTCACCGGCTCCCGCGAGCATCACGCGCTCGCCCGCGCGGTGATCGAGCTCGGCGCCGCACTCGACCTGAAGGTCGTGGCGGAGGGCATTGAGTCCCCCGATCAGATCGACGCACTGCGCGCGTTCGGATGCGAGCTGGGCCAGGGCTTCTACTACGGCCTCCCCACCGACGCCGACCTGGCGCTGCGCCGGGTCGAAATGCTGCGCAAGGACACGGACCGCGCAGTGCTGCGCGCGGTCTGAAGCAGCGCCGCGGCGCTTAGTTCAAGCGCTCCACGATCATCGCCTGGCCCTGGCCGCCGGCCACGCACATCGTCTCGAGGCCGATCGTCTTGTCGTCGGTCTCCAGGCCGTTGATGAGCGTCGTCATGATGCGCGCGCCCGTCATGCCGAACGGGTGTCCGAGCGCGATCGCCCCGCCGTGCGGGTTCATCTTCTCCAGCGGGATGTTGCACTCGGCCATGATCGGGATGACCTGGGCGGCGAACGCCTCGTTCAGCTCGACCGTCTCCACGTCGTCGATCGACATGCCGGCGCGCTCGAGGACCTTCTTGATCGCCCAGATCGGCGCGACGCCCATGTACTCCGGCTCGTTCGCGGCGGTGGCCGACGCGATGATCCGCGCGCGCGGCTTGAGGCCGAGCTCGTTCGCCTTGGTGTCCGACATCACGAGCACCGCGGCGGCGCCGTCGTTGAGCGGGCATGAGTTCCCGGCCGTGACCTTGCCGTCCTCCTTGAACGCGGGATCGAGCTGCGAGAGCTTCTCGAGTGTCGAGCTGGCGCGCGGACCGTCGTCCTTCGCGACCTCGGTGCCGTCCGGCAGCGTCACCGGCACGATCTCGCGGTCGAAGTAGCCACTCTCCTGCGACTGCACCGCAAGCTCCTGCGAGCGTTGCGCGTACTTGTCCATGTCGGCTCGGCTCACCTCGTAGCGCTCCGCCACGTTCTCGGCCGTGAGGCCCATCGAGATGTAGGCGTCCGGGTTCCCGTTGCCGCCCTGAAGCTTCTCGTTCTGGTCCTGCGGGCGCGCGCCCTCGACGGCCTCGTTGTAGCGCGAGACCCACTCCACGCCGGCGGCGATGTAGGCGTCGCCCTGGCCGGCCACGATGGCGTTCGAGGCCTGGCGTATCGACTCGAGGCTGGAGGCGCAGTAACGCGAGACCGTCGTCCCGTTCGTACCGAGCGGAAGGCGCTCGGACAGCAGCGCGATGATGCGACCCATGTTGAAGCCCTGGAGACCCTGCGGAAGACCGACGCCGCAGTAGACCTCCTCGATCAGCTCGGGGTCGACCTCCTCGTTGCGCTCGAGCAGCGCATCAACGACGAACGCGCCCATCTCATCCGGGCGAAGCTGGGCGAGCGAGCCCTTGAAGGCGCGGCCGATGGGTGTGCGAACGGCGTCAACGATCACAGTTTCAGGCATGGCCGGAACCCTACTTAGGCGGCATTCGCAAGGCGCCGTCCAGCCGGATCGTCTCGCCGTTCAGCATCGAGTTCTCGGCGATCTGGCAGGCGAGCTGCGCGTACTCCTCGGGTCGACCGAGGCGGGGCGGGAACGGCACCTGGGCGCCGAGCGCCTGGCGCGTTTCCTCCGGCAGGCCGGCGAGCAGCGGCGTGTCGAAGAGGCCAGGCGCGATCGTGCAGACGCGGATGCCGAGCCGCGCGAGGTCGCGCGCCGCCGGCAGCGTGAGGCCCACCACGCCGCCCTTCGAGGCCGAGTACGCCGTCTGGCCGATCTGGCCGTCGAAGGCCGCGATCGAGGCAGTCATCACGACCGCGCCGCGCTCGCCCTCGGCGTCCGGCTCGTTTGCCGCCATCGCCGCCGCAGAGAGGCGCAGCACGTTGAAGGTGCCGATCAGGTTGACCCGTATCACCGTCTCGAAGGGCTGGAGCGCGGCCGCACCCTCCCGGCCGACGGTCCGCTCAGCCCAGCCGATGCCGGCGCAGGACACCGCGAGGCGCAGCTCGCCCGCGTTCTCCACCGCGGCCTGCACCTGCGCCTCGTCGGTCACGTCCGCCTTGGAGAAGCTGCCGCCGATCTCCTCGGCGAGCGCCGCGCCGCGCGCCTCGTTCAGGTCCGCGATCGCCACGCGCGCACCGCGCGTGGCGAGCTCGCGGGCCGTGGCCTCGCCGAGTCCGGAGGCTCCTCCGGCGACGAAGGCTCCTATTCCTTCGAGGTCCAACTACTCGCTGACCCGCTCCACCAAGAACGAGATCCGCACGAGGGCGCGCCACTCGTCGAGGTTCTCTCCGCGGAGTCCCGTGGAGACCACATCTACCGCCTTGATGTTGCGCAGCGACTGGCGGGCGTCGTCGAGGGCGGCCTTGACGGCGCCGTCCGAGCTGTCGGGCGAGCTTCCGACCACCTCGATGATCTTGGTAACAGCCACGGGGCTCCTTTGTTCGGGGGTTGTGCGCAGCCTATCTCGGCATGTAGCTTCAGGGCCATGGAGGCCAGCACCGAGGAGCGCGGCGGATACCTCGACTTCTCGCGCGTGTCGCCCGGTGAGCTTATGGGCATGGGGGCCGCGCTGGTGCTGCTGGCCTCGCTCTGGCTGCCGTGGTTCACCACCAGCTCGAACCGGAACTCGGGACTCGTGTGCGGCCAGGACCCGCCCGGGGACTGCGCCGTCGGGCCCAACAGCTCGGCGAGTGCCTGGGAGGTCTTCTCGACGCTCGACTGGCTGCTGGTGGCCGCCTGCGCCGCCCCGTTCATCCTCACCTGGATCCTCGCGCGAGGGCATGCCCTGACCTGGAAGCCCGGCGAGGTGACGATGATCGTCGGGATCGTCGCCTTCATGCTGATTCTCTGCAACGGCATCATCCTCGGGCGACCCGACCCGAACATCGACATCGGCCTCGGGATCGGCTACTTCGTGGGCCTGCTCGCCTCTCTCGGCCTGCTGGCGGCGGGCTATCTGCGCCAGGCCGTGTACGAGACCGCGCGCAAGCCGCCCGGCGTCATATAGCGTCCGGCCACATGGAGTCAGGGGCGGCGAAGCCCGATCGCAACCTCGCGATGGAGCTCGTGCGTACGACCGAGTACGCCGCTCTCGCCTGCTCCCGCTGGATTGGGCGCGGCGATAAGGAGGGCGCCGACGGCGCCGCCGTGGACGCGATGCGGCTGCTGCTCGACACGGTCTCCATGGATGGGATCGTCGTGATCGGCGAGGGGGAGAAGGACGAGGCGCCGATGCTCTACAACGGCGAGCAGATCGGCGACGGCTCGCCGCCAAAGGTCGACATCGCCGTGGATCCGCTCGAGGGAACCGAGCTCTGCGCGAAGGGTCTCCCCAACGCCATCGCCACGATCGCGCTCTCGGAGCGCGGCACGATGTTCGATCCGGGCCCCTGCGTCTACATGCTGAAGATGGCCACCTCGCGGGACCTGGCCCACCTGCTCGACCTCGACCGACCCATCGGCGAGACGCTCGAGCTGATGGCCAAGGAGAAGGACGTCGGTGTGGGCGACCTCGTGGTGATCATGCTCGACCGCGACCGCCACGAGGACTACATGCGCGATATCCGCGAGGTGGGCGCGCGCATCCGCCTGATCCCGCACGGCGACGTGTCAGCCGCGCTCGTGGCAGTGACCCAGGACTCGCCCGTGGACCTTCTGTTCGGGATCGGCGGCACCCCGGAGGGCGTGCTGGCGGCCGCGGCCATCCAGTGCACCGGCGGCCAGATCCTCGGCCGCCTGTGGCCGCGCTCGGACGAGGAGCGCGCCGCCGCGCTCGAGGCCGGCTACGACCTCGAGGAGACGCTCGACAAGGACCGGCTCGTGTCCGGGAACGACGTCTTCTTCGCGGCCACGGGCGTGACCGACGGCGAGATGCTGGACGGCGTCCAGTACATCGGCCCGCGGGGTGCGACCACCGAGTCGATTTCGATGCGCTCTCGCTCCGGCACGGTCCGCAGGATCAACGCGCGCCACGACCGCGCGAAGCTGCGCGAGATCACTGGCGAACGCTTGGGGTGATGGCCGCCTCCGCGGCCGCGCGCAGCGCGCCGACGCGAGACGGCTCGAGGTCGAGGTTGGCGAGCGAGCGCAGGAACGCGTGGGTCACGATCACGTGGATTCGCAGCTGCGTCTGCTCGTAGATCCAGCCGCTCAGGCCGGTCGCGATCGTCGGATAGAAGTTCACGACCTCGGACGAGACGAGCAGGGTCGCCTCGTTGGCGCCGTCCGCCACCGGCTCGCGTCGCACGCCCAGCCGCAGGAAGCCGCGTCCGCGACCGCGTTTCGCGACCAGCACGCCGCGGTCGATCGGCCAGGAGACGGTGCCGCCGTCCGAGTCGATCTCGTACTCCGGCTTCTGGAAGCGCAGGAGAACGAAGGGGCGGGTCAGGAAGACGACCTCGCGGGAATCGTCGCTGTACAGGACACGGATGAGGCCGAGCGAGAAGCGCGAGAGGAAGCTCCAGTAGGTGCGCGCCAGCCGCTCGAGGTACTCGGGCGACCAGATCTTCTCGAGCTCGGCGCGCGGCAGCGTGACCTCCGCCACCTGCTTGCTTCCGACCGCCCCGTCCTCCGAGGCGCCAGACTGCGGCACGCGGATGATCGCGACGCGCGCACGCGTGCGTAGCGACCGCTCGAGCAGGCGACGCGGGTCGCGCGGCCTCACAGCAGTTCCACCTCAACCTGCTCGCCGGCCGCCAGCTCGCCTTCGCCGCGCTGGATCAGCGCCAGGCCGTCCGCGCCGAGCATCGAGGTGAGCATGTGCGAGCCCTGCGCGCCCGTCGGCTCGGCCACGAGTCCGGCGTCGGTGTGCCTGAGCTTCACCCTCACCGTCTCGTCGCGGCGCGGGTTGCGCGCGATGGGGTGAGCGAGCACGGCCGTGGCCCGCGCAGCGTCCGGCGAAGCGCCCTGGAGCGCCGCGAGCGCGGGGCGCGCGAAAAGCTGGAAGGTCACCATCGCCGATACGGGGTTTCCGGGCAGGCCGAACGCGAGCGTATCGCCGCGCGTGCCGAACCAGGTCGGCTTGCCCGGGCGCAGGCGCACTCCCCAGAAACGCTCCTCCACGCCGAGGTCGCGCAGCGCCTGCTTCACGTGATCGTGCGGTCCCACCGAGACGCCCCCGGACACGATCACCACATCGGCGGCGTCGAGCGCCTCCGCGAGCGCGTCGCGCGTGCCCTCCGGCGTGTCCGGCACCGTGGCGCGGCCGGCTAGCGCGCCGCCCGCGCGCTCGACCTGCGCCGCGAGCGCGAAGCCATTCGAGCCGTAGATCCCGCCCGGTTTCAGTGGCTTACCCGGCGGGGTCAGCTCGTCTCCCGTGATGAGGACGAAGACGCGGGGGCGCCGCGCGCAGCGCAGCGTCGGGCGGCCGACCGACGCCGCCACGCCCAGCTCGGCTGGCCCGAGCAGCGCGCCGTCGTGCAGAACGACATCATTGAGGGCGATGTCCTCACCGGCTCGGCGGATATTGGCGCCGGCCTCGGTTTCGGCCACTCGGATTCGACTCTCTCCAGGCTTGCCAGACATATTGCGGTCAACCTCGATCGAGTGACCCTCGGCATCCTCTGTCGTTCGTTCCACGGGGATCACGGCATCGGCGCCCTCGGGCACCACGGCGCCCGTCGAAATCCGAATCGCCGTTCCCGGGCGCACCGCCTCCGCGGCGGGGTGTCCGGCGCGCGCTTCGCCGATCACCTCGAGCTCCGCCTCAGGCCCCGCGATCAGCGCATACCCGTCCATTCCCGAGCTGTCGAAGGGCGGAACTTCGATGCCGCTGGTCACGTCCTCCGCCAGCACTCGGCCGAGCGCGAGGTCGAGCGGGACGTCCTCGTCACCGAGCCGGGTCACAGCATCGAGCACCCGGCGGCGGGCCTCGTTGATCGATATCAGGTCGCTCACGGGTCGAATCTTGTCCGAATACTGTCCCCGTCCGCCGTTTCCGGGGGTACGATCGGGCGCAGTGACATCCATCCGGGGACCCCTCGCGCGCTTGGACAGGTCGCGGGACGAGCTTGCGAAGGCGTGGCTCGTCCGCTTGATCGAGCGCGCGTCCCTGGACGAAATCCGGGAGCTGCCCACGGAACGGATCGCTCGTGAGCTGCCTGAGCTCATCGGCGACATCGTGCGGGAGGCGTACGAGTCGGAGGGCGATCCATACGACCTGTCGAAGGAGCAGGCCGAGCGCGCTGCCTCGCTTGCGACCCTGCGCGGTGGCGGCCGCGAGGTCCAGGCGGCCGACGTGGCGCGGGATCTGGCAGCACTTCAGAGCGTGCTTGTGCACGCGCTTCGAGAGGAGATCGGCGAGACCGATCCGGAGCGGTTCGCCGAGGCGGTCGAGCATCTCGTCGAGGCCACCGGCGCCATCCAAGCCGCGGCGATGGAGGCGCACGTACAGACGCGCTCGCGTGAGCTCGAGTCCCAGGCGAACACCGATCCACTCACCGGCCTGGGCAATCTGCGCGCACTCCAGCGCCATCTCGGGATCCTGCTCGACGTCCACAAGCGCTACCGCCACCCATTCGGCCTGCTGCTGATGGACATCGACGGGCTCAAGCGGATCAACGACTCGCACGGCCACCAGGCGGGCGACCGCGTGCTGATGCAGGTGGCGATGTCGCTGCGCCGCTCGATCCGGTCGGTGGACACCGCCGCGCGCATCGGCGGTGACGAGTTCTGCGTCCTGCTTCCCCAACAGGACCTGAAGAGCGCCGCGAAGCTCGCGGCGCGCCTGGCGACGGCTGTGGAGGAGGAGGTGGCCACCCCCGGCGATCCGCCCGTGACAATGTCGATCGGCGTGGCCGCATCCCCGGAGCACGGCGACGAAGCCGAGGCTCTGATCGACACCGCGGACCGCGCGATGTACAGGGCGAAGGCCGCGGGCGAAGGCATAGCACTGGGTGATCCGCCCGGCACGCAGGGCGTCGCGGCCGAGGAGGCCACGACCTAGCGCCGGAACCGGTCCGCCGGCCCCCGTGTAGCGGGTGTATGACCGGCGCGACACTCGCGGCGTGCGTCCTCTCCGCTGCGCTCGCCATCGGGTGTGCGGAGGAGCCGTCCGGGGCTGACCCCCCTCCCGATCGCGAGCGCACGAGCAGCTCGCTGCCAAGCGGCTGCCGGCCGGCCCAGGTCGCGCGACTGCTCGACGAGCTCTTCGACGCCCGTCGACTGCGAGACGCGCAGGCTGGTGGCGATCGGGCTCGGCGCCGAGCGCTACTCGATCAGGCCGTGACGGATGCCGATCGCGACGGCCTGCGTGCGCGTGGAGGCCTCGAGCTTCGCAAGGATCCGCTTCGTGTGGGTGCGGACAGTCTCCGTCGAGAGCCCGAGCTTCTCCGCCACCGCGTCTGTCTGCATGCCGTCGGCGAGCATCTGGAGGATCTCGCGCTGTCGAGCGCTGAGCGTGCGGTCGCCCTCGTCGAGCACGATCGTCGAGGACAGCCCCGGGTCCACGTAGAACTCGCCGATCCGGGCAGCCTCGATCGCACGCACGAGATCCTCGGAGGGGGAGTCCTTGCGGACGTAGCCCTTCACTCCTGCCTTGAGCGCCTCGGCAAGCAGCCGCGCCCCGCCGTCTGAGGTGAAGATGACGATCGGCGCCTTCACCCGCTTCTGGAGGCGCCCGACGATCTCGCCGACATCCACGCCGGCCCGCCAGGGATCGATGATCACGACGTCCGGGGCGCCGCCGTCACTCGCCGCGTCGGCCACGTGATCGATCGACTCGGCATCCGAGATTTCCACGCGGTCGAACGCCTGCTCGAGAACCGCGCGAACCCCGGCTCGTACCACCGGATGGTCATCGACAATCAGGCAGCGAGGCGGTCGCTTCGCGCCAGGGGCCATTGGGGCCAGCATACCTCGGATTGATATCGAGTCCCCACTGCGGAGGATGGTAATTAGGGGAGAGGCAGCCGGCGCATGATCTCCCTCGTCACAGCGCCGGCCACGCGCACGCCGGTCGCGGCGACCGTCGCGGCGGCATGCACCGCGCTCGCCACCGCGTCGCCGGTTTGCTGAGGGGCAGGAGCTCCGGCGTTCGCAGGAGCTTCGGTCTCCGCACGAGCGCCCGTGGCGCCGTGTTGCGACGGCGCCCCGGCTCCGGCGGCCTTGCGGCCGGGCTTCGGCGTCGCGGCTCGGCGCGGCTTCGCGCCGGTGCTCTTCGCGCCCGCCTTGGCCGCGGTGGGCTTCGCCTTCGAGGCGCGCGGCGGCTTCGCCGCGGCCTTCCCGCCGGCCTCGGCCTTCACCGCCGCCTTGCTTGCCGTCTTGGACGGTCTGCCAGCCGCATCCCGCTTCTCGCTGCGCTTTCCAGGCCGCGAGCGGGGCAGGTTTCCGAGCACTCCTTCGTCATCCGCCATAGCCGGGGATTCTAGTCCTGCGCGTTCTGGGTACATGGAAGCTGTGACCGCGTCGATAGAGTCGTGTGGAGGGTCAACTGGTTGACTGGCTAGTCAGCGGAAATTCCGCTTCAGGCCGCTTGACTTCACTATCTGTAGCGTTAGTGTGTACATCGACTGTTTGAATGGGCCCGGCGCCCTTGCGCTGGGCCCTGCGCGCCCCAAGGAAAAGGATGTCTGTAGCCGATCTGCAAGAGCTTGAGGAGGTAAAGCTCCTCGTCGTCAAGGGGCAGGCCACAGGCGTGCTCACTTATGCCGAGGTCGCCACCGCGCTCGCCGAAGTCGAGCTTGACGAGGGCGATATCGAGGAGCTCCACGGCTACTTCGAGAAGTCCGAGATCGAGCTCGTCGAGGACGATCCGACTCACGCCGCGCCCGTAGTCGAGCGCGCCGTCGACCGCCGCAGCCGCCGCAAGAAGGCGACGATCGACCTAAAGCCGGACATGACGACCGACTCCCTTCAGCTCTTCCTGAAGGACATCGGGAAGGTGCGCCTGCTCACGGCACAGGAGGAGGTCGACCTCGCCAAGCGCATCGAGCGCGGCGACCTCGACGCCAAGCAGAAGATGGTCGAGTCGAACCTGCGGCTCGTCGTCTCGATCGCCAAGAACTACCGCAACCAGGGGCTGCCCTTCCTCGACCTGATCCAGGAGGGGACGCTCGGCCTCGTCCGTGCCGCGGAGAAGTTCGACTACCGCAAGGGCTTCAAGTTCTCGACCTACGCCACCTGGTGGATCCGCCAGGCGATCGCCCGCGCGCTCGCCGACAAGGCGCGCACGATCCGCATCCCCGTGCACGTGGTCGAGAAGCTCAACAAGATCGGCCGCGCGGAGCGCAAGCTCGTCACCGAGCTGGGCCGCGAGCCCACCCCGGAGGAGATCGCCGAGCACACCGGCATCGAGCCCGAGGAGGTCGAGTCGATCAAGCGCTCGGCGCAGGCGCCGGTATCGCTCGAGAAGCCGGTCGGCGACGAGGAGGAGTCCGAGTTCGGCCAGTTCATCGCCGACGAGCGGGCCGAGTCCCCCTACGAGCGCGCCGCCGAGATCCTCACGAAGGAGGCGCTTCGCGAGGCGCTCGAGAACCTCTCCTACCGTGAGCGCCGCGTGCTCGAGCTGCGCTACGGCCTCGGCGGCGAGCACCCGCGCACGCTCGACGAGGTCGGTCGCACGTTCAACGTCACGCGTGAGCGCATCCGCCAGATCGAGAACCAGTCGCTCAAGAAGCTGCAGTCACTCGCGGAGGCGCAGAAGCTCCGCGACGTCGCCTAGCCGACGCGGTCGCTCACCGGCCTCGCCCGCACCCAGGCGCACGGCAGCGGTGAAGGCAGCTGTGCCGTCAGTTATCCGCGATATACACGGTTAACTGACGGAGCACCCTCTCAATGCCTGCTTTTCCGGGTGCTGGCGCGGCCCCCACGCCGCGAAAGGCTCGTCCAATACACGCATCAGCCCTCAAGCCAGGCGCTGGAAAGCCGATGCAAAGGGCATGTTCGACGTCGATTCCGCCCTGCTCAAGGTGATCGAGCTGGAGGCCTCAGACCTCCACCTCAAGGTCCCCGCTCCGCCCATGGTCCGCCGCTACGGCAAGCTCGAGCCCATCGAGGGCATGGAGCCGCTGAAGCCCGCGGACACCGAGGCCACCCTCTTCCACATGCTCACGGACGAGACGAAGCTCGAGGCCTTCCGCAACGAGCGCGAGGTGGACTTCTCGTACTCGGTGCCGGGCGTGGCGCGCTTCCGCGTGAACGCGTTCGTGCAGCGCGGGTCCGTGTCGCTCGTCTGCCGTGCGATTCCCTTCCAGATCAAGACCGTCGAGGAGCTGATGCTTCCGCCGGTGATCTCCGAGATCGCCGACGAGGAGCGCGGCCTGATCCTGCTCACCGGAACGACCGGTTCCGGTAAGTCCACGACGCTCGCGTCGATGATCGACCACATCAACTCGAACTACTCGAAGCACATCGTCACGATCGAGGATCCCGTCGAGTTCCTCCACCGCGACAAGACGTCGATCATCAACCAGCGCGAGGTCGGCGAGGACACCGCGTCGTTCGCCCGCGCCCTCCGGCGCGTGCTGCGTCAGGACCCGGACGTGATCCTGGTCGGCGAGATGCGAGACGAGGAGACGGTCCGCACCGCGCTGTCCGCGGCCGAGACCGGCCACCTCGTGCTGTCGACGATCCACACCGTCGACGCCGCCGAGTCCGTGAACCGCATCATCGACTTCTTCCCGCAGGCTGAGCAGCGCCAGGCGCGCGCAATGCTGGCCGGCACGCTCAAGGCGGTCATCTCCCAGCGGCTGGTGCCCACGCCCGACCGGCTGGGGCGCGTGGCCACGTGCGAGATCCTGCGCATGACCGGGCGCGTGAAGGACATGATTCAGAACCCGGAGGAGACCGGGAAGCTGCCAGAGGTCATCGCCGAGGGCGCCTACTACGGCATGCAGACCTTCGACCAGGCGCTGCTGTACCACGTGCAGCAGGGCAGGGTCTCGATGGAGGACGGGCTCAAGGCGGCCACGCACCCGCACGACTTCAAGCTGCTCGTGTCGTCCGACGGCATGCGCAGCAGCTCCGCGGAGACAGTGTTCGCCGAGGAGATTGAGGAGCCGCAGGACCCCGCGGCCCCCGCGGCGAACGGCGCCGAGCCGAGCCCTACCGGCGTGCCCGGCGCTTAACGCGCAGCGTCATCCTGGCCCGTCCCTCGAAGCTCACGTCGCTCGAGCGATGGACGAGCTGCGGGCGGCGGTCCTTGAACTTCGCCTGGATGCCCACCGCTCGCCGGAAGAGCTTGATCCGCCGCGCGAGCTGACGCACGGTGCGCGGCTCTGACGAGCCGCCGCCTCCGCTCAGCTCGCCCTCGAGCATCGCGATCAGCTCCTCGACGAGGGCGTCGTCGGAGAAGCCGCCGCCGCTGCCCGTGAACGTGAGCCGGTGCACGCCGGGCCGGAGCGAGTGCGGCACGCGCACCGGCACGGTGAGGTGGCGCCGGGCGCCGCGGCGCCGTTGCACCGTGAGCCGCACCCGGATGCGCTGACCCCGGCGCACGCGCCGCGGCCCGCGAGCGCCGATCAGCACGTCCTGCTTGACGCCGGTTCGCGCGCGGACGCTGATTGCCGTGCGCTGCACGTGCATCGGCGCGAGGTCGAAGAAGTCGATCATCGCCCCGGCATCCGAGAGGTGGGTCACGGCGTCGTCCACCGAGAAGTACGTGTTGCAGAAGCCCATCGGGCTGCGCAGCTCGCGCACGCGGAAGCGCGCGCACATGCGGAAGGTGACCGGGCCGAAGTCCCTCATCAGCCGCCCGATCGCCTGGGTCACGCCGAGCGGAGCCACGAACGAGAGGCCGGCGCCGTAGCCGAGATCGCGCTCGTCGGAGAGCAGCGAGTCGAGCGTCACGCGCTCGCCGGCGCGGTTGCGTGCGTCGATGTGCAGCGGGAACGAGGGCGGGTCCGAGCCGACCTTGCCCGCGATGGCTTCGACGGTGTCACTCGTGATCGAACCGAGCACGTGCCCGTCGCTCGAGGCCAGCTTGTAGGTCATTGCCCCGAGCTCCGGCACGCCCACCGGGTTCTGGATCACCGTGTAGATGTAGGCGTCGGTCAGAAACAACGCGCGCCGCCCGAGCCCCTCGAACGGATGGCCGAAAGCCCAGATGTCGTCGCCGTCCCGGTAGGTCACGGTTCCCACGGCGCCGAGGCCGAGGTCACCTGTGGAGATGGCGGCTGACAGGGCGGCGCCGGGGCGCATGTCGACGGGTGCGTAGCCCCCGACTGGGCCGGCGGGGGCCACCAGCAGCGGGCGCTTCGCCCGCCTGGCCGCGCGCTCCACGATCGTCCTCGCCGGGCCGGTGAGCCCGGACACCGTGAGCGGTGTCTGGAGCGGGCGTGCCGCGCGCAACAGCGCGGGATCGCGGCGCGCGCTTGCCGGCGCCGTGGGGCGGTCCTCGAGCATGCCCTCGATCGGCGTGGCGAGCGCCACGTGGTTGCCGTACTCGCCGAGCCCCTCGGAGATGGCCCCGGCGTTGCGGCCGTCGCAGATCACCGGGGAGCCGGAGAATCCGGGTCCGATCCCGGTCTCGTCGACGGCTGGGCCCGACACCTTGATGAGGATGCGCGGGCCGCTCAGCCCGGCCTCCGGGGCGATCACGTCGAGGATCTCCACGTCGAAGGACGAGATCGTCGTGCCCCTGATCACCGACAGCCCGGTGCAGTGCATCCCCTGGCGGACCTCGGACAGCGGCATGATCGGATCAGCCGCGCGCGCCGACGGCACGACCACGAGCAGCGCGGCCACGGAAAGAAGCAGTCGGCGGAACAAGAGAATCCAGAGTACTCGACAGGTTGCCCTTGACGCACCACCTGACCTGCCCGAGAGTGTCCGAGATTCCGACGACGAAAATTGAAGGAGGCCAGGTGCAGAGCACCCTTGGCGAGTTTCAGGAAACGCAGTCCGACAAGCCGTTCGCACTTCAGAACTCAAAACTGCTGAAGGTCAGCCTCAGAGACATCACGATCCAGGCCAGAGCTGGAGCGATGGTCGCCTACCAGGGCGACGTCTCGTTCGAGCATGCGGGCTCGGGTGGCCTCGGCCGCATGGTCAAGAAGGCCATGACCGGCGAGGGCATCACCCTGATGAAGATGTCCGGGACCGGAGAGGTGTTTCTGGCCGACACCGCGCAGGAGATCCACCTCATCTACCTCGAGAACGACGCCATCACGGTGAACGGCACGAACCTGCTCGCTTTCGATGCCGGCATCGACTGGGACATCAAGCGCGTGGAGGGCGTGTCCGGCATGATGGGAGGCGGGCTCTTCAACACCGCGCTGAACGGCACCGGCTGGGTGGCGATCGTCTCGGACGGCCCGCCCGTGCTCCTCAACACCGGCGAGGCGCCGACGTTCGCCGACCCGCAGGCCGCGATCACCTGGGCCTCGAGCGTGCAGACCGGCATCAAGACCGACATCAAGCTGAAGAACTTCATCGGCAAGGGCTCCGGCGAGTCCGTGCAGATGTCGTTCGCCGGCCAGGGCTGGGTGCTCGTCCAGCCGAGCGAGGGCCGCGTGCAGGCCGCCCAGGCCGGGGGCAGCCCCGGGGGCGGGGGCCTGCTGAGCCAGCTCGGCGGCTGATCCTGAGGGAGGAAAGGGCCGGCGGCGCGCTGCCCGCGAGCCGCCGGCCGCATTACTTCAGTTCCTGAAGTCTTGCGATAGACTCGCCTTTATGGCAGATCCCACGTGCCCCGTCTGCGCCACCGCGGACATCATCTGTGGCAAGTGGACGATCCTCGTGATCCGCGACCTCGCTGACGGCCGCAGCCGCTTCTGTGAGCTCGAGCGCTCTCTCGCCGGCATCAGTCCGAGGACCCTCTCGCTTCGCCTCCGTGCCCTCGAGGAGCAGGGCATCGTCGAGCGCCACACCTTTCCCGAGGTGCCCCCGCGCGTGGAGTACTCGCTCACGCCGAAGGGCATGGCGATCGTGCCGCTGATCGAGGACATGCGCCGCTACGGGCGCGAGTGGCTCGGCGTGGACGATTGCGCGGTCACACCGGCGTCCGGGCGCGAGCCCGTCGCCGCCTAGTCCGCCTTCGGCAACAGCCCGCTCGGCAGGACACTCCCGTGCCGCGCCGAAATCGCGCTGCATGCGTAACCGTGCTCTCCACGACGCGCTGCGGAACTTCGCGCTGGAGGCCGCCGCGCTTCTCACAGACGATCAGAAGGCCGGAGCCGAGGTCGAGTTCGACGTGGTGGACGAAGGTGGAGGCCGCGGCCCCGCCCTCTACCGGTACGAGCCGCGCACCGGCGCGTTCCTGTCGGAGCGCTGGGCGCGCCTGCGCGAGCTCCCCGCGTGTGCGCAGGCATGCCATGAGCTGGGGGCGGGCGCCTCCGCATGGCTGCGGGTGAATGGGCTGCGCGGCGAGCAGGCCGAGCCTGCGCTTCAGGCGATGCTCGAGCGGCTCTACGAGGACGCCACCAGCTTCGGATTTCCAGAGGAGCGCTTCGAGCGCGTGTATGGCGAGGTCGAGGTCACCCTCTACCGCGATGCCGTGCGCGCACGCGTGGTCGCGCCGCTGCGCGGCGCGTGGATGGAGATCGACCGGCTCGAGCTCGGCGACGGTCTCTCGATGGTGCGCGGGGACCGCTTCGAAGGGCCCCACGAGCGGTCCGAGCTCCTGTGCGTGATCGAGCGCGACACTCCTGCCGACGAGCCGATTCCCACTGAGGAGGCCGCCCAGCGCTTCGCCGCGGTGATCACGGCGATGCGACTGTGGACCCCCGGGGGCGTGGCGCTCGGAACACCGGGCTGGCGCCAGACCGATCAGGGCCGCTGGCAGCCGGTGTCGATCGGCTCCGGCGCCCCGCCGCGCGCGCCGGGCTGGCTGCTCGGCACGGGCGAGGAGCAGGCCTTCCGCGAGTTCTTTGCGGCCATCGAGGGCGCTCGCCCGCCCGAGACGGTCGCGTGGGCGCTCGACCGCTTCGAGCTGGGGTGCGAGCGCGCACTGGAGGCGCAGGCGCTGTCCGACTACCTGCTCGCCCTGCGCGCCCTGCTGGACGCCACCACGGCGGCCGGCCAGGCCAGCATGGCGCTGCGGCTTGCCGCGCTGTGCGCCGAGGAAGGTGCACGACGCGACGTTCAGCATCGCCTCGAGGCAGCCCTGGCCCTGGAGCGCTTCGTGATGGGGGGCGCCACCGGCGTGCGCCCCGACGCGGAGTCGCCGCGGGAGCTCGTGGACGAGGCCGAGGACCACCTGCGTGCGCTGCTGCGCGACGTGCTCTGCGGCTACCTGGACTCCGATCTCAAGGGCGTGGCCGACGACATCCTGGTGGAGTCCGGTTCGGAGCCGTTCATGGAGAGCGACGCGCAGGAGAGCGACCTTCACGAGATCGAGGCCCGCGACCTGCGCAAGGAGCCGCGCTTCGAACGCGCAGCGCCGGAGGCCTACCTCGACTTCGATCCGGACCCCGAGTACGAACCGGCGCCCGACTACGAGGCCGAGGTGGATGTGGAGCCCGACACGGCTGAGATGGAGGCCGTGACCGTCGCGCCCGAGCCCGTGCAGCACGAGCTCGACGGCGTGACCCACTCGGCCGACTGGGGCTGGGACGACCCCGAGGACTTCTCAGCGCCGGTCTAACCGCCGCGCGAACTCGTTCACCTGGTCCGCGGTCAGGCCGCGCTCGTAGAGGTCCGGTCTTGGATCGGGCAATCCCGGGCACGCCCAGGCGAGCACGGCGTAGAACTCGTCCTCGCTGCCGTTCTCGTCCAGGGACCTGAGCTCCTCCGGAATCTCGAGCTCGGTGATCAGCTCCTCGACCTGCGCGGGCTCGCCGAGCAACAGGCCGTAGTAGGCGCCCCAGGCGCGCAGGAAGCACTCGAGGTCCTGGGCCACCACGGCCATGCACGCGTCCTCGAACACAGCCCCGATCTGTACGACCACAGGCCGGGCGCCGCCGTCGCGCGGAACCCACAGCCCGAACGAGTCACCCTGGCCGTCGTCGCCGAACACGACCAGCTCTTCGGGTACCGGCCAGTCCCATGAGCGCAGGCGGTCGGCCGCGTTAGCGACCGTCAGCGTGTCCGGATCGTCTGCCTCGAGCGGATAGATCCGCAGGTTGCCGCCGAGCAGATCGTGGCCTCCCATCTCGGCGCAGATGACGCGGAGGTCCTCCGGGATCGGGCGATCGGCCACGACGACCGTCTACCCGAACAGGTACTCGTCCATTCTTTGCAGGCCGTCGAGGTCGTGCACGTCGTCGTCGAGGTGCGGCACCTCGATCATCGGCTTGCGGCCGAGCCGGCGGCGCAGATCCGCGAGGTTCCTGCGGTCCTGCGCGGCCAGGCGGCGCTGCTCCTCGAACGTGCGCGCCACCTTGGCGGCTAGCGCGTCGTCGCCGAGCAGCCGCTCGAGCTCTGGAGCGGGGTTCCCCCTCGGCGCCGGCGGGTGCACGCGGTTCGCCACCACGCCGGCGAAAGGAAGTCCGGCATCGAGCAGGCGGTGGTGAAACCAGCCCGCCTCCTCCATGGCGTCGGCGCGCGGGGATGTGACGAGCACGAAGGCGCTGCGGCTGTCGGCCAGCAGCGCGTTCACGCCCTCCGCCCGCTCGCGGAAGCCCTCGGCCATGTCGCCGAAGCTCGAGAAGAAGGTCGACAGGTCCTCGAGCAGGTCGATGCCGGTCGCCCGCTTCAGAACGGACAGAGCCACGCCGGACCCTCGCCCCAGCACCTTCAGCCCGAGCATCCCGGGCGTGGTGAACATCTGGAGCGTGCGCGAGTCGATGAATGCGGCCAGCTTCTTGGGCGCGTCGAGGAAGTCGAGCGCATTCCGCGTGGGTGGCGTGTCGAGCACAAGGAGGTCGTAGCGGCCCTCCTGATGGAGCTCGTGGAGCTTCTCCATGGCCATGTACTCCTGCGAGCCCGCCACGGCGTTCGAGAGCTCCTGATAGATCCGGTTCGAGAGCACGGCATCGCGCGTGCGCTCGTCGGGCGCGTGCCACTCCACCAGCTCGTCGAAGGTGCGCTTCGGGTCGAGCATCATCGCCCACAGCTCGCCCTCCACGTCGGCCTTCACGAGGCGCTCCTCGTTGCCCAGCTCCGGCAGACCCAGGGAATTTGCGAGCCGCTTGGCGGGATCGATCGTGAGCACGGCCACCTTCTTGCCGCGCGCGGCCATGCCGAGGGCGATGGCGGCCGAGGTGGTGGTCTTGCCGACGCCGCCGGAGCCGGCGCAGATGCAGACCTCCTTGCGCTCGAGCCAGTCGGCGATCACAGCCGGCGCTCCAGCTCCAGGGACAGCCGCTCCACGTGCTCGCGCCGAAGCTCCGGCTCGAACACCCGCGGGAGCGTGATCACCGGCGCGCTCGCGGCGCGCCTCAGCCGGCGGACCTGCGCGTGCTCGCCGCGCGCGCGCCGGTGCTCGGACAGGGCCGCCTCGATCGCCGCGCGCCCGACCCTGCTGTCGCTGGCCGCGTCCTCGAGCCGGCGCACGTCGTCCTTGTTGAAGCGGGACGGGTGCAGCGCGTTCACCACGATCGTGTCGACCGAGAGCTCGAGCTCGCGCTGCAGGGCGCGCTCGAACTCCACGGTCTCGTTCACCGGCATCTCCTCCGGAAGCGCGACGGTGAGCACACCCGTTTGGGCGGCGTCGCGTACGAACGCGTCGATCCGCTCGGCGTGGCGGCCCACCGGCCCGACGCGGGCGATGGTGGCGTACGTGCTCGGCGCGCGCAGCATCGCGAGCCCGTGGCCCGTGGCCGGGGCATCGACGATCGCGAGGTCGTATCCGGGACCGCCGGTGCGCGGCTCGAGCTGCGCGAGGTCCCAGATCTTGCCCATCGTCACGAGCTCGGTCAGCCCCGGCGCCGCGGCGGTGAGGTACTGGAACAGACCGCTCCCGCCAAGCACCCCGGCGAGCGTGCGCGACTTGAGCTGGTAGCGGAGCCACTCCTGCTTGGCTCGCTCGGGATCGACGGACACGAGCTGCAACTCCTCGTGCGGGAGTCCTTCGAGCATGCCGCTGAGCCGCGTCTGCTCCGCCACCTCGCACAGCACCACGCGCTTGCCGCGCCGGGCGGCGATCAGTCCAAGGGCGGCCGCGACGGTCGTCTTCCCGGCGCCGCCCTTGCCGGTCACGAGGACCAGCCGCTTGTCCAGTAGCGAAGACATCGGACGCAAGGGTGAAGGATTCCGCCCAACCCGTGCGAATACGGCTTGCGTAATGGATCCCAAGGCGAAGGTCATAGCGTTCACCAACCAGAAGGGTGGGGTGGCGAAGACCACCACGACGCTCAATCTTGCGGCGGCGTTCGTCGAGCGCGGGCACCGGGTGCTCTGCGTCGACCTCGACCCCCAGGGCAACCTCACGATGAGCCAGGGCATCGACCCGGACTCGCTCGAGTCGTCGATGTACGACGTGCTTGTGCATCAGCTCTCGATCCGCGAGGTGATCAAGAAGCGCGAGGTCGACGTGGCCTGCGCCTCGATCGACCTGGCCGGCGCCGAGATCGCAATGTCCACGATGATCGGCCGCGAGCGCTCGCTGAAGAAGGCGCTCGAGCCCGTCCGTGACGACTACGACTACATCTTCATCGACACCCCGCCGAGCCTCGGGCTGCTCACGATCAACGCGCTCACGGCCTCGCAGAAGGTGATCGTCCCCGTGCAATGCGAGTATCTGTCCATGCGCGGGCTGATCCAGCTCCAGAACACGCTGTCTATGGTGCGCGAGGAGCTCAATCCCGACATCGAGATCGAGGGCATCCTGCCGACCCTGGTGGACAACCGCACAGTGCACGCCAAGGAGGCGGTCGAGATCCTCGAGGAGAACTTCGGGGACCGCGTGTTCGCGTCCCGCATCAACAAGACCGTTCGTTTCGCCGAGGCCCCGGTTAAGGGCATGTCGGTGCTCAAGTACGACCCCAACGGTAAGGCGGCCTACGCCTACCGGCGGCTAGCGGAGGAGGTCCTGGCGAATGGCAAGCGGTAAGAGGGCGAGCATGCGCGAGGGTCCCCTGGCGCAGCTCTTCCGCAAGACGGAGGAGGACGAAGCTCGTCCCGAGCAGAAGCCGCGCCAGGAGGAGCGCCCCGCTGAGGAGCGCGCCCCTGAGAACGAGCCGAAGCTCGGCCGGCCATTGCCGGAGGGCGGGCCCGCGCCGCAGGTCACGCGCCACGTGCCCGAGCCGCAGGCCCAGACGGAGCATCACGACCTAGGTGGCCGCAGGACCGAGGCTGCTCGCCGCGCGCAGGAGCGCGACGAGCGCCGGACCAATCGCTACGAGGGTGGTGTGCCCAGCCCGGAGGAGCGCCTCAAGGCAGTCTTCTCGCAGGACATCCCCGAGAACATCCTGGACCGCGCTCCCGTCCCGGCCACCCGCGAGCTCGACCCCGAGCCGGAGCCGTTCGTCCCGTCACGGCCCGCGCGGCCGACAGAGCCCGTGCTGCGCGTGCTCGGCGTGGGCGGTGCCGGCGTGAACGCCGTCAACCGGATGATCGAGGCCCAGGTCGAGGGCGTGGAGTTCATCGCGCTCAACACCGACGTCCAGTCACTCGAGGGCTCGTCCGCGAGCACGCGGCTTCACATCGGCAGCGACGCCACACGCGGGCTTGGCTCAGGCTCGAACCCGGACCTCGGGCGCGCAGCCGCGCTGGAGGACTACGACGAGATCAAGAGCCACCTGAAAGGCTCGGACATGGTGTTCATCGCCGCCGGCTCTGGTGGCGGCACGGGTACCGGTGCGGCGCCCGTCGTGGCCCGCATCGCCCGCGAGGTGGGCGCGCTCACCGTCGGCATCATCACCAAGCCGTTCTCGTTCGAGGGCGCTCGCCGCGGCGAGCAGGCGGATCGCGGCGTGGAGGACCTCGCCCGCGAGGTGGACACGCTCATCGTGATCCCGAACGCCCGGCTCCTGTCGGTGCTCGACAAGTCCACGTCGATGGTCGACGCCTTCCGCGTTGCCGACGACGTCCTGCGCCAGGGCGTGCAGGGCATCTCCGACCTGATCACGCTGCCGGGCCTCATCAACCTCGACTTCGCCGACGTGCGGACGATCATGTCCGAGGCGGGCCAGGCGCTGCTCGGCATCGGCATGGGCTCGGGCGACCGGCGCGCGATGGACGCGGTGGAGCACGCCATCGAGTCGCCGCTGCTCGAGACCTCGCTGGAGGGAGCACGATCGATCCTGCTCTCGATCACCGGCGGCCGGGACCTCTCGCTGTGGGAGGTCAACGAGGCCGCGAAGGCGGTGGCGGAGGCTGCGCACCCGGACGCGAACATCATCTTCGGCGCCATGGTCGACGACAAGGTCGACGACCAGGTGTGGGTGACCGTCGTGGCCACCGGCTACGGCGACCGGCCCGTGCACCGGGCACGCCCGCGGGACGAGGAGCGCGGACGCCGCGAGGGTCGCGGCATTCCCGCGGACGCCGAGCCGCACGTCAGCCGCTCACGCGAGCGCGTGACCGCCGGGACGCTCGCGGACGTGGACGTGCCCGAGTTCCTCCCGCGCGGCTGAGCCGCACGGGGCGGCTAGGCTCGCCCACATGAAGGGGGTGGTCGCAGCCGGCCATCCGCTCACGGCGCAGGCCGGAGCAGATGCGCTGCGGGCGGGCGGGAACGCCGTCGATGCCGCTGTGGCGGCCGTGCTGATGTCGTTCGTGGCCGAGTCGCCCCTCACCGGTCCCGGCGCCGGCGGCTTCATGGTCGTGCACTCCGGCGAGGAGTCGCACGTGCTCGATTTCTTCGTCGCTGCTCCCGGCCTCGGGCTCGACGGCCGTGAGCCGTCGAAGCTCGTGCCCGTGGACGTCCGCTTCAGCGAGGACGCCGTGCAGCGCTTCAACGTCGGGCCGGCTTCGTGCGGTGCCTACGGCACGACGCTCGGCCTTGCCGAGACGCTCGAGCGCTTCGGCAGCGCACGGCTGGCCGATCTCACCGCCGCGCCCGCTCGCGCCGCACGCGAGGGCATCGAGGTGGTCCCCATGCAGGCGTTCCTGTTCGAGGTGCTCCACCCGATCCTGACGCTCACGCCGGAATGCGCCGCCATCTACGCGCCGGAGGGAGGCCTCCTCCGCGAGGGCGACACGATCCGGCTGCCGGAGCTCGGCGACCTGCTGGATCGGCTCGGCGCGGAGGGTCCCGGCTTCCTCTACAGCGGCGACGTGGCCGCCTCGGTGAGCGACTGGGTGCTCGAGCGCGGTGGTGTGCTGAGCCGCGAGGACCTGAGCTCGTACGCGGTGATCGAGCGCGACCCGGCGCGCGTGACCTACCAGGGCCGCGAGGTGATCACGAACCCGCCTCCGTCGTCCGGCGGAATCCTGATCGCGGACGCGCTCGGGATCCTCGAGCGGCTCGAGCGGCCGCACGACCCGTTCGTGATAGCCGAGGTGATCGCGTCAACAAACCGGGCCCGGGACGAGGACTTCCTCGCTGGCCTGGCCACGGAGGGTTTCCTGGAGCGCTTCCTCGCCAAGAAGGCGCTCGACACCGTGGCCACCGACGTGCGCTCGCGTCTTGGTAACACCACGCACATCTCAGTGATGGACGCCGAGGGCGCGTGCGCGACGGTGACCTGCTCGAACGGCTCCTGCTCGGGCGTGCTGGTGCCCGGCACCGGAATGCACCTGAACAACATGCTTGGTGAGCACGACCTGAACCCACTCGGGTTCCACAGGCATCCGCCCGGTGCTCGCGTGCCGAGCATGATGGCGCCGACGGTCGTGCTGCGGGACGGGCGACCCGAGATCGCTATCGGCAGTGCGGGGTCGAACCGGATCCGCTCGGCGATCCTCCAGACCGTGCTCGGCGTGGTGGATCACGGGCTGCCGGCCCAGGAGGCCGTCTCGGCTCCGCGCATCCACGTGGAGGAGAGGCAGGTGGACGCCGAGCCCGGCGCCGACGAGGCGGCGCTCGAGCGCCTCGAGGAGGCGGGCTGGACCGTTCGCCGCTGGAGCGAGCAGAACCTGTTCTTCGGAGGGGCCCAGGCCGTGGCGCGCAACCACGAAACCGGAGAGCTCACGGGCGGCGGTGATCCACGCAGGGGAGGAGTCGCAAACGTGGTCGGTTAGGCCGACCAAAGTGTGTGGGTTTCCGCAATTTCGCGCGGACTTCGGCGGGCGTAGCTTGGCTCTCGTCCCCCAAGCAAGGAGTCCCAAATGAGCACCACCCTCAACGTGAGCGCCGCCCGCACCACGACCTCGCGGCGTATTCCGATCCTGGCCGGCGCAAGTGCGCTCGTGGCCGCCGCGTCGATCGCCGTGACGCTCGCAGTCAGTAACGGGTCGGACACCGTCTCCCGCACGCCGGCCGCTCCGCCCGCGACGGCACAGCCGGACCGTGCCACTCTCTACCAGCACGGAGTCGCCGGTTCCGGGCCGAGCGCGAAGATCGACGGACCGCGTGCCGCCGAGCGCTTCCATCACCGCTGAGCAGTACCGGCCAGCGGGCCTATCATCGGAGTCCGTGGGACTCCCAGGCCAGGCGCCCGCTGCCGCGGCACTTGTGGGTCGCGACGCTGAGCTCCAAGCACTCCGCGAGGGGCTCAGCGCGCTTCCCGGCCCCGTCGGGATCGTGCTCGAGGGCGAGGCTGGCATTGGCAAGACCGCTCTGTGGCTCGCAGGTATCGCCGAGGCCGAGGAGCGCGACCTGCGGGTTCTCACCGCGAGACCCGTCGAGTCCGAGACGGGTCTCTCGCACGCAGCGCTCGGCGACCTGCTCGTGTCGGTGGTCGACGAGGTCGGTGAAGAGATCCCATTGCCACAGCGCCACGCGCTCGACGTTGCGTTGCTTCGGGCGTCCCCCGAGGGCGGCCCGGTCGATCCGCGTGCGGTTGGTGCCGCAACCCTCGCAGTGCTCCGGGCATCCGCGCGCCGGGCGAGCCTGGTGCTCGCGATCGATGACATCCAGTGGCTCGACCCCGCCTCCGGCCGGGCGCTCTCCTTCGCCCTGCGGCGGCTCGGCGACGAGCGGGTGGTCCTGCTCGCCACCCGACGCGCGTCCCCAGGAGCCGAGTCACTCGTTATCGGGGTGGCCGATGACCGCCTCCGGCGAATCAGCCTTGGGCCGCTTGCACCTGACGCGCTTCCGCTTCTCCTTCAGCGCCGGCTCGGCGACGGAGTCTCGTGGCCAGCACTCACTCGCCTGGCGGACATCTCCGGCGGCAATCCCTACTACGCGCTGGAGCTTGGGCGAGCCGCACGCCGCCACGCCGGGGACGGGGACGTGACCGCGAAGCTGACCTTGCCGGACGGTGTCTACGCCGTGCTGCAGGAACGCCTACGCGCGCTGCCGGCAGAGACGACGGACGCCCTCGGGACCATCGCCGCGATGGGACATCCGACAATCGCCGCCGCGAGCGCTGTGGTCGATCCCGGCACGCTCGATCCCGCGTTCACCGCGGACGTCGTGCATGAGGAAGACGACGCGATCCGCTTCGATCATCCGCTGTTGGCCGAGGCCGCCTACCGGATGCTTCCGCCGTCCCGGCGGCGATTGGTTCACGAGCGGCTCGCTGAGATGGCGCCCGATGCCGAGGAGCGGGCGCGCCATCTGGTCGCAAGTCGGCAGGCGCCCGACGCGAGGCTGGCCCTCGATATCAGGGCGGGTGCCGATGCCGCTGCCGCGCGCGGCGCGCCGGCCGCCGCCGCCGAGCTGCTCGAGGCGTCGGCTCGTGTGGAA
Organism: uncultured Thermoleophilaceae bacterium; assembly: GCA_963825345.1. Lineage (GTDB taxonomy): Bacteria > Actinomycetota > Thermoleophilia > Solirubrobacterales > Thermoleophilaceae > JACVRW01. Next base: position 197,858 of record CAWGSQ010000002.1, on the reverse strand, counting down.
CCTGACTTCGAGCTGGCGGCCCGTGCCCGGATCCATGCCGTGCGACATCTTGTGGCCGCCGGAGACGGCCGCCGGGCGACCGCGCTCGCCCATGCCATCAGGGATGAACTTCCCCGCGGCTCGCTCCGCGCGCGGGCGCTCGTGGCCTGCGCGGACCAGGAGGGTCCGGTCGAGGAGATGCTCGCGTTCGCGCGCCAGGCGGTTGAGGAGGCTGGGGATGACGAGGAGGTCTTGGTCGAGGCCCTCCTCGTGGAGGGACTCCTGCTCTCGCTGGGGGATCGCTACATCGATGCTCATGAGTCCCTCAAGCGAGCCAATGACCTCTGCGGGCCTGGCACCGAGCGGATATTGCGTGTCAAGGCGATGGCTGCCTACGCCAACCTCGAATACCTGCGTGGCCAGGATGGCGCCATGGAACTCATCCGGGAGGCCGCCGAGCTCGAGGGGGATGACCTGATTCCGAACGCGTACTGGGGGCCCGGCATGCTCCTCGGGCGGGCGTTGATGTTCGCCGACGAGCTCGAGCCGGCGCGGCCCCTCCTCGAACGCCGCCTTCGGCGCGCGACCGAGGTCGGAGACGATGAGTCGCGCGGCGGACTGTGCCTACACCTGGCGGAGCTCGAAATCCGCGACGGCCGATTTGAGTCCGCGCGCCGCTACGCCGAGGAGGGGCTCGCGATCGACGAGGCCTCGTACGGCGACCAGGCGCAGGGCGCACTTGCGTACGTCCTGGCGCTGGTGGCGGTCCACCAGGGCGAGGTCGAGCTGGCGCGCGACGTCGCGGCGCGTGGGCTCGCGCAGTGTGAGTCCCAGGGGGATCTCGTGTTCGCGGCCATCCACCGCACGACGCTCGGCTTCCTCGAGTTGTCGCTGGGCGACAGTGCCGCCGCGGTGGAGTGGCTCCTGCCGGTGGCGGAGCGATTTCGAAGCTCCGGGGATGTTGAGCCTGGACTCCCGCACATCATCTGCATCCCGGACGCCGTCGAAGCGCTCACCGGCGTGGGCCGCCTGGAGGAGGCCGAGGAGCTGCTCTCGGCGTGGGAGTTGGCCGGAATGCGCTTCAAGCGCCCGCGCATCGATGCGACCGCCGCTCGTTGTCACGCGCTGATTGCCGCGGCCCGGGGGGACCTCGATGCCGCACTTACGCACTGCGAGAGAGCGCTCGAGCATCATCGGGATCTTCCCGTTCCCCTCCAGCGTGCGCGCACGCTGATCGTCCTCGGCTCGATTCAGCGGCGGGCAAAGCAGAAGGCGGCCGCCCGCGCTTCGCTCGAGGAGGCGCTCGCCGGCCTCGAGGCCATGGGCGCGCCGCTGTGGGTAGAGCGAGCCCGCGCCGAGCTCGCGCGTATCGGTGGCCGCGCGCGCTCCAGCGGGCTGACGCCAACCGAAGAACAGGTCGCCGACCTGGTCGCCGACGGCCGCTCGAACAAGGAGGTGGCTGAAGCGCTGTTCGTGAGCGTCCGGACCGTGGAGGCGAACCTCACGCGCATCTACGCCAAGCTCGGCATCCGCTCTCGGACCGAGCTGGCCAGCCGTCGCGGGCGCTGAGCGCGCCCGCGACGGCTGCCGATCAGCTCGCTAGCAGCCTCCGCCGGCTGCCTTGCAGAGGTTCACGCGGCCGAAGCCGAAGCTCTGGTCGCGTCCTGCCGGGCCGAGGTCGTCCACGGCCGAGTCCAGGCGGCTGCGGATTCCGGCCGCCGTGTCGGTCGGGAACAGCTTCCAGAGCACGCCCACTACACCAGAGGTGTGCGGCGTTGCCATCGACGTACCGGAGAGCTCGGCATACTGGCCGCCCGGGATCGTCGAGAGCACGTTCACGCCCGGAGCTGCGACCTCAACGTCCGCGTTCGCGTTCGAGAACGTGGCGCGCGCGTCGTTGTGGTCGGTGGCGGCCACGGAGACGACCTCCGGGTAGGCAGCCGGGTAGTTCAGCGTGGCGTCGCCGTCGTTACCGGCGGCTGCCACGAGCACAGAGCCGGTGGCGCTCCCGTTCTCCCAGGCTGCCGCAACGGCGTTCTTGAGCGTGGTCGAGGCGCCGCCGCCGAGGCTCATCGAGATCACCTTGGCGCCGCGCTGGTGGGCCCAGACGATGCAGGCAGCGACGTCGGAGGTCATGCCGGTGCCCGCCGCCGTGTAGAGCGCCTTGCAGATCGACAGCGGCGAGTTGAATGACACGCCGGCCACGCCGGCGCCGTTGTTCGCCTTGGCGGCGATCGTGCCGGCCACGTGCGTGCCGTGCATGTTGTCGTCGGTGCAGTTACCGCTCGTCAGCAGCCCCCCGAGCGACGCGGCGCAGTCGACGGCCTTGCCGCTCAGCTCTGTATGGGTGCTGTCGATGCCCGTGTCGACGATGCCGATCTTGGTGCCGCCGCTCGCCGGGAAGGCACCGAGCCCTGCGGCGTCCCAGCCCTCGGGTGCGTCGATGTCGGCGTCGCTGCGGCCGCCGGTCTGGCCGGTGTTGTTGAGCCCGTAGAGCTCGGCGAACAGCGGGTCATTGGGCACGGCTGTCGCCCTGAGGATGAAGTTGGGCTCCGCATAGGAGACCAGCGCGCTTCGGTTGAGCCGGCGGGCCACCACGGCCGGGTCGCCCTGGACGTTCACAACCTGCGCGCCGACGCCCCTAACGGAGCCGACAGTGCGGTTGACGCCCGCCGTGTTGAAGAGCGCCGCTCGTTGCGCGCTCGATACATCACCAGCGAACTTGACGATCACGGTGTCGTTGTCGTACTTCGCCGCCTGCGCCGTGCCGGTGAAGCCGACCATGAGCGCCAACAGACCGACCAAGCCAAGGATGCCCCTGCGCATCTTTCCCCTCCAGTCAAAGATTTGGCGCCGTCTCGGCGCCCCGGCGTTCCCTGCGAACGCCGTCCCGCAGCCAAAAACGACTGCGTGCTATTTATCACCGGGGCTCTGATGCCCTAAACGCTTCAACCCTTGAGATGGCCGTTGCCGCTGGCGCGCTCCGCGGCGCGCTCGGCCATCCGGATGCGCTGAAGCGCCTCCGCAAACAGGCCCTCGAGCTGCTCGAGCCGGTCCCTCTCCGAGCGCAGCTCCAGCAGGCTCTGCTTGGCCGCCGGCGCCACCTCGAGGGTGGCGGCCATCCCGTAAGCGCCGAGCTCGGCGAGCGCATCCGGCTCGGGCCGGGTCTCCGTGACCTCCTCGACCAGGTCCGCGTAGCGCGAGCGGGCCCGCTCGAGGGCCTCCTCGTCGGTTTCGTCCTCGTCCTCGAGCGGCTCGACATCGCCCGCCGGGTACGGCAGGTCCTCGATCCTGCGGGTGAGCCTGAACGGCTGCGTGCCCTCCACCAGGATGTTGAGGCGGCCGTCCTCGAAGCGCTCGAGCACGCGGGTTATCCGTGCCGAGCAGCCGACGTCCTTGAGGCCCTCGTCGGAGAGCCAGATGATCCCGAACTCGCTCTCCTGCTCGAGGCACTCTCCGATCATCAGCTTGTAGCGCTCCTCGAAGATGTGGAGCGGCACGAGCTCGCCGGGCAGCAGCACGAGCCCCAGCGGGAAGAGCGGGAAGCTCTCGATGCTCTGGCTCACTGACGCCTCAGGCTAGGCGATCGGGTACAACCCCTCCGGATGGACGGGATCAGCCGACGTCAGCTGATCGTCTCCGGTGCGCTCGCGGCAGGGGCGCTGGCGGGACCTCCACGCCTGCTTCGGGAGGCGCTGGCCGCCCCAGCCCGAGCCGGGGCCAGCCCCTACGGCGCACTGGGTCCGCCGGACGCAAATGGCCTGATGCTCCCGCCGGGGTTCAGCTCGCGTGAGGTTGCGCGCGGGCTGTCGCAGGTTGCCGGCTATCCCTGGCCGGTCTTCCCGGACGGACAGGCCACCTTCTCGACCGCCGAGGGCGGATGGATCCTCGTCACGAACTCGGAGTCGCTCGCTCCGACCGGGGCCGGCACGTCAGCGATCCGCTTCCGGCCGGACGGAGGCGTCGCAGCGGCCTATCGCATCCTCGGCGGCACGAATGCCAACTGCGCCGGCGGTCCAACTCCCTGGGGCACCTGGCTTTCGTGCGAGGAGCACGACTCGGGCCTCGTGTGGGAGTGCGACCCCGCGGGCAAGCTCATGGCCGTGGCGCGCCCCGCGCTGGGGATCTTCAACCATGAGGCGGCGGCGGTCGAGCCCTCCCAGCGGCAGCTCTACCTGACCGAGGACAAGCCCGACGGCGGCTTCTATCGCTTCACGCCGGCTGCGTACCCGGATCTCTCGGACGGCGTGCTCGAGGTGGCCCTGGTGGCTGCGGACGGCCGCGTGAGCTGGCGAGAGGTGCCCAACCCCACCCCGGCGCCCGTGCAGACGCCCACTCGCCAGCAGGTGGCCGGGATGACGCCCTTCAACGGCGGCGAGGGGATCTGGCATGACGGCGGCGTCCTCTATTTCACGACCAAGGGCGACAAGCGGCTGTGGGCCTACGACTCGCGGACCGGAACGTTGGAGATCGTCTTCGACCATGCCGCCGCGCCGGACTCCTCGCTCGACGCGGTCGACAACGTGACCGTCTCGGCGGCCGGAGAGATCTTCGTGTGCGAGGACGGCGGCAACATGGAGATCGGGCTGATCACCCCAGAGCGCGAGGTCTCGCCATTCCTGCGCTTCACCGGTCCGGCGCACCCCGTCGAGGGCGAGTTCAAGTCCGAGGTGTGTGGCGTCGTGTTCGATCCGTCGGGTACGCGCATGTACTGCACGTCCCAGCGCGCCCACCCGCAGAGCCCCAGTGCACCGGGACCCGGCGCGGTGTACGAGATCAGCGGGCCCTTCCGCCAGCCGCTCACAGCGGGCGCGAGCCCGTTCGGGCTGCCCGCGGGCGAGCGACGCAGCGGGCCACTCCGAGGCGGCGAGGGCGAATTGCGCGTGAAGGTGCGGCGCCGAATCGGGCGGCTGACGCTCGTGAGGCGTGGTCTCGTGACCGAGATCCGCGCGCCCGCCGGGGCGCGGGTTGTCGCCGTGCTCGACACCCCCGACCTGCTTCGAAGCCCCGGTCCGGACGGCACAACGGAGCGGCCGCGCACCGTGGCGCTCGCGCGGAGGCGCTTCCGCAGGCTGGATCGGTCGCCGCGCCGACGCCTGCGTCTCGCTCCGGCGGCGCGGCGGCGCCTGCTCCGCAGCCGCCGCCAGCTCACCGCACGCCTGGTGGTCACGGCACGGCTGCCGAACGGGCGCCGCCTGAGCGTGGTGCGGCGGATCCGCGTGCTCGGCTGACGCGCCCCTTGCGCGGGCGTCCAGGATTCCCGTCCAAGTTCAAGGAAGGCGCGACCAAGCCGATACGCAAAACATGTCCATCGAGGTGACCAATGGTCTCCCTGAGAGTGCTGACCAGAGCGTGAGCCTTGAGCTCACGCTGGCTGAGGCCGAGGCCGTCAAGTCCTGGCTCATCAAGCCGTCGGCGGATGGAAGTGCAGCCATCGACGACGAGAACGCGAAGTCGGTGATGGTGAAGCTGGGCGCAAAGCTGGATTACATCCAGGGCGTGCAGCGTGTCCGCGACGAGCTGGAGCAGGCTGGCTTCCCGACCGCGCAGCTGAGTGACGACGATGTGGCCGACCTCGGTCGCCGCATCGCCGAGTCTCCGATCCGGCACTACTCCGGCAGCTAGACCCAAACCGCCCCGAGGCCCTCCGGCCCGGGAGTCCCGACCAACCACGACTCTGGCGGGGACGGTACAACCGTCCCCGCTACGGTCGTTCTTCATGGCTGCGCGCGCCGCGACCGGTCCGGCCCACGTGGCCGTGGTCTCGTTCCTCGCCGCGCGGGCCGCGCCCACGGGCGGCTTCTGGATCGCCCTGGCCGGTGGCGTTGCGCTCGCGCGCGTGGCTGAGCGCCGCGGCGCCCGGCTCGGCTTCGGTGCCAGCGCCGCGGCCATGCTCGAGACCGTGGCGATCATCGGGCCGGCTCGCCTCGGAGTTCCGCTGACCCAGGCCGTGAGCGCGCCGATGCTCGGCCGTCTCCACGCCCGTAACGTCGGCTTCTGGCCACAGCTCCTCGCATGTGCCACCGTGCGCCTGCTCCACAACGCGGCCACGACCGCGTTCTTCATCTGGGTGATCACCGGCGGGCTCGACGCGTACGCAGGCACATACGACGCGATCGGCCGCCGGGTCGGGATCGAGGTCGGCAGCGCGGACGCCCTGGCGCTCACGCTCGCGGGCCTGCTGGTCTGGGCGGCGTTCGCGAGCACGGTGCAGGTGCTCGTGTACCGGCGCGGGCTCCTGGCGTGGGCGGCGGCGGAGGGTTCAACGGCAGCACCGAGGGAAGGCCCGGCCAGGCAGGTGGCAGAAGATCGTTGCGGAAAACGCAACGATCTTCTGCCGCCCGGCCGTTTCGACCCGCGCGTGGTGGCCGCGGCGGCTCTCGTTGCCTTCGTGCTGCTGCTGTCGAGCACCGCCTGGGCCCTGCTCGCGGCCGTGCTGGTCTGGCTGTCGTTGGCCTGGCTGCTCTCCCGCCCGGACCGAGAGCCAATCCCAGCCGGCCTCGTGTTCGCCGCCATCCTGGCCGGTGGAGCGTTCGCATTCGCGCTCGGCGGCGGCCTCGGGCTCGACACGGCGCTCAGGCGCGCGAGTCGCGCGGCGCTGCTCGTGCTCGTGGCCACCTGGCTGCGCTCGGCAGCGCGGGCCGCCGGGCTCCGTGAGGTCTCGCGCCGAGCCCTCGGCCGCCTGCGACGGGTGCCGTCGGCGCCCGAGGCCGCCGAGGTGCTCGACGCAATCGCCTCCGAGGGCCGCCTCGCCAGCGCCGGCCGCGCGCTCGCAGCGCGCGTCTCCGACGCCCCGAACCGCCCCGCCGCTTTCCTCGACGCGGTGCTCGCGTGGGTGATTCGCGAGGCCGCCGCGCACGAGCCGCCGGCGCCGGCGGTGCCCCTGCGGCTGCGCTCCCGCGCGATCGACTGGGCGCTGCTCGCATCGGCCGCGGCGCCCTGCGTGACCCTCGTCGCCCTCGGGTAGCAGGCCTGTATGACTACGAAGAGCGAATTCAATGCAGACGAGTGGGAGCGCGTGGCGCGGGCGCCCGCACTGGCCGGTGTGATGGTGGCGCTGGCCGACCGCGGAGGCACCTTCCGCGAGAGCCTCGCGCTCGGAAAGGCGTACGCGGCGGCCAAGCGCGACGAGGCCGGCAGCGAGCTACTCCAGGAGCTCGTGGCATCGCCGCCATCGCTGGACCGGGAGTCGGCCGGGCAGCCCGACCAGATACCTGAGCAGATCCGGGAGGCCGTCCGGATCGTCGAGGAAAAGGCGACACCCGAGGAGGCAGAGGACTACCGCCAGTTCGTCCTGCGGCTCGCCGACGTGGTGGCTCGCGCCCACAAGGAGGGCGGCACCCTCGGCATCGGCGGCAAGGAAGTGAGCCCGGAGGAGCAGGCAGCGCTCGACCGGCTGTCGAGCACGCTCAGCGCGCGCTAGAGAACGTGTTCGTCTTCTTCTCGAACCGGCTCGGCTGCATGGGGTCGATCCTGGCATCGCTCGTCGGCACCCTGTTCCTGTTACTTCTGCTCGGTGTCATCAATCTCAACTAGCGAGTGACTACCGCCAGCTCTGTGCCCACGACGCGCGGGGAGCTCGAGGGCGACGAGGCTTACGACACGCTCCGCCGGACGGGCAGGCGCCGGCTGGTGGCGGACACCGCGACGCGCTTTCGCGCCGCGGACGGGTTCAGCCACTCACGCGCGCTCGCGTTCCAGTTCACGCTCACGTTGCTGCCCGCGCTGATAGCCGTCGTCGGTCTCGCGGTCGCGCTCGGCCAGGACGACTTCACGCGCATCGTGCGGGACACGATTCAGGATCTGACCCCGGGCGCGCCGGGCGAGATCCTCACGGATGCGCTGCGACAGGGCTCGAAGAGCGCTCATGAATCCGGTGAGACCGCCCTGGCGGCCGGCGGCCTGGCCGCCCTTCTCGCCGGGATGTCCGCCATGGGGCAGGTCGAGCGTGGGGCGAACCGGATCTACGGCGTGGAGCGCGACCGGCCGTTCGTGCGGAAGTACCTGGTTGGCCTGGCGCTAGCGCTGACGGCGGGGCTGTTCGCGCTGCTGTCGCTCGTGGTCCTCATGGGCGGTGCCGCGATTCGTGACGCGCTCGACTGGGGCGAGGCCTTCGACTCGATCTGGAGGGTCGCCCGCTGGCCGCTCGGACTCGCGTTCGCCGTCGCGTCCGTGGCCCTTCTCTTCGAGTACTCACCGAGCCGCCGGCAGCCCGAGGCGTCCTGGCTCGCTTTCGGGGCTGCCGTGTCCGTGCTGCTCTGGCTTGTCTTCATGGGCGTGCTCGCCATCTATATGGACGCGACGGACTCGTTCGGCGCCACGTACGGGCCGATCGCGGGCACGATCGGAGTGCTGCTGTGGACCTTCCTCTCGTCGGTCTCGCTGTTCGCCGGGCTCGCCTTCGCGGCGCAGCTGGAGGCGGTGCGGGCCGGCGTGCCCGAGCCGCGGCGTGAGCCTCAGGCGGGAACGCGCGCTGAGAGCAGCAGGTTGTAGAAGAGCGCCGCCGGCAGGCGTGGTTCGAGCAGGGAGCGGTCGAGGGTCTGGAGCAGCAGGTACCCGCGGTAGGCGTACACGCGCCATGCCCACGGGACGTCGTCCGGGTCGGCCGACGCCTCGAGCGTGCGGTTGGCCCAGCCGAAGAGGCTGGCCGCGAGCTCCTCGCCGCTGACTCGGACCGCCTCGAAGCCGGCGCGCGATGCCTGTGAGGAGAGGTCCGCGGGCGTGAAGGCATGCACGTCCACCACCTGCTCGAGGCTGTCCTCCTCGCTCCAGCCGCCGTTGCCATTCCCGTTGGATGGGCGCGGCCCGGCACCCATCAGCGTTCGCCACAGCGGCGCCACCGCGTTGGCGCCGCGCTTGGGCCACGCCGCGATCCGGTCGCCGTAGTGGGACGGCTCGCCGCAGAAGGCCATCACGCCACCGGGACGCAGCACGCGCCGGAACTCGCGGAAAGCGGCTCCGAGGTCGGGAAGGTGGTGGAGCACCGCGTGCCCGAAGACCAGATCGAACGAGTCGTCGTCGAACGGCAGCGCCTCCGCCTCGCAGGCCGCGGTCTCGACGGAGAGGCCAAGGTCGGCCGCGGAGCGCTCGAGCTTGCGGAGCATCCCGGGGGAGATGTCGGTGGCCACGGCCTCGCCGATCACGCCGGCCCGCAGGAGGTTGAGCGAGAAATAGCCGGTGCCGGCGCCGATCTCGAGCGCGCGGCCGTAGTGGCTCGGCTCCTGCCCGAGCGCCTTGCGCAGCTTGCTCGTGACCTGTGCCTGGCCGACGGCGCCGTAGTTGATGCCCCACTTCGAGTCGTAGTGCTCGGCGGCGAGGTCGTGGTAGCGCACGTTCGCGTCCCTGATGGTCTCTGCCGTCTGCATGGGCGGGAGGAGCCTAGTACCTAGACTGGCCCGGCCATGCAGGACACGGTCCAGAGAGCGCAGCCCGAGGGTGTGCCGCCGCTAGAGCTGACGGGCGAGCGCACGCTGCCCGACGTGCCCGCCGAGAACTACTGGTTCCGGCGCCACCTGGCGGTGTACGAGTGGGTGGCCGAGCGCTGCCAGGGCCGCGATGTGGTCGATATGGCGTGCGGCGAGGGCTACGGGGTGGACGTGCTGGCGCGCCGGGCGCGACGGGTCACGGGCGTGGACGCGAACCCCGAGGCCCACGAGCACGCGCGCCTCAAGTACACGCGCCCCGGCGTGCGCTTCGTGCGGGATCTGGTGGAGGACTACTCCGAGCCCTGCGACGCCGTCGTCTTCCTCCAGACGATCGAGCACGTGGCCGATCCCGAGGCCGTGCTGCGGCACCTCCGTGACATCCTGCGCCCGGGCGGAATCGCCTTCGTCTCCACGCCCAACCTGCTCACGCTCGCCCCGCCCGGGGCTGAGAAATCGGACAACCCGTGGCACCTGAAGGAGTACCGCGCCGAGGAGTTCCGCGCACTCTGCGAGAGAGTGTTCGGCGATGTCGAGTTGCTCGGCCTGTTCCATGCGCGCGTGCTGCGGGCGCACGAGCTGGCGCTGCGCGCCGGCTGGGACCGTGTGCACCCGGCGCTCGGGATCACTAAGCCCTTCTACGACCGCTTCACGCCCGCCATCTCCGCGAGGGACTTCGCGCTTCGGCCCGGTCCGCTCGAGCGCGCGCTCGACTTCGTCGCGGCGCTCCGCCCTTGACGGCGGCGGCGGTCCGCGATCCTGAGCTGCCGGAGGCGGCCCGCCCCCAGTGGCCGCCCTGGTACGCGCCCGCGGCGCTGTTCGCGGCGTTTGGAGCGATCGCGGTGGCGAGCTTCCCGCTGCTGCCGGTGATCATCACCTTCGGAATCTCCGAGGCGGTGGCCGGTGTGGCCCTGCTCGTGCTGCTCCTCGTCCAGGACGGGATGCTCGTGCTCGCCGCCGTGCTGTTCGCCTCGATCAAGCGCACGCCGCCGGGCTGGCACTTCGGCATCCGCGCCACGCGGCTGTGGCCGACGATCGGCTGGGCCGCGCTCGCCTTCGGCCTCATGCTGGGGATCGAGCTCGGCTACATCGAGCTGTTCGGCGTGGACGAGACGAACGTCGAGGAGCTGGGTGAGGACAACCTCGTGGCCGGCTTTGCCGTGGCGCTGGCCGTGATAGTGGTGGCCCCGGTCGCGGAGGAGATCTTCTTTCGCGCCTTCTTCTACCGCGCGCTGCGCACGCGCCTCCGGGTGTGGCTCGCCGCGCTGATCGACGGGATCGTGTTCGGCTCCCTGCACTTCCAGGGTCTCGACACGGCGATCATCCTCCCGATCATCGCCCTGTTCGGCGTGGGCCAGTGCCTGGTCTACGAACGCACGGGCTCGCTCTTCGCAGTGATCGCGATCCACGCCGCGTTCAACACATTCGCCATGCTCTCGGTCGTGCCGCTGCCCGCCATCCTGATCGGCCTGCTCGTGATCCTCGGTTGCCTGCTCGCGCCTCTCAGGGCAGGGCGCTGGCCGAGCCCGGTGCCGGCATGAGCGGCGCGGGCGGCAGGCGGCCGGGCGCTCTCGCCCTCGTGCTGCACTCGCACATGCCCTACGTGGAGGGCTTCGGCACCTGGCCATTCGGCGAGGAGTGGCTCTGGGAGGCCGTGGCGTGCGTGTACCTGCCGCTGCTCGACGTGCTCGACGGCGCCCCCGTGACGATCGGGATGACGCCCGTGCTGTGCGACCAGCTCGAGGCGATGCGGGGCGAGCCGGGCGAGCGCTACATGCGCTTCCTGCGCGAGGTCCGCGCCCCGATCCACGCCGAGGACGCCGCCGGTCTCGAGGGCGGGGGCGAGCACAGGCTGGCGGCCGAGGTGCGCCGCGCCGCGTCCGACTACACGCGCGCGGAGAGCGCCCTCGAGGAACGCGGGCGCGACCTCAACGCCGCCTTCCGGGCGCTCGAGGGCGCGGAGCTCTGGACCTCCGCGGCCACGCACGCGCTGCTTCCCCTGATCGCGACGGACGCCGGCCTGCGGCTCCAGCTCGCCACGGGCACCGCCTCGCACATGCGGCGGTTCGGCCATTGGTCCGGCGGCTTCTGGCTACCCGAATGTGCGTACGTGCCGGGGCTCGAGCGCGAGCTGGCGGATCACGGCGTGCGGGCGTTCTGCGTCGACCAGACCGAGGTGGAGGGCTTCGACCACCTGCTGCCGGTGTCCACCGAGCCGGGACCCGTGGCGGTGCCGATCGACTGGGCGACGGTCGAGCTCGTCTGGAACGACGAGAACGGCTACCCGGCGCATCCGCTCTACAGGAACTACTGGGGCCGCACCGTCCACGACCTGCGTCCGTGGAGCAACGCCGGCGAGCCGTACGACCACGAGGCGGCGCAGGCGCTCGCCCGCGAGCACGCCCGCGACTTCGTGACCCGGGTCGGCGCGCGGCTCGAGAACGGCGGCCTGCTCTGCTGCGCGCTCGACACCGAGCTGCTCGGCCACTGGTGGTACGAGGGGCAGGCGTGGCTCGGTGCGGTGCTCGAGGAGGCCGAGTCGCAGGGCGTGCGGCTCGTGACCGTGTCGGAGGGGATCGAATTGGTGAAGCCGGAGCCGCGCGAGCTCGCGCCGTCCACCTGGGGGCACGCAAAGGACTTCACCACCTGGGACTCACCGGCCGTGGCCGAGCTGGCCTTCGCGGCGCGTGCGGCCGAGCTGCGGACCGTGGCCGCGGCGGCAGGCCACGGGACCTCGCACTCGGCGCTCGAGCGCGCCGCCCGCGAGCTGCTGGCGATGCAGGGGAGCGACTGGGCCTTCATGGTCACGCGCGACCTGGCCGCCGACTACCCCGCCGAGCGGATGAGCCTGCACGGCGCCGCCCTCGACGCTGCGCTGGCCGCTCTGACAGACTCCGCGGTCGCTCCCGAGCCGTCATTACGCGGCCTCGCCCCACACCTCGACCTTGCCCCCCTGACCACTCCTTAGACCAGAATGCGCGTACTGATCCTGTCCTGGGAGTACCCGCCGCTGATCGAGGGCGGGCTCGCACGGCACGTGCGCAAGCTGGCGGAGAACCTGGCTGTGCAGGGCGTGGACGTGCACGTGCTGGCCCGCGGGCGCGAGGAGGATCCCGCCGAGGAGGAGGTGGGCGGCGTGCTCGTGCACCGGGTTCGCGAGCCGGAGCGCCCGCGCGACCTGAGCGAGTTCGTGGCATGGATCGAGCACATGAACTCGGACATGCTCGCCACCGGAGTCGAGGTGGGGGACCGCTACGACTTCGATGTCGTCCACGGCCACGACTGGCTCGTGGCCTCGGCGGGCGACCACCTCGCGAAGCGCTTCCGCGCGCCGCTCGTGGTGACCATCCACGCCACCGAGTACGGACGCCACCAGGGCTGGGTGGATAAGCACCCGCAGTCCTACATCCACGGCGTGGAGCGCTGGATGGCCAACCGCGCCGACCGCCTCATCACCTGCTCGTCGTACATGCGCGAGCACGTGGCCGACATCTACGGGCTCGAGGAGAGCCGCGTGAATGTGATCTCGAACGGGATCGACCCGGCCGAGCTCGTGCCGGTGGACGACCTCGACACCCTGCGCGCGCGCTTCGCCGCGCCCGATGAGCGGCTCGTGCTGCTCGTCGGCAGGCTCGTGTACGAGAAGGGCTTCCAACTTGCGCTCGAGGCATTGCCGGGGCTGATCGAGCGCGTGGGCAACGTGCGCTTCCTCGTGGCCGGTTCCGGGACCGCGGAGCAGGAGCTGCGCGAGCAGGCGAGCCGGCTCGGGCTCGACGAGCACGGCACCTTCCTCGGCTGGATCGGCGATGACGTGCTGCACTCGCTCTACCGCATCGCGGACCTCACGGTGGTGCCCTCGATCTACGAGCCCTTCGGCCTCGTGGCCCTCGAGGCCATGGCGTCCGGCTGCCCGTGCCTCGTGGCTGACACGGGCGGCCTGCGCGAGGTGGTGCCGAACGAGGACGTTGGCCTGCGCTTCCGCTCGCGCGACCCGGGCTCGCTCGCCACGATGGCCGAGCGCCTGCTCACCGACGAGGAGTTGCGCGACCGCCTCGTGGCCGAGGCCTCGGAGCACGTGCTCACGTTCGACTGGGCGGATGTGGCACGGCAGGTGGCCGCCGTCTACGACGAGGTCACGCGTGCGCCCGGCGCATCAACGAGCGGGCGGCGCGCTGCCCGCTCCGGATAGCGCCCTCCATCAGCGCCGCGTAGCGCCCGGCGGTGTGCTCGCCGGCGAAGGCGAGCGGGCCGGTGGGGTTTTCGCACGCCTCAGCCACAGACGGCGGTGGGGAGGTGGAGTACGCGGCCCCGACCCAGGGGTCGTCCGCCCATGTGGAGAGGAGCGCTCCGTCGCGGTCGAGCTCTAGGTCGCGGCGCAATCGCTCGAGCGAATCGAGCCAGCGCTCGGGCCCGGCCTCGACGCCCAGAGCGTCGAGCGCCGGCTTCGAGCCGGCGAACGAGCTCACCAGCGGCTGGGCCTCGTCGCCCTCGCCGGTCGCGGTCCAGGTCCAGTAGCGCTCGGGCACGTTCATCACGGCGCTCGGCGCGGCGGGTTGCCGGAGCGGCACGAAGAGCTTCGCGGCGTGGCCGTAGGCGACCTGCGCGAGCGGATCGGCGATGTCGCCCGGTAGCGCAGGGTCGAAGGCGATCCGGCCGAGCACGCTCGCGGGCACCGCGATCACGCAGGCGTCGGCGTCGAGCTCGCCGCTCGCGCTGAGCACGCGCACGCGCTCGCCCCATTCGACCGCGGTCACCGGCGAGTCCAGCCGCACCGCCGGGCCGAGCGAGTCGGCCAGCGCGAGCGGCAGTCGCTGGTTGCCTCCGGCGATGCCCGGCGCGGGCTCGTCGTCGATGTGGGCCACGCCCGCGAGGTCGGCGGCTGCGACCCGATCGGCTGAATTGGCGCTCGAAATCTCCACGCGCGCGAGGATCGCCTCGCGAGCGCCGGCCGGGATGGCGAGGCCGTCGAGGAACTCGCGCGCCGAGAGTCGTGCGGAGGGCTCGCCCGCGCGCGCGGCGGCGCCCTCGGCGAGCGCCCGCTCCAGCTCGGCCACCGCGGCCGCCAGCTCCTCGTGCGTCGTGCCGATGCCGCCGCTCGGGTCGCGCCGGCCGTACCGCATCCCCTTGTCCCAGAGCCCTAGGCCGAACCGGTCCACCAGCTCACGGATCGCAGTGTTGCCGGGAAGGATGAACTCGGCGCCCATCTCCACGACGGCGCCGTTCGGAAGCCGCTCCGACCACACCCGGCCTCCCACCCGCGAGCGCGCCTCGAGCACGACCACCTCCGCACCGCCGCGTGCGAGCTCGTCCGCGGCGGCGAGGCCCGCCAGGCCGGCACCGACGACGACGGCTCTCAAGGACCGGTCCCTGGCGCGACCGCCACGGCGTCCACGGCCACCGCGCCCCGCTCGTGCACGAGCACGGGATTCAGCTCGAGCAGCTCTAGTCCGCTTGCGAGCAGGAGCTCGCCGGCCGCGGCGGCCAGTCGGGCGGCGGCCGCCACGTCGAGCGCCGGGCGCCCGCGGCCGCCGGTGAGGAGGGCTGCGGCGCGCAGCGTGCGAAGCGCCGCCTCCACTCGTTCCGGAGTTGCCGGGAGTGGCACCACGGCCGCGTCGTCGAGCGCCTCGGTCCAAACGCCGCCGGCGCCCACGACGAGGCACGGCACCACGGCGTCCGCCCGCGCGGCCACGAGCAGCTCGGCGCCGGGCGGCGCCATCCGCTCCACCAGCACGCCGGCGCCCTCCACGCCGAACGCGGCGAGGTCGCGATGTGCGCTCCGCACGGCCTCCTCGCTGCGCACGTCGAGGAACAGGGCGCCCACGTCGGCCTTGTGCTGCAACGAGGGCGCGCTCAGCTTGACCGCAACGTGACCGCCCAGCTCCGAGAGCGCGACAACCGCATCGTCCTCGCTTGAGACCAGGCGACCGTCGACCACCGGCAGGGAGGCGCCGCGAAGCAGCTCCTTGGCCTCATGCTCTGAAAGCCAGCGCGAGCCGTTGACCGCGGCGGGGGGCGCAGCGGCCGCATCGCGTGGAGCGGTCGCGCGCGTCGCGGACGCGATCTCGCGCAGGCGCGCGGGGTCGCCGCGCGGAGTGAGCACTGCGGCGGCGCACGCGAGCCCGGTTCGGAGGCCGGCCACAGCGGCCACGCCGGCGTCGATGAACTCGAGGGCGGCGTCCTCGTCGAGCAGCTCGGGGAGCGTCGAGGAGAGCATCACCGGCACCGGGCAGCGGGACGCGCCCAGGCGGATTCCCTCGCGGACCGCGGCCCACGATCCACCACGGCCGGCGTCAGTGGCCTGGTCGTAGAAGATCAGGATGCGGTCTACCGACGGATCGTCGCCAACGGTGACGATGATGTCGCTGAGCAGCTCGACGTCGCCCCAGATCAGCGCCGTGTAGTCGAGCGGGTTGCCCACCGTGGCGGCATCCGGCAGCAGCCCCCGCAGCCGCGCCGCGGTGTGCTCGGCCAGCAGCGGCAGCCGCAGCCCGAGCCGCGCGCACTCGTCGGCGGCGAGCGCGGAGTCGCCGCCCGAACAGGTGAGGATGGCGAGCCCCAAAACGGCCGAGGGGTCTGACCCCTTTCTGAGGGTGGTTGAGGGTTTGAGGCCCGGGGCGGCTGAGGGGTCTGACCCTTTTCTGAGGGTGGTTGAGGGTTTGGGCACCGCCATTGACTTCGCGATCTCCAGCAGGTCGTGCACGTCCTCGGCCCAGGCCGCGCCTGCTTCCTTCACGAGCGCGCGGAACACTCGCTGGTCGCCTGCCACCGCGCCCGTGTGCGCCGCGGCGGCGGCCGCGCCGGCCGTCGACTCGCCCGCCTTCAGTACCGCCACTCCCACGCCCCGCTGCGCGCACTCCGCCAGCGCCTCGCACAGGAGCGCGCCGTCACCGTCGCCCTCGAGGTAAAGCGCGATCGAGCGCACGCTGTCATCGCGCGCGAGCGCCGCCATCCAGTTGGCCGGATCGACCGCGACCGAGTTGCCGCACGAGACCACGGTGTGGAACCGGAGGCCGCGCCTGGTCGCAAGCGCGTTCACGGCGACGTTGCCGCTCTGCGACACGAGCGCCACGGCCCCCGGCTCGAGGGTCCGCAGTGTGTCGCCCCACATCGCGGCGCGCGAGTGAAGCGCCACGATCCCGTTCCCGTTCGGACCGCACACCGGAAGCGAATGGCGCGCCGCCGCCTCGCTCAGCCTGCGCTCGTGATCCGCGCCGAGCGCGACCTCGCCGAAGCCGGCGGCGTACACCACGGCGCCGCCGCAGCCGAGTGCGCCCGCCTGCTCCACGACGTCCGGGACGCCCGCGGCGGGGATGCCCACCACAACCGCGTCGGGCGGCGCCCGCAGCTCCGAAAGCGACGGGAAACAGGGGAAGCCGTGCACCTCGTCGTGGTTCGGATTCACGCCCCAGACGGGCCCCGCGAAGCCCGCCGCGCGCAGGTTCAGGAGCGTTTCACCCGCATAGGAGTCGTCGCGCTCGCTGGCGCCGACCACCGCGACGCTGCGCGGCCGCAGCAGCCGGGTGAGGTCCATCAGTGCAGCGTACGCTCCACGCCGCGGCGCTCCAGAGCGCGCGCGATGATCAGCCGCTGGATCTCGCTGGTGCCCTCCCAGATGCGGTCCACCCGCAGCTCGCGGAAGAAGCGCTCGGCCACGTTGGTGCGCATGTAGCCGCGCCCGCCGAAGATCTGGAGGCAGCGGTCGGCGCAGCGCCCCGCGGCCTCGCTCACGAACAGCTTCGCGATCGAGGCCTTGGCATGCACGACCTTTGGGTCCGCGCCGGCGTCTGACAGGCGGGCGACCTCGATCGCCAGCAGCCGGCCCGCCGCGGCGTCGGCCGCGGAGTCGGCCAGCGGGAACGAGACGCCCTGGTAGTCGATGATCCGGTGCCCGCCCTGCTCGCGCTCGATGGCCCAGGCGGTGGCCTCCTCGATCAGCCGCCACATCGAGCCCACGCCGCGAGCGGCGATCCCGAGCCGCTCCTCGGTGAACCAGGAGCGCTGGAGGTCGTCGCCACCGCCGACGCCGCCGATCACGGCGTCCTCGCCGACCTCGACGCCCGTGAAGCGGACCGTCGGATGCCCGTGCGGGTAGGTGTGGCTGAACGGCGGGTCATCGACGAGCTCGATGCCGTCGAGCGCGCGGTCCACGAGGAACAGCGTGGGCAGCTTCTCGCCGTCCACGAGCGCATTTGCCATGACGATGTACACGCTCGCCACGTCGCCGTAGGTCACGAACCACTTCTCGCCGTCGATCACCCAGCCGCTATCGGTGCGGCGCGCCGTGGTGGCGATGCGCGACGGGTCGGAGCCGGCCTCGGCCTCGGTGACCGCGTAGGCGTCGTGCAGCTCGCCGCGCAGCGCCGGCTTGAGGTAGCGCTCGATCTGCTCGGGGGAGCCCGACCCGAGCACGTTGTAGGCGCCCGGCATGTGCCACGACAGCGCGTTCGTGGAGCGACCGAGCTGCTCCTCGACCAGGAACCACTCGACCTTCGACCAGCCCTGCCCGCCGTGCTCCACGGCGTGCAGCCCGCCCGAGAGCCGCGCGTCCACGGCCTCGCTCTTGATCCGCGCCTTCAGGTCGTCGGGGATCTTCCCGCCCGCCCGCTCGGCGAGCTCCTCGTTCGGGATCAGGACCTCATCCACGAATCGCCGCGCCCGCTCGCGCAGCTCGAGCTGCTCCGGAGTGAAGTCGGCCGCGGTCTGGGCGGCTGGGGCGGCGGGGGTCACAGTCATAGGCCGAGCTCCAGTTGTGAGTGGTTGTGCACGACGTCCTCCACGACCGCACGGGCGTCAGCCACGGATGGATCCTCCGAGCCCGCCGCAAGCGCCAGGGCGTCGGCCAGATAGCGGCGCCAGGCGCGCCTGCTTCCGCGCGTAACGAGCTGTTCCGCACGGGCGCGCTCGACCTCCACCAGAGCGGCGGAAGGAGGCCCGCCTGCGCGCAGGGTCGCGAGCGCCTCGGGCAGCTCCAGCTCGGGTTCGGGAGTGATCGAAAGCCATCTGTGGCGGGCGCCGAGTGGACGCACGGCGGCATGTTATCATGCGACTGATCACAAAGTCAGGAACTGGCTTGAGCACCACTGAAACCGCTCCACGACTGGCCCCGGCGCTCGATGCGCGCTTCTATCGCGACCCCGGACTGGCCGAGTTGGAGCAGGAGCGGATCTTCGCCCGCAGCTGGCAGCTGGTGGCTCACGTGTCGCAGCTGCCGAACGCCGGCGACTACCTGACCGGCACCGCCGGCGTGCAGCCGGTGCTCGTGCTGCGGGCCGACGACGGCCGGCTGCGCGCCTTCCGCAACGTCTGCCGCCACCGCGGCTCGCGCCTGCTGAACGGCTCGGGCCAGTGCGGCCAGGCGATCCGCTGTCTCTACCACGGCTGGACCTACCGCCTCGACGGCCAGCTGATCGGCGTGCCCGAGGGACGCTCGATCGCAGACCTCGACAAGTCCGAGCTGGGCCTGTTCCCGGCACGCGTTGAGACGCTCTGCGGACTCATCTTCGTGAACCTCGACGTGCACGCGCAGTCGCTCGCCGATCAGGTGGTCGGGCTACCGGAGCGGCTCGCGCCCTACGGCATCGAGGGACTGAAGCCGAGCGGCCAATGGCGCAACACCCAGCCCGCGAACTGGAAGATCGTGATCGACAACTACAACGAGGGCTACCACGTGCCGATCGCCCACCCCGGGCTGATGCGGCTGCTCGACTACAAGCACTACGACGTGGAGGTCCACGACGGCTGGGTCTGGTTCGAGGCGCCCATGCGCGACAAGCCGTCGGGGAATCCGATGGAGCGCGTCTACCAGCGCCTGGTCACGCCGATGCCCGGTCTCGGCGACGCCGATCGGCGCGTGTGGCGCTACGCGATGATCTATCCGAACACCACGATCGACCTCTATCCGGACCAGGTGGCCACCTGGCGCATCGATTCCGACGGCCCGCTGCGCTCGCGCGATTTCGCCTGCACCTATCGCCACCCGCGCGCCGGGGCGCGCACGCGCCTCGCGCAGCTCGCGAACAACCGCCTCAACTCGCTCGTGGGCAAGGAGGACTACGACCTCGTGGAGAACGTCCAGGCCGGGCTCGAGACGCGCGGCTTCGAGCTGGGGCCGCTCTCGCACCGCGAGGCTGCCATCGCCTGGTTCGCCGATCGGATCCGCGCGGACCTCGAATGAGCGGCGCGGCGGCGACGGACCGGGGCGCCCGCGAGCGCATACTCGCCGCCGCGGTGGAGCGGATCGCGCGCGACGGCATCGACGGCGTCCGGATAGCGCGGATCGCGATGGACTCGGGTGTCTCGACCTCGCTCGTCCACTACCACTTCGAGACCCGCGAGGCCCTGCTCGAGCAGGCGCTCGAGTACTCCTACGAGCTGGCCGGCGACGTGCGCCTCGGGGCGGGCGAGGGCGACGCTCTCGAGAGCGTCCAGCGACTGGCCGCGATGATCGACCAGTTCCTGCCGTACCCGGGGCTTCTCGAACGCGACTGGATCCTGTGGGTCGAGCTCTGGCTGCGCGCCGTCCGCCATCCGGAGATGCGCCCCACGGCGGCGCGGCTGTATGCGCGCATGCGCGAGTGGTTCGCGGAGGCGATCGCCACCGGGGTCGAGCGGGGCGAGCTCGACGCGAAGGGCGTGGACCCCGAGCGCATCGCCGACCGCGTGCTGGCGCTCGCCGACGGGTACGGCGTGCGCGTGCTGTTCGGGGATCTGGATGTGGAACACGCGCGGCGCGAGATCTGGGCCGCACTCGCCGACGACCTGGGTCTTCCCGCCAAAGCGCCTCCGCCCCTTGACCAGTCCAACGCACGGGAATAGGTTTTCTGAATCGACGTTCAAGTAACTGGACGCCCCTCGTGAGCCCGCGCCCCCGACTCGACCACGTCCGCCGCCCCGAGCTGCTCGCCGCGGCCGCGTCGGTGATCAGGCAGCGCGGCCTCGAGCACGCGCGCGTGGCCGACATCGCGGCGCAGGCCGGGACCAGCGCGCCCTCGGTGCTCTACTACTTCGCGTCCAAGGCAGCGCTCCTGAAGGAGGCGCTGACCTCGGCGGAGGAGCGCTTCTACGAGGACCTCGCGCTCGAGCTCGAGGACATCGTTAGCGCACGGGACCGGATGGTCCGCATCGTGGCCTCGTGCGCCGGCGAGGGCGACTACGACGCCTCGCTCTGGATGGAGCTGTGGGCACGCGCGCTGCGGGATCCCGACCTCGCGGCCACGCGCGCCGAGCTCGACGGCCGCTGGCGAAGGACGATCGCCGAGGTGGTCCGCTACGGACAGGGGCGCGGCGAATTTGGAGCCGCCGACCCTGAGGAGTTCGCCGTGCTCCTGGCATCCCTGCTGGACGGGCTTTCGGTACAGATTGCGCTGCGCGACAAGGAGGTCACCCCGGATCGGGTGCGGGAGCTGGCCCTGAAATTGGCCGAGCGAGAGCTCGGCTGTGAGCTGTTGGAGGGGGCGAGGTTGTGATCGACACGAGAATTGACCGCCGCGGGCTGCTGGTGGCGGGGGCCGGGCTGGCGCTGGCCGGTTGCGGCGTCGGGGACTCGGGCGGTGGCTCGAAGGAGGAGGTCGAGAAGCCGATCGCCAAGAAGGTCGACGGCGACCTCGTCTACTTCAACTGGTCCGAGTACATCGACCCGGCCGTGATCAAGAGCTTCGAGAAGCGCTACGGCGTGAAGGTGCGCGAGTCCTACTTCGACTCGATGTCGGCCATGATGTCGAAGCTCCGCTCGGGCATCGAGTACGACGTGATCTTCCCGACGGCCGAGTACGTGCAGCGGCTGATCCAGGGCAACCAGGTGCGGAAGATCGACCGCGACAAGCTGAAGAACGCGGACCTTGTCTACCCGACCTTCCAGGCGCCCTGGTATGACGACGGGTCGGAGCACACGACTCCCTACACGATGTACGCCACCGGCCTCGGCTACCGCGTCGACAACGTGCCGGGCATGACGGGCTCGTGGCGCGACCTCGGCGAGGCCGACAGCGGCGGCAAGGCGTTCATGCTCGATGACTTCCAGGAGGGCATCGGCATGGCGAACCAGGTGAACGGCCACGAGCTGAACGCCGCCGACGACGAGGCACTCGAGCAGGCGAAGGACTACCTGCTTGGCGTGAAGCCCAACCTGCGCGGATTCTCGAGCGACACGATCACAACGATGACGAGCGGCAACGCGAACATCCAGCACCTCTGGAACGGCGACATCGTGAACATCCGCAACCAGGTCGACAACCCCGAAAACTTCAAGTTCCAAAAGTGCAAGGAGGGCATCCCGGTGGGCAGCGACACGCTCGCGATCCCGGTGAACGCCAAGCATCCCGGAACCGCGCTGCTGTTCATCGAGCACCTGCTCGAGCCCGAGAACGCCGCCAGGAACGTGGCGTGGATCGGCTATCCGATGCCATACGAGGGCGGCGCCACGGAGTCCTTCGAGGGGCTCGTCAAGGATGACCCCTCGATCAACGTGACGGTGGACGACCTCGAGAACGGCGAGCAGTTCGAGAACCTGGGGCGCGAGAACCGGCGCGCCTGGGACCGGACCTGGACCGAGGTGAAGGCCTCCTGAGCGCCCGACGGTGAGCCAGGGAAGGTTCGCCGCCGGGTTCCTCGTTCCCGGCGGGCTGTGGCTCGTTTTACTGTTCGCGATACCGCTCGGGATCGTCCTGGCGATCTCGTTCGGGACGACGGACGACCTCGGCAACACGATCTATGGCTGGTATCCGGAGAACTACGAGCAGGTCTTCGATCCGATCTTCCTGCCGGTGCTCGCGCGCTCGGTCGGATTCGCGCTTGCCACGGTGGTGCTGTGCCTCCTGATCGGCTACCCGGTGGCGTACTACATCGCCATCTTCGGCGGGCGCTGGAAGCACGTGCTCGTGGCGATGGTCGTCCTGCCGTTCTTCGTGAACTACCTCGTCAGGACGTACGCCTGGATCGCGATGCTCGGCGACGAGGGCGTCGTGAACGGAGCACTCGGCGCCGACATCAAGTTCATCAACACGCCCTGGGCGGTGATCGGCGGGCTCGTCTACGGCTACCTCGTCTTCATGATCCTCCCGATCTATGCCGCGCTCGATCGGATGGATCCGGCGCTGATCGAGGCCGGCAAGGATCTCTACGGCGGACCGTGGGAGACGTTCCGCAACGTGACGCTCCCGCATACCTTCCAGGGCGTCCTCGCCGGCACGGTGCTCGTGTTCCTGCCGGCGGTGGGCGACTTCGTGGCCGCGCAGCTGCTCGGCGGCCCCGACTCCTACATGGTCGGGAACCTGATCCAGCAGCAGTTCTTCGCGGCGGAGAACTGGCCCTTTGGGGCCGCGCTCACCACGGTGATGATGGCCTTCCTGTTCGTCTGGATGGTGCTCTACCTGCGCTCGGCGGCGCGGGAGGTGGCGGCGGAGTGAAGCCTCCGAAGGACTTCGACAGGCCGCGCTTCCTGAGGGTGTACACGGCGCTGTTCTTCGTATTCCTGTTCGCGCCGATCGTGCTCGTCGTCCTGTTCTCGTTCAACTCGTCGAAGTCGCTTCAGAACTTCGACGGCTTCAGCCTACGCTGGTACGAGCAGTTCTTCGGGTCGGAGTCCCTGCGCGAGTCGCTCGCCGCGAGCGTCCAGATCGCACTCGCGACCATGGTCGTGGCCACCGTCATCGGCACGCTGCTCGCGTACGGACTCGTGCGCTCGCGCACGCGCTGGAGCGGGGGGCTGAACGTGCTGATGCTCGTGCCGCTCGTGACGCCCGAGATCGTGGCCGGAGTCTCGGCACTGCTCGTGTTCACGCAGATCGGCCTGCAGCTGTCGCTCACGACGATCATCCTCGGCCACATCACCTTCTCGATCTCATACGTCACGGTGGTCGTCCGCGCACGGCTCGCGGCTCTCGGGCAGGACGTGGAGGAGGCCGCAATGGACCTCGGCGCCACACGGCTCGAGACGTTCCGCCTGATCACGCTTCCCGCGCTCTGGCCCGCGATCCTCGCGGCGGGCCTGCTCGTGTTCGCGCTCTCGTTCGACGACTTCGTCCTGTCGTTCTTCACGACGGGTGAGTCGCCCCAGCCGCTGCCGGTGCGGATCTGGTCGGCGATCCGCTTCGGCGTGACGCCGACGATCAATGCGATCGGCACGTTCATGCTCGCCGTGTCCATGCTCACGATCGGGCTCGCCATCGCGCTGCCGCGGCTGCTGGGCAGGCGCGAGAGCGGCCTGAGAGTGCTGTTCGGGAGGGAGGCGGCTTGAGCGCGATCCGCTTCGAGGGAGTGACGAAGCGCTTCGGCGACACGCTCGCCGTGCGCGGGCTCGACCTCGAGATCGAGGCAGGCGAGTTCTTCTCCCTGCTCGGGCCGTCGGGCTGCGGGAAGACGACCACGCTGCGCATGGTCGCCGGCTTCGAGCAGCCGAGCGAGGGCCGCATCTTCCTCGAGGGCGAGCCGGTCGAGACCGTGCCGCCCTACCGCCGCAACGTGAACACCGTCTTCCAGAGCTACGCGCTGTTCGAGCACCTCGACGTGCACGACAACGTGGCCTTCGGGCTGAAGCGCCAGAAGGTCTCGAAGGAGGAGATCCGCACGCGCGTGGCCGAGGCGCTCGAGCTGGTGGAGATGCGCGGCCGCGAGCACTCGAAGCCGAACGAGCTCTCGGGCGGGCAGAAGCAGCGCGTGGCGCTCGCGCGCGCGCTCGTGAACCGCCCGGCCGTGCTGCTGCTCGACGAGCCGCTCGGCGCGCTCGACCTCAAGCTGCGCAAGCAGATGCAGGTGGAGCTGAAGGGCATCCAGCGCGAGGTCGGGATCACGTTCCTGTACGTGACCCATGACCAGGAGGAGGCGCTCGCGATGTCGGACCGGATCGCCGTGATGGAGGACGGCGAGGTGCGCCAGTGCGGGACTCCCGAGGAGGTCTATGAGCGTCCCGGCGGACCGTTCGTGGCCGGGTTCATCGGGATATCGAACCTGCTGCCCGGACCCGACGGGTCGCAGATCTCGATCCGTCCGGAGAAGATCTGGCTGGGCGAGCTCGAACCCGGAATGGACTCCGTGGAGGGCACGATCGTCGAGCGCGTGTACGTGGGCACCACCACCCAGGTAATCGTGGAGCTCTCGCCCGGCGTCCGGCTGATCGCGCTCGAGCAGAACACCGCGCGTGCGCGCTCGAACGACCGCTGGGAGCTCGGCGAGCGCGTCACGCTCGGGTGGCACCCGGAGCACGCCCTCGTCTTGCGCTGAAGTTCGGTACGGTCCGCGACGACATTCTCCTGACCGAATGGAGGGCACATGCGGAGGCGTGCACTCGGACTCGGCGGATTGCTCGGCGCCCTGCTGTTTACGTTCGCTGGCCCAGCGTACGGCGCGTCGAAGAACGTCGAGTTGGTGGACAACCTGCCGGAGGCAAAGAACGCCACGGCCATCAACTTCCTTGACTACAAGCGCGAGGGCGACGTCATGCTCGTGACCGGGCGCTTCGGCCTCAAGTCGTACTCGCTGCGCAACCCAGGCAATCCCGTCCTGCTGGACGAGATCACGGCGGAGGATCTGCGCCTGGAGGGCGATCCGCCCGTGGACTTCAGCCCTGATGCGGCGCCGAGGTCCACGTTCTGGCAGAACGAGGACATGGACGTCGACCGCAAGCGCAAGCTCGCCCTGCTGTCGCGCGACCCGCGCGCTTACGCGGGGTCGACCTCACGCGAGCCCGGCGAGCCGGACCCGAACGGCGCGACCAACATCGCGGGCGTCTACGTGATCGACGCCAAGGACCCGAGGAGCCTGCGGCTGCTCAGCTTCCAGCAGCTGCCCACGGGCCACACGACATCGTGCGTCAACGACTGCAGGTCGCTGTGGACCGGCGGTCCGGCGAGCACGACCACTCAACGGGATACGCGCGGGTGGACGTTCGGGCGGCCGATCATCGTGACCGACCTGAGCAACCCGAGGAAGCCGCGCGCATTCCCGATGGAGCCGGTGGACCTGTTCCGGCGAGACGGCGTGACGGCCTACTCGCACGACGTTCAGGTTGACGCTGCCGGCATCGCATGGGTGTCGGGCGACGGTGGCACGCGCGGCTACTGGACCGACGGCCGCCACTACGACCCGGTCGAGGGTCGCACCAGGCAGGCCACGGCGCTGAAGCCGATCCCCTACGCGGGCGGCGGGCTCCCGGCGTCGGTCACCGGCGATGAGACCGGTGGCTTCGAGCACAACGCGTGGCGCCCGGTCGGAGGCTCGGCGCCGAGCGGCGATCCGCGCTACCGCCGCGGCGAGCTGCTGCTGGCCACCGAGGAGGACTTCGGACCCCCTGAGGACGCGTGCCGCAACCGCGGACAGTTCACGATCGCGTCGCTCGAGGGGAGCTACGACGGCCAGGCATGGCGCTCCACGCCGGAAAACCCGTTCCGCCTCGAGGCGGTGGGGACCTGGAACCCGTACCAGAAGGAGGGCTCACGGCCGATCGGCGGCCCGTACAACCCGCTGGCGAACTTCTGCTCCGCGCACTACTTCGACGTGGACGGCAGCACGGTCACCTACGCGTGGTACGGCGAGGGGACTCGGTTCCTGGACATCTCGGACCCGGAGAACCCGACGCAGTTCGCCTATTGGCGGCCCGATGATGGCGTCGTCTGGGCCTCGTATCTACACCGCGGGTACGTCTATACCGCCGATCGGACCCGGGGCGTCGACGTCCTACGGCTGACGAGCGGGGCGAGCGCCGCCCGGAGCGCTGGGCGGGAGGTCGCCGTGGCCGCGCCGTCTGCGAAGCAGCGGCGCTTCGTGGCTCGGTTCGCCAGTCGATACAAGCCCGATCCCGGAACGTCGTTCCTCTGCGTCATCGAGACGGGCTAGAGAAAACGCGGCGCAGCGCGCGGGGCCGGCGGTCCTTCAGCACGCGCTGCGCCGCATTGTGGCCGCAGGCACCCATCACCCCCCCGCCGGGGTGGGTGCCTGCACCGCACAGATAGAGGCCGTCGACCGGCGTCGCGTACTGGGCCAAGAGGGGAGAGGGGCGCATGAACGCCATCTGGTCGAGGCCCTGCTCGCCCTGGAAGATCGAGCCGCCGGTGAGGCCGAAGATGCGCTCGAGGTCCGGCGGTGCGAGCACCTCGTGCTCCACCAGCGCGTCGCGCGACGTTCGGCGCGTGCTCGGCCAGGATGTCGAAGCAGCGCTCCGCGTACGCCTCGCGCGCGCCGTCGGGCCAGTCCTCGCTCGCGGTGCGGGCCGTACTGGGTGAACATCGTCATCACGCAGCGTGCCGTCGTCGGTGAGCGACGGGTCCACGCTCGTCGGGCACCTCCACCTCGAGGTACGGGCCCGAGCGCCGGCTCGCCGCGCATGGCGTCCTGCCAGGCGCGCTCGAGGTAGTCGAGCGAGGGGCAGATGGCCACGCCGGTGCGCAGCAGCTGCTCGCCGCCGGCGGCGTACCGCGGCGGCTCCGAGAGGATGCAGTTGATCTTCACCGAGCCGCCGCGGCTGCGGTAGCGGCGCATGTCGGTGGCCACCTCGTCCGGGAAGTGCTCGGCGCCGACGAGGTCGAGCACGGTCGTGCGCGGGTGCGCCCCGGAGATCACGACGGGACTGAGTACCTGCTCACCTGATTCGAGCGTCACACCGGTGGTCCGACCGCCGCTCACGTCTATCGAGCGAACGGCCGCATCGGTGCGAATCTCGGCGCCGTGGGCCTCCGCGCTGCGCGCGAGCGCCTGGCTGATGGCGCCCATGCCGCCCTTCACGTGCCCCCACGCGCCCTTCACGCCGTTCAGCTCTCCGAGGGCGTGGTGCAGCAGGTTGTAGGCGGTGCCCGGCGTGCGCGGGCCGGCCCACACGCCGACCACGCCGGTCGAGCCGATCGCGCCCTTCAGTTCGTCGGTCTCGAACCAGTCGTCGAGCAGGTCGCCCACCGACATCGTCATCACGCGGAACAGCTCGAGCACATCGCGGCGAGCGAGTCCGGCGGCGCGGCCCGCCTCGCGGAGCAGTCCGAGCAGGTCGCCTGGGCGCTTCGAGCCGAGCGCGGGGGGCGGACGAAGCAGCAGAGGGCGCAGGAAGCTCGCGGTTCGCTCGAGCAGCTCCTCGAATCCGGGATACGCGGCCGCGTCCCTGCGCGAGTAGCGCGCGATCGACTCCTGCGTCCGCGCGATGTCGTTTGCGAAGAGGATCGGCCGGCCGTCGGGCCCGAAGGTGGCGTAGCTCGGGTCGAGAGCGATCGCCTCGTAGCCGTGCTCGTGGAGTCGAAGGTCGGCCACGATCTTCGGCTGCAGCATCGAGACCACGTACGACGCGCGGGACACGCGTCGCCCAGGCCAGAGCTCCTCGGTCACGCACGCCCCGCCGAGCACCTCGCGGCGCTCGACAACACATACCCGCACGCCCGCCCGTGCCAGATACGCGGCGCAGGTGAGCCCGTTGTGCCCTCCCCCGACGATGATTGCGTCGAACGCAGTCACGGCCGCGACGCTATCGTGCGCCCGTGCTCGCAGCCCGGCTCGCCCTCGCCCTGGCCATGCTCTTCGTAGTCGCGCCGCCCGCGCTGGGAGCGGCGCCAGCGATCCACGCCCACCGTGGCGGCACGGTCGAGAACGGCAAGGCCCGCTTTGCGGAGGAGAGCCTCGCCGCCTACAAGAACGCTGCGCGCAACGGGTCCGTGCTCGAGGTGGACGCGAAGCTCACCGAGGACGGCGTTCCGGTTGCGCTGCACGACGCCACACTCGACCGCACCACGAACTGCAGCGGTGAGCTGCGCACCTTCAGGCTCGCCGAGCTGGCCGGCTGCCGCACCGACGTGCTCGGCAGCCCGGGCAGCCCGCTGCCCACTCGAGGTGCCGGGCGACCGGTGGCGCTCGCCACGATCGTCCAGGTGCTCGAGTTCGCGCGCCGCACCGGTGCGAAGGTCAACCTGGAGATCAAGAACGTGCCGGGCGACCCCGATTTCGACTCGACGCCCGCCTACGCGAACCGTGTGATGGACGCGGTCCTCGCCAGCCGCATCCCGCGCGCGCAGCTCCTGATCCAGAGCTTCATCGCCCCCAACCTCGACGTGGCGCGCCAACGCATGCCGGGGGTGGCCACGAGCCTGCTGTCCATCCAGGCGATCAACGAGGCATTCCTCCAGGCCGCCGCCAACAACGACTACGACTTCATCTCGCCGGAGTGGCCCGTGACCGCTGACTACGTCAGCCGGGCGCACGCCCTCGGTCTCGACGTGGCGCCCTTCACGCTCGACAGGGCCGCCGACGTGCGCGCCGCGAAGCGCGCCAAGGTCGACGCTCTGATCACCGACGACCCGCTGATGGCCGCCCGCGCACTCGGCCTGCGCCCGCCGCGGTTCTTCACCGCCACCGCGTTCATCGATGGGCGCAAGCTCATTGCAACCGGCGATCTGCTCACGCCGCGCGGCGTGTCGGCGAGGCAGGGATGCCGCGGCAGGGTCACGATGCGCGTGATGATCGGTAGCCGCCCGACGCGCAGCGTGCGTGGCCGGCTCAACCGCAACTGCGAGTTCCGCTTCGGCACGCGCCGCACGCCACCGCGGCTCGGCCCGCCGCTCGTGACGATTCGCTTCGACGGCAACACGCACCTGCTGCCGCGGCTCGTGGGACCGAAGCGCGCCGGGCTCAAGCCGCCGGTGTTCAGGCCCTAGCCGCGCGGCCGCGCGCCGCCGGGTCCACTATGTCGACGTTAACCGGCATATGTCCGGCAAACCTGGATGAAGTGCCCCCGCCGGCCGGTAGTTCGGCGCGAGCCCTTCTAGCCGCCGAGCCGCCCGTGGCGGGCCAGCAGCTCGAGCACGGGCTCGTGCGGCAGCCGCTCGAAGACGCGGCCTTCGCGGCCGCTCGTGGTCTTGGCCGCCCAGAGCGCGTTCAGCACCGCCTCCTCGGTGGCATCCACGGTCGCAAGGAACAGCGGGTCGAGCTCGCCGTCCGCTAGTGCGGGCGGAGCCGGTTCGCCGCGCGGCGCACGCGCCGTGGTCGAGAACGCCACGAAGATCTCGCCGCTTCCGTGGTGGGCCACGGAGCCGGTGCGCGCCAGACCGAGCCCGGCGCGCCGTGCGACACGACTGAGCTGAGCCGCGCCGAGCGGCGCGTCGGTGGCCACCACCGCGATGCAGCTCCCAGTGGGGTCGCGATCGAAGCTCGGCGCGGCCAGCTCCCGGCCCAGCGGTACGCCGTCGATCCGCAGGTCGGAGCTGTCGCCGTAGTTCGCGAGCACAAGCACGCCGACGCTGTGGCCGGCGGCGGTCATGCGGCTCGAGCTGCCGATGCCGCCCTTCCAGCCGAAGCAGACCATCCCGGCGCCGGCGCCCACCGCGCCCTGCTCGACGGCCTGTGAGCCGGAGGCGTCGGCAAGCGCTCTCTGCACGTCCTCGGCCTCGGCCTGCTCGGCGCGCGGGTCGTTCAGCCAGCTGTCGTCGCACTCGCCGACCACGGGTATCACCACGGCCTCGACGCCCACCCGAGGCTCCGCTGCCATCGCCGCCGCCACCGCTCCGTCGTAAACCCGTCCCACCGACATGGTCGCGGTCAGGTAGACCGGCGTCTCGATCACGCCCCCCTCGGAGATCTGGAGGAAGCCGGTGAGCTCGCCCGCTCCGTTCAGCACGGCCACACCGGCTGGAACCGGCTCGGCCCACAGTCCCTCGACCGGTCCGGGCAGGACCGCGGTCACGCCGGTGCACCCAACCGTCCGGTGGCCCACCGCCACGCCGGGCACGTCCGCGATCGAGGCCGTGGGGCCCGGCTCGAGCTCGCCGATGCGCAGCCCGTGCTCGCGGAGCGTCTTCCCGTCGTCCATGGCGTGACTCTACGAAGTGAGAGACTCGTCGCGTGTTCGCCGTCGTCGTGACAGGGCCGCCGGGGGCGGGCAAGACCACGTGTCTGACCGCGCTGACGGACGCGCTCATCGACGATCGCGTTCGTCACGCCGCGCTCGACATGGACGAGGTGGCCTGGGCCTATCCATTCCCAACGATCGAGCAGCGCGCTGAGCTTCTGGCGAACGCGTGGGAGGGACATCGCCGCATGGGCCACGACCTGCTCGTCTTGTGCGAGGTCTTGGAGTCCGAGGCCCACTTCGGCGAGCTCCTGAAGGGCGTGGGCGCGGACGATCACCTGCTCGTTCGGCTCGAGGCCGCACCCGCGACGTTGCGTGAGCGGATCGTGGCGCGAGAGCCACCCGGCTGGTTCGGTCTCGAGCACCTCCTGGGCGAGGTCGAGCCCTACAGCATCTCGCTAAGGAAGCTGGACGGCGTCCATCTCGCGCTCGACAGCGAGCGGCTGACTCCGGAGGAGGAAGCTGTCCGGATCCGGGCCGAACGTCCGGACAAGCTGGCCGGATAGGCTCGCGCCCGTGGGACTCGCAATGCCCGTCGTGTGGAGCGACCGACACCGCCTGCACGATCCCGGCGGAGAGGTGTGGGTCGGGATCAGGACGCCGGGAACCGAGCTGCCCGAGCGCGCCGAGCGGATCCGGGCGGCGCTCGAGGAGCGGGGCGCTCGCGTGGTGGACACCGAGCCACAGCCCAACGAGGCCCTGACGAGCATCCACGACCTCGAGCTCGCGGACCACCTCGCCGGCGCGTGGAGCGCCTGGGAAGAGGCCGGCCTCAGCGAGGATCCCGGACAGGACCGGGTGGTCCCGTACCTGTTCCCGCATCCGGACCTGTTCTCGGGACGTGCGCCGCAAAGGGCGACCTCGATCACGGCCCGCGCCGGCCAGTTCGCCTACGACACGATGACGCTGATCGGCCCCGGCACCTGGGAGGCGGCGCGCGCGGCGCTCGACACGGCGGTCACCGCCGCGGCGCTCGTGCTCGACGGCGCGCCGTCGGCGTACGCGTGCACCCGCCCGCCCGGGCACCACGCGACCCGTAAAGCGTTCGGCGGCTCCTGCTACCTCAACAACTCCGCCGCGGCGGCGGCGCATCTTCGCGCGGCCGGCCGCACTCCGGTGGCGGTACTGGACATCGACGCCCACCATGGCAACGGGACGCAGGCGATCTTCTGGGACGACGACGACGTGCTCACCGGCTCGGTCCACGTGGACCCGGGCGCTGGCTGGTTCCCGCATTTCCTCGGCTTCGCGGACGAGCGCGGCGCGAGCGGGACCAACCGCAACGTGGTCGTCGCGCCGGGCAGCGGCGACGAGCGCTGGGTGGAGGCCGTGATCGAGCTGGCGGAATGGGCGCGGGAGGGCGGCGCGCGGGTACTCGTGGTGCCGCTCGGTGTGGACGCCGCGGGCGGCGACCCGGAGAGTCCGCTCGCGGTGACCGCCGCCGGCTTCCACGCGGCCGGCCGCGCGCTCGGAGGGCTTGGGCTGCCCACGGTAGTGGTGCAGGAGGGCGGGTACGACCTGGCCGCCATAGGTGAGCTCGTCTGTGAGGCATTGGAAGGAATCGAGGAGGGACTGAATGGGTGAGGGCGGGTCGATCTGGGTCGGCAAGGACGAGCACCACGGCGTGCTCGCGCAGCCGCGAAAGGATCTGCGCCCGCCCCCGCACTGGCGGCTCGAGGCCGTGGCGGAGACGCCGATGCCGCGCACGTTGACCATTGGCGCGGACCGGCGCAGCGCCGTCTTCATCGAGGACCGCGAGACCTCCGACGTGTTCCTGCTCCAGCTCGAGACCAACTCGGTGCCGGAGCGGCTCACCACCGGCCGCGACCCGATGCCGTGGTGGGACGACAGCCCGCCGCAGCTCTCCCCCGACGGCGACACCGTTGCCTACACCGACGACGGCCATGTGTGGCTGGTCGCCACGGCGGGCGGCCCTCCGCGCAAGCTCGTCGAGGGGGGAAGCCCGCGCTGGATCGACGACCGCCGGCTCGTGATCAGCGCCGAGCGCGAGGACGCCACCACAACCCGCCTCGCGGTCGTGGCCGTGGACGACCCGTGGCCGCGCCGCCTCGCCGTCTCGCATGGCGAGCTCGACTCTCACGGCGACGAGGGCGAGGCCGCGCCGTCGCCCGACGGGACCGAGGTCGCGTACACGTTCACGCCGAGGGCCGACATGAGCCGCAGCAGCGAGATCCGCGTGGCGGCTGTGGATGGTGGCGAGGTGCGCCGGCTCACGGGCGAGCCCGACATGCACGACGGCGGACCGGAGTGGTCGCCCGACGGCCAGACGATCGCTTACGCGTCCGAGCGCAGCGGCTTCTACGAGCTCCACCTCGTGGGGCGAGACGGCGAGGGCGATCGGCAGCTCACGAACGCCCAGGCCGATCACTCCGCGCACGATTGGCATCCCGACGGCACCCGCCTAGTCGCCGTGAGGGGCCACCGGAACCGCTTCAAACTCGTGTCGGTGAGCGTGGTGGACGGCGGCGCGGAGGAGTTGGCCCCTGGCGGCACCTGGTACTCGCCGCGCTGGACCGCGGCCGGCGACGTCGTGGCCGAGTACGAGGACCACGCCACGCCGCGCGAGATCCGCCGGGTCGTGCCCGACAAGGACGTTCCGGTGTGCATCCACGCGCCCGCCCCGAGGGCGGTTACGGGCGCCCCGCACGCGGCGCTCGAGGACATCACATACGAGTCGTTCGACGGCCTCGAGATACCCGGCTTCCTGATGCGTCCCGCGGGCGCGTCCGCGGACAGGCCGGTGTCCGCCGTCGTGTACCCGCACGGCGGGCCGACCGACCACTACGGCGACGACTGGGACGGGCACGCGCAGTACTTCGTGGACAAGGGCTACGCATGGCTCGCGATCAACTTCCGCGGCTCCACCGGATACGGGCGCGAGTTCGAGCGCAAGAACCACGGCGACTGGGGAGTGGGCGACACCAAGGACTGCCTGGCGGCGGCGGACTACCTGCGCACGCTCGACTGGATCGACGGCGAGCGGCTCGGCATCTTCGGCGCCAGCTACGGGTCGTACATGGCGCTTCTGTCGGTGACCGACGATCCCGAGCAGCGCTTCCGCTGCGCGGCCACGAAGTACGGCGACTGCGACATCACGACCTCGTGGGCGCAGGGCGATCGCGAGGGCGTCCAGGACCTCGAGCGCATGATGGGCACGCCCGCCAAGGCGCGCGAGGCGTACATCGCCGGCTCGCCCTATCACCGGCTCGAGAACATCGAGGTGCCGCTCCTGATCGCGCACGGGGAGCGCGACGAACGCGTGAGCCCGAAGCAGTCGGAGCAGCTCGTGGAGCGGCTGCGGGAGCTCGGCAAGACGTTCGAGTACGTGACCTATCCGACCGAGGCGCACGGCTTCCTTCGGGCCGGGCCGCAGCTCGACTTCTACCGGCGGCTCGAGCGGTTTCTCGACTGGCATCTGATGTGAAGCCATGAGAGAGTCCTCCGCCATGAAGCGACTCGCTGCCGTGATCGTCTGCGTCCTCTTGCTGGCCGGCCTCACGGCCGTGGCCGCCCAGAGCCAGGACGACGGAGGCGGCGGAGGCGACAAGCCGGTGACCTTCGACGTGGGCGATCCGCAGGGGATCGACAGCATGAACCCGCTGATCGGCGTGACCGTCGCGGCCTACGAGGCGTGGAACATCCAGTACGCCACGCTCACGGACAAGGCCGCGAGCGACTTCCACACCATCCCCGGGCTCGCGGAGTCGTGGGAGGGCTCGAAGGACGGCAAGACCTGGACCTACAAGCTGCGCGACGGCCTCAAGTGGTCGGATGGGAAGCCGCTCACGGCTGAGGACGTGGCGTGGAACATCAACACCTCGCGCGACGAGGAGTGGATCAACCACAGCGCGACGACCGTGAACCTCGACGCCGTGGCCGAGGACCCGACGACGCTCGTCGTGACGACGAAGGTGCCCGACCCGAAGCTGCCGACGCTTGACATCTACCTCCTGCCGAAGCACATCTGGGGCAAGATGAGCGCCGACGAGCGCGGCAAGTACGACGCGGTCGACGGTGTGGGCTCCGGCCCGTTCGTGCTCGAGAAGTTCGAGAAGGGCCAGTTCGCGCGCTTCCGGGCCAACCCGAACTTCTGGGGCGGGAAGCCGGCCGTGGACAAGGTCGTGCTCCGCAAGTTCAACAACCCGGACGCGATGGTCGCGGCGCTGAAGTCCGGCGAGCTGGACGCAGCCGAGGATATCCCGGGTGCAGCCTTCGACCAGCTCGCGAAGGACGACAACATCCAGACCGTCGAGGGCAACCAGGGAGCAATGTCGGAGATCGGCATCAATGGTGGCGACGGCCTGAAGAAGCCTCACCCGGCCCTGCTCGACCTGAAGGTCAGGCAGGCGATCGGCCACGCGATCGACAAGAAGACGCTCGTCGCGCGGGTGCTGAACGGTCACGGCACGCCGACCGAGACGCTGAGCGTCTCGCCGGACACGAGCTGGAGCCCTGAGATCCCGGCCGACGAGGTCTTCGACTTCGACCTCGACAAGGCCAAGCAGATCCTGGAGGACGCCGGCTACAAGGACACGAACGGCGACGGCATTCGCGAGATGCCGGGCGGGGGCAAGGCGCTGAACTTCGTGTACTACGTCCGCTCGGACGGAGAGACCGCGCCGAAGATCGCCGAGTTCGTGACCGGCTGGCTGCGCGAGATCGGGATCGAGACGACGAACAAGGTCGCGGACGACAGCCAGCTCACGACGATCATCGGCAAGGGCGACTACGACATGTTCTCTTGGGGCTGGACCCCGTTCGTGGATCCCGACCCGATGCTGTCGTACTTCACCTGCGACCAGGTGGCGAGCGACCCCAAGGACCCGACCAACTACTACAACGACGCCAACTACTGCGACCCGGAGTACGACAAGCTCTATCAGCAGCAGAAGGTCGAGCTCGACAGGGCCAAGCGGGAGGAGATCGTCCACCAGATGCTCACCCGCTTCCAGCAGTCGGGCACCTACCACGTGATCTACACGTACCCCGACACGCAGGCGTACGTGAAGGACCGTTTCGAGGGCTTCGTGCGCCAGCCGGCGAAGATCGGCCCCGTTCTCTACTCGAACACCTCGCCGAGCTACGCGCAGCTCAAGCCGGTGAGCGCGTCGAGCGGCAGCGGTGACGACGACGGGGGCGGGAGCGGGACGATCATCGCGATCGTGATCGCCGCCGCCCTCGCGCTGGTGGCCCTCCTGCTCGTGATGAGGCGCCGCAGTACCGCCGACGAACGCGAGTGAGCGCCCGCTTCATCAGCGCCAAGGTCCTCGGGTCCTTGGTGACCCTGCTGTTCGTCATCTGCTTCAACTTCTTCCTGTTCCGGGTCGTGGAGGGCGACCCGGTGGCGAACCTCTACCGCGGCCGCAACCTGACCGACCATCAGCGGGAGACGCTGACCAAGCAGTTCGGGCTCGACAAGTCGAAGGGCGCCCAGTTCGTCTCGTACCTGAAGGAGACGGCCACGCTGAATCTCGGCCG
Organism: uncultured Thermoleophilaceae bacterium; assembly: GCA_963825345.1. Classification (GTDB taxonomy): domain Bacteria; phylum Actinomycetota; class Thermoleophilia; order Solirubrobacterales; family Thermoleophilaceae; genus JACVRW01. The sequence continues at coordinate 162,149 of CAWGSQ010000002.1, read as the reverse complement.
CTCCTACACGAGCAACCAGCCGGTGTGGGACGAGATCAAGCGCAAGGCAGGTCCGACCATCGCGCTCGTGGGCATCTCGGCGGTGCTGTCGGCGGTCTTTGGCGTGTTACTCGGGATCGCGTCCGCGTGGCGAAGACGCACGCGCTCCGACTACGCGATCACCACCTTCAGCATCGGCACCTACTCGGTGCCCGACTTCTGGCTCGGGATGGTGCTGCTCACCTTCTTCGCCGTCACGCTCGGGTGGTTCCCCGTCGGCGGGATAGTCGATCCGTCCTCGGATGCCACCGGGATCTCGAAGCTCGCCGACCAGGCGAAGCACATGTTCCTGCCGGCTCTGACGCTCACGGTGGCCTACCTGGGCGAGTACGCGATCGTGATGCGTTCATCCCTGCTCGACACGATGCGCGAGGACTACCTCCTGCTCGCGCGCGCGAAGGGTCTGCGCGACGTGCTCGTGCGCAACCGGCATGCCGTGCCGAACGCGCTGCTGCCGGTGGTTGCGCTGCTGGCGATCAACTTCGGGCTGGTGCTCGCCGGTGCGATCGCGGTCGAGTCGATCTTCTCCTGGCCAGGGATCGGCCTCGCGACGTATGAGGCCTTGAAGGGGCCGGACCTTCCGATGCTCCAGGGCATCTTCCTCGTGTTCAGCGCGTCGATGATCTTCTTCAATCTCGTCGCGGACCTTCTCTACGGCTACCTGGATCCGCGCGTGAGGGTCTCGTGAACGCGATCGCCGCCCCCTCCGCGAGGCGCATCGCATGGCAGCGGCGCCGGCTCGCTCTCTCGCGCGCGTGGCACGAGTTCCGCCACCACGTGCCCGGGATGCTCGGGCTCACGATTCTGGTGGCGGCCGTGACGATGGCGCTCGCAGCGCCGCTGCTCGCCGACGAGTCCGGTCTCAGGGCGATCAACTCGGTCGACAACCCGACCTTCGCAAACCCGTCGGAGTTCGCGCCACTCGGGACCGACAGCCTCGGGCGCGACGTGATGACGCAGTTCGTCTGGGGCGCGCGTACGAGCCTCCTGGTGGGTCTGTCCGCCACGGTCATCGCGATCGCGATCGGCGCGATCATCGGCATCGCGGCCGGGTTCTTCGGCGGGCGCATCGGCGGCGTCTTGATGCGGTTCACCGAATGGTTCCTCGTGATCCCCTTCCTGCCGCTGGCGATCGTGCTGGCCGCGATCCTGGGCCCATCGGTCCAGAACATCATCCTGGTGATCGGGATCACCTCGTGGCCGTTTCCCGCGCGGCTGATTCGCGCCCAGGTGCTCACGCTGAAGGAGCGCGACTACGTCGACCGCAGCCGCGCGCTGGGGGCTTCGAACTGGCACCTGATGACGCGCCACATCGTGCCCAACGTGTCGCCGCTGATCCTGGCCACGGCCACGCTCACCGTCCCGATCGTCATCCTCTCCGAGGCCACTCTCTCCTTCCTCGGGCTGGGCGACCCGCTCAACCCGTCGTGGGGGCAGGCGCTGGATGACGCCTTCGAGACGGGCGCCGTCACCGCCCAGGCCTGGTGGGTGTTCGTGCCGCCGGGGCTCGGGGTGATGCTCGTTGCCCTCGCGTTCACGCTCTGCGGGACGGCGCTCGAGGAGATCCTGGATCCGCGGCTGAAGGACCGGCGCGGATGAGCCTGCTCGAGGTCCGCGACCTTCACGTGACCTACGCCGCGAAGTCGGCGGCGCCGATACCGGCGGTCCGGGGGGTCGACCTCCGCCTCGACGTGGGCGAGACGCTCGGCGTGGCGGGCGAGTCCGGCTGCGGCAAGTCGTCGATGGCGGCCGCGCTGCTGCGGCTGCTCCCCCAGGGTGCGGAGGTCACGGGCGACGTGCTGCTCGACGGCGAGGACGTGCTCGCCATGAAGCCCGGCCGGCTGCGGGCGGTGCGCTGGACGGAGCTGGCGATCGTCTTCCAGGGCGCGCTCCACACGCTCAATCCGGTGCAACGCGTGGGCGATCAGATCGGCGAGGCGCTGCGGCTCCATTCGCAGGCGAACGGCCGCGTGTCCACGCGCGTGGGGGAGCTGCTCGAACTGGTGGGCCTGCCCGCTCGGCGCGCGCAGGCGTATCCGCATCAGCTCTCGGGCGGCCAGCGCCAGCGAGTGCTGATCGGCCTCGCGGTTGCGTGCGAGCCGCGGCTCCTGATCGCCGACGAGCCCACCACCGCGCTCGACGTGATGGTGCAGGCGCAGGTTCTGCGGCTGCTCGCCGACCTCCAGCGCGAGCTCGGGCTGGCGATCATCTTCATCACGCACGACCTGTCCACGCTGGCGGACATCTGCAGGCGGATCGCGGTGATGTACGCCGGCCGGATCGTGGAGGAGGGCCCTAACGACAAGGTCTTCGCGGACGCCGTGCACCCGTACACGCGCGCGCTCGCGGCGGCGTTCCCGGTGATCGGCGACCCGGCCTTCCGCATGCGCCCTTCCGGCCTGCCCGGCGACCCGCCGGACCCGCGTCACCTGCCGAGCGGCTGCCCGTTCCACCCGCGCTGCCCGGTTGCGATCGACGTCTGCCCGCACACCCCCGTCGAGCTGTGGCCGGCGGGCGAGATGCGCGAGGCCGCGTGCGTGCACGCCGCGGGCGCGCCGGTGGCCACGTGACAGACGGCGCGCCGCTGCTGGAGGTGAGCGGCCTTCACGTGCACTACCCGGGACGAGACGGCCCGGCGCGCGCGGTGGATGGGGTGGACCTCGCCTTGCGCGAGGGCGAGACGGTGGCGCTCGTAGGCGAGTCGGGCTGCGGTAAGACCACGCTCGCCCGCGCGATGATGGGTCTCAACCGGGCGGATGCCGGCGAGGTGCGCTTCCGCGGTGAGCCACTTGCCTACAGCAGGGCCGCGCTGCGCGCGCACCGGCGACGCGCGCAGATGATCTTCCAGGACCCCACCGGCGCGCTGAACGCGCGGCAGACGCTCTACGAGGCCGTGGCGGAGGGGATCCGGATCCAGGGCCTCGAGGGCGACGAGGAGGAGCTCGTGGCAAACGCGCTCTCACGCGCGGGCCTGCGCCCGCCGGAGAGCTTTTTCACCCGCTATCCGTACGAGATCTCGGGCGGGCAGCGCCAGCGCGTGGTGATCGCCGGGGCGATGGTGCTCAACCCGAGCCTGCTCGTGGCGGACGAGCCCGTCTCGGCGCTCGACGCCTCGGTGCGCGGGGAGATCCTGGCGCTGATGCTCGGTCTCGTGCGTGACGCCGGTGTGACCGTGCTCGTGGTGACGCACGACCTTGGACTCGCCTGGAACGTGGCCGACCGCGTGGCCGTGATGTACCTCGGCCGGATCGTGGAGGACGCCCCCGCCGAGCAGCTGCTCACGAACCCTCAGCATCCCTACACGCGTGCGCTGCTCTCGGTGGTGCCCGAGACCAAGCACATGGAGCCGCAGATCCTCGTCGGCGAGACGCCGGACCCCACCCGCATCCCGTCCGGGTGCCGCTTCCACCCGCGCTGCCCGCTCGTGGAGTCGGGCGAGGCCGCTCGGCTCGGCATCGAGGAGCGCTGCCGCACCGAGGACCCGCTCTTCCTTCCCGCCTGCCACGCCGTTCGGTTAGCTTCGAGCGATGAGCACGAGACTCACGTACACGAGCGGTGATCTCGGCGCCGAGACGGACGCCGCCTTCGAGGCGGCGCTCGAGGCTGCCCGGGACCACGACGCCGGACCGCACGCCCACCTGATCGCCGGCGAGCCGGTGGCGGAAGGCGAGCTCTTCGAGCGCCGCGACCCCGCGCGCACAGAGCACGTGGCGAGCAGCGCCCACGCCGCCGGCCCCGAGCTGGTGGGCCGAGCGCTGGAGGCGGCGCGCTCGGCGGCGCCAGGCTGGGCGGCCACCGAGTACGGAGAGCGCTGCCGCCTCTTGCGCGCCGTGGCCGACGGGATCGGTGAGCGGCACATGGAGCTGGCCGCGCTCGCGAGCCTCGAGACCGGCAAGTCACGCACGGAGTCGATCCTCGAGGTGCAGGAGGCGATCGACCTGATCGAGGCCTACGCGGGGCACATGGAGGAGAACGAGGGCTACACCCAACCGCTCAACAGCTTCGTGGACGGCGAGCGCAACCTGGACGTGCTGCGCCCGTACGGCGTGTTCGGCGTGATCGCTCCGTTCAACTTCCCGGTCGCGCTCTCGGTGGGGATGTTCAGCTCGGCGCTGATCGCAGGCAACACCGTGGTGTTCAAGCCATCCGAGGAGTCGCCCTCCACCGGTGCCGCGCTTGCGGAGATCGTGCAGGGCGCCGGGCTCCCGGCCGGTGCCTTCAACCTCGTGCACGGCGGCCCGGACACCGGGCGGTCGCTCGTGGACGCGCCCGTGGACGGCGTGGCCTTCACCGGCTCCGCCGAGGTGGGGCGCGAGATCGCCCGCAAGATGCAGGGCGGCCCGTACGCACGGCCGGCACTGACCGAGATGGGCGGCAAGAACCCGGCGATCGTAACCGCCAGCGCCGACGTGGACGCCGCCGCCGAGGGCGTGGCGCGCTCGGCCTTCGGCCTCTCCGGGCAGAAGTGCAGCGCATGCTCGCGGGCCATCGTGGTCGACGCTGTGCACGACGAGTTCGTGGAGCGGCTCGCGGCGCGCGCGGCGGAGCTCGCGCTGGGTGACCCGAGCGACCCCGCCGCGTTCGTCGGGCCCGTGATCAACGAGGGCAGCGTGGCGCGCTACGAGCGCGCGGTGGCGGCCGCCGAGCGCGACGGACAGGTGGCCGCCGGCGGCGCACGACCCGACCTTCCCGGGCACTTCGTGGAGCCGACAGTGGTGGCCGGCCTCCCGCACGGGCATGAGCTCGAGCGCGACGAGCTGTTCCTGCCGTTCGTCACGGTCACGCGCGTTGGCTCATTCGACGAGGCGCTCGCCGAGGCGAACGCGCCGGTGTACGGCCTCACGGCGGGCATCTTCACCGGCGACGAGGCCGAGAAGGAGCGCTTCCTCGCCGAGATCGAGGCCGGGTGTGGTCTACGTGAACCGGCGCGCGGGCGCGACCACCGGGGCATGGCCGGGCACGCAGACTTTCTGCGGCTGGAAGTCGAGCGGCTCGACAGGCAAGGGCGGCCTCGGCGCGTGGTACCTGCCGCAGTTCATGCGCGAGCAGAGCCGGACAATCGTGGAGTGAGCTCGGCCACGAGGCCGGCGAACGCCTCGAGGTAGAGCTCCACGGCCTGGTCGTCGTGGGCCACCGTCACGTTCCACTCCTGCTCGCGGCCCGCCGTGGTGAGCACGCCGCGGTTCATGAGCCAGATCCAGATCAGCTGGGAGAGCGGGAGCCCAGGGTCTGACCCCCTCTTGGGGTCAGACCCCCAGTGCACGCAGCCCTTCGAGCCGAGGCCGACGCAGTGCGCCTCGAGCCCATTCGCTTGGATCAGGTCCTCGCAGCCGGCCACCATTCGCGCGCCGAGCCGCTCGAGCTCGTCGTACGCGGCGGGCGTGAGCACCTGATGGAGGCTCGCCGCCGCGGCCGCCATCGAGAGCGGGTTGCCGTTATAGGTGCCGAGCAGCCGCAGGCGCCCGTCCTCCACCGGCTCGGCCAGCTCCGCGGTCATGCCCACCGCGCCCGTCGGGAGGCCGCCGCCAAGCGACTTGGCGAGCGTCACGATGTCCGGCCGCGCGCCGAGCCGCTCCACGGCTCCCCCGGCGGCGATCGTGAGCCCGGTCTTGACCTCGTCGAGGATCAGGGCGACCCCGTGCCGCCGCGTCAGCTCGCGCAGCGCGTCCAGGTAGCCCGGCTCGGGGAGCACGAGCCCGACGCTCGTCATCGCTCCCTCGGTGATAACACAGGCCGGCTCGACGTCGGCGACAACGCGCTCGAGCGCCGGAACGTCGTTGAACGGAACCTCGTGCAGGTGCGAGATCTCGGCGTGTCCGTGGTAGGCGCCCGCCATCTGCACCACGGCCTCCCGGCCCGTGAACGCGCGCGCGAGCCGGATCGCCGCCATGTTCGCCTCGGTGCCGGAGTTGGTGAAGCGCCAACGCGGGAGGCCGAAGCGGCGCTGGAGCTCCTCCGCCACGACGACGGCGTCCTCCGTGGTGGCGCCGAAGTGTGTGCCGAGGGCGGCTCGCTCCCGGACGGCGGCCACGACCGCGGGGTGCGCGTGGCCCTGGACCATCGCGCTGAAGCCGTTGTGGAAGTCCACATACTCGTTGACGTCCGCATCCCAGACCCGGGCGCCCTCGCCGCGCGCGAGGTACACCGGCCACGGCTCGCGGCCGTGGAACGACGACGACACGCCGCCCGCCAGTGCGCGCCCCGCCCGCTCGAACATCGCCTTTGAGGCGGGCGTGCGCTCGGCGAAGCGCTCCGTCTCGCGCGCGCTCAGCTCCTGGACGCGCTGCTCGTCCATGGCTCTCGGTCGGCTGGAAACAGCGGCTCCGGGCCATCGCCCGCGATCGTGTCGGCCAGGTCGCGCCCGCACATGAAGCCGGGCACGTTGCCGGTACCGGAGTAGCCGCCCGACACGTACAGGCCGGGGCGCCCTGGCACCTCGCCCACGTAGGGCAGCGAGTCATCGCTGTAGCCGACCACGCCGGCCCAGCGGTGGCTCACGCCCCCGTTGGCGCCGAGGTCGTCGCGCAGGTAGGCCTCGACCCGGTCCCAGATCAGCGGCTCGCCGGCGTCGCTGTCGGTGTAGGAGTTGTCGGCGTCCACGTCGCTGAAGCCGCCCGCAAGGATGCGCCCGTCGGGGCGCTGCTGGAGGTACTCGTAGCCCCAGCGCGCGTAGACGAGCTGGTCGAGCATGTGGGGCAGCGGCCCGGTGGCCACCATGTGCAGCCTGCGGGCGCGAACCCTCCCGGCGTACTCAGGCACGAGTGCCGGCAGCGCGCCGTCGGCCGCAACCACCACATGGCGGGCGCGCACGCTGCCGCGGTCGGTAACGAGCGGTCCCTCGCCGGGCGCAGGCACGGGCGCATGTACAGCGCTGCCCTCGAAGATGCGCGCGCCGGCCTCCTCCGCGGCCCCCGCCAGCATCCGGTACCAGCGCGCCGGGTGGAGGGCGCCGTCGTGGTCGGTGAGGCAGCCCACGAGGCCGGTGCGCTGGAGCGCGGGCGCCAACTCCTCGCGTTCCACGACCTCGCCGGGGAACCCGTCCTCCTGAAGCGCGCGGGCATGGTCGCGGACGTGAGCGGCCTCCTCGTCCGAGACCGCGAGGCGCAGGAGGCCGACCTTCCTCAGGGAGTCGCCCGCTTCCAGCTGCTCGGCCAGTTCGTAGATGTCGCGCTGCGCGCCCAGCGTGCGCTCGTAAATCGCGCTGGCGCGCTCTCGCCCGAGGCGCTCGCGGATGTCGTTGTAGAAGGGCCCGACCCCCGCGATCAGGAAGCCGCCGTTGCGCCCGCTTGCTCCCCCCGCCACGGCCCCGGCCTCGAGTAGAACCGTGTCGATGCCCAGCTGCGCGAGCCGGCGTGCGCAGGACAGCCCGCCGACCCCGCCGCCGACCACGCAGGCCTCGACCTCCACGTCACCCTCGAGCGCGGGGCGCGCTTCGTACGGAGCGTCAAGCCAGAAAGGGGTGGTGCCGGCGCTGTCGACTCTGGGAGGATAATCCGCCAATGGCTCACTCGCAGGTCCAGCCGCGCGTAGAGACGCTGCCATACAGCTGGTACGCCGACCCTGAGGTGGCGCGCGTGGAGCGCGACTCAATCTTCCGGCGCTCGTGGCAGTACGTCGGCCACCTGGGCGAGCTGGACGGCCCCGGCAGCATGTTTCCGACGCAGGTGGGCGGGCTGCCACTGGTCGTGGTGCTCGACCGCGATGAGGAGCTTCGCGCCTTCCTGAACGTGTGCCGCCACCGCGGCACCGTCCTCGTTGACGAGCCGCAGAAGCGCGGCACGATCCAGTGCCCCTACCACGCCTGGACCTACGGCCTCGACGGCAGCCTGCGCGGCGCGCCACGCAGCAAGGACGAGCCCGACTTCGACACGGCGTGCCTCGGCCTGGTGCCGTCGCAGGTGGGCACCTGGGGCCCGTTCGTGTTCGCGAACCCGGACGCTGAGGCGCCGGGCCTGGAGATCGCGCTGGGCGACCTTCCCCAGGTGGTGGCGGAGAACGGACTCGACGTGCACTCGCTGCGCTTCCACGATCGCGGCGCCTACGAGATCAAGGCGAATTGGAAGATCGCGATCGAGAACTACCTCGAGTGCTACCACTGCCAGCTGAACCACCCGGGCTTCGTGAAGCTGATCGACGAGGAGCGGCAGCGGATGGAGGCGGTCGGGCTGCGCCTCAGCCAGTTCCCGCCGGTGCACCCCGACGCCTATACGGACGCGGCTCCCTATGACGTGAGCGACTCGGTGCCCACGGCGCAGTACCACATCCTCTTTCCGGCGATGAAGTTCAACGTGAACCCGGGGCGCCCGAATCTCTCGATCGGCCCGCTGTGGCCGACCGCCCCCGACCGCACCGCGGCGTGGTTCGACCGCTTCTTCCCGGAGGGCACCGACGAGGCCTGGATCGAGGAGATGCGGGTGTTCGACAATCAGGTGGGGGCCGAGGACACCGGCCTGGTGGAGGCCGTCCAGCGCGGCGCGGCGAGCGGTGCGCTGGAGCATGGCCGGCTGCTCACGAGGACGGAGGCGCTGATCGGCGCCTTCCAGGACCTGGTGCGCGCCCGCGTGGGCTAGCTAGCCCAGGTCGCGCGGCGTCTCGAAGCTCCACTCGCGCCGCCGCACGCTCTCGCCGTTCTCGAACGCCTCGAGCTCGGTTCGCACGCGGAAGCGGTTCGCGTCGGCGTCCATGACGGCGCGCACCTCGGCGCGGGTCGTCCAGCCGTCCCTGCCCAGCTCGGTCGAGGCGTCGCAGCGCACCTCGGCCGACAGCGGATCGCCGGGGGTGATCGCGTACGACGTGGTGGCCCAGCACCCCGCGATCACGCCCGCCGCCACGAGCCGGTAGCGCCCGCCGGTGGCCCAGCGGAAGGTCAGCTCGGTTCGGCCGCTCGCGAAGTCGCGCGTGAGAGTGCGCCCGCCGTCGTCCGGCTCGAGTGTCTCGACCTCGAGCTTGGGCGCGCCCTCGGGCTCTCCGAACGGGCGCAGCTCGGAGTCGTCGGCCCGTGGCTCGCGCACCGGCACGACGAGCGAGCTCTCGGCCGTATGGATCCCGAGCGTCACGGGCTCGGGAGCGGGCCAGAGCCAGGGCCAGTACGCGGGTGAGAGCGCGAGCCGCAGCCGGTGCCCCGCGGGCACGGCCTGTGCGATCCCGTCCAATTCCACCACCACGCGCGTGCGCGCGCCGGGCTCGAGCGGCTCCGGGTGCTCATGGCTGTCCCGGTGCGTCAGGTTCAGCACGCCGCGGGTCACGAGCAGCGAGCTGCCGTCGGGCGCAACGTCGCAGAGCCGCGCCGCGATCTGCGCGACGGGGCGATCGCTGTCCAGTTCCAGCTCCACGCGCGCGTTGCCGAGCAGCTCGATCCGCTCGAGAAGCGCCTCCGAGGTGAAGCTGAGCGCGCGGCCGTCCTCGGCCCGCTGGTCGACCGCACTGTCGGCCTCGTTGCCGTCCGCGCACCAGACGCCGCTGTCGAGACCGCAGAGCAGGTCCGTGGAGATCTCGAGCCGGCGCTCGGCGCTGTCGGGGTCGTCGAGGAGCCGACCGTCGCCGAGCCAGAGCCGCCGCTCCTCGATGTTCGGCGCGGGCCAGGCCTCCTCGGCCACCCAGCGCCCCACGCGCTCCACGTGCCGGGGCGAGGGCGCCACCGGGTCCTGCATCCACGCGCGCAGGAGCGGCTCGTCCGCGATCCCGGTGTCCTCGCCCTTCAGCCACTGGTCCCACCAGCGCAGGCACTCCTGGAGGAAGCCGATCGCGGGGCCGGGCTCGACCTCGTCGGGGAACGCGTGCGACCACGGGCCGATCAGCCCCTTCGAGGGCGCGCCCAGCCCGGCCACGAGCCGGAACACGGCCTCCGAGTAGCCGTCGGCCCAGCCGCCGATCGCGTAGACGGGGCACTCGATCGCGGCGTAGTCCTCGCAGACCGAGCCCTGCTTCCAGTAGTCGTCGCGGCGCTGGTGGCGAAGCCACTGGTACTCGTAGGGCTCCACGCCGTCGATGCGCTCGAGCCACGCCTCGCGCCAGCCCGGCCCCGCGACCTCCGGGTCCGGCGCGATCGCGTTGTAGGAAAGCATCGACGCTCCCCACGAGAGCATCTCGAGCGCCAGGACCGCGCCCCCGCGGTAGTGCACGTCGTCCGCGTAGCGGTCGTCGGTCGAGCAGAGGCTGATCACCGCCTTCAGCTCAGGCGGGCGGCGCGCGGCCACCTGGAGGCCGTTGAAGCCGCCCCAGGAGATCCCGAACATCCCGGCCGCGCCCGTGCACCAGGGCTGCTGGCCAATCCATTTGAGCACCTCCAGTGCGTCCTCCTGCTCCTGCGGGAGGTACTCGTCATGCAGGAGGCCGTCGGACTCGCCGCTTCCGCGCAGGTCCACGCGCAGGACCGCATAGCCGTGACCCGCGAAGTAGGCGTGGCGTGGCTGGTCGCGTGGCGCGGTGCCGTCGCCCTTGCGGTAGGGGATGTACTCGAGGATCGCCGGAACCGGGTCGCTCTCGGCGTCCTCGGGCAGCCAGATTCGGGCCCCGAGCCGCGTGCCGTCAGAGAGCGGGATCCACACGTGGTCGATCGTGCGCACCGGGCGCGGGAGGTCCGTGACGATCCTCATCGGCGGGAAGGCTCTCGCAGCAGGTGGTCCGCATGCGCTGCGGGTCCACAACTCGCCGGGCCGAAGCCACGGCCATCCCTCCCGGAAAGGAATCGCGCCACAGGGGCGCGATTCCCTCTTCGTTGAGTGTCGGAGGTTGGTTACGCGGTCGCGGGCACCACCTCCGGCTCCACGGTCACCTTGGGCAGCCAGCCGAGCTTGCTCGGCAGGTACCAGTTCCAGTCGCCCAGGAGCTTCATCGTCGCGGGGAGCAGAATCCCGCGGATGATCGTCGCGTCGATCAGGACGGCGGCCGCGAGGCCGATGCCCAGCTGCTGCATCTGCAGCTCCGACGACATCGCGAACATCGAGAACACGGCGACCATGACGATCGCTGCGCTCGTGACCGTGCCGGCCGTGCTCTTGATCCCGTGAGCCACGGCGTCCTCCGTGCTCATGCCGCGATCGAATGCCTCGCGGATCCGGGTGAGGATGAACACGTGGTAGTCCATCGACAGCCCGAACAGGATCACGAACAGGAACATCGGCAGCCATGCTGCGATGGGGCCGGTGCCCAGTCCGAGCGACTCGCCCAGACCGTGCTGGAACACCAGGGTCATGAGGCCGTAGGCCGAGCCCACGGACAGCATGTTCAGCACGATCGCCTTGAGCGGAATGACGATCGAGCGGAAGGTGACCAGCAGCAGGAGGAACGCTGCCGACAGCACGAACGCGAACACGAGCGGCAGGTGACCGATCATGGCGTCGTTGAAGTCGCCAGTCGCGGAGGCCTCACCCGTCGTGTACGCCTGGACACCGTCCAGCTTGCCGACGGTGCCCGGGACGATGTCGTCGCGCAGTGCGTCGACGGCCCGGTTGGACAGGTCGTCCGTGCCGTTCCCGGTGGTCGGGATCGTCACCACGGCGACGGTCTCGTTCGGGCTGAGCTCAACGCTCGGCTTGCCCTCGAAGAGAGCCGGACGGGCGGTGACATCGGACTCGAGAGCCTTGATGCCGGACGCAACCTCGGTCGAGGTGGCGTCATCCGCCTTGATGACCACGATCTCCGCGCTGCCCTCGCTGGGGAAGGCGGCCTGCACGCGGTCGTAGGTCTGCATCACCTTGAGGTCACGCGACGTGTCGTCGGTGCCACCGAGGGACGTCTCCATTCCGAGCACCGGAACCGTCAGCGCGACCAGCACGCCGGCGGACACGATGGCCGAAAGGAGCGGACGGCGGAGGACCCGGTCGAGGATGCGGGACCAGATGCCCACACCGCCGCTGCTCCGACGCCGGCCGAGGAACGGCACCCGGCCCCTGTTGACCTTGTCGCCCAGCTTCGAGAGCACTGCGGGCAGCACGGTCAGTGAGCCGATCACGGCGACTGCGACCACCAGGATCGTGCCGGTGGCGAACGAGGCGAAATTGGAGATTCCGCCCAGGTACATACCGGCCATGGCCACCATGACGGTGAAGCCGGAGATCACAACCGCGCGACCTGAGGTCGCGGCTGCGGCCTCGATGGCCGCGTCCGTCTCACGTCCGGCTTCCCGCTCCTCGCGGGCCCGCTTGACGTAAAACAGGCTGTAGTCCACACCGACGGCCATGCCGACGAGCAGGACCACGTGCATCACCTGTGCATCCACAGGTGCGATCTGGCTGACCGGGCCAAGCAGACCCAGTGTGGCGAGCACGGCGGTGAGGCCGAGCAGAACCGGGATTCCGGCCGCCACGAGCGCCCCGAACGCGAACATCAGGATGATGAGCGTGAGTCCGAGCGACATGAACATTGACTTGCCCATCTCCTCGTTCGACTTGGCCAGCGTGGCCTTGGTGATGCTCGCGTCCCCGGTCTCCTCGATGCGGAGCTCGGGATGCGCCTTCTGCGCGGCGTCAACGGCTGCCAGCGAGTGAACCACTGACTTCTCGGTCACGTCCGACTTGCCAGCGAGCGTGAATGAGACGAGGGCGGAACGCCCGTCCTTCGAGATACCTTCGGAGCCGGCCTGGTACGGACCGACAACTTCAGAAACGCCCTTCGTGCCCTCCAGCCGCTTGGTTACATCAGCGACGGCGGACTTGAACTGCGCATCACTCGTCTTGAGCGACTTGCTCTGGATGAGCACCTGCTCACCTGCCTCCTCCTGCTGCTCCGGGTAGGCGTCCTTCAGGACCTGGCCGGCCTTGCCGGACTCGCCCGGCATGCCCTCGTTCGGCTCGAGGTTCTTCTGGGGAACGAGGTTGAAGCCAACTGCGAGTGCGACGAACACAAAAGCGAGCCATCCGAGGATGGCGGTCTTGCGGTGCTGGACGCTCCAGCGCCCAACACGAGCTGCGAGGTTGTGGTTGGACTGGGACTTGGAGGTGCTGCGCTGAGTTCTCATGCGAAGCAGCTTCTCCTTTTGGGAATGCGCTTCCCATGCGGTTGGCTGGCGTCTGAGAGTGCGGTTTTGCGCCGCTCAGGGTGCGGCTGCCCGTACCAGGGGGATCCCTACTGAAAGCGCATTCGCCCAGGTTCCTTGCGCATGCGCAGGATCCGTGCGGGCACGCCGGCCACCACAGCATTCGCCGGCACGTCCCGCGTGACGACCGCGTTCGTGCCGATCACGGCGTTGTCGCCCACCGTCACGCCGCGCAGGACGCAGGCGCCGTAGCCGATCCAGACGTTGTTCCCCACGCGCACGTCGCGCTTGTAGATGCCCTGGAGGCGGATCGGGCGGTCCACCTCGACCATCCCGTGGTCGAAGTCGATCAGCATCACGCGGTCGGCGATCACGCACTCGCGCCCGATCGAGACGTGCTGAAACGAGGAGATCGTGCACTCCTGGCCAAGGACTGTCTTGGCCCCGATGGAGACCGTGCCCTCGTGACTGCGGATCTTGCACCCATGCCCCACCCAGGACCAGCGGCCCAGCTCGAGAGTGGCTCCTCGCCTCACCTCGAGGCTGCATCCCGGCCCCACGAACGCGATGCCGTCCAGCAGCAGACGGCCCCGCAGGCGCAGCTTCCAGAGCCCGAGCCGCGCGACCAGGCGCCCGTACTTCAGGTTCAGCATCTCGTGGCGGCGCAGGAAGCGCAGCAGGGTGAGGAGGCCGCCGTGCCGGGGCGGCGGCGGACCGCGGAACTCGGGGAGCTCCGACGGTGGCGCTGCAATTGGCTCTGTGGCGCCCTCCATGCCGGTGCGGATCATAGGTGCGGCTATCCGTATTGGAAGACGGGCCCCGCGCCGCCACAATTGCACTTGCAATGACCAGGACCATCCTCATCGTCGACGATCACCCGAGCTTCCGGGCGAGCGCCCGCATGCTGCTCGAGTCCGAGGGCTTCGACGTGATCGGCGAGGCCGAGGATGGGCGCTCCGCATTGCGCGCTGTCGAGGAGCTGAGCCCGGACGTTGTGCTGCTCGACGTGCAGCTCCCCGATATCGACGGGCTCGAGGTGGCCGCCCGGCTCTCGGAGAACGGATCCGGCCCGGCGATCGTGCTCACTTCGAGCCGAGACCTTGCGGACCTGGGCCTGGTGCGCGAGCGTTGTCCTGTGCGCGGTTTCATTCCAAAGGCTGAGCTCTCCGGCGCTGCGCTGGAGGCACTGCTCTGACGTCGCTGCGGCGGGCGCTCTGGGGGCTGGCCGGAGCCGGGGCGATTCTCGGCGGGATTGTCGTCGCACTGATCGCCACGAGCGACCACGTCGACCTGCGCGGCGCCACCGCCGCCGTGGCGCTGATCGTGGGCTGGGGCTTCATCGGGACCGGCCTGTTCGCCTGGGACCGCCGGCCGAACAACAGTGTCGGGTCGCTGATGGTGGCCACGGGCTTCGCGTGGCTGCTGGGGCTGGTCTCAGCGTCGAACCTCTCGGTTCTATTCACCGCCGGCGCGCTCGTCAGCTCGATCTACATCGTCACGGCCCTCCACATGCTGCTCGCGGCGCCGTACGGCCGCGGGCTCTCACGCGGCGACCGCCGCATCGTGACCGTCGGCTACGTGCTCGTGACAATCGGGCTCGTTCCGATGTACCTGTTCCTGGATCCGGCGAGAGACGGCTGCGACGGGTGCCCGGACAACGCGATCCTGATCGAGCACAACGAGTCGATCGTGGGCATCTGGAGCGCCCTCGTGAACCTGGTCGGGATCGGCGTGCTGGCGGCCGTGATGATCAGCCTGATCCGGCGCTGGCGCCGCGCCACCCGTCCCGAGCGCCGCCTCTACGCGCCGGTGTACGCCGCGGGCGTCGCGTTGATGATCGCCGTGATCGGCCAGCTCGCCGTGCAGACGGCGGGCTCCGAGGGAGCCGCCGTCGACGTCCTGTTCCTCCTTTCGGTCATTCCGCTCGCGCTCGTGCCGTACCTGTTCCTCGCTTCGTTCGTGCACGCCCGTATGGCGCAGGGCGGCGCGGTCGGCGAGCTGATGACGAAGCTCAGCGCGACGCCGCGCCCCGGCCACGTGCGTGACGCGCTCGCCGATGCGCTCGAGGACCCGTCGCTGGAGCTCGTCTTCTGGCTCCCGGAGCGGGGGCGCTACGTGGACGCGCGCGGGCGCGACTACGACCTGCCGGAGGACGACCCCTCACGCGCTGTCACGAAGGTTGAGCGCGACGGCGAATGCGTGGCGGCGATCGTGCACGACCCGACGCTCCCGCAGATGCGCGGGCACGTGGAGGCGGCGGGTGCGGCCGCGGCGCTGGCGCTCGACAACGAGCGACTCGATGCCGAGCTGCGCGCGAAGATCGGTGAGCTGCGCGGATCGCGCGAGCGCATGCTCCGGATCGGCCTGGAGGAGCGCCGCCGCCTCGAGCGCGATTTGCATGACGGGGCCCAGCAGCGCCTCGTCTCCATGGCGCTCAACATCAGGCTTGCGCGCTCCAAGCTGAACGAGGACCCACTGGCCGCCGAGCAGCTGCTCGAAACCGCCGGAACGGAGCTCGACTCCGCGCTCGAGGAGCTGCGCGAGCTGGCGCGCGGAATCCACCCGGCGGTGCTCACCGACCGCGGCCTCGCCACGGCCCTCGCGACGCTCGCGAACCGGGCACCCGTGCCGGTGGAGCTCGGGGAGCTGCCGGACGAGCGCCTGCCCGAGGCGGTGGAGCTGGCCGCCTACTTCGTGGTGGCCGAGGCGCTCACGAACGTGGCGAAGTACTCGGAGGCCACGCACGCGACCGTGCAGGTTGAGCGCCACAACGGCCGCGTGGTCGTGGAGGTGGCCGACGACGGCATTGGCGGCGCCGACCCCGGGCGCGGCACGGGCCTGAGCGGCCTCGCCGATCGCCTCGCGGTGCTCGAGGGCCGGCTCGACGTGGAGTCGCCGCAGGGACACGGAACCACGATCACGGCGAGGATTCCATGCGGGTAGTTGTGGCCGACGACTCGGTGCTGCTGCGCGAGGGCGTTGTGCGGCTGCTGGAGGAGAAGGGCTTCGACGTGGTGGCCCAGGCGGGCGACGCCGAGGACCTGATCCGTAAGGTGAACGCCCACAAGCCCGACGTTGCAGTGGTGGACATACGAATGCCCCCGACGAACACAGACGACGGCCTGCGGGCCGCGCTCGAGATCCGGGCCTCGCATCCCCAAACCGGGGTGCTCGTCCTCTCCCAGTACGTGGAGGAGGGGTACGCCCTCGACCTCGTGGGCGACTCCGCCGGCGGCGTGGGCTACCTGCTCAAGGACCGCGTGGCGGACGTGGATCGCTTCGTGGAGTCGGTGATGCGCGTGGCCGAGGGCGGCTCGGCGCTCGACCCGGAGGTGGTGGCCCAGCTCGTGGGCCGCGCGCGCCGCGACGACCCGCTCGCCGAGCTCACCCCGCGCGAGCGCGAGGTGATGGAGCTGATGGCCGAGGGACGCTCGAACAACGCGATCGCAACGCAGATGACGGTCACCGAGCGCGCCGTCGAGAAGCACGTGACGAGCATCTTCGGCAAGCTCGGGCTTCCCCCCGCCCCCGAGGACCACCGGCGCGTGCTGGCGGTCCTGGCGTTCCTGCGCGCATGAGCGGCGGGCCGATCTCACATCGCGGCGTCGTCCGACGCAGGCGGCGCATGCGCATCGGCGGGCGCGACATGGCCATCGACCTCGGCACCGCCAACACGCTCGTCTACGTGCGCGGCGAGGGCATCCAGGTATCGGAGCCGTCGGTGGTCGCCGTGGACACTCGCACCGATGAGGTGCACGCGGTCGGCGAGGAGGCCCAGCGCATGATCGGGCGCACACCGGCTGCGATCTCGGCGGTCCGGCCGCTGCGCCACGGCGTGATCACGGACTTCGAGGTCACCGAGGCGATGCTGCGCCATTTCATCGGGCGCGTGCACAAGAGCCGCTTCGCGCACCCGCGCCTCGTGATGTGCGCGCCGTCGGGCATCACCGACGTGGAGCGGCGCGCGCTCGTGGAGGCGTGCCTTGGCGCCGGAGCCCGCTCGGTGCAGCTGATCGAGGAGCCGATGGCCGCGGCCATAGGTGCCGAGCTGCCGATCGAGGAGCCAATGGCCAACGTGGTGGTGGACATCGGCGGCGGCACGAGCGAGGTGGCGGTGATCTCGCTGGGCGGGATCGTGGTCTCGCGCTCGTTGCGGGTGGGCGGCTATGACTTCGACGACGCCGTGGCCGGCTGGATCCGCCGCCACCACAGGCTCGCCATCGGCGAGACCACCTCAGAGGCCGTGAAGCTCGAGGTGGGGGGCGTTGCGCCGGACGAGACCGAGGGCGGCACCGAGGTGCGGGGCCGCGATCCGGTGAGCGGGCTGCCGCGCGAGGCGGCCATCAACAGCGCCGAGATGCGCGACGCGCTCGAGCCGCTGGCCGTGGAGATCATCGACTCGGTGAAGGACGCCCTCGAGAACACGCCGCCCGAGCTGGCCGCCGACCTCACCCGCCACGGCATCCTCATGGCCGGCGGCGGGGCGATGCTGCGCGGGTTCCGCGAGCGGCTCGAGGCCGAGACCGGCGTGCCCGTCAGGCTCGCCGACAACCCTCTTACATGCGTGGCGCTTGGCGCGGGGCGGGCGATCGAGGAGATCGAGGTACTGGAGCGGGCGGCTATCTAGCCGCCGGGCTTCGAGACCACGCCCAGCAGGTACTCGCCGCTGAAGCGCAGGGTGCCGTCGTCGTTCAGATTCTCGCGGGCCAGGAACGCCCTGAAGCCCTCGTCCAGCTCGCCCTCCCGCTCGGCCAGCAGCTCGCGCGCGTTCAGCAGCGGCCCGAAGCTCTCGAGCATGAACTGGGCGTAGGACTCGACCGACTCGTCCTCCCACTCGATCTCGTGCTGATCGAACTCCCCCTGGCC
The DNA here is from genome assembly GCA_963825345.1 of uncultured Thermoleophilaceae bacterium. Classification (GTDB taxonomy): domain Bacteria; phylum Actinomycetota; class Thermoleophilia; order Solirubrobacterales; family Thermoleophilaceae; genus JACVRW01. The sequence continues at coordinate 144,268 of CAWGSQ010000002.1, read as the reverse complement.
GAGCAGCTCGCGCTGGTGCTCCTCGGTTCCCCAGAGGATCGGCGGCGTGCCGCCAGGCGGCGGCGGGACCAGCTCGGCGACGGTGCGGAACATCCGCCCGATCGCGCCCTCGGGCGTCCAGCACGCGACGGCGATCGTGCCTCCTGGGCGGCACACGCGCAGCATCTCGTCGGCCGTGCGCCTGTGGTCGGGCGCGAACATGTGCCCGAAGGTCGAGATCACGCGATCGAAGCTGGCGTCGTCGAAGGGCAGCTCCTGCGCGTCGCCCTCGATCCATTCGACCTCGACCATCGCGTCGCTGCCGCGCTCGCGTGCAATTGCGAGCAGCTCGGCCGAGAAGTCGAGGCCGGTCGCGCGGGCGCCCGCTCGCGCCGCGGGGATCGTGGCGTTACCGGTTCCGCAGGCGATGTCGAGCAGGTCCATGCCCGGCTCCAGGCCAGAGCGCTCGATCACGAGCTCGCCGGCCTCGGAGATCTTCTCGGCCACGGCGGCGTAGTTGCCCGAGCCCCACATCGTCCTCGGATCCATGCGGAGCACTATGCCAACCTGCAGGCATGGATTCGATCGTCACCGCGGTGGATGTCCGCCGCCGCTATGGAGAGGGCGACGCCGCCGTGAATGCGCTGGCCGGCGTGACCGTGGGTTTCGAGCGCGGGCGCTTCAGCGCCATCATGGGGCCGTCCGGCTCGGGGAAGTCCACGCTCATGCACATCCTCGCGGGGCTCGACCGGCCGACCTCCGGGAGCGTCACGCTCGACGGCGACGAGATCAGCGGCCTCGACGACGCTGAGCTCACGCGCCTGCGTCGCGACAAGCTCGGCTTCGTGTTCCAGTTCTTCAACCTGATCCCGGTTCTGACGGCCGAGGAGAACGTGCTGCTGCCGCTGTCGATCGCCGGCCGCAAGCCGGACTCCGAGTGGTTCGACCGCCTGATCGACACCGTCGGGCTGCGCGACCGGCTCACGCATCGGCCGGCCGAGCTCTCGGGTGGCCAGCAGCAGCGGGTGGCGGTAGCGCGCGCGCTGGCGTCGCGCCCGGCCGTGGTGTTCGCGGACGAGCCCACGGGCAACCTCGACTCGAAGTCGAGCGAGGAGGTGCTGCGGCTGCTGCGCACGGCCGTGGACGAGTTCGGCCAGAGCGTCGTGATGGTCACGCACGACCCGGAGGCCGCCTCGTATGCCGACCGGCTCGTGGTGCTGCGCGACGGTCTCGTGGTGCACGACGGCGAGGCCGGCACCGCCGAGGAGGTAATCGAGCTGATGAAGGACGTGGCGTGACCAAGGTCGCGCTGCGCGGGATAGCGGCCCGCAAGCTGCGGGCCCTCAGCACCTGGCTCGCGATCTTCCTCGGGGTGGCGCTGGTGGCGGGCACGTACGTGCTCACGGACACGATCAACCAGTCCTTCAGCGACATCTTCAGTGAGTCGCTCAAGGGCACGGACGTCGCGGTCACGACGCGCCAGGACATCCAGACCGATGACGCCACCCCGCCCGGATTCCCGGCTCGCCTGATCGACCGCGTTCGCAAGGTTGACGGCGTGGAGACCGCCGCCGGCTCCGTCTTCGCCGTCGGCCGCTTCGTGGACAGCAAGGGCGACCCGATCGGCAACAGCTTCGCCCCGAACTTCATCGCCTCGCTGTTACCGGACCGCTTCGAGACGCTCGACTACGTCGAGGGCCGCAAGCCCCGGAACGCGACGGAGGCGTCGATCGACACGCAGACCGCGGACACCGGCGACCTCAAGGTGGGCGGCACGGTGCGCCTGGCCGGCACCCACGAGGCGAAGTCGTACGAGGTCGTGGGCCTGACGAAGCTCGGCGACACGAGCTTCGGGGGCGCAGGCATTGCCGAGGTGGTCCTGCCCGAGGCTCAGCGGATCACCGACCGCGAGGGCCAGTTCGACCAGATCTCGGTGGCGGCCGAGGACGGGGTGAGCGCTGAGGAGCTGCGCGACCGGATCGCTCGCGTGATGCCCCAGCAGGTGCAGGTGGAGACCGGCGAGGAGGCGGCCCAGCGCCAGACGGACGACATCGCGGACAACCTGAAGTTCCTGCGGATCGCGCTGCTCGTTTTCGCCGGGGTGTCGCTGTTCGTGGGCGCGTTCCAGATCTTCAACACGTTCTCGATCACGGTCGCCCAGCGCACGCGCGAGTTCGGCATGCTGCGCACGCTCGGCGCCTCACGCCCGCAGCTGCTCGCCACCGTCGGGCTGGAGGCGCTCGTGCTCGGGCTGCTCGGGGCGGCGGCAGGGCTCGTCGGCGGCGTGGGCTTCGCCTTCGGCATCAACGAGCTGTTCAAGGCGGTGGGGATCGACCTGCCGAACACCGGCACCGTCGTGACGCTGCGGACGGTGATCGTGTCGCTGATCGTGGGCGTGGTGGTCACGCTCGTCGCGGCGCTCGTGCCGGCTCTGAAGGCCACGCACGTCACGCCGATGGCGGCGCTGCGCGAGTCGGAGCTCCAGGACACGAAGCCGCGCAGCCGCGCAGTCACGGTCATCGCGCTCGTGGTCGGCTTCGCCGGACTGGCGATGATGCTGATCGGCCTGTTCGGCGGCATCGAGGACTCCGGGAGCGCCGCCGGGCTGCTCGGCGGCGGGGCGGCGCTGATGCTGTTCGGCGTGTCGCTGTTCTCGCCGCGTCTCGTGCGCCCGCTGGCATCGCTCACGGGTCGCCCGCTCGAGCGCCTGCGCGGCCTCACCGGCCGGCTCGCCCGCGAGAACGCGATGCGCAAGCCGGGGCGCACGGCCACCACGGCCGCGGCGCTCATGATCGGCCTGGCGCTCGTGGTGTTCGTGACCATCTTCGCCGCGGGGCTGAAGTCGTCGGTGGCCAAGACGATCGACGAGAGCTTCCGCGGTGAGATCGTGCTCCAGAACAGCGACGGCTTCTCGCCGATCCCCCGCGAGGCCGTCAGGCGGGCGGGCGAGACCGACGGCGTGGACACCGTGTCGTCGATCACCTACGCCACCGGCGCGCTGCCGAACGGCGGCCAGAACGTGCGCGTGGCGGCGGTCGACCCGGCCACGCTCGGCTCGGTGCTGGCGCTCACGTTCACGAGCGGCAACCCGGCGGTGCTCACCGGACTCGGGCCGCGCGACGCGATCGTGGACGAGAACTTCGCTCGCGATCAGGGGCTCGAGGTGGGCGACACGCTGCGCCTGCGCACGCCGCTCGAGCGAACGGCCACGTTCAGGGTGGTCGGCACCGTGGAGGGCGAGCTCGACCTGCTCGGAAAGGCGATCGTGGACGAGCGAGCCACGCGCCAGTTCGGCCGGCTCCAGCCGAGCCTCGCCCTGGCGCGGCTCGCGCCGGATGCGTCACCGAAGCAGGTGCAGGACGAGATGGACGCCACGCTGAAGGACGCCTTCCCGACGGTCGAGGTCCAGAACCAGAGCCAGTTGAAGGACCAGCAGGAGGCGCAGGTGAACTCACTGCTCGGGCTCGTGTACGCCCTGCTGTCGCTGGCTGTGATCGTGTCGCTGTTCGGCATCGTGAACACGCTCGCCCTGTCGATCCACGAGCGCACGCGCGAGCTCGGGATGCTGCGCGCGGTGGGGATGTCGCGCCGGCAGGTCCGCACGATGGTGCGATACGAGGCGGTGATCACCGCGTTGATCGGCGCCATTCTCGGCACCGTGCTCGGCGTGATCTTCGCCGTGCTCGTGTCGCGGCCGCTGGCCGACGAGGGCTTCAAGCTCTCGTATCCGGTCGCCACGCTGCTGATCCTGCTCGTGCTGGCGGCCCTTGCGGGCGTGGTGGCGGCGATCGGGCCGGCGCGGCGGGCGTCGCGGCTCGACGTGCTGAGGGCGCTGGCGTATGAGTGATGGCGTGACGGGCGTCGGGGGCGTCTTCTTCCGAGCCCGCGATCCCGATGCGCTGAAGGCCTGGTACGAGGAGACGCTCGGCATTCCGAATGAGGAGCTGATGCGCTCCGATGGTCTCGTCTTCGGGATCTTCCAGGCCGACACCGACTATTTCGGGCCGTCGGGCCAGGGCTTCATGGTCAACTTCCGGGTGGCCTCGCTCGACGGCGTGCTCGAGCGTCTGCGCGCGGCCGGGGCCGAGGTGGATGAGGAGACTCAGGACCAGGAGGGCATTGGCCGCTTCGGCTGGGCTGTTGATCCCGAGGGCAACCGCTTCGAGCTGTGGGAACCCGCGGAGGGCATGTGAGCGTCCCGGTCACCGGGGTCTCCGAGCTGGTGCTCGAGGTGGTGGACCTGGAGGAGGCGGAGCGCTTCTACTCCGGCGTGCTCGGGCTGCCGGTGGTGGAGCGCTGGCCCGATCGCGAGGCGATCTGGGTGATGGCCGGCGATCGCACGCGGATCGGGCTGTGGCGCCCGCAGGTTGGGCTCGCCGGTGGCCGCGGCGGGGTGCACGTGCACTTCGCGATGCACATAGCCGAGTCCGACTACGAGCGCGCGGTGGAACTCGTGCGCGAGCGCGGCGAGGAGGTCAAGGAGCTGGCGTTCGACGGCGCGGGGCGAGCCGCCTATGTGACCGACCCCGATGGCAACGTGGTCGAGCTGTGGACCTGGGACGTCTCCGAGCACCTGGGCTAGCGGTCGGCGTTGCGCTGCTGGCGCTCGCGCCGACAGCCGAGGCGGCGAGCGTGTCCGTGGACGGCGACGTCCTGCGGGTTGCCGCCGCGCCGGGGGAGGCGAACCTGCTCACCGTTGCCCCGAGCCTTACGAGCACCTCGCTGATCGTCTCGGACGGCGCTGCCCCGCTCGTTGCCGGACCCGGCTGCAGCGTGGGGGCGGACGAGAGCGCGAGCTGCTCGCCGCCCGTCGGCAGTGGCCAGTTCGCTGGCATGGAGGTCGATGCCGGCGACTTCGATGACTCGGTGAGCGTTTCCGCATCCATTCCGGCGACGCTGCTCGGCGGCGACGGCGACGACCGCATCACCGGCGGCTCTGGCGACGACAGCCTGCTCGGCGGTGCCGGCGCCGACTTCGCGGACGGTGGCAGGGGCGACGACTCGATCGACGTGCGGGACGGTGGCTCGGACAGCGTTTGGTGCAGCCGCGGGGTCGACAGCGTGCTTGCCGAGACGGACGACGCGCTCGACCTGGCGTGCGAGAGCGTCGACTACGGACCGCCCGGCCAGGTGGGCCGCACCATGCGGGTGACCGGCGGCGGGCGATTCGTGCCACTGCCCGGCCAGACCTGGGTGCGCGTGGACCGGCGCATCCTCGCCGACGTGCTCTACCTGGTCCGCCGCTACCACGTGCGCATCACGGAGGGCTTCGGAACGGTCGGCCACGAGCCCTTTGGCGAGCACCCGCTCGGTCTGGCGGTCGACATCGGGCCAGGAGCGGGCGGCACCTGGGCCGACGTGTCGCGCCTCGCGCGCTGGGCCGAGCCGCGCCAGTACCGCCCGCGCTTCCCGTTCCGCTGGGTCGGCTGGAACGGCGACTTCAACCATGGCCATCCGTCCGTCTGCAAGCCCTCCCGGGGCTGCGCCCCCCACCTGCACCTGTCGTGGTCGCACTCGCCCGGGACGCCGCGGCGCCCAGTGCGCACCGCGTGGGTGTTCGCCGTGCGGTGAACGGCAGCATTGAAGTGAGCAACCATCCTGCCTAGACCACCTATACGGTGGTCAGGACAGGACGGTCGACGGAAGCCGCACCCTTCACCGCTGCCGTGCGCCCGCTGACCGTCCCCGTAGAGTTCCGCCACCATGGCCGGCCCCGGACGCACAGCCGCCGATCTCGCCGAGAACCTGCTCGCCGGTGACAAGCGAGCGCTTGCGCGCGCCATCTCATTGGTTGAGAACGACGACCCCGAGGGCTGGGCGCTCGTGCGCGAGGTCTATCCCCGCACGGGGCGCGCCTCGGTGGTGGGCTTCACGGGGCCGCCGGGTGTGGGGAAGTCGACCCTCATCGGGCGCCTCATCGAGCACGCGCGCGGGCTCGATCGCCAGGTGGCCGTGCTGTCGATCGACCCAAGCTCTCCGTTCACGCAGGGCGCCCTGCTCGGCGACCGCATCCGCCTCACCGACCACTTCCTCGACCCCGGCGTGTACATCCGCTCGATGGCGAGTCGCGGCTCGCTCGGCGGCCTGTCCGAGGCAACGCTCCAGGCCGCGCTCCTGATGGACGCGAGCGGGAAGGACGACGTGTTCCTCGAGACCGTGGGAGTGGGGCAGGCCGAGGTGGACATCATCGACCACGCCGACACCGTCGTGCTGGTGCTCATGCCCGGCAGCGGGGACTCGATCCAGGCGCTGAAGGCGGGCGTGATGGAGATCCCGGACGTGATCGCCGTCAACAAGGCCGACCACCCGCTCACCGACACGATGGTGCGCGAGATCCGCGGCGTCCTGTCGCTCGGTCCCCAGGAGGGCTGGCGCGTGCCGATCGTGAAGACCGAGGCGAGCCGCAACGAGGGCACCGAGGAGCTCGCGGAGAAGATCGCCGAGCACCGCGTCTTTATCGAGGAGCAGGGCACCCTCGCCGAGCGGCGCAAGCGCAACCTCATGAACGAGGTGGTGGCGCTGGCGGCCGGACGGCTGCGCCGCGAGCTCGAGGCTCAGGTGCGCGACGACCCCTCGGTGCAGGAGCTGCTCGACGAGGTGGTGGCCCGGCGGCTCGACCCGGCGAGCGCAGCCGCGAAGCTGCTCGAGCGAGAGCAGTAGCGGCGCGTCCCAGGTAGCCTCGGCCCGTGGGCTCCGAGCGCGCATACCGCCTGAAGGCGGGCGAGCCGCTTCCCGAGCGCATCGTCCTCATTGCGTACGGCCGCATCGACCACGCGATCGCGGAGCTGAGCGGCAAGACGGACAGCAGTGCCGAGGAGGCGGTGCACGAGGCACGCAAGGACCTGAAGAAACTGCGCGCCCTGCTCCGCCTGACGCGTGGGGAACTCGGCGACGCGACCTTCCGCCGTGAGAACACCTGCTTCCGGGACGCCGGTCGCGAGCTGGCGGGCGTGCGCGACAACGACGTGATGCTGGACACGCTGAGCTCGCTCGACCTTCCGGCCGGGACGGAAGAGGAGCTGCGAAAGCAGATTCAGGCTCACCGCGCCGATGCTGGCGACGGCCGCCGAACGGCCGCCGCGGGAGTGGTCGCGATGCTGCGCGAGGCGCGCGGGCGCGTGGATGAGTGGCCACTCGAACGCGACTCGTTCGACGCGCTGCGCGATGGCCTCGAACGCACCTACCGCCGCGGGCGCCGTGACTTCCGGGCAGCGCGGGCGGATCCGAGCGCCGAGGCGCTCCACGAGTGGCGCAAGCGCGTGAAGGAGCTCTGGCACCACCACACGTTGTTGCGAGCGCTGTGGCCGCCGGTGATGGAGGCACTCGGCGACGAGGCGCACCAGCTGGCCAACCGGCTTGGGGACGACCACGACCTCGCCATGCTGGCCGCCTGGGCGAGCGAGCATGCCGATGCGGAGCCTGGGTTCTTCGAGGTCGTGGAGGAGCGCAGGTCCGCGTTGCAGGGCGAGGCGATGGCTCTCGGTGAGCGCCTCTACGCCGACAAGCCGAGCGCGTATGTGCGCCGCCTGCACGGGCTGTGGAAGGCCTCGCAGACATCTATTAGGGCGCCCTAATACGATGCCTCGCGTGATCGAGGTGGAAACGCAGCGCGTGAGCCCGGTCGGGCGTGCCCGCCCGGCCGGTCCGGTCGAGGTCTGGGCCGCGCGGGCCTGGAACGTATTCAACGAGGGTCGCCCCTTCTCGATCGTGTATCCGCTGCTGGTGCTGCTCGCGGCCGCGCCGCTCGGACTGGCGCCTGAGGGGTCGCTCGGGCTGGCCCTCCTCGGGGCGGGCGGCTCAGCGCTCGTCCTGTCGCGCTTCTCGTTCGCGCTCCGTGGTCGGGCGCTGCTCTGGCTCGCCGCTCTGGCCTCGCTGCCGCTGCTTGAGCCGTGGCGCGCGCCGGCGCTCCTCGCGGGTGCGCTCGCCGGCTATGCGTTCTTCACGGTCGTCGTCTGGGGTTCGGTCTACTACCACCTGCGCACCGGCGCGCCGTGGACGAACGGGCTGCGGTTCTGGCGCCTCGTGCTCACGAACTCGGATCCCACGAGCGGCAACGCGCTCGAGCAGCTGCCGAAGCTCCTGATCGTCCTCAGCGCGGGCACGCTTCTGGCCGAGGACCCGGGCGCCGGCTCGCTGCTGCGGGTGGGCGCCGCCGTGGCGATCGCCGCAGCCCTGGGCGCGCTCGCCGCGCGCGCGTTCGCGCGCCGGACGCCGCGCTATCCCGAGCGGGCGCACCGCGAGCCCGCGGGGGAGGCACTCGCGAAGCGCGTGTATGTGATCGTCGTGGACGGCTGCAACCGCGGCCGGCTCTGGCAGGCGGATGCCCCCGTCATGGACAGGCTTGCGCGCGAGGGCACGGAGTACCTCGCGGTCGAGCCGGCGTATCCGGCGCGCACGGTCGTCTGCTTCTCGTCGATGCTCACCGGCGCGACCCCGGCCGAGCACGGCATGCGCTCGAACTTCGCTCCGCGCCTGGGCGTGCGCCGCGAGTCGGTGTTCGACGTGCTGGAGCGCGAGGGCCGGCGCGGGCGGCTCGTGGGGATCGCGCATCTGCTCGATCCCTTCGGCGAGGACGTGGTGCGCTCGGTGACCTCCGTGCAGCCGACCTCGCAGATCGATGCCTCGCTCGTGGCCGAGGGCCGGCGGGTGGTGGAGGAGGAGGACCCGGATCTGCTCGTGCTCCAGCTTCTCGCTGCCGACCAGCTCGGCCACGTGCGCGGCGTGCGCAGCCCGGAGTACCTCGATCAGCTCGCCGAGACCGACCGCCACGTGGGCGGCTTCCTGCGCTTCCTCGAGGAGAGCGGCCGGCTCGACGGCGCCACCGTGATCCTGATGGCCGACCACGGCCAGGGCCGCGGGATCGGCGGGCACGGCCATCTCGACTGGGGCGAGACCCCGGTGCCGTTCGTCGTGTGGGGCGAGGGCGCGCTGCCGGGAGCGGTCTCGCGCGAGTCGCGTTCGCTCCTCGAGCTGGCCGCGACGATCGCCCGCCTGCTCGGCCTGCCGCAGCCGGAGGCCGCCCGCGGGCGCACGCTCGTGCCGGCGGAGGACCCGCGGGTGCAGCCGGCGCCCGCGGCGGAGGCCGCCGAGCGCTGTCTCGCCATCGTGGTGGCCCGTGACGAGGAGCGTGCGGTGGGCTGGGTGCTTGCCGGCATTCCGCCCGACCGCCTGCGGCCTGCCGATGGACGTGCTGCTGGTGGACGACGGCTCCCGTGACGCCACGGCCGCGATCGGCCGCGAGCACAGCGCGCGCGTCGTTTCGGCGCAGAGGTCGCGAGGACTCGGCGCCGCGCTGCGCACGGGCCTCGAGATCGCCCGCGACGAGGGCTATGCGGCAGCCGTGTACATCGACGGCGACGGCGAGTACGACCCGGCCGACGTCGAGCGGGTGCTCGAGCCGGTCGCGCGCGGGCGCGCGGACTACGTGCTCGGCTCGCGCTTCCTCGGCCGGCGCGAGGGTATGTCGTGGCATCGCACCCTCGCCAACCGCTCGACGAGCGCGCTGCTCGGAACCCTGCTCGGCACCGTCACGAGCGATGGCCAGACGGGGTGCCGCGCGTTCTCGGCCCGTGCGGTCGCCGCCGCCCGCATCCGGCACGACTACAACTACGCGCAGGTGCTCACGATCTCACTGTGGGGCGCCGGGATCGACGCAGTTGAGGTCCCGATCGACTTCCGCCGCCGCGAAACAGGGCGCTCGTTCGTGCGCTACCCCGAGTACCTCGCGCGAGTGGCGCCAGCGGTCTGGCGCGAGTGGCGCGCCGCGCGCGCCTCGCGCAGGATGAGCACCAGCACGGCGATGCCCACCGCGCCGGCCAGCCAGAACGGCCACCCGCCGCCGGGCTCGAACCGCGGAAGCGCGTCGGTGAGCGGCCCGAACGGCGCGTCCGGCCGATCGGTGACGAACGACCCGTCGCCCCAGCGCACGTCGGCATAGAGCCACGCCGACCCCGCCAGGGTGAGCGCCGCGAGCACGCTCCCGATCCGCGGCATGTGGCGCAGGCCCAGGGCCACGAGCGGCACCGCCAGCGGCAGACCGGCCAATAGGTGCCGGGGCGGGAACCAGAAGCCGAACATCGTGGGCGCCACGAAGGCCGCCACCACGAGCTGGGCGCCGAGCGCCGCGGCGCAGAGCGCGGCCGCCAGCTCGATGTCACGCACCCCAGGCACGGCCTGCGCGAGCCGCTCGCGATGCGAGTGCCACAGCCACCAGACGCCGGCGAAGACGAGCACGAACACCGGCGCCCAGCGCAGCAGCCCGTACTCGCGGTCGAGGAACAGGGCCACCAGGCGGTAGCTGCGCTCGAGGTAGCCGCCGGGTGAGTCCGCGTCGGTGGCATTCTCGCCCGCAAAATCCGCCGCGTACGGGGTGGGCCCGCCATACAGCGCCTCGTTGAAGGCCACGTAGAGAGCCACGGAGAAGAGCGAGACCTCGACCGCTCCCACCGCCAGCGTCCGCCGCGGCGCGCGCCAGAGCGCCGGCACCGCCAGCGCGCCGATCACCACGCCCGCCGGCACGAACTTCGTGCCCAGCCACGGCAGCGCGCCCAGCAGTGCAAAGCAGGCGAACGCGTCCGGCCGCGTGACTCGGTCGCGGAGTCGCAGCGCCAGCAGCGCCGCCCCGGCGAGCGCGGCACCCGCCGCGAGCTCCGGGTAGACGGCGCTGCCATATGCCAGGAACAGTGGGCTGAGCCCGACGGCGAGGGCGGCGCCGAGCGCCCACGGGTCGGGTGCCACTCGGAGCGCGAGCCGATAGGCCAGCGCCACCGCAAGCGCTGCGATCGCCGCGAGGAACAGCTCCACCGCCTTCACGCCGCCGATCGCATACGCCGGTGCGATCAGCAGGGGAAACCCGATGCCGTGGGGCTCGTTCAGGCGGCCCTCGGTCGTCGGGCCGTGACGACGAAGCGTGTACGGATAGAAGTCGGAGTACGTGCGCTGGGCGTACTCGTCGAGCACGTCCACGTTGCCGTCCTCGACGATCGACTGGGCGGCCAGGAGATAGTGGGGCTCGTCGCCGCCGTAGTCGGAGGCCCCGAAGGCGCTAAGGCCGAGCGTGGCCGCGTAGGCGGCGAAGAGCAGCAGCCAGAGGGCAAGGGTGCGACGCATCGGCGCCGCACCCTAGCCGTGGATCGCTAGGCGACTACCGAGATCTCCTCCTGGTAGATCGCCATCGCGCGCCCGAGACCTTCGCCGATCAACATGTCCACGATGCCGAGGTCGTCCACCACGAGGGACGCCTTCGTGTTGATCCGCTCGAAGTCCTCGGAGCGGCGCAGCGCATCGATCTGCTCCTCGCTCCCGCGAATGAGCTCGAAGCCGCCGAGCTCGCCGCCGTGCGGCTGGAGCAGGCACACCTCGAAGCTCTCGATGCGACCGTCCGACTGCATCTGGCCGTACAGCTCGATCGTCTCGTTGAAGACGTCGAGGGCGCGATCCTCCCGCCCGCGTACGACCTGGCCCCAGCCGATGAAGAGGCCGGCATCAGCCATGGTTCCTCCTTGGGATCGGGGGTGTGGCGCGAGCCTACCCCTCAGCAACCGAGCGCGCGAGCGATCACCATCTGCTGGACCTCGTCGGTTCCCTCGCCGATGGTGAGGATCTTCGCGTCCCTGTAGAAGCGGCACACCGGGTACTCCTCGATGTAGCCGTAGCCCCCGTGGATCTGCACGGCCTCCTCGGTCGCCCGCACCGCGAGCCGGCCGGTCTTCAGCTTCGCCTGAGCGGCGGTGAGCGAGAAGTTGCGGCCGAGGTCCTTCTCGATGGCGGCCTTGTAGGTGAGCAGGCGCGCCGCCTCGATCTCGGTGGATAGGTCGGCGAGCTTCATCTGGATCGCCTGGTACTTCGAGATCGGCTGGCCGAATGCCACGCGCTCCTTCGCATAGGCGAGCGCCTCGTCGAGTGCGCCCTGCGCCAGGCCCACGCCCAGCGCCGCCACGCCGATCCTGCCGCCGTCAAGGGTCTGCAGGAACTGCTTGAAGCCCTGCCCGCGCGGCCCGACAAGATTGTCCTCGGGCACCCGGCAGTCCTCGAACGCGAGCGGTCGCGTGTCGGAGGCGTTCCAGCCCATCTTCCGGTAGGACTCGCCGATCTCGTAGCCCGGCGTCCCGTTCGGCACCAGCAGGTTCGACACCTCGCCCTCGCCCGTGCGCGCGGTGATGATCACGTAGCCCGAAATGTCCGTGCCGCTGTTCGTGATGAACTGCTTGGCGCCGTTGATGACCCAGTCAGCGCCGTCGAGCTCGGCGCGCGTGCGGACATTCCCGGCGTCCGAGCCGGCCTCGGGCTCGGTGAGCCCGAAGGCGCCGAGCAGCTCGCCGGCGCAGAGTCGCGGCATCCACTCGGCCCTCTGCTCGTCGGATCCGAACGCGTACAGCGGCCAGGTGCCGAGCGAGGTGTGCGCGGCCACGGTGATCGCCACGCTCGAGTCCACCCGCGCCAGCTCCTCGATCGCGATCGCATAGCTCAGGTTGTCCGCGCCGCCGCCCCCGAACTCCTCGGGATAGGGGATCCCCATCAGCCCGAGTCCGCCGAGCTTCGCGACGATCTCGTACGGGAAGCGCTTCTCGCGATCGAGCTCCTCCGCGACCGGGCGAACCTCGCCATCGGCGAAGTCGCGGACGAGCCGCCGGATGTCCTGCTGCTCGTCGGTGAGGTCGAACTGCATGCGGCGCGGGATGCTAGTGCGCCCGCGCCGCCGCAGCGGCTAGTGGAACTGCGTGCGGCGGCTGAGGCAGACCAGGTATGTGGTCACGACGTCCTCGCTCGCTGCGCGCCGGAACCTGAAGCGGCCCGCCCGCCGACCCTCCGGATGCGTGAGCCTGAGTTCCACGTCACTGGTCCGGTCGACGACGTAGCCGGTTGCGAGGCTGAACTGGCTCTGGGCGCATCTTTCGGTGAACGTGCCGGCGGATCCCGGCATGCGTCCGATGAGGTCCGAGAACACGAGGCGAGCCACGGCGAAGCGGAGCCGCCCACCAGTGGAGGTGACCGTCTTTCGCAGACAGCGCGCGCTGACGCGGGCGGTGGCGGGCGTGGAGGCCGCGTTCGCGATGATGAAGTCCCAGCCATGAGCCCTTGGCACGACCGACGCGAGCCGCGCGTCGCCGCTCGTGCCGGGGTCGAAGCCGTAGCCGGTTCCGACCCACGCCGCTCCGCAGCGCAGCCGCACGATGCCGCCGCCGGCGGGCACTTCGACCGGCGACCTGCGCGTGCTCACATCGAGGCGCGCGCCCGACACGCCGACCGGCAGTTGGAGTCGCACGCAGCGCAGCACTGCCCGCACTCCTCCGCCGCCGTTCGCACCCGTGAGGCGGAAGCTCCAACTGCCTGCCCGGCGGCCCGGGATGGAGCGCCGGACGGTCACACCGGGGTCGTGGTTCGTCACGGCGGCGTTCAGCGCCACCGCCCTGGCCGGGCAGCTCAGCGCCAGCGTCTTCGACCCGCCCGGGGGAACGGCGGCCGAGGCGGCAACCGAGCTCGGCACCACGACATCCGCGGCAAGGGCGCCGGCCGGTGCGGCGAGCAGGACGATCGTGAGCGAGGTACAGAGGGCGAATCTCAGGGCCATGCCGCACGCTACCACCGGTTTGCGCCCTGCGCCCCCCGTTTCTTATCCTCTCCACTAGATGGGGTCGCTACTGCTGATTATCGCTCAGGCTGGCTCCGGCAGCGGCGGGTTTGGCGGCGGCGGCGGAGGCGGAGGTGGCGGCGGCTTCGGAGGCGGCTCGTCGGGCAGCGGCGAGGGCGACCCGGTCGTCGGATTCCTCGTGTTCGCCCTCTTCGGGGTATTCCTGCTCTACCTGGCGATCCACTCGGTCCGCTACCGGCGCAAGCTCCGCGAGCGCGACCGCGAGGTGCGGACCGCCTCAGCGGAGGCCGCGGAGGACGATGCCTACTTCGCCTCGGACGAGCTCGAGCGTCACGCGGTCGCGCTGTTCCGCGCGGCGCAGATGGCCTGGGACGCCCGCGACCGCCAGGGCCTCGCCCGCCTGGTCGGGCCGGACCTGCTTGTGGAGTGGCAGCGGCGCCTGGACGACTTCGAAAAGAGGGGCTGGCACAACCGCGTGGAGGTGCTGGAGGACCCGAAGGTCCTGTACGTGGGCATCACGAACCGCGAGGACGACGACGAGGACCGCGCGGTCATCCGGATCGAGGCGAAGCTGAAGGCGTACGTGGAGGACCGCGCCGGCCAGCGCGTTATGCGCAAGGGCGAGAAGGACGAGCTCGTGACCCTGGTGGAGTACTGGACGCTCGCGCGCTCGAACGGGGCGTGGATGGTCCAGTCGATCGAGCAGCGCGCCGAGGGCGACCATCATCTGGACGGGCAGATCATCGCCTCGCCATGGTCGGACGAGCAGCGGCTCGACGACGAGTCGCTCACGGAGCTTGCCGTGGCGGATGGGCTTCCGGAGGGCTTCACCACGGTCGACCTCGCGCAGGTCGAATTCGACGGCGACGCGCGTGCCCGCGCTCTCGACCTTTCGCTGGCGGACGCCCGCTTCGCTCCGGACGTGCTCGAGGCCGCGGCCCGGCGCGCGGTCGAGGCGTGGACCGAGGCCGTGGACGGGGACGACGCCGCGCTCGAGCGAATCGCGTCGCCGGAGGCGGTTGCCGCGCTGCTCTACGCGGGCGACGCGGCGCGCTCGACGCGCCTCGTTGTGCGCGGCCCCCGCGTGAAGGGGATCCGGATCGCGGGAGTACAGGTGGAGCAGCTGCCGGCCACGATGACGGTCGACGTCCAGCTTGGCGGACGGCGCTACGTGGAGGACCGCGACACGACCGCGGTGGTGAGCGGATCGAAGGACAGCGCGGCGACGTTCACCGAGCGCTGGACCCTGGCCCTGGACGGGCCGGCCGAAGCGCCCTGGCGAATAGTCGGAATCGCTTAAGCGCTAGCCAGGCAGTTTCCGTCCGGGGTACGCATCAGGCTCGCGTTTCGTGAGTGAGATCTCGGTCGTCGCCACCGCCCCCTCCGCCCGCTTCGCACTTCCATCCGACCGCCAGTACCTCCCCGGCCGCCACGTCTGGGCGCGGATCGAGGACGGGATCGCGACCGTGGGCGTCACGGCTCCGCTGGGAGAGGTGCTCTGGTACACGCCGGAGATCGAGTACTGGGCGGTCGATCGCGTGGACATCGGCGAGACGCTCGCAACGGTTCAGGGCCGCTCGAGCCGCACCGTTGCCGTGGGCTCGCCCATCCGCGGCGCGCTCGTCGAGCTGAACCCTCTGCTGCGCCGGGCGCCGCATGCGCTGCTCGCCCAGCCCTATGGCCGCGGCTGGGTGGCGCGCATCTCGGCCGATCGCTGGGAGCGCGACGAGGCTGGGATGGTCTCGGCCCGCGAGTACCGGAAGATCCTCGACGCCGACCTCGCCCTTGGCCGGGAGTTCTGCTTCGGCGGCGCCCTGCTCGCACCCCGGCCCGCAGCGGAGCCGGACGTCCGGCCCGCCGCCGCGGCCTAGGTGCGCTCCACGCGTGCGCTCACGACCTCGTCCTCCGGGTTGAAGCGGTAGACCCAGCGCGACTGCGTGTCGGCGAGCCGGCCGTCCCTGATCGTCCGGACCCAGCCGTTCACCACCACGGAATCCCCCTCCTCGGTAACCGAGTAGGCACCGGCACGGATCTGGGCACCTTCGCCCTCGAAGCTCTCCCAGAAGCTGCGCAACTCCTCCCGGCCCTCGAGCACGCGGCCCTGCGCAGCGACCGGCTCGAACACGACGTCCTCGGCCGAATGCGCGAGCAATTCCTCCGACGCCCGGGCGATGTTGTTCGTCTCCATGAGGTCGAAGAGTCTTCGAATCAGCTGTATGCGAGGCGAGTCCAAGCGCCACCGCCCGTGTGAAGGGGCACGAAATGTGTCACATGGCAGGACGCGCCACAAGCTCAGACGGGCGCGGGCTCGCGCTCGCGCGGCTTCAGCGTCGCCACCGCCACGCCGGCGACCACGATCGCGACGCCGAGCAGCTGCACCCCCGACGGCGCCTCCGACAGAAGGAGCGCGCCCAGGAACACGGTGGTCACCGGTTGGAGCATGAGGACGATCGAGGTGAGCACCGCCGGCAGGCGCGGCAGCGACACCGAGATCAGCAGCCATCCGAGCACCTGTGACGACAGCGCCAGCAGCACGAGCCAGGCCTGTGCCTCGAGATCCGGCGCCCAGTCGATGTCACCGACGATGATGCCGCCAATCGCGGAGAACACGGCGCCGCTGAGCGTCGCGTCGAACAGAGGCCCAGCGGGCCGCCGGAGATCCGCGTTGCCCTGCCGCAGGATCAGGATGAAGAGCGCGTACGTGATCGCGGTGAGCACGCCGAAGACCACGCCGAGCAGCGGATCGTCGCCGTACGCGCCGCTGCCCACCACCCCCGAGATCAGGATCACCCCGACGAACACCACCGGGATCGAGGCCAGCGAGCGGTTGTCCGGTCGCTCGCCGAGCGCGGCCCAGGCCAGCAGCCCCACCAGCACCACCTGGATGTTGCCGAGGACGGTCGCAAGCCCCGCGCCCACGGCCTCGATCGAGTGGTGCCAGAGCGTGAGGTCGGCGGCGAACATCACGCCAGCGATCCAGAGCGGCACGCGCTCGCGCAGCGCCCGGCGTCCGTAGCGCCGGCTCTCGAGCCAGGCCAGCAGCGCGAGAACGGGCAGGGCGTACGCGCAGCGGAAAAAGGCGGCGGTGGACGGCGATACCTCCGCGAGCCGCACGAGGATCGCGGAGAACGCGATCACCATTGCGCCGAGCACACCGGCGAGTACGGGCCTGTCAGTCACGGCGATCGAGACTAGCCGGGGATATGGTCCCGCCCGTGAACCGCAACACCGTCCTCTGGACCATCGTGCTCTTCTTCGGCGCGTCGGTCATGTTCGGCGCGATTCGCAACGCGACGGAGGACGAGGGGACGGGCGTGTCGCTCGGGCTACAGCTGTTCGCCGGGTTGCTCCTGGTCGGCGCGCTGATTCTGTTCGTGAGACGCCGGAAGTGAGATGGCTGATCGACGGCATGAACGTGATCGGCTCGCGTCCGACCGGCTGGTGGCGTGACCGCCCCGGCGCGATGCGAACCCTGGTGGAGGAGCTCGACGCGTTCGCGGAGCGCAGCGGCGACTCCGTGACGGTGGTGCTGGACGGCAGCCCGTTCGACCTGGAGGGCGGTCCCGGGGTCAGCGTGCAGTTCGCCTCGCGCCGCGGGCCGGACGCGGCCGATGACGACATCGCGGCGATCGTGGAGTCCGAAGCGGACCCCACGGACCTGTCAGTCGTGACCTCCGACGGCGAGCTCGCTCGGAGAGTCCGCGACGCCGGGGCGACCGTTCTCGGCGCCGGCGAGTTTCGCCGCCGGCTCGACGCGTAGACGTTCGTCGACCACCGCGCGGCAGCCGCGCGCCGGCACGACCGTCACGTGCCGGATCAGTCCGCGCTCCGGGCGCTGCGACGGCGCACGCAGGCGCACGCGCTTCAGCACCTCCCGCAGCACTGTCCTCATCTCCACCTGGGCGAAGGACGCGCCGATGCAGCGACGCACCCCGCCGCCGAACGGGATCCACGCGTACGACTCCGCGCTGCCGTCGAGGAAACGCTCGGGCCTGAACTCCTCGGGCGACTCGTACAGGTCGGGACGCGCGTGCAGAACCGCAATAGCAGGCAGCACGAGCGTGCCCGCGGGCAGCTGCCAGCCGGCCACCTCCGTGTCCCGCTTGAGCTTGCGCGCCACGTCCACGATCACCGGCCGCACCCGCAGGGTCTCCTTCACCACCGCATCCACGTAGTCGTCGTCGTCGAGTGACTCGGTGAGCCGCTCGAGCACGTGCGGTGTACGCAGCAGGCGCTCGAACGCCCACGACAGGCCGGTGGCGGTGGTCTCGTGTCCGGCGGTGAGCAGCGTCATCAGCTCGTCGCGCAGCTCCACGTCGGTCATCGCCGAGCCATCGTCGTGTCGCGCGGCGAGCAGAAGCGAGAGCACGTCGTCGCGCTCGTCGCCACCGTCGGCGGCACGCCTGTCGGCGATCTCCGCGTAGATCAGCTCGTCGACGGCGGCCAGCGCCTTGCGGAAGCGGGCGGCCGGTGTGAGCCCGCCGAGGTCGCGCTCGAAGAACGGCATCCAGTTCAGGACGCTCGAGAGCTCGCCGAGCGGCGGGATGCGCTCGCGGAAGAGATCCATGCGCTCGTCGTCGCGCACGCCGAACACCGCGCGCAGGATCACCTCGAGTGTGATCGCCTGCATGCGCGGGCGCAGCTCGATCTCCTCGCCGAGTGGCCAGCGCGCCACCTCACGCTCGGTGGCCTCGGCCATCACCTCCACGTAGCGGCGCACGCTCTCGCCGTGGAACGGCGGCAGCAGGAGCTTGCGCTGGCTCATGTGGCGCTGCTCGTCGAGCGTCAGGAGCGAGTGCTCGCCAAGGGCGTCCCCGAGCGCGAGCGCGTTGGCCTCGCCGGCGTGGAAGATCGTGGGGTCGCCGGTGAAGACGCGCTTCACCTCGGCCGGGTCGGCCACGTAGACCACGCGGCCGAAGATCGGGAAGCGCGAGGAGAAGACGTCGCCGTAGCGGCGCCAGCGGCGGATCATCCAGCCATACGGCGAGGCCGTGACGAATGCGGCCTGCACAAGGCTCGGCATCCTCGGACCGGGTGGGAAGCTCACCCCAGAGGTTGTACCGGGTCGGAGCGGGGACTTCTAGAGATCCGTCAGGAACTTCCGGATCGCCGCGTGCGTCTCGCGCGGGCGCTCGACCTGAGGAACGTGCCCACAGTTCAGCTCCACGTGGCTTGCCTTCGGGAGCGCCTTCTCGACGTGCTTCATGAAGCCGATCGGGACGAGCGTGTCCTTGCGGCCCCAGACGAACAGCGAGTCGCACTGAAGCGTCTCGAGGCGGGTCCAGAACCCGTGCTCGCCGTGCGGCTCGTCCAGGTAGATGTTGCGCGCGGCGGCATAGAAGGCCGCCCGGCCGCTGCGGCTCAGATACGCCCGCAGGAACTCGTCCACGCCCGCCGCCGTCCAGCCGCCGTTGCCGGACGGCACGAGCCGCCGCACCATGGCCTCGACCACGGGACGCGGAGCGGGCTGGATCAGCCCGAGCTCGGGCCGCAGCGCACGCAGGACCGGCGCCCACGGGCGCGAGCGCAGCCAGGCGAGCGCCGGGCTGAGCAGCAGCAGCCCGCCAGTGCGGTCGGGGTCCACGAGCCCGGTCTCGATCGCCACCCGTCCGCCCATGCTGTTGCCGGCGATGTGCGCCCGCTCGATGCCGAGCGCGTCCATCGCGGCGAATGTCGAGCGGGCGAACCAGGGCGCGTCGTAGGGCGCGCCGATTGGCTTGTCGGACTCGCCGAATCCAGGCAGGTCGATAGCGACGACGCGATAGCTGTCGGCCAGCGCGGAGACGGTGGGGAGGAAGGAGGCCTTCGTCCCGCCGAGCCCGTGTAGGCAGATGATCGTCTCGGGGCCGGTGCCGGCGGCGAGTACCGAGATCGAGCCGAAGCCGCGCGTGCGCACCATCTCGAACTCGAGCCGCCCCGGCTCCTGGGAGCCGTTCGTGGCTGCGAGGAAGCCCACGCCCACGTGAAGGCTGCCGCGGATCTGGAGCCGCCCGGCGCGGAACGCCTCCATGCCGCCGCGCACGTCGGCGGCGATCTTCCGCCAGGTGGCGGGGTTGGCGCTCAGCACGCAGTCCGGCTCGGCGCTCTCGCTGGCGTCACGCATGCGGAGCCGCCGCCCCGCGATCACGGCGTCGCAGGAGCGCCCGCCGGTCACGACCAACCGAACGCGCGCACGCCCGCCGGGAACGTGCATCACGTCCGCGTCGAAGCGCTCGGCGAGCGAAGCGATTCCGTCGGTCGGCGCGGAGCCGCATTCCGGGGTGGCCGTCGTCATCCCCCGATCAATACCACCGAAATCGTGCCGTGAACCATCCTCACCCCGCCGGATGGCATTCCGCACTTGCGGCAGGATTGAACAAACCAAGGTTGTTTTTACGCCGACTTCGACCGAGCCCTTGACAAACCCTGCCTCGGTCATGGAGGATCGCGCCCATGGAGGAAGAGCCAGGGGCGGCGCCGTCCCTGCGCGAGACAAATCGGCTGCGCGTGATCCAGGCGCTGCAGATCCTGGGGGTCACCAGCCGCGCCGATGTGGCACGCCACACGCGCCTGTCGCGCTCGACCGTTTCGACGATCGTTGCGACCCTTCAGGCCGAGGGGATCGTGGTCGACCGCGACCCGGACGGGCGCTCCTCTGGGGGAGGCGGCCGCCCGCCCGCGCCGATCGCGCTCTATCCCGCGGCGGGTCTGGCGATCGGCGTGGACTTCGGCAAGCGCCATCTCGCGGTCGCGCTCGCCGACCTCTCGCACGAGCTGCTCGCGGAGGAGTGGCGCGAGATGCCCGACGACTACGACGCCGCCACCGGGATCGAGCGCGCGGCCGACATGGTCGAGCTCGTCCTGGGTGCCGCTGGCGCGGACCGCGACCGGGTGCTCGGCGTGGGGATGGGACTTCCGGGCCCGGTGCACCGCAGCGGCCTGGTGGGCTCGTCCGCGATCCTGCCCGGCTGGGCGGGCACGCATGCGGCAGAGCGGATGAGCGAGCGGCTCGGCATGGAGGTCTGGCTGCGCAACGACGCGAACCTCGGGGCGCTCGCCGAGGCCACCTGGGGCGCCGGTCGCGGCGCCTCCGCGGTCGTTTACCTCAAGTTGGCGACGGGAATCGGCGCTGGAATCGTGATCGACGGGCGACTGTTCGGAGGCGCCGGCGGAACCGCCGGAGAGATTGGCCACATGTCGCTCGACGAGACGGGCGACATCTGCCGCTGCGGGAGTCGCGGCTGCCTGGAGACGTACGCAAGCGCCGCGGCGATAGCGGGCCTTCTGAGCCGCAGCCTCGGCGAGCCACTCGGCCCGGACGACGTGACGCAGCGGGCCGTCGACGGCGATCCCGGATGCCGGCGCGCGCTCGCCGACGCCGGCCGCCACATCGGGGCCGCCGTGGCGGACCTGTGCAACCTCATCAACCCCGAGCGGATCATCGTGGGGGGCAGCATGGCCGTCGCCGGAGACGTGCTGCTCGACCCGCTCAGAGAAGCAGTCGGACTACGAGCCATTCCGAGCGCTGCGGAGGACGTGGAGATCGTCCTCGGCGAGCTCGGGGAGCGCGCCGAGTTGCTCGGCGCGGTGGCGCTCGTGCTCCATGAGGCCGGTCCTGCATGGAGCGGGCCGGCCCCGGCGGTCAAGAAGAAGGCAACGGCAACTCGGTAAGGAGGGCACATGCTCAAGCTCAGAACGGTCGGCGTGATCTTCGCGCTGGTGGGTGCGATGGCACTCGCAGCGTGCGGTGACGACGACAACGGCAGCTCGGATAGTGGAAGTAGTGGTGGTGGTGACGGCGGTGGAAGCGGCTCGATTGCGCTGCTGCTGCCGGAGTCGAAGACCGCTCGCTACGAGTCGCAGGATCGTCCGAACTTCGAACGCAAGGCGAAGGAGCTCTGCGCGGACTGCGAGATCATCTACTCGAACGCGGATCAGGACGCGGCCAAGCAGCAGCAGCAGGCTGAGGCCGCCATCACGAAGGGCGCGAAGGTGCTCGTGCTCGACCCGGTGGACGCCGCGTCGGCGGGTGCGATCGTGAATCGCGCCAAGCAGTCGCAGATCCCGGTGATCAGCTACGACCGCCTGATCACGGACGCCGACATCGACTACTACATCTCGTTCGACAACGAGCAGGTCGGCAAGCTCCAGGGCGAGAGCCTCGTCAAGAAGCTCACCGACGACGGCGCCAAGGGCAGCATCATCATGATCAACGGCGCCCCGACGGACAACAACGCCAAGCTGTTCAAGGAGGGCGCGCACAGCGTCATCGACGGCAGCGAGTTCAAGGTGGCGAAGGAGTACGACACTCCCGACTGGAGCCCCGATAAGGCCCAGCAGGAGATGGAGCAGGCGATCACGGCCGTCGGCAAGGACGGATTCGTGGGCGTCTACGCCGCCAACGACGGAACCGGCGGCGGCGCGATCGCTGCGATGAAGGGCAATGGCATCGACCCCAAGACCCGCCCGACGACCGGGCAGGACGCGGAGCTCGCCGCCATCCAGCGCATCCTCATCGACGAGCAGTACATGACCGTCTACAAGGCGATCAAGGCCGAGGCGGAAGCGGCGGCGGAGCTCGCCGTGGCGCTCGCCACTGGTGAGGACCCGCCCGCAGCGGACGACAAGATCGACAACGGGATGAAGCAGGTCCCGTCGATCCTGCTGACGCCCGTGGCGGTCACCAAGGACAACATCAACGACACGATCATCAAGGACAAGTTCTGGTCGGCAGACGAGATCTGCACCGGCAAGTACGCGGCCGGCTGCAAGGCGGCTGGCATCCAGTAGGGCACGTGGGCAGAATGCGGGGGGCGCCTGCGGGCGCCCCTCGCTGTCCCACCCGAAAGGAGCACAAGGCATGAACGCGGACGGGAGCACCCCCGTGCTCTCCCTCAGGGGGGTGAGCAAGAGCTTTGGCCCGGTCCAGGCGCTGAACGACGTGGACTTCGAGGTTCAGCCGGGCGAGGTCGTGGCGCTAGTGGGAGACAACGGCGCCGGCAAGTCCACGCTCGTGAAGACCATCGCCGGGATCCATCCGGCTGACTCGGGGACGATCTCGTTCGAGGGCCAGGAGGTCACGATCACGAGCCCGACCGACGCGGTCAACCTCGGCATCGCGACCGTCTATCAGGACCTCGCGCTCTGCGACAACCTCGACGTGGTCGAGAACCTCTTCCTCGGGCGCGAGGAGACCGGCGGCGGGCCCGCCGGCGTGCTGCACCAGCTCGACGAGGTCGGCATGGAGAAGCAGACCGGCGAGCTGCTCGAGAACCTCGCCGTGACGATCACCGACGTGCGCAATGAGGTCGGGACGATGTCCGGCGGGCAGCGCCAGCAGGTGGCCATCGCACGCTCGCTGCTCGGCGAGCCGAAGCTCGTGATGCTCGACGAGCCGACGGCAGCGCTCGGCGTGCGCCAGACGGCCCAGGTGCTCGACGTGATCAGGCGCCTGCGGGACCGCGGCTTCGGTGTGCTGGTGATCAGCCACAACCTCGTCGACGTGTTCGAGGTCGCCGACCGGATCTTCGTGCTGCGGCTCGGACGCAAGGCCGGCGAGTTCGTCGCCGGGGAGGCCAATCAGGACCAGGTCGTTGCGGCGATCACGGGTGCTTCGGGGAATGGAGAGAAGCGATGAGCGCGCATGGGGCGACCGTCGACGAGGACACAGAGGTCACCAGTCCGCAGTTCGACCTGCTGAGGCGCTTCGTCGCCGGCGACCTGGCGGAGCTCAGGGTCGTGCTGGCCCTGGTCGTGATCTGGGTCGTGTTCTACCTCCAGGAGCCGCGCTTCCTGAGCTCGGTGAACCTGTCGAACCTCGTCCTCCAGATGACCGCTGTGGGCCTGGTATCGATCGGCGTGGTGCTCGTGCTCCTGCTCGGCGAGATCGACCTGTCGGTCGGTGCGGTGAGCGGTTTGTGCGCCGCGATCGTCGCGGTGCTGAACGTGAAGCAC
This sequence comes from uncultured Thermoleophilaceae bacterium, assembly GCA_963825345.1. Classification (GTDB taxonomy): domain Bacteria; phylum Actinomycetota; class Thermoleophilia; order Solirubrobacterales; family Thermoleophilaceae; genus JACVRW01. The sequence goes on along the minus strand of CAWGSQ010000002.1, from coordinate 120,765 downwards.
GGCTGGTCGCCATACCTCGCGATCGCCGCCGGCGTGGCCGCAGGAACGCTGATCGGGCTCTTCCAGGGCTCGGTGTTCACGCGCTTCGCGGTCCCATCCTTCGTCGTCACCCTCGCCGGGCTCTTAGCGTGGCCGGGGGCGCAGCTCGAGGTGCTCGGCGAGACCGGCACCGTGAACATCAATGACCCGAAGATCCTCGGGCTGACGAGCACCTTCTACAGCGACACGGTGGGGTGGATCATCGCTCTGGTGGCCATCGGGCTGTACGCGGCAACGTCGCTGCGGGCGCGGCAGAAGCGTGTCGCGGACGGGTTGTCCGCGCCACCTGTCGGCCTGCTCTTCCTGCGTATCGGGCTTGTGGCGGTGGCGACGCTCGTGGCGGTCTGGGTGCTGAACGACGACCGTGGGGTGCCGCTGGCGGCGCTGATCTTCCTCGGCTTCTGCCTGATCTTCTTCTACGTGACGACGAGGACCACGTTCGGGCGGCACATCTTCGCGGTGGGCGGCAACGCGGAGGCCGCGCGACGGGCGGGCATCCACGTGAACCGCGTGCGCGTGATCGTGTTCATGATCGCGTCGTCGATGGCCGCCATCGGCGGCATCATGGCGGCGTCGCGACTGCTCGCGGTGAACCAGTCCTCGGGTTCGGGTGACTTCCTCCTGCTCGCTATCGCCGGGCCGGTGATCGCGGGCACGAGCCTGTTCGGCGGCCGCGGCAGCGTGTGGCACGCGCTGCTCGGCGCGCTCGTGATCACCTCGATCTCGAACGGCATGGACCTGCTGGCGCTCCAGTCGTCGGTGAAATTCATGGTCACCGGCGCGGTGCTGCTCGCCGCCGTGGTGATCGACGCGATCGCGCGCCGGCAACGGCAGGCAGCGGGACGGGTCTGACCCCCGGGTCGGGGGAACCACTCAGGGTCGGGCTGATCGGCTACGGCCTCGCCGGGTCGGCGTTCCATGCGCCGCTCGTCGAGGCCGTGCCCGGTCTCTCGCTGGCGTCCGTCGTCACGTCCAATCCCGAGCGCGCCGAACAGGCACGCTCCAGCTACCCGCACGCGCAGATCCTGTCGTCCGCCGGCGAACTGTTCGGCGCCGCGAACGCGCATGACCTCGTGGTGATAGCTGCTCCCAATCGGCATCACGTACCCCTTGCTCTCAAAGCAGTTGACGTCGGGCTTCACTTCGTGGTGGACAAGCCGCTTGCCGCAACCGTGGCCGACGCGCAGCGGCTCGCGGACGCCACCGAGACGGCCGGCGTGGTGGCGAGCGTCTTTCACAACCGACGCTGGGACGGGGAGTTCCTGACGTTGCGGCGGCTCATTGCCGACGGTTCGCTCGGCGAGCTCGTGCGGCTCGAGATGCGCTTCGACCGCTGGCGGCCGGCAGTCGACCGGGACAAGTGGCGCGAGGGCGGCGGCCCCGAGGACGCGGGTGGGGTTCTGTTCGACCTCGGCCCGCATCTGATCGACCAGGCGCTCGAGCTGCTCGGGCCCGCTACGTCGGTGTACGCAGAGCTGCGCTGCCTGCGCCCCGGCGCTGAGGTTGACGACGACGTCTTCCTCGCCCTCGAGCACTCGTCGGGAGCACGCTCGCACCTGTCCGCGAGCATGCTGGCGGCGCAGCCGGGCGCGCGGATGAGAGCGCTCGGCTCGCGCAGCGCGTATGTGAAGCGGGGACTCGACGTGCAGGAGCAGGCACTCCGCTCCGGCGCGCGCCCCGGCGATCCCGGCTTCGGCGTCGACCCGCCGGAGGCATGGGGACTTCTCGGCAGCGAGGAGGACGCGCAGCCGGTCGAGACGGCGCCCGGCCGCTACCTGGAGTTCTACGAGCTGATGGAGCGCGCGATCCGGGCGCGCGGCGGGTCCGGCGCCGACGCCGCCGAACCGCCGCCCGTGCCCCTGGAGGCGGGAATCGCAACGCTGCGCGTGATCGAGGCAGCCAAGGCCAGCGCCGCGCAGCGCGTCGTCGTCCCGCTCTAGCAGCCAGGTGGGGTCTCTACCGGGCTATATCCGCCCCTTATGGACCCCACCCGATGGAGGACGCCAGCCCTTCAATGCCGATGTAACAGCCACGTAGCTCGCGCGCCCCCACCGGTGCGCCGCGCGCGCGTACGGTCGCCGGTCATGCGAAACGACAGCGGGCAGGCGAGCGTCGAGTGGATCGGGCTCGTGCTCCTGCTCGCGCTGGGCCTGGCAGCACTCGTCCGATTCGCGCCACGCGCAGACGCCGAGGCGCTCGGTCCCGAGCTGCTGCACACCATCGCGTGCGCTGCGCGCGGCGGCTGCGACGCGGCGAAAGGCGGCAGCTCCGCGGCGGACGGCGGCGCGCGCCCCGGGGCGGACGCGCCGCGCGGCATGGTGAGCGCCCCGCCGCTCGTGCCAATCGCGCCGCGCGAGCGCGCACCGGCGGCTCGCCCGCGCGCACTCGCGCCGCCCGCGGCTCGCACGCGGATCCTCCCGGAGCGGCTCCTTCGCGGCGGTGAGCTCGTCCGCCGGGCCAGGCGCAGTGGCGGCTTGCTGTGGCGGCGGTCGTGGATGCTCTGCCTCGGCTACGAGCACGTGCGTTACGGGTTGCTCCACCCGGAGGCGACCCTCCCGCGCGCGCCGGTTCCGCGCTCCGAGGGCGTGCGGATGGTGAACGACTGCCTCAGCCCCGTGGACCTCGTGCGCGACTGGGATCTGATCCGAGGCCCGCGGTGAGCGGGCACCCCGGCCACGGGAGCGGGCAAGCCGGGCGCGAGCGCGGCCAGGCCAGCGTCGAGCTGGTGGGCCTGATCCTGCTCCTCTCACTCGCCTTCGCGGCGGCTGCGGCGGTGAGCCCGCTGATGGACGGTCGCTCCATGGGCGGTTTCCTGGCACACCATCTGATGTGCGCGGCCACGGGCGGCTGCCACGACGCCGAGGGGGCCCTGGAGCTCGCGTACGGCGAGGAGGTGGCCGGAATGATCCGGGAGCACGCGCCGAACCTCGTCTACGAGGCCGGCGAGCGGGAGCTGCCCGTGGACTGGCGCCGCTGTCGAGAGCCCCGCTGCGCGAACGCCCCGGATGATCCGGCGCTCGACGCGCACATGGGCGGGCGCGCGCGCGGTGGCCGCCGCGTCCGCGCCACCGCGTTCACCCACGTGATCCGCCGCGGCGGCCGGCTCTACCTCCAGTACTGGCTCTACTACCCGGACTCGAATAGCGCGGTGGCCGGGTCTGACACGGCGTGGGAGCGGTCGTGGATCCTGCCGCGTCTTCGCGAGCTCGTGTCCGGCAGCCCGGACTATCCCGGCTTTCACCGCGACGACTGGGAGGGCGTCTTCGTCCGCATCGACCCGGACGGGAGCACCTGGGTCCGGGCGAGCGCGCACGGCCACTACCAGGGCTGCAAGTGGAAGGAGTGCCGAAACGAGTGGATTCGGCCAACGGGCTGGGTGCGCGTCTCGCGCGGCAGCCATGCCGGGCACGTGCCGTTCCGCTCGGCGCCGCGGAGGTACGAGCCACGCAACTGGCCTGGAGCCCCGCGCTTCGTCCCACCACCGCAGTTGGCCGCGCCGCAGCGGCCGGGCGCCCCCCAGGTGCCGGGCCAGAACCTAGACGAGCGCTCCACGACCGGCGAGGGCCTGCGCCTGATCCCGCTCGAGACGCTCGACCGCGAGCCCTACACACCGCTGGACGACAAGGTGAAGCCGCCCTGGAGAAAGCGCGCCTACTCGGACCCGGAGACCGGCGAGTCCTAGGCCGCCGCGGATGCGCCCGGCGCCAGGCGGGGGCCACCGGGTTTACGCTGGAGTTGTGAAGGGAAGCCGCTGTCCGTGAGAATTGGGTTGGTGCTCGGCGCGGGTGGCGTGCTTGGCGGCGCGTGGCTCACCGGTGGTCTCAGCGCGCTGGCGAAGGAGACCGAATGGGATCCGGGGAGCGCCGAGTTCATCGTCGGCACCTCGGCGGGCTCGATGATCGGCGCGCTCACGGCGGCCGGGGTGCCGCCCTGGTTCATGGTCGCCCACTCGCGCGGCGAGGTGTTCGACGGGCTCGCGGGCCCGGACGGCCGCCCGGCGGCTGACGCCGACCGCGCCGCGGGCGCCTCTTTCAAGCTCCATCGAGGCCTGCCGCTGCTCGGCCCCGGCTCGCTGCGAATGGCGTTCACCGCGCTCTCGAACCCGCTGCGACACACTCCGCTCCAGATGGTGGCCGGCTGGCTGCCGTCCGGCTTCATGTCGACCGACTCCCTCAAGGACGTGGTGAGCCGCGCCGTGCCGGGCTCGTGGGTCGACCACCCGAACTACTGGGCCGTCGCGTGCGACTACGAGTCGGGGCGCCGCACGCCATTCGGGCGCGTCGGCTCTCCCCGAGCCGAGATCGGGGACGCCGTGGCGGCCTCGTGCGCTATCCCGGGCTTCTTCAGGCCCGTGAAGATCGGCGGGCGGCGCTACGTGGACGGCGGCGTCTGCTCGGTGTCGAACATGGACCTGGTGGCCGGTCGCGGGCTCGACCTCGTGATCTGCCTCAACCCGCTCACGAGCAGGGCCGAGGGTGCGTCCGGGGTGGGCGCGGTGCTCGACCTGATCCCCGCGATCACCCGGCGCGCCTCGCGCGGCCGGCTCGAGCGCGAGGAGCGCAAGGTGCGCCGCTTCGGGAGCGACGTGGTGATCATCGAGCCGACCGCCGAGGACCACGCCGTGATGGGCCGCAACTGGATGAGCGCGGATCGCCGCCAAGACGTGATCGAGACCGCCGAGCGCACCGTGGCCGAGCAGCTGCGGCACCCGGACATTCGCGAGCGGCTCACCGGCCTGCCCCAGGGGGAGCCTCACAAGATCAGCCGCCCGTCCGGCCCACCCTCTAGCTGGCCCGTGATCCGCCCCGCGGCACGACAGGCGGCATGACCACCGAGACCTCGCGCGAGTCCTCCAACGGGTCAGGACCCGAGGCGGCGGCGCGCGCGGCCGCGGGAGCGGCGAGCGCGCCGTCCTCGCTCGCCCGCATGGCGGGACGGCTGATCGGCGCGGTGGCCCAGCAGGCGCAGCGCCGCGTGCCGAGCGCCGACCTCGACGAACGCGATCCCGACTACATCCGCGAGACCCTGCCCGGGGTCTGGATGCTCGCGAGCCTCTACTTCCGCGCGGACGTGCGCGGGCTCCAGAACATCCCGGAGGAGGGGCCCGTCCTGCTCGTGGGCAACCACTCCGGCGGCAACCTCACGCCGGACACGCATGTGTTCACGCTGGCCTTCAGCACCTACTTCGGCGTCGAGCGCCGCTTCCACCAGCTCGCCCACAACCTCGTCCTGTCAATGCCCGGGCTCGGGATGCTCCGCAAGTACGGCACCGTGGCCGCCACTCCTGAGAACGCGGAGCAGGCGCTCGACTCCGGAGCGGCGCTGCTCGTCTACCCGGGCGGCGACTACGAGGTTCACCGGCCGAGTTGGGAGTCCGCGCGCGTGGACTTCGGCGGCCGCAGGGGCTTCATCCGGCTGGCGAAGTCGAAGGGCGTGCCGCTCGTGCCCGTGGTCGCGATCGGCGGCCAGGAGACGGCCCTCTTCCTTTCCCGCGGAGAGGGCATCGCGCGCCTGCTCGGGATCGACCGCATGTTCCGCCTTAAGGTGCTGCCCATCTCGCTGGCGCTGCCGTGGGGCCTGAACGTCGGCGACATGCTCGGCCACATCCCGCTGCCGGCGAAGATCACGATGCAGGTGCTCGAGCCGATCGACGTGTCGAGCATGGACGTGGACGAGGCCTACGAGCTGGTCATCGGGCAGATGCAGACCGCGCTCACCGGACTCGACGAGGAACGCCGCCTCCCCGTTCTCGGCTGATGAGGGTCGAACGCGACATCGCAATCGACGCCTCGCGCGAGGAGGTCTGGGACCTCGTCTCGGAGCCGGACAACTACTCGCGCTTCTGGCACGGCCTCACGCGGCTCGACCGCAAGAACGACGAACACGGCTGTGGCGCCCGCTTCGCCATGCGCATGCGCGTGGGCTCCGCGGACATCGGTGGCCTGATCGAGATCGTCGAGTTCGACGAGCCCGCCGACATGGCCTGGCACAGCATCACAGGGATCGACCACCGCGTTCGCTGGCGCCTTCGCGAGGTGGACGACGGGCGCACCAAGGTGACCCTGCGCATGTCGTGGGACTCGCCCGGCGGCCTGCTGGGAATGGCCGCTGATCGCATCGGCGCCCCGATGGTGGCGCGCATCCTCGAGCAAACCCTTCAGAATCTCGGGCTCGAGCTGGAGGACGAGGAGGTGCGTGAACAGGTGAGCGACGACGAGAGCATGAGCCTGCCTGCCAAGGCGGTCCACGAGCTCGGCAGCGTGAAGGTGCTGATCGACGCCGGCGTGATCCGGCCGATGCGGCCCGACCGCCTCTGGGGAGTGCTGCGCACGCTGGCGCGCTGGGGACGCAGCCCGGCGGCCGGAGCGATCTCGCTCGCCGCCCGCTACCCGGACGGGACGATGATCGTTGACGAGCTCGGCACGCTCACCTACAGCGAGGTCGACACGCGCACGAACGCGCTCGCCCACGCCCTGTCCGACGCCGGGATCGTCGAGGGCGACGGCATCGGGATCATGTGCCGCAACCACCGCGGCTTCATCGAGGCGACTATCGCGGTGTCGAAGCTCGGCGCGGACGCCCTCTACCTGAACACCGCGTTCGCCGGCCCGCAGCTCACCGAGGTCGTGCAGCGCGAGAAGCCGAAGGCGCTGATCTTCGACGAGGAGTTCTACGACCTGCTCGAGGACGCCGCCCACCGCCGCAAGCGCTTCGTGGCGTGGCACGACTCGCCGAGCTGCGACGACCCGACGCTCGACGACCTGATGTCCGAGGGCGACCCGAGCCCGGTCGTGCCGCCGGAGCGCGAGGGGCGCGCCGTGATCCTTACCTCCGGCACCACGGGCACGCCCAAGGGCGCCTCGCGTGCCGGCCCGCAGTCGCTCGACCCCGCCGTCTCGTACCTGTCGCGCATCCCGCTGAAGAGCCGTCAGGTGATCCACATCGCCGCGCCGCTCTTTCACTCGTGGGGCTTCGCGCACTTCTCGCTCGGCCTGATCCTCGCCAACACGTACGTGCTGCGCCGCAAGTTCGATCCCGAGGGCGCGCTGGCGGAGGTCGCGCGCTCGCGCGCCGATGCCCTGGCCGTCGTGCCGGTGATGATGCAGCGGATCATGGACCTGCCGGAGGAGACGCGCGCGAAGTACGACGTCTCGTCGCTCAAGGTGGTGGCGGCGAGCGGCTCCGCGCTGCCGGGCGATCTGGCCACACGCTGGATGGACGAGTTCGGCGACACGCTCTACAACCTCTACGGCTCCACCGAGGTGGCCTGGGCCTCGATCGCCACGCCGGCGGACATGCGCGCCGCGCCCGGGACCGCCGGTCGCCCGCCGCGCGGGACCGTCGTGAAGCTCTACGACGAGAACGGCACCGAGGTGAAGCCCGGTGACACCGGCCGCATCTTCGTGGGCAACGAGATGCTGTTCGAGGGCTACACGGGCGGTGGCTCGAAGGACGTGATCGGGAACCTGATGGCCACCGGCGACGTCGGCCGCTTCGACGACGCGGGCCGCATGTTCGTGGAGGGCCGCGACGACGAGATGATCGTCTCCGGTGGGGAGAACGTCTTCCCCAAGGAGGTCGAGGACCTGCTCTCTCGCCACGAGGCCGTGAGCGACGTGGCCGCGATCGGCGTGGACGACAAGGATTTCGGGCAGCGCCTGCGGGCTTTCGTGGTGCTCGGGAGCGGCAGGAAGGCGAGCGAGGACGACCTGAAGAGCTACGTGAAGAAGAACCTCGCGCGCTACAAGGTGCCGCGCGAGATCGTCTTCATCGACGAGCTTCCCCGCAACGCGACGGGCAAGGTTTTGAAGCGCGAACTCAAGGAAGAGGAAGAGGAGCCGGCCTCGAAGTAGGGATACCTGCTGCTGAAACGGGTAGGCCTCCCTGGAACGAACAGGGAGGAGCAAAGGTATGGATACCGGAGTGATCATTGCGATCGTCGTTGCAGCGCTGATACTGCTGGCGGTGCTGTGGTTCGTAGGCCGCAAGGGCCGCGAGCGTCGTTTCGAGACACGCAGGCATGAGGCGCGCGAGATCCGTCGCGAGGCGGAGGTCGGGAGCGCGCAGGCAGACAAGACGCGCGCGGAGGCTGACGCCCAGGCGGCGGAGGCGCGGCGCCAGGAGGCGCTGGCGCGCGAGCGCGCGGCGTCTGCCGATGAGCAGCACCGTGAGGCGCGCGACCGGCACATCGAGGCCGCCGAGAAGGATCCCGACGCGGATCCCGACGAGGCTGCGGCGCAGTTCGACCGCGAGCGTGCGCAGGCTGGCACTGCCGGGGCGGACGGCACGACCGGCACCACCGGGGCAACTGCCGCCGACACGTCCGGCGACCAGAGCGTCGAGCACTACGAGCGGACGAGCGAGCCCGGCGCGGAGCGCGAGCGTCGCTTCGAGCGCGACGAGGACGGCGAGGTCGTGCGCGACGAGGAATTCGAGCGGCCGCGCGGCGACCGCTAGGGCGGAGGACCGCCCTGCCGGCTGCAGAACTTCGCAGCCGGCAGGGGGCCGGCCCCCCGAGGGCCTAGCCGCAGACGGGCCAGTGCCCGCTGCCGTGGTTCTTCAGCAGCACCCAGGCCCTCCAGGTCTGCTCAGAGCGCGGAGCGGCGGCCGGGTCTCCCGACCCGCCCACAACACGCCACGTGCTGAAGCTGAACTGGTAGAGCCCGCGGTACGCGCCGCTCGAGCTCACGGCGCGCGGGTTGTTACGCGACTCGCACCATGCGATCGAGCGCAGGTGCGAGCGACCCCATGACGGGATGTGGCGCACCTTGAAGCGGTGCACGGTCGCGCGCCCCTCGTAGGTGTGCGACCAGTGCCCGAAGCGGCGCTTCATGCGCCGGATCGAACGACGCAGCTCGCGAGCGCTCGGCGCCCGGTTGTCGCTGCGCGCCGCACGCACGAGGTTGCGGCCGTACCACACCCCATAGCGGTCCAGCTTTCGTCGCCAGTGCCTGTACGAGGCCTTAAGACGAGTACCGGCCGCCCTCGCCTGGGGCGCCTGGGTCGTAGTGGTTGTCCTTGCGGTATCAGCCTGCGACGGAGCCTCCGCCACAGCCGGCGACGTCGCCGCCGGTGCCAGCGCGCATGTGCACGCCAGCAGGGTCACTGCCTTCCTCAAAACACCACCTCCATGGGTGGTCTGCCTGCCGTGCGGAAATCCGTCGTGCACGGCTAGGGCTTGCCGAGCTAGCGCGTTCTCCTCCCCCGCGCGCAAGCAAGGCCGGTTTCCGGCTTACTCAGTGACCGTAACCACCAGATTGGCCACCTAAACGGGTGTGTGATCTATGTCACAGAGCGTGAAACGGGGTCAGACCCCGTTTCACCGGCGTTTACGGCGGGTTCAGGCGGCGCTGCGGCGCGCCAGCTCGACCAGCAGGCGTGTGCCGAATCCGCTCGCGCCCTTGCCCACGTAGTTGCGGCTCATGCCCCAGGCAGTGCCGGCGATGTCGATGTGCACCCAGGGCTTCCCGCCCACGAACTGGCGCAGGAACTCAGCCGCGTAGCTCGACATCGCCACGCGCTGGTCGGACGCGTTCGTGAGGTCCGCGTACTGGCCCTTCGTCAGGTCGTAGTACTCGGGGTGGAGCGGCAGTCGCCAGCCGATCTCGCCGCTCGCGTCGCAGGCGCTTCCGACCTCGCCGCACCACGCGTCGTCGTTCGAGAACAGGCCGCAGTAGGTGTGGCCGAGGGCCACCAGGATCGCGCCGGTGAGCGTGGCCAGGTCCACGATCCGCTCGGCCCCCTGATCGACGGCATAACAGAGGGCGTCGGCGAGGATCAGCCGGCCCTCGGCGTCGGTGTTGTTCACCTCGATGGTCGTGCCGTTCATCGCGGTCACGATGTCGCCCGGCTTCACGGCGTGGCCGCTCGGCATGTTCTCCGTGGACGGCACCACGGCGGTGATGGTGGCCGGCACGCCGAGCTCCGCGATCGCGGCCATCGACTCGATCACCGCGGCGCCGCCCGACATGTCGAACTTCATCTCCTGCATCTTCGCCGAGGGCTTGATCGAGATCCCGCCGGTGTCGAAGGTCACGGCCTTGCCGACGAACGCCAGGTGCGGTCCGCTCGCGCCGGAGGGGCGGTAGCGCAGCACGATCAGGCGCGGCTCCACGTGGCTGCCCTGGGCCACCGAGGCGAACGCCCCCATGCCGCGCTCCACGATCGCCTCACGGTCGAGCAGCTCGAGCTCGAGCGCGTCGTGCTGGTCGGCGATCTCGCGCGCGCGCTCCGCTAGGAACGTGGGCGTCGCGACGTTGGCGGGCAGGTTCTGGAGGTCGCGCGCGGCGTTCGCGGCGGCTCCGGCGATCCGGCCGCGCTCCACCTCGTCGCCGTCCACCGCCTCGCCGCAGACCTCGAGCGACTCGATGCCGCCGCCCGAGTCGTCGCCGTTCTGCGACGACTTGAAGCGGTCGAACGAGTACAGCTTCAGGACCGTCCCCTCCACGAGCGCGGCTGCGACTCCGTCGCCCTCCGGCGCCGCCCAGGACAGCGACACCGCCCCGAGCTCCTTCGCCCGCGCGGCGGCGGCCGCCGCCGCAACACGCGCCTGCTCCGGCCCGAAGCTGTCGCGCTTGCCGAGACCGGCGATCAGCACGCGCCGCTGGCCGCCTCCCGGCGCGTCCTCGTGGCTCACGGCGACCTTCTTCAGTCCCCGCTTCGCCTCCCCGAGCTCGACCAGCCGTTGAAGAGCGGCATCGGCGAGCGTCTCGTCCTCGAACACGCCGACCACGCGGGTGTCCGCGGCGGTGTCCTCCGCCGACCCCGAACGCGCGCTTACCGTGATGGCCGCCATCAGCGGCCGGAGTCTAGGCGGTCGCGCGCTTGGCCTACCGGCGGCAGCCGCGCCGCTCGAAGTCCGCCGCCGTGTCGAGGTAGCGGCTGCGCGGGTAGTAGCCGCGCATCACGTCACGCTCCTCGCCGGGCTTGCCGACGTTCTGGATCGTCTGGCCAAAGGAAGGGTCGGGAAGCATGTGGCGGTAGATCAGAAGTCCCTGCGTCTGAGGCCCCCACGGCAGCCAGGTGATCCCGCAGCGGCGGCGGGCGTTGCGCGGCCGCTGCTCGGCCGTCGAGACGACGATCTTGTAGAAGCCACGCGGGCCGACGGCCACGTGGTCGTCCGAGCGGCACGAGATCACGCGCTGGCTGGCCGGCTCGTACTGGCAGAAGGACCAGTAGCGCAGCTGCTCGCCGCTTGGCATCGTGGCCGGCCCGCGGCGCGTATCGGCGAATGTGGGCGCGCGCCCGCGCAGCACCAGCAGCTCGCCGAAGCCACGCGAGGTGCCGGTGAAGACATATGCGATGTCCCGGTTGGAGAGGAAGCCGGGGCCGTCGCCGCAGCGGCCGCGGGCGTCGGGATGGAAGTCCTCGCCGTCCTCGTTGTCGAGCAGGATGTCCACCGCCGAGCCGCAGAGGTTCTCGAACAGCCGCCAGCGCGGCGGGTTGCGGCCCGGGTAGCCGTTGCCGTCGTCGGTGGGGTCGGGCGCGCCCGGCGCCCCCTTAATCAGGTCGTTCAGCGGCTGGGCGTACGGAGCCTGGAGCTCACGGCACGCATCCACGCCGGGCGCCCCACCGGCGCCCCCGGCGGGCTCGAGCGTGACCTTCGGCAGCGGCACGCCGCCTTTCGCGTCATGGCCGCGGTCCGGCACGTAGACGCGGTAGAGGAAGGTGCCGCCGCGCGAGTCGCCCGTGTAAAGCGTGTTCGGCGCCGGTTGCGCCGGGCGCGGGCCGACCTCGATGAACGCGGTGTAGTCGCGCTGCTCCGCCGTGCGCGACGCGCCGGGGAGGAAGGGGTTCGTGCTGCCGGGGTCCGGCGCAAGCTGGACGTCCGAGAGGGCGTCAATCGGCCGCGCGGCCGCGTCGTACACGTTCCAGCTGATGTAGCGCGAGTGCGGGTACTGGCCCTCGATGCGGATCCGCGTGCCGGGCAGCGCGGCGTAGGTACCGCCCCAGTACACGGCGTTCGTGTCCACCGCGAGAACGTTCGTGGTCGTGGCGTCGAGCCGGGTCAGCGAGAACTGGCATGTGGTGTCGAGCCCCTGCGCGGATGCGCTCCCCGGCAGCACGAAAAGAACGCACACCACCGCCAACAGCACCCGCGCCCGCATACCGGACGGTTTACCCAGTCGATAGCTTTCAGCACATGCCTAAGACCGTGATACTCGGCGCCGCGCGGACGCCGTTCGGGAAGATGGGCGGCGCGCTTGCCCCGCTCGACGCCACAGAGCTCGGCGGCACCGCCATAGCGGCAGCGCTCGAGCGCGCCGAGGTTGCGCCGGATCAGGTGCAGCACGTGGTCTTCGGCCAGGTCCTCCAGGCCGGGCAGGGCCAGATCCCGAGCCGCCAGGCTCAGATCAAGGGCGGAATCCCGAAGGAGGTCTCCTCCGAGACCGTGAACAAGGTCTGCGCCTCCGGGCTGCGCTCGGCCGGCATCGTCGACCAGGCGGTCCGGGCTGGCGACCTCGAGGTGGCCGTGGCCGGCGGCATGGAGTCGATGTCGAATGCGCCCTATCTGCTCACGCAGGCGCGCTTCGGCTACCGGATGGGCGACGCCAAGGCGCTCGACTCCATGATGCACGACGGGCTCACGAACCCGTTCAGCGGCAAGGGCATGGGCGAGGAGGCGGACGAGGTCGGCGAGGAGCTCGAGATCACGCGCGCCGACATGGACAAGTTCGCGCTGCGCTCGCACGAGCTGGCCATCCAGGCCACCGACGAGGGTCGCCTACCGGAGGAGATCACGCCGGTCACCATCAGCTCGAAGAAGGGCGACACGACCGTCGAGGTCGACGAGGCGCCTCGGCGCGAGAGCAGCCTCGAGTCGCTCTCCAAGCTGCGCGGCGCGTTCCACAAGGACGGCGCGCACACGGCCGGAAACGCACCTGGTGTGAACGACGGGGCGGGCGCGCTCGTGCTGTCGTCGGACGAGTGGGCGCAGAGCAACGGGCGCACGGCGCTCGCCACGATCGTCGCCCAGGCGGCGGTCGCGGACGAGTTCCCCTACCTCGCGCGCACCCCCGCCAACGCCACCACCAAGGCGCTCGAGAAGGCCGGGCTGTCGGTCGACGACATCGACCTGTTCGAGATCAACGAGGCGTTCGCCTCGGTGGCGCTCAACTCGATGCGCATGCTCGGTGTGGACGAGTCGAAGGTGAACGTGAACGGCGGCGCGATCGCGCTCGGCCACCCGATCGGGGCGAGCGGCGCCCGCATCCTGATGACGCTCGTGCACGAGCTGCGCCGCCGCGGCGGCGGGATGGGCTGCGCGGCGATCTGCTCCGGAGGCGGCCAGGGCGACGCCGTCATCGTCGAGGTGAACGGCAGCTAGAGCCCGGCGGCCTCGGCCGCCTCGGCGCGTGTCCCGTACCACGCGAGCCGCGCCACGCGGCCGTCGCGGATCTCGATGACGTGCGCCATCGGCACGTCAACGGGCGCTCCGCTCGCCTTGCCGCGGCCCCGGTAGCGCACGACCACGAGCACGCCGCCCGGGCCCTCGGTGACCTCCTGAACATCGACCGCGTCGTACTCGAACAGGCTGTGGAGCCCGTTCCAGATCTCGACGACCGCGTCGCGGCCCTCGCGCGTGCCGCCCTCCATGGCGTAGGGCGGGTTCACGTAGATCGCGTCCTCGTGCCAGAAGCTGCGCAGGCTCTCGACGTCGCCCTCGGCGAATGCCGCGTAGGCATCGCGAATCATGCGCTCGAGCTCGGGGTCCACGGCAGCCGACACTAGTGTGGGACGCGTGCCGGGAGCAGCCTTCTTCGACCTCGACAAGACCCTCATCGAGGGCTCCAGCGCGATCCACTTCGGGCGCGCGGCCTACAAGCACGGGATGGTCACGCGACGTCAGATCGCGCGCGACGCGTGGGCGAACGTCAAGTTCCGCCTGAACGGCTCGACCGATGCCGGCACCGACGAGCTACGCCAGCGCATCCTCGACTCGATCACCGGCCAGCGCACGGTCGACCTCGCGCGGCTCGGCCCCGACGTGCTCGCCGGGATCCTGCCGCTGATCTACCGCGAGGTGCTCGACGAGGCCTACGCGCACCAGGACGCGGGGCGGGCGGTGTACATCGTCACGGCCGCGTCGCAGGAGCTGGCCGACGTGCTCGCTCACGTGCTCGTGCTGGACGGCGGCATCGGGATGCGCAGCGAGGTGCGCGACGGCGTCTATACAGGGAGGCCCGCCGGCCCGTTCACCTACCGCGAGGGCAAGGCGGAGGCGATCCGCGAGCTGGCCGCGCGCGAGGGCATCGACCTCGCAGAGTCGTACGCGTACTCGGACTCGGAGTCCGACCTCCCGATGATGCGGGCGGTCGGGCACCCGGTGGCCGTGAACCCCGACCGCGAGCTCGAGCGCGTTGCTCGCGCGGAGGGCTGGCGGATCATGCGCTTCGACAAGCTCGGCCGGCGGCTGCGCTGGGCATCGGCCGTGGCGAGCGTGGCGCTCGTGGGCGGCGGGGGCGGCTACGTGGCCGCGCGAGCCCGGCGCCCGCGCGGGCTGCGCGGACGCCGAGCCCTGCGACGCCGCTAGTGCACCGCGGCGCGGCGCACGCGGCTGGTGCCGACCACGTGGTCGGCATCCCCCCCGAAGCGAGTCCGGTAAGCGCTGTTGCGGCGCACGCGCAGACGCTTCGCGTATGAAGAGCAGGTGGCGCCCGCCACGTCGGCGAGCACGGGCTTCGCGACCGTCTTCCAGCCACTCGCGGTGCGCCGCTGGAGCTCGATCGCCACGCCGTCGTGCTCGGGGCAGAGGGTGCCCGAGAAGCGCACGCGCTGTCCGCGCTTCGGCGTGCGGTCACCGAGCTTGAGCGAGATTGCGGGGCGGACCATCACGTCAACGGCCGCGCTGTCGGCCTTCCCGGCGCGAGCCTGGTAGCGCGTGTTCGCGGTCGGCTTCAGTCCGAGCGCCCAGTCGCCGGTCGCGTTGGTGGTGGCGCTCCCCGCATTCGCGAACCCGTCGATCGGGAACGGGTCCTGGCGCACGGTCACGTTCTTGCCTGCGAACTTCCCGCCGGCCAGCTTCCCGGACAGCGTCACCGTGCCGCCGAACTTCACGGTGGTGGCGCTCGCGCTCATGGTGAGCGTTTGCGGGGGTGGGGCGCCTTGTGCGGACGGCGCGACGAGGGCGGCCAGCGCGGCCGCGGAGATGGCGAGAGTGCGCTTCATGGTGGTTGCAACGCACGAGCCGCGCCGAGGTTCGTTGGTTATGGGGCACCTAGACTGTGATGCCGATGGCTGTCGAGCCTCATGCAATGACCGACGCCGAGCGCTGGTTTCGCGAGCGCTTTGAGCGCACGCCGGAGCGCGATGCCCTGTTCACCACCCTGAGCGGCGAGCCGGTGGCGCCGCTCTACACGCAGGAGGACGTGGGCCCGCTCGAGGGGATCGGCTTCCCCGGCGAGTATCCGTTCACGCGTGGTGTGTACCCGTCGATGTATCGCGGGCGGCTCTGGACGATGCGCCAGTTCGCCGGGTTTGGGACGGCCGAGGAGACGAACGAGCGCTTCCGCTACCTGCTCGACCACGGGCAGACGGGACTGTCGACCGCCTTCGACATGCCGTCGCTCATGGGTCACGACTCCGACCACTTCCGCTCGGAGGGCGAGGTGGGTCGCGAGGGCGTGGCGATCGACACGCTCGACGACATGGAAACCCTGTTCGCCGGAATCGACATGGGCGAGGTCTCGACCTCGATGACCATCAACGCGCCGGCGGCGGTGATGCTGGCGTTCTACGTGGTGGCCGCCGAGCGGCAGGGCATCGGGCCCGAACGGCTGGCGGGCACGATTCAGACCGACATCCTTAAGGAGTACATCGCCCAGAAGGAATGGTGCTTCCCGGTCGATCCGGCGATGCGGCTCGTGACCGACATGATCGAGTTCTGCGCCAGGCGGATGCCGCGCTGGCACCCGGTCTCGATCTCCGGCTACCACATCCGCGAGGCCGGCTCGACCGCGCAGCAGGAGCTTGCGTTCACGCTGAAGGACGGCTTCACCTATGTCGAGCTGGCCATCGAGCGCGGCCTCGACGTGGACGAGTTCGCGCCGCGCCTGAGCTTCTTCTTCAACGCGCACATCGACTTCTTCGAGGAGATCGCCAAGTACCGGGCGGCGCGCCGGATCTGGGCGCGCGAGCTGCGCGACACCTACGGCGCGCGCGACGAGCGCTCGCTCCTGATGCGCTTCCACACCCAGACCGCCGGCGTGTCACTCACCGCCCAGCAGCCGCTCAACAACATCGTGCGCACGGCCACCGAGGCCCTCTCGGCCGTGCTCGGCGGAACCCAGTCGCTGCACACGAACTCCTACGACGAGGCACTTGCGCTTCCGAGCGAGGAGGCCGTGCACGTGGCGCTGCGGACGCAGCAGGTGATCGCCCACGAGACCGGCGTGACCAACACGATCGACCCGCTCGGCGGCTCCTACTTCGTGGAGGCGCTCACGGACCGCATGGAGGAGGCGGCCTATGCCGAGTTCTCGAAGATCGACGAGCTGGGCGGCATGGTCGAGGCGATCAAGCAGAGCTACCCCCAGCGCGAGATAGCGGATGCGAGCTTCCGCCTCCAGGAGGAGATCGAGCGCGGCGAGCGCGTGATCGTGGGCGTGAACCGCTATCAGCAGGAGGACGAGCGCCAGCTCGAGATCCTGCGCATCCCGGCCGAGCTCGAGCGCAAGCAGATCGGCCGCGTTCAGGCCGTGCGCGGGCAGCGCGAGGGGGCCGCCGTGGAGACCACCCTTGCCGAGCTCAGGGACGCCGCGGCGGGCGACCGGAACCTGATGGACCCCCTGCTCGAGTGCGCCCGGGCGCACGCGACAGAGGGTGAGATCGTGCAGTCGTTGCAGCAGGTTTTCGGGACCTACACCGAAACTCCCGTCTTTTAGAGCCTTTTCGGCGTCCAGCCGGACGAATAGCCCCTAACGGACGGGCCCCAAACGGCCGATTCAGACAGCAGTTCCCTCCGTGCCGCGGGAAAGGAAACCCGTGACACCCCGTTTCACCCGAATCGCCGTTACAGCAGTTGCAGTCGCCATTTTGCTCGGGCTCGCGCCCGGCGCGTTCGCCGCTTCCGAAAGCGGCGATGCTGGCGATCTGCCATCGACTTCGCAGGACCTCGGGTCCGGCGCCGTTACGTCGATCCTCGGCAGCTTCACGGGCGGCGGGGACGTGGATGTGTACCGGGTGTGCCTCACGGACGGCGCGTCCTTCTCGGCCACCACCGCCAGCGTCGGCTCACCGCCGCTCGACTTTCAGCTCTTCCTCTTTGACGGGAACGGCCTCGGCGTCTACTCGAACGACGACCTCGCCCTGGGCGTGCGCAACTCGCGGCTTCCGAGCAACCACCAGTTCTCGCCCACCGGGTCCGGCGTGTACTACCTCGCGCTCAGCTCGTTCAACAACGATCCGCTGAGCGATGCGGGCGAGATCTTCCCCGACCTGTTCAGCACGAGCCTCTACCCGGACATGGTCGTGCCCGCGGCCGGAGTGGGCGCAGGCGAGCCGATCGTCAGCTGGACCGGCTCCAGCCGTGGCCCGCCCGGGAACTACCGGATCACCGTGACGGGCACCATGGGCTGCGACATGGTCCCGCCGACCGTGGACCTCCGCAGTCCCGCTGACGGCTCGCACGTAAAGCAGGACGCCCCTCTCGTCGTGGACTTCGGCTGCGATGACACCGGCGGCTCGGGTCTCGCGTCGTGCGTCGGCAGCGTGGCCGATGGCGCGCTGCTCGACACGAGCCAGCTCGGCGACGTGACCGTGACGGTGACGGCACGCGACCATGCGGGCAACCAGACCGTCGTCGAAAACACGGTGACGGTGGTGGACGAGACGTCACCGACGGTCAGCATCACGACGCCGGCAGAGGACGCCACCTATGAGCTCGGCGCGCAGGTGCTCGCCGACTACGTCTGCGCCGACGAGCCAGACGGATCCGGTCTCGACTCGTGCGATGGGAGCGTGGCCCAGGGCGCAGCCGTGGACACCGGCTCGCTCGGCCAAAAGACCTTCACGGTGAACGCCAGCGACCACGCGGGCAACACCGAGTCGAAGAGCGTGAACTACACGGTCGTGGACACCGGGGCGCCGAGCATCGTGGTGACCACGCCCGCGCCGGGAGCGGTCTACAGGGTCGGCGAGCAGGTGGCCGCGGACTACTCGTGCTCTGATGACGGCTCCGGCGTCGCCAGCTGCGTCGGCAGCGTGGCCAACGGCGCGCCGCTCGACACCGGCTCGGCTGGCGAGAAGACCTTCACGGTGAACGCCACCGACAACGCCGGCAACCCCGCCACGAAGAGCGTCACCTACTCCGTCGCGGACGGGACCGCCCCGAGTATCGCCTTCACGAGCCCGGCCAACGGCGCGGTGTACACGCTCGGCCAGAAGGTGCTCGCCGGCTACAGCTGCGCCGACGAGCCGAACGGCTCCGGCGTGGCCACCTGCGAGGGGACGCTGCCGGTGGGCGCCCGTCTCGACACCTCGCGCGTGGGCGCGAAGACGTTCACGGTGCGTACCAGCGACAACGCCGGCAACGCCACGACGCAGACCGTCTCCTACAGCGTCGTCTACGACTTCGACGGCTTCCTCTGGCCGCTCGTGAACCCGCCGCGGGTGAACCGCTGGAAGGCGGGTCTGCCCGTGCCGGTGCGGTTCTCGCTCGGGTCATACAGGGGCCCTGTTCCTGTCGCCGCCGGCTACCCGAAGGTCGCGCCCGTGTCCTGCAGCGGGGGCGCCGAGGCGGCCGGCTCCGAGAAGGCGGCCGGCTCCTGGACGAAGCGCTCGGTGCACGCGTCCAAGCGCGGCGGCTGGACGTACATGTTCGTCTGGAAGACCGAGAAGAACTGGGCTGGCGGCTGCCGCCAGTTCGTTCTGAAGCTCGACGACGGCACGGTCCACCGCGTGGACGTCAAGTTCGAAGGTCGCGGCAAGGGCCGCGACAAGGACAAGGGCAAGGACAAGGGCAAGGACAAGGACAAGGACAAGGACAAGGGCCACGGCAAGGGCGGCAATCGCTAGGCGCGAATGCGCTGGCGCCCCGGTCTGAGACCGACTAGGGTCCGCCGTCGATGAAGCACCTCGCCCTGCTGGCTGCGGTCTACGCCCTGATCGCGGCGCTCGTGGTTCCAAGCGCGCTGTTCGCATCCGAGGATGCCGATCCGGCGGCTTCGGAGACGCCCGCCGCCGAGACGGCGCCCGCGGGCGAGACCACGACTGCGCCGCCCGAGCCCGTGCCTGTGCCGGAAGAGCCGGCCCCGGCGCCCGAGCCGGCGGCACCCGCGCCCGAGCAGCCGGCGGCGGCACCCGAGCAGGCAGCCGCACCGGCCCCGGCCGAGCAGCCCGCCCGCGAGCGCAAGCAGAAGCCAGGCGCCAACGCGGCCGCGAGCGGCTCCGTGGCGATTGCGGACTTCCAGTTCACGCCCGCGCAGATCACCATCAACCAGGGCGACACGGTCACCTGGACGAACAACGGGCCGACCCCGCACTCGGCCACGGCGCCCGACGGCAGCTTCGACACGGGGATCTTCCCCGCCGGGCAGAGCCGCTCGCACACCTTCAACGACGCCGGCACGTTCTCGTACATCTGCACTCCGCACCCGAACATGCACGGCACGATCGTGGTGCAGGCTTCGCAGACCGGAGGCGACACGCCCGACTCGAGCACCGGAGACACGGGCGCCGGCGGCGGCACGACCGGCGGCGACTCGTCCGGAGCCGAGGCCGCTCAGAGCGACGGCGGACCGTCCCTGCCGAGCACGGGCGCCGACTCCGGTGCGTTGCTGGTGCTGGGCGCCCTCATGCTCCTGCTCGGCGTGGCTGCGCACCGCCGCGCCCGCGCGGAGCAGCCGCGCCCCGCCGGTCGCATCGGCTGGTAGCTTCCGGCCGGTGTCGAGCCGGAAGATCCGCGTAGTCGTCGCCAAGCCGGGCCTGGACGGCCACGACCGCGGCGCCAAGATCATCGCCCGCGCGCTGCGCGACGCCGGCATGGAGGTCATCTACACGGGCCTCCACCAGACCCCCGAGCAGATCGTGGAGACCGTACTCCAGGAGGATGCCGACGCCGTCGGCCTCTCGATCCTCTCCGGGGCGCACATGACGCTCGTGCCGCGGATCGCCTCCCTGCTGAAGGACGAGGGTGCCGAGGACGTCGTTCTGGTGGTGGGAGGGACCATCCCGAACGACGACATCGAGGAGCTGAAGCAGCTGGGCGTGGCCGAGGTGTTCACGCCCGGGTCCCCTGTGCAGGGAATCATCGACACGCTTCGCCGATTGACTCATCAGTCAACCGGGTAGGTAAACTGCGCCGCCCGCGGGCCGTGCGCGCCGCCGACCCGCTCAGGAACCGAAGGAGAAGCTTTCCGTGAAGATCTGCGTCCTCGTAAAAGAGGTCCCCGACGCTGCAGTCGAGAAGCGCATGGACTCGAATTCCAAGCGCCTCGACCGCTCGGGCGAGACAACGCTCAACCAGTTCGACACCCACGCGATCGAGGCCGCCATGCAGATTCGCGAGGGCGGAGCTGTGGAGGTCGACGAGATCGTCGCCGTGACGATGGCCCCATCCGAGGCCGGCCGCACGCTGAACAAGGCCGTGGCCCTGGGCGCCGACCGCTCGGTCCACCTGACCGACGAGTCGCTGGCCGGCTCCGACGTTGCCGCCACCGGCTACGCGCTCGCACGGGTGCTCGAGTCCGAGTCGCCCGACCTCGTCCTGCTTGGCCAGCAGTCGGCTGACGGCGAGTGCTACACGATCGGCGCTGTGGTGGCCGACCACCTGAAGATGCCGTCGCTCACCCAGGTGATCAAGCTCGACGTCGAGGGCGGCAAGCTGCGCTGCGAGCGCCAGGCCGAGTACGGCTACGACACCGTCGAGGTGGAGCTGCCGGCCGTGATCTCGGTCGGTGACGCCATCAACGAGCCGCGCTACCCGTCGCTGAAGGCGATCATGGGCGCCAAGAAGAAGCCGCGAGACACCAAGTCCGCCGGCGACGTCGGGATCGAGGCCGACAGGGTCGGCGAGCAGGGCTCCCGCACCGAGGTCCTCGCGATCAACCCGCCGCCCGAGAAGGAGTCCGGCGAGATCATCGAGGACGAGGACACGAACGAGACCGTCGAGAAGGTCGTGGCCTGGCTCGAGGAAAGGAAGCTGCTCGCATGAGCGTCCTCGTCTACGCACTCCACTATGAGGGCGAGTTCAACAAGAACTCGCTCGGCGCCGTCTCCGAGGGCGCGAAGCTCGCCAAGGAGCTGGGCGGCGAGGCCGCGGCCGTGGTCGTGGGAGGCGATGACCTCACCGACGACCTCTGCGCGACACTCGGCAAGTACGGCGTCTCGAAGGTCTACCGCGGCAAGGGGCCCGAGGGCCTTTCGCAGCCGGTGGTTGACGTGATGGCCAAGGTCATCCAGGACGAGGGCTTCAAGTACGCCCTCTTCGGCGGTGGCCTGCTCGGCTTCGAGATCGGGGCCGGCCTCACCGCGCGCCTCGGCGCGGGCGTGACCATGGAGGTCACGAACGTGAGGGCCGAGGACGGCAAGCTCGTGGCCGAGCGGCCGATCCTTCAGGACTCCGCGATCGTCGACGTGGGCTACGAGAGCGAGCCGGGCATCATCATCGGCCGCCTGAACGCCTTCGACATCGCCGAGGGCGGCGACGGGTCCGCCGAGGTCGTGGACGTGGACGTCCAGCTCGAGGACCACTCGACCAAGGCCGTGATGGTCCAGCGCGGCGAGCAGCGCGGCGCGGACGTGAACATCGAGGACGCCGACATCCTCGTGGCCGGTGGCCGCGGGCTCGGCAAGGCCGAGGGCTTCGAGCTCTGCGAGTCGCTCGCCGAGGCGCTCGGCGGCGCTGTGGCCGCCACGCGCGCGGTCGTGGACGCGGGCTGGTACCCCTACGCCGCGCAGATCGGCCAGACCGGCAAGACGGTCGCGCCGAAGCTGTACCTCGCGGCCGGCATCTCCGGGGCGATCCAGCACAAGGTCGGCATGCAGGCCTCGGAGAACATCGTCGCGATCAACAAGGACCCGAACGCGCCGATCTTCGAGTTCTCGGATCTAGGCATCGTGGGCGACCTGAACAAGATCCTGCCCAAGCTGACCGAGGCCGTGAAGGCCAAGAAGGGCTAGGTTCGCGGATGGGCGCAGCGCCGATCGAGTTCCCGCCGCCGGTCGATTCGGAGAAGGAGTTCGTAACCCAACCGACCGATCCGGAGGACGAGCGGATCGAGGTCGGCGTGGTGATCGTGGGCGGTGGTCCCGGCGGCCTCGCCTGCGCGATCAGGCTCACGCAGCTGCTCGCCGAGGACGAGTCGCTGATGGAGTCGCTCGGCGAGGTGCCGGTGGCGCTCGTCGAGAAGGGCAAGGGCCCCGGCTCGCACCTGCTCTCGGGGGCGATGATGAAGCCCTCGGCGATGCAGAAGCTGTTCCCGGACCTGGACGAGAGCGACTGGCCGACCTACGGGACGGTCGACAGGGACACGGTCTATGTGCTCCCGAACCGCAAGCGCGCGATCCCGCTGAAGCCGACCCCGCCGCCGTTTCGCAACCACGGCAACCACGTGACCTCGGTTGCCCAGCTCGGCCGCTGGCTCTCCCAGCAGGCCGAGGAGGCGGGCGTGTACATCCTCGGCGAGACCTCGGGCTACAACCTGCTGGTCGAGGACGGCCGCGTGGTGGGAGTGCGCTCGGGTGACAAGGGCCGCGGCCGCGACGGCCAGGAGCTCTCGAACTTCGAGCCCGGCTCCGACCTGATCGCGAAGGCCACCGTGCTCGCCGAGGGCACCGCCGGCCACCTCACCGGGGCGGCCATACGCCACTTCGACATCGGCTCCGAAGACCCTCAGCAGTGGGAGCTCGGGGTCAAGGAGATCTGGGAGGTGAAGCAGCCGCTCGATCGAGTGATCCACACGATGGGCTGGCCGCTGCGCTTCGCCGCGAAGTACCGCGAGTTCGGCGGCTCGTTCATCTACCCGATGGGCGAGGACAAGGTGTCGATGGGGCTCGTGGTCGGGCTCGACTACCGCGACGCCCGCTTCTCCGTTCACGACGCGCTCCAGGAGCTGAAGTCGCACCCGATGGTCGCGAAGATCATCGAGGGCGGGAAGCGGGTCGGTTGGGGAGCGAAGACGATCCCCTCAGGTGGCTACTGGGCGCAGCCGCGGCAGCTCTGGGCTCCCGGTATGGCACTCGTGGGGGACGGCGCCGGCATGGTGAACGTACCGACGCTCAAGGGCGTCCACTACGCCATGCACGCCGGCATGTTCGCCGCCGAGGCGATCTATGAGCGCCTGAAGGCCGGCGGCGACTGCGCGGACCTCTCGAACTACCAGGAGAAGGTCAAGGGCTCCGAGATCGAGACGGACCGCTACCGCTCGCGCAACATGCGCCAGCCGTTCGCGAAGGGCTTCTTCGTCGGCGGCGCGATCGCCGGCATGATGGACATCTCGGGCGGGCGGGTGCCGGGCGGCCACTGGCAGACCCACGACGACGCCACGATGGATGTGTTCGTGGGCCCCGAGCGCGACTACCCGAAGCCCGACGGCAAGCTCACATTCGACAAGCTCTCCTCGGTCTTCGCCTCCGGCAACGCCACCCGTGACGACGCGCCGAACCACATCCGCATCCAGGAGAAGGTGCCGCTCGAGGTCGCGCTGATGTGGCAGAACATGTGCCCTGCGCAGGTCTACGAGGTGCCCGACGAGGAGCTCGAGGCCGGCAACGACGAGGTGAAGCTCCAGATCACCCCGTCGAACTGCGTGCAGTGCGGCGCCATCACCGCCAAGGGCGGCCGGCTAACGCCGCCCGAGGGCGGCGACGGGCCGAATTACCAGGCCACCTGAGGGGCGGAACGACGGGCATTGAGGGGATCGACTGTCCTGCCTGGACTACCCATACGGTGGGTAGGGCAGGACGGTCGAACGACTCTGCCCCTTCACCGCTGCTGTAAGCGCTAGGTTCCCGCGCCATCCGCTACCCCGGCCAGCATCCACGCCGCGCCGCCGTCGTCGGTGCCGGGTCGTTCGGCACCGCGGTCGCCGTGCTGCTCGAGCGCGCCGGTATCCGCACGGCGCTCCTCTGCCGCACTCCTGCGCAGGCCGAGGAGCTGTCCGGCGCGCGACAGAACGAGCGGTATCTGCCCGGCGTTGAGCTCCCGCGCGACCTGCGGGTGCGTGCCTTCGGCCGCGAGGAAGACCAGTTCGCCCGCGTCGACCTTTTATTGCTCGCTGTTCCCTCCAAAGGCATCGGAGACGCAATCGACGAGCTCCAGCGGCTCGGCGTGCCCGACCGCGCCGGCATCGTTTCGCTCGCCAAGGGCCTCGTGCCGCCCGACGGCGCCACGCCGACGGCTCTGCTCGAGGCCGTGTTCGGCCCCGAGCGCGTGGCGTGCGTCGGTGGTCCCGCGCACGCGCTCGAGATGGTCGAGCATGGCGCCGGCCTCGTCTGCGCTTCGCGCTCCGAGGCGCTCGCGCATCGCGTTGCCGAGGCGTTTCAGCGCGCCGGTGTGGTGTGTGAGGTGTCCGACGATCCGGTCGGGGTCGAGCTCGCCGGGGTGGCCAAGAACGCAGCCGCCGTGGCGGTCGGCGCCACCCAGGCCCAGGGACTCAACGCCGCCGGCATGGCGGCGGCCGACATCTTCCTCGAGGTGCTGTCGCTGTCCGCCTCGAGCGGTGGGCAGGCGCGCACGTTCGTGGGGCGGGCTGGCACCGGCGACCTCGTGGCCACCGCGCTCGCGCCGAAGTCGCGCAACCGCAGCGCCGGCGAGCTGCTCGCGCAGGGTGTGCCGGCCGCGGAGATCCCCGCCCGGGTGGGCCAGGCGGTCGAGGCACTCGAGACCGTGCCCGTGCTGGCGCACGCGATCGAGCGCGCCGGGGTGGAGGCGCCGGTGACCTCGGCGCTCGCGCGGCTCATCGAGGGCACCCTGCCGGTGGACGACTGGGTGGCGCTCGTCCGGGCCAAGCAGCCGCCCCCCGCGAGCTTCAGGCGCCCGAGCACCTGGTGGGTCAGATTGCGTGCCTGGTTTGGGCGCCATTTCGGCGGTCGGTCACTAGACTCGGAGAGGTAATGAAGGCAGACATTCATCCCGAGTACGTCCCGTCCCACGTGCGCTGCACGTGCGGCAACGAGTTCTGGACGCGCTCCACCAAGCCCGAGCTGCACGTCGAGATCTGCTCGAACTGCCACCCCTTCTACACGGGCCGTCAGAAGCTCGTCGACACCGGTGGCCGCGTCGAGCGTTTCCGCCGCCGCGCCGCGCGTTCGCGTCGCGGCTAGCACCAGACGTCTTTGCGCAAGCCGCGGGCGCTGCCCGCGGCGCAGCGACGTTTTCGCGCAACTTCGAGCCGGCGCGGGCGTTCACACCACGCATGCGTTTCCGGCTCCTTACAGCCGCTCTGACGACCGCCGCCCTCGTGGCGGCGGCGTCGGCTGCTGGCGCGGGTGGCCCGCCGGCCAGCGTCCGGGTGGCGAGCTGCTCCGTCGCGGATCACTCGGCGGTCTTCTACGCGCGCATGAAGCTCGTGGACGGCGCCGAACGCATGGCCCTCCGCTTCACCCTGCTCGAGCGCACGGGCGTGGAGGGCGACAAGGCCGTGAAGGCGCCGGGCCTGAGCCGCTGGCACCGGTCGAAGCCGGGCGTCGTCTCGCTGCGCTACCGCCAGGGCGTCCGCAGCCTCAAGGAGAACGCCACCTATCGCGCCAAGGTCGACTTCCGCTGGTACTCGTCATCGGGCGCAGAGGTACTACGCTCTCAGCGGCGCTCCGCTCGCTGCCGCCAATTCGTGGCGCTTCCGAACCTCGTCGCGAAGCTCACCGATGTGCGCAAGGGGAAGGTGCCGGGCGTGATGCGCTACGAGTCGCGCGTGAGCAACACCGGGAACGCGAGCGTGGCCGCGGTGCCCGTCAGGCTTACCGTGGACGGTGACGTGGTGGACACGGTTTCGCTGTCACTGGCGCCGCACGAGGTTCGCACCGTCGTGATCCGCGGACCCCGATGCCACAGCCTCGCGCGCGTGGAGGCCGACCCCGAGAAGGCCGTCGCGGAGACCTCCGAGGCCGACAACGCGCATGAGCTGACCTGCTCGAATCTCGAGCGTCGCTGAGCAACGGTTGAGGCGCTCGGCCCACCCGCCGATACGATGAGTGCGGTGAGTGCCCCCACCTCCACCAACGGCGTCGCGCCCGAAAGGGACCGCGAGGCCACCAAGGACGCGCCTATCGGCGGCCAGGCCGTGCTCGAGGGCGTGATGATGCGGGGCATCTCCACCTGGGCTGTGGCCGTCCGCAAGCCGTCGGCCGAGCAGCTCGCCGATGGCGGCCCGGACTCGAAGGAGGGGGCGAAGGGCGAGATCGAGGTGATCTCCGAGCCGCTTGTCTCCTGGACGAAGCGCCACCGGCTCCTGAGGATCCCGGTCGTTCGCGGCGTGGTCGCGCTCGGCGAGTCGCTCAAGATCGGCTTCCGCGCGCTCGGCATCTCCGCGAACGCGCAGATGCCGGCCGACGACGAAGGCAAGCCGCAGGACATCGGCGGCGGCGCCTGGGCGGGCACGATCGTGTTCGCGCTGCTGTTCGCGGTGGGTCTCTTCTTCCTGCTGCCCGCGGGCCTGACCAACATTTTCTCCGACTCCATTCCAAATGGGTTCGTCTTCGTGGTGATCGAGAAGCTGGTGAGGATCTCGATCTTCCTCGCCTACCTCGCGCTGATCTCGCGCATGCCGGACCTCCAGCGCGTGTTCGAGTACCACGGCGCCGAGCACAAGACGATCTCCTGCTACGAGGCCGGCGAGCCGCTCACGCCGGAGAACGCGCAGCGCTACTCGCGCTTCCACCCGCGCTGCGGCACGAGCTTCCTGCTGCTGGTGATGATCGTGGCCATCGTCGTCTTCGCGCCGCTCGGGAAGCTGGATTGGATGTGGCTCTTCATCTCGCGCGTGCTCGGCATCCCGCTTGTGGCCGGACTCGCCTTCGAGCTGATCAAGTGGTTCGGCAAGAACCGCACCAAGCGCTGGGCCCGCATTCTGATGTGGCCCGGCATCCAGCTCCAGCGCCTGACCACGCGGGAGCCCGACCTGCCCCAGCTCGCGGTGGCGATCGCCGCGCTCGAGGCGGTGCTCGCGGTGGAGAACCCGCGGGAAGCGTCCGAGGAGGACCTGGTCGGCATGGAAGTCGTGGCGTAGGTTTAGCCACCCGCCGCTCGCGAAAGCCTCATTACATGGGCGCCGTGCTTCTCACCGGCGCCACGGGATTCGTGGGAAGGGAGATTCTGTCGCGCTTTCTCGAGCGCGGCGATCGCCACATTTTCGCGCTCGTGCGCGCCGACAACGACGATCTGGCCGCTGAGCGGCTGCCGGCCCACGATCGCCTGACGGCGGTTGCGGGCGACATCGAGCAGCCGGAGCTGGGCCTCGGCGGCGGGACGCGCGAGCTGCTGCGCCACGAGGTCACGACGGTTCTGCACTGCGCGGCGTCGGTCTCCTTCGACCTGCCGCTCGAGGAGTCGCGAGCGGTGAACGTGGAGGGCTCGCGCAGGATGCTGGAGTTCGCACGCACCTGCGAGGGGCTCGAGCGCTTCACCTATGTCTCCACCGCCTACGTCGCGGGCGAGCCCGGCGGCCTCTTCCGCGAGCACGAGCTGGCGGTCGGCCAGCGCTTCCGCAACCCCTACGAGCGCTCGAAGTTCGAGGCCGAGCTGGCGCTCCGCAGCGAGGGCCGGGACGTTCCGCTTCAGATCCTGCGGCCGAGCATCATCGTCGGCGACAGCAGCACCGGCCGCACCTCCTCGTTCAACGTCCTCTACGGACCCCTGAAGGCGTTTGCGCGCGGCGCCGTCCCGGCGATTCCCGCCAATCGCGATGCGCCCGTGGACATCGTGCCAGTGGACTACGTGGCGGACCGCGTGCACGAGCTCGCCACGCACGGCCCGGATGGGACGTTCCACCTCGTGGCGGGGCGCAATGCCACGACGGTCGGGCGGCTGCTCGAGATGTCTTCCGAGGAGCTCGGCCGCGCTCAGCCCACCGTCCTGTCGCCGCGCCTGTACCGCCGCTGGGTCCATCCGTGGCTGCGGCGCAAGTACCGCGGGTTGCGCCGGATGGAGGTCTACTTCCCGTACTTCGCGATGCGCGTGCGCTTCGACGATCGTCGCCTGGGCCCGGGTCCCCGGGTGGAGGGTTATTTTCATCGGCTCGTGCGCTACGCGCAGGCAGCGGGGTGGGGGCGGAGGTAGGCCCTACCCTTGTCTGCGTGATCGAGAAGCTCGTGGAGCAGATCGAGGGCCGCTTCGCCGAGCTCTCGGAGCAGATGTCGGACCCCGAGGTGATCTCGGACCAGCGGCGTTACGCCGACGTGGGCCGCGCATACAGCACCATCGAGCGGGCGCACGGGCTCGCCCAGGAATGGCGCCGCGCCACGGACGACGCCGCGGGCGCCCGCGAGCTGATGGCGGAGGACGGCGACGACCCGGAGCTGAGGGACATGTTGCGCAACTCCGAGGAACGGATCGGCGAGCTCGAGGAGGAGATCCGACTCGCCATGGTCGAGCCCGACCCGAACGACGACAGGGACGTGATCGTGGAGATCCGGCCCGGCGCGGGTGGGGAGGAGGCCGGCCTGTTCGCAGCCGACCTTTATCGCATGCTCGACCGTTACGCCGAGCGGCGCCACTTCAAGACCGAGCCGATCGAGGTGGGCGACGGACACTTCACCTTCGCGGTGAAGGGGCAGGGCGCGTACAGCGTCTTCAAGTACGAGGGCGGAACGCACCGGGTCCAGCGCGTGCCGGAGACGGAGTCGCAGGGCCGCATCCACACGTCCACCGCGACGGTAGCGGTGCTTCCCGAGGCGGAGGACGTGGACGTGCAAATCGACCCGAGCGACCTCCAGATCGACGTCTACCGCTCGTCGGGTCCCGGCGGCCAGTCGGTGAACACCACCGACTCGGCGGTCCGGATCACCCACAAGCCGACCGGGCTGGTGGTCTCGATGCAGGACGAGAAGTCGCAGCTCCAGAACCGCGACAAGGCGATGCGCGTGCTGCGAGCCCGGATGCTCGAGCGCGAGATGGCGGCGCAGCAGGCCGAGCAGGCGGCGGCGCGGCTGGCGCAGGTCGGGTCGGGCCAGCGCGCCGAGAAGATCCGCACCTACAACTTCCCGCAGGACCGCGTGACCGACCATCGGGTCGGCCTCACGAAGGGCAACCTGCCCGGCGTTCTCAGCGGCGAGCTCGACGACTTCACGGCGGCGCTCGAGGCTGAGGAGAAGCGCCGCATGCTCGAGGCCGCGGAGACGGTGAGTAGTTGATCGTCCGGGAGGCCATGGAGGCAGCCACGGCCGCGTTCGATGCGGCGGGCTGCGCCTCGCCCAAGCTCGACGCTCAGCTTCTGATCGCCGACGCGCTGGAGGTCACGCGCGAGCGGCTCTTCCTCGACCCGGACATGGAGATCCCGCCGGCAGCGGCGCGGGTGATCGCGGAGAACGTGCGCAGGCGCAACGAGCGCGAGCCGGTGGCCTACATCCTCGGCCACAAGGGGTTCCGCAACATCGAGCTGATGGTCGACCCGCGGGTGATGGTGCCGCGGCCGGAGAGCGAGCTGCTCGTGGAGGCCGCGCTCGACCTGCCGGAGGGGGCCCGCGTGCACGACGTCGGAACGGGCTCGGGCGCGATCGCGCTGGCGCTTCTCGACGAGCGCCCGGACCTCCAGGTGAGCGCCTCCGAGGTGTCGCCGGAGGCCGTGGAGGTCGCGCGCGCCAACGCGGAGCGGCTGGGGCTGCCGCTCGAGGTGGAGGTGGTGGACGGCGTGCCGCCGGGCGATTACGACCTCGTGATCGCGAACCTCCCGTACGTCCGCGACGACCGCTGGGAAGGCCTGATGCCGGAGATCAACCGCTACGAGCCGCGTGTGGCGATCACCTCCGGTACCGAGGGGCTTGACGCGATTCGCGAGCTGATCGAGGCGATGCCCTCCGGCACGCGCGTGGCCCTCGAGCACCACCACGACCAGGCCAACGAGATCCGCGAGCTGCTGGAAGAGGCCGTCTCCTACCCCGACCTATCAAGCTGGGACCGCATCACCGTCGGCCGCGTGCCGTGACGCGCGAGGAGGTCGAGACCTTCGAGCGCTGCATCTCGGTGGGTGGGGTCGCGTTGTTCCCCGCCGACACCGTCTACGGGCTCGCCACAGAGCCGGACTCGCGCGAGGGCGTCGACCGGCTCTACCGGCTCAAGGGCCGCGCGGCCGACATGCCCGCGGCGGTGATGTTCTTCGGCCTCGATCTGGCCCTCGCCGCGCTCCCCGAGCTCGGCTCTCGCACGCGCGAGGCGGCCGAGCGGCTGCTCCCCGGGGCTTTGACGCTGCTGCTCCCGAATCCGGCGCGGCGCTTCCCGCTTGCCTGCGGGCCAGAGCCCGAACGCCTCGGAGTCCGGGTTCCGCTGCTGGAGGGCGAGCTGGCCCCCCTCGCCGCGGTGGGCTGGCCGGTGCTCCAGTCGAGCGCGAACCGCAGCGGCGGCGCTGACGCCGCGCGTCTCGCCGACGTGGACGAGCAGCTGCGCATGGGCGTCGACATGATCCTCGACGGCGGCGAGCTGCCCGGCACGCCGTCGACCGTCGTGGACCTCACGAGCTACGAGGAGGACAGCTCCTGGGAGGTCCTCCGAGAGGGGGCAGTTCCGCGGGAGGCGGTGGTACGGTGGCTCCGATGAGCGACCTGAGCCCCGATTACTTCACGAAGCCAGTCGCCGAGGTCGATCCGGAGATCGCCGAGGTGCTCAAGGACGAGGCTGCCCGGCAGGAGCGGACCCTCGAGATGATCGCCTCCGAGAACTTCGTTCCGCAGGCGGTCCTCGACTGCCAGGGCTCGGTGCTAACGAACAAGTACGCCGAGGGCTATCCCGGCAGGCGCTACTACGGCGGCTGCGAGTACGTGGACGTCGCCGAGACGCTCGCGATCGACCGCGCGAAGGCGGTCTTCGGGGCCGAACACGTGAACGTGCAGCCGCACTCGGGCGCGCAGGCGAACTCGGCTGCCTACATGGCGCTGCTCGACCCGGGCGACCGCATACTCGGCATGAAGCTCGACCACGGCGGCCACCTCTCGCACGGGATGAAGATCAACTTCTCCGGGCTCTACTTCGACATCGTGGCCTACGGCGTGCGCGAGGAGGACTCGCGGCTCGACATGGACGAGCTGGCGCAGCTTGCCGAGGACTCGAAGCCGAAGCTGATCATCGCGGGATGGTCGGCGTACTCCCGGCAGCTCGACTTCCAGCGCTTCCGGGAGATCGCGGACTCCGTGGGCGCGATCCTGATGGCGGACATCGCGCATTTCGCCGGCCTCGTGGCGGCCGAGGAGCATCCGAGCCCGGTTCCGTATTGCGACGTGATCACCACCACCACGCACAAGACGCTCGGCGGCGGGCGCGGCGGGGTGATCATGTGCCGCGAGGAGTACGCGAAGAAGATCGACTCGCGCGTGTTCCCGGGACACCAGGGTGGGCCGCTCATGCACAACATCGCGGGCAAGGCGGTCACCTTCAAGATCGCGCAGTCGGACATCTTCCGCGAGCGCCAGCGGCGCACGCGCGAGGGCGCGTCGATCCTTGCTGAGGAGATGGTCGGCGCCGGCGTGAACGTGCTCACAGGCGGCACCGACGTTCACCTCGTGCTCGCCGACCTGCGCGAGTCCGAGCTCGACGGAAAGCAGGCCGAGGACCGCCTGCACGAGATCGGCATCACCGTGAATCGCAACGCCGTGCCGTTCGACCCGCGCCCGCCGGCCGTCTCGTCCGGACTGCGGATCGGCACGCCGGCGCTCGCCACCCGCGGATTCCAGGCGGACGACTTCCGCGAGATCGGCCGCGTGATCGGCGAGGCGCTGAGCGGGGACTTCACGGACGCCAGGCGGAGCGAGCTGTCGGAGCGCACCCGCGCGCTGGCCGACAGGCACCCGCTGTATCCACAGCTCGCCGAGGCCGCCGTCGCCTAACGCGATCTTCGAGCTCGAGGGCATCGGCCTGGCCCGCGACGGCCGGCCGGTGCTGAGCGGAGTGAGCCTGACCATCCCGTCCGGTTCCACCGCGGTGGTCGGGCCGTCCGGCGCGGGCAAGTCGACCCTGCTGCGCCTGCTGAACCGCCTCGCGGACCCGGACGAGGGGGTCGTCCGCTTTCACGACACGGACGTTCGCCAGCTCGACCCCCTCGAGCTGCGCCGCCGCGTGGGGCTCGTGCCGCAGCTTCCGGCGCCGGTGCCGGGCACGGTTGCCGAAAACGTCTGCTTCGGACCGCGCCTGCACGGCGAGCAGGTCGATCCCGAGCGGCCGCTCAGCCTCGCCGGGCTCGACGCCAGCTTCGCCGAGCGCGACGCATCGCGGCTGTCGGTGGGCGAGCAGCAGCGCGTGATGCTCGCCCGGGCCCTCGCGCTCGAGCCCGAGGTGCTGCTGCTGGACGAGCCGACCGCATCGCTCGACGCCGCCGCGACCGGCGCGGTCGAGGACGCCCTACGGAACCTTCACGGGGTCTCGCTCGTCCTCGTGACCCACGATCGCGCCCAGGCCGACCGGCTGACCGAGCGGGCGATCGAGCTCGAGGGTGGCAGGGTCGCGACGTGAGCAGCACGATCTCGATCACGCTCGGCGAGGTGGCCGCGTCGCTCGCGCTGATCGCCGTGGCGATCGCGGTCTCCTTCTGGCGGCGAGCGGAGCTCGAGCAGGACATCGCGCTCGCGGTCTTCCGCTCCTTCATCCAGCTCACCGCGGTCGGCTACGTGATCCAGGCGATCTTCGACACGGACAGCCTCTGGCTGGTGGTCGCCCTGCTGGCGGGAATGGTGGCCTTCGGCGCATGGACAGCGCGCGGCCGCGCGAAGGGAGTGCCGGAGGTCACCGGGCCGATCGTGCTCGCCCTCTCGGTGGCGGCCGCCGTGACGCTCGGCCTCGTGATCGGGCTGGGCGTGTTCAAGGCGGAGCCGCGCTACCTGGTGCCGGTGGGCGGGATGGTGATCGGGAACTCGATGACGGCGGTGGCCGTGGCCCTCAACCGGCTGGTCGACGAGATGCACGACGGACGCCGGCAGATTGAGGCGATGCTGGCGCTCGGAGCCACCTCCCAGCAGGCGGCGCGCGCGATCGTCGCGCGCAGCCTGCGCTCCGGGATGATCCCGCTGGTGGACTCCACGAAGACGACAGGGATCGTCTTCTTCCCGGGCACGATGGTGGGGATGCTGGTGGCCGGGGCCGAGCCGGTGGACGCCGTGCGGCTCCAGATCGTGCTGCTGTGGGTGCTGCTCGGGGCTGTGGCGCTTGCGGCTCTGATCGCGGTGTCGTTGGGCTACCGTGGGTTCTTCACCGATGCACACCAACTCCGCGACACTTAGGCTCACGAAGCCGCGCCTGCGCGGCGTCTGGCAC
Organism: uncultured Thermoleophilaceae bacterium; assembly: GCA_963825345.1. Classification (GTDB taxonomy): domain Bacteria; phylum Actinomycetota; class Thermoleophilia; order Solirubrobacterales; family Thermoleophilaceae; genus JACVRW01. Next base: position 87,338 of record CAWGSQ010000002.1, on the reverse strand, counting down.
CAGTGGGCGTTCTTCGTGTCGGTCGCGATCGGAGCGGCTCTCGTGATTGCCGCGCCCTCCGGTCAGCCGCGCCTGGCGGCCGCCATCTACGCGCTGAGCGTGGCGGCGCTGTTCGGCACGAGCGCGCTCTACCACCGCATCACGTGGGCGTCTCAGGCAGCGCGTCGCTGGATGCGGCGGCTCGACCACTCGATGATCTTCTTCCTGATCGCGGGGACGTACACGCCGTTCGCGCTGCTCGTGCTCGACGGCGATCTTGCCACCGTGATCCTTATCGTGGTGTGGGCCGGGGCGCTTGCCGGGATCTTCATGAAGCTTGTCTGGATCGACGCGCCGAAGGCGCTCGTCGCGCTCACCTACATCATGCTCGGGTGGGTCGCGGTCGCTGCCTTTCCGGACATGATCGAGAGTTTGGGCGTGACCGCCACGACGCTGGTGGCCGTGGGCGGGGTGCTCTACACGCTCGGGGCCCTCGTGTACGCCTTCCAGCGCCCCAACCCCGCGCCGAGCGTCTTCGGATACCACGAGGTGTTCCACGCGCTTGTGATCCTCGCCGCGGCCCTGCAGTACGCGGTGATCGCGTTTTACGTGATCCCGGGGTCCTGAGCGGCCGGGTGCGTCACTAGGCTCCTCCCAGATGGACGAGCTCGATGCCCTCGGGGCGTTCCTCGTCGCCGCGCTGATCGCCTTCGTCGCCACTCCGCCGGTCGCCCGGCTCGCGCGACGGCTGGGCGTGCTGCACCACCCGCGCGATCGCGACCTGCACGATCGACCCGTGCCCGGGCTGGGCGGCCTGGCGATTCTCGCGGCGGTGGTGGTCGCGGCGCTGATCTTCCTGCCCTGGAACGGTGAGACGCGCGGCATCCTGGGGGGCGCGCTCGCCATCGCCTTCGTTGGGGCCGTGGACGATTGGCGCCCGAACGGCCTGCACCCGGCGGTCAAGCTCGCCGGTCAGTTCGCCGCGGCGGCGGTACCCGTGGCGGCGGGCGTCTACGTGGACCACGTGACGCTGCCGTTCGTTGACCCGGTCGGGCTCAGCGAGACCGCGGGCAGGGCGCTGACGCTCGTCGGCATCGTCGCTGTGATGAACGTCGTGAACTTCACGGACGGCGCGGACGGCCTGGCCGCAGGCGTGTGCACGATCGCGGCCGCCACGTTCGCGATCATCGCGCTGTCGCTCGGCCGCGACGAGGCCGGCGTCCTCGCCGCGCTCACGGCGGGTGCGGCCGTGGGATTCCTCTGGCACAACTTCCATCCGGCGTCGATCTTCATGGGCGACGCCGGCTCCAACCTGCTCGGCCTGCTGCTTGCGTGCGTCGCGATCCAGGGCGTGCTCAAGACCGCGGCGGTCGTGGCCCTGTTCTTCCCGCTTCTGATCCTGGCCGTGCCCGCTCTCGATGCGACCTTCGTGGTTGCCAAGCGGATCAAGTACGGCCGGCCGGTCTACTCGGCCGACCGATGGCACTTCCACCACCGCTTCGCGAACATCGGCTTCTCCCAGCGGCGCACCGTGCTCTACCTATACGGCTGGACCCTGTCGCTGGCGGCGCTCGCGTTGGCCATGCGCTTCGTGCCGTACTCGGAGGACGACGGGACGCTCAATGCCGGCTGGGCCCTAGTGATCGCCGCGTTCGGACTGGTGGCGCTGGCGGCCAGCCTCTACCTCGTGCTCGTGCTCGAGATCTTGAAGTTCCGACGCTTCCGCGAGCGCGAGATCCAGCGCCAGGTGGACACCGGCGAGATGCCGGCACTGTCCGCCGACGAGATCGAACGTGAGGTGGAGCGGGAGGTCGAGACAGGCGAGTTCGAGGCGGTTCGGGGCGATTGAAACCGGGCAGGGGATAGGCATGGCAGAACCCACTCACGAGATCCAGGAGCTTCTCAACTTCCTGCTCCCGTTCGCCGAGCGGATGCTGAGCCAGAACGGCGAGTTCTATCCCTACGCGGCGGCGCTCGGCTCAGATGGCGAGCTGAACGCGGTCGGCACCGATCTCGACGACGACAGCCCGGATGTGGGCGAGGTCCTGGTGGCCCTCCACGAGGGGCTGCGGGAGCGGGCCGCCGAGGGCGCGATCCGCGCGTCCGGCATCGCGGCCGACGTGACGCTCACGGACCCGGACAGCGGAGAGACCACGGACGCCGTCCAGGTTGAGCTCGACCACGCGGACGCCGACGCCGTCGACATCTTCGTGCCCTACGAAACCGAGGGCGAGGGTCAGGGCATCAAGTTCGGCGAGCTGGTGGCCGCCGAGGGCCGCGAGCCGGTGTTCGCGCACGCGTCCTAGGCCTGCCCGCCCGCGCCCGGCGCGGGGGCGCTCGCCCCGTCGCACCTCGCGCCGCGGCACCTCGCGCCGCCGCCACTTGCGCGCACTTAACCGGACATATTGCGGTCAACTGCGAGCAAGTCAGAAGAGCTTCGTCTGGGCGGGCGTGCGCGGCGGGCGGCGGGCGGGCATCGTGATCGGGTCCGTGTCCAGCGCGCCCTCGCGATCGCGCCCGGGGTTTCGAAGGACGGGACCGCTTCGGCGTGCCCGGCCTCGCCGCACCAGGGCGGCGATCCGCTCGCGCTCCGCCTTGCTCACATAGGCGCCGCGCGCGTAGAGCTCCTCGTAGTGCGCGACGAGGTCGGGCCTGTACGAGCGCAGCCACTCCATGAAGATGCCGCGGACCTCGCCGCGCAGATGCAGCGGGATGCCGCCGATGTTCGTGGCGCCCGCCTCGCCGCACAGCGCCAGGATCTCCTCCACCTGCTCGGGCGAGTCGTTGATGCCGGGCATGAGCGGTGCGATCAGCACGCCTGTGGGGATGCCGGCTCGGTTCAGCTCCGCCACCGCCTCGATCCGCTTGCGCGGATGCGGAGTGTGGGGCTCGCTGGCGCGCCAGGCCTTCTCGTCGAGAGTCGGGATCGAGAGGTTGGCCGCGAACCCGGCCACCTCATGAATCTGCTTGAAGAGCTCGATGTCACGCAGCAGAAGCGGCGACTTGGTGAGCACCGACGACGGCGTGCCCGAGTCCCGCATCGCCTCCCAGATCCCCGGCATCAACCGGTAGCGCCCCTCGACCCACTGGTACGGATCGGTGTTCGTGCCAAGCGCGACGTGCTCGTGCTTCCAGGACGGCCGCATCAGCTCGGCCCGAGCAACCTCCGGGACGTTGACCTTGACGACGATCTCCTTGTCGAAGTCGCGGTCCGCGTCAAAGCCCAGATAGATGTGGGTCGGGCGAGCAAAACAAAATTTGCACGAATGGGCACATCCTCTGTACGGATTTATGGTCCACCGGAACGGCATCCGCGACGCCTTCGGCACCTTGTTCAGTGCTGATTTGGACCGCACCTCATAGAAGCGCGTGTCGAGGGCCTCGGGTGCGTCGAAGGTGCGCACAGTTGCCGGCTCGCGGTAGCCCGGGAGGGTTCGGCTGTCCTCGACGTCGACCTTGAGGTTGTCCCAGCGCACGAACACATGTTCGCACATTGCGGGCGGCTGGGCAATCGGCCTCCGGGGCTAGCTCGGCTCGCCGAAGGCCGTGAGGACCACGCGGCGCGGGCCGCCTTGGTCGCGGTGCTCGCATAGGTAGATCCCCTGCCAGGTTCCGAGTGCCAATGAGCCTCGGGCGACCGGGATCACCAGGGACGAACCGGTGAGCGAGGCCTTGATGTGGGCCGGCATGTCGTCCGGGCCCTCGAGGGTGTGGGAGAAGTAGTCGGCGCCGTCGGGCACGGCTCGGTCGAACCAAGTCGAGAAGTCGCGGCGCACGTCAGGCGAGGCGTTCTCGTTCAGCGTGAGCGACGCGGACGTGTGCTGCATGAACACCATGGCGATGCCCATCGCGAGCTGCGAGAGCTCGGGCACGGCAGCGACGATCTCGTCGGTCACGAGGTGGAAGCCGCGCGGTCGTGCGCGGAGCTCTATCTGGCGCTGTAACCACACGTCCAGCATTCTGGCGGGAACGCGCCAACGGACCTATGGTGGCCGCAGGCCCACCGGACTTGTACATAGGCCATTAGGAGGAGCATGGATCCGCCCCTCCGCGAGCGGCTGCGCTGGCGGAACGCGACAGGCAACGATGTCGAGCGGCCCGCTACGCGGGCGAACATGGCGCGCACAGCCGCGTTGCTCACCGGCGCGGGCGCGCTCATCTGCCTGATCGCAGTGCTGGTTCCGGGCGATGGTCAGCTGGACGACGACGTCCTGCTCGCCACAGCCGCCGCGGCCGCCGCCGTCGCCGTCTTCGTGCTGCTCGCCTACGAGCGCCTGCCGCTCTGGGGATTCCACGTCGTTGCGCTGGTCGACACGGCGCTCTTCACCGCGGCCGCGTATGGCTGGGGCTCGATGAGCTCGTACGGGCCGCTGCCGTACGTCTGGGTCACAGGCTTCGTCTTCTACTTCTTCAGCCGCTCGGCCGCGCTCGTGCACGTCTCGATCATCGCCGCCGGCTACGCGCTCGCCCTGGCGGAGGAGTCGCCGGCCGAGAACCCGCTGGACGGCTGGATCGCCACGGTCGCAACGCTGCTCGTGACCGGGTTCCTGCTCTCGGTCGTGCGAGATCGGCTCGCCCAGCTGATCGCCGGCCTCAGCGACGCCGCCCACCACGACCCGCTCACCGATCTGCTCAACCGCCGCGGCTTCCAGGAGGTCTTCGACGTCGAGCTCGAGCGCGCCCGCCGCGCCCACCAGCCCCTCAGCCTGATCGTGGGGGACCTCGACCGCTTCAAGCGCGTTAACGACGCGCACGGACACGCGGCCGGCGATGACGTCCTGAGGCGCGTGGCCGACGCGGTCCGAGGCGCGAAGCGCGGGTTCGACAGGGCGGCCCGCATCGGAGGGGAGGAGTTCGCGATTCTCGCGCCCGACTCCGATGAGCACGGCGCCTACATGCTCGCCGAGCGGATCCGCGCGGCCGTGCACGAGGCGTTCGCGGATCAGCGCGACAGCCAGCTCACGATCAGCTTCGGGATCTCGACCCACCCGCTCCACGGGCAGTCAGCGGACGGCCTGCTTCGCACGGCCGACCAGGCGCTCTACGCCGCCAAGCGCCTTGGCCGCAACCGCTCGGTGATCTCGAGCGCGGAGGTGCCCGGGATCCTCGCGCACGGGACCCATGGCGCGAACAACGAGGCACACGTGGAGCTGGCCACGCTCGTCAACCTCGCCGAGGCGCTCGACATCCGCGACAGCGGCAGCGCCACCCATTGCCAGCGCGTCGGTCGAATCGCGGAGCTCACGGCACGTGAGCTCGGCCTCGCCCCCGAGGCCGTGGAGCGCATACGGCTTGCCGGGATCCTGCACGACGTCGGCCGGGTGGCCCTGCCCGACTCACTGGTGGCAAAGCAGGGGCCGCTGACGGATGACGAATGGGCCTGGGTGCGCGCCCACCCGGCGATCGGCGCACGCATGGTGGAGACCACCGAGTACGACGACATTCGCTCCTGGATCCTGTTCCACCACGAGCGCCCCGACGGCCACGGCTACCCGGAGGGACGCCGCGAGGACGTGCCGATCGAGGCCGCGATCATCGCCGTGGCCGACGCCTACGAGGCCATGACAAGCGACCGTCCGTACCGCGCAGCGCTCGCTCCGGAGGACGCCTCAGAGGAGCTTCGCCGCGAGGCGGGACGCCAGTTCCACCCCGATGTGGTCGAAGCGCTTCTGCGCGCCGTTTGAATTTCGGGGTAACCCTTTCAAGGGAGGGCGATAGTCGGTCGATAATCAACGGGAGATGGAGCCAGTCGGCACCCTCGCTCCGTTCGTCCCATACGCCTGCGTTCTAGCGCTGGCGGGCCTTGCCCTGTACCAGCGCAGTCGCATAACCGGCTTGCGGAGGCGCATTGCCGACGCATCTCGCACCGATCCCCTCACGGGGCTCCTGAACCGTCGCGCCCTCGAGGAGATGCTGGACATGGAGCTCGAGCGCGCAAGGCGCGCCGGCCGTCCGCTGTCCGTGATCGTGGGCGACCTCGACTCGTTCTCGGCGGTCAACGAGCGCCAGGGTCACGCCGCCGGGGACCTGGCCCTCCAGCTCGTGGCGAGCGACTGCCTCAAGTGGAAGCGCCGCATCGACCAGGTGGCGCGTATCGGCGGCGAGGAGTTCGCGCTCCTGCTTCCGGAGACCGACGAGCGCGGCGCCTTCATCGTGGCCGAGCGCCTGCGGCGTGCCACCCACCGCACCTTCGCCGACGCCGCCGTGCGCGTGACCATCAGCTTCGGTGTGGCCACCAGCCCGCTGCACGGCACCGACGCCGTCGGCCTGCTCCGCGCCGCCGACCGGGCCGTGGCGGCCGCCAAGGAGCTCGGCAGCGACCGCACCGTGATCTACAGCGACGAGGTGGCGCGCACGCTCTCGCAGTCGGGCGCCCAGGGCGACGGGCAACTCCAGCTCGCCACCGTGATCGCGCTCGCGGAGGCGCTCGACATCCGCGACACCGGCACCGGCCAGCACTCGCACGCCGTGGGGCGCTACTCGGAGCTGATGGCGCGGGAGCTCGGGCTCGGCGAGGAGCACGTGGAGCGCGTGCGGCTCGCCGGCGTGCTGCACGACATCGGAAAGATCGGAATCTCCGACAGCGTGCTCTCGAAGCCCGGTCCGCTCGACGCCGACGAGTGGCAGGAGATGTTCACGCACCCCGAGATCGCCGCGAGGCTGCTCTCGCGCCCCGAATTCGACGACCTGCGCGCCTGGATCCTCGCCCACCACGAGCGCCCGGACGGCCTGGGCTATCCCTACGGCCTCACCGGTGACGACATCCCGCTCGAGGCGCGCATCCTGGCCGTGGCCGACGCGTACGAGGCGATGACGGCCGACCGCGTCTACCGGCCCTCGCTTGGGGCGGAGACGGCGCGGACGGAGCTCAAGGCCGGCTCGGGCACTCAGTTCGACGCCCAGGTGGTCAGCGCGTTCGTGCGCGCCCTCGACGCCGGCCGCGCCCGCGCCCTGCGCGTCGCCTAGAGCGGTGTGAAGGCGGGCGGGATCCCTGTGATCCGCCGCCATCGCAACGCCCGGCGGAGTTCCGCCCGCGCCAGCGGGTGAGCGGACAGCCGGAACTCCCGCTTCAGCGAGGCCGACTGGTAGTAGACCGCCATCCGCACGCGCCGGTGGAACCGGATGAAGCTGAAGAACTGCCGGACGAACGACGGTTCGTCGCGGCCCCAGATGCCCCATTCGGTGAACGCGAACGGCTTGCGGCGCCAGAGCGCGTAGCTGTAGAAGCGGACCATCGCGGAGGTCGCCCTGTAGCGGGAGTACCAGGTGGTGCCGACCCAGTCGACGTAGCGGGACCCGGGCCAGAAGAAGCGCGGATGGTTCTTCGCGATCTCGGGGTTGCCGAACGAGAGCGGGACCCACATCAGGGCCACCAGCGCGCGCGGCAGCAGCACCTCGCGCGTCCGGACCGGCGGCATGCCGAGCCGGCGCAGCGTGCGGTTCAGCGCCGCCACCTGCCCACCTCGCGTGATCAGCGCGATGCGCCGCCACGCCCTGATGAACTGGCGCACGGAGTTGGCCGGGCCCCTCGACGAGCCGTCCAGGTTGTAGGGCGCGTACGAGTTGTTGCCGTTGTTCATCTCGGACAGCGGGCGCAGGAAGGTCACCTCGCCGTGCTCGGCGAGCAGCGTGTTGAGGCCGACGAGGAAGTCATCGCCGCGTCCCTGTGCGAGGTCGCGTGGGCTCAGGCCGGTGTCCTCGGGCGCCACCGAGAGCATCGCCGCGGTGTGCTGCGCGCGCGCGTCGGCCAGGCGGAACGACAGCCAGTGGAAGGCAGAGTCGCTCGCGTTCCAGGAGATGAAGTAGTTGAACACGGCGGGATGCTTCCCCGACTGCCGCTCGAAGTCCATGATGGACGCCTGGCTGTAGCCGCCCTGGCCGCCCCAGTAGACCTTCCCGGCGGGCGGTACGTAGGCGGCGGCGCCGGCCGCGGCCGGGACCAGGGCAAGGACCAGCGCGGCGGCTGCGAGGGCCAGAAGCGAGCGCACTGAGTCGAGCGTAACGCCGAATCCGGCGAACTGCGAGAACCGCTCGGGCTCGTGCGGGAGAGTAAGGGTGTGACCCTCGGTCTCCTGCGGGCGGAGCCGCCCGAAGTATCGGACGCGAGCGCGATAGCGGCGTCGCTCGACGCGCCCACGGCGTTCGCGAGCGTCTTCGAGCGCCATCACGCCGCCGTTCACCGGTATCTCGCGCGCAGGCTCGGCACGGATCTCGCCGACGAACTGGCCGCGGAGGCCTTCGCCGTGGCGTTTGCGAAGCGCGGCCGCTACGACGGCAGCTACGCGAACGCCCGCCCATGGCTCTTCGGCATCGCCACGCGCCTCGCCCAGCGGCACTGGCGCCGCGAGGAGCGCGAGCTTCGCGCGTACGCGCGCACGGGCGTCGACCCGGCGTCGCCCGCGCACGACGACCACGTGGCGGCTCAGGCCGACTCGGCGGCCGCCGCCCCGGCCCTCGCCGCCGCTCTCGCACTGCTGTCACGGGACGAGCGCGACGTGCTGCTCCTCTATGCCTGGGCCGAGCTCGCCTACCCGGAGATCGCCGCGGCGCTGTCGATCTCTCCCGGCACGGTCAAGTCACGACTTCATCGCGCCCGCGCACGTGTGCGCCGACACCTGGAGGAACTCGATGGATGAGCTCGACCTGATCCGGTCCTTCCGCGCGGACACGGCGCCCCCGACCGCGCTCGCCACGGCCCAGGCCGAGCGCGCATGGCGGCGGCCGAAGCCGCGCCGGCCCCGCTGGGGCGGCCGCGTGGCCATCGCCGCGTGCGTCGCGGCAGCAGCCACCGCGGCGGCGCTCGTGATCCCCGGCGAGCGCGAGAGCCGCCTCGGCACGCCGGAGGCGAGCGCCGGCGAGACGCTGCGGTTGGCTGCGAAGTCGCAGAAGGGCGGCCTGTCGCGTCCGCTTCGGCCGGGCGAGTTCTTCTACGTCCGCACGAAGACCGCTTGGTCAATGGGTGGCGATGTCGAGGGCGGCTACACGGTCATCGCCCCCGGGGTGCGCGAGAGCTGGGTGGCAATCGACGGTGAACGGCGGTTCCGCACACGACCTGACGGCCCGATTCGATTCCCCGGGCCGCGTGACAAGAAGCGCTGGGAGGCAGCGGGCAGCCCGCCTGGCGTCGTCAGGTCGGACTTTCACCAGAGCCCGCCGAAGAGGGGGCCGTTCTACCTCGGCGGTGAGCCGATGAGCTACGCGCAGCTGCTCGACCTGCCTCGAGAGGCGCGGCCGCTCTACCGGCGCCTGCACCAGGAGGCGGTCGATTGCGAGTGCGGCCACTCCGTCGACAACGAGACGTTCGTGATCATCGGAGACCTCATGCGGGAGAACCCGATCCCGGTCGACCTCGAGGCGGCGCTCCTCCGTGCGGCAGCGCTGATCCCGGGGATCAAGCTGACCGGTCCTGAGCGCGATGTGGCGGGCCGCGTGGGCGTGGGCGTGGCCGTCGACTACGCAGGCCACCGCAACGTCCTCATCTTCGATCGCAACACACACGAGCTGCTTGGCGAGAACGAGCGCCTTCTCGAGCGCAAGAACTACGTGGACGGCGATCCGGGCGAGCTGATCAGCGGAAGCGCCGTGATCGAGTCCGGGGTGGTGGGTTCGATGACCGTGCTGCCTTAGCCGAGCGTCAGCTTGAGCACCGGCGCCACGCTAACGGAGCCGACCGACCGGGTCGGCCAGGTTCACGCCGCTGGTGTGCTTGCATGCGCGCGGTGCCTACAAACTCCGAGCTGCTCCTCGCCGGTTACGACGCCTGGAACCATGACGACTGCGAGGCGTGGCTGGCGCTTCTGGAACCGGATGTGGAGATCAGCACCTCGGGCGTCTTCCCCGACCTGTCGGCGGTCTACCGCGGTTACGGCGAGGCCACGAGGTTCTGGCGCCAGCTGCACGCGCCGTGGGAGACGTTCCGCATTGATGTGGAGCACGTTGAGGACGACGACGACTGCGCGCTGGCGGCGATCCGGTTCCGCGCCAAGGGAGTGGACAGCGGGATCGAGGTCGACATGCGCTTCGGGATGGGGATCCGTGTACACGACGGACTCGCCACGGAAATGGTCAACCGCCGGACGCTCGAGGAGGCGCGCGAGGCGCTGCGCCCAAAGCGGGCGGCGACCGTCAGCACCCAGTAGATCACGCGCGAGCCAACTGTCACAAAGTAGTCACAAAGTCCTCCGCTCATATAGGCTTCAGCGCCCCCGGGTAGGGAGCACAGAAGCGCCGCCCGCCCCGCGCTCCCCCGGACACCTCTTGAATACCCACGCTTTGAAAGCATCCGATACCCCCATGCCGCTGCGCATGATGCGGTACCTCGACCTTGCGCTGCTCGCGCTCGCGCTGCCGGTGTTCCTGGCGGCCGATCTGCCCGTGCTCGGCTGGGTCGGCGCGGCCGTCGGATGGCTCACCCAGCGCGGGATTCAGGTGCTGATCGAGAAGCAGGCCCGCGCGTCTGACGACCCGCGCACGGTGGCTGGCCTGCTCACCGGCTCGATGATCGCCCGCGGCTGGATCGTTGCCGGATCGATCTTCGTTGTGGGGCTCTCCGAGCGCGAGGCCGGACTCTCCGCCGCGATCCTGTCGATCACCCTCTTCACCTTCTACTTCACCGGCCAGCTGATCGGCCGACCATTCGAGGAGCGCCGGTGAGCCGCCGCGGCAAGATCCTGCTTGGCGTCTTCATCTGGCTTGGCGGCGCCATCGCGCTCTACGGGATCTTCGGCAGCGATGGCAAGAACGACGACTTCAAGCCGCAGAACGAGTTCAAGCTCGACCCGTGGGTCGACCTGAAGATCGGCGGCATCGACATGTCGATCAACAAGGCCGTCCTCTATGTCTTCCTCGCCTGCGCGATCACCGCCGGCACCATGATCTGGATCGCCAGGCGCATGCAGGAGCGCCCGAACCGCACCCAGACGCTGATCGAGGGCGCGTACGACCTCACCTACACCCAGATCGCCAGGGGCAACATGCCGACCGCCACCGCCGCGAAGTACTTCCCCTTCGTCGCCACGCTGTTCTTCTTCATCTGGTTCTCGAACATGCTCGGCTACATCCCGCTGCCGACGAACACGCACGAGACGGTCGACGTCTTCGGCTTCGCCCTCCCCGCATTCGCGCTCTACGCCGCCACCGCGAACCTCTCGATTCCGCTCGCACTCACGCTCGTCGTCTGGGGCGGCTACCAGATCGAGGGGATACGCCAGCACGGCGTCCGCGGTCACCTCAAGGGCTGGCTCCCCGCGGGCGTGAGCGGAATCGCCGCGGGACCGATCTTCTTCATCGAGGTCATCTCGCAGTTCATGCGGATCATCTCGCTGTCGGTACGACTGTTCGCCAACATCCTGGCCGGCCACCTTCTGATCCTGTTCATGGGCGGTGGGCTGGCGGTGCTGCTCGGACTCGCGACCCTCGGCTGGATCACACTGCCGATCGCGATCGCATTCTTCATGCTCGAGGTCGGCCTGATCGCAACGCTCCAGGCATTCATCTTCGCGACGCTCACATCCATTTACTTCGGCGAGGCAAGCGCCGGAGGCCATTAAGGAGGTCCCATGGATCTTGCAGTCCTGATTCCCATCGCACAGGCAGCCGACCCGACCGACGGTCTGAAGGCCATCGCACTCGGCGTTGGAGCCGGCCTTGGCACGATCGGCCCCGGCATCGGCGTTGGCTACATCTTCGGCAAGGTGATCGAGTCGGTCACCCGTCAGCCCGAGATGCGCGAGGAGATCACGAGCATTCAGTGGCTCGGCTTCGCCCTCACCGAGGCGATCGTCTTCTACGCGTTCATCTTCGGTCTGATTGCGTTCTTCCTCTAGGCGATGACGGTCCTGCTCGCAGCAACCGAGGAAGAGGGGGGCGGCAGCTTCCTCGTAAGCCCGAGCCTCGGGCTGATGATCTGGACGCTGCTCGCCTTCGGCATCACGCTGTACCTGCTGAACAAGCTCGCCTTCCCGCGGATCGCCGAGGCTCTCGACAAGCGCCGCGTGGCCATCGACGAGTCGATTCAGGCGGCGCAGCGTGCCAAGCAGGAGGCCGACGAGCTGCTCGAGGAGTACCGCGCGCGGCTGCGCGAGGCTCGCGAGCAGGCGGAGGACATCGTCGCGCGTGCACGCAAGGCGGCGGAGAACGTGGCCGACGAGACGAAGGTGCAGGCCACGAAGCAGCGCGAGGAGCTGCTCGCCGGTGCGCGCCGTGACATCGAACACGAGACACGCCGGGCGCTCGACGAGCTCCGCAAGGAGGTCGCGGACCTCACCGTGATGGCCACCGAGAAGATCACCCGCAAGTCGCTCACCGAGGAGGACCACCGCCGCCTGATCGAGGAGGCGCTCGGCGAGGTCGACTTCTCCGAGCTCGCCGGAACGGAAGGGAACGGCCGCTAGTCAATGGAGGAGATCGCCGAGGTCTACGCACGTTCGCTGTTCGAGGTCGCCAAGGAGCACGACGTGCTCGACCGCGTGCACGACGAGCTGGGCGAGTTCTCCGAGGCGCTCGACGAGGACCGCACGCTCCAGGTGTTCCTGTTCTCGCCCTACTTCTCGTCCGAGGAGAAGCGGGACGGCGTGCGTAAGATCGTGAGCGACGCCGACGAGCGATTCGTGAACTTCCTCGAGCTGCTCGCGGAGCGCCACCGGATGCCGGCGCTGTTTCGCATCAAGCGCGAGTTCGACTCGCTCTGGGCGGAGGAGAACAAGCTCCTCCCGGTGACCGTGACGAGCGCGATCGAGCTCGACGAGAAGCTCGTGGACGACATCGGCAAGCGCATCGAGGAGCAGACGGACCGCAGGGTCGAGCTGTCCTCAAACGTGGACCCCGACGTGCTCGGTGGTCTGAAGGTCCAGGTCGGGAACATGGTCCTGGACGGAACCGTTCGCAACAGACTTGAACGACTACGCAAACAGGTGGCCAAGGCCACCTAAGGAGATCTAGACGTGCAGATCAAGCCAGACGAGATCACCAGCATCCTCAAGAGCCGCATCGAGGGCCTCGAGGACGGTGGCGCCGACCTCTCCGAGGTGGGCACCGTCCTGTCCGTGGCGGACGGCATCTCGCGCGTCCACGGCCTCGACAACTGCATGTCGATGGAGCTCCTCGAGCTGCCGCACGACGTGACGGGCCTCGCGCTCAACCTCGAGTCCGACAACGTCGGCGCCGTGCTGTTCGGCGAGTGGGACCAGATCGAGGAGGGCGACCAGGTCAAGCGCACCGGCCGCCTGCTCCAGGTCCCCGTCGGCGACGCCCTGCTCGGACGCATCGTCGACCCGCTCGGCCGCCCGCTCGACGGCAAGGGCGACATCAACACCGACGAGACGCGCCCGGCGGAGTTCAAGGCCCCCGGCGTGGTCCACCGCCAGCCGGTGAAGGAGCCGATGCAGACCGGCATCAAGCCGATCGACGCCATGACGAACGTTGGTCGCGGCCAGCGCGAGCTGATCATCGGCGACCGCCAGACCGGCAAGACGTCGATCTGCATCGACGCGATCATCAACAACAAGGACAAGGACCTGAAGTGCGTCTACGTCGCGGTGGGGCAGCGCATGTCCACCGTGGTGGAGGTCGCGCAGCAGCTCGACGACCACGGCGCGCTCGACAACACCGTGATCGTGGCGGCGCCGGCCGACGAGGCCGCGCCGATTAAGTTCCTCGCTCCCTACGCGGGCGCGGCGATCGCCGAGCACTGGCTCTACAACGAACAGCACTCGCTCGCCGTCTATGACGACCTGACGAAGCACGCGTATGCGTACCGGCAGATGTCGCTGCTGCTGCGCCGCCCGCCGGGCCGTGAGGCCTATCCGGGCGACGTCTTCTACCTGCACTCGCGCCTGCTCGAGCGCTCGGTGAAGCTCTCCGACGAGCTCGGGGCCGGGTCGTTCACCGCGCTGCCGATCATCGAGACGCAGGCGGGCGACGTGTCGGCGTACATCCCGACGAACGTCATCTCGATCACCGACGGCCAGATCTTCCTCGAGGCGGACCTGTTCCGCTCGGGCGTGCGGCCGGCCATCAACGTCGGCATCTCGGTGTCGCGCGTGGGCGGCTCGGCGCAGACTACGCCGATGCGTAAGGTGGCCGGCAGGTTGCGCCTCGAGCTGTCGCAGTACCGCGAGCTCGAGGCCTTCGCACAGTTCGGCTCGGACCTCGACGCCGACACCCAGGCCACGCTCAACCGCGGCGCCCGGCTGGTCGAGGTGCTCAAGCAGGACGAGCGCGACCCCTGGGCGATCGAGAACCAGGTGGCTGCGATCTACGCCGGCACCGGCGGCTACCTCGACCGCATCAAGGTCGAGCGCGTCCAGGAATACCTCCAGTTCCTGCTGGACCGCCTGCACGCCGAGAGCGGCGAGCTGATGGGCAAGATCGCCGAGGGCGACTGGGATGACTCGGTCGAGTCCTCGCTCGGCGACTGCATCTCCGAGGCGATCGACGACTTCGGGCCCGACTTCGACGAGGAGGGCAACCCGCTCGAGGAGGGCGAGTCCGACCGCATCCGCTCCGAGGAGGAGCGCGAGAAGGAGGCCCGCACCGAGGAGGGCCGGCGCTCGGCGGACGAGGACGGCGACGAGGACGGCGAGAAGTCGGACGACGACGACGACGAGGACGAGGACAAGTCCAAGGACGACGACAAGGACGAGGACAAGTCCAAGGACGACGACGGGGACGACGACGACGAGGACGCCGAGACCGAGGAGCAGGAGGCGGCCAAGGCCTAAACGCGGATGGCGAACCTGAAGGACATCCGGGGCCGCATCGCGTCGGTCAAGAACATCCGCAAGATCACGCGGGCGATGGAGATGATCTCCGCCGCGCGCCTGCGGAAGGCCGAGCAGCGGATCGAGGCGCTGCGCCCGTACGCGGACGCGCTCCGGCGGATGACCGCGCGCGCCTCGCAGGCCGCGGACAACATCCCGAACCTGCCGATCCTTCAGGAGAAGGAGAACGTCGAGACCGTTGGCGTGCTCCTGATCACGGGTGACCGCGGCCTCGCCGGCCCGTTCAACTCGCAGATCCTGCGCGCCGGCAACGCGCGCATGCGCGAGCTGCGCGGGGACGGCCAGGAGGTGCTCTGGTACGCCGTGGGCCGCCGCGGCGTCTCGTCGCTTGAGTTCCGCCAGTTCGAGGTGGGCGGGTCCTGGACCGGCTTCACGGACCGGCCCTCGTTCGCGGACGCCCGCCGCGTGGCCGACGGGCTCGCCTCCGCCTACGTCGACGGCAAGGTCGATCGCGTCGAGGTCTTCTACAACGGCTACATCTCGGCCGTGAACCAGGAGGTTCGTCACGAGACGCTGCTGCCGCTGCAGCAGGCGGACGTGATTGCGGACGAAGACGATGATGGGGGGTCTGACCCCTCCGGCGACAACGGCGACGAGCACATCCACGACCGCGCCCTCTGGATCTACGAGCCCGACCCCGAGGAGATCCTCGCCCGGCTGGTGCCGGACTACGTGGAGATCTCGATCTACCGGGCGATGCTCGAATCAACCGCATCGGAGCACGGCGCTCGCATGAGCGCCATGCGCAGCGCTTCAGACAACGCCGCCGAGCTGATCGACGACCTCACGCTCGCCGCGAACCGCCAACGGCAGGCGGAGATCACGCAGGAGATCATGGAGGTCGTCGCCGGGGCCGAAGGACTTCGTTAGTCAAGGAGAAGAATGGAAGCTGGAACGAAGACAGAAGAGAAGAAGACCGACGGCGACGGCAACGTCGGCACCGTCGAGGAGGTTCAGGGGGTCGTGATCGAGGTCGCGTTCCCGGGCGACCTCCCCGAGATCTACAACGCCCTCGAGGTGGACCTCGAGCGCTACGGCGACGAGGAGCACGAGCACGAGGCCACCACGCTCGTGCTCGAGGTGCAGCAGCACCTCGGCGACGACCGCGTCCGGGCGGTGGCGATGGACGCCACCGACGGGCTCGCGCGCGGCACCAAGGTGCGCGACACCGGCGGGCCGATCACCGTCCCTGTCGGGAAGGAGACGCTCGGCCGCATCTTCAACCTGCTCGGCGAGCCGATCGACGAGGGCGACGAGGTGAAGACCGAGGAGCGCTGGCCGATCCACCGTCCCGCCCCGACCGTCGAGGACCTCACCCCGACTCGCGAGGTCCTCGAGACCGGCATCAAGGTCATCGACCTGCTGGCGCCGTATGCCAAGGGCGGCAAGGTCGGGCTGTTCGGCGGCGCCGGGGTCGGCAAGACGGTTCTGATTCAGGAGTTGATCCGCAACATCGCGGAGGAGCACGAGGGCCTGTCGGCGTTCTGCGGCGTGGGCGAGCGCTCGCGTGAGGGCAACGACCTCTGGCTCGAGATGAAGGAGTCCGGGGTGCTCGACCGGACCGTGCTCGTCTTCGGCCAGATGAACGAGCCGCCCGGCGCGCGAATGCGCGTCGCGCTCTCCGGCCTGACCATGGCGGAGTACTTCCGCGAGGAGGGCGGCCAGGACGTGCTGCTCTTCATCGACAACATCTTCCGCTTCGTGCAGGCGGGCTCAGAGGTGTCGGCCCTGCTCGGCCGGATGCCATCACAGGTGGGCTACCAGCCCACGCTCGAGACGGAGATGGGCCAGCTCCAGGAGCGGATCACCTCAACCCGCCAGGGCTCGGTGACCTCCATCCAGGCCATCTACGTGCCGGCCGATGACCTCACCGACCCCGCCCCGGCGTCCGTGTTCGCCCACCTGAACGCGACCACGACGCTTTCGCGCGCGATCTCGGAGAAGGGGATCTACCCGGCCGTCGATCCGCTCGACTCGACCTCGACGATCCTGAAGCCGGACATCGTGGGCGAGGAGCACTACCAGGTCGCCAACGACGTGCGTGAGATCCTGCAGCGCTACCGCGAGCTCCAGGACATCATCGCCATCCTGGGAATCGAGGAGCTCTCCGACGAGGACCGGCTGACGGTGCAGCGCGCGCGGAAGATCGAGCGCTTTCTCTCGCAGCCGTTCTTCGTGGCCGAGCAGTTCACCGGCCTCCCGGGCAAGTACGTGCCCGTCGAGCAGACGGTGTCCTCGTTCAGGGAGATCCTCGATGGCAAGCACGACGACATCCCCGAGCGCGCGTTCCTGCTGAAGGGCACGATCGACGAGGTGGTCGAGGCGGCCGGCGGCGCGCGCGAGGAGGAGAAGTCGGAGGAGGAAGAGGGCGGCGACGACGCCGAGAACGGCGACGGCAACGGCGACAACGGCGGCGACGACAAGAAGGACAACGCCGACCAGAAGAAGGACGACGCCGACGAGAAGAAGGACGACGCCGACGACAACAAGGACGACGAGAGCTAAATGGCCTCGTCGTTCATGGTCGAGGTGCTCACGCCCGAGGGGCAGGTCTTCGCCGACGAGGTGGAGATGGTCTCAACGCGCACCACGACCGGCTCGATCGGCATCAGGGCGCGTCACGCGCCGCTGATGGCGATCCTGGAGCCGACCGAGTTGCGGCTCTACAAGTCGGACTCCGACATCGTCCGCTTCGCCCAGGGCGAGGGCTACCTCCAGGTGGCCGACAACCGAGCGCTCGTGCTGGTCGAGGAGGCGATCGCCCCCGACGACATCGACCGCAGCGCGTTCGAGTCCCGCCTGAAGGAAGCCCAGGACGCCCTGGAGCGGGCGGAGGACGACTCAGAGGAAAAGGCCCGCGCCGAGCGCGAGGTGAAGCGCTACGAGGCCTTCCTGGAGGTCGGGCAGGGCTAGATCAGCGCTTGAGCTTGATCGTGCGTTTGCCGGTGGTCAGGTTGCCGGCGCCGTCGCGGGCGCTGAGCTTGATGCTGGCCTTGACCTTCTTCTTGGCACGCAGCGCTCGCTTGATCGCCTTCAGGGCCGCCTTCGGCACCTTGAGCTTGAGCGTGGCCTTGGTGCCGCGGGCGACGAAGCGGTTCCTGATCGCCTTCAGCCTGTAGGTCTTGGACGCGGAGGCGGACCCCTTGGACAGCGCGGGGACGGACACGCTGCCCGAGGCCGACGCGAACAGGTCCTCGGTCGTCGCGCTCACCACCACGCTCACCGTCTTGCCAGCCTTCTGGGTCGTCTTGCCACCCAGCGCGAGTCCAGGCTTCGTTGTGTCGGGCCCGGGGGGCGGTGGCGGCAGGGGGTTCGTCCCGCCCGGCGGCGGTGTGTTGCCCGCGGGCGGCGCGTAGTTCGTGTCGAAGCGCAGCACACGCCGGCTGAGCCCGATCAGCACGTCGCCGTCGGGAGTCACCTCGAGGGCGGTGGGCTGGGGGGCCGGGAAGTCGGGGGACGGAGAACCCGGTCACGAAGATGGTCGAGATCGTCCCTTCGGGGGCCACGTGGCGCACGCGGTCGCGCTCGATCATCACGAAGCCGCCGTCCGGCGTCGCTTCGACGTCGATCGGGAAGCCCAGCCACGCCGCCGTGGCGGGCCCGCCGTCGCCGTTCCCGCCGCTCGTGGGCCCGGTGCAGAAGCCGGGGTTCCGGCCACCACCGTGGTGACGCCGTCACGTGCGGCGCCGTGATTCGGCAATCGCCCACGCCGTTGGTCGCGACCATGAAGCCGCCTCCCGGCAACGGGCCGATCCCTTCCGGCTCGTTGAGGTCCTCGAGCGCCTCCGCCTGGTTCCAGCCGGTGCCGAAGGGAGGGCCGGTGAAGGTGACGTGCCACACCGTCCCATTTGCCGAGTCGGTGACCCAATAGCCATCGAGCGCCGCCTCGACGTCGTGCGCGTCGACCTCCTCCATAATCGCCGTCCCACTCCAGCTGAGATTGGAGAGCAGAAACCAGTCCTCAACCGTGTCGTCACCCACGTCGGAGACGACGAAGTTGTGGCGCTCAAACGGATCGTTCACATAAACTCCGGTGCCGACGACGGCGATCGGGTCGGCGAGCCCCTCGGTGCTGTTCGTGACGATGTTCCCAGAGGGAGTGATGCGCCGGATGCGGCCATCGTCCCCGTCCGCGACGAGGATGTTTCCGCCCAGCGTCCAGTCCAGCCCGTCGACGCTGGTGGAACCGCGCCGCGGTCGCGGGTCCGCCGTCGCCGCGCGAGGGGTCGTCCGTGATGGGATCGCCGGTGCCGGCGATGATCGTCGGCGGCGGGTTCTGCGCCGAAGCGGCCGGCACGAGCAAGGAGGAGCAGGACCAGCGTGGTCCAGAGCACCACGCGACCGCGCCTTACCCGCACCAGGCCAGTGTGCAGCACTTCGGTCGAGCGCATAAACGACCCTACATCGGTTCGGGATGGTGCGCAAAACGTCGATACGATCGCCGTCCGTGCCGGGGTTTGACTACAGGCAGGTCGGCGACCGGCTCTGGCCGGTGCTCAGGCAGGCAATGAAGGGGCACACCGTCGTCTACCGCGCGACACATGGCCTCGTCGGCCACCGCTTCCCCGGTGCGCCGCCGACCCTGCTGCTGGACCATGTGGGCGCCAAGAGCGGCAAGACCCGGACGACTCCCCTCACCTATTTGCGCGACGGCGCAAACCTCGTCCTCGTCGCGTCGAAGGGCGGGTACCCAAGGAACCCCTCCTGGTACCACAACCTACGCGCGAACCCCGACACCACGGTTCAGGTCGGATCCCAGAAGAGAGCCGTGCGTGCTCGCGTGGCGACCCAGGCGGAGCGCACCCGCCTGTGGCCGAGGGTGGTCGAGCTCTACGGCGGCTACCGGGACTACCAGGAACGCACCGAGCGCGAAATCCCGCTCGTCATCCTCGAGCCGGCAGTCGCCCACTCAGACGAGGCGAGCTGAGCGCGGGCGCCCGATGGCGCCCGCGCCCTGCTCAGCGTTTCGCTACTTCAGGCGGAGCGTCAGCACCGCGCCGGCGTGGTCGGACGGCCAGAGGCCGTTCGCCGTGCGGTCCGACTGGCTCTTGCCCACGACCGTGCCCTTCAGGACCCGCAGAGCGGGCTTCGAGAAGAGCAGGTCGATCCGATGGTCGAACCCGGCGGGCGTCGGGTCGGACATGTCCGAGTTGTTCAGGCAGCAGGTGTAGCCCGGGCCGCCTCCGCGGAGGCGCGGCCACAGATCCACCAGCCCGAAGCTCTTGAGGACCTTCACGGCATCGGCGTCGGACTCGTTGCCCTGCGGGTCCGAGTTGAAGTCGCCGCCCACGATCACGGGCTTGCCCTTCACGCGCAGCGGTCCGCCGCGCGCGATGAGCTCGGCAGCCTGCGCATTGCGCGGATCGGCCGCGGCCGCCTCGAGATGCGTGTTCACGAAGCGGAACTTCTTCCCCTTGAGCTTCCCGTCGACTGCCGTCCAGCCGCGGTTGCTCGTGAGGGTCCCCGCCGGTGTCGGTACGCCGATTTCGGCCTTGTAGTTCTCGCTGAGGCGCTTCGTGATCTTCAGGTCGGGACGCTTCTTCACGAGGATCACGTCGTGCATCGTGAGGCGCACGTCGTAGCCCTCCCGGAGCGGGGCCTCGATGTCGGCCTCGCGCTGGACGACGCCAACGCTGTACTTGAGGCCGAGCCGCGCGAGCTCGCGCCGGAACGTCTTCAGGAAGTCGTAGACGACCTGCGTGGCGGGCGTTGTGTTCCCGTCGGACTGGCCGTCGGGGCTGCGCCGCCAGATGGCGACCTCCTGAAGCCCGACCAGGTCGGGCTTGGTGCGCTTGACCTCGCGCGCGAGCAGCGCGGCGCGCGTGCCGACGAAGTCGGTCTTCTGGATTTCGGCCCAGAGCTCACTGGTCTTCTGCTTGAAGGTGTCGAGATCGGGGGAGCCGATCGGGTGGAAGATGTTCCCGCCGAGGTAGATGTTGCGGGTCATCACCGTTACGTTGACCTTCTTGGGCTTCTTGGGCTGGGCCTGAGCCGCGGGAGCCGCGACAGCGAGCGTCAGCACGAGCGCCAAGAGGATTCGGGTGGCTCGATGCATGAGGGCACCCTAGGGGAACCGGCACGAGAACTGGCACGGCTGAGCCCCAAAGATCAGGGATTTCCCCGATTCTCAGCCGCCGGCGGTCACGTACGGTCAGCGCATGTCCGAGCTCCGGAGCAACCTCAGGGTACTGATCGCCGTCCTGCCCGTGCTGGGCCTGCTCGCCTTCCCCGCGCTGGCGGCAGCGGTCACGCAAGTCAGCGTGGTCGCCGTTCCGGGAGTGGGCAACGTCGTCGCCGTGCACGACGACGACAGCTCGAGTGTGATCGACATCGAGAACGGCATCACGACGCCCGAACCGCCGCCGGGGAACGTGCGCTACGTGGCCGTCAGGAACATGGCCGGCGTGCAGGCTGGTGCCGGCTGCGGGGTGGACAACCCGACGACGCCGACGGTCGTGGCCTGCGAGGGAGTCTTCCCCCTGGTCCACGTCGTCGCCGAGGGCGGTAACGACAAGATCACCATGGATCTCATCGTCAACAACTCGCCGATGAACGCAGAGGTTTACGGGGATGCCGGGGACGACGAGCTGAGGGCGACGCCCGACAACCGCGACGTGCCGCAGCCCACGACCTACATCGAGGGTGGGGTGGGCAACGACATCATCGTCAGCGGCAACGGGGCGGATGAGCTGCACGGCGGCGACGGCAACGACACCATGCAGTCCTTCGAGGGCCCGGACACCGTGCGCGGTGAGGGCGGCGACGACTCCGTGAGCGCCGGCAAGGAGGAGCCCGAGACGAACGCGGCCGATGTGCTCGACGGCGGCCCGGGCTTCGACAGGATCCCGGACGTCGACGCCGACTACAACCGCGGTTTCGACGACAACGTGTCGGTCTCGGAAGACGGCCAGCCCAACGACGGCGAGGCGGGCGAGGGCGACAACGTGATCTCCGTCGAGAAGTTCCGGGTGGTTGCAGACAACGCGACCGTGGTCGGAACCGAGGACGCGGACGACATCTTCATCGAGGCGTACAGCACCAGCACGATGAGGGGTCTCGGCGGGAACGACCGCCTGATTGCCTACGACGCGAATGACACGATCGAGGGCGGCCCCGGCGATGACTTCCTGGAGGGCGGCTTTGGCAACGACGTGCTCGACGGCGGCGCGGGCGTGGACCAGTTCAACGGCGACCGCACGGAGACGAACGTGTTCGCCGTGGGCAACGACCAGATTCGCGCGCGCGACGGCAACTCGGAGCAGATCAGCTGCGGGCTCGGCTCGGACACTGCTCAGGTGGACGCGAGCGACGTGGTCGACGCCAGCTGCGAGTCGGTCGACCCGGGCGCGGTCGCCTTCGGCACCAAGACGCTCGTGACGCTGCAGCTGGCCGTGGGAAAGATCCCCGCCGGAGGGCCGATAGCGATCCTGGTCGTGAACGCAAATGGCTTCGGAATCACCGGAGCGGTTTCGGGCCAGACGACGAAGGCCGTGGCCACCGCGCGAAAGAAGCGGGTGAAGCTGAAGTCCAAGTCCTTCAGCGTCGCCGCGAAGTCCCGGAAGACGGTGAAGCTGAAGCTGCCGGCCTCGCTGCGCCGGGTGCTGAAGCGCACCGGCAAGCTTTCGTTGACGCTGACCGCGCGGGTCAAGGATCCGGCTGGCAACACGCGCACCGTCAAGAAGAAGGTCACGCCCAAGCTCAGGCGCAAGCGGCGCTAGGCGCGCTCTCGTCGCGCGAGCCAGGCGACCAATGCACCGAGGACCAGCCCGATCTCGGGGGCGAGCGGGATGTCGGTGGTCACGCTGACGACGATGCCGAGCGCCAGCCCGACGACCGCGGCGATCGTGATGGCCGCTCCGAGGCTCACCGACGCACAGCTTCCAGGGCTTCCTCTCGAGTGCCGTACTCGTGTCCGGCCACTATCCGACCGTCTCTAACGGTGCAGGCGACGAAATAGCGTCCGACGCGCTGGTCGGCTTCGTATTCGCGCAGGACATCAGCGCTCGTCAACGACATCGCCGCGAGTATCCCGCACCGATACCGTGAGGGGCCGTGCGCGTAGCCACCTGGAACGTCAACTCGCTCAAGCAGCGGATGCCGCGCTTTCTCCCCTGGCTGGATGAGCGGCGGCCTGATGTCGTCTGCCTTCAGGAGACCAAGCTTGCGGACGATGCCCTCGCCGAGCTGCTCGGGGACGAGCTCGCCGACCGCGGCTACGAGGTCGCGGCTCACGGCGAGGCCGCTTGGAATGGTGTGGCGATCGTCTCGCGTGCAGGGCTGGAGGATGTGGTGGCCGGATTGGAAGGTGGGCCCGGCTTTCCGCATCCGGAGGCGCGCGCAGTGTCGGCCACCTGTGGAGGGGTCCGGGTCGTCTCGGTCTACGTGCCGAACGGGCGCGTTCCGGGCTCGGACCACTACGAGTACAAGCTCGCCTGGCTCGCCGCGCTCAAGGAGATGGTCGCGGCCGGGCCCGATGCGACCGTGGTGTGCGGAGACATGAACATCGCGCCGACCGACGACGACGTCTTCGATCCGGAGGCCTACGTCGGCCAGACCCACGTGACGCCGCCGGAGCGCGAGGCGCTCGCCGAGCTACAGAAGCTCGGCCTTCGCGACGTGGTCCGCGATCGCTGGCCGAACGAGCGCGTCTTCAGCTACTGGGACTACCGCGCGGGCATGTTCCACCAGGACCTCGGCATGCGCATCGACCTGATCCTCGCGAGCGGGCCCGTGGCGGACCGCGTCAAGGCGGCCTGGGTGGACCGGCAGGCCCGCAAGGGGAGCAAGCCGAGCGATCACGCACCGGTGATCGTCGACTTGGACGAGGCGCCCGACGGGGATATCGGGCCGGTCGTTCCGCCGCCCTCCGCGCCTGCCCGGCGCGGCAAGGCGAAGCTGCCGCAGGGCTAGGCGGCCGAGCTCTACTGCTTCCGGTCGCGATCGCGTGACGGCTGCACCCGCTTAGGCTCCCCGGGCATCTTCGGGTAGTCGGGCGGGTAGGGCATGTCGCCCTCTCCCTCGGCCTCGTCGCGCTCGTACATCTCGAGCAGCGGCTCCAACGAGTGGGCCACATCGTCGATCGCGGCGTGGCAATCGCCGATCTCGGCAAAGCGGGCGGGCATGGTCGCGACCGTGAAGTCCTCGGGTGCGACCTCGGCGAGCTCATCCCACGTGACCGGCGCCGAGACCGGCGCGCCCGGCTTCGGCCGCACGCTGTACGCGGAGGCGATCGTGCGATCACGAGCGTTCTGGTTGTAGTCGACGAAGATGCACTCGCCGCGCTCCTCCTTCCACCACTTCGTCGTCACCTCCCCCGGAAGCCGCCGCTCCAGCTCGCGCCCGAAGGCAATGGCGGCGTGGCGGACGTCGGTGAACGTCCAGCGCGGCTCGATCCGCACGTAGATGTGCACGCCGCGGCCGCCCGAGGTCTTCGGAAAGCCGACGTAGCCGAGCTCCTCCAGGAGGAGGCGCGCCTCGGCGGCCACCCGTACGGCGTCGTCGAAGTCCGTGCCCGGCTGCGGGTCCAGGTCGAGGCGCAGCTCGTCGGGATGGTCGACATCCTCGCGGCGGACCGGCCAGGGATGGAACGTGATCGTCCCCATCTGCGCCGCCCAGCCGACGACCGCGATCTCCGTGGGGCAAATCTCATCCGCGTGCCGACCGGACGGGAACTCGATCCGGCATGTCTCCAGGTAGTCCGGTGCCCCGCGCGGGACCCGTTTCTGGAAGAAGGCGTCACCGCCGCCCTTCTCCCGTGTGGAGAGCACGATGCCGGGATGCACGCCCTTTGGCCAGCGCTCGAGCGTGGTGGGCCGCCGGTCGAGTGCGCGCATGATGCCGTCCTCGACGGAGAGGTAGTACCTCACGACGTCGAGCTTGGTCACGGCGGCGGAGCCGTCCGTTTCGGGGAAGATCACGCGATCGGCGCTCGACACCCTGAGTTCGCGCCCGCCGGCATCGACGGTCGTCGCTTCGGACTTGGCCATGCCCGTAGTTCTACAGTTCGCTCGCACGGCTACGATCGGGGGCGTGCCCGACCGCCTGTATTTCACGGAATCCGATGAGGCCAATGCCCTGATCGCCTCGGATCCGATGGCCCTGCTGCTGGGCTTCGAGCTCGATCAGCGGGTCACGGTGATGAAGGCGTTCCAGGGACCGCTCGCGCTGAAGGAGCGTCTCGGCTCGCTCGACGCTGCCACGCTGGCGTCTGCCGACCTCGAGCCGGTGTTCTTCGAGAAGCCGGTGATCCACCGCTATCCGCGCTCGATGGCCAAGCGGGTCAACGAGCTCGCCGTCTATCTCCGGGACCACTACGACGGAGATGCGGCGCGCGTGTGGACCGATGCGACGAACTCGGACGAGCTCCGCGCAAACCTGATGGCGCTACCCGGCTTTGGAGAGATGAAGGTCAAGACGCTCGCGGCTGTCCTCTTCAAGCACTTCGGCGTGGAGGCCGCTCGTGAGCTGGTGCCCTGGCACCCGACGCTTGGCGACGTCGACTCGCCGCAGGCGCTCGAGGACTACCAGGCGGAGAAGACCCTCCACAAGGCCGAGTGGGCGAAGGGCCCGCCCAGCTAGGGCGCCGCGGGATGTCTCAGGAGAACGTCGACAAGAGCAGATCCTTCATCGACGCCTACAACCGGCGCGACTTCGACACCGCCATGGAGAACTTCGACCCTCAGATCGACTGGGTGCTTCCGGCAATGCAGGGATTCGACTCCTGCGTGGGCCCGGATCAGATCAGGCAGTTCTGGGAGGGGCTTGACGAGACCATGGACGAGCTCCGGCTCGACGCGCAGGAGTTCGTGGACGCGGGGGACCGGGTGGCCGTTCGGCTGCGCTACTACGGACGTGGCAAGGGCAGTGGCGCGGAGATCGAGACAGAGATGTACCACCAGGTCGCCACGTTCGAGGACGGGACGATCGTGCGGCTGGAGTACTTCACCGACTGGGGCCAGGCCCTGGAGGCCGCCTCCGCCGCTCCTTCTCCGCCCGCTCCCGATCCTCGCTGACGCCGACCTCGTAGAAGGCGTACAGCAGCGCGCCGCCGAGCCCCGCGGACACCAGGGCGATGGCCACGATCTGCCCGGCGAGCCCGCCCAATGCAGCCGAGCCGAAGCCGGCCGCGGTGAGAAGGACCGCACCGCCGTACACGAGGATGCGCCTGCGCCTGGCCACCGCTCCACGGTACCTGGGTGCCCGTTTGAGCTCCGCTCACACCCCGCGGGGCGGAGAATCGCGATAGGTCCCCGGCCGGGCGGGGCGTGCCGTCAGTTTTCCGCGATATACGCGGAGAAGTGACGGCGGTTCCTCCCTCGAAGCCCGCCGTCAGCGGCGGCGGGGCTCAGCGCACGCCGATCAGGTCCACGACGAAGACCAGCGTCTCGTCGGGGCCGATCACGCCGCCCGCGCCGCGCTTTCCGTAGGCGAGGTTCGGGGGGATCGTGATGCGGCGGCGGCCGCCCACACGCATGCCGGCCACGCCCTCGTCCCAGCCCTGGATGACCTTGCCCTTGCCGAGGGTGAACTTGAACGTGTCGCCGCGGTCCCAGGAGGCGTCGAACTGCTCTCCGGTCGACCAGGAGACGCCGACGTAGTGCACCTCGACCACGCTTCCCGGGGCTGCCTCGTCGCCCTCGCCGACCGTGATGTCGTCGAGCTCCAGCTGGTACGACGGCGGCTGGTCGGACGGGACCTCGACCTCGGGCTTCTCGTTCATGGACAGGACCCTACGGATCGGCGACGGGCGCCACCCGGCCCGCGTAGCTGACGATGAACCTGGTGAGCCCGAGCCGCTCGTAGAAGCGCACGGCGTCGGCGTTCGAGGCGATCACGCCCACCACGAAGTGGCTGACTCCGAGACGCCGCAGCTCCTCGTGCATCCGCTCGACGAGCGCGCTGCCGATGCCCTCGCCGCGATGTCCGGGCAGTACCACCAGCGTCTCGAGCATCGCCACGCGATCGCCCGTGGCCCAGGTTTCCTCCGGGCCGCGCAGCTCGACCATCGCATAGCCGACCGGCTCTCCCTCCGACTCCGCGATCAGCACGAACGCGTCGGGATCCCGGAGCCACTCCTCGTAGAGCGCGCGCCGGACCGCCCACGAGTCCGCCTTGGGGCGCACCTCGCCGAGCATGGCCAGCTCCGGTGCCACCTCCGCGTGATGTCGGCTCAGCGAATCCCACAGCGGCTGAAGATCAGGGATGCGCTCGGCACCCGCCCGCACGATGTCCACGGGAGCAATTGTGACGACGGTTCTAGGCAGCGTCGCTCAGGACCACGCGCGGCCCGCAGGCCAGAAGCGCGTCGAGCAGCCAGGAGGCGTTCTGTTCGTCCAGCTCGTTCAGCGACAGCATCCCGAGCACCGCGGTGCTGGCCCGGGCGAGCGGCTCCTCCGCCTCCTCGCCCGCGCGGGAGAGCAGGAGGCCCTCGGCGGCATCGCACAGCTCGTCGTAGGTGTTCGGCTCGAGCGCCTCCATCGTCCGCCACTCATCGAGCTCCGAGAGCAGTGATCGATATGCGAAGTAGCGCTGCTGGTTCATGGGCTCCGACTCCTGAATACCCCGCTGAGCCAGGTCCAACCCTCACTTCTTGCGGGCTCGCCGAAGGAACGCGCCGGCGATCGTGACCGGATGGTTCAGCACGGTCGCCAGGCGCCCCTTCAGCGTCATCGGGTCGTGCGCGATGCCGAGCTGGCGCTGGATCGTGGCCGTGTCGAAGTAGACCCGCTCGCAGACGATCCCGTCGCGCTCGCTCTCGAACTCGAAGATGGCGAGCATCCGGCACTTGAACGGGCGGCCGGTGGGCGGGAGGCCGCGCAGGTTGCCGAGATGCGTGCCGAGCAGGTTGAACTCGGCGATCACGGCGTCGTCGGCGTGGTGGAGCCCGATCAGCTCGTTGCGCTGATCCGGGAAGGCCGCCCGCGTCTCCGCGAAGTAGCCCATCACCTCGTCCGGGCCGTCATGCACCTCGCCCGTGGCGATGATCTCGTAGCGCGGGTGGTGGAAGGTCCCGAGCGTCACGTCGAACTCGTGCCGGTTCTCCGACTCCATGTGCTCGCGCACGACGACCTCGCGGCGCTCACGGAGCGACCCCATGGGCCGACCCTACCGAGCGCAGGGATTCGGGAAGCCCACCGGTCTCGGCTTGCGCCTCCCCTCGAACATCGGCGAACACTCCGCACCCGGGTGCGGGTCGAGGTCGAGTTCCTCGCGCGTGCGGGAATTGAGCGGCAGCCGCTCGTAGACGAGGTAGCGAATGAAAAAGTTAAAGCCGCGCCCCGAGGGCGGGTGTCGGAGCGACCGGCGCTGGACGAGCGGCAGGTAGGTCTCGGAGTCGACGAGGAACTCGACGCTCTCCGTCATATGCCTGGTCGGGCCTGGCACGGTGCCCGATACGAGCCGGTAGGCCGTCCGCTCTCCCACCCTGGTGGTGCCCGCTACTCGGAGGCGGCCCTGCTGCTCCAGTGCCTTGAGTTGGCTGCCGGGGTCGGCAAAGGGATCGAGATGCGGGGCTCCCCTCGCACGTCCGAAGGCGAAGCCCCCGAGACTGATCGTGTTCGACCTGGCATCCCAGAAGAGCACCGGCCCGCCGCGACGTCCGGGCCGCCGCCTCCCGGCCATGTCCTCGAGCAGCTTTCCTCGGCGCGGCCCGTCCACGGCGAAGGTCGTGCGGTGCATGCGCCCGCCGGTCGTGTGCCAGTACTCGTAGTAGAACGCCAGCCGCCTGGCGTCGCGGACGCCCACTGGCCTCAAATGGGAGCGCTCCAGCACGTGGTAGACGGAGCCCCCCTGGCTCACGGCGGCCACGGCCTTCTCGATGACGCCCGGCCCCCGGGTGTCCGAGTCGAGCAGGTTGACGACGGCAAATGCGGCCGCGACGGAGCAGAGCGCGCCGACGGCGAGCAGCACCCGGCGCGGCGTGCGAGGCCACGCTGCCACGGGCTGGGCAGGCGTCGCGAGAAGGCGGGCGAGCAGCGCGTCCGCCTCGCTCTGCTCCCGGGGGCTCAGCTCGTCGGCTTCACGCTCTGGATCCGCCGCCGCGAGTCGCTCAATCAGATCTCCACCCGGGCGCATCAGCCCACCTCCAGTGTTCGCCGTTCAAGTTCGGGTGCGGCTGCCGGCTCGAGGGCGGCCAGCTCGGCCGCCAGCCGAGCGCGGGCACGGTGCAGGCGCACCGCGAAGGTGGCGCGCGAGCAGCCGGCCGCGCGGGCCGCGCGCGCCGCGCTGAGGCCATCCCAGGCCACCAGCAGCAGTGCCTCTCGGCTGCTGTCCGAGAGCCGGCCGAGGGCGATCCGCACGACCTCCGTCTCGCCCACGGTCTCCCCGGGATCGAAGCTAGACCCGGCCGCGCTCCCGGCTCCCGCGAGCCGGCGCTCGAGCGCCGCCCCGCGGCGCACCGTGCGGCGCTGGTTGGCGAGCACGCGGCGTGCCACGCCGAACAGCCACGGAAGGGCGTCGTCCGGGACGTCGTCGAGCCGGCGCCAGGCCACCAGGAACGTCTCGGCCACAACATCCTGCGCGGCCTCCGAGGTTGCGCGACGCAGGGCGTAGCCGCGCACGGCCCCGTAGTTCGCGCGGAACAGGTCCTCGAACGTCTGCTCTCGTGTCGGCGGCGCCAATTCGTCCCTCTGTGACGAGTATGTCCGGCAGGCGCTCAGGATTACGTGGGCGCTACTGTCGCGCCATGGGCGAACGCGATAGGCACGAGTACGGCTCCTTCTCCTGGACAGACCTGAGCACACCGGACGCGGAGGCGTCCAAGGCGTTCTACGGCGGTCTGTTCGACTGGGAGTTCGAGGACAACCCGATCCCCGAGGGCGGCGTCTACGTGATGGCGAAGCTTGGCGGCCGCGCGGCGGCCGCCATGTACGAGTCAACGGAGCGTCACCCGGCCTGGGCGTCGTATGTGACCGTGGAGGACGCCGACGCGATCACGGAGCGCGCCCGGGAGCTCGGCGCGAACGTGATCTCGGAGCCATTCGACGTTATGGACGTGGGGCGGATGGCGGTCCTTCAGGATCCGCCCGGCGCGGTGTTCTGCGTCTGGCAGGCGGGCTCGAGCATCGGCGCCGAGGTCGTGAACGGGCCGGATGCGCTCAGCCTGAACCAGCTCAACACGACCGATCCCGAGGCAGCGCAGCGCTTCTACACCGACCTCTTCGGCTGGCGCTTCGAGGAGATGAAGGGCGGCCCCGGGCCCTACTACGGGATCTACCGCGGTGACACCGTGAACGGCGGCATGATGCCGATGCCGCCCGGGCAGCCGGCGCCGCCACACTGGCTCGTCTACTTCGGGACCGACGACATCGACGCCGCGGCGGAGCGGATCACCTCCTCTGGCGGCCGCCTGCTCGTCGAGAAGTTCGATGTGCCGGGCGGGCAGATAATCGTGGCGGAGGATCCCCAGGGCGCGATCTTCGCCCTCTTCGCCGGCCGCTTCGACGACTGATGGCGCATCCCAACGACGAGCTGATCGTCCGCTTCTACGAGGCCTTCGCTCGCGGCGACGGCGACACGATGGCGGCGTGCTACGCGCCGGGCGCCCACTTCTCAGACCCGGTGTTCACGGACCTCCGGGGCGAGGAGCCCGGGGCGATGTGGCAGATGCTCACCGGCCGCGCCAAGGACCTCGAGGTGCGCCTGGCCGACCACGAGGCCGACGCCGAGCGCGGCAGCGCGCACTGGCTCGCGGACTACACGTTCTCGACCGGCCGGCGGGTGCGCAACGACATCCGCGCGGAGTTCCGCTTCGAGGACGGTCTGATCGCCGAGCACCGGGACTCCTTCTCGTTCTACGCCTGGGCGCGGCAGGCCCTCGGCCCGACCGGGCTTGCGCTCGGCTGGACGCCCCTCGTGCGCGGCAAGGTGAGGCGCGAGGCGCGAGCCGGCCTCGACGAGTTCCTCGGGAACCGGACCTAGCCTGCGCGGGTGTATAGGGGGCCTCAGGCGCTCTGGATCTCGGCGCTCGGCCTGGCGCTCGCGGGCGCCGGCGTGGGGCTAGGCGTCGCGCATCGCCGCTAGCGCGTCATCCAGCGCGCTGTAGACCTCCGCGACCGACCCGAGATCGACGATCGTGAGGACGCGCTCGATGAGCCCATCCGGTGGGAACACCACCGCGAAGCGCAGCTGTCGGCCCACAACGCGCTCGGCGAGCTCGAACAGCAGGCTCACCCCGACGCTGTCGACGTAGCGGGCGTCGGTCAGGTCGACCACGAGCGCCAGGTCGTCGTTGCGAACCGCCCCCAGGAGCTGCTCGCGGAGCGCGCCTGCCTGGGTGATGTCGAAGTCACCGCTGATGTGCGCGATCCTCACGCGATCGCGTTGTTCGAACTCGATACTCGCGCTCACGCAGCCTTCTTTCCCAGCCGACGGCTGAGTTGGACCATGGTTCCCTCGTCGCGCTGGGTCACCTCGACGGAATCGGTGAGCCCGCGCATCAGCATCATTCCGCGGCCGCGATTCTGGCCGCGCGGCGCCCGCCAGCTGCCAAAGTCGCGAACGGTGACCACGGCATCGTCCTCCGGCGACATCGCGGCGCTGACCTCGAGCATCCCGGGAGCAGGCCCGTAGGCGTGCTCGATGGCGTTCGCGCACGCCTCGGACGCCGCCAGCGACAGATCCTCGGCCTCGGCGGAGGTGGCGCCGGCCTCATACAGCCAGCGCCCGAGCATCCGGCGCATGAGCGGGATCGAGTCCACATCGGCGGGCAGGCGCGCGGTCAGCGAATCGCTCAGCGGAAGCGCGCGGCCGAGCAGCAGGGCGGCGTCGTCGTCCGCCGGCCCATCGGGAAGCAGTGCATCCACCAGGGCGTCTCCGAGGCGATTGAGATCCTCCTCGCCCGCGCGCACCAGCTCCTTCATCCGCTCGAATCCGGCATCCAGGGACTCGCCCGGGCGCTCCACCAGCCCGTCGGTGTAGAGCAGGAGGGCACAGCCGGGCTGGAGCGAGTGCTCACGGTCCTCGTAGCTCGGGTTGCGCGTGGCGCCCAGCGGCGGCGAGCCGGCCATCTCCATGAACTCCGGGTCGCCGTCCTCGTGCGCGAGCAATGGCGGTGGATGTCCGGCGCTCGAAGCGACCAGCGATCCACCATGGGGATCGAGGATCAGGTACAGGAGCGTCGCCGTGCGGCCAGGCTCGAGCTGGCGGAGCAGTCGGCTGAGGCGCTCGAGCACGGCCCCGGGTGGCATCCCGTCGAGCGCGTACGCCCGCAGCCCACTGCGCAACTGCCCCATGATCGCGGCGGCGTGGAAGCCACGGCCCACAACATCGCCGATCGCCATTCCGAGCCGGCCGTCCGGAAGCTGGAACGCGTCATACCAGTCGCCGCCGAGCTGGGCCGAGGCCGCGGGACGGTAGCGGCCGGTGAGCGCGACCGCCGGGAGATCCGGCAGCCGCGGCATCAGGCTGCTCTGGAGCGCGTCGGCGAGGCCGCGCTCCCTCTCCGCCACGCGGCTGGCGATCGCGAGCGCCGCGCGGTCGCCGGCGCTCTGAAGCAGATCCACCTCGTCGTCGGCGAAGAGGCGATGCGTGAGTGTCCCGACATGCAGCACGCCGATCACGCCCCCCTCCACGAGCAGCGGGACCCCGAGCAAAGATATGAGGCCCTTCTCGCGCAGGATCGGGTTGTAGATGTCGGCGCGCTCGATGTTCTCGATCCGCACTGGCTCGCGGGTTGCGGCGATGCGTCCCGCGAAGCCCTTGCCGACCGGGATGCGCACGCCGCGCTCCACCTCCTCCTCGATCCCGTTGGCGGCGCGCGCGACCAGCGTCTTGTCGTCGTCCTCGAGCAGGAGGATCGCCGCCGTGTCGGCATCGAGGATGGCGACCACGCGCGTGAGCAGCTCGCTCAGGAGCTCGTCGAGCGGGAGGTACGCGAGTGCGGCGTCGGTCACGCTCTGCAGATCGCGGAGCCTGTCCTCGGCGACGCGCGAGTTCATCCGCGGGATTGTGGCGCGTCGTACGGCTGGTCGCGCTCCCGGACGGCCTCCTTGAACCCGACCTCGGCCGCGCGCTGCTGGAATTCATAGCCCTCGGGCGTGTGTCGTGCGATGCCGTCGAAGAACACTCCGAGCGCCTGCGTCGCGTGCAGACCCTGGCTGAACAGGGCCTGGTTCACGAGCAGCTTCATCATCACGAGCTGGTTCACCGGGGTGAGCGCGATGCGCTCAACCAGCTCGTCGAAGCGCGCGTCGAGCTCGGCGGGCGGATGAGCCTCAACAGCCAGTCCCCACTCGAGCGCGGTCCGGCCGTCGATCAGATCGCCGCTGAACAGCAGCCGCTTGGCACGCTGGTCGCCGACGCGGAAGGCCCACAGGGCTGAGGTAGGAACGCCCCACACGCGGGCGGGCGGGTAGCCGATGCGCGCGTCGTCGGCGATCACGAGCAGGTCCGAGCAGAGGGCCATGTCGGTGCCGCCCGCCACGCAGAAGCCGTGCACCTTGCACACCACCGGCTTGTCCGAGTGGAACAGGCTCATGAAGCCGCGCAGGTTGCGGCTCATCATCTGCCAGTCGGTGACGGGGTCCCAGGGCTCGCCGGGGTCGTGGTTCGGCGCCTGTGTCTCGGCGTACTCGACGAGGTCGTAGCCGCCGCAGAAGCCCTTGCCGCTGCCGGCCAGTGCGATCACGTGGACCTCCGGGTCGAGGTTCGCCTCCTCGACGCACTCGGCCAGTTCCCGCGGCATGTCGAGGGTGATGGCGTTGGCCCGCTCGGGGCGGTCCAGGGTGATGCGGGCGATACGCCCGCTGACCTCGTAACGGAGAGTGTTCAAGCGGGGAGGGTGCGCTCCACGATCGCCTCTGTGTCGACCGACGGCGGCAGCATCCCGTAGGCGCCGCGCGGGCCGCCGTCGAGCCGCGAGGCGCAGAAGGCGTCGGCCACCGGGGCGGGCCCGTTGCGAACCAGCAGGCTCGCCTGGAGGGTCACCGCCAGGTCCGAGACCACGCGCCGGGCCTCGAACTCCGGATCCTGCGGAAGCGTCCCCTGGAGGCGGTCGAGCTGCGCATCCAGCGCGGCGTTGCCGCCGCGCGCCAGCTCGCACTCGGCGAGGAAGGCCGGCAGCGCCTCCGGCTCCTTCGCGAGCGCGCGCAGCACGTCGAGCGCGGACACGTTCCCGGAGCCCTCCCAGATCGAGTTGAGCGGCGAGTCGCGCAGGAGCCGGGGCATGCCGGACTCCTCCACGTAGCCGTTGCCGCCGAGGCACTCGAGCGCCTCGTTCGCGTGTCCGGGCGCGCGCTTGCACACCCAGTGCTTCATCACCGCGGTGGCGATCCGCCGGAAGGGCGCATCGCCCTCGTCGTAGGCGCGCGCCACGCGCATGGTCACGGCCGTGGCGGCCTCCGACTCGATGGCGAGGTCCGCGAGCACGTTGCGCATCAGCGGCTGCTCCGCCAGCAGCTTGCCGAAGGCGCTCCTGTGGCGGGCGTGATGGACCGCCTGCGCGAGCCCCCAGCGCATCCCTGCCGAGGAGCCGATCAGACAGTCGAGGCGGGTGTGGTTGACCATCCGGATGATGGTCCGCACGCCGCGGCCCTCCTCGCCGACAAGTCGCCCGCGCACGCCGTGGAACTCAACCTCGCTCGAGGGCAGCGAGCGCGTGCCGAGCTTGTCCTTCAGGCGCTGGATGCGGAAGCCCGGGTCGCGCCCCTCGATGAGGAAGCAGGACAGGCCCGCCGGCGTCTGGGCGAGCGTGAGGAACAGGTCGCACGGGGGATAGGAGCAGAACCACTTGTGGCCCGTGATCTCCCAGGCGTCGCCGTTCGGGGTCGCGCGAGTGCTGTTCGCGCGCACGTCCGAGCCGCCCTGCTTCTCGGTCATCGCCATGCCCACGAGCGCACCGTCGTCGTAGCTCGGCCTCGTGATGCGCGGCTCCCACTCGGCCGCCAGCTCGGGCTCCTCGCGCAGAGCCGGGACCGCGGAGTAGGTCATCGACACCGGGCACATCACCCCGGAGTTCACCTGGCTCCACACGAAGAAGAGCGCGGCGCGTACCGCATGCGCGCCAGGCTGCGGGTCCCGCCAGGGAAGCGCGTGGATCTCGCGCTCGATGGCCTGCCGCAGGCACCAGTGCCAGGACGGATCGAGCTCCACCTCGTCCACGCGGTTGCCGTAGCGGTCGTGCGTGCGCAGGACGGGCTCGTTGCGCTCCGCGCGCTCCGAGTGCGCGAGCGCCTCGGCCGTGCCGGCCAGCTCGCCGGTATCGCGCAGGCGATCGACGCCCCAGCCACCGCCCTCTCGCTCCACCGCCTCGCGTAGCGCGAGGTCCGACTCGAACACGTTGTAGGGCGCCAGGGGCGGCGCCTGATTGTCGACGTCGTGAGTGGCCTGGGAGATCTCCATTTGCAATCTGCAGCCTACCTGCGCTTAGGATGAGATCCATGAACCACGCCCGCGCTTTTCTGCTCGCCCTTGTCGCCACCCTGCTGCTCGCGCCTCCAGCGCTGGCCGCGAAGGGGTTCCAATTCGGAGTCACGGCGGGCGAGGTCACCTCGAGCAGCGCTGTGCTCTGGGGTAAGGCGGCGAAGAGCGGGAAGTACAAGCTCGAGGTCGCGCGCAACGGGAAGTTCAAGGGCCGCACGTCGCAGTCGGTGACGGCGAAGAAGAGCCACGACAACACCGTGCAGAAGCGCGTCAAGCGGCTTCGCCCGAACAAGAAGTACTGGTTCCGGTTCGTCGGCAAGCGCGGCAAGCGCAGCGCCGTCGGCACGTTCAAAACCGCGCCGAAGCCGAAGCAGAACGCCACCATCAAGTTCGGCTGGAGCGGCGATCAGGACTTCAACCCCGAGCCCGGCAAGACCACGCCGTATTGGAACAACGGCGAGGTGCTGGCCCGCATGAAGGCGGAGCGCAACCACTTCAACGTGATGCTCGGCGACACGATCTACTCGGACAGCGAGGTGCCCGGGCGGCTCAACCCGATCGCACTGAGCGTGAAGCAGAAGTGGGCGAAGTACAGGGTCAACCTGGGCAACAAGAACCTTCAGGCACTGCGCCGCTCGACCGCCTTCTACTCGCACTGGGACGACCACGAGTTCGTGAACGACTTCTCGCCCGCCGAGAACTCGTTCGACAACAACGTCAACGTGAACGGCCACACGCTCTACAACCGCGGCGCGCAGGCGTTCCGGGACTACGCGCCGGTGAGCTGGAGCAAGCGCAACGGCATCTACCGCACCGTTCGCTGGGGCCGCAACCTCGAGGTGTTCTTCCTCGACCAGCGCTCGTTCCGCAGCGCGAACGCCGACGCGAATCACGTCTGCGACAACCCGCAGACGGGCAGCCCGGACGTGGCGCCGACCGCGCCGCAGACCACGCGCAACCTGTTCGCGCTGGTCACGCCGTCGCTGGCGGAGCCTGTCTCCCAGGCCTGCCTCGACACGATCCGCAGCCCGAACCGCACCTACCTGGGCAAGCGCCAGCTCGACCGCTTCCTCAAGGAGGTGAAGGCTTCGACGGCTCGCTTCAAGGTGATCATGAACGAGCTGCCGATCCAGCAGTACTACGTGCTCCCGTACGACCGCTGGGAGGGCTTCGAGGCAGAGCGCCAGCGCGTGCTGACCGAGCTCCAGAGCGTGAAGAACGTGATCTTCCTGACCACCGACGTGCACGCCACGCTCGTGAACGACGCCCGCTTCCAGACGCTGGAGAGCGGTGGTGCCAAGAACAGCGGGATCATGGACGTGACCGTCGGCCCTGTCGCCACGGCGAACTTTGCGCTCGAGATCGACCAGGCAACCGGGGGACAGGGCAACGGCGCGCTCGTGGACACGGCGTTCCTCACTCCGCCGCCGCCCGGAGGGGTCGGAATGCAGTGCTCGATCCTCGACCAGTTCAGCTATGGCGAGGTCACCGTCACGGGCAGCAAGCTCACGGTCACACCCAAGGACGCGGCTGGGAAGCCGCAGATGGACGGCGCGAAGCCGTGCGGTCCGTTCGTCCTGAACTACACGCCCTAGAGCAGGGCGCCGATAGCGGCGTCCACCGATTCGGCGCTGCGGGCCCAGCTGAGGCCCGCGGCGCGGGCATGGCCCGCCTCCACGAGCCGCTCGCGCTCGGGCCCGGCTGCGCGGATCAGTGCGGCGGTGAAGGCATCCGGGTCGTCCGGGTCCACCAGCATCGCCGCGCCGGCGCATGCCTCGGGCAGCGCGGCGCGGTCCGCGGCCACAACGGGGGTACCGGCGGCCATCGCCTCCACGCAGGGAAGCCCAAAGCCCTCGTAGAGCGACGGCATCGCAAACGCTGCCGCTCCCCCGTACAGGGCCGGCAGGTCGGCGTCGGGCACGTAGCCGAGCCGCCGCGCGCTGCCTCGGGCCGATGTGGGCAGGTAGGAGCGGCCTGAGCCGGCGATCGCCACGCCGAGCCCCGCCTCCGCGAGCGCGGGCGCGATCCGGTCGAGCAGGCCCATGTTCTTGCGCGGACTGTCGGTGCCGAGGGCGAGCACGTAGGGCTGGTCAAGCCCCAGGCGCCGCAGCACGGGCTCCGCTGCGGGTGGATCGTCAAGCGCGGGACCCACGCCTGGTGCGATCGCGCGCACGCTCCCGGGGTCGAGGCCCAGCACGTCGACGAGCTCGCCGCGCACGAACTCGGACGGCGTGATCACGAGCCTCGCGCGGCGCGCGATCCTGGGGATCAGGGCACGGTGCCAGGCGCCGTAGGCGCGTCCGAACCAGTCCGGCTCGCGAAACGGGGCCAGGTCATGGATCACGACCACGTTGCCGCGCCACGCGAGCGGCGCCATGTTCGCCGGCGAGAGCAGCAGCTCCGACCCTCGCGCAGCCAGCGGGAGGACCACCTGCTCCCACGTCTGGCCCGCCCCGTGCGCGAGCCTGGCCGGGGGCCGCATCACGGTGTAGCGCCCGGGATTGAGCGCCGGCAGGCGGTTCGACAGCTCGCGCGCCCAGCGCTCGACGCCCCCGATCTCGCGCCGCAGGGCGGCGCGCGCGTTGATTGCGACCGGCGCGGCGCGGTGCCGCAGGTTATTCATGACATCGATGAAGAAACTGCGGCAGCGCCGGGTTGTCGGTCAGGACACGCGCCGGCGCAGCGCGGCGCCGCTCGCGAGCAGCATCGCCCCGGCGCTCGCCAGCAGGAATGCGGGAAGGCCCGTGGCCGGAAGCGTGGGCGCTGCTGCCTCCTGCGAGGTCACGGCCTCCTCGGCGGGCGCGGCGGGCGCGGCCGGGGCGGGGGTGGCGTCCGGCTCGGGCGCAGGCTCATCCTGCGACCCATTCGGCTGCTCCGTCTGCGCGAACGGGTCGGCGTACTGCTCGTCACCCGCGCTCTGGGCCATCGCGGTGGCCGGAAGCGCGAGCAGTGACATAGCGAGAAGCAGTGCAACTATGCGACGCATGGCGGCGAAGCCTAGCGTCGGTGCCCGGCCTGCATAGACTGCGGCCCGTGAGCGTTAGTGGCACGGCAGGGCGGCCCCAGCCACGCACGGCACTGATTCACGATTTTCTGGTCAGTGTGCGGGGTGCGGACCGCGTTTTCTTGGAGATGTGCGACCTCTGGCCGGAGGCCGATGTGTTCACGCCCGTATACGACGAGCGCGGCACGGAGTCCCGCTTCGCGCACCGCAACATCCACACCTCGTTCCTTCAGCGGATGCGCCCCACGGCGCGCAACTTCCGCGCCTTTTTGCCGCTCTACCCGGCCGCGATCGAGTCGTTCGACCTGTCGGGTTACGACGTGGTGATCTCGAGCTCGAGCGCCTGGGCGCACGCCGTGATCTGCGACGAGCGGGCCGTGCATGTCTCGTACTGCCACAACCCCTTCCGCTACGCCTGGAACGAGCGTCACCGCACGCTCGCCGAGCGCTCCAACCCGATCTCGCGGGCCGCGCTGCGAGGCCTGTTCCGGCGCTGGCGCGAGTGGGACTGGATCGCCGCCCAGCGGGTGGACCGCTACGTGACCAACTCGCGCACCACCCAGGCGCGCATCAAGGCCTACTTCGGGCGCGACTCGCGCATCATCTACCCGCCGGTGGCCACTGAGCGCTTCCAGCAGCAGCCGGTGGGTGACCACTACCTGGTGCTCTCCGAGCTCGTGTCGCACAAGCAGATCGACGTGGCGATCGAGGCGTTCAATTACCTGAAGCTGCCGCTCGTCGTGACCGGCGGCGGCCCCGACCGGCGCCGGCTGCGGCGGATCGCGGGACCCACGATCCGCTTCGCCGGGCGCGTGGACGACGACGAGGCCGCCCGGCTGCTCGCCACGAGCCGCGCGCTCGTGGTGACCACCGGCGAGGAGTTCGGGATTGCGGCTGTGGAGGCGCAGGCGGCCGGACGCCCCGTGATCGCGCGTGCCGCCGGCGGCCTCCTCGAGAACGTGATCGACGGAGTGACCGGGCGGCTCTGGGAGGGCGGCCCGGAGGAGCTCGCCGAGACGGTCTCGGCATTCGACACCGCATCGGTGGACTCCGCGGCATGCATCGAGAACGCACACCGCTTCGACGCCGCAGTCTTCCGCGAGAGCTTCCCGCGCGAGGTGCAGGCCGCGCTGCGCGAAGGGACCGTCAGAGCGACCCGAGACCTGGCCGCGCGTGCCGCGCCGGCCGGTGGCGAGCCGGCGCCCGGCCTGGCGCGCAGGCCGCTTCGGCCCCACCTAGCCCCCGCCGACTTCGCCCAGTGCCAGACCTCACGATCCTCATGCCGGTCTACAACGAGCGCTCCACGGTCGAGGAGGCGATCGACCGCGCGCTCACGGCCGAGCTTCCGGTGGAGTCGCGCCAGCTCGTGGTCGTGGACGACGGCTCCACGGACGGCACCCGCGAGCTGCTGCGTGGGCGCGAGTGGCCAGCGGAGGTCGAGATCGTCTACCACGAGCGAAACGCCGGCAAGGGAGCGGCGGTGCGCACGGCCATCGAGCACGCGCAGGGGCACTGGGCGGCCATCCTGGACGCCGATCTCGAGTACGACCCTGCCGACATCGGGCGGCTGCTCGAGCCGCTTCAGGCGGGCGAGGCCGAGGTTGTGTTCGGCGTGCGCGGCTTCGACTCCCGCTCGGCCTTCAGCTTCTGGTACGTGGTGGGCAACAAGGCCGTGACCATGGTCGCCAACGTGATCTTCAACTCCTGGCTGGCGGACATCATGACCTGCCACAAGGTCATGGCCACCGACGTCTGGCGCTCACTGGACCTGAGGGCGCGCGGGTTCGAGCTCGAGGGCGAGATCACCGCGCGCGTCCTGTCGAGCGGGCGGCGCGTGTACGAGGTGCCGATCACCTACCGGGCGCGCGGCCGCGAGGAGGGCAAGAAGCTCACCGGGGTGGACGCCGCCCGCGTGATCGCCACGCTCGTGAGGGAGCGTGCGCGGCGATGATGCCCGCTCCCGTGCGCATCGTGCTGGCGCTGGTGGCGCTGGCGATTGCCGGGTTCATGGGGTTTCAACTCTCGGCCGAGAAGCGCCTCAAGGACAGCCGCGACACGGTGAACGAGGTGCTGGAGCGCGGCGACCCGCGGCGCGAGGACGCGATCCGCACGCTCCTCGACGTGTCGCGTGTCCAGCCCGGGACCGAGGCGCTCCTGCTCGCCTCCCAGTCGCGCAGCTCTCGCCAGCAGGACCGGGAGGGCGCGGCGCTTGCCCGCCGCGCAGTGGATCGCGAGCCCGATAACTTCGCCGCGTGGGTCACGCTCGCGGTCGCACTCAAAGACATCGATCGCCCGGCGGCGCTAGACGCGCTCCAGCGGGCGGGGCGGCTCAACCCGAGATACCGGCTTCCGACCCTTCGGTGAGCGGTACTTGAAGCGCAGCAGGCGGCGCTCGACCCCGTAATAACTCGCGGCGGCGCAGGCTGTGGCGATCGCGACGGTGGCGAGGGTCACCCCCGCGAAGCGCCACTCGCCCCAGTCGCGCTTCGCCACCTCGCCGACGATCGGGTGATGCCACAGGAAGATCCCGTACGAGATCAGTCCGAGCCAGGCGAGCACGCGGTTGCGCAGGATCACCCGCGGCAGGCCTCCGAGGGAGTCGCCGAAGACCGCGGGCAGCAGCAGGAAGAACGCGATCGCTCCGTAGAAGATGTGCTCGTACAGCCACTCCTCGGAGGTGAAGTTCTGCGGGAACTCCGGGCCGATCCCCATCTGCGTGGCGATCGCCCAGAACAGCACCGCCGCCACGAGCCACGCGAGCGAGGGCAGGCGCTCCACGAGCCGCACCGGCGCGGGAGCACGTTCGAGACCCGCGACCCAGACGCTCGCGATGGCGAGGGCCATGCCGAGCGCGAACCAGTCGAAGTTGCCGAGGAGCGTGAAGTAGAGGTTCGAGTCCGGCACCGCGTCCTCGCTGGAGCGGACCAGCACACGGAAGATGAGGGCGCCGGCGAAGAGCACCCCCACGAGGACCAGCTCCGAGCGGAGCTTCGCCCGGCGGGTGCGGCCCATGAAGGGCCGCTCCATCAGGAGCACCAGCAGGGGCAACGCGGCGTAGAACGAGATCTCTACCGCGAGGCTCCAGGCCGGCAGCAGCCCGCCGAGCGTCCACTCCTCGAAGTACACCTGGACGAGCCCGTAGTAGACCCAATCGTGCGCCTCCCACATCTGGGGGAGGCCCGGCCATATCGCCAGCACGGTGAGCGCCAGCCAGTAGGCGGGCAGGATCCGGAGCAACCGGCGCCTGGCGTAGTCGGGGATGCGCGGACGGTCGCGCTCGCCGACCCGGGCGGCCACGAACGGCCGGTAGAGCAGGAACCCCGAGAGCAGGAAGAAGATCGTCACGCCCACGTCGAGGCGGGCGGTGTAGCTCCCGTACCAGGCGCCCACGTTCGCGCCCGAGAGGAATCCGGCGTGGGTTACGAGCACGCTCAGCGCGGCGATCGCCCGGAGCGAATCCATGAGCGGGAACCGCGGATTGCCCGGCGGCGGGGCTACGACGGGCTCTGCGGTGGACACGTCCGCCACAGCATACGCTTAGGCCCGTGCGCCTCCCAGAAGGATTCCTGGCGCGCCTGGCCCTGATCCTCGCCGGCGCGCTGGTCATTCGCGTGCTCTACACGCTGCTCGTTGCCCAGGACATCGCCGTGATCGGGGACGCCCTCACGTATCACCTGCTCGGGGAGAACATCGCCGACGGCAAGGGCTTCGAGCGGGCGCCGCATCCGCAGCTCGCGCCGTTCGATGGCTGGGAGCCGGGCGTGCCGACCGCGGAGCATCCGCCGCTGTTTCCGCTTCTCGTCGGGCTGATCACCAAGCTCGGCGCCAACGGCTACCTCGCCCAGAAGCTTGTGCTGTGCCTGGTCGGGACCACCACCGTTGCATTCGTGGGCCTGGCGGGCCGCGAGGCCGCCGGCCCGGCGACGGGGCTCGTGGCGGGGGGAATTGCGGCCATCTACCCGTTCCTGTGGGTGGTGGACGGCTCGCTGATGAGCGAGTCGCTCTATGGAGCCCTGCTCGCCGCCACCATGTGGTTAGCGATCCGGTTCGCACGCCGGCCCTCACTGGGACTGGCCGCCGGCCTCGGTGTGCTCGCGGCCCTGGCGGCGCTCACGCGCGGCGAGGCGCTACTGCTAGTGCCTCTGCTCTTGATCCCGCTCGCGATCGCAGCCGGGACAGCGTGGCGCTCGCGGCTTGTCTTCGCCGCCGTGGCCGTGGTGGCGTTCGGACTCGTGCTCGCTCCCTGGACGATCCGCAACCTGAGCGTCTTCGAGAAGCCCGTGCTCATATCGACCAACGGCAACGCGGTTTTTGTGGGCTCCAACTGCGACCCGGTCTACCACGGCCCCTTCACGGGGCTGTGGAACTTCGACTGCTACGGGGCGGCGCCCGGCGGCGACGAGTCCGAGGCCTCGGTGGCCTACCGCGACCGCGGCCTCGACTACGCCCGGGACCACGCCGGGCGGCTGCCCGTGGTGATGGGTGTACGGCTGCTGCGGGTCTGGGACCTGTTCCGGCCGTTCCAGCAGGCCTCATACGAGTCCCTAGAGGGACGCAGCGAGACGGCCAGCAAGATCGGACTCGTCTTCTACTACCCGCTGCTGCTGCTCGCGGTGGCGGGGGCCGTGATCCTGCGGCGCCGGGGCGCGCCGCTGTGGCCGATCGCGGCCTTCCCGGTGATGGTGAGCGTGACCGCGGTCTTGATCTACGGGGTCACGCGATTCCGGTTCGCAGCCGAGCCGGCGCTCTGCGTGCTCGCTGCCGTGGCGCTCGTCTCCCTGCCGGCCGCGCTGGCCGCGAGGAGGAGGAAGACGAGCGTGAGCGCGGGCATCTCCCAGTCCCAGTCCACGGCTGCGTGAACCACCCACACGGTCGCGGCCGCGGCCCAGCCGGGCTCGCCCGCACGCACCAGCGCCACGCCGGTGGCGCCCAGGAAGCACAGGAGCAGCGCTAACCCGGGCAGTCCCAGCTCGGTGAGCGTCTCGACGTAGAGCGAGTGCGCGTCCTGAACCACCTCGTCGATGTCGCGGTCACGCAGCCAGTCCGCCGCGAAGCCGTGCACGCCGCTGCCCGTGAGCGGATGGTCGGTGAACGTGTCGAACGCGACCTCCCAATAGTTCCAGCGGTTCGTCTCGAGCGTGCGGAAGCGCTGGGGTCCCTTCTGATCGG
Source organism: uncultured Thermoleophilaceae bacterium (assembly GCA_963825345.1). GTDB lineage: Bacteria > Actinomycetota > Thermoleophilia > Solirubrobacterales > Thermoleophilaceae > JACVRW01. The sequence goes on along the minus strand of CAWGSQ010000002.1, from coordinate 44,048 downwards.
GTGAGGCGCTGACCTCTCCGCCGGTGAACGCCGCCACCCCGAGCGCCAGGACCGCGATCGCCAGCACCCCTCCGAGCGCGGTCGCGGCGGGTCGCCTGCGGAGCGCGGCGGTCCAGGTCTCGCCGCGTGCTTCGAGGCGGATCAGGAGCGCCTGGCCAGCCGCCGCGGCGGCGGAGAGGAGCAGCATGAGGCCCAGCACCACGAGCGCCTCGCGCTCGCGCGTTCCCAGGCTGCCCTGGAGCTCGACCACCCCGGAGAAGCGCGCCGCCAGGCCCGCCATCAGCGCCACCAGCGCCGTGCCCATTACGGCCGTGTCGAGCGCGCGCCGGTTGCGCGCGAGCAGGACGAGCACGATCACGCCGATCACCGCCGCCAGGTGCGCGCCGCGCGACACCGTCAGGAAAAGCACGAGGCCGATTGGCGGCAGGAGGGCGGCGGCGGCGATCCGCAGCCGCGCTATGCGGCGGGCGTCCGAGCCCATGTGCACGGCCAGCATCAGGCCCATCGAGGCGAGTGCCCCGAGCGCATTCCAGTAGGTGAGCGGCTGGTCGAGCCGCGAGCCTGCCCGCAGCCCGCCGGCCGAGTCGACCACGCCGGGCAGGAGACGCGTGGCGAGCGCGTAGCCGCACACGATTGCGATTCCGCCCAGGAGCGCCGGCTCGATCACGCGCTCGAACTCGCGGCCGCGCAGCACGGCGGCGCCCAGCAGGAAGGCCGCAAGGTAGAGCGCGGTGCGCTCCACGTCGGCCAGCCCGGGGTCGCGCAGGGGAGACCAGAGAAGCGAGAGCGCAGTCCATGCGGTGAGGCAGGCCAGGGCCGCGAGCGCGACGCGGCCCGCCCGGGACGGCGGCAGCGGGCGCGGCTCCAGCAGGAAGACGATCGCCACTCCGAGCCAGGCGAGCGCGCACGTCAGCACGCCCACCTGCCCGTGGATCACGCTGAAGTAGCCGCCCGAGAAGAACGCCAGCCCCGTCGGCGCCGCCAGCAGGAGCGCCGCGAGCGTGATGCGGACCGGCCGGCTCATGACGCCGGCCACGGGCCGCGCGCGGCGTCCACGAGCGCGACCAGATAGCAGGCGAGGGCGAGCAGGGTCACGACCGCGAAGCCCCACGTGATCGCCACCGCCACCGCGAGCACCGAGGCGAGCACGGAGGCGATGCCGTTCACCGCCCACGCCCAGGGCACGGCGTCGGCGTGGAGGCCAGCGAGCCGGGTGAGGCCGATTGGCATCGCCATGCCGAGCGCCAGCCCGGCTGGGGCGAGGAGCACGACCGTGAGCGCCACGCGCGCCTCGAAGGGCCACTCGATGAGTGAGCGGAGCAGCGGCTGCAGTCCGAACGCGGCGGCGCCTATCAGGACGCAGCCGAACGCTAATGCGCCGATGAGCGTGCGGCGCGGCGCGCGTACCCGCGCGGAGATCAGCGACCCGATCCCGGTGAATGCGAGCAGCGCGAACAGCACAACCGACAGCGCGTAGGTGGGGAAGCCGAGGAAGAGAACGAAGCGCTGGATCAACGCGATTTCGAGCATCAGGAAGCCGAGGCCGATCGCAGCGAAGAAGAGGACCGACGAGGCTGGCGGCCGCGTGCCGCGCGGCATCAGCCTGAGCGGCAGGCCGAAGGCGAGCGCGCAGAGCACGGCAAGGATCACGAGCGTCACGGCGAGAATCCGCAGCGGATCGGTGGCGAAGAAGTAACCCGCGGGCGGCTTCTCGGTGAGCCCCGACAACCGGGTCATGTTGAAGAAGAACGGCCGCTCGTCGGTCGGCGGGCAGACGTCGAGCCGGTAGTCGTGGCAGAAGCGCTCGTGGTCTCCCGCCCTGGCCAGGTCCGCCCATTCGAGCCGGTAGGGGCCGCCTGGGGCGAAGGCCACGCCGTCGCCCCGTGCCCGGGCGAGCTCACGGATTCGTTCGAGCTCGGACCTCGTCCACGGCTCGCGGCGCGCCAGCACGGTTCCGAACAGCTCGTTGAAGATGTCGTGTCCAAGCAGCACCACCACGTTGCGCTCGGGGTGCTCCACGCCCTCGCGCTTCAGGGCTTCGAGTGCCAGCACGGTGGCGCGCAGCGCCTCGTCTCCCACCAGCCGGTGCAGCCGCGTCACGTTCAGGATGCCGCGCGGCTTCAGGTGATCGAAGTACTCCTCGTACGCCTCGAGCGTGTAGAGGTTGGCCTCGGTGAGCGCGAAGCCGGCGGCCGAGTTGGCGCTGAGCGTGTCGGTGAAGCCGATGTGGATCACGTCGTACTTCGTGTCGCGCCCGGCGAGGGTTGAGCGGCCGTCGCCGATGTCCACCGATACGCCTGGCAGCGAGTAGGGGGCGCCGGACCATTCGCGCAGGTCGTCGTCCACGGCGTCGCGGATCGCGCGGTTCAGCTCGATCACGTCCACCTGCTTCTGACCGGAACTGAGCGCGTTCTCGATGTCGCGCCCGCCGCCCCCTCCGATCACGAGTGTGCGCCCAGGTCCGCTCAGCTCGTAGCCCACGCTCTGGGGCCCGAGGGAGAGCTGGCGCCAGTCGGGGATCGGGTCCCCCGGCCGGCGGACCGCCACCGGCGCGTAGATGCGGTCGTAGAAGAGCGGCGCGATCTTCGCGTCACCGGGCGGCGGGTACGCGAGTACGCGCGTGAGCGGAGTCCAGCGCACGCTCAGCGGCTTCTCGCCAGCCGAGGCCGTCGTATGGGGCGGCAGCTCATACAGGTCCGTGGTCGCGGCGAGCACGGTGGCGAGCGCGGCGATCGCAGCCGCTCCGGCGGCGAGCCGGCTCGGCCCCCCGAAGAGCAGTGCGGCTGCGGCCGCCAACAGCGAGAGCCCCACCAGGAGCGTCGTGCCCGAGACCACCCAGAGGAGAGGCACCATTGCGAGCGCCCCGAGAGCCGCGCCGCCGAGGTCGAACGCGTACACGCGCCCGATCCAGCGTGCGTAGCCACGCACCGCCAATGCGATCGCCACGCCCGCGGCGAGGAACGGCAGCGCCGTCAGCACGCATACGAGCGCGAGTGTGAGCACGAAGTCGAGGCTGAGCGACGCGCCGATGCCCGTCGAGTAGTCGAGGCGCACGAGCGCGATCGGCACGAGCACGAGCAGCATCGCCAGCGCGCCGGCCCAGCGGGCGAGCAGCGGCTCGAGCGGGCCCTCAAACCAGCTGCCACGCAGATACACGGCCAGCGCACCCGCTCCCACTCCCAACAGCGCCAGCGAGATCGCCAGGAACGAGAAGTGATAGGCGAGCACCGCCGACAGCACGCGGGTGAGCAGCACCTGAAGGGCGAGCGTGCAGCCGGCCACGAGCCCGACGGCGACGGCGGCACGCAGCGGGGCGGGAGCATCCGGGGCCATGCGGGGCGGCACGGTATCTAGCGCGACCGGCGCGCTTCACGCAGGGCGTGCAGCCTGGCTCGCTCCAGCTCGCCGCCCCGGCCCACGAGCCGGCGTGCCGCGGCGCGCAGGCCGAACGTGGCGGCCTCGCTGGCGTCGTCGATCGCCAGCGCAAGGCGGCCGCGGCGGGCCAGCACCTCGCGCCGGCGCCGCGCGTGCAACTCGAGCGCCCGCGACCCGAGCGCCCGCTCGGTGGAGGTGCCTCCCAGGTGCCGCATCCGGATGTCGGGACGGAGCATCGTGGGGACGCCGATATCGCGGGCGCGCAGGCACAGCTCCATGTCCTCGTAGAACAGGAACGCGTCCGGGTCGAATGGTCCCAGCCGGCGCAGCAGCTCGGTGCGAGCGGCGAGGCAGGCGGCGATCGCCCAGCCCACCGGTCGCGCCTTCTCGCTGCGCCACGGCTCGTAGCGGCGCCGCGCGGGTCGGGGCAGAAGCGGGCGCGGAACCAGCGCGGGTACGAATGCCTCCAGCGTTCCCGGCAGGGGATGTGCGCTGTCCTGCACCGAGCCGTCCTCATTCAGCAGCCGCGGCACCTCGAGCGCCTCATGCGATGCCGCCAGCTCTGCCAGGCGAGCGAGACCGTCGTCGAGCAGCTCCACGTCGGGGTTCACGAGCGCGGTCACGGGCTCGCGCACCAGCTCGAGGCCGGCGTTGTTGGCAGCGCCGAAGCCGGGATTGCCGCGCAGAACCACCACCTCGGCGCCCCAGTGGCGCGCCAGCTCGGCGCCACCGTCGCTCGAGCCGCTGTCCACCACGATCACCCGGGGCCGGGGCTCGAGCCGGCGCGCCACCGAGCCGAGCAGGCCGCCGAGCTCCGCCTCGGAGTCGTGGATCACCGTGACGATCGCAAAGCCGTGGAACGCGCTCACCCGAGCGCCTCCTCGAAGACGGCCCGCGTCTCGCGCGCCGCGCGCTCCCAGGAGAGCAGCTCGACCCGCCTGCGCCCGGCCGCCACGAGGCTCTCGCGCAGCTCCGGCTCGCGCTCCAGTCGCAGCAGCGCATTGGCGAGTGCGTCGGCGTCGTCCGGCGGGACCGCAAGGGCCGCGTCGCCGAGCGTCTCGCGGAACACCGGAAGGTCCGAGACCACGGCCGGCACGCCGGCCGCGAGCGACTCGAGCGGCGTGAAGCCAAAGCCCTCCTCGCGCGACACGCAGGCGAGGCAGAGCGCATCGGCGTAGGCCGCGTCCAGCTCCGGGTCGCGGAGCCGGCCGAGCACGGTCGCGCCGGTCTGCTCGAGCTCGGCGCGGAGCGGGCCGTCGCCCACGAAGGCGAGGCCGGCGCGGAGTCCGCGCTGGGCCGCGCGGCGGTGCGCCTCCACGAGCAGCATCGGCTGCTTGCGGGGCTCGAGGCCGCCGACGGCGAGCACGTGCGCCGGCCGGGCGTCGCCGGCCGCAGGCCCGGCGAGCGGGGCCCGGCCCGGGCCGGGCCTCACGGTCCGCACGCGTTCGGGCGCCAGATCCCACTCGTCGAGCAGCTCCGTGCGCACTGCGTCCGAGTCGGTGAGCACGCGCTGCGCGCGGCGAGCGAGCCGCTGCGGGCGCGCCAGCCTGTGCCAGGCCCGCTCGTAGGAGCCGTAGTCGCTCGGGCGGTGCACGAAGGACAGGTCGTGCACGGTGAGCACGAAGGGCGTCTCGCCCGACACGGCGAGCGGAGCGGGGGCCGGCGCCCAGATCAGGTCCGGCCTGCGGAGCAGCCGGTCCAGGCGCGGCCGCCCGGCCAGCGCCGCCGCAGCGTGGAGCGCTCGCCCGCTGCCCTCAACCCCGACCACCTCCACGTTCTCGGGCACGGCACCCGTCCGCGCCGCACCCGGCACGAGCACGCGGTACTCGTCCTCGGGGTACAGGCGCGCGAGCTCGGCGAGGAGCTGCTCGAGGTAGATGGCGATCCCGCGGCGCGGGCGTGTGGTCCGGAGCGCCCGGCCATCCACGCCGACCCTCATACGATGATTCCCCTGTGAGCGACGATCGGCTCGCCTTCCCACGCGAGGAGCTGCGCGGCCGCACGGTCCGCGGCGTGGCCCTGAACGCCCTCTTCGCCGGTGCCACGGAGGGCCTGGTGCTGGCGCAGGGGCTGATCGTGAGCATCCTGCTGGGGCCGGAGGCGATCGGCCTCTACGGGATCGTCACCGCCACCGCGATGACGATCGTCGCGCTGAAGCGCGTGGGGATCGACGAGGCGTTCGTTCAGCAGTCGGAGCAAGGTCAGGAAGAGGAGTTCCAGCGAGCGTTCTCGCTGGAGCTGGCCGTGTCGGCAGCATTCTCGCTTGCGATCGCCGTGGCCGCTCCGCTGGTGGCGATCGTGTACGGCGAGGACGAGCTGCTCGCGCTCACGCTGGCGGCGGCGTACATGCCGCTCGCGTTCGCCCTTCAGGCGCCCACCTGGATCTTCTTCCGGCGCATGGACTTCTACCGCCAGCGCGTGCTGCTCGCGGTGGGCCCGGTGGTCACGTTCGCGTTCACGGTCGGGCTGGCGGCGGCGGGCGTGGGCGTCTGGAGCCTCGTGATCGGCCCGGCCATCGGCAACGCGGCGGCCGCCATCGCGGCCGTGGCGGTATCGCCGTACCCGCTGCGGCTGCGGCTTGAGCGCGCGGCCGCGCGCCGCTACTTCCGCTTCTCCTGGCCGATCTTCGTGTCGAGCGCGGCGATGCTCGTGCTGCTCCAGGGGCAGCTGCTCGCGTTCGACGTCTGGGGCGGTATCGCGGCCGTTGGCCACGTGACGCTCGCCTACACCCTCACGCGCTATGCCGACCGCGCCGACCACGTGGTCGCGAGCACGATCTATCCCGCCATCTGCGAGGTGCGCGACCAGATCGGGACGCTCGAGGAGCTGTTCGTCAAGTCGAACCGCGCCGCGATGATCTGGTCGGTCCCGTTCTGCGCCGGGATGGTGCTGTTCGCACCGGACCTCGTGGAATTCGTGCTCGGGGACGAGTGGGAGCCCGCCGTGGTGCTGCTGCAGGGCCTCGCCGTGGCCACGGCGCTCCAGCAGCTCGGCTTCAACTGGTTCTCCTTCTACCGCGCGCGCGGCGACTCGCGGCCGCAGGCCGTGGAGGCCGGTGTGATGGCGGTGGCGTTCCTCGCGTTCGCTGTCCCCGGGCTCGCGCTCTGGGGCGCCACCGGCTTCGTGGTCGGCCGCGGGCTGGTCTCGCTCGCCATGCTCGGGGTCCGCGCGCGCTACGTGCACCGGCTGCTGCCGGGCGCGCGGCTCTGGGTGCTCGGCCTGCGTGGCGTCGTGCCCGTGCTCGCGGGCACCGCGGCGGCCCTCGTGCTGCGGCTCGCCCTCTGGGGCGGTGAGCGCCCGCTCTGGCAGGTGCTGTGCGAGCTGGCGCTCTTCCTCGGCGTGACCGCCCTCACCACGCGGCAGCTCGAGCGCGATCTGCTGCGCGAGTTCACGCGCTACCTGCGCACGGGCAACCTGACGCCGGCCGCCGCGTGAGGATCGGCCTCTACGACCCGCACCTCGCCACCCTGGGCGGCGGGGAGCGCTACTTCCTCAGCGTTCTCGAGGAGGCGCTGCGGGTGCCGGACGCGCAGGTCACGCTGCTGTCTCCCGAGCGGCCCGATCCGGCCGCGTGGCGACGGCTCGGCATCGAGGTCGCGGACGGGTCGTTCGAGTGGAGCCGGGCCGACGAGGCCGCCGTGACCGCGCTGAGCCCGGAGCTCGACCTGCTGTTTGCGATGGTGAACGAGGTGCCGCCGCGAAGCGAGTCGAGCCGCTCCGTCGCGATGGTCCAGTTCCCGCACCGCATCGCACACGGGCCCGCGCGCTCGCCTGCTGCGCGCCCTCCGCGTGAGCCGCGCGCCCGCGGCGCTCGCGTCGTACGAGCGCTTCATCTGCAACTCAGAGTTCACTCGCGGCCACATCCGCGAGCGGCTGGGGGTGGATGCCGTCGTGGTGCCGCCTCCGGTGGAGCTGGCCGGCGGGCCCGCCGGCGACGAAGGACCGCTTGATCCTCGGCGTGGGCCGCTTCTTCCGCGGCGGGCACTCGAAGAACCAGCACGTGCTGCTCGACGCACTGGCGGAGCTGGACGCCCCCGGGTGGCGACTGGTCCTTGCAGGAGGCGGCGACGATCCGGACTACGTGGAGGAGATCCGCCGCCGGGCGGACGGCCTGCCGGCCGAGCTGCGCGTGGACGTGCCGCGCGACGAGCTGCTCGAGCTCTATTCCCGCGCCGCCATGTTCTGGCATGCGGCCGGCCACGGCCAGCACACCCGCCGCCACCCCGAGCGCCTGGAGCACTTCGGCATCACCACCGTCGAGGCGATGGCTCACGGGGCCGTGCCGCTCGTATTCGGCGCGGGCGGCCCGGCTGAGGTGGTGGAGGACGGGCGGACGGGGGTGTGGTGGCGCACGCCAGCCGAGCTGGCGACGCGGACGAAAGACCTCATTGACGATGAGCCCGGGCGCGAGCGGCTTGCGGACGCGGCGCGCGCGGCGGCCGAGCGCTACTCGCCCGAGCGCTTCCGCGCCTCGATCCGCGAGCTGGTCCTCCGCGCCTAGCCACCCGGCGTTCGCGGCCCCTTAATGCCAGCTGTGGCCGCGCAGCGGGTGCGGCGGCACGGCCTGCTCAATCCGGCACCGGCAAGCGCCCGCAGCGCCCGGCGCTCGCGCCACATCGCCGGTAGCAGTGGCAGCGCCGAAAAGCGCCGCGCAGGTGGCTCGCGAGTCGCCGGCCGCGCAGCGCGTGCCATGCCCAGCCGGCCTGGCGCCACAGCACGAGCGGCAGCCACGTCCAGGGAAACGCGCGCGCCACCATGAGGAGCGTGTTGCGCTCCGCCCACGCTCCGACGGGCCGCTCGGGCGGCCCGCCAGAGCCCTCGCCGGCGTGGAGCGCGACCGCCGGCTCATACATGCACGTCCAGCCGGCGAGGCGCAGCCTCAGCGCCAGGTCCACGTCCTCGAGGTAGAGGAAGAAGCGCTCGTCGAAGCCGCCCAGCTCCAGGGCGGGGACGCGCCGGTAGAGGGCCGCGCCGGCGCACGCGCCGAACACCTCGCCGGGCTCGTCGAAGCGCCCGTCGTCGCGCTCGAAGCGGCCGCGCTGGTCGCACGCGCCGTCGCGACGGAGGATGTCGCCCGCGTCGTACACGAGCGAGGGGTCCTCGAGGTCGAGCATCTTCGTCGCAACCGACGCCGCCTGCGGCGTGGCGTCGAGCACGGCGCAGGTGCGCTCGAGCCAGTCGGGCTCGAGGCGCACGTCGGTGTTCACGAGCGCCACGAAGTCCGTCTCCGCGGCGCGCAGGCCGGCGTTCGCGGCGCCCGCGAAGCCCGTGTTCGTGCCCAGCTCGAGCACCCGCACGCCGGGGAAGTGCTCGCGGACGTGATCGGGGGAGCCGTCCTCCGAGCCGTTGTCCACCACGATCACGGCATCCGGGCTGCGGGTCTGCGCGAGCACGGATTCCAGGCAGCCGTCGAGCCAGCGGCGGCCGTTCCAGCAGGGAATCGCAACCGCGGCCGACCGGGACATCCGGCCGGAGAGCATACGCTCAGGGCGTGGCTCGCCTCCGGTCTGGTCGCCTGATTTCCCCTGCCCTCGGGGCGCTCGCGCTGCTTCTCGCGTTCCTCCAGCGGCCGGGCGACGCGTACTCGGACACGCGACTCGAGCTGTCGGCCGACCCCGCGCTGTTCCTCTCTCGGGTGGGGGACGTGTGGAGCTCCACCACCGATCTCGGGCACGTCCAGAGCGGCCAGTTCGTGGGCTACCTGTTCCCGATGGGGCCGTGGTTCGCCGCCGCCGACGCTCTCGGCATCTCCATCTGGGTGGCGCAGCGGGTCTGGCTCGGACTGCTGCTCGGGCTCGCCGCATGGGGAGCGGTGCGGCTGATGGACGAGCTGTACCGGCCGGAGCGCGGTCCGGCGCACCTGGTCGCGGGCCTGTTCTTCCTGCTCAACCCGTACACCGTGATCTTCACCAGCCGCGGCACGATCACGCTGCTGGCGTACGCGGCGCTGCCCTGGCTGATGCTCGCCGCGCACCGTGGTCTGGCCAGCCCGCGTGGGTGGCGCTGGCCCGTGGCGTTCGCGCTGATCCTGGCACTCGCGGGCGGCGGGGTGAACGCAGGGGTGATCGCCTGGGCGCTCGTGGCGCCGGCGGCCCTGCTCATCTACGAGGCGGCGGTGCTGCGGCGCCCCTGGGGGGAGATCTGGAGCTTCGCCTGGCGGGCCGGGGTCCTGGCGGCGCTGGCCTCGGCCTGGTGGGCCGTGCCGGTGCTTCTCCAGGGCCCGTACGGCGAGGAGTTCCTCTCATTCACGGAGCAGCCCGGCACGATCTGGGGCACGTCCAGCCTGTCCGAGTCGATCCGGCTGCTCGGCTTCTGGACGATGTACGTGGGCGTGGGCTTCGGCGTGACCGAGTCGTTCCTGCCGGCGGGGCCCACTTATCTGTTCAACGAGGGAGTGATCGTCGGGTCGTTCCTCGCCCCGCTGCTCGCCTTCGGCGGAGTGCTCGCCACGCGTCGCTGGCGCTACGCCCCGTTCTTCGTCCTGTTGGCGATCGGGGCGCTGCTCGTGATGTTCGCCGGCTTTCCGAACGGCACGCCGTTCCGGCGCTTTCTCCTGTTCGCCTACGAGCGGGTCGAGTCGCTCCAGTTCCTGCGCACCACCTACAAGATCGCGCCGCTGCTCGCCCTCAGTCTCGCCTGTCTCGCCGGCGCGGCGGCCGCCTCGCTTGCGGCGCGGCGGCGCTGGCTCGTCGTGCCGGCAGTGCTGATCCCGTTTGTGTTCGGGCTGCCGCTCGTGACCGGCGACGCCGTGGACGAGCGCCAGGCCTACGGGGAGGTCCCGGCTCACTGGCGGTCGGCGATCGCCGATGCGGACCGGGACACCGCGAGCGACCGTCGCGTGGCCGTGATGCCCGGGGAGCTGTTCGGCTACTACCGCTGGGGGGACACGATGGACCCGATCGGCCCGGCGCTGTCCGAGCGCCCGCTGCTCGTGCGGGAGATCGTTCCTTACGCGGACCGCCGCTCGAGTCAGTTCCAGGAGGTGGTCGACGACCTGGTGCAGCAGGACCGCCTCGTGCCGGGCCAGCTCGAGCGCCTGCTGCGGCTCAGCGGCGCCGGCACCCTGCTCGTGCCGGCCGACGGGCGGCCCGAGCGAAGCGGCGCGCTCGATCCCGCGCGCGCAGAGCGTGCGCTCTCCGAGGAGCCGGGGTTGCGCCGGCCGGAGCAGAGCTACGGGCCCCGTCAGCGGGTGGTCCCGGCACGCGGCTGGGCGGGAGACCCGCTCGAGCTTCCAGCGCTGCGTCGCTACGGGATCGCGGACGCGGCTGACGCCGTCCGCGTGCACCCGACGGCCGGCATGACCGTGCTCGACGGCGACGCGCACGGGATCGCGGCTCTCGCCGCCCACGGGGTGCTCCCAGAGGGCGCGCTCCGGTACGCGGGCGATCTCAGCCCCGCCGAGCTGCGCGAGGCGCTGGAACGCGGCGGGAGGCTCGTGCTCACGGACTCGAACCGGCGCAGGGTCGTGAACTCCGCAAGTCTGCGGCTTCGCTACGGCCCGACGCTCGGGCCCGATGACGAGATCTCGCCCGACTCACCGACATTCGAGCTGTTCGATCAGGAGTCGAACGACCAGCGAACGCTCGCGCTCTACAGCGGACTGCGCGCGCTCGAATCGCCGATCCAGGCGGGGCGGGCGATCTTCCCCGAGCACCGGCCGTTCGCCGCCGTGGACGGCGATCTCGGCACGTCCTGGCTCGCGGACAAGAACCTCGACTTCGACCAGCGCTGGATCGAGCTGCGGTTCCGCCACCCGCTCGCACCTCGGACGCTCCGGCTGTTCCCGCACTCGGACGCCCGGGGGGTCACCGCGTCCGTGAAGGTGTCCGAGAACGGCGGCGGGGAGCGGACGGTTGGGGTGGAGCGAGGCTGGAACGAGCTCGAGCTGAGCGGGCGCCCGCTCAGCTCCCTGCGCATCCGCATCGCCAAGGTGCTGGGCCGCGAGCGCGGACGCGGCGGCGGCGGCATCGATGAGCTCGAGCTGGCTGGGCTCGACGTTCGGGAGACGCTCCGGCTGCCGATAGACGCGGCGCGCGAGGCGAGCGGTGCCGACCTGTCCCGCACGGCCATCGAGGTCCTGTTCGAACGCACGACGGCGGACTTCCCGTACCGCGCCGGCCACGACGTAGGAGTCCCGCAGGCGCGCAGCCCGCTCGACGCCGTGGATCCCGAGCGTGGGTATCGCCCGCCGCGTGACGCTGCCGGAGGGGCGCACGTTCGAGCTGAGTGGATGGGCGAGCGTCGACCCGGCCGCAGCGGACGACGCGCTCGACCGCCTCGCGGGCGACCGCGCGGCCGCGGCGGCGCGGATGCGCAGCTCCAGCCGCTTCGAGGGCGTGCCGTCGAACAGGGCGTCGTCGGCGTTCGACGGCGACCCGACCAGCGCGTGGGTCGGGGACCGGCTGCCGCGCGAGCGGCCCCCCTGGATCGAGTGGCAGACACGGGACCGCAAGCGGCTCGAGCGGTTGCGGCTGGTGCCGGGCCCGGCAGAGCACCAAACCCCCGCCCAGGTGCAGGTGGCCGCGTCCAGCGTCGGCCCTGCTGAGGGCAGGCGTCTGCCCGCCGGGCTGGTCGAGCGCGCGGTGGTCACGGCCGCGGTGCGCCCAGACGGCACCGTCGAGCTCCCCACAGCGCTGGCCGGGCGCAGCTTCCGCCTGACCGTGCTTGCCACGCGCCCGGCCCGCGAGCCCGAGCGGCGCGCTTCGGAGCGTGGCGATCGCGGAGGTGGAGGGGAGCGGCGTCTCCGTGCCTGAGGCCAGTGGCGCGCGCAGCTTCGACAGCGGCTGCGGCGCGATCCGAGTGGCGGGGGTTCCAGCACGGATCACCGGCAAGGTCGCGACGCTCGAGTCGGGACGCGCCCTGCGGCTCCGTGGCTGCGGTTCGGTGACGCTTCCCGCCGGCGAGTCGAGCGTGGCATCCGACCCGGGCCAGGTCTTCCGGGCCGATCAGATCCGCCTCGCGTCGGCCGCCCCGGAGCCGGTGGCGACTGCGGCGCTGCCGCGCGTCGCCGACCCGGGTGAGGGCTGGAACGGAAGCCGAGACGGCGTTCGGCTGGCGCTGAACGGCGACCCCGCATGGCTCGTGCTCGCCGAGAGCTGGTCGAAGGGCTGGCACGCCTACTGCGCGGCACGCGGCGGCGAGGAGCGAGACCTCGGTCCGCCCGAGCCGATCGACGGCTTCGCGACCGGCTGGCAGGCCCCGGCGGACTGCGCCAGCGCACGCTTCGCCTTCGCGCCGCAGCGGGCGGCGAACGTCGCGTACGTGATTTCGCTGGCTGCGGTGGTGGCGATGGTGGGGTTTCTGTTGGTCGCGGCGGTGCGGCGGCGCCGAGGGGTCAGACCCCCAGAAACGGTCGCGAAGGGGTCAGACCCCCAGAAACGGTCCCGAAGCTCAGACCCCTCTCTGGGTCTGACCCCACCAGCGACCCCGCCACCACCCGACCCCCTCATCCACCTCCCCTGGCGCTGGGCCCTCGCCGCGGGCCTCGCGGTCGGGCTTGCCGGCGGCTTCCTGTTCGCGCTGCGCGCCGGCGTTGTGCTCGCGCCGCTCGCGGTGCTGGCGCTTCGTGCGGGCGTCAGCGTCCGCCGTCTGCTGCTTGTGGCCGCAACGTGCATCGGGGCGCTCCCGCTCATCTACCTCGTGTTCCCGGCGCGCGAGCGCGGCGGCAATGAGTTCGACTATCCCAACGACCTGGTGGGTGCCCACTGGGTGGCGCTGCTCGCCGTGCTGTGCCTGCTCGCGGCCGGACTGCTGCTCGCGGCCAGGCTCAGGCGAGCTTCCGCATCCGGATCACGCAGTTCCACATGAGCACCTCGCGCACCAGCGGGATGCGTGCGATGAACGCGAGCCGCGGCCAGTAGCGCGGCTCCACCCGCTCGATCTCCACTCCCGGCAGCCCGCGCACGAAGCGCAGCATCTGCCCGACGTGAACCGCCCACAGGGTCTCGCCGTACGCGTGCTTGCGCGGCTTGCCGTGAAAGCGCTCGTACACGCGCGGGCCGAGCCGCGGGCCGAGGAAGTGGTAGGGCGCCATCAGGTGCCCGCCCCACGGGGAGTACCAGTTGGTCCAGGACACGTAGCCCCAGCCGCCGGGCCGAAGCACCCTCGCGAGCTCCGCCACGACGGCCTCGGCGTCGGGCGTGTGCTCCAGCATGTTCGAGCAGAGCACGCCGTCGATACTCCCGTCCTCGAACGGCAGGGCGGTGGCGTCAGCCACGATCGCGTTCTCGGGCGGATCGCCGGCGAGCTCGAGCTCCTCCAGGTCGTTGTCCACGGGGATCACGTCCGCGCCGTGCGCGCGCAGCGCCCGCGTGTAGAAGCCCGGGCCGCAGCCCACGTCCACGATGCGCTGGCCGCGCAGCGGGCCGTAGCGCCGCTCGAAGTCCTCCGCCGCCTCCGCCGCGAGCAGCGTGTAGAACGGCTCCGGTTCCTGCGCCTCGCGCCGCCAGAGCCTGAACAGGACCACGAAGCGCCGGGCGCCGCGCGGACGCTCGAGCGGCTGGGCGCTCACGCGGTCGCGACGGCGGGCGGAGCCGGCGTGCGCAGCGACAGCACGAGCATGGACGCAGCGCAGACCAGCTGCAGACCGAACAGCGCGAGCGCGATGCCGGTGAGGTTGGCGCCCACTTCGAGCAGCGCGAGGACCTCCACGGCCGCAGCCGCGGCGAGCACCCCGATGAAGCTTCTCTTGCCGATCGCGAGCAGGTACTGGACGGCGAGATAGGCGCAGGCGAGCAGCGCCATCGCGAGCCCGAGCCACGGCAGCGCCCCGGCCGCACCGGTCAGGTCATCCCCGAACACGGCGCCGAGCAGCGGCTCGGCCGCAACGGCATAGAGCAGCACCATCGGCACCGCGGCGGCGGCGATCAGCGCCAGCGTCCGCAGCAGGATCGGGCGCGCGTCCTCGCCTCCGTGCACGCGGCGCGCGGCCTCGGGCAGCAGGTACATGCCGAGGCCCACCGCCACCCAGATGATCGCCTTGGCCGCCACCGCCGCCACGGCGTAGGAGCCCGCGGCGTCGCCGTCGGCCTCGTGCTTGACCACGATCACGTGCAGCTCCTGGAGCGCGAACAGCAGCATCAGGCCGATCACGGGCACCCAGGCGCCCGCGAGCAGGTCGCGCAGCTGCGTTCCCTCGCCGTGCGGCACCTGCCTGAACAACGGCACCGCGAGCAGCAGGCCCACGGCCATGAGCCCCAGCACGCTTCCGAGGAACGCGCCGGTCACGCTGAGCCCGATGCCCACGAGCAGGAGCGCGAACCCGAGCCGTGCCCCCGCCTCGCCGATGATGCTCCAGGCCACGAGCCGGTAGCGCTGGAGGCCCTGAAGCGCGCCGCGCTCCACCGACACGACCATCCAGAGCATCGCCGTGAGCGGCACGGCGGCTGCGGCCCAGTCCTCCTCGACGTTCAGGATCGCGGCGAGCACGTGGCGCAGCGGGATCGCGAGCAGCGCGACGACGGCCGTGGCGATCAGCAGGTGTCCGAGCCATCGTCGGACGCCGGCGCCCGCGTTCGCGTCGCCCGACGCCGCGGCGGTGCTCACGTCCCTCGCCACCGCGATCTGAAGCGCAGAGCCCGGCACCATCAGGATGATGAACGCGGACAGGAGCGCGGCCAGCGAGCCGTAGTCGCTCGCGCCGAGCACACGGGCGAAGACGACCGTGAACGCCAGTGCGATCACGTTGCCCGCGATCACCGAGGCGGCGAGCCCGGCCGCGCGCCCGGTGTCGGTGCGCGCAAGACTCCGCGCCGGCGAGGGGCGATCCAGCTGCCGCTCTCGCTCCTTCTCGAGCAGGTTCAGGTTGCGCTCCGCTGTGCGATCCCAGGTGAACTCCCTGGCGCGTTCGCGTGCCCGCGCGCCCAGCCGTTCGCGCAGCTCGGTGTCCTGGACGAGCAGCCTCGTCTTCTCCACGAGCTCCTCCGGGGTCTGCGTCGAGCAGTCCGGTCTCGCCGTCGACGATCGACTCGGGCAGCCCGCCCACGGCCATTGCCACGCTGGGCGTCTCGCACGCCGCCGCCTCCATCACGGACAGACACCAGCCCTCGGCCGACGACGCCGTCATGTTCGCCCAGGCGCGCTGGAGCAGCTCGAGCTTCTTCTCCTCGCTCACGTGGCCATGCATGAGCACGCGCGGTGCAAGCCCACGTCGGGCGATGTCGTGCTCGATCGCCTCGCGGTGGTCGCCCTCGCCCGCCATCTCGAGCGTGGCCTCCGGGATCTGCTTCCAGCACGTCCAGAAGCAGCTCGATCCGCTTGTAGCGCTTCAGCCGGCCGAGGTAGAGCAGCATCGGGTGCTCCGCGCGGCGGCCCGGCTCGTACGCATCGAGCTCGACCCCGAGGTAGTTCATCTCGATGTGCTCTCGGGGAATGCCGAGCGCGGCGATATCGCCCGCCGCCGAGTTGGAGATCGTGAGGAAGCGCGAACCGCGGTAGAGCATCTTCAGCGGCGCGGTCTCGAGCGCCCAGGCCGCAACGCTGCCCGCGCGTCCCATCTCGCGCACGTAGTGGTCGCGGTGTATGTGGTGGACGAGGGTCACCCGCGGGCCGCGCAGCCACAGCGGCGTGAGGAAGGTGATGCCGTTCACGACCTCGAGGGTCACGTCGGCGTCCGGCACGAGCCCGCGCCACTGCTGCCAGATCGCGCGCGGGAAAGACCGTCGAGCGGCCGCCGACGCGGTGGATGGTGAGGTCTCCGTGCTGCTCGAGCGGCTCGCAGCCCGGATACGCGCACGCGATCATCGACACGCGGTGGCCCCACGCGAGCCAGCGCGAGACCTGTCCGAAGAGGTTGGTTCCGGTTCCGCCTCCCTGCGGATGGGTCCAGTCCCGATCCGTCAAGACCAAAATGTGCACGCGGGCGAGGGTATAGCTTCATCCGCGTGGCGACTGCTATCGCAAAGGGCTCCGACGGCCGCCCACGCTGCTGGTGGGGCGCGTCCAGCGAGGAGTACGTGCGCTACCACGACGAGGAGTGGGGGCGGCCCGTGACCGACGATCGCGGGCTCTACGAGCGCATGGTGCTGGAGGGCTTCCAGTCCGGCCTCTCCTGGCTCACGATCCTGCGCAAGCGCGAGAACTTCCGGGCCGCGTTCGCCGGGTTCGAGATCGACGCGGTCGCTCGCTTCGGCGACCGCGAGGTGGCCCGCCTGCTCGCCGACGCCGGCATCGTCCGCCATCGCGGCAAGATCGAGGCGGCGATCGGCAACGCGCTGGCCGCGCGCGCCATGCGCGCCGACGGCGAGTCGCTCGCCGAGCTGATCTGGTCGTACGCGCCGACCGGCCGCCGGCGCTCCCCGCGCTCGCTCGACGAGCTGCCGGCGCTCACCCCCGAGTCCACGGCGCTGAGCAAGGATCTGAAGAAACGCGGGTTCCGCTTCGTCGGGCCCACCACCGCCTACGCGATGATGCAGGCGTGCGGGGTCGTCAACGACCACATGGCCGGCTGCTGGGTCCGGGCGGAGGTGGAGGCAGAGCGCCGCGGCGCCGCCGATCGCCGGCTCACCCCTGAACAGCAGCGTTGAGGGGAAGCCCGGTCGAAAAGGGCGAGGTCGAAAAGGGCGAGGTCGAAAAGGTAGATCTCGACGCTCGCGCGGCGTTCGGTGGCGCCGCCGAGACGGTGCGTGCCCCGGCTCGGGCCGCGAAGCTATCCTCAGCCCGGTGGATGAGCGCGCTCTCACAGAGCGCCTGATCACCTACGACACGTCCACCCTCGAGGGAATGCAGGCCGCCGCGGGCTTTGTGAAGGGCTGGCTCGAGGCGCGCGACGTGGAGGTGACGGGCACTACACACAATGGACGGCCGCTGCTGACGGCGACCGTCGGGCCCGATGGCGCCCAGACGATCGTCCTGCACGGACACCTGGACGTGGTGCCCGGCCGGCCCGAGCAGTTCGAGCCCCGCATCGACGGCGACCGCCTCTACGGCCGCGGCGCGTACGACATGAAGGGCGGTCTAGCGTCCATGATCTGCGCGTTCCGCGACATGGCCACGCAGGACCGCGTGCGGGTGCACTTCGTCTGCGTCTCGGACGAGGAGTCCGAGGAGCTGGACGACCGCGGCTCGGACTACCTCGTGCGTGAGGGCTTCCTGGGCGACTTCGCGATCACCGGCGAGCCCACCGACCTCCACATCGGGATCCAGGCAAAGGGCGTGCTCGCCATGAGGATCGAGGTGACCGGCACGGCGGCCCACGGCTCGACCCCGTGGGTGGGCGACAACGCGGTGCTCAAGGCGATCGACACCTTCCGGAAGATCGAGAGCCTGCCGTTCGCGCGCGAGTCCTCCGACCTCTTCGACCGTCCGTCGATCAATCTCGGCCGCATCGTCGGCGGGGACGCGATGAACAAGGTGCCAGACCTGTGCGTGATCGATTTGGACGTGCGCTACCTCCCCGGCCAGGACCACGAGGCGATCCGGGCGGACGTTGAAGCCATGCCGGACGTGCATGTGGTGAAGGTGTTCCACCGCCAGCCGGCGATCGTCCCGCGCGACAACCCGTACGTTCAGGCGCTCGGCACCGCGATCGGACGCGTGGCCGAGCCCACGAGCGAGCGGCTCGGCGTGGGCCGCGACGGCGCGTCGGACGCCATCTCGTTCATCGAGGCCGGTGTGCCGGCCGTCGAGTGCGGCCCGTCGGGTGACGGGCACCACGGCCCGGAGGAGTGGGTGTCGATCCGATCGCTCGGCCAGTATCGGGCGGCACTCGTGGAATTTGTCGACCTGCTGGCCGCGCGCCGCCTCAAGATCGCCTGATGTTCGAGGACGTTCCGCGCCCCGGACTCTGGAAGCGACTCCTGCTGGGCGGCTTCCTCGTGATCTTCGCCGCGGCCGGCGCCACGGCGGTGGCCGCGTTCCACGAGGTCGACAAGGTGGTGAGCGCGCTCGAGCTCGGCACCGAGCTGAAGCTCGGCAAGAACACGCTCGCGGACAGCGATCCAGGCGAGCCGCAGACGCTTCTGATCCTCGGCTCGGACCGGCGGCCGCGCGAGAACGGCGAGGGCGCCAGCGGGGCGCGCTCGGACACGATCATGCTCGTCCGCCTCAACCCGGACAAGGAGGCCACGGCGATCATGTCGCTGCCGCGCGACCTCAAGGTCCAGATCCCGGGACACGGCGTGGACAAGATCAATGCGGCGTACGAGATACGGCGGCCCGGCACTGACGCTCCAGACGGTGAAGCAGCTCACCGGCCTGCCCATCAACCACGTCGTGAACGTGACGTTCAAGGGCTTCTGGCGGGCCGTGAACGCGATCGGCTGCGTGTACACCGACGTGGACCGTGACTACTTCAACGACAGCGCGGAGTTCACGTTCATCGACATCGACCCGGGCTACCAGCGCCTGTGCGCCCGCAAGGCGCTCCAGTACGTGCGCTTCCGCCACTTCGACACGGACCTCGTCCGCTCCGCGCGCCAGCAGGACTTCCTGCGTCAGATGAAGCAGCAGGTCACGTACACCGAGCTGATCAAGAACCGCGACCGGCTCGTGAAGATCTTCGGCCGCAACACCGCCACCGACGCCACGCTCCGCAGCAGGTCCGAGGTGCTGCGGCTGGTGAAGCT
This sequence comes from uncultured Thermoleophilaceae bacterium, assembly GCA_963825345.1. GTDB lineage: Bacteria > Actinomycetota > Thermoleophilia > Solirubrobacterales > Thermoleophilaceae > JACVRW01. Next base: position 25,110 of record CAWGSQ010000002.1, on the reverse strand, counting down.
CGCGGTGTTCTCGGCCGGCCAGCCGATCCAGGAGATCCACTTCGAGGGCGAGATCGGGCCGAGCTTCGTCGAGGCCAGCGACGCCCAGGTGAAGAAGCTCGTCCAGCAGTTCCTCAAGGTCCAGGATTCGCCCGGTCCGCGAGGCGAGGCGCCGGAGGAGCGGCCGGCGCGCAAGCCGAAGCGGCGCCAGAAGCGAGGCGACCGCTCGATCGGCGTCTACGACGCCAGCGGCCTCGGCGAGGACCAGGGGCTCCAGGCGGTGCAGTCGGGCGCGGGCGGCTCGCTCCCGGTTCTGTATCCGACGCTGCTCCGGAACTCGTCCCAGTTTTCGCAGCCACCGCGGGTGTACAAGATGATGGGGCCGGACGGCAAGAGGTACGGCGCATACCGGATGGTCATGAACCGCACCGACGCCAACGGCGAGTACTACGGGCTTCAGGGCACCACATGGCAGAACCCGCCGATTCTGGACAGCCCGACCGAGACGCGCAAGGTCGGCGGCCGCCAGTACGAGCTGCACTTCGCGGGCGACCGCCTGCGGCTGGTGGCCTGGCACACCCCCAAGGCGTCGTACTGGGTATCGAACACGCTGCTCCAAACGCTCACGAAGAAGCAGATGATGGCCATCGCCCGGTCCACCCGCCGCTGCTGCTGACTAGGCTCCTGCGCGCATGACGGAGAGGGAACCGATCGGAGTTATCGGCGTCGGCTGGGTCGGCGCCGTCACCGCCGCGTGCTTCGCCGAGCTCGGACACGAGGTCTGGGCGCGCGACATCGTGCCCGAGAAGATCGAATCGCTCGCGCGCGGCGAGCTGCCGATCCACGAGCCCGGCCTCAGCGACCTCATCACGGGCAACGCCGAGCGGCTCCACTTCACCACCGACATGAAGGAGCTGCTCGAGCACGCGCAGCTGCTGTTCGTGTGCGTGGACACGCCCCCGACCTACTCCGGGGACGCCGACCTCTCGCGCGTGGAGGCCGTGATCGCCGAGCTGGGCGACTCGAAGGAGCACGCTCTCATCATGAAGAGCACCGTGCCGGTGGGCACCGGGCGCTCGATCCAGCGGCGCCGTGAGGGGATCGGCTACGTGTCGAACCCCGAGTTCCTGAAGGAGGGGAGCGCGCTGGCGGACTTCATGAACCCCGATCGAGTCGTAGTGGGCGCAAACGACGGCTCGGCGCAGTACGCGGATCGCGTCGAGGCGCTGTACGCGCCGCTCGGGGCGGAGATGGTGCGCACCGATGTGGCGAGCGCCGAGATGATCAAGCTCGCGTCGAACGCGTTCCTCGCCACCAAGATCAGCTTCATCAACGAGATCGCCAACGTCTCGGAGGAGCTGGGGGCGGACGTGCGCGAGGTATCGCGCGGGATGGGCCTCGACGATCGCATCGGGCCCAAGTTCCTTCAGGCCGGCGTGGGCTTCGGCGGCTCGTGCTTTCCGAAGGACGTGCAGGCGCTCAAGCAGCTCGCCGGCAACACCGGCTACCACTTCCAGCTGCTAACCGCTGTCGTGGAGGTGAACGAGCTCCAGAAGCGGCGCACGATCGGCAAGCTTCAGAAGCACCTCGGCTCGCTGGCAGGCAAGGAGGTGGCCCTGCTGGGGGTCGCCTTCAAGCCGGACACGGACGACATCCGCGAGGCCACTAGCGTGGTCTTGGCCGGGCGGCTGGCCGGCGAGGGCGCCAACGTTCGAGCATTCGACCCCGTGGCCGGGGCGAAGGCCGAGGCCATGCTGGCCGGCGCCCTCATCGCGGAGTCCGCGCTCGACGCGGTCGACGGCGCAGACGCCGTGGTGCTCGTGACCGAGTGGCCGGAGTTCCGCGAGCTCGACTGGACCGGTGAGGTGAAGCGCCGCATGCGCATCCCGCTGGTGGTGGATGGCCGCAACTTTCTCGACCGCGAGCAGCTCGTGGAGGCCGGGTTCACCTACGAGGGAATCGGCCGGTAGCGGTGCAGGCTCTGGTGCTCGCCGGCGGCGAGGGCACGCGGCTCAAGCCGCTCACGGTCACCACGCCGAAGCCCGTGATGCCGCTCGCGGGGCGGCCGTTCCTTTCGTTCATGCTCGACTGGGTGCACTCGCATGGCGCGGACGAGGTGATCCTGTCGTGCGGATTCATGTCCGACGCGGTCAAGTCCGTGCTCGGCGACATCTACGACGGCATGCGCCTGCGTCACGTGACCGAGGACGAGCCGCTCGGCACGGCCGGTCCCGTGCGGCTCGCGTACGACGAGGGTCTGCTCGAGGAGCGGGTCCTGGTGCTCAATGGCGACGTGCTCACGGACATCGACCTGACCGCCGAGTTAGAGCAGCACGAGCGCACGGGCGCGCGGGCAACCCTCGCGCTGTATCCCGTCGACGACACGTCCAGCTACGGGGTGGTGCCGACCGATGACGATGGTCGGGTCACGGAGTTCATCGAGAAGGGCGGCGGTGATCCGCCGACGAATCGCATCAACGCGGGCGCCTATGTGCTCGAGCGCGATGTCGTGGAATCGATCCCGGCGGGGCGGGCAGTCTCGTTCGAGCGCGAGGTGTTTCCGTCGATCATCGGCGCGGGGCTGTACGGCTACGACGCCGCCGGCTACTGGATCGACATCGGGACGCCCGAGCGCTACCTCGAGGCCACCTGGGACCTGCTGGCCGGGCGGGTGCGCTCGACCCTGCCGCCGCGCGACGAGACCGGCTCGCTCATCTACGAGAACTGCCTCCTGGCGGGCGCGCACGTGGGGCCGCAGAGCGTCCTCGGGCGCCACTGCTCCGTGAGCACGGACGCTCGCGTCGAGCGCTCGGTGCTCCACGAGCGGGTGCACGTCGGGGCCGATGCGACCGTGATCGAGTCCGTGCTCGCCGACGGGGTCCGGGTGGGAGAGCGCGCGCGTGTGGGGCCGGATGCAATGGTGGGGGCGAACGCCGTGATCGAGGCCGACGCCGTGGTCGGCCTCGGCGCGAGGGTGGAGCCGGGAGCCGTGGTCTCGGCAGGGGAGCCGATTTCGTGAATGAGTTGACCAACGACAGCATCGAGGGCGTGGACCGGGCTGGGATGCTTGGTGAGGTCCTTGCGCAGCCGCTGCAGCTGGGGGATGCCCTGTGGCGCGCCGAGTCGGCAGGCATCCGTTCGCGCGACCTGCCCGGCGGGCTCGTTGTGTGCGGCATGGGCGGCTCCGCCATCGGTGGGGACCTCGCCATGGCCGCCCTCGGCGATCGCGCGACGCGCCCGATCACCGTGGTGCGCGGCTATGCGCTTGAGTCGTGGATCCCGCCGGAGTCGCTCGTCCTGTGCGTCAGTTATTCCGGCGAGACCGAGGAGACGCTTGCCTGCTTCGAGGCCGCCGGCGCGGCGGGCACGCAGCGCGTGGCGCTCACCACGGGCGGCACGCTCGCCGAGCTCGCCCGCGCGGAGGGGGTGCCCGTGATCGGCGTCCCGGCGGGGATGCAGCCGCGGGCGGCGGTGATCTACATGACGATCGGCGCGCTGGAGTGTGCGGCGCTCTGCGGTGCTGCGCCGGCATTGCACGCCGAGATCGATACGGCCACCGCACTGCTGGAAAGACTCATCGAAGACTGGGGTCCGGGCGCTGGCGAGGACTCGCTCGCGAAGCGCGTGGCGCGCGAGCTCGTCGGGACCATCCCGGTGGTGCACGGCGCGGCGAGCACCGTTGCGGTGGGGCGCCGCTGGAGCACCCAGATCAACGAGAACGCGAAGGCGGCGGCGTTCTGGGCCGAGCTGCCCGAGGCGAACCACAACCAGATCTGCGGCTGGGAGCGTGGCCGAGCGGAGGCCCCGTTCGCGGGCGTCTTCCTCAGCGATCCCGACCAGCACCCGCGGGTCCAGCGCCGGATCGAGCTGATGGCCGACGAAGTCGAGCGCACAGGCGCGCCCACGGTCAAGCTGGAATCCCGCGGCGAGAGCCGCCTCGAGCGAGTCCTGTCCCTGGTCCTGTTGGGGGACATCGTGAGCGTGTACATGGCGGTGCTCGCGGGTGTGGACCCCACACCGGTCGAAGTGCTCGAGCGCTTCAAACAGCAGCTCTAACTGGGCGGTCCGGGGGCGGCCCGGCCACTCCATCCGCGTTTTGCATGCATATCGTGCACAAGTGCGAGAGAGTGGCCGGTCGAGTCGCTTCGGCCCACAACCTTGACACGATCGTGTTAAGCTTTGCGGTCGCGATGGAGGGGCTCACCATCAACGAGGCTGCTGAGACGACCGGTTGGTCGCCTCGAATGCTGCGCTACATAGAGAGCGCCGGCCTGATCGAGCCTCTGCGCACGCCGAAGGGCTACCGCATCTTCGGACCCGGCGAGCTGCAGCGTCTGCGAACGCTGCGCGAGCTGCTCGCCCGGTTCGACTGCGCTCTCTCCGACGTTGCGTTCGCCAAGCGCCACTCCTCCGATCCGGAGCTGCGCGCCGCCCTCGACCGCTGGTTCGAGGAACGGCCGACGCTGCCGGAGGGCGTGGACTCGGGCGAATGGCTCTCTTGGGAGCAGCAGAAGCACCAGCGCCTCCTCGCGATGGACACGCCCCCGAGAATCACGGAGACAACCGCCGCATGACAGTCACCGAGACGACGACCCAGGACTTCAAGGTCGCAGACATTTCACTGGCCGAGTTCGGCCGCAAGGAGATCAGGCTGGCTGAGCACGAGATGCCCGGCCTCATGGCCATGCGCGAGGAGTTCGGCGCCGAGCAGCCGCTCAAGGGCGCCAAGATCATGGGCTCCCTCCACATGACCGTGCAGACCGCCGTGCTGATCGAGACGCTCACTGCTCTCGGCGCCGAGGTCCGCTGGTGCTCCTGCAACATCTTCTCCACCCAGGACCACGCCGCCGCCGCCATCGCGGAGGCCGGCATCCCGGTGTTCGCCTGGAAGGGCGAGACGCTCGAGGAGTACTGGTGGTGCACCGAACAGGCGCTCAGCTGGCCTGACGGCGACGGCCCGAACATGATCCTCGACGACGGTGGCGACGCCACGCTCGTCGTCCACAAGGGCACCGAGTTCGAGAAGGCCGGCGCCGTGCCGGACCCCGAGTCGGCCGATTCCGAGGAGTTCCAGGTGATCCTTCGCCTGCTCCAGCGGACGCTCTCCGAGGACCCCCAGAAGTGGACGCGCATCGGCGAGCAGGTGAAGGGCGTCACGGAGGAGACCACCACCGGCGTTCACCGCCTGTACGAGATGCAGGAGGCCGGCACGCTGCTGTTCCCGGCCATCAACGTGAACGACTCGGTCACGAAGTCGAAGTTCGACAACCTCTACGGCTGCCGCCACTCGCTGATCGACGGCATCAACCGCGGCACCGACGTGATGATCGGCGGCAAGACCGCGCTGATCTGCGGCTACGGCGACGTCGGCAAGGGCTGCGCGCAGTCCCTGCGCGGCCAGGGCGCGCGCGTCCTGATCGCGGAGATCGACCCGATCTGCGCGCTCCAGGCCGCGATGGACGGCTACCAGGTGGTGCGCCTCGACGACGTGGTCGGCGAGATCGACATCTTCGTCACGGCCACCGGCAACAAGGACATCATCACGGCCGACCACATGAGCCGCATGAAGCATCAGGCGATCGTGGGCAACATCGGCCACTTCGACAACGAGATCGACATGGCCGGCCTCACCAAGCTCGACGGCATCGAGCGCGTGAACATCAAGCCGCAGGTCGACGAGTGGCGCTTCGCTGACGGCCACTCGATCATCGTGCTCTCGGAGGGCCGCCTGCTGAACCTCGGCAACGCGACAGGCCATCCGAGCTTCGTGATGTCGAACTCGTTCACGAACCAGACGATTGCCCAGGTCGAGCTGTTCACGAAGACCGACGAGTACGAGAAGAAGGTCTACGTGCTGCCGAAGCACCTCGACGAGAAGGTCGCCCGCGCACACCTCGAGGCGCTCGGCGCCCAGCTCACCGAGCTCTCGCCCGAGCAGGCCGCCTACATCGGCGTGCCGGTCGAGGGCCCCTACAAGTCAGAGCACTACCGCTATTAGTCCGGGGGGCTCGCGCCCCCCAGGCCCCCCGCTGATGCCTGGCCGGCCCCAACAGGACATAACCGATCCGTCGCTGGCCCCGCAGGGGCTGCGGCGGATCGAGTGGGCGGAGGGCCAGATGCCGGTCCTCCGCTCGATCCGCGAGCGCTTCCGGGCCGGGCAGCCGCTCGACGGCGTGAAGGTCGCGGCCTGCCTCCACGTGACCGCCGAGACGGCGAACCTGATGCAGGCGCTCACCGCCGGCGGCGCCGAGGTGGCGCTCTGCTCGGCGAACCCGCTCACCACCCAGGACGAGGTGGCCGCCGCGCTCGTGGACCTCGGCGTGCCCGTGCAGGCGCGGCGCGGCGAGGACATCGAGACCTACGCGCAGCACGTGCACGCGCTCGCCGACTGGCAGCCGGACATCACCCTGGACGACGGCGCCGACCTGCTCATCCTCATCCACGAGCGTGGTCAGGCCGTGCGGGGTGGGGCGGAGGAGACCACCACCGGCACGCTCCGCCTGCGCCGGCTCGAGGCCGACGGGCGCCTGGCCTGCCCCGTGGTCGCCGTGAACGAGTCGCGCACCGAGCGCACGTTCAACGACCGCTACGGCACCGGTCAGTCGGCACTCGACGGCATCCTGCGCGCCACCAACATCCTGCTGGCGGGTCGCACGCTCGTGCTGTTCGGCTACGGCGCCACGGGCAAGGGGATCTCCCAGCGGGCCCGCGGCGCCGGCGCGACCGTGATCGTCTGCGAGGTTGATCCCCTGCGCGCGCTCGAGGCCCGGATGGATGCCTTCGAGGTCATGCCCGCCCTCGACGCCGCCGAGCGCGGGGACCTCTTCGTCACGGTCACCGGCTCACGCTCGGTGCTGCGCCGCGAGCACCTCGAGCGCATGCGCGACGGCGCGGTGCTCGCCAACGCGGGCCACTTCGACGTGGAGATCGACCTCGACGACCTGCGCGAGCTGGCCGCCGGACGCGTGCGACAGGTCCTGCCGCTCGTCGAGGAATACGATCTCGGCAACAGGCGAGTGCACCTATTGGCCAGCGGCCGGGTGGTCAATCTCGCCGCCGGCGAGGGCCATCCGGCCGCAGTGATGGACATGAGCTTCGCGAACCTCGCGCTGGCGGTCGAGCACCTCACGGTGGACGGCGACAGGCTCGAGAACCGAGTGCTGCCTGTGCCCAAGGAGATCGACGAGGAGATCGCGCGGCTCAAGCTGGAATCGCTCGGTGTGGGGATCGACACCCTGACGCCCGAGCAGGAGGAATACCTCAGCTCCTGGGCCACAGGGCTGCGTAGCTGAGCGGAGCCGACCGGCGCGCGACATATCGTCGCGCCATGGATACATCCAGACTCACGACCGGCGACATCATCGCCGGCGTCGGAGGCATAGTCCTCCTGATATCGCTGTTCCTTCCGTGGTACGGGGTCAGCGTGGACATCGCGGGCTTCAGCGCCAGCGAGAGTGGAAGCGGATGGGAGGCCCTCGGCTTCATCGACATCCTCCTGTTCCTGATCTCAATCGCTGCGATCGCGATCGTTGCGGCCCGGGCGGCGGGCGCATTGCCGGCGGATATTCCCGCGCCGGTTATCCTGCTCGGGCTCGGTGCGCTCGCCGTGCTGCTCGTGCTCTTCCGGATCATCGACATCCCGGTCGATGGCGACGTGCCGGACGAGGTCGACCTGACCCGCAAGGTCGGCATCTTCATCGCGCTGATCGGCGCGGCGGCCGTGACCTACGGCGGCTGGCGCACGAACACCGAGACCCCCACCGCACGGATGACGCCGGCCGCGGACCCGCCGCCCCCGCCGGCCGTCTAGAGGGACCAGAACGACCGACGGCGGCCCGAGGGGAGGGCCGCCGTCAGATGCCATCGGCGCGCAGCGGGCCACGCCCGCTGCTTGCCGCACGGCGGTTGGAGCTGAGCGTTAGTGCTAGGCCGCGTGCGCGTGCGGCAGCAGGCGTGCGAGGGGCCGGATGTGGGGATGGCCGCCCACGCGCTCGGCGCGGAAGCGGAGCAGGTCCACGAGGTCACCGCTCGGGCGGAACGGATCCGCGATGGCGGCGCCGGTATCGACGGACACCGCGGCCCAGAGCTCGTTGCCCATCTCGGCGAGCAGAACGTCGCCAGTCGGTGGGGAGGCGCTGTCGATCGTTGCGAGTCGCCTGAGGGCAAACGTGTCGTCTGCAGTAGCGCGGCGGATGGTGAGGGCGGTGTTGTTCATGTGAGCTCCTGGGTTGAAGGTTCGATCTCTCTCTAAGCATTATCGGCAACGCGGGCCATAAGTTCAAATTCAGACTGCTGTCGGCTCCGATAAGCTGTAGTTATGTTCGACGTCAAGCAATTGCGGGTTCTTCGTTCCGTTGCGGAGCACGGCTCCTTCTCGGCGGCCGCCGATGCCCTCTCCTATACGCAGCCCGCCATCTCGCAGCAGATCGCCGCCCTCGAGAAGCGCGCGGGCACCACGCTCGTGGACCGCGGCAGCCGCGGCGTGCGGCTCACGGATGCGGGACGGACCCTGGTGGAGCACGCCGAGGTGGTGATCTCGCGCCTGGCGGCCGCCGAGGCCGAACTGGAGGCGATCGCCGGAATTCGCGGTGGCCGCGTGCGCCTGTCGTCGTTCCCCAGCGCGGGCGCGTCGCTGCTGCCCCCGGCTGTGGCGCTCTTCAAGAGCCGCTATCCCGAGGTCGAGCTCAACTTCGCCGAGCAGGAGCCCGAGGAGGCGGTGCAGATGCTTCGGGCCGCCGAGCTGGAGGTGTCGCTTGTATTCCAGTTCCGCAACCTGTCGCAGCCCGAGTTCGAGCGGCTCTACGAGGGCATCGAGCTGCGCCACCTGATCGACGACCCGATGTACCTCGCCCTGCCGCGTGACCATCCGGCGGCGCGCAAGTCGCGCGTGCGCCTCCAGGATGTGGCGGACGACGTCTGGATCCAGAACGACACCACCGGCCCGTGCGGACGCCTGCACCTCGCGGCCTGCAGTGCGGCCGGCTTCGAGCCGAAGATCGGCTTCCAGTCAGACGACTACAACGTCGTCCAGGGACTGATCGCCGCCGGCGTGGGCGTGTCCCTTCTGCCCGCGCTCTCGCTCACGAACGTGCGCGAGGACATCGTGGTGCGCTCGCTCGGCAAGGGCGCGCCCACGCGCAAGATCGCCGCCGCCACGCTGGCCGGCCGCTACCGCTCGCCCGCCACCGAGGCCATGCTCGACATCCTCACCGAGGTGGCGGAGCGCTTCGAGCTGCCGGCCGGCGCCGCGATCGCCGCCTAGGCACCCTGCCGCTCGGCGATCTGAGCAACAACGATTCCGCCGACGGCGGGCGGACCGCTGCGGCCGCGCACGGACCTGTTCGGGTTCTCGCCGTGTAGTAGAGACATGAGCCCCGCATGCCGTCTGGCCACCAGCGCTTCCATCTCTGTCGTGGTGCTCGCCGCCGTGGTGGGCGTTCCGTCAGCGGTCGCTGGCGGGAAGGTTCCGCCGAGCAGTGGAATCGACGCCGCACCGGTGTCGGCGCCGGGCAGCAAGCTCGCCTACGTGACCCGCCGAGCGGGCCGCGACACCAAGCTCGTCGAGACATTTCCGGGTGGCCTCGGTGTCGTTCGCAGGGCGCGCCTGGCCGGCAGGTTCTCGGTTCCCGTCGTGGCAAACGACGGCTCGCCCAGCGGCCTGTCCGCGGACGGGCAGACGCTTGTCCTGACGAAGCCCCGGAGGGCGCTCCCGGGAGGTACCACGACGCTGGCCGTCGTAGATGTCAGGCGCCTTCGGATCCGGCGGGTGCTGAACCTGCGCGGAAACTTCAGCTTCGACGCGATCTCCCCGGACGGGCGCACGATGTTCGTGATCCGCTACACGGACCCACGCGACCCCACGCAGTACTCGGTGCGCGCGTACGACCTGGCCGCGCGGCGGATGCTCCCCGGCCGCATCGTCGACCCGAGCGAGCCCGACGAGGACATGAGCGGCTTCCCGATGACGAGGGCGATGGGGCTGGACGGCCGCTGGGCGTACACGCTCTACGACGGCACCGAGCATCCGTTCATCCATGCGCTCGACACGGAGCGCCGTGAGGCGGTCTGCATCGACATGGACCTGCTCGCGGGGCGCCGCAACGGCCTCGGAGACCTGAAGCTCAGACCGAGCGACGGCCGGCTCGACGTGCTGGCCGGCACGGAGGTCCTGGCGAGCGTCGACACCTCGACACACGAGCTGATCCCCCGTCGCGCGGCGGCGCGTCCGCGCGTGGCGTCCGATGAGGCGGGCTTCCCCTGGCTCGCCATCGCCGCGCCCACCGCCGCCCTCTTGCTGCTGGCGGCGGTGGGCAGGCGACGGTTCGCTACTCGTACTGCAGTGCCTTGAGCACGTCGAGGCGGGAGGCCCGGCGGGCCGGGCCCATGGCGGCCAGCACTCCGGCCACCGCCGCCACGACCGTGAAGGCCACGAGCGAGCCCACCGGGACCGCGAAGCGCAGCCCCTCGTCGCTCAGCGCGGTGGTCGCGAGGCCGGCCAGGAACAGCCCGACCCCGATCCCGAGCACCGCTCCGATGAGCGCCGTCACGACGCTCTCGTGGCGGATCATCCGCCGCACCTGGCGGCGGCTCATCCCGATGGCCCTGAGCATCCCGAGCTCACGTGTGCGCTCGAGCACGGAGAGGGCCAGCGTGTTCACGATGCCGAACAGCGAGACGATCACGGCCAGGCCGAGGAGGACGTAGAAGATCCCGAGGATCTGGTCCACCCACGCGGACTGGTCGGTCTGGAACTCGCTCTTCGACTGGAGCTTCACGTCCGGGAAGGCTGCGAGCGCCTTCTCGAGCGCCGGCCGCGACGCGCCGTCGGCCGCCACGAACGCATAACGCTCGCGCTCGGCCGTGAACGACTCGTCATACGCCGACCTGGCGATCGTGACCTCGCCCGTGGCGAGCGGATCGAACCTGTCCGGCTTCGAGATGCCGGCCACGCTCAGGTCGAGCCTGTCTCCCTTGATCGCGGTCACCTGGAAGTGGCTGCCCACCCCGAGGTCGTGATCCTCGGCGAAGCGGTCCGTGACGATCGCGCCGCCGGAGGCGAGCTCCGCGTACGCGTCGTCAGAGCCCTTCTCCCAGTCGAAGCCGAACACGGACGCGATCCGCGTCTCGTCCACGCCGTCGACGGAGATCTCCTTGCCGAAGGAGCGAGCGCTGTCCTGCACGAGGCCCGTGGAGACGTCCACACCCGGTAGCCCCGCGACCGCCTTCGCGGCCTGCGGGTCGATCGGCGACCAGCCGTCCTGGCCGACGAGCACGTAGTCGGCCCGGACCTGCTCGTCGAGCGCGCCCTTGGTCGACTCGCGCAACCCTGCGCCGAGCACCGCCGAGAACGCGACGAGCGCGATCCCGATCATGAGCGCGGCGGCCGTGGCTGCGGTGCGGCCCGGGTTGCGCATGGCGTTGCGGCGGGCGAGCCCGCCTGCCGCGCCGGCGATCCGCTGGCCCGGCCGGCCGAGTGCACCCGCGAGGCGAGGCACGAGCCGGGGCGAGATCAGCGCCACCGCGATGAACAGCAGGAGCGAGCCGGGCGCGAGCAGCGCCAAGCGACCCTCCGCTTCGATACCCGGGCCGTACAGGCCGAGCCCGAGCACACCCAGCGCCAGCACACCTGCGATCGCCGCGAACAGCGTCGCGCGCCGGCCGATCCTGCCGGCCGGGACCTCTGCGCCCTCGCGCATGGCCGTGACCGGTGACACGCGCGTGGCACGCGACGCCGGGCCGAGCGCTGCCAGCACCGTGACCACGATCCCCACGGCGAGCGAGACGATGATCGTCCGCGCGCCGAAGACCGTGCTCGTGGATGGCAGGTCGATGCCCGCCGAGGCGAACACTCCGCTCAGCAGCTTCGCCAGGCCGATGCCGGCCACCAGGCCGATCACCGAGGCGATGGTGCCGATGGCGAGCGCCTCAACCACGACCGAGCGCAGCACCTGGCGCCGCGTGGCACCGAGCGCACGCAACAGCGCGAGCTCACGCGAGCGCTGCGCGACCGTGATCGACAGCGTGTTGTAGATGGTGAACGCACCCACCACCACGGCGATCCCGCCGAACACGAGCAGGAGGATCTTCAGGAACTTCACGAACGTCTTCAGGCCGTCGAGCGTGAAGCGGTCGTGCGCTGCGGCCGTCTGGACCTGTAGCGAGCCGCCGAGCGACTCCGAGAGCTGCTGGCGGACCGAGCTGGGCCCGTCCACGAGGATCTCCGTGTAGCGGCCGGACTTGTCGAACAGCGTCTGCGCGGCCTGGAGGTCGAACAGGGCAAACGTCGCCGTGCCAATCGAGTCGACGTCGCCGAACGTGGCGATGCCGGTGACCTCGGCCTTCCGCTCGGGCCCGCGGGCCTGAATCGCGATCGAGTCGCCGATCGAGTAGCCCTCACGGTCAGCCGTGCCGGCGTCGATCACGACCTCGCCTGGGCCTGAGGCGAACTGGCCCTCCTTCAGCTTGAACGGCGAGAGCGCGCCGGCGTTCCGGTCCAGCCCGACGCCGAAGTAGGGGCCGCTGCCGACGATGTCGCCGTCCTTGCCGACGATGCGGGCCTCGTCACTGATGCTTCCGACGGCCTTCTTGACGCCCTCTACATCACGCACCTGCGCGAGGGCGGATGCTGGAATCGAGGGTCGAACAGCGAACTCCTCGTCGACCTTGAACGCGGTCTTCGCCGAGACCACGGCGGCCGTTCCGTCGTACGCGGAGCTCGACAGCGAGTCGGCTGCCCCGCGCATGGTGTCGGTGAGCGTGTACGAGCCGCTCACCATCGCAACCCCGAGCACGATGGCCAGGGCGGTGAGCACCGTCCGCAGACGGCGCGTCGTGATTCCGCGCAGCGCTACCCGAGTCATGACAGCTCCTTCACGGTCTCGATGATCTCGTCCTCGCTGGCACCCTCCACGTCCGAGACCAGGCGGCCGTCGGCGAGGAAGAGGACACGGTCGGCCACGGCCGCCGCGTGGGCGTCGTGGGTCACCATCACGGTGGTCTGCCCGTAGGCGCTCACCGCGTCGCGCAGCAGGCCGAGTACCTCGGCGCTGGTGCGGGAGTCGAGGTTGCCGGTGGGCTCGTCGGCGAACAGCACCGTCGGCTCGGCCACGAGGGCACGTGCCACGGCCACGCGCTGCTGCTGGCCGCCCGACATCTCTGCCGGACGGTGCGAGCGGCGGTCGTCGAGACCCACGCGCTCGATCACGGCATCGACCCAGGAGCGGTCGATCTTCTTGCCGGCGATCGCGAGCGGCAGCGTCACGTTCTCCTCGGCGGTCAGCGTCGGGACCAGGTTGAACGCCTGGAATACGAAGCCGATGTGCTTGCGACGCAGCAGCGTGAGCCGCTTGTCGCCCATCGTCGTGATGTCCTGACCACCGATCTCGACGGTGCCCTCCGTGGGGCGGTCGAGGCCGGCGAGCAGGTGCATCAGGGTGGACTTGCCTGAGCCGCTCGGGCCCATGATCGCGGTGAACTGGCCGGCGGGCACGTCGAGCGAGACGCCGCCCACGGCCTCCACCACCGAATCGCCCTCGCCGTAGCGACGGACGAGGTTGTCAGCCGCCACAGCCACGCTGGTGGGCGCGATTGGGGCGACGAGTGCTGAGTCGTTGTACATGGGTTCTCCTCGTGTGGTTTATGCGGCGACCAGCTCGCGCTGGCCCTCGGCCGCCTGGGCGATCCGCCCGGTAGCCCCTTCGAGTGCGCCGGCGGCGAGCAGCGCCGCCGTCGCGTTGGCCACAAGCCGGCCGGTGATGCCGCCGGCGCGCCGCAGCGAGACGGAGGCGTAGAGCTCGGAGCCCGTGTCCGCGGGCGCGAGCTCGTAGCGCACGTCCAGCCCAACCGGACCATCGGCCGAGAGCTCGAGCACGTCGTGGTCGGCGGCGTGGACCTCCACGTCGAACCCGACCCGCACGCCGGCGAGCTTGCCGGTCACCCGCGCACGGGTCCCCGGTGCCAGCCGACTGCTGTCGAGGTCGTCGAGATCGAAGTCCACCGGCGACCAGCGCCGGATCTCCTCTGGGTGGGTGAGCACCTCGAGTAGCTGCTCGGGGCTCGCTTTGGTGGTGGTTGTCGCGCTCCAGTGGGCCATGTCGACAAGCTCCCACCGGCGCGTCTTCTGCACATCGGCCTCGACGTTGATCTTTGCGTCGCCGCAGGGACGATCCCGCGTAGGGGATGGGTCCTCCTAAGGGATGACAGGGAATCGGCGGCGCGGACGATGGATATGCACACGCGCGCGGATACCTTGGGGGTCGTGCAGATGCTCGAATCCGTGCGCACCCGCATCCAAGCGGTGGACCCGTTCCGCGCCGACCTGGTGCTCGCGGCGCTGTTCGTTGCCGTCACGGTCATCGAGCTGGCCTTGGTCGACGACCACGGGCACGACCGCACGGTGACGATCGTCGCGGGCGCGCTCGCGGTCTCGTCGGTCGCCTTCCGCCGCCGCGCCCCGCTGGTCGCCGCCCTGATCTTCATGGTGCCGACGGTGGTCCAGGCGCCGCTCGACGGCTTCGTCACCACCGAGACCACGGCGCCGTTCGTGGCCGTGATGCTGCTGTTCTACTCCACGGGGCGCTATGCCACCGGCCGGCAGTTCTGGCTCGCGTTCATGGTGACGCTCGTCGGCACGCTGATCGCACTCAGCCTCGAGAGCGGTCACTTCAGCGCCGACGACATTCTGTGGGCCGCCGTTCTGTTCGGGTTGCCCACCGCGGCCGGCCGTGCCCTGCGCAGCCGTTCGCTCCTCCAGGCCGAGCTGCGTGAGAAGGCGGCGGATATCGAGGCCCAGCGGGTCGAGCGCTCGCGCACCGCGATCGAGGAGGAGCGGGCGCGCATAGCGTCCGAGCTGCAGGCGATTGTCGCGAACGGAGTGAGCGCGATGGTCGTTCAGGCCGAGGCCGTCCCACGCGCAATCGCAGTCGGCGACGCCGCCGGGGCCGGTGGTGCGTTCGCAGCCGTCGAGGAGACCGGCCGAGACGCCCTCACCGAGATGCGCCGGCTGCTCGGCGTCCTGCGGCGTGACGGGGAGGGTCCTGAGCTTGCCCCCCAGCCCGGGCTCGGCCGCCTCGCGGTGCTGGCTGAGCGCATGCGCGAGC
Organism: uncultured Thermoleophilaceae bacterium; assembly: GCA_963825345.1. Lineage (GTDB taxonomy): Bacteria > Actinomycetota > Thermoleophilia > Solirubrobacterales > Thermoleophilaceae > JACVRW01. The sequence continues at coordinate 10,033 of CAWGSQ010000002.1, read as the reverse complement.
GGGGACTGGTCGTAGGGTTGCGCGTCGAGGGTGAGGAGCGTCCGCTCCCTCCCGGTGTCGACCTCACCGCCTACCGCGTGATCGAGGACGCACTCGGGGCCGCCGCAGAGAACGAGGCCTCGGAGGCGGCGCTGGTCGTTCGCTACGGGGCTCGAGAGCTGGAGCTGGAACTGAACGACGACCGCGCCGGCGGGGCGTCTGAGCGCCTGCCCGGTCTGCGCGACCGCGTGGGTCTGTACGGCGGGCATCTGCGCGCCGGCCGGGCCGACTCCGGCGGCTTCAGCCTGCGGGCACGTCTGCCGCTCGAGGGGGACGACTGATGCGTCACCGGCTGCGCAGACTGACGGAGCGCGACTGGACCACGATCGACAGGCTGATCACCGCGTCCCTCGTGGCGATCGCGATCATCGACGTATGCACCTCTGAGAACCGCGACGGCCCCCTCGCCGCCAACCTGGCGGTCGTCACGTTCATCGCGCTGTCATCCCTATGGCGCCGGACGCGCCCGCTGGTCACAGTTGTCTGCACGTTCAGCGGTTTCCTGGTCCTGGCCATCTTCCTCACGCAGCCCCCGGACCTGTTCATATCCATCGTCGTCCTGGTCACCGTCGGCTACTCCGTCGGGCAGCACCTGGTCGGGCCGCGCAGCGTGGTCGCCGTCGTTTCCGGGGCAATCGTGGTGGTCGTCGTCTCTGTCATCTACGACCCGAGCGACATCTTTTTCCCGGTCGCGTTCTTCTGGATCGTCCCCTGGATCGTCGGACGCACGCTCCGCATCCAGACGATGCTCGCCCGCGAGCTGGCCGAGAAGGCCGAGCGTGCCGAGCACGCGCGTGAGGCGGACGAACGCCGGGCGATCACCCTCGAGCGCAACCGCATCGCGCGCGAGCTGCACGACGTGCTGGCGCACAACCTGAGCGTGATGGTCGTCCAGGCGGCGGCCGCGCGTCGCATCGTGGACCGCAACCCAGACCAGGCGGTCGAGGTGGCCGCGCTGATCCAGCGCACCGGCCGCGAGGCGCTCGCAGAGATCCGCCACCTGTTCGGCGCGGTCCGTCGGGGTGAGGGTGAGGACCTGTCGGGCCCGGCGAGCATCACGCGGGTCGAGGAGCTGGCGCGCCGGGCACGGGCTGCCGGCCTCAAGGTCGAGCTGCGAGTCGTCGGCGATCCGGTGCCGCTGCCGCCGGGAATCGACCTGACCGCCTACAGGATCGTCCAGGAGGCGCTCACCAACGCCCTCAAGCACGCTGGCGGCGGGCTGGCGTCGGTGACCGTTTCGTACGAGCCGAACGAGGTGGTGCTGAGCATCGAGGACGACGGCGAGGGCTCGCGAGAGGGCTTTGAGCTGGGCGACGCCGGCGGCGGGCACGGTCTCGTGGGGATGCGGGAGCGGGCCGCCATCTACGGCGGGCTCGTCCAGGCGGGGCGGCGCCGGGGCGGCGGGTTCGCCGTCCACGCGCGGCTTCCCACGCGCCCGGTCGTGCCCGGTGCCGAACTGTCTCGTCAGGTGCCCGCATGAGCATCCGCGTTCTGCTCGTGGACGACCAGGCGCTCATCCGGGCCGGCTTCCGGATGATCCTCGATGCCGAGGAGGGCATCGAGGTGGTGGGCGAGTGCGCGGACGGCACGCAAGCCGTGGACAGCGCGCGCCGCCTCGCACCGGACGTCGTGCTGATGGACATCCGCATGCCGGAGATGGACGGCATCGAGGCCACGCGCCTGATCGCCGGAGATACCCAAGTCGGGGCTGACGCCCCTCGGGGCACAGGCGATGGGACCGGCGCACCGCGAGTGCTCATGCTCACCACCTTCGACCTCGACGAGTACGTGTACGACGCGCTGCGCGCCGGGGCGAGTGGCTTCCTCCTGAAGGACGTGCCTGCCGAGCAGCTCGTGGACGGCATCCGTGTGATCGCCCACGGTGACGCGCTGCTCGCGCCCTCGGTCACGAAGCGCCTGATCCACGAGTTCTCGCGCTCGGGCGCCGCCCAGCGCTCGGCGCCGGCCTCGCTCGAGGATCTGACCCCGCGCGAGCTGGAGGTCTTCAAGCTGATCGCGCGCGGGATGTCGAACGCGGAGATCGCCGCGGAGCTCGTGGTCTCCGAGACCACGGTGAAGACGCACGTGGCGCGCGTCCTCATGAAGCTCGGCGTGCGCGACCGCGTGCAGGCGGTCGTGCTGGCCTACGAGTCCGGCGTGGTGGCGCCGGGCGGCACGTCCAGCGAGTAGTCGAGCCAGCGCTCGTCGCGCTTTGCGCCGACGCGCTCATAGACCGCCTGTGCGCGGAGGTTCGTGTGTGCCGTTTGCCAGGCGAGCTCGGTTGCGCCGCGCTCGCGGCAGCGCTCCGTGCACGCGGTGATCAGTGCGTCCGCATGGCCGCCGCCACGCGCGTCGGCCACCACGAACAGGTCGTTCATCACGCCCAGACGGGAGGCGCTGAGGGTGGTCCAGGTCCAGAAGATCGTGGCGAAGCCCACGGCGCGGCCGTCGTCGTCGCGCGCGATCAGCTGCATGCCCTCGAGCTCGGGGCCGTCGATCAGGGTGCGTGACATGGCGAGCAGGGCGTCGTCGGACGGGTCGACCTCGTAGAAGTCGCAGTAGCCGCGCATCAGCGGGAGCAGCTCGGGTAGGTCGGCCTCGGTGACTGTCGTGATCACGGAGCGCACGCTAGCCGCTCTAGGATCGGCGCGGTGAGCGCGGCGACCGAGAAGATGCGGCAGGAGGGACTGCCCAAGATCGCGATCGACACGTTCGCGCACTACGAGGAGCGCCTGCGCAGCGGCGAGCAGGGGCTGCTCCCCGAGGCGGAGCTCGAGCCCCTCACCGACGTTCCGAGCGCCGAGGAGCTGCCCAGCCCCGATGCCTCCGACCTCAGCCGCGTCGTCGTGCTCAAGCTCAACGGAGGTCTCGGTACGAGCATGGGAATGACCAGGGCGAAATCGCTGCTCGAGATAAAGGAGGGACAGACCTTCCTCGACGTGATCGTGCGCCAGGTGCTCCACCTGCGGGCCAAGCACGATGCGGCGATTCCGCTGCTCCTGATGAATAGCTTCGCGACGCGCGACGACACACTGGAGGCGCTGGAGCAGTACCCGGAACTGCGCATTGAGGGGCTGCCGCTCGATTTCGTGCAGGGGAAGGTCCCGAAGCTGCTGGCCGACGGGTACGAGCCGGTGAACTGGGAGGCCGATCCCGCCCTCGAGTGGGCGCCCCCGGGCCACGGCGACGTGTTCACCTCGCTCGCCACGTCGGGCACCCTTTCGACGCTGCTCGAGCGCGGCTACGAGTACCTGTTCCTGTCGAACTCGGACAACCTCGGCGCGGTGCTCGAGCCACGGATCCTCTCCTGGTTCGCGAGCGAAGAGCTGCCGTTCGTCTCAGAGGTGGTGGACCGGACCGAGGCCGACCGTAAGGGCGGACACCTCGCGCGCCGTAGCGACGGCGGCAGCCTCATCTTGCGGGAGACGGCCCAGGTCCCGGAGGACGACCAGGGCGCCTTCGAGGACGTGAAGCGCCACCGCTTCTTCAATGCCAACAACATCTGGGTGAACCTGCGCGCGCTCGAGCGGACTCTCGAGGAGCGCGACGGGATCCTCGGGCTGCCGATGATCGTGAACCGCAAGAACGTGGATCCCACCGACCCCTCGTCACCCGACGTGATTCAGCTCGAGACCGCGATGGGCGCCGCGATCGCAGTGTTCGACGGTGCAGCCGCGGTGCACGTGCCGCGCCCCCGCTTCACGCCCGTGAAGACCACGAGCGACCTGCTGGTGGTGCGCTCGGACGCGTACGAGCTCGCTGATGACTGGACTATCCAGCTCACTCCGGAGCGCGAGGCGGCGCCGCTGGTGAAGCTGTCGAACGAGTTCAAGCTGCTGCGCGACTTCGACGAGCGCTTCCCGGCGGGTCCGCCGTCGCTGCGCGCCGCGGAGGCTCTTGACGTCGAGGGTGATGTGCGGTTCGGCGCGGACGTCGTCGTCCGCGGGCGGGTCCGGGTGGAGGGGCCGGCGTCGATCCCCGATGGCGCCGTGCTGGAAGGTTCCGTCGTCAGTTAATCCGCCTATGCCGGACTAACTGACGCCCGCCTCCTCCAACCGCTCGCGCCGCTGCTCCTCCTGCTCGGAGCGCGTCAGCATCCGCGTGAACTGCCAGACCAGCACGAGCGCGAGCGTCAGCGACTGCTCGACCATCATGATCACGCCCGCCACGTTCTGGTCCTCGACCGGGCTGAGGCCCCAGATTCGCGGCGTGTGCTCGTACCAGGGGTAGTGGGCCGTGGAGCTCCAGGCCAGGAAGAGGCCTAGCGCCGCGAGGCCGCCCTTGCACAGCGCGATGTAGGCGATCGGCTGCATGCCGCTGAGGCCCTTGCGCATGGGGACCGGCTGGACCAGGGGCCACCAGAGCGCCACGCCCGCCGCGAAGAACGAGACGTGCTCGACCATGTGCAGCAGCGGGTGCTCGGCGGCCGCGTCGTAGAGGGCCGGGATGTGCCAGAGGTACATGACTCCGAGCCAGATCGCGATGGCGACCCAGGGACTCGCGAGCGGGCCTAGGGCACGCTCGACCCGCATCAGCCGGCGCGTGGCCGGCCGCATGATCACCCGCGACAGCGCCAGGAGCAGCAGCAAAGGCGCGATGTCGCCGAGCAGCACGTGCTGGACCATGTGGGCGGAGAACAGATAGTCCGCGCCGAGCCCGTCGATCGGTGACACGAGCGCCGCGAGCAGGGCCAGCATGCCGCCGGCGAAAGCGATCGCCTGAAGCGGCCCCGCGCCGCGCCCGCCGGCCTCCCTGCGTGCGTCGCGGAAGCGCCAGACGTAGATCCAGACCATCAGTGCAAGCGGCGCCAGGACGGCTGGATCGGCGAACCACTGGATGCGCGGGTGCTCCACTGTCACGGGATTGTCGCAATGGCGTGCCCAGGGGTCACCCGGCCGCGGGCATCCTGCCTCGGATGCTTGTTCCGCCGCTGTGCTGGAGCTGCGGCGGCGTGGCGCGAAGACGGGAGCCGCTGTGTTTCGGCTGCCGGCGCCTGCTGCGGCGCCTGGGATCCGAGCCTGTGGTGCTGTCCGGTGTGCGGGCGTGGGCGCCCGTCGCGTACGCCGGGCCGGCTCGCGACCTTGTTGGTGCTCTGAAGTTCCGCGGCGCGACCGCGGTGGCCGGCGCGATGGCCGCGCAGATTGCCGCAAATGCACCCGCGGAACTGCTCGGCGCCGCCTTGCGCCCTGCGCTCGTGCCCGTGCCGCTCCACCCGCGCCGGCTGCGGCGGCGGGGCTACAACCAGGCGGCTCTGATCGCGGGTGCACTGGCGCGCAGGACCGGTCTCGAGCTGGCCGATTGCCTCCGGCGTAGCGGCTCGGCCGCCACGCAGGTGGGCCGCGACCGGCGCGAGCGGCGCCTCGGTCCGGCGGGCGGCATCGAGCTGCGCGCGTCCGCGCCGGGGCGCGCAGTCCTCGTGGACGATGTGGCCACGACCGGCGCCACGCTTGCCGCCTGCGCGTCCGTGCTGCGGACAGCCGGGTCGATCGAGGTGGCCGCGCTGGTATTTGCGAGAACGATTGGCCGCTGATGCTGGAAAGCGGCGAGGGGGAGGCCTATCATCGGATACCCCAAGGTCCAGGAGGGCAGATGCGCATCCAGGTGAAGGGTCGAGGCGGCGCAAGCGCGGACGAGGAGCTTCTCTCGCGTGTGGAGAAGAAGCTGGGGAAGGTTGCGCGGCAGGTCTCGCCCCTGGCCGAGTTGACCATCGAGCTCAGGGAGGAGCCTGGGAAGGGCGATTCGCAGGTGGCGGAGGGGAGCCTGAGGCTCAAGGGGGTGACCCTGAGGGCGTGCGAGCGCTCCGACGACATGGGGCACTCGGTGAACCTCCTGGCCGACGACCTCGCGCGTCAGGTCAAGAAGCATCGCGACAAGCGCCGGGCGCGGCGAGAGGCGCAGAAGCACGCGGCTCAGGAACACGCCGCTTAGGCGGCGCGAAAGCGGTGCGGTAGCGGCCCGGTAGCGGCCCGGCGCCTTGCTACCGTTGCTCAGAGATGTCAATTCTGGACCGCGCGCTCCGCGTCGGCGAGTCGAAGAAGTTCAAGCACTTCGAGCGCAACGTAGAGCAGATCAACGCCTTCGAGCCCGAGCTCGAATTGGAGTCGGACGACGAGCTCCGCGAGCGCTATCAGGGGCTGCGCGAACGGCATCTCGACGGCGAGCCGCTCGAGGACCTCCTGTACGAATCGTTCGCGCTCACGCGCGAGGCCGGCAGGCGCAGCCTTGGCCAGCGCCATTTCGACGTCCAGATGATCGGCGGGATGGTTCTGCACGACGGTTCGATCGCCGAGATGAGGACCGGCGAGGGCAAGACGCTCACCGCCACCCTCCCCGTGGTCCTAAACGCGCTCGCCTCGCGTGACGAGAACGGTCACCCCGTGCAGGGCAAGGGTGTCCACCTCGTCACGGTGAACGACTACCTGGCGCGTCGCGACGCCCAGTGGATGAAGCCGATCTACGACCTGCTCGGCGTGACCGTCGGCATCCTCCAGTCGGGCCAGAACGACATCGACAAGCAGGAGGCCTACTCCCGCGACGTGGTCTACGGGACCAACTCGGAGTTCGGCTTCGACTACCTGCGCGACAACCTCGCGGTCGAAATGGAGCAGAAGGCCCAGCGCGGCCACGGCTTCGGGATCGTCGACGAGGTCGACAACATCCTCATCGACGAGGCGCGGACCCCGCTCATCATCTCCGGCCAGCCCGAGCAGGCCGCCGACCTCTATTACAAGTTCGCGAAGCTCGCGAAGATCATGGAGCCGGGCAAGAAGCCCGAGGGACTCGAGGCCAAGTCGAAGGACTGGGAGGCCGACTTCGACTTCGAGCCCGACGAGAAGCACAAGACCGTGTCCGTGAGCGAGAAGGGCGTCGCCAAGGCCGAGAAGTTCCTCGGCATCGACAACCTCTACCGCGCCGAGTACGGGAACATGGTCAACCACCTCCAGCAGGCGCTGAAGGCGGAGGAGCTCTACAAGCGCGACGTCGACTACGCGGTTATCGACGGCGAGGTGAAGATCATCGACGAGTTCACCGGCCGCATCCTCGAGGGCCGGCGCTGGTCCGAGGGCCTCCATCAGGCCGTCGAGGCCAAGGAGGGGGTGGCGATCCAGGAGGAGTCGCAGACCGTCGCCACGATCACCTACCAAAACTATTTCCGCCGCTACGACAAGCTCGCGGGCATGACCGGCACGGCCCTCACCGAGGCCACCGAGTTCATGAAGATCTACGAGCTCCAGGTCGTCGAGGTCCCCACGAACCAGCCGATGATCCGCGACGACCGCAACGACCAGATCTACAAGACGAAGGACGGCAAGTGGGCCGCCGTCGTCAACGAGATCCAGGAGCGGAACACCTCCGGCCAGCCGGTGCTGGTGGGAACCATCTCGGTCGAGGTCTCCGAGCTCCTCTCGCAGCAGCTCGACAGGGCCGGCATCAAGCATCACGTGCTGAACGCGAAGCCGGAGCACGCCGAGCGGGAGGGTGAGGTGATCGCCGAAGCGGGTCGCCCGTTCGCGGTCACGATCGCCACCAACATGGCCGGCCGAGGCGTGGATATCAAGCTCGGCGGCAACGAGGAGCACCTCACCCAGGTCGAGCTCACCAAGCGTGGCCTCCAGCCGGACACCGACGAGTGGAACACGGCGTGGGACGAGCTGTTCCCAAAGATGGAGCAGCAGGTGGTGGAGGACCGCGAGAAGGTGATGGAGTCGGGCGGCCTGTTCATCTGCGGCACCGAGCGCCACGAGTCGCGGCGGATCGACAACCAGCTGCGCGGCCGCTCAGGACGCCAGGGCGATCCCGGCGAGTCGCTCTTCTACCTCTCCGCCGAGGACGACCTCGTGCGGCTGTTCGCGGGCGACCGCATCTACAAGATCCTCGACAACAAGTTCCTCGCGCAGGTCGACGAGGACGGCAACGAGATGCCGATCGAGCACAAGATGCTCTCCAAGCAGATCGAGGGCGCCCAGAAGAAGGTCGAGGAGCAGAACTTCCTTATCCGCAAGCGCGTCCTCGAGTACGACGACGTGATGAACCAGCAGCGCGAGATCATCTACGAGTACCGCGACCGCATTCTCGAGGGCCAGGACATGTCGGAGGTGGCCCGCGAGCAGATCGCGGACGCCGTCGAGCGCATCGCCCGCGAGTACATGACGGGCGAGTACCAGGAGGACTGGGAGCTCGGCGCGCTGTTCGACCAGCTCGGGCAGATCTACGACGTCTCCTACGAGATGGACGACGTCAAGGAGGGCACGGACCGCGAGACGCTCGTCCGCCAGCTCCGCGAGGACGTGATCCAGGCCTACGACGAGCGCGAGAACGAGCTCGGCGACGAGCTGATGCGCGCGCTCGAGCGCTTCATGTTGCTCCAGATCATCGACGAGCGCTGGCGCGAGCACCTGCACGACATGGACTACCTGCGCGAGGGAATCCATCTCCGCGGCTTCGCGCAGATCGACCCGCTCGTGGCCTACAAGAACGAGGGCTTCGACATGTTCACGGAGCTCATGAACAACATCTGGGACGAGTTCGCGCGCTACGTCTTCAACGTCGAGGTCCAGGTCCAGCCCGAGCAAGAGCAGCAGCAGGCCGCAGCCGGGGGTCCGAACTGGGGTTTCGGGCAGAACAGCACGGCCACGCGCAACCTCGCCATGTCGGGCGGCCAGGGGCTCGCCGGGCGCGACGCGATCGCGGCCGCAGCCGGCGCCTCGGTGCCGGCCGGCGCCTCGGAGGCCGCGCAGATGGCCGCGGAAGTGGTGGAGGCGCCGGTGCCTGTGGAGACCCGCCGCCTCGACGAAAACGAGAAGGTCGGCCGCAACGACCCATGCTGGTGCGGCTCCGGCAAGAAGTTCAAGAAGTGCCATGGCGCATAGTGCCAATGGCCTCCGCGGCCAGCTGAAGCTGCTCGCGGACTCTCTTTGACCCAGCCAAGCTGGACGCTCGCCTAGGCGAGCTCGAGGGCGAGATGCAGGCGCCCGGCTTCTGGGATGACCAGGGTCACGCGGCGTCGGTGTCCGCTGAGCACTCCTCCGTCGGGCGGCGGCTCGAGACGTTCCGCTCGCTCGAGTCGGACATCGGTGACCTGGAGACGCTTGAGGAGCTGGCCGAGGAGGACGAATCAATGGCGAGCGAGCTCGAGGAGCAGCGGGCGTCGATCGAGGCGCGCCTCGCTGAGCTCGAGGAGGCGCGGCTGTTCTCGGGCGAGTACGACGCGGGCGACGCGGTTGTGACCGTGAACGCCGGTGCCGGAGGCACCGACTCGCAGGACTGGGCCGAGATGGTGCTGCGCATGCTGATGCGCTGGGCAGAGCGCCGCGGGATGAAGGTGGAGCTGAAGGAGGAGTCCGAGGGTGAGGAGGCCGGCATCAAGTCGGCCACGTTCATCGCGCAGGGCGAGAACGCCTACGGGCTGTTCAGCGCGGAGAAGGGCGTGCACCGGCTGGTGCGCATCTCCCCGTACGACGCGCAGTCGCGCCGACACACGGCGTTCGCCGGCGTCGAGGTGGCGCCGCTGGTGGAGGACGCGGTGGAGGTCGAGATCGAGCCCGACGACATCCAGATCGACACCTACCGCGCGTCAGGAGCCGGCGGCCAGCACGTGAACAAGACCGACTCCGCCGTGCGAATCACGCACCGGCCCACCGGCATCGTCGTGCAGTGCCAGAACGAGCGCTCGCAGTCCTCCAACCGCGACACGGCGATGAAGATGCTGAAGGGCAAGCTGCTCGAGCTGGAGGAGCGCCGCCGCCAGGAGGAGATCGCGAAGGAGAAGGGCGAGGCGCAGGACGTTGGCTGGGGCTCACAGATCCGCTCCTACGTGCTGCACCCGTACACGATGGTCAAGGACCACCGCACCGGCGTCGAGGCGGGCAACGCCCAGGGCGTCCTCGACGGAGACCTCGACCAGTTCGTGCGCGCCGAGCTACTCCGGCGCGCCGGCGACAGAGCCGCCGCCTAGCCGGTCCTCGCTGCGCTCGTCCTGCTCCTCGAGCACGCC
>CAWGSQ010000001.1:0-297135 GCA_963825345.1 uncultured Thermoleophilaceae bacterium | reverse complement strand
GCTCAAGGGCGTTGGTCACTTGGGTAGAGCCGAGGTGCGGTGAATAGAGAGCGTCGATCACGGTCACGGCTACATCGCCGATGGGCTGCACGGCGAAAGGACCGACCTGCCCAGAAGTACCTCGCGTCAACCCCTGGAGCGAGATGCAGACGTGACCGAATCTCATGCCGCCCTATACCCACGAGCCGGTCCAGGACGACCAATCCGTCTCCGGGGCACCATACGAACACCCGTTGGTGCATGACCGGATTCGGCAGACGGTAGTAGCCATCGTGGCTGGCGCTCACGGTAATCACGCCGTTCGCGCAGCCTCGCCGGCAAGCTGGCACGCACCGTGGGCAGCCTGCCAAGACGAAAATCCCCCCACAGCACGCACTGACTCTCGCCGTCCCACCTCTACGGGTGTCTGCGGGCTGCCGTCGGCTCCGAAGCGGTCGCGCAGAGGACCGGTGTAGGAGGCACTCCCGGTATCAGCGACCAGAGGCTCACCGCCCGCCCAGAGGACGAAGGACAACGCGTCAGCGTGCCCGTGCGGGGGCAGATGCGGCGGACACAGTTGGCCCACGTCGAAGACCGCTTGGTCTTGCCCATGGCGAAACACCACGTAGCCGGTGGCACGAAGGTCGTCGATCTCGTGCTGCTCACGGATGGGAAGCGGTGGTCCCTCCCAGGCATCGTTGAGTAGCGGAAGGGTGCCGTCTGGTCCCGCTTGACGAGCGCGTCCTGCCAGCGAGTCGCGGAGTCAATGGCTTCCGTCAGCCAAAGAGGCGCCATCCCGTCCAGCTCTACCACGGACCTGACATCCTCCAAGTCGCTGAGCACCCGCCGGTGATATGAGGGGCTTCGCTCCTCATGGCCTCCATCGTTTAGAAGCTGGCGTGGGAGCTCCTTTCGCAACACGGCGAGCCGCGGTCTTGCAGTCCCGCGTCAGGCAGAAGAGCTCCGGCGATTGCCAGGGCCACACCGTTCTTTAGGGGACGTGATTGCCGCCTATGTCGTGCTCTACGGACCGACGTAGGTACAGGGCCTGGCGGCGTACCTCCCCTGCCAGACGCGCCTTGAGGTCGTCCGCCCAGCCCCCGAGCGCAGACACACCGGCCGACCAGGAGATGAGGCGCAGCGAGGTGGGGTACGGATGCCATGCGGGCATCGATGGCACCGAGTGCGCAGCCATCCAGCTCTCGACCACCGCCGCCCAGAAGTCATCCCCCGTTTCGCTTCACTCGCTTGCCGCGTATGCGGCAAGGTCCTCGAACCCGTGCAACTGAAACAAGAAGAGAAGCCCGTCGCTCTGGTCTCGTTGAAGAAGTCGGCTCGAGGGAATTCACGGGAGCGACCAACGGCGGTGAACACACCGCCCGCGTCGGGCGGCGGGACGGCGCCAGACTGGGGAGCCGGATCCACGCCGATACCCGGTGGGAGCAGTCCCCACGACGCCTCCGGCACTGATTTGAGGCCGGTCCGAGCACCCGCGGCGGCACGAGGCGCCGGACCCTCCATGCGATCTGGCGAAGACGCATGTTGCGGACGGCGTCCAGGTAGAGGGCGGCTCTACGCGCGGGACCGGTGAACCGTTAGACCTCGACCGTCACGGGCCTACCGGACGAAAGTGCCTCTGCCGCGAGGAGTGTCGCCCGTGTCGTCTCGACCATCCGGTCGTAGGGAATCGGTGGTTCGCCGCCCTGACTAAAAGAACGCGAGGCTGCGCGTGAACAACTCGGCATGGCCCTTGTCCTGCTCGCCTAGTGGAACGCGTGAGGCGGCGGGCCGGCGAGGGCAGCAGCTCTACCCTGCGAAAGTCATCGATCACAGCGGCCCTGTCCGCCCCCGATGATCTCGATGCGTTCCTTCGGCATCTGATCCTCGCCGGATGCCACGTACGCGATCGTCCCCACCGAGCCGTCTTCGTAGACGAGATTCAGGACGAAGCTGTCTCCGGGGAGCGTCTTCGGGCCAATCCCCAGCGGTGCCACTTGCATCGTTCGCAGGTCGCTCGCCACCAATGTCGAGACGAGATCGACGAAATGGCAACCCTCTCCGATAAGGCGTCCCCCACCCCGCTCCGGATTCGCGCAACCAGTGCTGCTCCGGGAAGGAAGCCAGCGTTGACCCGCACACCGACCTGCAGCGGATCGGCGCGCCCGCAGAAATGCTCAAGCACAGCACGCGTGGCTGGGGCAACGCTCCGGTTGAAGTCGACCACGAGCCTGCCGCCGCCATCGAGAAGGGGTTGAAGGCGGTCGAGTTGAGCGTGCGTCAAGGCGAGGGGCTTCTCGACGAACACGGCCTTGCGCTGCTCCATGGCTGCGAACAGCGAGGTCGGCATGCGAGTCGTGCCTCGTCGCCACCACAAGTGTGTCGATCCCGGGTCGTCGATCACCTCCCGGGATCGGCGGACGCGTACGAAGCGCCCCACCGGTCCCCAACTCCGACGGTCTTCGCAGGCGATGTTCCTGCAATGGCAACGAGTTGCACGTCGGCTTGTCTTGCAGCAGGGGCAGGAGCGTGGACCGTGCAAAGATTCCGGACCAATCAGAGCCACTCGCAGGCGCCCGCCGCCGATCGGCTGCGGCGTAAGGACGGCGCGACGCTGTGGCGCCTCGCCCTCGATCGCAGGCGGATAACGCAACAGAATGGCCATCCGGCCGCTTTCGGATAATGCACCGTACGCGTCCTCAGCCTCGGTGATCGGGAACTCGTGCGTGACGAGATCGCCCAGCTTCACCCGGCCCGCGGCAACCTCCTCGAAGAAGTAGCCGACTAGGCGCCGCTCCGTCCACCGCACGTAGCCGATCGGATAGTCGCGACCTTCCTCCTCGTAGCGCGGGGTCGTAGCGACCAGGGCCATACGAACGGGACATGCGGAGCTGGAGTTCCTTCTCGTAGAACGGCCTACGAGGCACGTCGAGGCCTACATCGCCCATCACCGAGATCGTCGCGCGATCGCGCGCGAGCTCCGAGCCACGCGTATCGGCCCGTCGTCCTTCGTCGCGGCGGCCACGATCACGCTGTCGGCGCCGTTGCCGTCGGTGAGCTGCGTCACGAGCGTCTCCAGTTCCGATGACCCAACCTCGGCTCCGCCGCGAGCGCCAAGCGCGTTGGCTAGCTTCACTCGTCTCGGATCCGTGTCCGCTCCGATGACCCGCGCGCCGGCTGCCGTGGCGAGCTGCGCCGCCAGCTGTCCGACTAGCCCGAGCCCGATCACGACTACGACGCACCCAGCCTGGACCTCGCCTACGCGCACGCCATGCGCCGCGATCGCGCCGAGTGCCACGAAAGCGCCCCAGCGGTCGTCGAGCTCCCGGGCAGCGGCATACACAGGGGCTCCGGAACGGCCACCTTCTCGGCATGCATTGCTGCATTTGCGCCAAAACACCCGACCCGGTCTCCCACCCGGATGCCGCTCACGCCTGGCCCGATCGCCTCCACAACCCCGGCGCTCGAGTATCCCGGTGTCAGCATTTCGTCCAGACGCGCGCGTACCGCTGCCATCGTCGGACGGAGTCCCTCACGGCGCGCCTTTTCGATGACCTGGCGCGCCTGGTCGGGGCGGTCACGCGCTTTTCCGATCAGGCCCTTGCTCGCAGTTGCCGATACCGCCTGCTCGGTCCCGGGAGAAATGAGAGACCACGTGGTGCGGACCAGCACCTCGTTGTCCGCGACAGGAGGGTCAGGAACGTCGATCGTCTCGACCCTCCCAGACCGCAGATCCTGTACCAGCTGGCGCATCGTGAACTCTTTTCTCCAGTTGGGTTCAGGCCCCTCCGGGAGGAGAAGGCTATCCGTTGACGCCCGGCGAGTCTGAGCTAAGCTCCGGGCCTCGGGGCACCAGTGGGTAGGGCGAGTCCCGCATCGCCCTCGCTGTGTCGTTAATCACCGACGCGGGCAAGTGGATGAATCCTGATCGAGATCAAGCTCTCTCGCTGAGAACCGCGGTGACGATTCTGACGCGCCGGCTTCCTGGTCGTGCTGATCTGCGTCGATCGGCGTGCCGCTCTCCGCGCTCGCGTTTTCACTGCTTCAGGAGAAGCAGTACACCGCAGATGCGTCGCTGCTATTCAGGGATCCCGGCGCTCGACCAGAAGCTTTTTGGATCGACCTTTCTGCAGTCGTCTCGGGACCCGAGCCGCGAAGCCGCGACGAATGTCTGGCTCGTGTCGCTGGAGGCAGTCGCGGCCCGGACCGCTCGACAGCTCCCCGGCGACCTGACTGCGGACGATGTGTCCGACAAGGTGGAGCATCGTCTCGGAGGGCCAAGCCGATGCTGCTTCGGTCCGAGGCAACCGATCCCGACCCTACGACGGCGGCCAACCCTCGCCAACACTTTCGCTGAGTACCTACATCGGTTTCGCCGCGAGGCCGACCGCTCCACGATCCGGAACGCGCAGAGAGCTGGTTGAACGCCAGCTCGAGTCGCTGACGCCCACCGGAGGCGAATGGCCCGCGTGGCCGGTCACTGCGCGACCGCGGAGAGCAACTTCAGATTCTGGCCTCGCTACAGACGGGCAATGCGGAGCTTGTGCAGCAGGCGACTGCCCCGAGTCGCCGTCCTCGCCGCATACTGTTCGCAACGTAGTCGCTGGCCTGGTCCTCGGGTTGCTGCTTGGAGTCGGCCTCGCATTCCTCTTGGAGCGCCTGGACCGCCGGATACGCGACCCGAAGGAGCTCGAAGACCTCTTCGACCGTCCCCTGCTCGCGTCGATCCCGGATAGTCGCGCCCTTGAGCGCGGCGGCCCCGCGGGTGAGCGAGAGCCTTCCCGTCGGCGATCAGGAAGCGTTCCGCATGCTACGCGCGAACCTGCGCTACTTCAGCGTCGACCGGCCGATCCGGTCGGTCCTGATCACCTCGGCCGCACCGGGTGACGGCAAGAGCACAGTCGCATGGAACCTCGCCATGGCGGCGGCCGGAACGGGCGCAAGGTCCTACTCGTGGAGACGGACCTCAGGCACCCGAGCTTGGCCGCTCCGCACACAACTCGGCACTCGAGCCCGGTCTGAGCACGGTCCTTTCTGGTCAGGCCAGCCTGGCCGAGGCGATTCAGGAGTTCGAGGTCCCGGGGTTCGCTGTTCGCACGGTCGATGTGGTCTCGGCCGGGCCGATCCCTCCGAATCCTGTGGACCTCATCGAGTCCGAGCGGATGCGGAGCCTGATCCGCGAAGCTGAGGACCAGTACGACCTTGTCGTGCTCGATACTCCTCCCACCTCGGTCGTGTCGGACGCGATCCCGCTCCTGAGGGAGGTCAGTGGCGTGATCGTCGTCGCGCGGCTGGGCAAGAGCACGCGCGAGTCGCTGAGCCACCTGAAGAACCAGCTCGAAATCCTCAGCGCGTCGACCCTTGGCGTGGTCGTCAACGCCTTCCAGGCCCAGCGCGGATACGGCTATGGGTACGGCTATGGATACGGTTACCCCCAGGCCCCCGTGTCGACGAATGGCGGCTCGCACGACGCCGAGCCGAGCGTGACCTCCGGACGCGACGCCTAGCCAGGTTCCCGCGGAGTGGTCGACCTCCACTCCCACGTCCTGCCTGGGATCGACGACGGACCCGCGACCATCGAGGAGAGCGTCGAGCTCGCACGCGCCGACTCGAGGCCGAGGGCGTTCGAACTCTGGCCGCGACGCCACACCTACGGCCGGATCACCCTCGCGTCGTGCCGGCACGGCTAGCGAGCCTGTGCGCCGAGCTGAATGACCGCCTCGCCGCGGACGAGATCGGCGTCGAGGTGATCCCAGCGGGCGAGGTGGACCTCGTGTGGGCGCTCGACGCGGACCCCAACGATCTGGAACTGGTCTCGTATGGGCAGCGCGGAACCGATCTGCTTGCTCGAATGTCCCTATGGGCTCGCTGTCGAGCATCTTCGAGGACCAGCTGTTCCGAGTCAGCAGTGCAGGGCTACCGCGATCCTGCTGGCGCACCCAGAGCGAAATCCGACCTTCCAGGCAGACCCGAACCGGCTGCGGGCTCTCGTGGAGCGCGGCGTCCTTGTGCAGCTCACGGCGGCGTCGCTGGCGGCGTCGCCGCGACGTCGAAGTTCGGCAAAGGCCGCGCCGGCTTCCTGACCGCGCGGCCTTGCTCACGTGATCGCCTCGGACGCGCACGGGAGCGCCGGCGCCGGGTCGCGAGGCGCTCGGACCCGGGCATCGCGGCCGCGCGCCGGCTGGTGGGCGACCGCGCCGACTGGATGATCACCGATGCGCCCGAGGCGATCCTCGCCGGCGAGCCGCTGCCGGACCCGCCGGACCGCCCCAAGCGCCGGCACAGGCCGTGGCGGTGAGCGCCGCTCCTTAGCCGTAGGAGGATCTTCATGTGGCCGCCCCGTCAGCGCGCCACCCTAGCCCAGAGCTAGCGGTGCGGGTTGACGGCGTCAGCCGCGCTTGTACGCGCGGTACGACGGTTTCCTGTCGCCGTCCCATTCCAAGAGGCCACGATTCACTTCGTCGCCGGGCTCCGCCTGGACCGTTCGGCTGCTCGTCGTATAGCGCGTGCCAGCCGAGCGTGTATATCCGTCTCCGTTGGTGCGTGATTCGGAGTGCCTGCTGAGCCAGCGCGCCTGTACCCGCCGCGTGACCCAGAAGTTGAACTCGTAGTTCGCGTGATCGGTCGGAAACGTGAACTCCGACAGGAACAGGCGGATCGGCCGCCCATGGCGCCGCTCCGAGGTTCTGATCGATCCACCCGGCGAGTGTGTCGAGATCCGAGAAGTCGGCATAACCGTGGCCCAGCGGACCCTGCCGCAGCGCAGGCCGGCGCAGCGTGAATGGGTTGTGGCCGTATAGGTCCATCCGCGGGGGCGCGGCCGTTCGGCAAGCGCATCGATCGGATGAACTGCCGCGGACTGACGTCGCCGGTGGTGAACGTGTTCCCTCCGATGACGAGGTTCCTGCGGCTCTCGCGCTTCAGGCTGCCGTACGCAGCGTCGAGGATGTCGGGCATAGCGGCGCGGGCCCGTCGCCTCGAAACGCGGCAGTGGCTTGAAGTTGGCCTGCTCGCGACGGCTCGCCCCAGATCTGCCACAGGCGCACTCGCCGGATAGCGACGAGCCGCCGCTCGAGCGAACGCAGCGAAGTCACGGGCCTTCGTCGGCGCCCATTCCGCCGAGCGGCCGCCGTTCGCCCACGGCGGTGTGCCCCTGACCATCAGGGACACACGGATTCGCGACCGTCGAGCCTCGCGGATCGCGAAGTCCACCTCGGCTGGCCAGCGGTAGGCCGGATCCGTCGGATCGTCCGGGATGCTGCTGGCCGGGTCGGGCGCAACCTGGTTCCACGAGAGCTGCATCTGGAAGATCCCCACCCCCAGATCCCGATAGATCGGGAACTGCGACACCCCGTTGACCTGGGTCGGTCCCCAGATCGCCTTCTTGCGCGAGTAGCGGGCGTCCGCCGGCGGCGCGAATGCGGCCAGCAGGACGAGAGCGAGGGCTATCAGGCGGAGTTTGGGCTTCACGGGCTCAGTGAGTCCAGGCCAGGCTGTGCGCGCCGGCCTGCCCTGCACGGTAGACGCCGCGCCCGCGAATGTCGGCCGTGAACTCTCCGGAACGGGATGCGCGCGCCGACGAGACGCGTCGCCAACCATCGCCGCGGCGCTTTTCGATTCGCACCCTCGCCCCGCTTCTCGGCGCCACCCCCCAGGCCCTGCCACGGGTCACGACGAACGGGAAGCGGAACGCCTGGAGGGCCGGCTTCGCCGGGTCCTGGGCGAGGTCGTTGGCCACGTTGAAGAACAGTCCCGACGCGATCGAGGGGAAGCCCGGCAGGTAGCTGGCGCGATCCTGCAGCCCATTCCAGACGAAGAGTCCGACGCCCGCTCGGTCCGAAAGGTAGAGCGCCTTGCTCAGGTAGCGAGCCTGTCTCGCGGGGCTCACGCCCTGGGGATTTATCGGCGGCGTGTCCCGTCCGACGCGTGTGACCCACAGAGGCTTGCCGACGATGCCACGGATGCGACGAAGCTGGGTCGGCCTCGTGGGGGCATCGTGGGCCGCGATGTCGAAAGGAGCGTTTCGGATGCGCCGCCAGAACGTGACTGGTGCGATTGCTCCGTCGTCGACCGTGCCGCCGGTCACGAGCCGGTTCTGGCGTGACACGCGCCGCAGCACGGGCCGCACCGCAGCGAGCATCTCGCGGTAGTGGTCCGCGGCGCCCTCGACGGGCTGCAGCGTCGTGCCGCTGTTCGGCGCTTCCCACAGCTGCCAGAGACGAACTCGGGGCAGCGACGTGCCGGGTGCGGTCAGGCCGTTCCCGGAGTCCTTCGGGTCGGGGTAGAAGCCGGAGAAGCGCCTCGCCGCCGCGCGTGCGAACGCGCCAAGTTCGCCTGGATCGGGATTCCCCACCCCGGCCCAGGCCGGCGCGCGGTCGATCACGAGGAGCACCCGCAGGCGCCTGGCCGCCGCGTCGCGCACGGCGTCCTCGACATACCCCCAGCGGTAATTCGGGTCCGCCGGGTCAGCGGCGTTGAAGCCCGGGGGCTTCGCGGATCCCTCCGGCGCCACGCGCGACCAGTCGAGCGTGATCCTGACCATGCGCGCGCCCGCCCCTCGCGCGGCCGCGAACGCGAGCGCCCGCGGCTCCGGGCTGCTGTCCGTGAAGGCCAGGTCGTCCGCAAGGCCTCGCATCGGTGTGGCTGCGGAAGCGAGATCCACGCTGCCCGCCGCGATCGTGACGCACGCCGCGACGAGCGCCACTCCTCTGCTTGACCGGTGCATGAACGTAATGGAACACCAATCAGCCGCCGCCGATGCGCAGCACCACGAGCCGCCTGCTCACAAAGACCGGGCGCCCCACGCGCGGTGGTTCGGTGGCGTCCCCGTCGGCGCTCGTGCAGGTGGGATCGACGATCGCGTACCGAATCTTGTGCCGCTCGATCACCGCGCGTCCCTGGGGCGTGCCGCGCAGCACGGCTCGCGCCTGACGGGCAAAGCGAAGCTCCGCCTTTGGCTGGATGTCCGGCGGATCGAGCGCCGCCAGGGTAGGCGTGCTGAGCAGCCAGGTGCCCAGGAAGCTCCAGCAGCGGTCGGTGACCACCACCTCCTCGGGACGCAGCCCGCTCGAGAGATGACCGAGCCCGCGAAGCGACGCGTCGTCGGCGAACTGGTAGTAGCGGCGCACGTCGTCGGCCTGGCTCCAGGCGGCCACCGCGGTGGCCGCCGCGAGCGCGAGCGCCACCCCGCCGGCGAGCGTGCGGCGCCGGAAACTTGGCGCGACCGCAGCAATCAGCGGGACGAGCGCGAGCGGCAGGTAGTACGCCATCCGCGTGTAGTGCAGCGGGAGGTCGACCAGCCACGAGTACGCGAGGGCGGCAACCACCGCGCCGAGGCAGAGCACCGGCAGCACGGTCCGGCGGTCGCGGACCACGAACAGGGCCGCCACGGCGGCGGCCAGCCCCACCACCGTGAAGGGAATGGTCAGATCACGGACCAGCAGGTCGAGGTCGAGCTTGGACGCGAGGTAGGCGGCGGAGTTCTGCGTTCCGCCGAAGCTGCGGTTGCGCTCGATCAGGTCGTACGCGACGCCGCCCCCGATCAGGACCGTCGCGCCCACGGCAATCGCGAGCGGCCGCAGCGAGCTCCCGGCGGTCCTGGGCGACGAGCAGGGCGACCGCAACCGCCAGCCCAGCCGTGAGCATCGCGATGCCGAACGTGAGGCGGTGTGCCGCCGCCAGGCCGACGACGATCAGGCTGGCGCCCACCGCGGCGGCGACATCCAATCGGCCACGCGCGAAGTCCGCCAGGTACAGCAGCAGCAGCGTCAGGAGCGTCAGCGCGGCCGCGTTGGCGAGGCCGTGCCAGCCGAGCAGCGTGTACCCGAGCGGGAGCGCGGCCCAGAGGAACGCCGCGACGACACCAGCCAGCCCGCCCCACAGAGCGCGCGCCAGCGCGTACAGCGCCCCGATCTGGACCAGGGCGAACAGCCCGATTCCCTGCTGTAGCACCGCGGCGGGCGAGTCGGTCATCACCAGGTACGCGCCGTAGAGGGCCGGGACGCCCGGGTCCTCTCGGAACGGCACGCCGAGCATCCAGTACGGGTTGTCGATCAGAAGGCTGCCGTGCAGAGCGATCTGGTCGGCGTAGAGCACGTACTTCGCCCAGTCGTTCCCCGGCACGGGCGTCTCGCCGATCACCCTGTTCTGGATGAAGAGCCCGAGAACCAGCGCTGCGGCCCCTCCGACGGCGGCGATTGCCTCGCCGCGACTGAACCGCAGGGCCGGCTCGCGGAGCGGCAGGGCGAGCCCGGCTGCCACGAGCAGCGCGGCGACGATCCGCACGGAGAGCCCGCTCAGCTCGATGCCAACGCTCGCCATCGTGATGAGACCGACGCTCGTGGCGGCGATCCCGAGCGTGGGCGCAGCCGCGAGGGAGGCCGAGGGGCTCTCTCGGGCCGCGGCCGGAAGCAGCGGCAAGAGCGCGAGCCCGGGCGCCAGGACGAGCGCCACGGCGGCGAGCGGGCCCCAACCGGCGCCCAGCAGAGCGAGCAGCGCCTCCCCAACCACGAGCCCCGCCGCCGTGAGGGCGAGCGGGCGTCTTCGCAGGCGTTCGCCCACAGAGTCCGTGTGTATCGTCCGCGCGGTCATGAGGCCTTTGGCGGCATTGTTGAGCGGCGTCGCCGTGTACGTCGCCTGCGTCGGATCGGCCGCCGCCCAGGGTGGCGCGGGACTATACGAGCCGTTCCCCGAGCCCGCCGACCCGTCGGTCTCGCGCGAGTTCGTGCGCGAGCTGCGGCCTCCCGGCGCCCGCCTCGCCGGCGACCTGAGCTCGGCCGAGCTCGAGCGCGGCACCCGAGTCCGGGCGCAGGAGCTTCCGGGTGGCCTCCCCCTTCCGGCCGTCGTGGCGCAGGCGCCGAGCGAGCGCGCCGAACCGGGAGCGTTCTTCGGAAGCGCCGGCGGATGGCTCGGAGCGGCGGCGCTGCTCGCGCTTGCCGGACTCCTCGCGCGACGTTTCGCTCGCCCGTGAGGCGGCTTGTCGCCGCGCTTACGGCGGCCCTGGCCCTGGGCGCCGCCGGTTGCGGCGGCGATGACCCCGACTCCGGCTCCGTCCGCGAATCCGGCACGAAGCCGCCGTTCTTTGGAGTGGTGGCCGAGGACGTGCTCGCTGGAGACGCCGGCTATCGCCGCGCCACGCTCGCGCGCCAGCGTGCGGCGGGGGTGCGGCTTATCCGCCAGACATTCCACTGGGATCGCATCGAGCGCTCCCCCGGCCGCTTCGACTTCCGCGAGTACGACGCCTACGTCGCCGCCGTGGCCCGAGCGGGCATGGGCGTGCTCCCCATCCTCTTCACCCCACCGCCGTTCCGCGCCAAGCCCGGGCCGGATCGGGGAACCTATCCGCCCGACGACCCCGAGGACATGGCGGCCTTCTCCGCCCGGCTTGTTCGTCGGTACGGGCCAGCGGGTCAGTTCTGGGCGTCGAATCCCGAGCTGCCGAAGCATCCGATCCGGGCCTGGCAGATCTGGAACGAGCCGAACCTCCCGGTCTACTGGCCTGACGGGCCCGACCCGGCCGAGTACGTGGAGCTGCTCGAGGCTGTCTCCCGTGCGGTGCGGCGGGAGGACCCGCGCGCGGCCGTGGTGAGCGCCGGCCTCAGCGAGAGCAGCCACGGAGTCCCGTTCGAGGACTTCGTACGAGGAATGTTCAAGGCCGGGGCCGATGAGTTCCTCGACGTGTTCGCGCTGCACGCCTTCGCGCGCGACGCCGACGGCTCGGTGGCGGCGGCGGAGACCACACGCTCGCTGCTCACGGAGCTGCATTCGGAGGCGCCGATCTGGATCACCGAGGTCGGCTGGGCAAGTAGCGGGCCGGCCAGTCCGTTCACTTCCGGTGAGCAGGGGCAAGCAGAGCGAATCCGCGCGGCGCTGGGCGAGTTCTTCCGCCGCCGCGCGGAGCTCGGCGTGCGCGGCGTCATCTATTTCAACTGGCGCGACGCCCCCATCTATGAGGGCGGCCAGGACTTCTTCGGGTTGCACACCGGCCTGCTCGACATCGAGGGCCGTGCCAAACCCGCGCTCGAGGCGTATCGCTCGGTTGCGGACCGTCAGGCCGATTCACGCTGACGACATTCGCTCACGTGCGCATGCCCCACTCAAGAGCCCGCCCGACCTGCCGACACCCTAGGTATGCGCATCCCCCGCGGAATGGCCGTTGTGGCCGCACTGATCGCCTGCCTTGCCCTGGCGCCCGCGGCCAGTGCGGCGCCCGCGAGCCGCGACTTCATCGGCATCACCGCCGAGGACGTCTTCGCCGGTGACGCCAACTACCGCTCCGCCAACCTGACCGCGCAGTCGGGGCTCGGAATCGGCCTGCTGCGGCAGACCTTCGACTGGGCGCAGATCGAGCGCAGCCCGGGCCAGTACGACCTCAGCTATCACGACGCGTATGTGCTGGCGGCCGCGCAGCACGGAATCACCGTCCTCCCGATCCTCTTCCATACGCCCGAGTTCCACGCGGGGCGTATCGACGGTAGGGCTTCCTGCCCCCCGCGCACGAATGCGTCGCTCGCGGCGTACGCGCAGGCCCTGGTGCAGCGCTACGGCCCGACCGGAACGCTGTGGGCCGAGCGGCCCGACGTCCAGCCCCTCCCGATCCGCTCCTGGCAGATCTGGAACGAGCCCAACCTGCGCGTCTACTGGTGCAACAAGCCCAACACGAAGCAGTACGTGGCCATGCTGCGCACGGTCGGCGGGGCGATCAAGCAGGTGGATCGCAGCGCGAACATCGTGACCGCCGGACTTCCGGACAGCAAGCTGAGCGGCACGATCCCGCTGAAGCGCTTCATCGACCAGATGTACGCCGCGAAGGCGGCGAAGTACTTCGACTCGCTCGCGATCAACTCGTACGCGAAGGACCACAAGGAGCTCGGGCGACTGCTCGCTTCGGTCCGCAAGCAGATGAACGCGCGCCGTGACCGCGCCGGCAAGATCTGGATCACCGAGATCGGCTGGGGCGATCGCGGCCCGAAGCACCGCTACATCGTCGGCGAGAAGGGGCAGGCCGACCGAATCGCGAAGTCGTTCGCGCTGATCGCCAAGCAGCGCAAGAAGCTGGGGCTGCGCGGCGTGGTCTACTTCTCCTGGCGCGACGGCGCGCCGTACGCGCCGAACTTCAAGGACATGTGGGGCCTGCACACGGGCCTGCTCGATATCAACGGCGACCCGAAGCAGGGCTACAACGCCTTCGGGAAGCACCTGAACGCGCTGCGCTAGCCCGCCCGTTAGTGGGGTGTGATCCTTGCCCGCCCCGCCCCGCGCTAGCGCTTCTAGCGATGGCTCTCGCCAGTCTGGCGCTGGCCGCGCCCGCTGACGCCAAGATTCCGCGTGACTTTGTCGGCATCACCGCTGACGATGTCTTCGCCGGCGACGACAACTACCGGACCACCAATCTGAGTGCCATGGCGGCGATCGGCATCCAGACGATCCGCCAGACCTTTGACTGGAGCACGATCGAGCGGCGCCGGGGGAGGTACGACTTCTCCTATTACGACGCCTTCGTGGCAAAGGCCTCAGCGCACGGGCTGCGGATCCTCCCAGTGCTCTTCAACCCACCGTCGTTCTACCGGCCCACCCGCGGCCGCGCCTCCTGCCCACCGCGAAAAATGCGCAAGTTTGCGCGCTTCGCAAAGGCCGTCGTGCGCCGCTACGGCCGTCGAGGAAAGCTGTGGAAAGCACGCCGGGACGTGCCGAAGAACGCCATCACCGCGTACCAGATCTGGAACGAGCCGAACCTGAGGATCTACTGGTGCAACCGCAAGCCCAGCGCCCGACGGTATGTGGCAATGCTGCGTCGGGTGGGCAGCGCGATCAAGAGCGTCGACCGCAGGGCGCACATCGTCACTGCGGGGATCCCGCCCAGCAAGCTGAAGAGCGCCACCCCGATTGAGCGTTACCTCGCTCAGATGTACCGCGCCGGTGCGCGGCGCCACTTCGACTCGCTGGGGATCAACTCGTATGCCAAGGATCGGGCGCAGCTGCGTGGCCTCCTGAAGTCGATCCGGCGTCTGATGAACAGACATGGGGACCGGCGCGGGACGATCTGGATCACGGAGCTCGGCTGGGGGGATGCTGGGCCAGAGCACCGCTTGAACGTGGGACCCGAGGGTCAGGCGCGGCGGATCAGGCAGGCGTTCGCGTTGATCAGGAAGCTGCGCCGGCCGATACGCCTACGCGGCGTCGTCTACTTTCGCTGGCGCGATGTGCCGGCATATCCGCCAAATTACGATGACCAATGGGGGCTGCACACTGGCCTGATCGATCTCAACGGCGGGTTCAAACTCGGCTTTGACGCGTTCAAGGACGGCGTCTCCGCTCTGCCGTAGCTTAGTGGGGCAGTGGTGCTTCCCCGCCCCGCCCCCGCGCTAGCACTTCTCGCGATGGCTCTCGCCAGTCTGGCGCTGGCCGCGCCCGCTGACGCCACGGTCCCACGCGGGTTCGTCGGGGTGACCGCCGAAGACGTCTTCGCCGGCGACGACAACTACCGCACCGCCAACCTGAGCGCGATGGCGGCGATTGGGGTCCAGACGATCCGCCAGACGTTCGATTGGAGCACGATCGAGCGCGTTCCCGGGCACTATGACTTCTCGTACCACGACGCCTACGTGGCCAAGGCCTCGGCGCACGGCATTCGGGTCCTTCCGGTCCTGTTCAACCCCCCCGCCTTCCACCGGCCCACACGTGGGCGGGCCGCCTGTCCGCCTCGCGAGATGGACACCTTCGCGCGCTTCGCCGAGGCCGTGGTACGCCGCTATGGCTCGCGCGGAACGCTGTGGACGAGCCACGGCGGCCTGCCGAAGAACCCCATCACGGCCTACCAGATCTGGAACGAGCCGAGCCTGCGGATCTACTGGTGCAATCGTAGGCCGAGCGCCAGGCGCTACGTGGCGATGCTGCACACGGTCGGCCGTGCGATCAAGAGGGTTGATCGAAAGGCGCACATCCTCACCGCGGGGATACCGTCCAGCAAGCTGGAGAGCTCCGCCCCGATCGAGCGCTACGTCGCTCAGATGTACCGGGCCGGCGCTCGACCCTACTTCGACTCGCTCGCCATCGACTCGTATGCCAAGGACCAGGTCCAGCTCCGGCGACTCCTGCGATCGATCCGCGGCCTGATGAAGCGTCACGGTGACCGACGCGGGCACATCTGGATCACCGAGATCGGCTGGGGCGACGTGGGGCCGGCGCACCGGCTCATCGTGGGCGCGAACGTGCAGGCTCTACGCATCACCCAGGCCTTCGGCGTGATCAGAGAGCAGCGGCGCCGGCTGAACCTGCGCGGAGTCGTCTACTACAGCTGGCGTGACTCGCACCCATACCCGCCGCTCTATCGGGACCTCTGGGGCCTCCATACCGGGCTCCTGGACATCAATGGCGGCTTCAAGCCGGGGTTCTACGCGTTCAAGAACGGCGTGGCGCGCCTGCGCTAGGGGCAAGTCGGGTTTCAGCAGCCTGCGCAAGGCAGGCCCGTTCAAAAACAAGGTTGCAGGTCTGCGTTAGCCCGAACAGTGGAGAATGCAGGCGATGGGCTACCTGAGCCGCGTCTTCCACGCCTCAGAAGAGGCGAATAGGCGAGCCATCCTGCGGTCCCTGGCGCGCGCGTCCGGCGACAGCATGCTCGACGTCGGGACACACCGTGGTGACTTCACCGCCAGGCTGGCCGGCCAGGTGGGCGCAGAGCGAGTTGCGGGCGTCGAGCTGATCGAGCGCCACGCCGCCGTGGCGCGCTCGCGGGGCATCGACGTGACCGTGGCGGATCTCGACGAGGGAATTCCCTTCCCGTCGGAGAGCTTCGACATCGTGAACGCCAATCAGGTCATCGAGCACGTCCGGCGTACGGACGTCCTGCTGCGCGAGTTCCGGCGCGTCGTGAAGCCGAACGGATACGTCTGCATATCCACCAACAATCTGGCGAGCTGGCACAACGTCCTCTCGCTCGGCCTCGGCATGCAGCCGATGCCGATGCACGTGAGCGACGAAATCATCGTCGGGAATCCGCTCAACCCCGAGGATCGCTGGGGACATCGCGACCTCGGGCGGACTCACCTGCGCCTGTTCACCGCCCGGGCGCTCTCGGAGCTCGCCGCCTACCACGGCCTTGCCACGGAGCAGATCAGGGCCGTTGGCTACTACCCCCTGCCGCCTCTCCTGGCGCGCCTGGCCACGCGCGTGGATCCGATTCACGGGGCGTTCCTCGTGGGACTCTTCCGGCCGATCGAGCGCGAGAACGTGACGCTCTATGTGCCGCAGGACGAGGCGATCAGCCCGTCGGCGTAACGCGGTACGCGTCGAACACAGACTCGATGTTCCGGATGCGCGCGATGCAGGCCCTCAGCGATTCGGTGTCCCCCACCTCGACGACGAAGCGGTTCTTCACCATCGGATGGACGACCGTGCAGCGTGCCTCGAGGATGTTGATGCCTGTCTCCGCGAAGGTGCGGGAGAGGTCCTCGAGCAGCCGGTGGCGGTCCCAGCCGTCGATCTGCAGCTCCACTCGGAACGACGAGGTGGTGTCGCCCTCCCACTCCACCGGCGTGAAGCGCTCCGGATTGCGCATCAGGGCCTTGGCGTTCGGGCAGCCCTCGTGGTGGATCGTGATGCCCTTGCCGAGCGAGATGTAGCCGACGATGGGGTCGCCCGGCACCGGGCGGCAGCACTTCGCCAGCCGCAGCATCACGTCGTCCACGCCCTCGACCTTGATGCCGAAGGTGGAGGAGGCCGCGGTCCTGCGCGGGGCCTCCTTGCGCTCCAGCAGCTCCGCCGCGGGCGACGGGTCCTCGACCGCGGATTCGCCCTCCTTCAGCCGGTTCATCAGCTTCTGGGTGACGGTCTTGGCGGAGATCTTCGACTGGCCGAGGGCGATGTAGAAGTCCTCGCCCTTGCGGAAGCCCATCTCGCGGATCACGTCCGCGAGCAGCGGCGAGCCCGCCATCTTCTGCGGGGGCAGGCCGGCGCGCTTGAGGCTCTCCTGAAGGATCTCGCGGCCGGTGCGCTCGGAGTCCTCGCGGCGCTCGCGCTTGAACCAGGCGCGGATCTTCGACTGGGCGCGCGTGGTCTTGGCCAGCGCGAGCCAGTCGCGCGAGGGGCCGCGCTCCTTCTTCGAGGTGAGCACCTCGCAGATGTCGCCCGACTGGAGCGTGTAGTGGAGCGGCACGATCTTGCCGTTCACCTTGGCGCCCACGCAGCGGTGCCCGACGTCCGTGTGGATCTCGTACGCGAAGTCGAGCGGCGTGGCGCCGGCGCCGAGCGACTTGACCTCGCCCTTGGGCGTGAACACGAACACCTCGTCCTCGAACAGGTCCGCCTTCAGCGTCTCGGCGAACTCCTGAGGGTCGGCCATCTCCTGCTGCCAGTCGAGCAGGTGGCGCAGCCACTCGACCTTCTCCTCGACCGGCTTGTGGCCGTCCTCCTTGTAGATCCAGTGGGCCGCCACGCCGAACTCGGCCGTTCGGTGCATCTCCATCGTGCGGATCTGGATCTCGAGCGGGCGCCCCTCGGGCCCGATCACCGTCGTGTGGAGGGCCTGGTACATGTTGAACTTGGGCATCGCGACCCAGTCCTTGAAGCGCCCGGGCAGCGGCTTCCAGAGCGAGTGGATCACGCCGATGGCGCCGTAGCAGTCCTTCACCGAGTCGACGATCACGCGCATCGCGGTGAGGTCGTAGATCTCGTTGAACTCGCGGCCCTTCTTCGTCATCTTCGAGTAGATCGAGTAGAAGTGCTTCGCGCGCCCTGAGATCTGGGCCTCGATGCCGACCGCCTTCAGCTCCTTCTCGAGGTAGCTGCCGGCGCGGTCCACATAGGCGTCGCGCTCCTCGCGCTGCTGCGAGACCATCTGCCTGATCTCGTTGTACTTGCGCGGGTGGAGCGTGTTGAAGGCCAGGTCCTCGAGCTCCCACTTGATGGCGTGGATGCCGAGCCGGTGCGCGAGCGGGGCGAAGATCTCGAGCGTCTCCCTCGCCTTGTCCTGCTGCTTGTGCTTCGGCATCGAGCCGATCGTCCGCATGTTGTGGAGGCGGTCGGCGAGCTTGATCAGGATGACCCGGATGTCACGGGCCATCGCGACCATCATCTTGCGGTAGTTCTCAGCCTGGCGGTCGTCGCGGCTCTGGAACGTGACGCCCGAGAGCTTCGTGAGGCCGTCCACGAGCTGGGCGACCTCGTCGCCGAACTCGTCTCGCACCTCGTCGAGCGACGCGCTCGTGTCCTCGACCGTGTCGTGCAGCAATGCGGCGCAGAGCGTCTCCGTGTCGAGCCGCATGCCCGCGCAGATCTTCGCCACGCCGATCGGGTGGGTGATGAAGTCCTCGCCGCTGGCGCGGCGCTGGTCGGCATGCCGCTCGCACGAGAAGAGGAACGCGTGCTCGACGAGGTCCCTGTCGATCCGCTCGACCGCCTCGTCGGCGTACTCCTCGACCACCGCGAAGAGGTCTCCGAGCATGACGCGCTGGTCGTCGCTGAGCTTGGCCTTGGGACCTGCCGGGGTTCGCCTGGCGTGACGGTCTACAGGGCGGTGCCGGAAGTCGGTCTTGGGCGGCTTCGCCTTGGTCTTGGCGCGCCCGTTGCCGCCGCTCGCCGCCGGCTTCTTCTTCGCCGTGGTGGTGCGGGACTTCGTCGCGGCCGAGCGGGTGGTGCGCTTGCTCGGCGTGTGCGTGCCCTCCTTCGGCGCGGATGCCGCAGCACGCTTCGCGGCGGGCTTCTTGGCCCGCTCGCTGGTGCTGGCCTTCCCGCCCGTGCGGGGCAGCTTGGGCATGTCCCCGAGTTTAGAGCGGTCTCCCGCCGCCCCGGCCGTCAGGCCGCCGCGACGGCCCGCGGGCCCCGGGATCCAACGGTGAGCGGATCCTCGCGGAGCACTCGCAACACGGCCTCCACGACGTCCGGGCTGAACTGCGTCCCCGAGTTGGCCTCGAGCTCCTCGATGGCTTCCTCGAGGGGCATCGCATCGCGATAGGAGCGGTCGGTAGTCATGGCATTGAAGGCGTCACAGCAGGAGACGATCGCGGAGCCGACCGGGATCTGGTCGCCCACCAGCCCGTCTGGGTAGCCGGTGCCGTCCCACTTCTCGTGCGACGAGCGAACCACGGCGCCCACCTCGCTCAGGAGCCCGCCAACGCGATCGAGCATCCTCTGGCCTTCGATCGTGTGCGTCTTGATGACCATCCACTCGTCGTCCGTGAGCGGGCCGGGCTTGTTGATGATCTCCTTCGGCACCGCGATCTTGCCGACGTCGTGGAGCAGTGCGCCGAACTCGACGTTGCGTCGCTCCTTGGGGCTGAGCCCCATCTCGTCCGCCACCGCCACCGAGAGCGAGACGACGCTCCGGCTATGGAAGCCCGTGTACTCGTCGTCGACCTCCAGTACGTCGCACAGGAGCAGGGTGGTCCCGCGGTACGCGCGGCTCAGCTCAATCGCCTGACGCACGCGCGCGCCGCGCTCGAGGGCGAAGACCAGGAGCAGGGCGGCGAGCGGAAGGACAAGCAGGACGGCATAGGGCTCATGGACGGCAGCCATGGCCGCCAGCAGGCCCACTGGCGAAAGGAGGATGTCCACGAGCGTGACCCAACCGAACAGCGACGGCTGGAGCTTCGGCGAGACGCCCAGCCCCGCCCAGTCGCGGAGAGTCGCGACGCCATTGTCGGTAACCACCTGCGCCACGAGCGCGGCCAGCAGCACCGGCCACGCGCTCAGCTCCGGCGTCATGGCTCCGGCAGCTGCGAGCACGGCCACCGGACCCACGCAGTGCCACGCGTCCGCAACAGCCGCCACGGCGCGGTTCGGATGGCGCTCCCGGCGTAGGCACTCCGGCAGCGTGCCGAGCACCATTCCGGCCGCCACGAGGAGCGGCACAAACCCGAGCGGGAGGAGGAAGAGCATCGGCACGAGCACGACCTGCGTGGGGATCGTGAAGCCGTAGCCAATGGGGAAGCGCACCTGAGCCAGAAGCGCGTAGGTGGCCACAAGCGTGAGCGCGAGGGGCGCGTCGAAGGCACGCTCGGCGGGCATCAGAATGGCCATGAGTACGGCGACGGCCAGGAAGGCCACAGCGGTCCCCGTCTCGACCGCGAGCTCACGACCTCGCAGGGGCTCGGGGTAGGTCCGGTCCCAGGACTCGCGGAGCTCCTCTACGGCAGGCGTAAGCCCGGATCGGAAGTTCTCGAGAATCCCCATGGCTTCAGGCTGTATCGGCCGGTGGGGCGAAGGTCCTTATGGACGTTCGTTCGATGGACAGACGTTCCCCCCCCAAATGGACGCATGTCCGTAGCGGAGCGGGTCGTAATGACCGATGGTGTCTGCATGAGAAACCGACTGCACCGCACTCTCTTCGCCGCCGCTGTCGCCACCGCCGCATTCGCCGTGGGCGCACCGGCCGCCAATGCAGGACTGCTGGTTGCATCGGCCAAGAACTGCAGCCCGAAGCCCACCATCAAGGCCTTTGCCGCGTGGGGCGATTCGCTGGACTACCAGCCGGCCCCGGGCGGATCCTTCGAGGTCGGCGACGAGGCCTGGAGCCTCAACCGCGCCTCGTTGGTCGCAGAAAACGAGCCGTGGAAGGTGCACGGCGCGAGCGACAAGCGCTCGCTCAAGCTTCCCCCCGGCGCCTCCGCCACGTCCCCGGTCATGTGCGTGGGCGTCGACGAACCGCTGGTGCGCCTGTTCGCACGCAACAACTCCGCGCTGCTCTCGACGCTCACCGTCGAGGTGACCTTCCAGACCTCGCTGGGGCTGAAGGCGACGGTGCCGTTCGGCGTGATCCTGCCCTCCGGCAAGTGGAAGCCGAGTCCGCGCTTCTACATGCTGGTCAACCTGCTTCCACTGCTGCCGGACGCGAAGACCCCCGTTCAGTTCACCGTGCGCTCGGTTGGGCTCGGGACCTGGTTCGTCGACGACTTCTACGTCGACCCCAGGTGCCGCTAGGCAGCTAGCCGTCCTCTGGGCGCGTGCGGCGCGATGGCGCGCCGCGCCGTCAGTTGATCCGTCTATGGCGGACCAAGTGACGGCGGTTCCTCGCTCGCTAGCCGGTCGCGGCTGTCTCGAGCCTTCGAGGCAGCTCGGACGCGAGGGCGCGTTCGATTGCCGTGAGCTCGTCGCGGCTCGCCCGGTAGGTCTCTGAGCGCTCGAGGTCACTTCGCACGCCGTCCAGAACCCGGCAGGTCCGGGCGGGGGGATCGAGCTCGATCAGGCTTAGCTCCGCAAGCACGCGGGCGAGCCGGGCGCAGGCCCGCGCGTTGCGGGGATAGCGGCCGGCACCGCGGAGCGCCGTTTCGATCTCTGCTGCGGCCGCGTCGGGCGGAAGCTCGCGCAGGGCTCGGTAGATCTCGGTCAGCTGCGGACGAAGGTCTAGCTCCGCGCTCCAGGCCGTGATCGCGAACTCGGCCTCGGCCGGCCCCCAGGCGAGATGGGCGCGAGGGACGGTGTGCAGGAGCGGGTCGCCGATCCCGCCCGGCGGCGGGTCGAGCGCGACGAGGTGGTCGAAGCCCTCGGCCAGCCCGGGGTGTGAGGCCAGCGCCCCCCAGGAGGTGACCGGCATGGGCCCATCGGAGAGGCCGGCCACCACGGCCTCGAGGCCGGCGCGCCGGCGTGGCACGTCCGCCACCGCGACCAGCACGGTCTCGCCGCTCGAGAAGAGGTCACCCGCGACCCCCGCGAAGCCCTCGCCGCGGCGGTCCTCGACGATGCCGGGCGAAGCAGCGCCCGTGGCCGCGGCGGTCCCCTCGCGGGCGGGCGCGGGCGCGCTCGCGGCGAGCAGCGCGGCCAGCTCGTCCCAGAAGGGCGCGTCCTCTCCAAGCACGCGCAGCTCGCCCGCCTCCGTCGGGCAGAGCGCGCGCAGGATCACGCGTGGCTCCACCATCCCGTTCCAGCGGTTGCGCTCGAGCCGCAGGGCGATGTCGTGGGCGCGGTCGGCCGCAGGGGCGAGCGCCTTCGGAGGCGAGCCGAAGGCCACGCCGCGCGACTTCGCGCCGCCGGCCGCCACGAGGGTGAAGCGCGAGTGCTCCTTGTCCTCCCCCATGCCCGCCACGCGCTCGAAGCGAGCCGCGGGCACGAGCAGGGTCGGCTGTGGGTTGCCCATCCCGAACGGGCGCAGGCGCTCGAGGTCGTCGGCGAGGTCGAGTCCGAGGTCCCCGCCGGGCACCACGGCGTCCACGCGCTCGACCGGGATGAGGTCGTCCGGGGACAGCGCCGCGGCGGCGTGCGCCGCCAGCGCGCGGCGGAAGGGCTCCACGGCGGCCGCTTCCAGCTCAACCCCAGCCGCCATCCGATGTCCGCCGAAGCGGACGAGATGCTCCGAGCACGCGGCCAGGCCGGCGTGGAGGTCATAGGCGGAGATGCTGCGGCCGGAGCCGCGGCCGCCGCCCTGCCCGTCGAGCGCGATCACCACGCACGGCCGGCGCCAGCGCTCCACGAGCCGCGACGCCACGATCCCCACCACTCCGGGATGCCAGTCCTCCCCCGCCACCACGATCGCGCCCTCGTGCGCCTGCGGAGCGCATGCGGCCTCGGCGGCGAACAGGATGCGAATCTCCGCCTCCCGCCGGTCGCGGTTCAGGAGGTCGAGCTCGCGCGCCACCTCGCCGGCGCGGGCATCGTCATGGGTGAGGAGCAGCTCGAGAGCGGCGTCGGCACGCTGCATGCGGCCGGCGGCGTTGATGCGCGGGCCGAGCCGGAAGCCGAGCGAGTGCTCGGACAGCTCCGCGGGCGCCACGTTCCCGACCTCCATCAGCGCGCGCAGGCCGGGCCTGCGGGTGCGCCCCAGCGCCACGAGCCCCTCGCGCACGATGCGCCGGTTCTCGCCGCGCAGCGGCACCAGGTCGCAGACGGTGGCGAGCGCCGCCAGGTCGATGTCCTCGGCCGCCTCGGCGACATCGCGGCCGGCGGCGGCGAACAGCGCCTCGCTCAACTTCAGCACCACGCCCGACGCGCACAGCTCCGGGCAGCCGTACTCACCCAGCGCCGGATGTACGACGGTGCAGTCCGGCAACTCGTCGCCGGGGCGGTGGTGATCGGTGATCACCACGTCGAGACCCGCCGCTCGGGCCGCAGCCACCTGCTCGACAGCGGTGATGCCGCAGTCGACCGTGACGAGCAGCTTCACCCCGCGTCCGACCAGCCGCTCGACGGCCGGCCCGGAGAGGCCATAGCCCTCGTCGAAGCGGTTCGGCAGCTCCCAGACCGGATCGGCGCCGAGCGCGCGAAGGGTCCGCAGCATCATCGCCGTGGAGCAGACGCCGTCCACGTCGTAGTCGCCGAAGACGGCGATCTGCGAGCCGCGCCCGACGTGTCCGAGAATCAGCTCACACGCGGCCGGAGCACCCGGCAGCGTTGCCGGGTCATGCGACTCCTCGGCCGCCAGGAAGCGCCGTGCCTCAGCCACGTCGCGGAACCCGCGGCGCGCGAGGATCGACCCGACGACCGGCGATACGCCCAGATCAGAGGCAAGCCGCCGTCCAGTGGCGACCACATAGGGGTCGCTCCGCCAGCGAGACGGCTTGGACTGCATCCACTGATACTGGGATGCAGTCCGGACGGAACGGGTGGCCTAGTGCGCGCCGGCTCTTGTCTGGCCGTGGTCGATGCCTGAGGCGCGGTCCGCGCGGGCGCCGAACCAGTAGGAGAGCGCGAGGCCGATCATCGCCCCGGGGATGGCGATCAGGGCCTGGACGATGTCGGTGTCGTCCTGACCCGGCACGGTCAGGCCGTTCGCGAGGAAGCCGACCACCACAGCGGCCACGAAGGCAGCGAGGAACGCGCCGACGATCCCGCCGTAGAAGCGGTCCGGAAGGAACACGGTGAAGTGCCACACCGCAATGCCCATCATCACCCACACAACCATCGCCATGGCCTAGCGCCTCCCGTGCTTTCTGCGCTTCTGCTGGCGCTTCGACTTTGACTTCGACTTGGGCTTCGGCTGCGCGCCGTCGCCGTCGCCGGCGGGGGGCTCCGCGGCGCGCTCGGGCGCCGGAGTCGGCGCCGGTGCAGGCGCGTCCGGCTGCCTGGGCGGTGGCGCGGCCGGCCTCGTCGTGGTGGTGGCCGAGCGGGGGCCGCCCGCGGCCGCACGCCGCTGCCTGCGCGCCTGGCGGTCGGTGAGCTCGGGCTCCGTCGACGGGGTCACGGCCGTCTGTGCGACGCCGGCCGTCTCCGCGGGCGCGGGCGCCGTGGCCGGCGCGGCCGCGGGAGCCGCGGCCGGCCCGCCGAGCGTGCCCGTGGCGAACGCCGGTATGTGTCCGCCGTGCTCCTGGAGCATCAGGCGGCGCCTGCGCATGTAGGTCTGCTCGCGCTCCTTCCACTCCACCAGCACCGGCGTGGCGATGAAGATCGAGGAGTAGGCGCCGGAGAGCACTCCCACCAGCAGCGCGAACGCGAAGTCCTTGAGCGTCTCGCCACCGAACAGGAGCAGCGAACCCACCGGCATCAACACCACGAAGCTCGTGGCAAGCGATCGCGTGAAGACCTCGGACATCGAGCGGTTCGCGATCTGCGAGAAGGTGGCGCGCGGCATGCGCGGCACGTTCTCTCGTATTCGGTCGAAGACGATCACCGTGTCGTAGAGCGAGTAACCGAGAATCGTGAGCAGGGCGGCGACCGTGGCGGTCGTGACCTCCCTCTCGAAGATCGCGTAGGTGCCCGCTGTGATCAGCAGGTCGTGCGCGAGCGCGATCAGGACCGGCACGGCGAACTTCCACTCGAAGCGGAAGCCGATGTAGAGCGAGATCAAGAGCAGTGAGGCGATCACCGCCAGCACGGCCGTGCGCGCGATCTGCTGGCCGAAGGTCGGTCCCACGGAGCTGGCGTTGAAGTCGGCTCTGGCGACCCCGAAGTCGTCGTCAAGCGCGTTCTCGACCTTGGTGACCTGGCCCGGGTCCAGCTCGGCCACCTCGATCTGCACGACGTTCTTGCCGAGCTCCGGGTCGTCGACGGCCTGGACCTCGGCGTCGGCGTAGCCGAGCGGGTCGAGCGTGGCGCGCACCTGGTCCACGCTCGCGTGCTGCTGGAGCGGCGCGGTGATCCGCGTGCCCGACTCGAAGTCGATGCCGAAGTTGATGCCGAGCGTGGCGATCGCGATCGCACCGGCGGCGAGGATCACGCCGGAGAAGGAGAAGAACCAGCGCGAGTTCCCCATGAAGTCGAACGTCCAGCCCTTGCGCTCCTTGGTTGCCACGCCGAGCGCGCTCGGCCGGCGCAGCAGGCGAGTCCGACCGAGGGTGCCGAGGATCGCTGAGGTGGCGAGAACCGCGGTGAACAGCGAGACGAGCGTTCCCACACCGAGCGTGAAGGCGAAGCCCTTGACGCCCGCCGTGGCAAGCGTGAACAGGATGAACGCCACGCCGATCGTCACGACGTTCGCGTCGATGATCGTCCTGAGGGCCTTCGTGTATCCCGCGGAGATGGCCGCCGGGACGGATCTGCCCCCCTGGCGCACCTCCTCCTTTATTCGCTCGTACATGACGATGTTGGCGTCGGCCGCCACCGCCAGCGTGAGCACCATTCCCGCGATGCCCGGGAGCGTGAGCGTGATCGGAATCAGCTTGATGAGCGCGAAGAGCAGCGCCGCGTACACCAGCAGCGTCACGGTCGCCACCACGCCGAGCACGCGGTAGAAGAGGAGCAGGAACAGGATCGTGAGCACGAGGCCGGCCGCCGCTGCGGTGAGGCCCTGGTCGAGCGCCTGCTGGCCGAGCGTGGCCGAGACCTGGGTCTGCGAGATCAGCTTCAGGTCGATCGGCAGGGCGCCGATGCGCAGGCTCTCGGCGAGGTCCTGGGCCTGCTGGATCGTGCCGATGTTCTCGATCGAGGCGCCGGTGCGGCCGTCGATGCCCTCAGGGTTGTCCTGGTAGTCGATCGTCGCCAGCGACACGATCTGGTTGTCGAGCGTGATCGCGAAGCGCTGGAAGAAGTCATCGGGCGGGGAGCCCTGCGGCACATTCGGGCAATCCGGCGAGACCCCGGCGAGCGTCTCGCAGTCACGGCCTCGGTCGGCGAGGCGTTTGGTTACACGGGCGAAGGCCTCGCGGCCCTTGTCCGTGAACTCCATCGTGACGAGCGGCTCCTTGGTGTTCGGGTCGAAGTTCTGCTCGGGGTTCTTGACCTCCTTGCCGTTCAGCTCCGAGTCGTCCTCGATCACGAAGAAGCGGTGCACGCGCTCCGACTGGTTCGGCGCCGGCTCGGCCTCCACGACCACGATGCCCTGCGGCACCTTGATCACGCGTGAGCCGTCCGGCGGACCGCCGGGGCCAAGGGCCTCGAGCTCGGCCTTGCACTCCGTGTCCTTGGCGTACTTGTTCGGAGGGCCGTCCTCGGCGTCGAAGTCGGACAGCAGGTCCTTGCAGTTCCCGGACGGGTCGTAGTCGCCCTCGCGCAGCGGCTGCTTGTCGGGGCCGATCGGCAGGCGGTCGGGGCCGAACAGGTAGTACTGGTCGGCCGTGGAGTCGTTGTTCTTGTCGGCCTCCTGCGGCGACTCGTCCGAGCCCTGCGGAACGTCGTCCTTCTCGGCCTTCGGCTTCTGCTGTGAGGCGACCTCGGTGGCTTCGAAGAGCGCCTTCGAGCCCGCGTAGGGCGCGTCCGGGCCACGGTCGCCGAGTACGTTCGGCTCCCAGTCGTAGAACTGGAGCTGGGCGGTCGAGCCCACCTGCTCGATGGCGCGCTGGGCGTTCTGCACATCCGGCAGGCCGATCGAGATCTGGTCGCGGCCCGAGCGCTGGATCTCGGGCTCGGAGACGCCGAGAGCGTCGGTGCGCTTGCGGATCGTCTCGAGCGCATCGTCGAGCGCCTGTGGGGTGACGGTGGGCACCTGCGGGGTCGGCTGGCCCTGGTAGACGAGCTCGGTGCCGCCCTTCAGGTCCAGGCCGAGGCGGGTGGACTTCGTGGCGATTACGAAGCCGGCCGCGGCGAGCAGCAGCAGCACGACCCCGAGGATCGAGAAGTTCCTGGTCCGGTTGGTCATCGCGGTGTCAGCACGAGGAGGAGGCCTCCGTCGTCGTCATACGCGGGAAAGATGTCAGCCTTCGCCGCCTCGGGGCGGTCCCCCTCGGCGTGCACCACCACCGGCTTGTCGAGCACCCGCACGCCCCACTCGAGCGCGGTGGCGATGTGATCGCCGCCCTCGTCGAACTCGAGGTTCAGCACCTCGGCCACCGGACGGCCGATCACGTCGAGGTCACCAAGGCCGGTGAGCTCGCGCGCTCCGCGGCCGGTCCCGATCAGGCGCGCCTGCTGGTCGAGGATGAAGAACGCCGCGTTCGGGGCCGGGTAGTAGTCGTCGAGCAGCTCGAACAGGAACCCGAATCCGCAGCGCTTGCAGGCCTTCGCGCGAGTCTGGAAGCCGGCGGTGCGCTCGGCTGACTCGCTGCGGTTGCCGCAGTTCGGGCAGATGAAGATCGGCATGAGAGGTCAAGGGTAGGGGCTTGCCTAAACCGCAGGTTAGAACAGGCGCTGCGAGCCGCCGCGGGGCGCCTCGAGACTGAGATGGGCGAAGGCTGCGTCGGTCGCCACGCGCCCCCGGGGGGTGCGCATCAGGTAGCCCTGCTGGAGCAGATATGGCTCGTAGACGTCCTCGATCGTGTCTGACTCCTCACCCACCGCCACCGCCAGCGTGCTGAGCCCCACCGGCCCGCCGCCGAACTTCTCGCAGATGGCGCGGAGGATCTCGCGGTCGAGGCGGTCGAGCCCCGCGGCGTCCACCTCGAGCAGATCGAGGGCCTCGCGCGCGACGTTCTCGTCGATGTGGCCGGCGCCGCGCACCTCGGCGAAGTCGCGCACGCGCTTGAGCAGCCGGTTCGCCACGCGCGGCGTGCCGCGCGAGCGCCTGGCGAGCGCCTCGGCGCCCGCGGTGTCGATCTCCACGCCCAGGATGCCGGCGGAGCGGAGCACGATGCGCGCGAGATCCGCGGGCTCGTACAGCTCGAGCCGGTGGGTCACGCCGAAGCGGTCGCGCAGCGGCGTGGTGAGCAGTCCGGTGCGCGTGGTGGCGCCGATCAGCGTGAACGCGGGCAGGTCGAGCGAAACGACGCGGGCGCCCGCCCCCTGGCCCACCGTGATCGGCAGCTTGCGGTCCTCCATCGCCGGATAGAAGGTCTCCTCGAGCGCGCGCGGGAGCCGGTGGATCTCGTCGACGAAGAAGACGCTCCGCGGCTCGAGCGCCGTGAGGTAGCTTGCCACGTCGCCCTTGCGCTCGAGCGCCGGGCCCGCCGTGGGCACGAAGCCGGCGCCGAGCTCGTTCGCCACGATCTGCGCGAGCGAGGTCTTGCCGAGGCCGGGCGGGCCCGCCAGCAGCACGTGGTCGAGCGCCTCGCCGCGGGCCTGGGCGGCCTCGATGAAGATCGCGAGCTGCTCCTTGATGCGCTCCTGGCCGACGAAGTCCTCGAGCTTCTTGGGGCGCAGCGAGCGGTCGAGCTCGTCCTCAGCCGGAAGGACGGCCGGCTGCTGGATGCGCTCCACGCCGGGCGTTCGGATTCCGCTCACCGTGCGGCCCTCAGCGCGCCCTCGATGAGCGCCTCTGGAGTCTCGCCCGCTGTCTGGTCGAGCAGCCTGTCGGCCTCCTGGGGCGTGAAGCCGAGCCCGAGGAGGCCCTCGCGCGCGAGCGTGCGCGGGTCGTCGGAGGCGGTGCGCCGCACCACGATGTCGTCGGTGGCCTTGCCGGCCACCTTCTCGCGCAGCTCGACGATGATGCGCTCCGCGGTCCGCTTGCCGATGCCCGGCACAGCCTGGAAGCGCGCGGTGTCCCCGGTGGCGATCGCGTTCAGGAGCTCGCGGGGAGCGCCGCCGGACAGCACCGCCAGCGCCACCTTCGGACCGACGCTCTGCACTCCGATCAGCATCAGGAACAGCTCGCGCTCGGCCTCGGAGGAGAAGCCGTAGAGGTTCATGGCGTCGTCGCGCATGACGAGATGGGTGAGAAGCGTGGCCTGCTGCCCCGGGCTGGGCACCGAGCTGAGCGTCTCGGAGGAGACCGCGAGGCGATAGCCCACGCCCGCGGCTTCGATCACGACGTCACCCGGCAGCCGGGACAGAACCTCTCCGCGGATTGAGGAGATCATCCGAGTGCCGCCTTAAGTGGGGCGCCGTTCGCGTGGCAGATGGCCACGGCGAGCGCGTCGGCGGCGTGGTCGGGTCTCGGCGGCTCCGGCAGCGACAGCAGCGTGCCGACCATGCGCTGCACCTGCTCCTTCGCTGCCGAGCCGCTGCCGCATACGGCCTGCTTGACCGCCTGAGGCGTGTACGAGAAGCACGGGATGCCCGCCATGCCCGCGGACAGGAGCACGACACCCGCGGGCCTGACCGACCGCGAAGGCGCTGTGGGCGTTGCGGCCGAAGTAGAGGTCCTCGACCGCCAGCGCGGCGGGCTCGTGCTCGCGGATCAGGTCGCACACACGCGCGTGGATGTCCGCAAGGCGCCGCTCCAGCGGCACGCCCGCGCGCGTCTCTATGACGCCGCCGTCGAGAGCCGCCAGCCGGGTCCCGTGCGAGATCACCACGCCATAGCCCGTATGCGCGGTGCCGGGATCGATGCCGAGGATGATCACCAATGAAGGTGATTCTGCGCGGAGCGGCGGACGCCTCCCCGGGGTCAGACCCCTTAAGCGTCCGCGACTCAAGGGGTCTGACCCCCTGAGCGTCCGCGACTCAAGGGGTCTGACCCCTTAAGCGTCCGCGACTTAGTGCGTGCCGCGCCAGGTGAGCAGCGCGAACAGTCCTTGGACCGGCAGCCGCGCCCACAGCGCGGCCGGCGGGATCTTCGGGAAGTCCTTCGAGTTGAGGGCCATGTGGATGTTGGCCGGGTAGACCGCCACCAGCGTCGCCAGGAGCCACCAGCGCGCGCCGCGGCGCGTCCGCTCGGGCAGGATCGCCACACCGCCGGCGATCTCCGCTAGCCCGCTCGCCACCACGACCTCCTTCTTCCAGCGCGCGATCGAGGGCGGCACGATCGCCTGGTACTGGCGCGGGATCACGAAATGCATCGCGCCCGCGAACATCCAGAACACGGCGGCCGCGATCCTCACGCGGCGGCCACCCGCTCGAGCACCTCGGCGTCCACGTCGAAGTTCGCGTGTACGCCCTGCACGTCGTCGTTCTCCTCGAGCGCGTCGATCAGGCGCATCAGGGTGCCGACCCGGTCCTCCTCGACCGGCGTCCGCGTGGTGGGCCTCTGGACCAGTTCGGCCGACTCGATCTGCACACCCGCGTCCTCGATCGCCCTGCGGACCGCCGCGAGCTCCGCCGGCCCGGTCACGATCTCCCAGATGTCGCCGTCAAGGGCCACGTCCTCGGCGCCGGCGTCGATCGCCACCAGCAGGTCATCCTCCGAGTAGCGCGACCCATCCACCACGATCTCGCCCTTCTTCTCGAAGGTCCAGGCCACCGAGCCCGGCTCGCCGAGATTGCCGCCGTGCTTTGTGAAGGCGTTCCGCACCTCGGAGCCCGTGCGGTTGCGGTTATCGGTGAGCGCCTCCACGAGGATCGCCACCCCGCCGGGGCCGTAGCCCTCGTACAGAACCGCCTCGAAGGCGTCCGCGTCGGAGTCCGCGCCGGTCCCCTTCGACACCGCGCGCTCGATGTTGTCCTTCGGCATCGAGGCGTCGCGCGCCTTCTGAATCGCGAGTGCCAGAGCCGGGTTTCCGTCCGGGTCTCCCCCGCCCTCGCGGGCCGCCACGGTGATCGCGCGGGTGAGCTTCGTGAAGAGCGCGCCGCGCTTGGCGTCGACCGCTTTCTTCTTGTGCTTGATCGATGCCCACTTCGAATGCCCAGACATGGCCTTCAAGTCTATGGACAGAAAGCCGATGTTCTTCACAACCATGCTCGGCTTCAGAGAGAGCCTCAGCCGCCCGCTCCACGCCGATGGCAATCCGTGGGACGACGGCCCGCTGCCGGATTTCACGTCCGGATTGATGTGGACGGCCACGGGAGTCTTCGGGGGCGTGGCGCTGGCGCTGCCCGGCTCCGACCGCAGCCACGTCGTGCTCGCGCTCGCCCTTGGCTTCTTCGCCATCGTCTGGGGCGCCTTCTGCCTGGTCATGGCCTCGCGCGGTCGCGGCATGGCGATCGAGATGCGCGCGCTCGTGACCGCGGTCATGATGCCCGTCGTCGCGCTCTCGCTCTGGGCAACCGGCGGCTCCACGAGCTTCATCCAGCCGGTGATGATCTTCACCGCGCTGTTCATCTCGTACTTCTTCCCGCCGCGGCTCGCCTGGCCGCTGATGGCGCTATTCGGGGTCGCATATTCCACCCCGCTCCTCTACGACGAGCGCGCGCTCGCGGTGGGCTACCCCGCTCGGCTCCTGATGTTCGTGCTCGCGGTGGGTGGGGCCACGGTCGCCGTCCAGTTCCTCAAGGGCCGCCTCGTACGCGCCGAGCAGCACCAGCGCACGATGGCGGAGCTCGACCCGCTCACCGGGGTGGCTAACCGGCGCGGCTTCGATCTCGCGCTCGCGCGCGCGGCGGCGACGGGCGATCCCTACGCGCTCATACTCATCGACCTGGACGACTTCAAGCGCGTTAACGACGAGCAGGGCCACCCCGCCGGGGACGCGGTGCTCCAGTCCGTGGCCGTTGCGGCGGCCCGCGTGGCGCGGCAGGGCGACTGTCTCGCCCGTATCGGCGGTGACGAGTTCGCGCTCATCGCCCCCGGCGCAGGCCCGGCCGGCGTGCTGCGACTGCTGCGCGACCTGCGCGAGTCGATCGAGCCCGCCGCCAGCTACTCGGCCGCGCTCGCCCCCGACGACGCCCGCACGCCGGACGGGCTCGTGGCGTGCGCCGACGCTCGCCTGCTTGCGCAGAAGCGCGACCTCAAGCGCGCCATACACGCTTAGCGGGTCGGCAAATGCCACCCGCGGGGCTAGCCTCAACACGAGTGAGGCTCGGTGCAGCAGCGGCGGCGGCCCTTGTCGCCCTGCTGGCGGCGGCGTCGGCGGGCGCGGCCGAGCGGCCCGTAGGTGACGGCGCATGGTCGTGGTTCGGCGATCCCCGGGCCGTGACGGACGACGGACACACCTACGTCGGCACCGCACGCAAGCGAGGGCGCCGCTGGGTGGTGCGGGACGGACTGGCGCGCCTGCGGCCGGGACGCCGCTGCGTGGCGCTCGGCCCGCGGATTGTGAGCTGCCGTGCGGCCGGCGTGAGGCGCATCGTCATGTACGGCGGGGCGGGCAACGACCGCATGACCGTGATCGGCCGCATCGCGGTGACGTTCCACGGCGGCCCCGGCCGCGACGTGACCCGCCGGATCCGCTAGGCCCTACACCAAGAATTTGCCGTCGCGCTGCAGCTCTTCGCCGTCCACGCTGATCGAGCCGCCGCGGCGCAGGTCGCAGACCATGTCCCAGTGCACGGCCGAGCTGTTCGTGCCGCCGCTCTCCGGATAGGCCATCCCGATCGCCATGTGGACCGTGCCGCCGATCTTCTCGTCGAGCAGGATCTCCTTGGTGGCGGTGGCGATGCCGAAGTTCGTGCCGATTCCGAGCTCGCCCAGCCGGCGCGCGCCCTCGTCGGTATCCAGCATCTCGATCAGGAACTCCTCGCCCTGCTCGGCCGAGGCGTCCACCACCTTGCCGTCCTCGAAGCGCATGCGCACGCCGGACACGGTGCGGCCGCCGTAGCTCGCCGGGAACGAGAACACGATCTCGCCGTTCACGGAGTCCTCGACCGGGCCGGTGAAGAACTCGCCGTCGGGCATGTTGTGCTCGCCGACGCACGGGATCCAATTGCGCTCCGCCACC
The DNA here is from genome assembly GCA_963825345.1 of uncultured Thermoleophilaceae bacterium. GTDB lineage: Bacteria > Actinomycetota > Thermoleophilia > Solirubrobacterales > Thermoleophilaceae > JACVRW01. Next base: position 264,457 of record CAWGSQ010000001.1, on the reverse strand, counting down.
CCCAGCGTGATGTCCGTGCCCTCCGCCTGGACGCGGACCTCCTCCTTGCCCTGCACCCAGTCCGTTAGCCGCCGCACCTGCTCCGACTGGCGCTCCCACGCGGTCACTGGATCCCCGTCGAGGGCGAGGCAGGCCGCGTAATAGAAGTCCTCGTAGCTCGAGAGCGACATGCCCGCCTCGCTCGCAAATGCGTGCGTCGGGAACAGCGTGAGCGACCAGCGGTAGCCGCCCTCCGCGGCTCGCCGCATCGAGGTCTCCATGATCTGCTTGCGCGCCTTCTGCGAGCGCGCCTGCTTCTTCGGGTCAGCCGTGGAGAGCTCGCGCGTGTTCAGGGAGGCCATCACAGAGATGTGAACGTCGGCGTTCTCGACCGTCCACTCGGTGGTCGGCGGCACCCAGTCGAGCTGCTCGTCGCTCGCAAGCTCGTAGAACGCCGCCTGCGCGCCGCTCGTCTGCAACTGCATGATGGGGAGGCCTCCCGCCCGCAGGACCTCCTCGTAGATCGCCTGGACGAGCGGCTCGGCCGCCGCGGTGGAGGCGATCGAGCACACGTCGCCCTTCTTCACCTTGGTCGAGTAGCGAACAAGGATCTGTGCGAGCGCCTCGGCGCGGTGGTCCCTCATGCGTCCTGGACCCTATCCAGAAGCCATTGATGCAACCGGCGTTCGTCCGTCAGCTCTGGGTGAAAGGCCACGGCCATGATGTTGCCCTGGCGGACCGCGACCGGATGCCCGTCCACCTCCGCGAGCACCTCCACTCCCGCTCCCGCGTCCTCGACCCACGGGGCTCGAATGAAGATCGCGTGCAGCGGCGAGCCCTCGAAGTCGAGCTCGGCCTCGAACGAGGCGAGCTGGCGCCCGAACGCGTTGCGGCGTACCGAGATGTCGAGCAGTCCGAGGTGCTCGCGATCGAGCATGATCATTCCGGCGCAGGTGCCGAGTACGGGACGGCCGCTCTTAACGAATTGCGCGAGCGGATCCGCCAGTCCCTCGCGCTCCACGCCGAGCCCGATGGTGGTGGACTCGCCGCCCGGAATGACCAGGGCATTGATGTTCTCGAGGTCCGCGGGCGTGCGCACCTCGCGCACATCCGCACCGAGCTCGGTCAGCGCCTTTGAGTGAGCCTCGAACCCGCCCTGCAGGGCGAGTACTCCGATCCTCACCAGCCGCGGTTTTGGAGCAGCCCGCCGTTTTCCTGGAGCGTGCCGATCTCGATGCCCGGCATCGCCTCACCGAGCTCGCGCGAGGCGGCCGCGACGCGCTCGGGATCCTCGAAGTGGGTCGTGGCCTCGACGATCGCGCGGGCACGCCGCTCCGGGTCGGAGGACTTGAAGATGCCCGAGCCCACGAAGTTGCCCTCGGCGCCCAGCTGCATCATCAGCGCGGCGTCCGCCGGGGTGGCGATCCCGCCCGCGCAGAAGAGCACCACGGGCAGGCTGCCTCGCTCGGCCACTTCCTTCACCAGCTCGAGTGGAGCCTGCAGCTCCTTGGCGGCGCCCGGCAGCTCCATCTCGCTGAGCGACTGGAGCCGGCGCACCTCGCCGGTGATCAGCCGGATGTGTCGGACCGCCTCGACCACGTTCCCCGTCCCGGCCTCGCCCTTGGAGCGGATCATCGCCGCGCCCTCGCCGATCCGCCGCAGCGCCTCGCCGAGGTTGGTGGCGCCGCACACGAACGGGACCTTGAAGGCCCACTTGTCGATGTGGTGCGCCTCGTCGGCCGGGGTCAGAACCTCGGACTCGTCGATGTAGTCCACGTCGAGCGCCTCGAGCACCTGCGCCTCCACGAAGTGTCCGATGCGCGCCTTGGCCATCACCGGAATCGAGACGGCCTCCTTGATGCTCTCGATCATCGTGGGGTCGCTCATCCGCGCCACCCCGCCGTCACGGCGGATGTCCGCCGGAACGCGCTCGAGCGCCATCACCGCGGCCGCACCGGCCGCCTCCGCGACCTTCGCCTGCTCGGGCGTGACCACGTCCATGATCACGCCGCCCTTGAGCATCTCGGCAAGGCCCGCCTTGACTCTGAAGGTGCCGGTCTCCATGTCCACTCAGAATAGCCCGCCGCCCGCCCCGGCCCCGACCAGGCGGCCAAGTTCTGCCGCTCAGGCGGACAGCGGGCCCCGCCGCTGGCCCGTGCGGCCAGTCGGCGTGCAGCCCGCCCGGCGCGGCTTCCGCGGCCGGCCGCAACCCGTCGACCGTCCTGCCTAGTAGACCCATACGGTAGTCAGGACAGGATGGTCGATGGATAACCACCCCCCGATCCGATAACCACCTCCGATCCGGCTACCAGGAGGTCGGCCTGCCCTCCTGGAACAGCCACGCGTCGAAGAACTGATCCAGCTGCTGGCCGCTCACCCGCTCGGCGAGCGCGATGAAGTCGGCCGTGGTCACGTTGGAGTGGCGATTCTCCGCGTACCAGCTGCGGACGATCGTGAGGAACGTCTCCTCGCCGACCTTCTCGCGCAGCGCCTGGAGGGTCATCGCGCCGCGGTCGTAGACGGGGGTGTGGAAGAGCTCCGAGGCGTCGGCCAGCCGATTCGGCGCGGGGAACCAGAGGTCCTGGCCGGCGGCGGAGTCCTCCGGGGTTGCGTAGAGCTCGTCGAACTGCTGCGCCGCGCTCTTGCCACCAGGCCGCGACTCCGTCCAGATCCACTCCGACCACGTGGCGAAGCCCTCGTTCAGCCACATGTCGGGCCAGCGCTCGAGGACCACGGCGTCGCCGAACCACATGTGGGCAAGCTCGTGGACGATCGTGAGCTGGCTTGGGATGACCCAGTAGTTGGGCTTCGTCTGGGACTCGAGCGAGTAGAAGACGTTCGGCGCGTAGTCCACGATGGCGCCGACGCTGTCGAATGGATACGGCCCGTACAGGTCGATGAGGAACTGGAGAGCCTCGGGCTGCACGGCGAGCCGCGACCATGCCAGCTCCGGCTCAGGGTTCTTCTGGCCGAAGCGGCGGGTGTTCGGATCGACGGCGTTGTACTCGGGCACGCCGGCAATCGTGCCCGTGCGCAACTCGAAGAAGCCGTTCGTCGCCGTGGTGAGGTAGGTGACCATCGGCCGGTCCTCGCGCCAGCGCCAGGTGGTCGTGTCGCCGTTGTCGGTCTGCGAGACGAAGGTGCCGTTCGCGAGCGCGGTCCTGCCCTCGGGGACCGTGATGGCGAAGTCGTAGGTCGCGAAGTCCTTCGGCGTGTCGTTCGCCGGGAACCAGGTCGGCGAGCCCTGCGGCTCGTTCACGACGAATGCGCCGTCGTCCGTGGGAATCCAGCCGTCCTTCGACTTGTCGGGGTCGACCACGTAGTTCGCATGGCCGGCGTAGACCACGCGCACCGTGAAGTCGCGGTTGCGGCGGAGCCCCGCGGAGGGGGTGATGGTCAGCTCCTGATCCTTGCGGGTGAACGAGGCGGAGCTGCCGTTCACGGTCACGCTGCTCACCTTGAACCCGCGCAGGTCGAGGTTGAAGCTAGACAGATCCTGCGTCGCGCGTGCGCTGATCGTCGCGTCGCCCGCGAGCTGCTCGTTCCGCGGCTCGTAGTCGAGCTTCAGCGAGTAGTGGCGAACCTCGTAGCCGCCGTTGCCCGCGTTCGGGTAGAACGGATCGCCGGCGCCGGCTGCGCCGGGCGTGAAGGCCGCGGCCGCGGGAGCGACGGAGATGGCGAGGAGGACGGCAGCGGAGGACAGCGCTCGAAAAATCACCAGCGCAGGGTATTGCGCTGCGGCTGGCCGCGACTACTTCAGTCGAAAGGCCTTGATGCGATCCGCGTAGGCCGACTCGTCGAGCGCGTAAACCCCGTAGGCAAGCGCCTGGATCAGGGCCAGCAGGGCCGAGTGAGAGCGCACGTAGGCAGGGCTGTTGGACGAGTAGTACAGCTTGTGGTCCGCGAGTTTTGCCACCTCGGAGAGGGTGGCATCGGCGATCGCTATCGTCGCGGCGCGCCGGTTTCGTGCCAGCTTCATCGCGCGCACCACGAGCGGATGCGGCCGTCCGGCGGAGAAACCCACCATCACGGTCTTGTCGTCGATCCTGCCGAGCTTTGCGAGCCCCTCCTGGCTCGGCGAGGCCACCACCTCGGCGCGCAGGTCGAGCAGCATCAGCAGGTGGCGCAGGTAGCTCGCGAAGAAGGCCATCTGATCCGTGCCGCAGAGCACGATGCGCTCCGCGCGTGAGATCAGGTCCACGGCGGCGGTCACCTCGTCGCGGTCGACCTTGCGAGCCGTCTCCGCCATGTTGGCGTGATCGGCCGCGAGCGCGGTCTCGAACTCGGTCTGGTCGATCGGGAACAGCGGCTGCTGCGTGAGGTCGGCCGTGGAGGCCCCGTTCTCACGCGCGCGCCTGTACTCGTCGCGCGCCGCAGCCTGAAGCTCTGGGAAGCCCTCGAAGCCGAGGGCCTGTGCGAAGCGCACGACCGTGGAGCTCGATGTGTTCGCCCGGCGGGCGAGCTCCTCGGCGGTGTGGAAGGCCGCCTCCTCCAGATGGTCGACGATGTACTGCCCGACGTCCTTTTGCGAGCGGCTGAACTCGTCGAAGCGCTGGCGAATCTCCTCGGACAGTGTGAGGGCGGTCGTTCCGGTACGCGTCACGAACGCGGTTTTCGGCGCAACCTGTGCAGTTCCTTCCAGGGAGCCCTGTCGGCCGCCCATAGATCGTTGAGCAGGACCGCATCCTTGTAGGTGTCCATGCAGTCCCAGAAACCCGCGTGGCGGTACGCCCGAAGCTGGCCGTCGGCCGCCAGTCCCTCGAGCGGTTCGCGCTCCAGGACGGAATGCTCGTTGAGGTAGTCGAACACTCCCGGCTCGAAGCAGAAGAAGCCGCCGTTGATCCAGCCCTCGAAGCGCGGCTTCTCCACGAAGCCCTCCACCACGCCGTCGCCGTTCAGGCGCGCCACGCCGAACTGAAGCTCGGGGCGCACGACGGTCATCGTGGCGAGCGCGCCATGGCCGGCATGGAAGCCCACGAGCCCGGCGAGGTCGATGTCCGCCACGCCGTCCGCGTAGGTGGCGCAGAAGCTCTGCTCCTCGAGCCGGTCGCGCACGAGCGCGACACGCCCGCCGGTGGGCGTCTCCTCCCCCGTGTCCACGCACTCGATGGAGAGCCCCTCGGGGAGGCCGTTGCGATCGACGAAGTCGCGGATCAGGTCGCCCCTGTGGCCGAGGCAGAGCACGAAGCGGGTGAAACCCTGGTCGGCGTAGATCCGGATCACGTGCCAGAGGATGGGACGGCCGCCGATCTCCACGAGCGGCTTGGGGATGGTCTCCGTGTGCTCGCGTAGCCGCGTGCCGCGGCCACCGCAGAGGATCACAACTGGCTCGTTCACGGCCGGAACGCTACCCGGGAGTGCACGACGCGCGGCTGCGGTCGAGCAGGCGGCCGCTGGGGGCGCGGAACTCGAGCAGCGCGTGCCCCGGTCTGAGAACCATGCGCAGGGCGCCATCCACGTCGTCGCGACCCCAGGCCAGCGTCGGGTTGCCCCGGTGCAGGTTGTAGCGCCCGCGCCCGCCGGCACCCACGACGTATTGCACGAGGTCGCGCTGCGGCCTGTGTCGCTGGAGGTTGTGGTCGTGCCCGGTCAGGACGACCCGGGCGTGGCCAGAGAGCCGGTTCCAGAGCGGGTTCAGGTCCGGGGCGCCGCCGTACGCGCCCGCGCTGTAGCGCGGGCGGTGCCAGAACGCGATCCGGCAGTCGCCAGGTCCCTGGAGGGCCGACTCGAGCCAGTGCACCTGGGGGGACCGGCTCCCGTGCGGCGCCTGTGAGTTCAGGCTGAGGATCTCCCAGCCGGCGATCTCTGTCTTGAACCAGGGCGGGAGGCGCCCGCCCTTGCGGCGATTCCAGTAGGGGTAGTAGCCACTGAAGCGGTTGTCCCACTCGTGGTTGCCGATGGTCGGCGCGGTGATGTGCGCGAGGCGCCCGAAACGCGGCTGGTACCAGCGCCGGAACTCCTTCGCCGTGCCGGTCTCGTAGACGTCGCCCAGGTAGACGAAGCGGTCGGGATCGGCGCGTCGCACGAGCGCGGCCACGCGGTCAGCGCGCTCGCCGGGCGTGGCCACGTCACCGGCGGCCCATACGACGGCGCGCTCGGTCTGCGCCGGCGTGGGCCCGCCAAGGGCAATCGCCGCGGCTGCAACGAGGGCTCTCATGGGAGCGCGTATACCCCGTCGCTCACGGCTCGCTCACCACCACGGTCGGATGGCCGGTTCACGACCTCGCCTCTCACGGTCATCGTGCTCGAGCCGCCGCCGTCCAGGTTGAGGGCATCGCGTGCCCCAAGCGAGCGCATCAGCCTCGCCGCCTCCGGGAGGGTCATGCCGGCGCTCCAGCCGGGCCGCCGGCCGTCGACCGTCACGAGCAGGATCGTGCCGTCCGCGCGCACGCCCGCGAGCGTGCGCGGCTGGCGTCCGGCCACAAAGGTGCCGAAGAAGGCCGGGGCCTGCGGTGGCGCGAAGCCCTCCATCCGGGCGCTCACCGACACGCGCCCAGCGCGAAGCAGCCGCGGGCCTCCGCCCACCACGAGCGTCTGCTGTGCGAGGTCGAGCGGGCGGCCGGCGGCGGTAAGCGTCAGCTCGACATCCGCGCGGCTGCGCGGCAGCGCCGCGTTACGAAGGAAGCCCGCGGCGTCGCCGGTGCCCGTGAGCAGCAGACCGTCGCGCGGCACCGGGCCGGTGCCCGGGCCGCGGACCCTCGCCACGGTCCCGTCGCGCAGCACGGCCTCCACCCCGCCCTGGCGGGGCGGCCGCGCGCCGTAGCTCGGCGAGAGCAGCACAAGCTCGCTCGCGTCCGTGCAGGTGAGCGCGGCGTTCGGCCGGATCGTGGGCAGGTCGCCTCCGCGCCCGCCACAGGCGGGCACGAGCCCGCGCGTGCGGTCAAGCCCGTCGATCAGGCGAGTGACGCCATTGATCGTGACGGAGCCCCTGAAGCGCAGCGGGGCCACCGAGGCCCGGCCCGCGCCCACGAGCAGCGCGCTGCGGCCGTCGACGGGCTCTGAGAGCAGCTGCCCCTCGATGGCGAGCACTCCCACCGGGTCGCCGCTCGGGCCGAAGTAGCCGCCGTTCACGCCGGCCACGGCACCCGCGCGCCGCCCCATCGTGCTCACCCGCTCGCGGCCGGCGATCCGGCCGTTCGACAGGACGCCGTGCACCAGCGCGGGGTCGAGCTCGAGCACGTTGATGCGCTCGGGGCCGGCCTCGCGCACGATCGAGGTCCACTGCACCCCGGGCGCCACCTCCACGGCCGAGGCCGGCGCGGGCAGCACCGCGATGGCTGCCATAAGCAGGACTATTCGTCTGCGCACGTCTCACAGGCTAGGTTGCGCACGTGATCCTGTACGACCACCCATCCTCGGGGAACTGCATGAAGCCCCGGATTCTGCTGCGTCACCTGGAGCTGCCCTACGAGCGCGTGCAGGTGGATCTCTTCAAGGGCGAGACGCGCACGCCCGAGCACTTCGCGCGCAATCCGGACGGGCGCGTGCCGGTGCTGGAGCTCGATTCCGGCGAGACCATCGTCGAGTCGAACGCGATCCTCCTGCACCTCGCGGAGGGCACGCAATACCTCCCAACCGATCATCTCGCGCGTACACGCGTGCACGAGTGGCTGTTCTTCGAGCAGAACCGCGTCGAGGGCGAACTGGCCTACGCCCGCTTCCTGCATATCTCAGGCCGCGACAAACAGATGCCGGAGGTGTACGAGAACCGGATGACACGCGGCCACGACGCCGTGGCGGCCCTCGACCGCGGGCTTTCCGATGGCCGCGAGTTCGTGGCGGGCGGCGACTACTCCGTTGCGGACATCGCCCTCTATGCCTACGTGCACTGCGCCGGCGATGCTGAGGTCGACCTCGCGCAGCACGCGCACGTCGAAGCCTGGCTCGAGCGGGTGGAGCGGCAACCCGGCTTCGTGAACGACATGGAGCCCATGCCGGCGCACGCGCTGTCGCGCCCGGTGTAGCTCAGTCCTCGCGCTCCGCGCGCACCCGCACCTTGCCGACCGTGACCTCGGGGCTGCCCTCCACGAGCTCTGAGGCGCTCTCGCGCACCCAGTCCCCGGCGAGCCTCGTGGACTCGGCCACGGCCTGAGCCGTCTCGCCGACGGTCACCGACGCCGCTGTTCCGTCGTCGCCGTCGATCACGTAGTAGCCGACGAATCCGTCGATCTCCTTGACCCGATCGGCGAACTCGTCCTCGATCTTCGAGACCAGGGCATCGATGTCTCTCACCTGGTACCTGCGGACGGCTGCGTGCATAAGGCCTCCTAGTGCTGGTCGTTCGGGCCGAGCCTAGCCCTGAAGCGGCGCACAACTCCATTTCGGTGGACACATCAGGAAGAGCAGTCTCGACGGTTCCGCTGGAAGGCGGCCACCTCGCGCTCGATTTCGTCAACACGCTCGGCGGGTTGCGCGCGAGCCCGCCCTCCCCTGCGGACGAGCTGCTCGGGAGCTACGAGTGCGCGATGCCGAGCGCGGCGCCCTTGCCAATGCGCACCTGGCGCCGGCCGGCAGTGCCGTGCCACACGGCGCGATGCGCTGGACCTGGCCCCCGCCCCGCGAGCTGGCCGACCCCCTACTCCCGATCACGCACGCGGCGGTCGAGTTGCTCACGAGCGGCCCACTGGAGCGCCTGAAGGTCTGCGGCAACTGCCGCTGGCTCTTCCTCGACCAGAGCCGCAACCACAGCCGCCGCTGGTGCTCGATGGACGAGTGCGGCACGCAGATGAAGCAGCGGCGCTTCGTCGAGCGCCGCCGGCGCATCCGTAGCGCGACCTAGCGGGTCCTCAGGCCGTATCCGAACGGGTAGAGCGGGTCATAGTTGGCGTCGCCAACGTTGATCGGCTCCTGAGCGAGCGTTCGCGGCCACGTCATCGGCAGCTTGCCGGTGAATGCGCGTCGCCCGAACAGCGTGTCGGCCACGCCCGCGCCCTCGCTCCCCGGGAGCCAGGCAGCCACCAGCGCGTCGATCGACGCAAGCCGCTCTGGGTCGATGATGAGTGGACGACCGGAGACAACCACCACGGTGCAGCTCCGGGCCTCCGCGCACACCTTGTCGACAGCGGCCTTGTCCTCCGCGGAGAGCTGCATGTCCTTCACCGGTCGCAGCACCCCGTTCTCGCCCGGGTCGAAGCCCCAGCGTGGTCCGCCCACGTCGCCGAATCCCTCCGAGTACGGCGTCTCGCCGACAACCACGATGCCGGTGTCGCTCGGCGATATCGGCGCCGAGGCGTCCTCGCTGTGCGTCACGTCGCCTCGGGAGAGTGAGCGGATTCCGTCGAGGATCGTGGTCCCCGGGATCACGTGGTTCGAGTTCCCCTGCCACGTGATCGTCCAGCCGCCGGCCTGGTTTCCGATGTTGTCCGCATTCGAGCCCGCCACGTACACGTCGCCTCGCGAGCCGAGCGGCAGGGTCTCGTGCTCGTTCTTCAGCAGCACCGACGACTTCGCCGCCGCCTCGCGGGCCACCCGGTGGTGCGCGCGCGAGCCGATCTTGTCCTGGTTGCGGCGGTCGGTGAACGGCTTCTCGAACAGCCCAAGCTCGAACTTCTTGGCGAGGATGCGGCTGACCGCGTCGTCGATCCGGCTCATCGGCACGCGGCCGGCGTTCACCTCGTCGATCAGCGTGGTGATGAAGCTCTGGTACGCGTTCGGCTCCATCATCATGTCGATGCCTGCGTTGACGCCGGTGCGAACCTGAGTCGGCCAGTCACCGGGGATCTGGTGGATGCCCTCCCAGTCGCTGATCACGAGGCCGTTGAAGCGCATCGACCGCTTCAGCACGTCGGTGATCAGCTCCTGGTTCGCGTGCATCTTGATCGGGTTGCCAACGCCGTCCTCGGTCCAATCGACGCTCGAGAACGACGGCATCACGCTGCCCACGCGGTGGTCGCGCACGGCCGACTCGTACTGCCGCAGCGACACGTCCCAGAAGTCCGCGCGATTGGTGATCGCGATGCCCTGGTCGATCTTGTAGTCGCCGGTGGCAGTTCCGTATTCGGTGTCGCCGTCCCCGGCGTAGTGCTTCGCTGTGGCGAGCACGTGGTCGCGGTCCGTCAGGTCCCCTCGCCTGCCCTGGTAGCCGTCGATCGCGGTCTCCATGCGGATCACGAGGTCCGGGTTCTCGCTGAAGCTCTCGTAGGTCCGGCCCCAGCGGTCGTCGCGGGCGGCGCAGATGCACGGGGAGAACGTCCACTGCGGCCCGATGGCGCGGGTCTCCTCAGCCGTGATCTCCGCAATTTCCTTGACGAGCTTCGGATCGCGCGTTGCGCCCAGCCCGATGTTGTGGGGGAACACGGTCGCGCCGAGCGCGTTGCCGTTCCCGTGCACGGCGTCGATCCCGTACAGCAGCGGGATACCAAGCCGAGTGCGGAGGGCTGCCCGCTGGAAGCGGTCCACCATGTCGGCCCAGGCCTCGGGCGTGTTCTCCGTCGGTGTGGACCCGCCTCCGGACAGGATGCTCCCTAGCTCCCAGGTCGTAATCGGGGCCTCGTTGTCGAACACCTGGTAGCGCTCGGTCTGCGTCATCTGCCCGACCTTCTCCTCGAGCGTCATGCGCGACAGCAAGTCGGCCACGCGCTCTCGCACCGGCAGGTGCGAGTTCTTGTACGCCGGGCGGTCGGCGGCGGCGGCTCCGGCCGGCAGCGCGACAAGTGCCGCGAGGACGATCGCCAGGACAGTGCGTATACGGGAGCTCATGCTCTCCTCCTCAGCGGTAGACCCGCAGATCGGCGATCGACCACCACTGTGGCGCGGTCGCGGTCTGGACGACGCGGACGAAGCGCGCTCCGGTCGCCGCAAAATCGATGGTGGTCAGCTGGCCCTGGCCGGCGCCGGTGGCCACCGGCTCGTTCCAGTGCGATCCGTCCCTGCTCGTGTAAAGCGTGTAGCCGCGCGGGAAGTCGCCGACGTCGACACCCGTGTCGAGGACGACCCGGCGGACCCTCTGCGAGCGCCCAAGGTCGACCTGGACCCACTGGCCAGGCTGCTGGGCCGTGCCGCTCGTCCAGCGCGTGGTGGCGTCGTCGTCGACCGTGTTGCCGGGTTCGCCGTCGGGCGAGGCCGTGGCGCTCATCCGGTCCGCGTCAAGCAGCTCCAGGTCATCGTCGAGCGCCCGCGACGCCGGCCATGTGAACGTGGCCAGCGCGCCGCCCGGGAGCGTGTAGTCGAACGAGTGACCGCCCTGGGCGACCGCGAAGCTCCGCGGGTCGTCGTTCTCGTTGTGCACCACGAGGGCGGTCGAGCCGTCGCGGTTGCGGAAGGCCGCGTCCATGATCTGCCCGTTCCAGCCGGTCGTGCCGAACGAGGTGCTGGCGATTCGCCTGGCGCCGGGCTTCACGAACCGGGCCAGGTGTCCGAGTGTGTGGTACTCGGCGTTCTCCGTCACCGTCTGGCCGGGCCCGACCGTCACGACGCCGGTGCAGGTGTCGCACCCACCCCGGTGCGGACCGCCTGAGGGATCGAGCGCGAGGTTCCAGTTGACCACCGTCTTGCCCCAGTTGCGCGTGACCCCGAGCACGAGGTTGCGGGTGTGCCACTTGAGAGTGTCGGAGAAGAACTGCGCCGGCGGATCGCTCGCCCCATGCGAGCCCGAGCACTCCGTGAACCAGATGCCCTTGTCCGGGAACGCCCGGTGGAGCGCGGTCTGGCGGCTCGGATCGCCGGCGTAGCAGTGGAAGGCGGTCCCGGCGATGAAGCGGCCGGCGCTGCTCGAGAGGAGGTCAGTGGGGTACTCCGTCTCGGGCTGCTCGCCGGGCGGGGTCGAGTCGATGTCGCCTTGGTGCATCGACCAGTTGTGGTCGTAGCCGAAGATCTTCGTGTCGATCTTCGCCTCACGGAACGCCCGCCCGATCGCGACGATCAGCTTCGCCTCCTGCGCCACCGGCAGGTCCATGCCGGGATAGCCGCTCGGGTTGCGGTTCTGCGGCTCGTTCTGCACCGTCACGGCGTACACCGGCACTCCGGCCCGCTCGTAGGCCTCGACGAACTTGACGAAGTAACGCGCATAGGCTGCGTAGATGCGGGGGTCGTCGATCAGCCGGCCGCCGATCAGCGACCCGTTCGTCTTCATCCATGCCGGCGGGCTCCAGGGTGAGCCGATCACCTTCACCCGCGGGTTCAGGGCCAGCGCCTGGCGCAGCAGCGGCAGGATCTGCGCACGGTCGTGTGCGATCGAGAAGCGGCGCATGTCGTAGTCCGTCCGGCCCGGCGGCAGGTCGTCATAGGTGTAGAAGTCGCCGGCCACGAAATCCGACGCGCCCATCGGCTGGCGCAGGAACGACAGGCCGTTGCCCTCGGTCGGGCTGAAGAGGCGTCTCATGGTGGCGTCGCGGTTCCGGCGATCGAGCCGGTAGAGCACGTCGGCCGAGGAGTCCGTGATCGAGGCGCCGAAGCCGTCCATCGTCTGGTACGAGCGGCTCGGGTCGACGCTGACCGTGAGGTTCTGGGAGCCGCCGGGCCGGAACTCGGCCGAGCTGCGCTTGCTCAGCTTCAAGGCCCCATCGGGCGTCGTGACCCACACCTGCGCGGACGGCGCGGCCGCTGCCGGCCCGGCAACCGCGAGCGCCAGAAGAGCGGCCGTCAGAATCAGTGCGGCTCGGAAGCTCACCGCTTACGAACATCCCCAGGGTCGTCTTGCACGAAACAGGCGGATCGAAACGCGGAGGTATTGCGCAAAAGCTGCCCTATCTCCCCATTGCAACGCCCGAAAACCTGCCTTTCTTGACAAATGTTCGGCGTGTGATCGATAGTTCTCGCGTGTCTGCGGGTCCGGACATCCGCCGCGAGCGCAACCGCGCCAGGCTGTTGGCGGGGCTACGCGAGGCCGGAGCGGCGAGCCGTGCGGAGCTGGCGCGGCGTACCGGTCTCTCGCGCACCACCGTGGCAAGCATCGTGGCCGAGCTCGAGCGGGAGGGCGTACTCCTCGAACGCGACGGCGACGGCGGCGCCTCTCCGCGTGGCGGGCGTCCGCCGCGGCTCCTCTTCTTCACCCGCTCCGCCGGAGCGGTGCTCGGCATCGACTTCGGCAAGCGCCACGTGAGGGTGGCGGCCGCGGATCTCAGCCACGCGATCCTCGCCGAGGCCGAACGGGCGATGCCCACCGACGAGCCCGCGGAAATCGGACTCGAGACCGCAGTCGAGCTGGTGGACGAGGTACTCCGCGAAGCCGGGGTCTCGCGGGCCGACGTGATCGGCGTCGGCATGGGACTGCCCGGACCAATCGAGATGAGTTCGGGCCGGGTGGGTTCTTCGTCCATCCTGCCGGGGTGGGTTGGCGTTCGAGCTGCCGAGGCCCTCGCCTCACGGCTGGACCTTCCGGTGCGGGTGGACAACGACGCCAACCTCGGCGCGCTCGCCGAGCTCCACTGGGGCGCGGCCAGCGGCTATCAGAACGCCGCTTACCTGAAGGTCTCGACCGGGATCGGCGCGGGTCTGATCGTCGACGGCCGGCTCTTCCACGGGGCGGACGGCATGGCCGGCGAGATCGGCCACGCGATCGTCCAGGAGGATGGTCCGTTTTGCCGCTGCGGCAAGCGCGGCTGCCTCGAGACGCTCGCCGGGGCGGCCGCGCTCGTCGAGCTGCTGCAGGCCACGCACGGGCCCGAGCTGACTACGCAGCAATTGCTTGATGCGGCCGCGGCCGGCGACTCCGCCGCGCGCCGCGTACTCGCCGACGCCGGCCGCTACATCGGTACGGCGGTGGCCACTCTGTGCGACCTGCTCAACCCCGAGCTGATCGTTGTCGGGGGCCAGCTGAGCGCGGCTGGCGACGTGCTGCTGGATCCGCTGCGCGAGCAGGTCCACCGTCACGCCATACCTGCCACGTCACGCCACCTGGACATCGTCCCCGGCGTCCTGGGACCGAGGGCGGAGCTACTCGGCGCGCTCGCGCTCGTGCTCGCGGAATCGGCGGATCGCGCCTAGGGTCAGTAATCCGAACGAAAGACTCTTAATGCGCTTCAGCCTCAACCGGTCCGCAGCCGTCGGCGTCAGTGTTTTCGCTCTGGCACTCACGTTCGCTTCAGTCGCGGGTGCAACGACCCAGAACTTCAAGATTCCGGTGGAGGACTTCCCTGCCGCGAACCTCTGCAACGGCGACGAGATCCAGCTCCAGGGCACGCTTCACCTGCTTCAGCAGGGTGAGTTCGTGGAGGACGCCGAGCGCCAGCACGTCCACGCCCACTTCAACAGCCAGAAGCTCACGGGTATCGGCTCGCTGACCGGCGACCTCTACAACGTCAACAACATCAGCAACACCATCGAAAACTCGCGCGTCGACGGAGCCAACATCACCACGCTCGAGGTGATGATGAACGTTGTGAGCCGCGGTTCAGGCGAGAACTTCCAGATCCAGACGATCCTGCACATCACGTTCAACGCGAACGGCGAGATGACCACGCAGTTCCAGAACTTCCACGTTCACTGCTCAGGTAACGGGGGCGTCATCTAATAGGAACTGCTGCAGTCGCAGCGCGACGGTTCCATTTGGGGGCGCGGGGGTGTAGAAAGGACTGGTGACCTCGTCGCCCCTGCGTCGCACGCTCGCGATCGTCGTGGTCCTCGCCTCGGTTATGGCCCTGCCCGCGTCGGCCGCGGGCGTCCTCTCCGGACGCAACGGTCGGATCGTCTTCGTCAGCGGACGGGCCGGCCCAGACGCCGACGACTCGCAGGCGAGGCTCTACTTCTGGAGGCAACCGGCCGACATCTTCTCTCCCGCGGTAGGGCCGGCGCTCGACACGGCGGTCGGCCAGCACAGGCACCCGACCATCTCGCCCGACCGCACGAAGATCGCCTACGCGCGCGGCACCGCGAACTCCGACCCGGCGACGCAGAACTTCGACATCTACATCAAGGATCTGGAGACCGGCGACGTCCAGCCGCTGACGGTCACCGGTGACAGCCTGAGCGAGGACAGGCCCGCGTGGTCGCCGGACGGTACGCGGATCGCCTACGAGCACCAGCCCGCCGACGCCAGCACCGACCGGATCATTCGCGTGGAGACCGTCGCGACCGGAGCCACCCTCGACCTGACGGCCCTCGGTGGGCCCCTCGAGACCAAGCCGGCCTGGAGCCCGGACTCGCAGACCCTCTACTACGCGGAGGGTGACGTGAACGTCGCCCCGAACGGCAGCAACAACGATGTGAAGATCCTCCGGGAGCCCGCGAACAACACCGGCACCGGGACCGAGCTGATCCACATCAGCGGCGCCCATGCGTTCCAGCCGTCGATCTCGCCCGACGGGACCAGGATCTGCTTCACGGGCAGCGCGACGGCGGGCCTGAACGCCATGGCGTCCATCTTCGTCGCGGAGATCAGCAACCCCGCCGGGGCGAGCCCGCTCGCATCCAGCGGAAGCGGGGATTACAACTGCACCTGGTCGCCGAACGGCTTCAGGGTCGCCTACGTCTCGGGCGTCTTCACCTCCGGCGCCCTGGTGGCGGAGGACTCCGACAACAGCGACCTCGTTCCGCAGACGCTCACCGATGACCCGGCCAACTTCGACGGCAACCCGGACTGGGCACCGGACGCCGCTCCCACCTGCCAGGACGGCACGGTGACCACGCCCGTGAACACCGCCGTCTCGATCCCGCTGCCCTGCACCGACAACGGGCCAGCGTACGAGCAAACGCCCGTGAAGAGGAGCATTGACGACCAGCCGACAAACGGCAGCGTCAACTTGGCCCAGCCGGAGCGACACCGCCGCCACGTACACACCGAACCCCGGCTTCGTCGGCACCGACACCTTCACCTACCACCCCTTCGACGACTTCGGGTTCGGCCCGACCTCGAGCACGATCACCGTGACGGTCCTGCCGCAGACCATCGTGCCGCCGCCGACGTGCTTCGGGCGCCCGGCGACGATCTTCGGCACGAACGGCATCGACGCCCTGATCGGCACTGCCCGGAGCCGATGTGATCGCGTTGCTCGGAGGGAATGACTCAGCCCGTTCGGGCGCCAGCTCGGACTTCGTGTGCGGCGGCCTGGGGAACGACCGGGTGCGCGGCGGCAGCGGCAACGACCGGCTGCTGGGCGAGGCCGGCGCCGACCGCCTCACCGGCGACTCCGGCAACGACCGGCTCGGCGGCGGGTCGAGCGGGGACCGGCTGTCGGGTGGCGCCGGCAACGACCGCCTCACCGGCAACTCAGGGAACGACCGCATCACCACCGGCAAGGGCAGGAATGTCGTCTCAGCAGGCGCGGGCAACGACGTGGTGAGCGCCCGCAACCGCAGGCGCGATCGGATCAATTGCGGCCCCGGCCGGCGCGACCGCGTGACCGCCGACCGCGTCGACCGCATCCGCCGCTGCGAGCGCGTGCGGCGCTGAGCGGCTCAGGCGCGTCCAGCGCTCTGCGTGAGCGCCGCCTGGCTCGCTACTTGAACCAGCAGACGATCGTGTGGCGCTCGCCGTGCGTGACGGCGTTCACCTCGTGCCACATGTCCGACGGGAATGCCACGAGCTCGCCCGCCGTGCCGTTCAACGGGAAGCCCACACCCTTAGTGCGCTCGTCGTCGCCCATGAGGCCGTAGAAGACGAGCTCGCCGCCGCTGTATGAGTCAGCTTCGGAGTCGTCGGAGCTGTCGCCGTTGACGAACACGACGGCGGAAACTTTTCGGCCGCGCACGTCCGGCGGCACGTCGTCGCCATCCGCCCCGTCCATGTGCGCGTGGAAGAAGTCACCCACCTGATAGGCAAGGAACTGCGGCTCCTGGCAGCGCTCGAGTTCCACCCCGAAATGCTGGCCAAGCTTGGGCATGACGTCCTTGAGACGCTCCTTGATCAACTCGATCGTTTCCGGCGAAACGAGCACGCGCCGAGTGGAGCGGTCCTCGAGCTCGACGACGGTCTGATCCCTCCCGGCGCGCGCCACGTCGGCCTGCGTCTTCTGGCTCGCGTCGATCTCCGAGCGCAGCCGGTGTCGCGTCTCGTCATCGAGGAAACCGGGCTCGACGTAGAGCCCGAGGTTAGCTAGTACGGCTCCGGGGGCCATCGGCTCTCCCTTTCGATCAGGAACGACCTACGAACGCGCCTAATCGAGCGGAACTTCTGCGCGAGTGGGCCGGCCTGGATTCGAACCAGGGACCGACGGATTATGAGTCCGCTGCTCTAACCAACTGAGCTACCGGCCCTTCTGGATTTCAGCCTATTCGTCCAATCGGCGCACCTCGCGCTAAATCGTGCTCACTTTCGGCTCCATACGGCCGATATATCAGCAAGACGGTGATGGACTTGCGACCACTACGTAGGTGGATGGCCCTTGCTGCAATCGTGGCCGTCTCTGCCTGCGTGGTTGCGGCCAGGTCCAGCGGGAGTGCGGAGCCGATCGCGGTGATCAACCAGGCGAGCGGCACCTTCCAGATCACGAACTCGCTCGACGGGCAGGCGATCTTCCAGGCTTCGGGCCTTGCCCCGGGCCGCTCCGTGACCGGCACCGTCCAGCTCTCGAACGCCGGCACGCTCGCGGGCGACCTCGGCCTCCACCAGCTCGACGTGGTGGACCAGCCCGGCGCCAACGGCGGCCTGCTCTCGGCCGCCGTGCACCTCGACGTCCAGGACATCACCGGCGGCAACCTCGTTCCCGTCTTCGCGGGCCAGCTCTCCACTCTTCAGAGCAGCGCGCTCGGCAACATCGCCCCCGGCGAGGCCCGCACCTATCGCTTCATCGCCTCGCTACCCGACGGCGGGCCCCCGCCCACCCCCACGAGCGGCGACAACACCTACGCCGGCTCGGCGCTGAGCGTGCGCTACTCGTGGCAGGCCACGGCACCGGACGAGGGTGGCGGCGGCAGCGGTGGTGGTGGCGGCGGCGGTGGCGGTGGCGGTGGCGGCACCGGGCCAAGCGGCACCGAGGCTCCCGTGTTCACCTTCCGGATCGTCTCCAAGAAGGTGCTGAAGAAGGGCATCCTCGACGTGATGGCCACGTGCGACCGCGCCTGCACCGTCCAGGCCTACGCACAGCTGCCGAAGCTGAAGAAGCGCGGCAAGCCCGTCAACACGCGGCGCAAGGCCGCCACCCTCGGCGTGCCGAACACGGTCGCGCGCATCCGGATCAAGCTCAGCAAGACGAACAAGCGCGTGCTGACGAAGGCGCTGCGCAAGAAGAAGAAGGTCGCGATGACCGTGAGGCTCAGCGTGGGCGCCGCGGGCGGCGGGCCGACGAAGCCCTACAGCAAGAAGGTCGTCGTCAAGCGGCCGAAGAAGAAGCCCGCCGGGCGCCGCTAGCCGGCCGGTAAGCCGCTAGCCGGTCGCCTTCGAGATCGCCTGGTCGAGCTCGCGCTCGCTGAACGCGCCCTCGATCCGCGCGGCCACCTTGCCGGAGCGGTCGAACACGAACAGCCAGGGCTCGGTCTGGAGATTGAAGGCGGCCATCTGAGGCCGCACTCCCTCGTCGATGCGGTTGTTGCGGAAGATCTCCATGTGGATGAACTCCACGTCGTCGGCGGCGCTCGCCTTCACCTGCTCGGCCACGTCCACCACCGGCCCGCACACCCGGCTCTGGCATAGCTGGGGCGTGGCGAACAGCAGAACCACCGGCTTCTTGCCGAGCACATCGGCGAAGTCGGCGTCGTGCATCGAGGACGGCGGAAGGCGGGTGTCGATCGACGCGACGTCGCCGCCCACCTCGGTCAGCGTCGGCGTGTGGATGCGCGGCGGGCTGGTGCCCACCGCCGGGATCGGGTCGGCGGACTCCTTCTTCACCACCACCCCGGGCGAGGGCGTTGTGGCCGGCACCAGTTTGCCGCCGACGCGGGCGATGCCGAGCAGCTCGTACCTGCCGGGCTTGTCGAACGGGAGCTCGACCGTGTAGATCGACTTCGCCGCGTCGGGATCGGAGGCCGTCTGGCGGCTTTGGAACTGGGGCCTCACCGCGAGCGACTCCCAGCGCGCCAGGTACGGGCCCTTCGCCGGTCCGCCGCCCTCGGGCGCGACGTAGACCGCCACGCTCGCGTCGCTTATCTGTTCGCGCGAGCGGCTGAACAGGGCGAACCCGAAACGGTGCTCGCCGGTGCGCAGCTCGAGCCCGGAAGGTGCCAGCACCGGGCCGTTCCCACCGGTCTCGTTCAGCAGCTCTGCGATCGACTTCCCGGCCGGCTTCGGGAAGTCCTTCGCCTTGGCTGCGGGCGGCGCCTGCTGGTCGTCCGAGGACGAGTCGTCCCCGCCGCACCCGGCGAGCAGGGCGCAGACGAGCAGGGCGGCCACAGAGATCCTTCGGAGAGTCACGGGCGGGGAAGGGTAGAGAGTTGAAATAGAGTGCCCGCGCTATGGACCGCGCGGCACTCATCACTGGAGGATCCAGCGGGATCGGGCTTGCGATCGCCCGGGCGCTGGGTGAGGACGGCTACAGGCTGACCATCTCGGCCCGGCGCCCGGAGAAGCTCGAGGCGGCCGCACAGACGCTGCGCGACGAGGGCTTCGACGTGGAGGCCGTGCCCGCCAACATGGCGGACGAGCAGGAGATCTCCAAGCTGGTGGCCGCGCATCGCGAGCGCTGCGGGCGGCTCGACGTGCTGGTCAACAACGCCGGCATCGGCATAGGCGGCGCCGTTGCCGACGCGGAGACCAAGAAGCTCGATCTCCAACTCAACGTGAACCTGCGCGCGGTCTACCTGCTCGCCCGCGAGGCGATCCCCATGCTGAAGGAGGCGGGCGCCGAGCACGGCAAGGCGCTGATGACGAACACGGCCTCCTACGCCGGCAAGCACGGGCAGGGCTGGCTCGCGGCCTACTCGGCGACCAAGTTCGGAGTGGTCGGTCTGAGCCAGGCGCTCCACAAGGAGCTCGCCACGGATGGCGTGCAGGTGACCGCCCTCTGCCCCGGCTTCGTGGCCACGCCGATGACCGACTGGGTCGAGGGCGAGGTTCCGAAGGAAGAGATGATTCAGGTGGAGGACATCGCCGAGGCGATCAGGTTCCTGCTCAGGACCTCGCCAAACTGCATGGTGCCTGAGGTGCAGTTCGTTCGTCCTGGGGATTCAGAGCTCTGATCACGCCGAGCTCGGCCACCGCGCGCTCGTACTCGTCGAAGCGGTGGAAGAGGCGCGGCAGGCGGCGCTTCTGCGCCTCGCGCGCCACGTCCTGAAGCTCCGGCAGCTCGTCCAGGGCGATGCTGGCCTCGAGCATCGCGGTGAGGGTGTGGAGCTCGCGGTCGCTCGCCGGGCGCGGCTTTCCCCGGCCGCCGGTGTAGCGGTCCCAGGCGTGGGCAAAGCTGGCGAGGCTCGTGCGGCCGCCGTTGCGGTGGGCGGCCAGCATCGGGCACACGCCGCCCTTCCGGTCCGTGTAGGCGCCGACGATGATGCGGTTGGCCTCGACGCCCGTGAGCATCGCCTTGCGCGTCTCGAGCGGAAGGCAATCGATGGCGGTGCGGAGGTCTCTTGCGGGGCGGCGTCTCATGGCCTGTTACATAGGATCGGCAATTAGGCGGCAAAAATGCAACCGGCGATAGGACATTTGCAGTGCGGCTCGGCCTGAACGTCGGCTACTGGGGTCTCGGCATGGCGGCCGCGGATCAGCTCGAACTGGTGAAGGAGGCGGAGGGCGCGGGCTTCGACTCCGTGTGGGCTGCCGAAGCCTACGGGTCCGACGCCGCCACCGTGCTCGCGTGGCTCGCCGCTCAGACCGAGCGCATCAAGATCGGCTCGTCGATCTTCCAGATGCCCGGGCGCTCCCCCGCGATGACGGCCATGACCGCCGCCACGCTCGACCAGCTATCGGGCGGGCGGATGCTGCT
The DNA here is from genome assembly GCA_963825345.1 of uncultured Thermoleophilaceae bacterium. Taxonomy (GTDB): domain Bacteria; phylum Actinomycetota; class Thermoleophilia; order Solirubrobacterales; family Thermoleophilaceae; genus JACVRW01. The sequence continues at coordinate 243,749 of CAWGSQ010000001.1, read as the reverse complement.
CGGGATCGGCACGTCCGGGCCGCAGGTGGCTGAGGGCTGGCACGGGCAGCGCTTCGGCAAGCAGCTCCAGCGCACGCGCGAGTACGTGGAGATCCTGCGCAAGGCGCTCGCGCGCGAGCGGCTCGAATACGACGGCGAGACCTACCAGCTGCCGCTCCCGGACGGGCCCGGCAAGGCGCTGAAGCTGACGATCGCGCCCGTGCAGGAGCGGATCCCGATCTACATCGCGTCGATCGGCCCGAAGAACACGCAGCTCACCGGCGAGATCGCCGACGGCTGGCTGCCGATCTTCTTCTCGCCCGAGCACGTGGACGGGTCGCGCGAGCTGCTCGAGGAGGGCGCGGCGCGGGCCGGCAGGACGCTTGGGCCGGAGTTCGACGTCGCGCCGGGCGTGAACGTGGCGATCGACGACGACGTGGACCGCGCGCGCGACCAGATGCGCCACTTCATCGCCCTCTACGTGGGCGGCATGGGCTCGCGCGAGCGCAACTTCTACAACTCGCTCGTGCAGCGCTACGGCTTCGAGGACGCGGCCCGCGAGATCCAGGACCTCTATCTCGAGGGGAAGAAGGACGAGGCCGCGGCGGCCGTTCCCGCCAAGCTGATCGACACGATCGCGCTGGTGGGCCCGCGCGACAAGGTGCGCGAGCGGCTCGAGGTGTACCGCGATGCGGGCGTCGGCACGCTGATCGTCTCCCCGGTCTCGTTCGACATAGGTGAGCGCCGCCGGATGGTCCGCGAGCTGGCGGAGATGCTCTGAGCCGCCGCTTCCTGCTCGCGGCGTTCGGGGACCCCGGGCACGCCTTTCCGGCGATCGCCCTGGGAGCCGAGCTCGCGCGGCGCGGGCACGAGGTCACTCTCGAGACGTGGTCCCGCTGGGAGGAGCACGTGGAGCGCGAGGGAATGCGCTTCGCCGCCGCGCCGGAGTACCAGGTGTTCCCCACGCGGGAGGTCCCGCTGAAGCCCTACGTCGCGGCGGTGAGGGCCTCCGCCCCCACCCGCGAGCTGATCCGCTCCTTCGATCCCGAGGTGGTGGTGGCCGACATCATCACCGTGGCGGGCTCGCTCGCCGCGCAGGCCGAGGGCCGGCCGTGGGCCACGCTCGTGCCGCACGTCCTGCCCACGGGCGAGCCGGGGTTTCCGATCTACTCGGTGGGCGCGGTGTACCCGCGCAGCTCGATCGGGCGGCGCATGTGGGGGCTCCTGCGGCCGATGGTGATGACGGGCGAAGAGCAGGGCCGCGTGGAGCTGAACGGGGCGCGAGAGCGGGTGGGCCTGCCGCTGCTCGACGAGGTGCACGGTGGGATCTCGCGTGACCTCGCGATCGTCGCGACGTTCCCCCAGCTCGAGTACCCGCGCGCCGCGGGCTGGCCCGGGCATCCGGGTGACCGGGCCGCTGCTGTGGGAGCAGCCGTTCGGCGACGTCGAGCTGCCGCCGGGCGACGCTCCGCTCGTGCTGGTGGCGCCGAGCACGTCCCAGGACCCGGAGCACCGGCTCGTGCGGGCGGCGTTGAAGGGGCTCGCCAGTGAGCCCGTGCGCGTGCTGGCCTCCACGAACCGGAGGGAGCCCACTGAGCCGCTCGACGTTCCGCCCAACGCCCGCCTCGTCGACTGGGTCTCCTACGCACGCACGATGCCGCTCTGCGACGCGGTGGTCTGCCACGCCGGCCACGGCACGCTCGCGCGTGCGCTGGCAAGCGGGACGCCGGTGGTGGCGTGCCCCCACGCCGGCGACATGGCTGAGAACGCGGCCCGCATCCGCTGGGCCGGAGCCGGCGTCTCCTTGCCGCGCCGCTTCACGACTGCGCGCGGCGTGCGGCTCGCGGTTCGCCGCGTGCTCGGCGAGCCCAGCTACGGGCGCCGTGCCGAGGAGCTGCGCGACTGGGCGGCCCGCAACGACGGCGCCGCCACGGCCGCCGACGCGGTCGAGGAATTCGCCGAATCTCACAAAAATGCGCAAAGAGCGGGTTGATTGCATCCGAGGTGCTTGACGCCTGCCCCGACCGCTGGTCTACTCCCTCTCGAGACGCGGACGGAGCGCAAAGAGCGAAGCCATGAGGTTGTAAGGCTCGCCCCGGTGAAGGTCAACTTCGGTTGACTGGAGCGGACCTCAAAGCGCGAAGTTCGCGTCTCGTTACGTTCCGGGCCCGTTCCATCACCTCCGCCCGGGACGGTGCCGCAGCTTATTCATCAATGTCATGAAGAACCTGCGGCAGTGGCGGCAGTGAGGCTGCGGCAGTGGCGGCTGGTAAGGCTCCCCGGGGTGGATTCGAACCACCAAGAACTGATTAACAGTCAGTCATGTTGCCGTTACATCACCGGGGAACGGCGTTGCCGAGCATAGCGCCCGGCGCGGTTGCGTCAGGCCTCGTCGGCGGTTCCTGCGAGGCGGTCTGCGCCGCCTGAGCTCTTCAGCATCGCGAGTGTCTTTGACTCGATCTGGCGCACTCGTTCGCGGGTCACTCCGACCTCGTGGCCAATGTCCTCGAGGGTCATCGGGCCCTCGTCGCCCAGGCCGTAGCGGAGCTCGATGACCTTGCGCTCGCGCCAGCCGAGTGAGTCGAGCACCTTCAGCAGGTCCGCGTCGCGGATCCGGTTGGCCACGATCTCGAGGGGACGGTCGGTGGCGGAGTCCTCGATGAAGTCGCCGAGGGAGGCGTCGCCCTCCTCGCCGCCAACGGGTGCCTCGAGCGAGACCGGCTCCTGGCCCAGCTTGAGGATCTCCTCGACCTTCTTGGTCGGCATCTCCACCAGCTCGCCGATCTCCTCCGGCGTGGGCTCACGGTTGTGCTTCTGGATCAGCGAGCGCTTCGCGCGCGCCACCCGGTTCATCCGCTCCACCATGTGGACCGGAATGCGGATGGTGCGCGACTGGTCGGCCAGGGCGCGGGTGATCGCCTGGCGGATCCACCAGGTCGCGTAGGTCGAGAACTTGAAGCCGCGGCGCCAGTCGAACTTCTCCACCGCCCGGATCAGGCCGAGGTTGCCCTCCTGGATCAGATCGAGCAGCGTCAGGCCGCGGCCGGTGTAGCGCTTGGCGATCGACACCACCAGCCGCAGGTTCGCCTCGATCAGCGAGTTCTTCGCGGCCATGTCGTTCATCTCGATCCGCTTTGCGAGGCGGACCTCGTCCTCACGGGTGAGCAGCGGCACTCGACCGATCGAGCGCAGGTAGAGCCGGACGGCGTCCTCCGCCCCCTGCTCCGGGGGTGCCACCACGAGGCCGGCGGTAACAACGCCGCCCTCGTCGTAGAGGTCGGCCGCGGTGGGCTCCTCCTGCTCCTCGGCAGGGCTGGTGGCGGCAGCGGCCGGGTCGAGCTCGCGCGGCTCCCCTGCCTCCTCGCCGTTTCCGTTCCCGTTCAGCACGCGCTCAGTCATGCCGTCTGTCCTATTGAAATTGACCCCATCTCCTTACGAACCGACTGCTCTGCCGTGGCGAGCTCGGTCTGCCGTCCCAGCTCACCGTCCTGCGCCGCACGCCGGATCTCTCGCTGAATACGCCGGAGCTCGAGCTGCAGAAGACTGAATTCAAGCGTGCGCTCGTCCGTGGGGGGCCGCTCCTGCGCCGCGAACGCCAAATCGGTGACGAGCGCCGCAAGCCGCGGGTCGTCCTGTGGCACGGTGGCCACCGGGTCGTCGAACTCGCTCACGAAGTGGGCACGGGCGCGTCGGGTGAGCTCCGAGGAGAACTGCACGTCGTCGGGCTTGCTGAGGAAGTCGTGGCCGAGGTCCGCGCTCGAGAGGCATCTGATCAGGAACTCGCGCTCGGTTCGCAACGCCAACTCGCCCGGCGATGCCTGCGTGGGCGCCTGCGCCCTCGCCACGGGCGCGCGGGCGGGTGCCAGCACATGGTCCACGGGAACGTCGAGCCGGTCCGCGGCTTCGCGGACGAGCGCATCGCGTGTAGCGGTCCGTTCGGGTACTGCTGAGATCAGCTCGCGCGCCTCCCCTAAGGCCTTATCCCTGCCTGCAGGCGTGTCGAGGTCTGCATCGGCAAGTACCCGCCGCACCTGAAACTCGATCATGGGTACGGCACGTTCCATTCGTTCTCCGAACGCCTCGGCCCCCTCCTGAGTTACGAGATCCGCTGGATCGGTGCCCTCCGGCATCTCGACCACGCGCAGATCGATGCCTCGATCCTCCGCCAGCCTCGATGCCCGAAGCATGGCATCGCGCCCGGCTCGATCGGCGTCGAGGGCGAGGTAGACCAGGCCGCGGCGATTGCCGTCGCCGACCTTCCCAAGCTCGGCGAGTTGCTCCTGCGTGAGGGCCGTGCCCATGATGGCCACGGTCTCCCGGATCCCCGCCTGGTGAAGCGCAAGCACGTCGGTGTAACCCTCCACGACCACGAAACGAGCGGTGCGCATCGCCTCCTTGCGTGCCACGTCGATGCCGAACAGCTGGCGCCCCTTGTGGTAGAGGTCGTTCTCGGAGGTGTTGAGGTACTTGGGCCCGCGCCCCTCCCCCATCTGCCGTGCTCCGAAGCCGAGCACCTTCCCGCGCGAATCCGCGAGCGGGAACATGATCCGCCCCCTGAAGCGGTCGTACAGCCCGCCGTTCTTGCCCCGCTGTGCCAGGCCGGCCGCCACCAGCTCCTCCTCGCTGAAGCCGCTCTGCCGCGCGCCCATGATCATCCGGTCCCACGCGCTCGGCGAGTAGCCCACGCTGAACTCGGCGAGCACCTCGTCCGACAGTCCGCGTGAGGCCAGGTATTCGCGCGCCGGGGCCGCCTCGGCCGTCTCGCGCAGATAGGCGGCGTAGAAGCGGGTGGCCCGCTCGAGCAAGGCGTGCAGGCGCTCGCGCCGGCGGCGCCGCTCCTCGGCGCGCGGGTCGTCGGCCTCGCGCTCCACCTGCACGCCGGACTGCTCCGCCAGCAGCTCCACGGCCTCCTGGAAGTCGAGCGCCTCGGTCTGTTGGACGAACTTGAACGCGTCGCCCCCCTCGCCGCAGCCGAAGCAGTAGTAGAGCTTCTCCTCCGGATTCACCGAGAACGAGGGCGTGCGCTCGTCGTGGAACGGGCAGAGCCCGCTCCAGCGCGTGCCCACCCGCCGTAGGTCCGTCTTCTGGCCCACGAGCTGGACCATGTCCACGGCCTCACGCACGCGTTCGATCGAATCCTTCGTGAAGAGCGCCATCAGAAGCCCTGCGGCACGGACAGGTTCTCGAATTCGCGGATCGCGTAGCGGTCGGTCATCCCGGCCAGCCAGTCCACAACCTGCTGCTCGTCATCCATCTCGTCCGCGTAGTGCGCGAACAGCGCGCGCAGCATGCGCTCGATGCGCGGGCGCTCGCGCTGGGCGGCCGGGCCGAGGTAGACGCGCTCGAACATGAACTCGCGCAGGCGCAACATCGCCGCGCCCACCTCCTCGCCCTGGACGATCTCGGCGGCCTCCTCGGAGTGGCGGAGCAGATCCTGCACCAGCTTCTCGATGCGCTCCGGGCCGGTGGAGCCCAGCATCTCGATCTCGGCGGGCGGCAGGTCCTCGAAGCGCAGCACGCCGGCGCGGATCGCGTCGTCGATGTCGTGGTTGATGTACGCCACCCGGTCCACCAGCCGCACGATCCGTCCCTCGAGCGTGTCGGGCGGATCGGGGCCGGTGTGGTGCAGGATGCCGTCGCGCACCGGCGCGGTGAGGTTCAGCCGTTCGATCTTCTCGACCACACGAAGTGAATGCTCGTTGTGGCGGAACCCGCTCCCCCAGCGCTCTCTCATGCACGAGTCGAGCACCGCCTCGCCGGTGTGGCCGAAGGGCGGGTGGCCGAGGTCGTGACCGAGGCCGATCGCCTCCGTGAGGTCCTCGTTCAGCCCCAGCGCCCGCGCCACGTTGCGGGCGATGCCGCACGCCTCGAGCGTGTGCGTGAGCCGCGTGCGGTAGTGGTCACCCTCCGGCGCGATGAACACCTGGGTCTTGTGCTTCAGGCGCCGAAACGCCTTCGAGTGCACGATCCGGTCGCGATCGCGCTGGAAGGGCGTGCGGTGGTCGGAATCCGGCTCGCGCTCCTCGCGGACAGCGGGATACGAGCGGGTCGCGAGCGGGGAGAGGAACTCCTCTAGCCGCTCGATCCGCTCCCTGAACGAGGTTCGGGCGAGCTGGGCCATGCGCGTTCGATTGTGTCAGTTGCCGGAGAGCGATTCGAAGCCAGCGGCGCGGATGTAGAGCTCGTAGAGCAGGAAGCCCCTCGCAAAGTCCGGCTTACATCGGGCGTCGAGCGTCGTGTACGCGACTTCGTCCGGAAGGGTGTTCCCCTCCTTGCGCGGGCCGGCCACGGTCCGCTCCAGCTGATCTACGGCGGACTGCCTCTGCGGCGGCGAGGACTCGCGCCAGTCCGTGCAGGTGGCCGTCTGAAGCTTCACGCCGAACGGCGCCGGCGCGGCGGGCTGGCCGCCGCACCCCGCCAGCAGGACCGCCGCCGCCGCGACTAGGGCCGGTCGAGCAGCCCGTCGCACGACAGCGTCGAGCCCACGAGGCGACAGTCGCCCGCCAACAGGGCAACCTTCGGCGCGCCGGAGGCCCGCACCGGCAGCCCCATCGGAGAGCCACCGCCGGACGAGGGCTTCTCGGGCGTCACGAACCACGGGCAGGTGGTCGCGTCATAGGTGCCGCCCTGGACCGAGGCCGCGCACGGTCCGATTTCGTTGGCCAGCTTGGGGCCATACGTGACCCCCGCGCTCGTGTTTTCGCAGTTCGTCGGCATGAGCGGGCCGGGCGGGTCGGTCGTGGCGTCGCCGTTCTCGAACCAGCAGTTGTCTTCCTGGTTCGCAGCCTCGTCCCACCAGAAGTCGACACCGTTCGGGACCTTGGTGCCGTCCGGCGCCAGCCCCATGACGTTGTTGTGGTAGCGATTGCGGTGCGACACCGAGTTGACGCCCGAGCTCCCCGAGAACGAGTCCGGCACGTTCAGGAGCATCGTCCCGCGCCGCCAGTTGTCCCAGATGCGGTTGCCGCGGATCTCGTTGCCGTTGCCGCCCGCGATGAGGATTCCCACACCCACCGGCACCGGCACCTTCGGCTCCACGTCGGAGCCCGCCACGAAGCTGTTGAAGTTGTTCGAGTAGATGCGGTTGTTCTCGAACGTGGCGCCGTCCTGCGGGTAGCCCGGGTGCCCGCCCGCGTAGAACGAGTCCGTGGCGATGGCGGTGCCGTTGTCGTAGAAGTCGTTGTTCACGACGCGGGTGGCGTTGCCCATCGTCCCGGAGTAGCCGAGCGTGTTGTGATGGATGTCGCAGCGCGTGATCGTGTTGTTCACGCGCCTCGTCGGCTCCTGGGTCTGCTCCCCGGTGTCGGGTGCGCCGCCGGGGTAGATGGCCGAGTCGCCATGTCCCGACGCCCTCGCAGTGCTGTGTGAGCCCGTGGTCCGAGGCGAACATCAGCCCGCCGTACTCCTTGTTGTAGAAGAACTTCACCTCGGTCATGAGGTAGCCGTCGGTCTCATGGATGTAGATGCCGTGCTCGGCTGCATGGGCCGTGGTGATGTTCTTGATGACCGTGCCGTCGGCGCGATCCACGCGGATGCCGACCTCCTTCAGGGGGTCGGAGGGGCCGCGCAGCTTGGCCTTCGTGTCCTTGGCGAGGTCGATCACCACGTCCTCGGGCTTAGCGCCTGAGCCCTCGATCTGGATGTTGCAGCGGATGCAGCGACCCTCGTCGGGGATGCCGCGGCGGTTCTCACGCGGCGGGAACGGCACGGCCTTGTTGGTGAGCGCGCGTCCCTGGAGGTAGATCAGGTTCTGGTCGTTCGGGCACTTCACCTGGTACCGGTAGGTCGCGGCGCCCTTGCCGTCGTCCGACTCCTCCTGGTACTGCGCGCACTTCGGGTCGTCCGTCGGCTTCGCGCGCGAGGCTGCCTCGAGGTACTTGCCCGGCATGATCACGACGCGGTCGTTGTTGCGCGACCTCTTGATCGCCGTCTGGATGCTGCTGAACTTGCAGCGGCGCTTGAACGCGCGGTTCTGCTTCTTGAGCTTGCGAGCGGCCTTGGCGCTGATCTTCTTGTTGCCCTGCGTGGGGCGCAGAACTGTCCCCTTCTTGTGTGCAGAGTTGATCGATCGGACCGCCTTCTTGAGGGAGGCCCGTTGGCACACCACGCGCGTCTTGCCACGCGGCTTCGCCTTCAGTGCCGAGGCCAGGCTGCGGGCCTTCGGCACCTTGCCGCCGGCCGCCGGCTTCACGGTCTTGTCGGGCGCCGGGTCCGGCCAGTAGGAGCTGCGCTCCACGTGACCGAAGGCGGTTGCCGTGGCGACAGCCATGGCGAGGGTGACCGAGGCAATAATCGAAAGCAGGCGCGTGGCGTTCATCACAACGGCGGACCCTACCGTGACTCGACGCTCGCCTGCGCTGCTGCCACTCTGGCGATGGGGACGCGGTAGGGCGAGCAGCTCACGTAGTCGAGCCCGGCCATCTGGAAGAACGCGATCGACTCCGGGTCGCCGCCGTGCTCGCCGCAGATGCCGAGTTTGAGGTCGGGCTTGGCCTCGCGGCCGGTCCAAGCCGCCAGCCGCACGAGCCACCCGACGCCGGGGCGGTCGATCGTCTCGAACGGGCTCCGGTCCAGGATCTTGGTCTCCACGTAGCGGTTGAGGAAGCTGCCCTCCACGTCGTCGCGCGAGAAGCCGAGCGCGGTCTGGGTGAGGTCGTTGGTGCCGAACGAGAAGAAGTCGGCGTAGGCTGCGATCCGGTCGGCCACGAAGCACGCCCGCGGCAGCTCGATCATCGTGCCCACCGAGAAGTCGAGGTCGGAGGCGCCCTCCTCCTCGGCCACGCGCTCCACCAGCCCGCGCATCAGCTCGAGCTCGCGCTCATAGGCCACGAGCGGGATCATGATCTCGAGCCGCGGCGGCGTCGGGATAGCGAGCGCGGCGCGGAAGATCGCCCGGATCTGCATCTCGTAGATCTCCGGATGGAGCACTCCGAGCCGCACGCCGCGGGTGCCGAGCATCGGGTTGGTCTCGGCCAGCGAGTGGATGCGGTCGAGGGTGTGCTCCAGCTCGTCGAGGTTGTCGGTCTGCTCGATCCGCGCGCGCTCCACGTCCTGCGCCACGTCCTCGGCCCCCGGCATGAACTCGTGGAGAGGCGGATCGAGCAGCCGGATCGTCACCGGCAGGCCCTCCATCTCCTTGAAGAGACCCTCGAAGTCATCCTTCTGGTGGGGCAGGAGCTCGTCGAGCGAGGCGCGGCGCTCCTCCTCGGTCTCGGCCATGATCATCGCGCGCATCTTCGGCTGGCGGTCGGCGGCCATGAACATGTGCTCGGTACGGCAGAGGCCGATGCCCTCCGCCCCGAACTCGCGGGCCCGGCGCGCGTCCTCCGGGGTGTCTGCGTTGGTGCGGACGCCCAGCGTGCGCAGCTCGTCAGCCCAGCGCAGCACGGTGTCGAACTCGTCCGATACCTCGGGCTCCTCGAGCGGCACGTCATCCGCGGTGACCACCCCGGCGCTGCCGTCGATCGCGATCATGTCGCCCTCGCTCAGCTTCGTGCCGTTCACGCTCAGGGTCTTGGCGTGAAGGTCGATGTCGAGCCCCGCCGCGCCCGACACGCACGGCTTGCCCATCCCGCGCGCCACCAGCGCGGCGTGGCTCGCCTTGCCGCCCTCGGCGGTGAGGATGCCCCTGGCGGCGTGGAAGCCGGCCACGTCGTCGGCCTCCGTGAAGGGGCGCACGAGGATCACGTCGCGGCCGTCCTCGGCGGCGCTCACGGCATCGTCGGCCGTGAAGACGATCGCGCCCTTCGCTGCGCCCGGCGAGGCGGCCACGCCCTCGGCCAGCACCTCGAACTCGGCGTCGGGCTTGAAGCCCGGGTGGAGCAGCGCGTCGAGCCGCCCGGCGTCGATCGTGGCGATCGCCTGCGCGCGATCCAGCAGCCCCTCCTCCACCGCATCCACCGCGAACCTCACCGCCGCCTGAGCCGGCCGCTTCGCGTTGCGGGTCTGGAGCATGTAGAGGCTGCCCTCCTCCACGGTGAACTCCGTGTCCTGCATGTCGCCGTAGTGCTTCTCGAGCGTGCGCAGGATCTCCATCAGGTCGTCGTAGGCCTCGGGCATCGACTCCCTCAGGGCGTGCAGGTCCTGCGGCGTGCGCACGCCCGACACCACGTCCTCGCCCTGGGCGTTCGGCAGGAAGTCGCCCGAGGGCGTGGGCTCGCCGGTGATCTCGTCGCGCGAGAAGGCGACTCCCGAGCACGAGCTGTCGCCCTTGTTGCCGAACACCATCTGCTGCACGCTCACGGCCGTGCCCCACTCGTCCGGGATGTGGTTGATGCGCCGGTATTCGACCGCGCGCTTCCCCGTCCACGAGTCGAACACCGCCGTGATCGCCTGGCGCAGCTGCTCCTTCGGATCCTGCGGGAACGGCTCGCCCGTCTCCTCATGGAAGAGCTCCTTGAACTGCTGCGTGAGCGCCCTCAGGTGATCGACGTCGAGCTCAACGTCGTCCTTCACGCCGGCGTCGGCCTTCTGCTGCTTGATCAGGTCCTCGTAGCGCTCGCCCGGGATGCCGCGGCAGACGTTCCCGAACATCTGCGCGAAGCGCCGGTAGGAGTCCCAGGCGAAGCGCTCGTTTTCCGTCGCCTTCGTGAGGCCCTCTACGGACTCGTCGTTGAGGCCGAGGTTCAGGACCGTGTCGAGCATCCCGGGCATCGACTCGCGGGCCCCGCTTCGCACCGACACGAGCAGCGGGTCGTCCGCGTCGCCGAGGCTCAGGCCCGCCTGCTCCTCGAGCCGCTTGAGCGCGGCCGCGATCTCCTCGTCCGGCACCTCGCCTGTCTTCATGTACTCGACGCAGGCCTCGGTGGTGATCGTGAACCCCGCGGGCACGCGCTCGGCACCGAGCACGCGCGTCATCTCGGCGACGTTCGCGCCCTTCCCTCCGAGCAGCTCGCGCATGTCACGCGAGCCTTCGCTGAACTCGTAGACGAGCTTGTCGCTCACGGGCGGGGAATCTACGCCACGCGCCTCAGGCGAACGTGCGCGTGGTACTCCATCGTCTCGGCGATCGCGCGGTCGGCCTGGGAGAGCGCCCGCTCGGGCGCCTCGGGCGCCTCGGAGAGCGGGCGTGCGATCGCCTGCACGAGGAAGCCGTGCGCCTCGGCGCCGAGCGGGAACGAGCCGGCCTCGCAGCCGGCGCACACCACGCCGCCCGCGCTCGGCGAGAAGCCGCCCAGGTGCTCGGCCTCGCCACAGGCGGCGCAGGAGGCGAGCTCCGGCGCGAAGCCGGCAGCCAGGAGCAGCTTGAGGCGGAAGGCGAGCGCCTGGGCCCTGCTGGCCTGCTCCGGCTGAGAGTCGAGCAGAGCCAGCTCGTTGCAGAGCAGGTTGTACGCGGGCGGGTTCGGGTCGGTGGAGTCGAGCAGCCGCAGCACCGCCTCGCACGCCTGGGCCCCGCGCTCGAGCGAGGCGCGGTGCTCGCGCAGGCCCGCGTGGGCGTGAACGGTGTCGGCCTGGCTGATCGTGCAGAGCTCGCCGCGACCCTGATGCATCACCAGCCGCACCCGGCTGAGCGGCTCGAGCCGGCCGCCGAGGCGCGATTTCACCCTCCTCACGCCCTTCGCCACGGCGCCAACGCGGCCGCGGTCGGCCGTGTAGAGGTGCAGCACGCGATCGGCCTCGCCGTACCGGATCGAGCGCAGCACGATCGCCTCTGTCTTAAAAGAGCCTGGCATGGGGGTAAATACACTTTGATCGGGATGGCGGACGAGAACGGGGTCGTGCTCTACACCACGGAGCCCTGCGGCTTTTGCCGGCAGGCGAAGACGCTGCTGCAGACGCGCGGCTTCGTTTACCGCGAGATCAACCTCGCGAAGGATCCGGTCGGGCGGGCCGATCTGGTCGCGCTCACCGGGCAGATGACATTCCCGCAGATCGTGGTGGGCCAGCGCTCGATCGGGGGCTTCCGCGAGCTGCTCGAAGCCGACCGCGCCGGCACGCTAGACGAGCTGCTCGCGGCGTAGGCCGCCGACTGCTACGCCCGCGGGCGGCGCTGGCAGCGAGGGCACACGTAGGTGCCGCGGCCTGCGGCTCGCAGCTTCTGGATCGTGGCGCCGCAGCGCACGCATGGCTTGCCCTCGCGCAGGTGGACCAGGAAGCGGTCCTGGAACGAGCCGCGCGCGCCGTCCACGTGGCGGTAGTCGTCGATGGAGGCACCCTTGGCGTCGATGCCGGCGTTCAGGGACTCGATCACCGCGTCACGCAGCACCTCGATCTGGTTCCGCCGCAGCGTTCCCACCGGCTTCAGCGGATGGATCTTCGCCCGGAACAGCGCCTCGTCGGCGTAGATGTTGCCCACGCCGGCCACGCGCTCCTGGTTCAGCAGGAACGCCTTAACGGGCTGCCTGCGCCCGCGCGCCTGATCGCGCAAGGCCGCCGCGGTGAAGTCCGGGCTGAGCGGCTCCACGCCGAGCCGCGAGGCGAAGTACTCCGCGAGCGCGGCGCTTCCGAGCAGGACGTCGCCTGTGCCGAAGCGGCGGACATCCACGAACAGGAGCCTCTGCCCGTCGTCGAGCTCCATGCGGACCCGCGTGTGCTTCGGCTCCTCGTCGGTGAGCAGCAGGTTGCCGGTCATGCGGAGGTGCATCACGAGGTGGACGTCGTCCTCCATCGACATGATCAGGTACTTGCCGCGGCGCCCGAGCCGCTCAACGACCCGGCCGTCGAGCGCATCGGAGATCGCCTCGGGCGGCGCGGGATCGGACCAGCGCGGGTCGATCACCTCGATGTGCTCGAGCCGCCGCCCCTCGACAGCGGGCGCCAGCTGGCGACGGATCGTCTCTACCTCGGGAAGCTCGGGCACCCACCCGGTTCTAGCAGGCGCGCCTCCCGGCCAGGTGTGTCATCGGAGTGGCGGATATAGCAACCGAGATGACACACCTGGGGTCGGTCGGGCGTGGGCGGCCAGAAGCGCGGGTCAGTCGGCCGTCGCGCGCGGGTGGGCCTTGAAGTACACGTCCTTCAGCCGCTCGCTCGAGAGGTGGGTGTAGAGCTGGGTGGTCGAGACGTCGGCGTGGCCCAGCATCTCCTGGACCGAGCGCAGGTCGCAGCCGCCGGCCAGCAGGTGGGTGGCGAAGGTGTGGCGCAGAGTGTGCGGGCTCATCCGGTCGGCGAGGCCGGCCGTGAGCGCGTGGCGGCGCACGATCTTGTACAGGCCCTGGCGGGTGAGGCCGCCGCCTCGGAAGTTCACGAACAGGTGCGGCTCCGCCGAGCCCTTCACGAGCGCCGGGCGGCCGCGCTCGAGGTAGGGCCGCAGCGCGCCGATCGCCGCCTGGCCGACCGGCACCACCCGCTCCTTCGATCCCTTCCCGCGCGCCCTCAGCACGCCCTCATCGAGGTCCACGTCCATCAGCTCGAGCCCGATCGCCTCTGAGGCGCGCAGGCCGCACGCGTACATCAGCTCGAGGAGCGCTCGGTCGCGCAGCGCGGCCGGCTCGGTGCCGCGCGGCTGGGAGAGCAGCTTGTCGATCTCCCCGCGCGTGAGTACATGCGGCAGCTTGCGCGTGCGCCGCGGGGCGCTCAGCGTGGCGGTGGGATCAGTGTTGAGAAGGCCGTCGCGGCGCAGGTGGCGGTAGAAGCTCCGCAGACAGGCGCTCTTGCGGTGGATGGTGGCGGGCGACGCGGGTCCGCGGGCCGGCGTGTCGCCGTTGGCCTCGCTGCCGAGCGCCAGCTTCTCGAGGAAGTCCGACACATCGGCCGAGGTCGCGTCGAGCGCCGACCGCTCGCGCTCCTCCAGGAAGCGCCCGTACTGCAACAAATCGGTTCGGTATGCGTCGAGCGTGTTCCGGGCAAGGCCGCGCTCGAACTCGAGGTACGCGAGGAAGTCGAGCACGAGGTGCTCGAACCGGCGCTCGACGGCGGGCTTTTCGATCGTGGCCACGCTTGCTGGTTCGGGCGCGTGGCCGGCATCCCTGGCGCTGCACGCGGACTGCAACGCGCGTGTCAGCCCGCAACGCCCCTGTCAGCGGCTCAGGAAGGCCCGCAGCCAGAGCAGGCCCACGAGCGTCTTCGAGTCGCGGCAGTCGCGGATCACGCTGTCGAGGTCCGACAGCGGCACCTCCACGATCTCGATGCGCTCGTTCTCGTCGGCCTCGGCCTGCTCGTCGTACAGGTCGGTGGCCATGAAGAGGTGGCACTCCTCGTCGGTGAACCCGGGCGAGGTGTAGAAGCTCGTGATGTGCTGCCAGGTGCGGGCGCCCTTGCCGATCTCCTCCGCCAGCTCGCGCTTGCCCGTGTCGAGCGGGGCCTCGCCCTCCTCGTCGAGCTTCCCGGCCGGCAGCTCGAGCAGCGCCGGGTCGTTCACGGGCTCGCGGGGCTGGCGCACGAGGTAGAGGGTCTCGCCGTCGTGGGCCACGACGCCCACGGCGCCGGGATGCTCCACGATCTCCCGCTCGGCCTCTTGGCCGTCCTCGTAGCGGAAGCGGTCGACGCGGACCTTGCCGATCCGTCCCTCCCAGGCAACCTCGCTGCCGATGCGCTCCATCAATCGTCGAGCCGGCCCTGGGCCGCCACCCCGGGCGCCTGCGACACGAGCGCCAGCGTCACGTCGAGCATCTTCTCGAGCGCCTCGACGGTCACCGACTCGTCCGGCTGGTGGTTGCCCTCGGTGCCGTTCGCCAGGTTCACGACGTGCAGGCCGCCCTGGATGAACACGTTCGCGTCGCTCCCGCCACCGGTGTTGATGTAGACGGGTTCCACGTCGCACTCGCGCAGGGCCGCCGCCGCAACCTCCACGGCGGGCGTGGTGCGCGGCAGCCGGTAGCTCTGGAAGAGGCGCTCCACACTCGTCTCGACGTCGCACTCGGAGTCGCTCGCCGCCGCGCCGAGCGCGTCCACCATCTCGCTGACCACCTCGCCGGCGCGGGTGTCGTCGAGGCTGCGGGTCTCCAACTCGACGAAGCAGCGCTCGGCGACCACGTTGGCCGCCGTGCCGCCCTCGATGCGGCCGACGTTCGCGGTCGTCTCGGCGTCGATCCGCCCGATCTGCATGGAGGCGATCGCACGAGCCGCGGCCGCGATCGCGTTGTGGCCCGCCTCGGGACGGATCCCCGCGTGTGCCGCCTTGCCCTTGAAGCGCGCCTCGAGCGAGTAATAGGTCGGCGAGGCGACCACGATCTCGCCGATCGGCGAGGCGTGGTCGAAGACGAAGCCGAAGTCGGCGCTCAGCCGGGACCTGTCGAAGGCCTTCGCCCCCTCCAGGGCCTGCTCCTCGCCGACCGTGAAGAGGATCTCCACTCCCGCCGCGGCCTTGCCCTCGCGCACGAGCCTGCGCGCCGCTCCCATGATCGTCGCTACCGCTGCCTTGTTGTCGGCGCCGAGGATCGCCTCGTGGCGATTCGTGAGCAGGCCGTTCTCGCTCACCACCTCCACCGGGCCGTCGAGCGGAACGGTGTCCATGTGGGCGCAGAGCAGGACCGTTGGAGCGCCCTCCGGCCCCGCGATGCGGGCCAGCAGGTTGCCGGCGGCGTCCTCATCCACTTCGAGCTCGAGGCCGCGCAGATCCTCCGTCAGCGCATCCGCGATCCCGCGCTCGCGCCCCGACGGGCTCTCGATCTCGCAGTAGCGGACGAAGTCGGCGAGCAGCCGCTCGCGCTCCTCGGTGGAAGCCGCGTGGATCACACGCCCAACGCTACCGCTCGACGGGCCAGCCCTCCCGCTCCCAGCGCGACACCCCGCCGTCGACCACGTGGATCACGTCGCGCGCACCGAAGCGCTGCAGCAGGCTCGCACCCACGGCGGAGCGCTGACCCGACCCGCAGATCACCGCCACCGATCCGTCGCCGTCGAGCTCCTCCGGCAACGCTCGAATGTCGTGGTACGGCAGGTGCACCGATTTCGGGATGCGGCCCGCGTCCCACTCCCCCTGCTCGCGCACGTCGAGCACCTGCAACCCGCCGTTGTCGTCCGCCCAGCGCTCGTGCAGCTCGGGCACCGTGAGCCGCTCCACGCCGTCCACGTCGAGCCTGTCCTCTCGCCACGAGGTCATCCCACCGGCGAGGAAGCCGCCGATGTTGCGCAGTCCGACGGCTCCCGCGAGCTCGGCGGCCTCGCGGGCGTCCTCGTCGTCGCGGCCGACCAGGACGAGCGGCTGGTCGGGATCGGCAAGCCAGGCGAGCCTCGAGCCGAAGCCGGCGCGACGCGCGGTGATGGAGATCGCGCGCGGGATGTGAGCGTCGTCGAACTGGAGGTCGGTGCGCACGTCGACCACGAGCGCGCCGTCGGCCTCGGCCTGCTGGACCTGCCGCGGCGTGAGCGGGTGGGCATCCACGGTCTCCATCATCAGCGGCCCGCGGTTGATCGCCACGATGTTCTTGAAGTTGGGTGGCTGCGGCCCGAGGGTCGATGTGGTTCGCCTCACGAACTCGGCCTCGTCGGCCACCGAGAGCAGCGGCTGGTTCGCCCGCTCGAAGCCGATCGTCGATGAGATTTTCAGGTCCATGCCCGGCCCGCCGCACATCGACCCGCCGAGATGCCCCGGCCAGACCTCGCACACGTCGGGCAGCGGCAGCAGCTGGTCGTGCAGGGAGTGGAAGATCCCTCGCGCGCCCTCCTCCTTGTCGACGGCGAGGTCCGGCCGCGCCACATCGCCCACGAACAGCGTGTCCCCGCTGAGCACGGCCCAGGGCTCGGGGCTGCGCGCGGTATCGACGAGCGCGAAGGCGGTGTGCTCGGGGCGATGCCCCGGCGTGTGGAGCGCGCGGACCGTCAGCTGGCCGAGCGCGAGCTCCCAGCCGTCCTCGAAGGGCTCGTGGTCGTACTCGGGCGCGGCCTCGCCGTGCACGTGGATCACGGCGCCGGTGGCCGCCGCCAGGCGCCCGTGCCCCGAGACGTGATCCGCGTGGTTGTGCGTCTCGAGGATGTGCTCGATCCGCACGCCGAGATAGCGGGCGACACGCAGGTATTCGCCAATGTCCAGCCGCGGATCGACCACGGCGGCAGCACCCGCGTGCTCGTCACCGATCAGGTAGCTCGCACAGCCGAGGTCGTCGTGGACGAACTGCCGGAAGATCACCCGCTCACTCTAAGGCGGAGCGAACTACGAGCGCGACTCGGCGTGCACTTCCGGCTCGACCTCGGGCGCGCGCTTGCGCCCCGCGTCGGACTCGGGCGTGCGGCTGCGCGCATGTTCGAGGGCCGTGCCCACGAAGTCCCGGAAGAGCGGCTGCGGGCGCAGCGGCCGCGACTTGAACTCCGGGTGGTACTGAGATGCAACGAAGAACGGGTGGTCCGTCAGCTCGACCACCTCGACGAGGCGGTCGTCCGGCGACGTTCCGCTGAACACGAGCCCGGCCTGCTCGAGCCGCTTGCGCAGATGGTTGTTCACCTCGTAGCGGTGGCGGTGGCGCTCGTAGATGACGGCCTCGCCGTAGATCTCGCGGGCGCGCGTGTCGTCGTGCAGCTTCACGGGATCGGCGCCCAGGCGCATCGTGCCGCCCATGTCGCGCACCTCCTTCTGCTCAGGCAGGAGGTCGATCACGGGGTAGGGCGTCTCGGGGTCGAACTCGGTCGAGTTCGCACCGTCCATGCCGGCCACGTGGCGTGCGAACTCCGCGACGGCGATCTGCATGCCGAGACAGATGCCGAGGTACGGCACGTCGTTCTCACGCGCGTAGCGCGCGGCCTGGATCTTGCCCTCGATGCCGCGCACGCCGAAGCCTCCCGGCACGAGGATCCCGTCGCAGGTGGCGAGCTCCTGCTCGACCTCACCGTCCGTGAGCCGCTCGCTGTCCACCCACACGACCTCCACCTTGCCTCCGTGGTGCGAACCCGCATGGTTGAGGGCCTCGATCACGGAGAGGTACGCGTCCGCCAGCTGGTTGTACTTGCCGACAAGGGCGATGCGCACCGGCTCGGTGGCGGCCTCGACGCGCTCGACGAGCCCCTCCCAGTCCGACAGGTCGGGCGGCGGCAGCTCGATGCCGAGGTGCTTCAAGATCGTCTCGTCGACGCCCTCGTGCGCGAACTCCAGCGGCACCTTGTAGATCGAGTCCACGTCGCGCGCCGACACCACCGAGCTGACCGGCAGGTTCGCGAACAGGGCGATCTTCTCGCGGATTTCCTTGCCGAGCTGCTCCTCGGAGCGGCACATGACCATGTCCGGCTGGATGCCGATGCGGCGCAGCTCCTGGACGGAGTGCTGCGTGGGCTTCGTCTTCAGCTCTCCGGCGTGACCCAGGAACGGGACGAGCGTGAGATGCACGAACACGCAGCGGTCGCGCCCGATCTCGGAGTGGAACTGGCGCAGGGCCTCGAGGAACGGAAGCGACTCGATGTCGCCCACCGTGCCGCCGATCTCGGTGATCACGATGTCGACGTCCGTGGTCTCGGCCACGAGCTTGATGCGGTTCTTGATCTCGTCGGTGATGTGCGGGATCACCTGGACAGTGCCGCCGAGGTAGTCGCCGCGGCGCTCGCGCCGGATCACCGAGTTGTAGATCGCGCCAGCCGTGGCGTTGGAGGCGCGGCTCGTGTTCGTGTCGGTAAAGCGCTCGTAGTGACCGAGGTCGAGATCGGTCTCCGCGCCGTCCTCCGTGACGAACACCTCGCCGTGCTGGAACGGGCTCATCGTCCCGGGATCGACGTTGATGTACGGGTCGAACTTCTGGATCGTCACGGACAGCCCACGCGCGACCAGGAGTTGACCCAGAGAGGCTGCTGCGATGCCCTTCCCAAGAGCGGAGACGACACCGCCGGTGATGAAGATGAAACGGGTTTCCGGGCGGCTCTGGGGCATTAACTCTCTGGGAAGTCGAGTGTACTCGTCATGGCGGCGGATGGCTCAGGCGGCCGCCAGGAGTTCCTTCGCGTGCCTACGCGCGGCCTTGTCGTCGGCCTCCGCGCCGAGCATGCGACACAGCTCCACCACGACGCCGTCGCCCTCGAGCGCCTCGACGGTGGTGAGCGCGGTGTCGGCCTCCGACGACTTCTCGATTCGAAAGTGGGCGCTCGCCAGCGCCGCGATCTGCGGCAGGTGGGTTATGCAGAGCACCTGGCGCGTGTCGCCGAGCGCGCGCAGGCGCTCTCCGACCGCGCGTGCGGTCTGGCCCCCGACCCCGGCATCCACCTCGTCGAACACGAGCGTGCGGGACTCCCCCGTTCCGGCCACTGTCATGAGGGCGAGCATCACCCTCGAGAGCTCGCCGCCGGACGCGGCGTCGCGGATCGCCGCCGCGGGCACGCCCGGGTTGGGCGCCAGCATGAACTCGACGCGCTCGCCGCCGCTGGTGGAGATCTCCTCCCGCGGCTCCACGAGCACCTCGAAGGCCGCGTTCTCCATCGCCAGGACGGCGAGCTCCTCGCGCACGCGCTTGGCGAGCCGCGGCGCCGCCTTTCGCCGGGCCGTCCCGACGCGGCGCGCCATCGCCTCGCGCTCGCCGCGGGCCTCCGCAAGCGCCGCCTCCGCCCGCTCGGTCTCGACCTCTGCCCGCTCCAGGCGCGCCCGCTCGGCGCGGCAGCGCTCCGCGTGCGCGAGCACCGCGGCCACGGTGCCGCCGTGCTTTCGCTCGAGACGGTCGTACAGCTCGAGGCGCTCCTCGACGACGTCGAGCCTGCCGGGCTCGGCCTCGAGCGAATCGGCATAGCGCCGCAGGTCCGCGCCGAGATCCTCCGCCTCGAGGCGAAGGGCCGAGAGCCGCTCCGCCAGCCCATCGAGCTCAGGGTCCGCGCCCACCACGGCGCCGGCGAGGTTCTCCGTCCCCGCGAGCAGCGCGGCCACCCCGGGTTCGTCGCCGCTCGGGGTGATCGCCTCCGCCCCGGCCCCAGCGGCCGCGAGCAGACCGTCGAGCTGCTGGAGCCGGGAGCGCTCCGCCACGAGCGACGCCTTCTCCTCCTCGCTCGGGTCGAGCTCCTCGATCTCCTCGATCTCGAACGCGAGCAGGTCGAGGTCACGGTCGCGCGTGCCCGCGCGCTCGCGCAGCTCGGCCAGCACTCCCTCCAGCTGCCGGATCTGCGCGTGGGCGGCGCCGAGGCCCGCGCGCAGCTCGAGCTGATCGCCGCCGCAGAAGCCGTCCAGCAGGTCGAGCTGCGCCGAGGCGAGCGTGAGCCGCCGGTGCTCGTGCTGCCCGAAGAAGGCGACCATGCTGCCGCCGAGCGCCTGAAGGTCAGCCGCGGTGGCGGAGCGACCCTGCACGAAGGCGCGCGAGCGTCCCTCGGCGCTGACCCGCCGCGCCAGCACGATCTCGTCCAACTCCTCCCCCACGCGCTCGCGCAGATCCGCCAGCTCGGGCTGCTCGATCAACCCCGGCGGCAGCTCGAACACACCCTCCACGTAGGCCTCCGGCGCGCCCGGCCTGACTATGCCCGAGCGCGGCTTGCCGCCCAGCAGGAGATCCAGCGCGTGGGCGAGCACGGTCTTTCCGGCGCCCGTCTCCCCCGTGATCGCGGTGAGCCCGTCGCCCGGCCGCAGCTCCGCCCTCTCGATCAGGAGAAGGTTCTCTATGCGCAGCTCGAGCAGCACCGCTCAGGTGTACCAGCGCGACCCGACGGAGCCGCCGCGCTCGGCAGCGGCTCACCGGATTCGCGCGGGATGCCGATACATGGAAAGCCGCGCTTTTCGGGCGCGTGCCCCATGACTGACAGATTCCAGGACCTCACCGAGCTGTCTCGGCGCATGACGTCGAGCCTCGACCTGCGCGAGTTGACCGAGGACCTCGTCTCCTGGGCGATCCGCGAAACCGGCGCCGTGATAGCCGCGATCACGCTCTGGGATCGTGAGCGCGACGTACTGGTGGCGCTCACCCACCTGGAGGTCGAAGACCTCGGCTTGACGATCCCCTCCGGAGAGGTCTACGGGCCACTGGACAAATACCCCGCCACCCGGCGGGTGCTCGAGGACCTCCAGACACTCATCACGCAGGTCGATCGCCCCGGCGATGACCCGGCCGAGCAGGCCTGGCTTCGCGAACACGGGATGAGCGCGGGTCTGGTCCTGCCGCTGGTCTCGAAGGGCCAGGCGATCGGGACGATGGAGATCGCGCGGACGGACGGGGCGTTCAGCAAGGACGACGTGTCGTACTGCCAGCTGGTCTGCGGCATGGCCGGGAGCGCGGTCCAGAACGCCAGGCTCCACGGCGAGCTGCAGTCGACCCTGGGCCAGTACCAATCGCTGATCGACCGACTGCCGGCGATCACCTATGTCGACGATCTCGTAACGGGAGCCAGCGTATTCGTCAGCCCCCAGATCGAGGAGCTGTTCGGGATCACCCAGGAGGAGTGGCTCTCGAGCCCCGACGCCTGGCTCACGACCGTTCATCCCGAGGATCGCGCACGCGCTCGTCAGGGATACACCGCTGCGCAGAAGGCGCAGCTGCCCTTCCGCGACGAATATCGCGTCGTGGCGGCCGATGGAGCCGTGCGCTGGGTGGTCGACCAAACGGTGATCCTCCCGGGCGGCGACGGACACCCTCCGCTCACCCAGGGCGTGATCTTCGACATCACCGACAGCAAGCTCGCCGAGCGCGAGTTGAGCCATCGTGCCAACCACGATCCCCTGACGGGCCTGCCCAACCGCGATCAGTTCCGAAGCCGGCTCGGCGATGCGCTCACGGACGCAGGCGCGAGCGGCCGTGCGGTCGCTGTCCTCTACGTCGATCTCGACGACTTCAAGCTCGTGAACGACAGTTTCGGCCACGAGGCCGGCGACGAGCTGCTCGCCGCCATCGCCGGACGCCTGCGCAGCGCCACCCGAGTGGACGACATTGTCGGTAGAGACGGCGGCGACGAGTTCCTCCTTCTGATGGGTGACCTTCCGGGACTCCTGCCCGAGGCTACGGCCGCCGCCGAGCAGGCCGCGGAGCGCGTGCGTCGCGCACTGCAGGAGCCGCTCTCGGTGAGCGGCGTGGAGCTCGACATCCACGCGAGCGTCGGGATCAGCCTGTTCCCCTTCGATGCCTCCGATGCACAGACCCTGCTCCAGCACGCCGACGCCGCCATGTACCAGGCGAAGGCCGCGGGGCGCGACGTCTGCAGCGTGTACCGCCCCGGCGAGCGGGATGCCCAGGAACAGCTCGAGCTCGCCCTGCGCCTGCGCAAGGCAATCGCCGCCGACGAGCTCGTGCTCCACTACCAGCCCGTCGTCGAGCTCAGGTCCGGGACCATGACCGGCGCCGAGGCGCTCATTCGCTGGGAGGACCCCGTCCGCGGCATGATCCCGCCGGACGACTTCATCCCGCTGGCCGAGCGCACCGGCCTGATCCGACCGATAAGCGAGTGGGTGATCGCCGAGGCGAGCCGGCAGGCCTCCGCCTGGCAGGCCGCCGGTAACGACCACGCGATGTCGATCAACGTCCCGCCGGACACCTGCCAGCAGATCGGCGCGGAGGCGATCGGGCGGCTGATCAGGAACGCGGGCGGCGAGCCCTCGCGACTCACGCTCGAGATGACCGAGTCCTCGATGATGACCCCCCGGCGCGGGCAGAACGACGAGCTGGCGGCGCTCCGTGCGCTCGGGATCCGGCTCGCCATCGACGACTTCGGCACCGGTCACTCATCGCTCGCGCGGCTCGGCGAGCTCCCCGTGACGTTCCTGAAGATCGACCGCTCGTTCGTTCACGGACTGCCTGAGGTGGACACCGCGCGGATGCTCGTGACCGCGATCATGTACCTCGCCAAGGGGTTCGGCCTCGAGGTGATCGCGGAGGGCGTCGAGACCGAGGCCCAGCGCGAGTACCTGCTCGAGAGTGGCTGCCGCTACGCCCAGGGCTATCTGTTCTCACCCGCCGTCGAGCCGGACCAGATCAGCTTCGACTGGCTGTCGGGCGCCGTGTCAGTAGGCCAGACGGCCGAACTTCTCGCGTAGGCGGTGGTAGAAGCTCGCCCCGGGCGCCTGGGCGAGCAGCGCGCAGCCGGCCTGGAAGCGAACCGAGATGCTCTGCTCGCGCGGCAGGATGCAGACCCGGCGGCCGTCCGTCGTCATCTCCACGTCCTCGTCACGAGAGCGGTTGGTGACCGACAGCACGTCCCCGGGCGCAACCACCAGAGCGCGCGCGGTGAGCGTGTGCGGCGCGATGAACGAGACCACGTAGCCCTCCACGCCCCAGGCGAGCACCGGCCCGCCGTTGGCGAGGTTGTAACCCGTCGATCCGGCGGGAGTGGCCACCACGAGCCCGTCGCAGCGCACCTCGCCGAGCTGCTCACCCTCGACCGAGTAGGCCAGCTCGGCTACCCGGCCGGTGTGGCGGCGGTGGAAGGAGATGTCGTTCATGGCCAGCGCGTCGCCGTCCGCGGTCGAGGCGATCAGGCCCGGAAGCTCGAGCACGTCGAGGTCGCCGGCGAGCGCCTTGCGCATTCCCTCCTGGAGCTCCGAGGGCTCCACCGTGGCGAGGAAGCCGATCGTTCCGAAGTTGACCGCGAAGATGGTCACGCGCCGCCCCGCGTAGAGCCGCAGGGTGGTGAGGATGGTCCCGTCGCCGCCGAGCACAACAGCGAGGTCTGTGTCGTCGGACGGCTCAGCGCGGAGGCGGACGCCATCCACGGCCTCGATGCCGTGCTTGTCCACCTCGGCCTGCGGAACGTTCACCTCCACCCCGGCCTCGCGCGCCATCTCGATCACGCGCCGCAGCGCGTCGCCGGTCTGCTCCGGCCGCGCGTGGCTGAAGACTGTGAGGCTCCGGGGCGGGCGGCTCACGGCTCCGCCCTTCTGGCGGCGGCCTCCAGGTCCTCCAGCGCGCCCTCATGCCCGGGCTCCGCGATCCACACGAAGGTCTCGAGGTTCCCGGCGGGCCCGGGAAGCCCGGAGGAGGCATAGCCGAGGACCGAGGCGCCCAGCTCGCGGATCGCGTGCTCGCCGACCTTCAGCAGCGCCCCGCGCCTGTCGTCGGGGCTGCGCACCACGCCGCCCTTGCCTATCTGCTCGCGGCCCACCTCGAACTGGGGCTTGACCATGGCGAGCAGGTCGAAGCGCGGCGGCGCCGCGGCCACCACGGCCGGAAGCACCTTCGTCAGCGAGATGAACGACACGTCGGCCACGATCAGGTCCGGGGCGAAGGGCAGCTCGGCCGCCTCGAGGGCGCGTGCGTTGTGGCGCTCGATCACGGTCACGCGCTCGTCGTTGCGCAGGCGCCAGTCGAGCTCGCCATACGCCACGTCGTAGGTGACCACCGCGGCCGCACCGCGCTGGAGCAGGCAGTCGGTGAAGCCGCCGGTGGATGCGCCCACGTCGAGCGCGCGTCGGCCGCTGGGGTCGATCCCGAAGGCGTCGAGCGCGTTCGCGAGCTTCACGCCCCCGCGCGAGACGAACGGCGGCGGCTCGGTCACCGCCACGTCGGCCTCGTCGGCCACGAGCTGGCCCGGCTTCTGAGCGGGTTGACCGCCCACGCGGACGTCGCCGGCAATCACCGCGGCAGCGGCACGCGAGCGCGATTCGAACAGCCCGCGCTCGGCGAGCAGGGTGTCGAGCCGCCGCTTAGCCACGGCCGGAGAGTATCTGTGACCGACCTCACACTCCCCTCGAAGCGTCGGGGTAGCCTCGATTGAGATGAGTTCGACGCATGTGATCTCGCATTCGCTGCGCGCCGCCCTGCTGGTGGTTGCCGGCAGCGCCCTGATCGGCGGCCCCTTCCTGATGGGGCTCGACGCCGCGCCGCTCGTGACCGGCGTTCTCGTGGGCACGCTCGCGATCGCGCTGGGGCTGGCGGGCACCGAGCCCGGCGGCCGGGGCACGCTCCCGATGTCCGCCCAGGCGGTCTATGACCGCGGCCTCGCCCTCGGCCTGATCCTGTCCGCCGGCATCTTCGCCGTGGCGGGCCAGCTCGAGGCAATGGCCCTGTTCGCGGTTGCCGGCATCGCCGCGCTGGTGATGACCTCTGTCACGCGCTACAGCGCCCGGGCGATCTAAGACTTCCTCCCAAAGAACCCATACGCATCACTCCTCCCTCAGAAACGGCTCCGCTCTCCCGGCGGGGCCGTTTCTACGTCTGGGAGCGGGTCACGGCGTCGATGGCCTCCTCGACGGTGCGGTACTCGTCCACGCGCACGATCCTGCCGTCCCGAACCCGCACCGCGTAGGTCTCCGATACCTCCATCTCGATCCCGCTGCCGTGGCCGTGGAGCCGCCCGCTCCACGGCGCCAGGACCCAGTCGCCGCAGTCGATGAAGTCCTCGAAGTGGATGGCCGGGCCGAAGCGGTCGCTCCACGGGTCCGCGAGGTGAGCCACGAAGGCCCGCAGCTCGGCGAGGCCTGTGTAGGTCCGCGAATCGGGCTCGTCGTCGGCGGTGCACCACTCGATGTCGGGGCCGTACGCGGCGAACGCGGCGTCGAAGTCCCCGCGGCCGAATGCCTCGAAGCTGGCGCGTACTAGCTCCACGTTCTGCTGGGACACGCTTCTATTCTGCACCGATGGGCACGCACCGGTACGAGACTCGGCTGAGCTGGAGCGGCTCCACCGGCCTTGGCTGGAATGGGTACGACCGGCTCCACACGGCCACGGCGGCGCCCGCGGAGCAGGAACTGCGCCTCACCACCGGAGAGGCGCACGGCGATCCGAGCATCCTGAACCCGGAGCAGCTGCTCGTGATGTCCGCGTCCTCATGCCAGATGCTGTTCTTCCTGCACCTGGCCGCCAAGGCCCGGATCGACGTCGTCGGGTACGAGGATGACGCGCTCGGGGTGATGCCGGAGGACGACCCGCCGCTCCGGATCACCAAGATCACGCTGCGACCGCGGATCACCGTTACGGGTGACGCGAGCGACGAGCGGGTCCGGAAGCTCGTGGACACCGCGCACGAGCACTGCTACATCGCGAACAGCCTGACTAGCGAGGTTTCCATCGAGCCGACCGTCGCACGCCGCTAGCCTCTCCGCGATGGCAGCCCCCGACCTTCTTCTCAAGTTGCTCACCGCCCCCGGCCCGCCCGGCCACGAGAGCGAGCCGGCGCGCGTGTGGCGCGAGGCCGCCGAGGAGTTCGCGGACGACGTGTCGGTGGACCGCCTGGGCACGACGGTCGCGCGCGTGAACGGCAACTCGGAGCATCCGCTGCTCGCGATCGTGGGCCACGTGGACGAGATCGCCCTGCTCGTGAGCCACGTGAGCGACAAGGGCTTCCTCCACGTGGTGCAGTCGGGCGGCTGGGACCCGCAGGTGCTCGTGGGCCAGCGCGTGCAGGTGTTCACGCGCGAGGGGATCGTGCCGGGCCTGGTGGGCCGCAAGCCGCCCCACCTCACCGACGCCGAGGAGCGCAAGAAGGCGATGCGGCTGAAGGACCTGCACGTGGACATCGGCGCGAAGGACGGCGACGAGGCCCGCTCGATGGTCTCGCCGGGCGACCAGGTCCTGCTCACTGCCGAGCCGCTCGAGCTGCCGAACGAGCGGCTCGTCTCGCGCGCGCTCGACAACCGCCTCGGCGTGTACGTGGCGCTCGAGGTGGCGCGGCGGGTGAAGGAGGCCGGCGGCGGTGGCGGCCCGGTGGCGGGCGTGGCGGCGGTTCAGGAGGAGATCGGCGCGCACGGCGCTCGCGTGATGGCCTACGGGGTCGAGCCGGATCTCGCGGTGGTCGTGGACGTGACGCACGCCACCGACGCTCCGGGAGTGGATCCCGGCGAGATCGGCGACCACGGCCTCGGGAGCGGTCCCGTGATCACGCGCGGGGCGGTGGTGAGCCGGCCGCTCAACGATCTCCTCGACGAGGCGGCGCGGGCCGAGGGCATCGAGTGCTCCACCGAGGCCGCGGGCTCGTCCACCCATACCGACGCCGACACGATTCACCTCAGCCGCGGCGGGATCCCCACGGCCGTGGTGTCGATCCCGCTGCGCTACATGCACTCCCCGGTCGAGCTGGTGCAGCTCGACGACGTGGAGAACACGATCCGCCTGCTCACAGCGCTCGCGCTGCGGCTCGAGGCCGACAGCACGCTCACGCGCTGGTAGCCGGCCCGGGCCGCGCTAGGCGAGCGAGGGCTCGAGCACTGCCTGCGCCACCCGCTCGGCCACGGCCTCGGGCGTGAGCCCGACCTCCTCGCGCAGGAGCGCGGGCTGGCCGTGGGTCACGTAGCGGTCGGGGAGGCCGAAGCGCAGAACGCGGGTGCCCGCGAGCAGGTCGCGGTCGGCGAGGTGCTCGAGCACGCCTGAGCCGAAACCGCCGGCGAGCACGTTCTCCTCCACGGTCACGAGCACGTCGTGCTCGGCGGCGAGGCGCTCCACCAGCTCGGCGTCGAGCGGCTTGGCGAAGCGGGCGTCCGCCACGGTGGCCTCCACGCCGTGCTCGTCGGCGAGCCGATCGGCGGCGCCGAGGGCCACGCTCACTCCGTAGCCGTAGCCGAGCAGTGCAACCGTCTCACCCTCGCGCAGCAGCTCGCCGCGGCCGATCTCGATCGGCTCGGGATGTACCGGCAGCGGCACGCCCTCGGCCTCGCCGCGTGGGTAGCGCAGCGCAACCGGCCCGTTGTCGTAGAGGAGCGCGGTGTGCAGCATGTTCACGAGGGCGGCCTCGTCGCGCGGGGCCATCTGGACCATGTGCGGCAGGCAGCGCAGGTATGAGATGTCGAAAGCGCCGTGGTGGGTGGGGCCGTCATCGCCGACCAGGCCCGCGCGGTCCATCGCGAACACCACGTTCAGCTTCTGGAGGCAGATGTCGTGGACGATCTGGTCATAGCCGCGCTGGAGGAAGGTCGAGTAGATCGCCGCCACCGGCTTCGCCCCCTCGAGCGCGAGACCGGCGGCGAACAGGACCGCGTGCTGCTCGGCGATCCCGACGTCGTAGTAGCGGTCGGGCAGGGCCTTCTGGAGCAGGTTCAGGCCGGTGCCGGAGTTCATCGCGGCGGTTATTCCCATCACGCGCTCGTCCCGGCGGCACTCCTCCACGAGCGCCTCGCCGAACACGGTCGTGTACTGCGGCGGCGCCGCCTTGGAGAACTTGCCGCTCTTCGCCTCCGGCTTCTTCTTCGGCGCCGCGGCGCCGTTCACGACCGACCCCGGCTTGGCGGCGTGCCACTTCTCCATGCCCTCGAGCCCGCCCTCCTCGGCCGGCACGAAGCCCTTGCCCTTCACGGTCTTGCAGTGCACGACCACCGGCCGGTCGGCTTCAAGGGCCTCGCCGATCGCCTGGCGGAGCGCCTTCACGTCGTGGCCGTCGATCACTCCCACGTAGGCGAGGTCGAGCTCCTCGAAGAAGAGCCCCGGCGCCCAGTAGGCCTTCAGCGACTCCTTCAGGATCGGCCCGAGGCGCTCGATCTTGCTGCCGATGCCCGCGGGCAGCTTGGTGAGCGTCTCCTCGGCGTCCTCGCGTGCGTGGTACAGCTTCGGATTCAGCCGCATGCGGTTGAAGAGGCGCGACAGCGCGCCCACGTTCGGGGCGATCGACATGCCGTTGTCGTTCACCACGATCACCATCGGCATGTCCATGCCGCCGGCGTTGAGCAGGGCCTCGAACGAGACGCCTCCGGTGAGCGCGCCGTCCCCGATCACGGCCACGACCTTGCCGTCGGGCGCCACGCCGCGGCGCATGGCCTCCTTGATGCCCACCGCGTACGACACGCTGGTCGAGGCGTGGCCGGCGCCCATGATGTCGTGCTCCGACTCGTGCATCGCGCAGAAGGGCGCGAGGCCGCCGTACTTGCGGATCGTGTGGAGCTCTCCGCGGCGCCCGGTGAGGACCTTGTGCGGGTAGGCCTGGTGGCCCACGTCCCAGAGCACCTTGTCGCGCGGGGACTCGAGCAGGGAGTGGATCGCCACGGCGATCTCGCAGGCGCCGAGGTTGGCTCCGAAGTGGCCGCCGATCTCGCCGATCGTGTCGATGATCAGCTCGCGGACCTCCTGCGCAACCAGCGTCAGCTGCTCGTCGTCGAGGCCCTTGAGGTCGGCCGGGCCGTCGATGTTGTCGAGGAGCTTGGTCATGTGGTGCGGGTGAGGATGTAGTCGGCGATCTGTGTGAGCCGGCCGGTGGCGCCCTCAGCTTCCGCGAGGGCGGCCCTGGCTGATGCGTGCGTTTCCTTCGCCAGCTCCCGTGCCCGGTTGAGGCCGAACACACTCACATAGGTCGCCTTTCCGTGGCGTTCGTCGGAGCCGCGCGGCTTCCCGAGCTCTGCCTCGTCCCCTGTCACGTCGAGGATGTCGTCGACGATCTGAAAGACAACTCCGAGCTCGGCCGCGAAGCGCCGGAACGGGATTGTGGCAGGTCCGTCCAAGCCCTCGAGCGCCAGGATGCAGCCGACCGACGCGGCGATCAGCGCGCCGGTCTTCAGCTCGTGCACACGGCGTAGGTCCGGAGCGTCCCCAGCCGCCACGTCGAGGAACTGCCCGCCGACCATGCCGTGCGTTCCCGCGGCGGTCACGAGCTCTCGAACCGCGGCGAGCACGTGGGCCGGCTCGCCCCGCTGCTCCGAGAGCGCGAGGCGCAGCGCCTCGGCGAAGAGCCCGTCGCCCGCCAGGATCGCCACGTCCTCGCCGAAGGCCACGTGGCAGGTGGGCTGGCCACGGCGCAGCTCGTCGTCGTCCATCGCCGGGAGGTCGTCGTGGATCAGCGAGTAGGTGTGGATCATCTCGATGGCCGCGGCGAGCGGAAGGACCTCGTCGGGGGAGCGACCGAGCGCCTCGGCGGTCGCGAGCGCGAGCACCGGGCGGATGCGCTTACCGCCCGCGAGCAGCGAGTAGCGCATGGCCTCCTCGAGCCGGGCCGTGCCGGGCTCGGCGGCGAAGCGGAGGCCGTCGAGATAGTCGTCGACCTTCTGCTGGAGCTCGACCGGGTAGGCCGCGGTGTCAGTGGAGCTCAAAGAAGGCGCTCCTGGCCCTCCGACTCGCTCGCCCCGCGCGCCCGCGAGTCGATCTCCGCACCGAGCCGCGCGGCGATCTCGGCGCAGCGCTCCACGAGGTCGGCGGCCTCGTCGGAGTCGACCGCGTCGGCGCGCAGCTTGTCCGCCACCGCCTCGAGCTCCTCGGCGAGTGCGGTCAGGGTCTCCGGTCGGTTCACGCCGCGTACTCCCTCTGGACAGCGCCGAGGATCCCGTTCACGAAGCCGGGTGCGTCCGCCGAGCACAGCTCCTTTGCGGCCTCCACGGCCTCGTCGATCGCCACCTCGTCCGGCACGTCCGGGCGGCTGCGCAGCTCGTGGATGGCCACGCGCAGAATGTTGCGCTCGAGCGGCGCGATGCGGTCGAGCGACCAGCCCGTGGCATGGCGCGCGATCGACTCGTCGAGCTCGCCGCGCTCGCCCTCCACGCCCTCCACCAGCTCGCGCGTGAACGGGGCGGCGCCGCGCTCCACGAGGTCGGGAGCGGAACGGCCTGTCACGTCGGCCTGGTAGAGGGCCACCACGGCGGCCCTTCGCTGGTCGGTGCGCCTGGACACGGCGGGCTCACGCGCGCGAGACGTACTCGCCGGAGCGGGTGTCCACGCGGACCCGGTCGCCCACGTTCACGAACAGCGGCACGCGCACCACCACGCCGGACTCGAGCGTGGCCGGCTTGTCGCCGCCGCCGCTCGCCGTATCGCCGCGAAGCCCCGGTTCGGTCTCGGCCACTCCCAGCTCGACGGCGCTCGGCACCTGGATGTCGGTCGGCGACTCATCGACGTAGAGCACCTCGACCTCCTCGTTGGGCAGAACCCACTTGAGCGACTCTGCAACCGAGTCCTCCGGCACCGCCATCTGGTCGTAGGTCTGGGTGTCCATGAAGTGAGCCTCGGTGCCGTCCGTATAGAGGAAGGTCATCTTGCGGGACTCCGTCCGCACCGGCCGGAACTTCTCGCCCGCCCGGAACGTCCGGTCGATGCTCGCGCCGTCGTCCACGCGCTTCAGCTTGGTACGTACGAAGGCGCCGCCCTTGCCCGGCTTCACGTGCTGGAAGTCCATGATCCGAAAGATTGTGCCGTCGACCTCGATGTGGGTCCCGTTCTTGAACTGGTTGGTGCTGATCATGGGGATCGAAAGACTAGCCGCGCAGCAGAAGCCGCCGCAGATCCGCCTCCACCAGCTCCGGCTCCTGCTCGAGTTGCCGCCAGGTGATCCGGATCACGCGCGAGCCCGCCGCCTCGAGCCTGGGGTCACGTGCACGGTCGAGCTCGAAGGCGTGCGCGGGCGAGTGGGTGGCGTGGCCGTCCAGTTCGACGATCACCCGCGCCTCGGGCCAGACGCAGTCGACCTCGTAGGCCCTCGATGATCACGTTGGTCTGCGGCTGTGGCAGACCGCTCTGATGAGGAAGGTCCTGGAAGCGCTCCTCGAGCTCGTTGCGGATGATCTTGGCGCCGATGCTGGCCTCTTTAAGAAGGCCTCGGACCGCGCGTAGCCCAGGCCTCCGCTCATATCGGGCGACGAGGTCGTGCAGCGAGAGTGAGTCTGTGAGACGGGCCGCTCGGCCTCCCTCAGCGCTCCCCTCAGTTCATGCCGCTGAACGACAGCAATGAGGTCGAGGAGTGTTCTGGGCACTGTCGTGGTCGGTATTCCTCGGTGGGTTGTGCGTTCGTCTGCGGGGAGCACCGCACGGTGCACCTGAAAGCCATGCTTTCCACCGTGGCCGCTCGGCACACACAAGTGCGATGGAGTGGGGTTTCGCCCCGGGCGGGCTAGCCGGCGTCGCTGGGTAGCCGGCCCTCTTCACTGAGTTTTTCGAGGTGCGCTGCGAGTGTCAGCGCCGCTGCTGGGCGGAGCTCCGTAGGCACCTCGGGCCAGGCGGCGTCAAGGAGGTCGTCGCGGCTGCGGAGGCCGGCGTCCAGGGCGTCCACCAGTCGGCGCTCGCGGTCGAGGCGGTGGGCGATGTACTCGTCGAGCTTCGCGGCGGGGTCCGAGACGTATGGGCCGTGGCCCGGGCAGAGCACCGAAAGGTCGAGCTCGCGCAGCCGCCGCAGGGAGTCGAGGTATGCGGACAGGGAGCCCTCGCCGGGAGCGATGAAGACGCTGCCGGTTCCGAGCACCGTGTCGCCCGTGAAGCAGATACCACCGAACAGCAGGCAGACGCTGTCGGCGGAGTGCCCAGGCGTGCCAAGCGCACGAAACGGCCCGACCGCCTGACCGTCGATCGGCAGCACCACGGGCGCCCCGAGCAACTCGGCCCCCTCGGCGTGATCAGCATGAGAGTGCGTAAGAACAACCCCCTCAATGCTGCCGTCAGCGGCATCCCGCACCGCATCAAGGTGCACAGGATCAGAAGGGCCCGGGTCGACAACCCAGCGCTCAACGACGTACGTGTTCGTCCCATCCAGAGTGAGCGGCGACGGGTTTGCCGCGCGAACGCGCGTGACCCCCTCCGGATCGGTGTCGTGAATCGACACTCCCGGGTTTCTAGCGCAGTATCCTCGCCCAAGTTGGGCTTGCATCTGAATTCGGGGGACTCCGCCCGCGGCCGCAGGACGGTTCTGCTTGCCCTGGCTGCGATGGGCGTGGTGCTAGTGATCGACGCCGCGCTCGGAACGCGCGCCGTGCTCGCCGAGCTGGTCGTGGTGGGTCCGCTGATCGCGGCGACTGGTGCCACCACCCGACAGACCGCGGCGGTTGCGCTGCTCGCCCTCGCGATCTCGGTCCCGGCCGGGCTCCTCTCCGACGGTTTCGGAAGCAGCACGCATGTGATCGGGATCGTGGTCGTGGCCGTTGGCGGGATGCTGTCGGTGGTGGTCGCCCGGCTGCGCGCCCAGCGCGAACGCGACGCGGCCCGCCTTCAGGTGCAGTACGGCGTGGCGCGGGCCCTCGCGGAGTCGAGCAGCTTCGACGAAGCCGCCCCGCGCCTGCTCGAGGCGATCGCCAGGCCGCTCGGCCGCGAGCTCGCGCAGTTCTGGACCATGGACGGCGACGACAGGCTGCGCATCGTGGCGGTGTGGCGCGAACACGACCTCGACTTCGGCGACTTCGAGCGTGTCAGCCGTGAGATGACGATGGTCAGTGGCACCGGTCTTGCCGGCCTCGTGTGGGAGCGGGGCCATCCGCTCTGGGTCGGCGACGTCCGCGCGAGCGGGGCATTCATCCGCGAGAAGGAGTTCATCGGCGTCGGCCTACGCGGCGGGATGGCGTTCCCGATCCGCAACGGAGACGAGCGCATCGGCGTGCTGGAGCTGTTCTCGCGCGAGATCCGCGAGCGGGATCCCGAGCTCTACGCCCTGGCGGATGCGCTCGGGCGCCAGATCGGCGAGTTCATGGACTTCGTGCGCGCCCAGCAGGCCGTCCGGGTGAGCGAGGCCCGGAAGGCGGCCATGCTGGACTCCTCGCTGGATGCGGTGATCACGATGGATCACGAGGGCCGCATCGTCGAGTTCAACGGCGCGGCCGAGCAGCTCTTCGGCTATCCGGAGGATGTTGCCGTCGGTCAGGAGATGGCCGAGCTGGTTATCCCGCCGTCGCTCCGCGAGAGTCACCGCGAGGGGCTGCGCCGCTACGTGGACACCGGCGAGGGCAAAATCCTGGGCCAGCGCCTGGAGCTGACCGGCCTGCGCGCGGACGGCGAGGAGTTCCCGGTCGAGCTGGCCGTGAACCGAATCGCGGAGGCGGACCCGCCGATGTTCACCGGAACTATCCGGGACATCACCTCCCGCCTCCAGGCGCAGCAGGAGCGCGAGGAGGCACGCCTGCAGCTCGAGGCGATCCTCCAGGGCGTGGCTGACGCCGTGACCGCCCAGGGCCCGGACGGCAAGCTGCTGTTCGCGAACGATGCGGCCGTGAGGACGCTCGGCTTCTCGTCGACCGAGGAGCTCTTGAACGCGCCGACCGCCACGATCATGGACCGCTACGACATCCTCGACGAGGACGGACGGCCCTTCCCCCTCGAGGCCCTGCCCGGCCGCCGTGCGCTCTTGGGCCAGGACGCGCCGGAGGCGGTGGTGCGCTTCCGCGTCCGTGAGACCGGTGAGGAGAACTGGTCGGCGGTCAAGGCCACACCGATCCGAGACACGGACGGCAACGTGACCATGGCGATCAACGTGATCGAGGACATCAGCGCGCACAAGCGCGCGGAGATGTCCCAGCGCTTCCTGGCGCGCAGCGCGGAGGTGCTGGCCTCCTCGCTGAACCCGGACGAGCTGCTGGTAGAGGTGGCGAACCTCGCGGTGCCGGAGGTGGCGGATTGGGTGGCCGTGGAGCTCGTGACCGACAGCGGGGCGATCGAGCGCAAGGCGCTGGCGCACGTGGATCCCGAGGTGCGCGAGTGGGCGCTCGACGTGAGCAAGCGCTACCCGCCCGACCCGGATGCGCCGGCGGGCGTCTACCAGGTGATTCGCACCGGGCAGGCAGAGCTCTACCCCGAGATACCCGACGAGCTGCTGCGGGAGGGCGCTCAGGACGAGGAGCACTACCGGATCCTCAGCGAGTTCGGGATGCGCTCCGTGATCATCGTTCCCATGACCACGCGCGGGCGCACGCTCGGCGCGCTCACGTTCGTGAGCGGCAACTCCGGGCGGCGCTTCGACGAACAGGACGTGGAACTCGCGCAGGAGCTGGGGCGGCGCTGCGCGACGGCGGTGGACAACGCCCGCCTCTACACCGAGCGCTCGTACATCGCGCGCACCCTCCAGGAGAGCCTGCTGCCTGTGGAGCTGCCGGACATCCCCGGCGTGGAGGCCGCCGCGCGCTTCCGCCCCACCGGCGAGGGCAACGAGGTGGGCGGCGACTTCTACGACATGTTCGAGACCGGCAACCGAGGCTGGACCGTGGTGATGGGAGATGTGTGCGGCAAGGGCCCGGACGCCGCGGCGGTGACGGCGCTCGCCCGCTACACCCTGCGGGCCGCGGCGATGCGCGAGCACCTTCCGAGCCGCAGCCTGGCCGTGCTGAACGAGGCGCTCCTTCGCCAGCGCGACGACCGCCGCTTCTGCACCGTCGCGTACGCCTACATCGAGAAGCTCGACCGCGGCGCGCGCGTGGGAGTGGCCTGCGGCGGGCATCCGCTCCCGCTGCTGCTGCGCGCCGAGGGAACGGTCGAGACCGTGGGAGCGCCCGGGACCCTGCTCGGCGTGGTCCCCGACCCGAACCTGGAGGACCGCGCCGTCACGCTCGAGCCGGGCGACGCGCTCGTCTTCTACACCGACGGCGTGATCGAGAGTCGGGGTGATGCCACGGTCCTGGACGAGCGCCGGCTGGCGGAGCTGGTGGCCACATGCGCCGGCGCCGGGGCCGACGCGATCGCCGCGAAAGTCGAGGAGGCGGCGGTGCTGTCACAGGGCGGCCGGCCCCGCGATGACATTGCCGTGCTCGTGCTTCGCGTCGTGGACTAGATCTTGCAGAGGTTGGGCCTGATCGCTCCCTGGGTACCTTCAGTGGGATGGCCATTGAAACGCGCAGGGGCGTTGAAGGGCAAAGTCACGATGCCCTGAAAATGCGGCTCGGGAGCGGTCCCGAGGCGGCAGCTTCGGCTCGTAGCGCCATTGCGGAGCTGCGAGCGGACCTCGATCCACCCCTCGTGGAGACTCTGCGCCTGCTCGTAACCGAGCTGGTCACGAACAGCGTGCGGCACACGGCAGCTGACTCCGTGACGCTCAGCGTCGCGATCGGCAAGTCGGCGGTTCTCACCGAGGTGGCCGACACAGGACCGGGGTTCGACCCGGAGTGCGTGGAGAAGTCCGCCGATGAGGACACCGGCTGGGGACTCTTCCTCGTCCAGCGCCTGGCGGACAAGTGGGGCGTCAGGCACGACGGGCCCTACAAGCACGTCTGGTTCGAGCTGCGTCGCGCCTAGAGGCTGAGTTGCACGCCCTCGGGCTCCGGCGGCGCCTGGCCGAGTAGCGAGCGGAAGCGCTGTGCCGCCGTGGGCGCATCGTCGCCGCGGTTGTTGTTGAAGGCCACGTGCACCTCGCCCGCCCTCTCCGCCAATCCTCTCGCCCGCCCGGCGATCTCCTCCAGCTCGTCGTCGGTGTACTGCCATGCGAAGCGCTCCGCCACGGACTTGCCCGTGAGATATCCCTGCGTGTTGCGGCCGTGCGCGCGGAGATAGGCGATCGACGGGGTCGTGACCGCGTCGATCGGCGGCATGATCTGGAAGTTGTCCCCCGGTGGGGCGTCCACCCCCACGAAGGCCACGCCACGATCCGCGAACCAGTCGAGGGTCCGCTCGCGGCGGGCGTCGTCGACCCAGTTGCGGTTGCGCAGCTCAACGGCGAGGCCGTGCGGGCCGAGGATGCCGACGAGCCCGTCGAGCTCCTCGAGCTCGTGCTTCCTCGGCGAGAAGGCCGGCGTTAGCTGGAGCAGGTACGCGCCGAAGCGGCCGGCGTCCCGCAGCGGCGCCGTCTCCTCGACGAGCCGCTCTGCGAGCGGGCGCTCCAGCTCGGCCGTGCCGTGCAGCTCGCGCAGATCAGGCGGCAGGGACTCGACCGGGGCGGAATGGCGCGAGAGCGCGCGGTGGGCCTTCACGTCGAAGGTGAAGCCCGGCGGGGTGATCTCCACCCAGCCATGGACGGTGTTGCGGTCTGGGATCGCGTAGAAGCTCGAGTTCAGCTCGACCATGTCGAAGTGCTGCGCGTACCAGGGCAGCCGCTCCTTGGCCGGCATCTTCGGCGGATACCACTCCTTCACGAAGCCTGGGTCCGCCCAGCTCGAGGTTCCCACTCGGATCCGTCCGGCCATGGCCTGGATGTTGCCCTACCCGCGCCTGCCGAAGCTGTGTGCCCTCGGCACGACCGCGCTGAGCTCGCCGGCATCGCTCGACCACACTCGCCGCGGCTCGATGTGCTTGACCTGGGCGTTCGGCAGGTCGGGACGGTCGAGGCGTTCGATCCGATCGACGATCACGTTGGCCGTGCCCTCGCGGCGCTCGAGCCGGCCCGATGCCAGCACGAGCGGCTCGGAGCGCACCGCCAGCCGGAAGCGGTCGTGTACAGGCGGGGAGACGATCAGGTTGATCGTTCCGAGCTCGTCCTCGAGCAGCATGAAAGTGACGCCCTTCGCTGTGGCCGGGCGCTGGCGGGCGATCACGAGGCCCGCCACGCGCACCCGACGGCCGTGCGGGTTGGTCTCCAGGTCGGTGCTCGTGCTGAGGTCCGCGGGCAGCGCGGGGCGCATCAGCTCGAGCGGGTGCTCGCGCAGAGTCACGCCCGTTGACCCGTAGTCCGCCAGCATGCGCTCCCAGGCGCTGAGCGCGCGCAGGTCGGGACCCTCCTGGGGCTCGAGTGGCAGGGAGAGCTGGGTGCCCTCCGGCACCTGGGTGCCCGGCACCGCAACGCCCAGCATCCAGAGCGCACGCCGTCGCCGCCCATGCTCGACCCCGTCCACGAGAGCGTCGCATGCGCCCGCCCAGGCAAGCCGCCCGAGCGTCTCGGCCGAGGCGCCGGAGCGGCCGGCGAGGTCGCCGAGCGAGCGCCAGCCGTCGCCGCGCTCGGCGGCCATGGCGCGCACCTCTGCCTCCTTGACGCCCGTCACGTAGCCGAGCCCGATTCGAACCGCGCCGTCCTCGACCATGCACTCCGCGCCGCTCCTCACCACGCACGGCGGTCGCACCTCCACCCCGCGCCGCTGCGCCTCGTGCACCAGCGCGTCCGGCGGGTAGAAGCCCATCGGCTGCTCGTTCAGGAGCGCGCACAGGAACTCCGGGTGGTAGTGCACCCGCAGCCAGGTGGACTGGTAGGCGAGCAGCCCGAAGGCCGCCGAGTGCGCCTTGGGAAAGCCGAAGCCGGAGAAGCCGACGATCTGGTTCCACACGGTCGAGGCCGTCTCGGGCGAGGCCCCGCGCTCGGCCGCGCCGGTGAGGAACTTCTGCTCGTAGGCGCGGATCGCCGCCTCGGAGCGCCGCCGGCTCATCGCCCGCCGCAGCCCCTCGGCCTCCCCCGCACTGAAGCCGGCGAACGCCATCGCCACCTCCAGCACCTGGTCCTGGAAGACGATCGTGCCGAGCGTGTCGCGCAGCACCGGCTCGAGCGAGGGATGCTCGTAGGGCACCTCGTAGTTCGGATCGGCGCGCAGAGCCTTGCGGTGCTCGATATAGGGGTGCACCGCCCCGCCGATGATCGGCCCGGGCCGCACGAGCGCCACCTGCACGGTGAGGTCGTCGAGCGTCTCCGGCCTGGTCCGCTTCAGCATCTGCATCTGCGCGCGCGACTCGATCTGGAACACACCGGTGGTCTCCGCCTCCTGGATGCGCTCGTAGACCTCCTTGTCGTCGTACGGGATCCGCGACAGGTCGATCCGCTCGCCTCGTGTGCGCGCGATCTCGTCGACGCAGCGCTCGACAGCGGAGAGCATCCCCAACCCGAGCAGGTCGATCTTGAGGAAGCCCGCGTCGCCGCATGAGTCCTTGTCCCACTGCACCATCTGGCGCCCCTCCATCGAGGCGGGCTGGACCGGGCAGAGGTCGATCAGCGGCTGGGTGGCGATCACCATGCCGCCGGGATGCTGCGACTGGTGGCGCGGCAGCCCCCAGGCGTCGTGGGCGAGCTTCACGAGCGCGTCCCAGCGCGGCGAGCCGCCGCGGGGGACCTCGCCTTGGATGTCGTTCTTGTCCTTCCACGGGTCCACCTGGCGCGCCAGCCGCTCGATCTCCCCGGGCGGGAGGCCGAGCGCCTTCGCGAAGTCGCGCACCGCGGAGCGCACCTGGAAGGTCGAGAAGGCGGCCACGAGCGCGCAGCGGTCGCGGCCGTAGCGGTCGTGCACGCGTGGGATCAGCACGTCGCGTATGTCGCGCGGAAAGTCGAGGTCGATGTCGGGCAGTGCCGTCAGCTCCTCGTTCAGGAAGCGGCCGAGCAGCAGCTCGTTGGCGATCGGATCCACGTGCGAGAGCCCGGTGAGGTAGCAGACGATCGACGACACGCTCGAGCCGCGCCCGCGCCCCGGAGGCAGCAGGCGGCGCGCCGACTCCGGCCCGCGCACCTCCGCCGCCACCTCCCGCGCGAGCTCGAGCAGGTCGCGGTGGAGCAGGAAGAAGCCGGACAGCCCGAGGTGGCGGATCACGCGCAGCTCCTCGTCGAGCCGGGCGGCGGCGTCGGAGCTGCGGCCGTAGCGCTCCTCGAAGCGCTCGCCGCAGAGGACGGCGAGCTTCTCGTCCGCCTGCGGGTCCTCCGAGCCCGGGTAGCGGTAGCCGAGGTCCTCGGTGAGGTCGAAGCTGAGGCGCTCGGCGAGCCGCCCGCTCTCCTCCACCGCGTTGGGGTGCTCGCGAAAGCGCTCCGCCATCCGCTCGGGCGGAGCGAGCACGTGCGAGGAGTTGCCGCGCCGGCCCGGCTCGGTCTCGTCCAGCGTCTTTCCCAGCCGCACCGCGACCATTGCGTCCTGGAGCGAGATGCGCGCGCGCTCGTGCACATGCACGTTGCCGGTGGCCACCGTGGGCACTCCCAGCCGCTCGGCCAGCTCCGCGAGCAGCCGGTTGCGGCGCCGGTCGTGGCGCCAGAACGGGCGCTGGAGCTCGATCCGGAAGCGCTCGGAGCCGAAGATCCGCAGGAGCCGACGCGCCACGGCCGCCGCCTCGGCGTGCCGCCCGGCCTCCACGCGCGAGGCCACCGCGCCGTCGCGCGCGCAGCCCGACAGGCACACGAGCCCGGCGGTGAGCGGCTCGATGTCGTCGAACGAGATATGCGGCTCCCCGTCGAGCGGGTCCTGGCGCCGGCCGGCCTCGGTCCAGCCCTCGCGCGCCCAGCGGCGGGTGTGCCAGTGCGACGCTGTGAGCAGCCGGCATAGGTTCGTGTAGCCCTCGCGCGTCTCGCAGAGGAGCGTGAGATGGGTGCCGTCGTCGAGCGTGATCTCGGCGCCCGTGATCGGCCGCACCCCGAGCGGCTTCAGCGCCTGCGCCATCTCCATGGCGCCGTGCAGCCCGTCGTGGTCGGTCAGCGCAAGGGCCGAGTGGCCCTGATCAGCGGCCGTCCCCGCCAGCTCGACCGGATGAGACGCTCCGTCGAGGAACGAATAGGCCGAGTGGCAGTGGAGCTCGACGTAAGGCACGAACACATGTTCGCATACCGTTACAAACCCTCAGAAAGGGGTCAGACCCCTACTTGAGGGTTTAGGCCACGCTTTCGCGGCGGCGGCGCTTTGCCTCGTAGAGGATCGCGTCGGCGCGGGCCACCAGGCGGTCGGCGGTCTCCCCCGGCTCGTAGACGGCCAGCCCGAAGCTGGCCTCGATCATGGAGATCGGTGGCCGCGCCGCGCGTGAGACGGCATGCTGGAGGCGGCGCAACACGCGCTCGGCGTCGAGCTCGGAGGCGCCGGCCAGCACCACGGCGAACTCGTCGCCGCCGAGACGGTAGGCGTCGTCGCGGCGCAGCCCGGTGCGCAGCGCGTCGGCGAGCAGCCGGAGGGCAAGGTCGCCGGCCTCGTGGCCAAGCGTGTCGTTCACCCTCTTGAGGTTGTCCATGTCGCAGAGGATCAGCGCGAACGCCGCATCCGGCTGGGCGGCCTCGACCGCCAGCCGCCCGCGGAAGGCGCGCCGGTTCAGCACGCCGGTGAGCGCGTCGTGGGTGGCCTCGTGGCGCAGCTTCAGGGCCTGGTCCGCGGACTGGAGGGCGGCCACCGCCTGGTTGGCGAACAGCCGCAGCGCCTGGAGGCGTGCGCGGGTGGGCAGCAGGCGGTCGCGCGGGTCGTCAACCCAGATCAGGCCAAGCGTTCGGCCCTGCGGCTCGGCGAGCGGCACGAGCAGCCAGTGGCGCGACCATGCGTGTGGGCCGCGGCCGTTCAGCTCCGAGCGGTAGTCGATCGGGTTGCGGCCGAGCCGCTCCTCGGCCACCTCGGTCGGCACGAGGTAGCAGCCCGCCACCTCGAACTCGTCGGTGAACAGCGGCGCGAGCGTCTCGAGCGAGATGCCGTGGTTCACGGCATCCGCCTCCATGTCCCAGCCGGTGGCTGCATACGGGGTGAGCGGCGCGCCGCGCGCGGGGGCAAGCTCGATCACGACCTTCTCGAATCCGAGCGCGTCGCTGATGCCGTCGCAGACCGACTGGAGAATCTCGTCCGGCTCCTCGGCTTCGGCCAGGCGCGCGGACACCTCGAGGATCCCCTCGAGCATGCGCTGGTGTTGAACGTTGTTGGCCCTGTCCTGCGCCATACGGAGCGCCAGCGCCGCATGGCGCGCGATCGCCACCAGGGCGTCGAGCTCCTCGTCCGTGGGGCGCTGCCCGGTCTCGGGCTCGTCGACCGAGACCACGCCGATCAGAAGCCCCTTGGGGTCGCGCAGCGGCACGAACAGGGCGTCCTCGGCCGTCCAGGCATCCGGATCCCGGCTCGCCTCGATCCGTGGCACGTAGCTGTCCACGCCGAGGCCGTCCCAGTCGAATTCCCCGCCGGGCACGAAGTAGGCGCCGCGGCGCTCGAAGCGCTCGTTGAGCAGCGGCACCCAGGTCTCGCGCGGCGAGCTCCTGCCCACGAGCTGCGAGTTAGCTTCCTCAGACCCGACCGCGGCGGCGGTGAGCATGTCGTCGAAGGCCGGCCGGTACACGTTCACGACCACGGCGCCGTAGCCGAGCAGCTCGGCGATCGTGCGGCAGACGTCCTCGAGCACCTCCTCGAGGTCGTCCTTGTCCCGAACGTCGGCGGTGCGCTCGAACATGGTGCCAAGGCGCGCGATCGTGGGTAGCTTCCCGGCGCGCATCAGGCGCTCCACCGCGAGTTCTTGCTCGCGACGGTGCCGCCAGTGGCGGCAGGCGGGATCAGCGCGACGCTGTCCGGCACGCGGGGGCTCCTGAGGGGGGTCACTCTCAGTTTGTATCGGCGGCTGTCCGCGCGAACTAAAGCCCTAAGTTGGCGGGCTCCGAGCCCAAATCAGCGCAAAGTGCGGGGTATTGCCGGCAGAACGGTGCCATCCGTCAGGAACGCTGGAGGAACCACCCCCCTCCGACGAGGTCCCGGAACACAACGACGTTGCGACCATCGAGGAGCACCACTTCGAAGTAGCGTCGCCGCAGCGGGCGGCCGGTCCACCAGCGATCCTCCACCACC
The DNA here is from genome assembly GCA_963825345.1 of uncultured Thermoleophilaceae bacterium. Lineage (GTDB taxonomy): Bacteria > Actinomycetota > Thermoleophilia > Solirubrobacterales > Thermoleophilaceae > JACVRW01. The sequence continues at coordinate 202,024 of CAWGSQ010000001.1, read as the reverse complement.
CATTCTTCGCGCACGCAGTCAACGTCCCGGCCGGCGATGTTGCGGGGTGAGCCGCCGTCGCCGGGAATCACGGACGTGGGCTTCGGCGTGCCGAGCCGGCGCGTCCGCCTGCTCTCGTCGGGCGTCACGAGGCGTCCGGGAACGGCGCGAGCACGGCGCGGCGCTCGGGAATGCGTGAGTCGGGATCCACGTCGAGGACGCGCAGCGCGGCGTCGGCCCCCGCGGCCTGGCGGGCCTGGCGGACCGCCTCTCCCAGCCGTGATCGACGCACCGAGTCGGCCTCGTCGAGCAGGCGCCCCTGGTCTTGCGCCGGCGGGCCGAACGCCTCGACCTCGAGCGCCAGCGACTCCGAGGGCGCCGGCAGCTCGGCAAGCTTCTGCGCCAGCGCCAGCCTGATGCGGGCCGGCTCCGCGCTCGCGTGGCGCAGCGTGACCGCGGTGCGCCAGGTGCCGCCGGCCACGAAACGGGCGGACACCGCAAGCGCGCGCAGCGAGCGTCCGCGGCGCTCGCGCCGGGCAAGCACGCGCGCGATCAGCAGCTCGAGTGCCCGCTCGAGCTGCTGGCCGGACGCAGCCTCTGGCAGGTCGAGCCGCTCGACCACGGGCTCGGACGGCCGGCGCGGCTCGAGCGGAGTGTCCCGGCCACGGCTGAGGTCGAGAGCAAGCAGTCCCGGGTGCCCGAAGCGCTCGGCCACCGCGCGCGACGGCAGCGCAGCCAGCTCTCCGAGCGTCCGGATGCCGAGCCGCTCGAGCACCTCGGGCAGCGCCTGAAGCTCGGGGCGGGTGCGCAGGAGGCCCACCGGCAGCGGGGCGAGGAAGTCGCGGGTTTGCTCGAGCTCTACAACGACAGCATTGAGGGTGGCTCGGGGCCGCGCGGCGGGAGCGGGAGCAGGGGCGGGGGCCGGGCCTCGGCGCCGCGCCCGCGCCTGAAGTGCCGCGGCGTGCGCTGCGAAGCGGCTCGGCGCCGCACCGAAGCGAGCGCCCGCTCCGAGTGCCCGGCGAGCCGCCGCCAGCACGCCCGCGAGATCTCCGCCGTGGATCCCCTCGAGGCCACCGGCCACGAAGAAGGCGGCTCCCGCGTGGTCGGACTCGAGCTCGGCTCCGATGCCCTCGAGACGATCGAGCACCGCGCCCCAGAGCGAGCGCACCCCCTCGGGGTCGGGCGGCACGAGCCGCAGCTCCGGGCAGCGCGACATGGCCTCCCCCAGCCGCATCCCGCGCACGACGCCGAACGCCTCGGCGGGCGCTGACACCTCCCCCACCACCTGCTCGCGCCCCGCCTCCGGCGCCAGCGCGGCCGGCTCCGAGAGCAGCGCCCGCCGGTCGCCGAGCGCGGCAAGGAGCTCAAAACGGGGGTAGAGGACGCAGATCACCATGACCGAACACATGTTCGCATCTGGATCGGCGGGGTGCAAGGTGGGTTGCGGGTCGAACAGCTGGCACTGAAGGGGCACCAACGTAGGTGGCAATCGGCTGCCCTGAATGCTGCTGTTCGAGCCGCCGCGCGGCCGCCGCCCGGGGTGGCGCTACTTCTTCGGAGGCGTTGCCACCTGGGCGCGCTGGCCGCGGTCGACGGTCACCTGGCGATCGGCGGGGTGCAAGGTGGGTAACAGCAGGGGGTAAAGGAGTGGCTCACCACAGGTGAGGTCTCTGAGGGGCGCTATGAGCACCCGAGAGACCCCACCTGGCATCGGGCCACCCCTCAATGCTGCTGTTCGAACCGCCGCGCGGCCGCCGCGGCCGCCGTTACTTCTTCGGGCCGGAACAGGCATTGCCGACCTGGGCGCGCTGGCCGCGGTCGACGGTCACCTGGCGCGAGGCCTTCACGCGACCGTTCGAGTCCAGGCAGGTGAGCGTCCAGCTCTCCTTAGTCCCGGTTACGACCTTCGGGTTCGGCGAGCTGAAGCTCACGCGGCCGCCCGTCCAGTCGTCGGGCGTATTCGAGACCTGGTCGTAGTTGATCACGTGCACCGTGTAGTTGCCTGGAGGCGGATCGAACAGCGATGCGTCCTCGTTGGTGTCTCCGAAGGCGGCCGACTGCGAGACGATCTGGCCGTTCGGCCCGATCACGTAGATGTCCCAGTCGGTGTCCGGGTTCGACCACTCGATGTGCACGGTCATCCGGCCGTTGTCCACCCCGTCGGCCGGCCCCTTCACCGTGAAGGGGATCGCCTCGAACGGCGGGTTCGGCGGGTAGTTCACGTTCTCCGCCGGGATCCCGGGCGGGTTCGCGAACGTGAGGCCCGCCTGGGGCGGCCCGGTCGGGTCGCGCCCGTCCCGTCCGGCCACGATCGGGCGCGTGGACGGGTTCACATGCCACGTGAAGGTGGGCCCACTGGTCTTCAGCTCCGAGGTGAGCGTGTCCGTGAACTGCCTCGAGTCGCCGATCACGTTGCCGAAATCGTCCTGCCACACGGGCGAGGTCGAGGTCTGGAACACCTTCGAGAGCCGCAGCGTGGAGCCGGCCGGCGCTGCCCCCTCGATCACCGAGTGGAGCGCGGTGTTGGCGGTGGCCTGGAGCATCGTGTAGTACGCCTCCCGGTTACCGCCCTTGCCGGCCCCCGCCGCCGGTGCTCGGCCGAGGTACTCGGCCTCCACGCCCCTCGAGTACGCCGGGTGGAACTCGTCCGAGCCGATCTCGAACGTGAACGCGAAGCCGCCGGTGGACCAGAAGCTCCAGTCCTCGGTCGAGCCGGTGGTGTCGTAAAGGCCGAAGCCGGGGTCGTTCGAGTAGCCGTTGTGGGCCGCGAGCGACGCGCCCAGGGCCTTGTAGACCGGCTCCTCGAGCGGGAAGCCGAAGTCGGCCACGCCGGGCGGGCGCAGGACCAGGTTCGAATAGGTGTGATTCGTGATCAGGTTGGTCACCTGCCGCGAGGAGATCAGCTCCCGGATGTTCTGGGTCTCCGGCTCCGAGAACGGAGCGTCGCCGCGGTACGTCTCGTCGGACCAGGTCACGCTCGCGCCGCTGCCACCCCAGAGCCCGCCGTAGTTGCGGTTCGGGTCGGTGCCGCGCAGGCTTCCGGCCTTGTTGTCGTCACACGAGCCGCCCGAGTACTTCTTCGGCGTATTGGCGGACACGCGGCAGTTCTTGCGCTTCATCTCGTAGTCGAACAGCGAGAAGTCGCCGAGCGGGGCCGCCTCGCGCGAGATGTTGAACCCGTCGGGGTTCACCACGGGCACCACGATCGTCCGGGTTGTCTGCACGAGCTGGGTGGTGCGCGAGTCCCTCCCGTAGTTGCGCAGGAGGTCGTAGGCGAACTCGAGCGCGTGCTCCGACGACGGCCACTCGCGCGCGTGGTGCACGCCCATGTTCAGGAAGATCGGCTTTCCATCGCCCGTGTTCTGCGCGTTGGTGGTGATCTCGATGCCGTTCACGTCGCGGCCGAGCACGCTCTTGCGGTTCAGGGTGATGGCCCGAACCAGCGACGGATACTGCATCGCGAGCTGCTTCATCTCGAGGTCGTAGTCCGGCAGGCGCCGGTAGCTGTCGCGCGCGCTCGGCAGGCCGGATCCGGCGCTGGCGCGCGCATGGCGCACGTCACGGCGCTGGTTGCGGCGAGTGTGCGCGGCGAGGTCAGCGATGCGAACCGTCCAGCGGAAGCCGGCGCGGTGCAGCTTGCGGGCGTCGGCGCGGCCGTGCAGCACGACCTCGAGCGACTTGGCGCCGCCGTGCTCCGTCAGGTCGAGGCCGAGCGTCTGGAGGCGCTCCTTCTCGGCGCGCGTACCGGTGACCACGTCGACCACCTGCAGCTTGCCGCTCTGGCGCTTCATCAGGCGGGTGAAGTGGATCGACACCTTCGCGCGCGCCGCGGCGCCTCGGAAGCGACAGGCCTGGATGGTGAGGCGCTCGCCCCTGCGCACGAAGCCCTCGGCGAGCTCGTTGCCCCCGAAGGAGGCCGAGCCGGCAACGAGCCGGCCCCCGGCGCCGAAGATCGCGATGTCCCAGTCGCCGCCCGACCTGAGGCGCGCGCTCACGATACTGCGCGACCGGGCCTTCGCCCGGACGATGTCGCGACCGCTCGCCGAGGAGGCGACGTCGCGGTGGCATGGACGTGCGACCGAGCTGGCGGCGGTCACGGTCTGGCTCGCCCCCGCAGACGCCGCAAGTACCAGTGAGCCGAGGATTGCCGCGGCGGCCGTGCCCCTCCTTGGGCAGAAACCCATAGGCGGTCGAGCGTAACCGCGATCTGCGGGCTACGCCAGCCCGGCCACCACACTGGCCGCGCCGGTGACCAGGACCAGGATGAGCACCACCCTGTAGAAGCGCTCGTGGTCGAGGCGCCTGAAGGCGAACGCGCCCAGCACGTGGCCGGCGAGCACCAGCCCGAGCAGGACGAGCAGTTCGCCGGGATCGGCAGTCGCGTCGCCCGCGATCATGAGCACCGCCCACCCGGCGATGTTGAGGGCGAGGAACGCGGCGGCGAGAGTGGCCCGGAACTCGGCCGGGCGCAGCGCCTGTGCCTCCAGCCACAGGACGAGCGGAGGCCCGCTGATGCTGATCGAGGTGGTGAGCAGGCCGCTCAGAAAGCCCGCCACGGTTGCGGGCACGCGGGCGGCGGCGGCTCGGTCGCGCAGCTGCCACAGGCCTGCCGCGATCACCGCCAGCCCCACCCCGATCTGTAGCGGCTCCCGTGACAGGGCGGCGAGCACCACCGCGCCGAGCGCGAGGCCGGGCAGGGCTGGGAGGATCAGCGGCGGGAGGCGCGACCAGCGAGCGTCATGGCGCTCCAGAAGCACGAGCAGGTTCAGCGCCGCCCCCAGCGCGAGCAGCACGGTCACGGCCTCGGCCGGCTCCATCACCGCGAACAGCGCCGGGGAGAGCACGAGCGCGAAGCCGAAGCCGGTGGCCGACTGAACCGCCGCCCCGAGCAGAGCCGCCAGCGCGGCCAGCACCATCAGCCGACGCTGACCAGTTCCTTCGGGAAGCCCGTGAGGATGTCGGGCTCGCCGGCGGTCACGATCACGAGGTCCTCGATCCGGACGCCCACCTCGTCGGGGAGATACACGCCCGGCTCCACGGTCACCGCGTTCCCCGCCTCGAGGGCACCCTCGGCCGTCTTGCCGAGCCGCGGCGCCTCGTGCACCTGGAGGCCGACGCCATGGCCCAGCCCATGCCCGAAGTGCTCGGCGTGGCCGGCCGCATCGATGATCTCGCGCGCCACGGCGTCCACGTCCCTGTTCGCCGCGCCGGCCCTCGTGGCAGCGAGCGCCTCCATCTGAGCGCGCAGCACGAGCTCGTAGATCTCGAGCGCCGCGTCGCCGGGCGAGCCCGTGGCCAGCGTCCGCGTGCAGTCGGAGCAGTAGCCGTCCACCATCGCGCCCATGTCGATCACGACGAGGGTGTCCCGCGGAATCTCGAGATCGCGCGGAACCGCGTGCGGGCGCGCGCCATGGTCCGCGGCCGCCACGATCGGCGGGAACGCCGGGCCCTCGGCCCCGGAGTCCTCCATGAAGCGCACGAGCTGGACCGCCACGTCGCGCTCGGTGCGCCCCGCGAGCCCGCGCTCGCGCAGCGAGTCGTACGCCGCGGTGGACAGCTCGGCCGCCGCGCGCATCGCGGCCACCTCGTCCGCATCCTTCAGCGCTCGCAGTTGCTCCACGAGTCCGGCCGCGGGCACCAGCTCAACCTCGCCCGTGACCTTCTCCGCCAGCTTGGCGTGCGCCGCCACGCTGAGGTGCTCGTCGTCGAACCCGGCACGCCCGCGCAGCCGGCCGGACAGGTCGCCGAGCATGTCGCGTCCCGCCTCGATGCGCTCGTACTCCGGCACCTGGGCGCGCGCCTGCTCCACATAGCGGAAGTCCGTGAAGAAGAGGCGCTCGTCGCGGGTGACCACGCAGGCGCCGTTCGAGCCCGTGAAGCCCGTGAGGTAGCGCACGTTCGTCAGGTCGGTGACCAGCAGGGAGTCGAGGTTGCGCGCCCCGAGAAGCTCGACGAGCCGGTCCGTTCTGCTCAAGCCTCGAGCCGCTCCTTCAGCATCGCAAGCGCATCGCGGTAGCCATCGACTCCCCGGCCCTGGATCGCGCCAATGCAGAGGTCCCGGATCACAGATGTGCGCCGCCACTCCTCGCGGTGGTCGACGGCGGACAGGTGCACCTCCACGGCCGGCAACCCGGCCACCTCGAGCGCGTCGCGGATCGCGTACGAGTAGTGAGTCCAGGCGCCCGGGTTCAGCACGAGCGCGTCGGCGCTCTCCCCCGCGCGGTGCAACCGCTCGCAGTAGTCACCCTCGTGGTTCGTCTGGGAGAAGCTCAGCTCCATCTCGAGCTCGCGCGCGAAGGCCTTGACCTTCACCTCGAGCTCCGTGAGCGTGAGACCGCCGTAGTGGTCGGCGTTGCGGCTGCCGAGCACGTCGAAGTTCACCCCGTGCATGACCTCCACGCGGTGCCTCACTCGGCGTGCACCTCCTCCACGGCACCACGCAGGTCGTCTGGTGCGACCTCGTGGCCCGGACTGACCTGTCCTGGCGTCTCCACGAGCACGAACGGTACCCGCCCGCCCGCGCGTTTCTTGTCGCGAGCCACCAGCTCCACCACATCGTCCACGGACGCACCGGTGAACGTGGCGGGCAACCCGCGCGCGGCGAGCAGATCGGCCACCTCGGTCCGCAGCGCCTCCCGGCCCGAGAGGCGCAGCGCCACGAGCAGACCGATCGCCACGGCCTCACCGTGCCGGTAGCGCGTGTACTCGGTGGCCGACTCGATCGCATGCCCGACCGTGTGCCCCAGGTTGAGCACCTGGCGGCGGCCGGCGTCCCGCTCGTCCTCCGCCACCACAGCCAGCTTGGTGCGAACGCAGCCGAGGATCACCTCGGCGTCGACCTCCCCGCCCTGTCGCACGCGCGCCCACAGCGGCCCGCCCGCGATCAGCGCCGTCTTGATCACCTCGGGGTAGCCGGCGGCGAGTTCCTCCGGCGGCAGCGTCTCTAGCGCGGCCGGATCGCACAGCACCGCCGAGGGCTGATGGAACACGCCCGCGTAGTTCTTGCCCTCCGGAAGGTCGACCCCCGTCTTGCCGCCGTAGGCCGAGTCCACCTGGGCCACGAGCGTGGTCGGCACCTGCACGTGCCGCATCCCGCGCTGGTAGATCGCCGCGCAGAAGCCCGCGAGGTCGCCGACCACGCCTCCGCCCACGGCCACCACCACGTCCCCGCGCTCTGCCCCGGCCTCGGCGAGCGCTCGCAGCACGAACTCGGCCGCGTGGATCGACTTGTGCTCCTCCCCCGCCATCGTGACGATGCGCTCGTCGCCCTCGAAGGGCTGCGCGCGCGACACGTTCTCGTCCGTGACCACGAACCGGCGCCCGTCGCCCGGATGGAAGAACCCCGACCCGATCAGCCCGTGGCCGAGGAACACGGGGTACTCGCCCGAGGACGCCGACGCCCACACGAGCCGGGTGCCGGCCGGTGCGTCGCCGAGCGCGCGCAGCGCGGGCAGGGCGCGCCGCAGGGCATCGCGGTCGCAGGGCGGAAGTACGGCGTCCGCCACTGAGGCGTAGACGGCCGAGCGGTCGCCGTGCAGCTGCGCGAAGCGGCCGCGATCGCGCGCGAGCGGCCTGCCCTTGCCGGACGCCCGCCGCCAGGCCTCGTCGGGCTCCACCTCCAGATGCACCACCGTGTGGGAAGCGAGCGCTCCGCGGACCCGGTCCGAGCCGAGGGCCCCGCCGCCCAGTGCGATCACGCCGGCGTCCGGCCGGGAGAGCAGCTCGAGCGTCACCTCCTCCTCGCGCGCGCGAAACGAGTCCTCACCCTCCCTGTCGAAGAAGGCCTCGAGCGGCTCGCCGAGCTCGCGCTCCAGCTCCCGATCGCAATCGAGCGCCTCCGAGCCGAGCTCGGCGGCGAGCGAGCGGGCGCCGGTGGACTTGCCGGCGCCCATGAAACCAACGAGCACGAGTGCTATGCGCGCCTCCAGCCGATGCGCTCCTCGTACGCCGCGAGCGCGGCCCTCGAGTCGTCCATGTTGTCGCCCCCGAGCTTCTCGCGGTAGGCCGCGGCGAGCACGAGCGCCACCATCGCCTCCCCCACCACGCCGGCTGCCGGCACGGTGCACGAGTCGGTCCGCTCTCGCAGCGCCTGGGCGGGCTCCTTGGTCTCCGTGTCCACCGAGCGAAGCGGCTTGGTCAGCGTCGGCAGCGGCTTCATGGCGCCCACCACCACCACCGGATCGCCCGTGGTCATGCCGCCCTCGATCCCGCCCGCGCGGTTGGTCTCGCGGTTGTAGCCGCGCTCGTCCGACCAGAAGATCTCGTCGTGCGCCTTCGAGCCCACGCGCTCCGCGAGCGCGAAGCCGTCGCCGATTCCGACCCCCTTGAGGGCCTGGATCGACATGATCGCCTGCGCGAGCCGCCCGTCGAGGCGCTCCTCCCAGGAGACGTGCGACCCGATGCCGGGCACGAGGCCGAACGCCATCACCTCGAACTCGCCGCCAAGCGACTCGTTCGCCTTCCGCGCAGCGTCGATCTCGGCCACCATCGCCTCGCTTGCGCCCGCGTCCAGCGAGCGCACCGGCGACTCGTCGACACCGGCGAAGTCGGCCGGGCCCAGCGAATCCGGCGCCGGCGCCGTGACGGTGCCGATGCGCGTGACGTGCGAGCGCACCTCCACTCCGAGCTCGCGCAGGAAAGCCTTGGCGAGCCCGCCCGCCGCCACCCGCGCGGCGGTCTCCCGCGCGGACGCCCGCTCGAGGACGTTGCGCACGTCCGTGTGCCCGAACTTCTGGATCCCGGCGAGGTCCGCGTGGCCGGGGCGCGGGAGGTGGACCTCCTCCACCTCGGCGTCCACCGGCCAGGGATTCATCCGCTCCTCCCAGTTCTGGTAGTCGCGGTTCTCGATCCACATCGCCACCGGGCTTCCGAGCGTGCGCCCATGGCGGACGCCCGCCGTGACCTGAGCGCGGTCCTTCTCGATCTTCATGCGCCCGCCCCGGCCATGGCCGAGCTGCCGCCGGGCGAGGTCCCGGTCGATGTCCTCGGGACGCAGCTCGAGCCCGGCCGGGAGGCCCTCGACGATGGCGGTGAGCCCCGGACCGTGGGATTCGCCCGCTGTTATGAAGCGCAACGACATGGCGCCCACACCCTACTTACGAGGGTGCGGGCGCCAGGTTGGAGGAGGGACTGCTGGGAGGTTGGTCAGCCGTTGGGCGTGACCGGGTGAACGTCTGGGTAGCCGGCGGGCGGATTCGGCCCGATCGGCGGAACGTCGTCGCTCGTGTAGTAATCGAAGGGCGGGTGGGCGTGGCACCGCTCCGAGTTGAACGGCTTGCAGGGGTTGAACGGGTTGGTGTAAGCCCACTCATTGGGTGCCGGGGTGGTGAATGGGACCGTGTCGAACCCGCTGTCGCCGATCCAGTCGTCGGGCCGGCGGACCTCGAACTGGTTCGAGAGCCCGTCATGGTCGCTGTCGTCGGCGCCGTCCAGCACACCGTCCCCGTCCATGTCCGCATCGATGTGGGCGTCGAAGGCCGGCGAGGTGTCCTCGTTGTCGAGGAAATCGATCTCCGGGTACTTCGACTCCTTGGGCTCGTTCGTGCCGTTGTGCTGGGCCGGCCACCAGTCCTCGGCCATCCGACCACGCAGCTCGTCCCAGTTGCCCAGTCCGTCGGCGTCGGCATCGCGCTCGTCATCGCGCAGCGTGCCGTTGTCGTCCATGTCGAGCGACCAAGCTGCCAGCGTGCCCGGCGCGGGGGCGGCCGGCTGTGGCGAGTCGACCGAGAACTGCAGGCCGTCGCTGTAGACCAAGCTCGAGAGCGAGCTGGGGCGGCCGCCGCGGAGCACTCCATCAGCGGAGTAACGCAGCCACATCCCGAATTCCTCGCGCAGCTTCAGGCCGTCCCCGTCGTAGTCCGTGCCGCCGGCCACGCCGTCGCCCGGATCAAGCGGGTTCGGGTACGGGCGCTTGCCGGGGTACGGCAGCGGGATGCTGCGCGGATAGTGGTTCAGGTCGAGCGCGGACTGGTACTCGTAACCGTCCTCGACCGAATCCCCGTCCGTATCCGCGCTGCATGGGTTGAGATTGATCTGGAGCTCGAGGGAGTTCGAGAGCAGGTCGTTGTCATGGTCCGAGTCGTTGTTGCACACGGCGACCGTTCCGGGACCTCCGGGGCCTCCGGGGCCGCTACCGTCACCGAGGCCGGTCACAACCGGCGACAGGCGCCGCGGCGTGAACTTGGAGAACTTCCCGGCAAGCACGCGCAGCCGGAGCCGCGTGGGCCGCTGGCCGCTGGCCGCCACCTTCAGCAGGCGCGACACCGCAGCCGGAACACGCACCACTAGCTTGCGCTTCGTGGCGCGGCGCGGCTTCGCGAATGCGGTGCGCCCGTTGCTGGCGCGGAAGATCACCGTGTTCTTGCCACGCTGGGCCTTGAAGTTCGTGCCGGAGATCGTGAGCAGTCCGCCCACGGCTACGCGCATCGGCTGGACACGCGTGATCTTCGGGGCCGGCGTCGTGCCGCGCTTCTGCGCGCTGGCGATGGCCGGCACCACAAGGAGAGCCGCGGCGATCAGCGTCAGGGAGGTGATGATGATGCGTCGCATTGCTGTCCTATCGACTTTCCGTATCGGTATCTGAATTCTGAGTGGTCTCACTGGCCTCAACGACGAGGTCGGCGACCAGCGGAGGAACGAAGCGGCGGTTCGGGCCGACGGCCGCGTGCGCCTTGGCGCCCTTGGCCTTCGCGCCCTCGGCGACGGTGCCCACCTTGACCTTCCGGATCTCGTCGATCCGGACGGTGTAGGAGTCGCCGTCCTCCTCGGTGAAGATGTACTCGGAGCCGGCGCCGATGTATGCGAAGGCACACTCGGCGGCGCTCGGCTTGCATTTGCCCTCACCGGCGGCCTTGAGCGTCGAGTCCACGAGGAACACGGCGTTCGAGCCCTTGGGCGTGACGCCCATGAAGATCAGGAGCGGCGAGGACTGGTTCGGCAGCATGTCGAGCTTCTCCATGCCCTTGATGTGCCGTGTGCGGCCGTTCGCCTTGAAGGTCAGGTCGACGACGTACTTGTAGACCGTGGTCGTGGTGGTGGTCCCGTCGGGATCGGTGCCGCCAGGCGTGCCGCCCGGGAAGCCGCCGCCGCCACCGTTGGGCGGAGTCACGAGGAACGCGTCGCCCCCACCACCGGGCGTCGACGACCCACCAGAGGTGGTCGGGCCTGCGGCCGTGGCTGCCTTGTCCTTCTTGATCGCGCCCTTGGGGGGCTTGAAGGGGTTGCTCGGGTCGAAGGCGCCCAGGGTCGAGCCGTCGCCCACCTCGTCGTTGCCGAGCTCGACCTTGGCGAGCTGCTTCAGCACGTCCGGCTTGGGCCCTGCGGCGCTGGTCGCAGGTGCGGGCGCGGGAGGCGTGTCCGCCGGCTTCGCCAGCAGCACGGGCACGGCAACGAGGCCGGCCAGGAGCACCGCGGCAACGGGCCAGAGGCGCTTCTCCTTGAGGTCATGCCATAGATCGAGCAGGAAGATCTTCATCACATTTCCTATGGGGTCGCCGTGGCGGTCGGGGCAGGCGAAGGCGTGGTCGCCGGTGCGGGCGTTGCAGCCGGCGTGGTGGCCGGAGTGGTGGCAGCCGGACCCTCCGGCGTAGCGCCGGCCGTGGCGCCCTCGGTCTTCGGCGACAGGTAGACGGTCGCCTTGATCGTGGCGCGCAGGCGCGGGAAGAGGAGCGGATCGCTTTCGTAGCTCACGCTGTCGACCGTCACGAGGCGGCCGTTCACGATCACGTCCTTGTTCGCGACGTGCACGAAGCGCTTGATGTCGTGGAAGAAGTCCGCGAGGTGGAAGAAATCGCCGACGAACTCCATCTCGAGCGGCACGGTCTCGAGTCCGACCGGGGCCGCTGCACCCTCAGCGCCGGGAGCCGTGCCCCCTGCGCCGCCGCCGACCGGGAGCCCGCCCTCGCGGGCTGTCGTCGAGGTGGTTGCATCGACGCCGGACTGCGCCGCGGCGTTGTTGGCGCCCTCAGTCGCCTGACCGGGACCGCTCTGGGCCTGCTCGCCGCCGGCCGCAGCCGGAGGCGTGCTCTCGCCGCTGCCGGCCGGCGGGGGCGAACCCGCCGTGGGGGCCGGAGCAACCTCGGGCACAACGCGCTCCCCTTGAGTGATCTTCGTGAAGCGGATGCCGGTGCCCTTGGCGGCGCCCTCCAGCTGCACTAGCAGGCTGGGCATGTCCACCTCGGCCGGGATCGCCTTACCGAGGCGCACGATCTGGGTGTAGTCGCTGCGGAAGTCGGTCTTTGCCGAGTCCGCCGCGGCGACCTGCGCCTTGGCCGTGTCGCGCCGCTCCTCCTGCATCGTGAGCTCGGCCGATGCGGTGGAAGCCTCCTGCTTCTTGGGAGCGAGCAGGAGGAACCAGTAGGCGACGATCACGACGACCGGGATGACGGCCAGCAGGATCTTGCGATCGCGGTCTGACATCGAGGACATCACGATCCACCTCCGAGTGACGCGGGAACCCGTGTCTCACCCTTGGGTGCCTCGCTCGGGGGCGGCACCGGGCTGAAGCTGACCGTGAGGTCGAACTTGTACATGGGACCGCAGTTCTGAAGAGTTGTCACGCCGCTGCCGGACTCCCGAGTGGACTCGTTAAGGGTCACTTCCGTCACGCGGTACATCTGCTCGAGGCGCACCATCATGCGAGCAACCTCCGACTGGCGCGGCGTGCAGCCGACCAGGTTCGCCTTCGGCACTGCGACCGCTGCGGGGTCTGAAGACGCGCTGCTGGTGGTGTCGACCTCGTCGCCGGTCACCGAAGCTGATGTGTTGCTGATCCAGCTGCCGTCCGGCATCACACGTGACAGCTCGCGCATGAAGCGCTCCCAATCGAAGCGGGTCTGCGCGGCTGCAGTCACGGCGGCGAGGCGCTGGTCCTTGATCGAGGCGAAGTCGGTGAAGGAGCCGAGCTGCTTGGTCTTGCTCTCAGCGGCGTCCGCCTCCTGGCTCGCCGCCTCTGCCTTGCTCTTGCTGTCGTTCACGGAGTTGCTGGTCATCACGTACGCGACCGCCATCACGAGCAAGACCGCGAGCACGCCGAGCACGGCATAGGCGCCGCCCGATGCGTTGCCGCTGGCAGTCGCGCGGCGATGCTCCGTGGGGATCAGGTTTACGGCCTTCATGCGGCCTTCCCCATCGCGAGGCCGGCGGCCACCGTCAGGCGGTGCGGATCCGCGCCGCCCTCGAGCGCCGACGGGTCGAGAACGCCAAGGGGCGCCGCGACCGTGGTCGGCAGGCCGAGGTGGACACCGAGGCTCTCGACGAGCGCGTCGTCAACCGACCCGACGCCGGAGAGGACAACCTCGCCGACCGGCTTGGCCTGCGGCTGGGTCATGTAGTAGTCGATCGAAAGGCGGATCTCGTCGGCGAGGCGCGCGCCGGCGTCCTCGTCGTCCCAGACCGCGGAGAGCGGCCGGGTGAAGAAGCAAGCCGTGCCGACGGCGATGGCGAGGTTGCTCACGCCGCCGAGGTGGCAGTAGACGCGCGCCGTGTGATCCCCTTCGGCCTCCGAGGCCGTGGCGAGCGTGCGGACGAGCGCGAAGGCGTCGAGGTCGATGCCCTCCGGCTTGAGGCCCGCGTGCTTGGCAGCCTCGTAGAGCGCCTCGATCATCGAGCGCCGCGCGGCCACGAGCACGACCTGCATGCGCTGGGAGCCGTCGGGCGCCTCGGTGTAGGAGGCGATCTGATGGTCGAGCACGGCCTCGTCGAGCGGCATTGCGATCGCCTCGGCCGCCTGGAAGCGGACGGCAGCGTCGCGCTGCTTCTCATCCTCGATGCGAGGAAGCTCGACCACGCGGACGACGATCTGCTGGTTCGCCACTCCGAGGCGGACGCTCTTCGGCAGTCCGGCCTCGGCGACAAAGTTCTTCAGCGCCTCGGCGAGGCCGTCGCCGTCGACGACTTCGCCGTCGCGGACGAGGCCTTCCGGCAGTTCGAGGCTTGCGCCGCGCACGACGCGTCCGCTCTCGACCTGGGCGGCTGCGAGGTAGCGACCGTCGATATCCAGCCCGACGGTGCCACCAGAGGAGTTCTTACGGAGGGAGAGACTCATGGGCGTACGCAAGGGGTATCGGCCGTACGCTGGACACCCTTAACGTCCGTCCGGAAATGTCCAGGGATGCTGGACGCTTCCTGGACGCAACCCCGCTGTTAGTCGAGGAAGTTGGTCTCGTACAGATCGACCAGCTCTGGGCCCGCGAGCACGCCCACGATCCCGCCCAGCGCCAGGAAGACGCCGAACGGGACCGCCTTCTTGCGTCCGGCGGCCCCCTCCCGGGCGATGATCACGATCCCGACGAGCGTGCCCGACAGGAACGCCACCAGCAGCGCAGGAATCACCGACAGGCCGAGATACAACCCCATCGCGCCGGCCAGCTTCACGTCGCCCATCCCCATCCCCTTTGGATAGGCGATCACCGCCAGGAGCAGGAAGACAAACGCGCCGGCACCCGCAATCAGGTTCTCGACGAGGTCGTCCTGATCCACGAGCAGCGTCGCGATCACACCGTAGGCGGCCAGCGGGTAGACGATCTTGTTGGGCAGCAGCTTGTGGTCGAAGTCGATCGCCGCGAGCGCTATCAGCGCGGCCACGAATGGAAGCTCGAGCACCAGGTCGTTGTCGAAGCCCCGCACTCCGACCACGGCCGCAAAGGCGATCGCAGTGGCGAGCTCGACCAGCGGGTACCGAGGCGAGATGCGCATGCCGCAGCTGCGGCAGCGGCCGCGCAACAGCAGCCACGAGACGACCGGGATGTTGTCGTACGGCTTGACCTCCGCTCCGCAGCCCGGGCAGTGCGATCCGGGGCTCACGAGCGACTCCCCGAGTGGAACCCGGTGGGCGACCACGTTCAGGAAGCTGCCGATGATGGCCCCGAACAGGCCGCCGGCGACGATCTCGAGCGCGGACGCCATCGTTGCGGCACGGTACCCGCGACAGCGGCTGGCTCTGGTTGCCCTACCTGACGATCTCGCGCCAGGTGTTCTGAACGACGCCGGCGGTGCCGACCGCGTTGATGTTCGCGAACGCTGTCGATTCGAACATGATGTTGTTGCCCGAGGACCCGGCCCAGACGCCGCCCCTGCCGTCCACCAGCGCCGCGCCCCTGATGGCGGACGTGCCGGACGTCTCGACCAGCTTCGTGCCGGTCGAGTTGTCGAGGTTCGCGTTGTAGACGAGCCCGAAGAACTCGATGTTGCCGCCGAAGTTCACCGCACCCTTCTTGACCACGAGCAGGCCCGGGTTGGCGGCCGAGTTGCAGCACTTCGACTGGCCGGCCGCAGCCGGTGCGGAGTTGTTCCACATGCAGCTCGCGGCGTTCTCGATCACGACGACGTCGCCGTTCGGATTCGCCGGACAGCCCGTGTAGTAGGTGCCGCTGGCCTTGGCGACGTCCTCGAGCGACTGAAGCGCGTCGGAGTCGATCGCCGGATTGTCGGGCGGAACATTGGCGTTGTTGCCTGGAATGTTCAGCTCGAAGTGGTTGGGCGGCACCAGCTGCGGGCCCTTGGTGGGACTCAGGTCGATGCAGGTGGCGGACGGCGGGGGCAGGCCGCAGCGCACGCCCAGGCCAAGTGGGCTTCCGGTCGAGTTCACGAGCGTCTTGTTGCCGTTGTTCTGCCCGCGCACGGAGCCCGCAAGTACCGCGTACTGCGGGAAGTTCACGGGCTTGTCCTCGATCCGCACATACGCGATCAGGGCACGCGTCTTGCCGCGCACGGTGGCCTCCGCGCGAACCCAGACGTGGCGGTTCGGGATGATCGTCCCGCCGGGGCCGAACGCTCCGCCCCTGTCGTAACGAGCCCAGCTTCCGTTGGCGAGGTAGGCGTCGTCCCAGAAGAGCACCGGTGCGCCCGTGGTCGGGTTCGCATCGTCGCGCACCCAGGTCCGCCAGTTGGTGTCATCGTCGAAGTCCACCTGGCCGGAACCGGTGTAGCTCCGCATGAGCTGAGCGTTCGCCGGACAGTAGAAGTCGCTGCTCGCATCGGTGGAGCAGCTCGTCGGGTAGGGAATGGTGCTTGTACCGGTGCCGCGGCGGCCCAGCACGAAGGTCTGCGCGGAGAGCGCGGCCTCGGCCAGGTTGAAGGACGACTCGCGCTCGCGCTCCACGCGCGACTGAGTCGTCTGGGTGTCCACCTGCGACAACACGGCCAGCCCGATGGAAACCATGATCAGCAGCATCATCACGGCGACCACGATCACCATGCCGCGCTCGTCTTTCATCCTCGTCATCAGCAGTTCACTCCCTGTGCCGGCGCCGGCACGCAGATATCGTGGGTCTCTTCGTCCGAGAGCGGTCCGTCGGAGACGTTGAGCCACACGGTGTGGTTCCCGGCGGTGACCGGCTTCGTCAGGAGGATTCCGCCCACCACGGGGACGTTGTCGATCTTCCACGTGTAGATCAGCGCCTTCTCCTCGGGATCGGTCGACTCCGAAGCGTTCAAAACGAGTGAGCCGTTCAACACCTCGACCGAGAAGAGCGCGGTCGGCTTGCGGTTCTGGTTTCGCAGGTAGACCGAGCTCTGGAGCTCCGTCTCCGCCGGCGGCGTCCCCGGGTTCACGTCCACGTACAGCGACGCGCTCACCTCTGTGATGTCCTGGAGCCCGGCGGCGTTGTAGGTGAAGATCGGTCGAGTGCCGTTCACGACGTTCTCCGCGACGACGGTGGACGTGGTCCAGCCATTGCCGGGACATACCGTCGTCGAGGGGGCAGCCGGAATCGCGGCGGTCGTCCAGGTCTGGACCATGCGGTAGAGGCGGCGGTCCGAACCCAGGCAGAAGCGAACCCGCATCGTGTTGCGGGCGTTCGAGCTTCCGCCGCTGCCACTGCCCTCGGACTGGACGATCAGATCCTGTGCCTCTTTGCGGTCAATGGCCTCCGGGCGCTCGAGGACGGGGCTTGCGAGGTTGCGGAGGTCGCGCGCGACCAGGTCCAGGGTGCGCCGAGCCTGCTCCTGCCCGTCGTTTTGGCGCTGGGTGGTCTGGGTGCTTCGCTGGAAGCTCGTCAGCGTCGTCAGCGTGGCGCCCAGCACGACGATCATCAACACGGCGGCGATCAGGACCTCGACGAGCGTGAAGCCCTCCTCAGATGCGAGCTGTCGCATGCGCGCGGTCATGGGGAAGACGCGGTGAGCGGGGGATCACTGAGCGCGGACTCGCCGAAGTCGTCGTCGACCGCGCTGATCCGGTACTCGTGCGAGGAGGTGTCGGGCTCGGGCTCGATCCACGCGAGCAGCTCGCCCGTCTTCGGGTAGAAGGACGCGTGCCGCTGCGCGTACGTCACTCCGTCGCGGTAGAACCTGTAGAGCTGGATGGTGCCGTCGCTGTCCGTCGAGGCGTCCCAGCGGATCACCAGCACGCCCTCGTCGGCAGGCACACCGGTCGCGACGTTGCATCCGGGCGTCCCACCGATGCAGGAGCTCAGGTTCGTCGGCGCCGTCGGCACGGCGTTGCCGGATGGGGGTCCTATCGCGAGCGGGTCGCTGGCGGTCCCCTCGCGCGGCGTGCCGCCGGCGGAGGGCGTGTCGAGCGCCACGAGCTTGTACCAGACGTTTCCGGCGGGAGCGTCGACGATGCACTCGTCGACCTTCGCGCCGAGCGTGGCCGACGCCGCACCGAGGCAGGTCACTGGTGAGGTGATCGTCGCCGCACTGGCACCGCTGTAGACGCGGTAGCCGACGACATCGCACTCGGGATTGGTCACCCAGGCGAGGTCGACGAGGTTGGCGTTGCCGTTGCGTCCCCCGGCGAACCCGCTGGGCTTCAGCGGGAGCATCCGGTTGAGCCGCACGGTCTTCGCGAACGACGCGCCCGACCGACCCTGGCCGTCGAAGGCCTCGGCCTGGATCACGTAGGTGCAGTCGTAGAAGATCGGGGTCCGGGCGGCGCCCGGGGTCGTGATGCCCCAGTCGAACTTCCAGGTCTTCGGGCCACCGGTGGCCTGCCCCTTGACCTTGCCGCTCACCGACCAGGTGACGTTCGTCGCGGAAGTGGACGTCGTCGCCCGGAAGGTCGCGACATCCACATCCGACTCGATCAGGAGCGGGTCGTCGGTGATGCTGTTGGGCGTCTCCATGATGAGGCCCGTGACCGACGGGCCGAGGCCGCCGACCGGGTTGATGATCGAGGACGTCTGGGTGATGCTCTGCCCGGTCGACCGCGTGGTCCAGCGGAGCGTCACGCGCACGCGCTTGTAGTCATCGGGGTTGCGGTCTGACGCGGTGGCGCCGGCGGCAAGGACGTTCGTGTCGTCGCAGTAGGCGACCGGACCGTTGTGGGCGCCGAGGCCGTCCTGCGGGTCGTCGAGCGAGCAGACCGTGACCGTGGCCGTGTAGTCGAGATTGCGGGCGTTGATCGCGTAGCCGGCGGCCGACGGGTCAACGTCCCCCAGGCCGGGACGGGCGTCGAGCTCCTCGAGCAGGGCCGCAGCCGTCAGGTCGCGGTAGCGCACCGAGCGGGAGATCTCGATGATCGAACGCGCGATGTTGGTACCGCCCTCTCGTGCCCTCGTCTTCGACGTGACGGCGTTCGCGCCGTCGACCATCGAGACGACTCCAAGGACGCCCACGAGGAGGATGAAGATCGCGACCATCACCTCGACGAGGGTGAAGCCGCGCTGGTCGCGCGCAGGCGGGTGAGTACTCACACCCCGGCTATCGGTCGCCAATGGGGCCGCCTAGAGGGCCAATGAAGCGCATGGCCATAGGTGCGATGGCGGATCCGCTATCGCTCGGTTTGCCCCGGAACGACGAAGGGCGGGCCCGAGGGCCCGCCCTTAGCGCCGTTACATCTGCGTCTTGACGATTACCAGTTGGTGGCGCCGTCAGTGTTTCCGCAGCCACCCGTACCGCCGGGCGAGCAGGTACGCGTGACGCCCGTCGGAGTCTTCTCGAGTGTGAACACGTGCGTCGACTTCGAGGTCGAGACGATCGTGTAGCCGTCCACCCCGTCCTCGGTGATGATGTTCGCCGTGCCGGCACCGCTCGGGATACCGCTTGCCGTGACGTCCTGCGACGTGGCGCAGTTGTCGTAGGTCTCGAACTGGGTGAAGCACGACTCCATGTGCGAGGAAAGGTTACGAGCGTCCGACTTGGCCGCCGAGTCCTGACCCTTCTGACGCTGACCAAGGAACGCCGGCAGCGCGATGGCCGCCAGGATGCCGATGATCAGAATGACGACGAGCAGCTCGATGAGGGTAAAACCCTCCTGCCCGGTGTGAATACGGTTGCGAAGCTTCCGCAGCATGTGTCTCCTCCTTTGAGGTGACTCTGGTTTGGTCTGGTGCCAGTTGCCGCGGCAAGCCGCCTAAATGTGAACCTGGGTGGCAGCTCGGCCAACTCCTCCTGGACGAATCCATTTGGAGTCCCGGAGCTTTGCGTCCCCGCCTCACGACGGGTTTGCCTTTACACCGTGGCTCTGGCCTCTGCCCCTAGATCGACCTGTAAGGCCTGAACCTTTACCCCCGCAGTGTCAGTGGCTAGGCCAAATGTCCAGCGAAGGTCTCTGAGTTCGTCCCGCCGCCGCAGCGCCGGCAGCGGCCGGCTCGTGGTACGCAGACATCACCGCCGCCAGGATGAGCGGCGCGACCCAGACGAGGTAGAAGTAGAACCAGTGCGCGGCGGGGAGCTGGACGGCGATGAGTACCGCGGCGGCCAGGGCAACCACCTGCCGGGCATTCCGCCGGCGTGGTACGAACGCGACCGCGGCCGCGAGGCCGACGGCGGCGACCTTCAGCACGACCTGGAGCCATTCGAGGGAGGGATGAAGCGACCACAGGCTGAACGGCGACACGCGGCCGAGCTGGAATCCGATCGTGGTGTCGTACAGCTCGCGTAGCCCGCCATCCGGCACGAACGGCAGCGTCGCGGCGGCGCAGACGGCCGCGAACGCGATCGCGAACGAGAGCCACGATCTCCCGCGGCGCTCGCCCGTCCCAGTCGCGAGCAGCGGCGCCAGTGCCAGCGGGGCGAACTTGGCCGCGCCGGCCAGCGCCAGCAGCACGCCGCGCCCCGGCGGAGATCGGAGGGCTGCGAGCGACAGCACGAGCAGGGCCGAGATCATGAGGTCGTTGGTGTTCTCCTGGAGCGCCAGGAGCGAGAACGGATAGGCGGCCCACGCGAACGCGAGCGCAAGCCCCAGACGGCGCCCCGAGGCGCCAGGGCGCAGGCTCTTGCCGAGCAGCATCAGACCGACGATCGTCAGAAGGTCGAAGAGAATCGCCGCGGCGTGCGCCGCAGGGACCGAGTCCCAGGTTCCATCCCACGGCATGAGCGCCTCGAACGGAACGTACGCGAGGTAGGTCACGGCCCCGTACGTGTCGCCGTGGACGTGGTTGTTCGTGTAGAGCTCCTGTCCGTGCGCGATGCGGTCGGCTCCCACGACGCTCGCGTAACCCACGTCGATCACGTTCGAGTCGGCGAGGTTCAGGACCACGCGGAACGCC
Source organism: uncultured Thermoleophilaceae bacterium (assembly GCA_963825345.1). GTDB lineage: Bacteria > Actinomycetota > Thermoleophilia > Solirubrobacterales > Thermoleophilaceae > JACVRW01. Next base: position 181,613 of record CAWGSQ010000001.1, on the reverse strand, counting down.
ACGAGCAACACGAGGCCGATGGCCATCCAGCGAACAGGCATCCGCGGCACGAGCCGCTCGCCGACGTCACGCGGCCTGAGGCCGGCCAGAAGAGTGCGAACGAGCAGGTACGCCAGCAGTGGGTAGACAAGTGGCACCGAGATGTCGATTCGGCCCTGATTGAAATAGAGCTCGCTGACCCCGAACGCCAGCAGGACGACGAGATCCAGGTGCAGGAGACGGAGTGGCCTGCCCCAGTCGAAGAACGGCAGCAGGAAGAGCGCGGCGAGCGGGAGCCACACATACGGCCGGTTCAGGGCCTTCCCGACGAGCGGTTCCTCGCCGCGCGCCAGTGTGTTGGCCGCCTGAGGCCCGGTCCAGACGGCGAGGACCTGCCCGCTCAGCCCGCTTACCACGACCTCCACGCGGGTTTCGCTTCCGTACTGCGACTCCTCGCCCGGCGTGAAGTAAACGACCTCGAACGTGGTCGGGTCGCCGCCGAAGGTCGGTATCGAGACGTTGCCCTTCAGCCGGCGGTGCTCCGCCTTGGCAGCCTGCACAGCGGGCACCGCATCCGCAATCGTCCGCGCCTGGTCAGCGCTGAGCCGGAAGCCGCGCGGAGGTTGCGTCTCCGATTCGGGCGCCACGGACTGTGGCACGAGCGGGTCCTGCTGAGCTCGGGCGGCGTCCGGACCAGCGGCGAGCAGTGCCACGACGAGCGCGGCGGCAAGTGGCCACCTCCGCCAACGTATGGGGAGACAGGGCGGCATCGACGGAAATATCGGCAGAGACCACGAATGCTTGACCCCTGCGGGGCGCGGCAGCAGCAGCCCTAGGATTGCCTGTGTGCACATCAGGCGCGCACTGCTGCTCTTCGCCATCGTCTTGGGCATGGCCGCCCTCGTCGCGTCCTTCTCGCGGCCGCCGGAGAACAGGACCCCCACCGAGCGGAGCGAACAGCCCGGCCCGCCGACAGCGGCGCCGGCGCCCGTGGACAACCCGCCCCGTCCGATCTCGTTGGACGCAACGTCGCAGGACCGGCGACGCCTCGAGCAGGGCCGAGCTGCAACTGTCGAGATCGCCGTGGACGAGCCCGGCATCGTCGAGGTACCCGACCTCGGACTGACCGCAAGCGCCGATGAGCGCACCCCCGCCCGCTTTGACGTCTTCCCAACGCGCACGGGCGACTACGCGATCCTCTTCAGGCCTGCAGCCGGCGATCAGAGCCGGCCGGCCGGCACCCTGGTCGTGACGGCCGAGGGGTGAGGCGGCTGCTCGCCGCATCGGCCCTCGCGGCGGCGCTCGCGTCGGGATGCGGCGGCGAGGCGGGGAAGCCGGCGGCCACCACGGCCGAGGCCACGAACGCCCCACCCCCCACTCCGCCCCTCCACCCCGCGCGCTGCCCGGACGGTATGGCGGGCTGCCGCATCGCCAGCGGGCGCATCATCTATGTGGAGCGAGTGGATCCCGACGGCGACGGCGACGCCCATTTCGTGCTCGCCTCGCGTGCGTCTATAACAGCGCCCGGAATCTCCGCGGTCGATGTCCGCCGGGGGCTCCGGCCAAAGCCGCTACCCGGCGTGGGAGACCGCCTGAGCGCCGCGGGTCCTGTGGAGGTCGGGAGCTACGGCCAGCGCCAGATTCACGCGCTCCGGCTGAGGGTGGCCCGGTGAAGGCCAAATAGCTCGCGACGATCGGGGTCTACGGCTTCACGCTCGAGGAGTTCCTGCGCGCCTTGCGAGACGCCGACGTGCGGCTCGTGCTGGACGTGCGCCAACGCCGCGGCGTGCGCGGGTCCCAGTACGCGTGGGCGAACTCGAAGCGCCTCCAGGCGGCACTCGCGGACGCCGGGATCGGGTACCAGCACCACCCCGAGCTCGCCCCCACCACGGAGCTGCGCCAGCTCCAGTACCGCGAGGACGACCGGCTCGGCGTCGGCAAGCGCTCACGCGAACAGCTCGCGCCCGCGTACCGCGAGGGCTACACCACGCAGATCCTCGACCGTGCGGATCTCGACGCCGTGGTGGCGGAGCTCCCGGAAGCCGGCACCGGCGCCCTGCTGTGCGTAGAGCGCGACCCCGAGGCCTGCCACCGCTCGCTGGTCGCCGACCGCATCGCCGCGGACCACGGCATATCCATCACGCACCTGCGGCCAACCGGCGACTGACCGCCCACTTCATGTACTGCCGCAGGTTATTCAGCAATGTGATGAAGAAGCTGCGGCACCGCCCGGCCGGCGCGCGGCGAGCCTGACGGGAGACAGGACCCGCGGCCGCAAGCGCTGCGGCCCTGTGTCGTAGGTTCGCGGGTGAGCTACTTAATCGAGTCGTAGACCTTGAACATCGGCAGGTACATCGCGATAACGATGAATCCGACGATGCCGCCTACGAAGAGAATCATTATCGGTTCGAGGATGGAGGTCAGGGCCTTGACGGCCGTCTCGACCTGCTCCTCGTAGAAGTCGGCGACCTTGGACATCATGCCCTCGAGGGCACCGGTCTCCTCGCCCACGCCGATCATCTGGGTGACCATGACCGGGAAGGCCTCGGGCACCTCTGTCATCGGCTGGGTGAGGGAGCCGCCCTTCTTGACGGACTCCCGGACGTTCTGCATCGCCTTCTCGACGACCTTGTTGCCTGATGTCCTCCCGGTGATCTCGATTGCCTCGAGCATCGGCACGCCGGCCGCGATGAGGCCCGAGAACGTGCGCGAGAAGCGCGCGAGGGCCACCTTCTGGACGATGCCCCCGATCTTCATCGGGAACTTCAGCTTCAGGCGGTCCCATTGCATCTCGCCCCGCTCGGAGCGCTTCCACTTCTTGAACAACCAGACGACCAGGAACGCCCCACCGAATATCACGTACCAGCGGTTGATGAGCATGTGGGACAGGAAAACGGTGAACTTCGTGATCGCCGGCAGCTCGCCGCCGAAGTCTTTGAAGATCTTCTCGAACACCGGCACGAGGAACGCGACGAGCGCGAACAGCACCACAAAGGCGAATCCCCCGATGAGCGAGGGGTACATCATCGCCGCCTTGATCTGGCGGCGGAGCGCGGCGTCCTTCTCGAGCTGATCCGCCACGCGGAGCAGCGTGTGGTCCAGGATTCCTCCGGTCTCACCGGCCTGGACCATCGCCACGTAGAGCTCGTTGAACATGTCGGGGTGCTTGCGCAGCGCGTCCGACAGCGCGAGGCCGGCCTCGACGTCCTTGCGGACGTCGATGAAGATCTCGCGCAGCTTGTCGTTCTCGGTCTGCTCCTCGATCACGTAGAGCGAGCGGAGCAGGGACATTCCCGAGTTCACCATCGTGGCGAGCTGCCGCGTGGCGATCACGAGCTCGTCTGCCTTCACGCGCCTGAAGCGCGCCATGATGTCGCCCGCGCTCGCGGGGGTCTGCTCCTCGATGTCGATGACGATCAGGCCCCTGCCGCGCAGCTGTGCCGCGACCGCCTGCTTGTCACCTGCGTCCATCTCGCCCTTCGAGGGCATTCCCGCCAGGTCGAGGGCCTTGAATGCGAAGGTGGCCATCAGGCGGCCCTCATGGAACTGCCGCCCATGAGGCGACGGAGCTCCTCAGGCGACGCGGAGCGGGCCTCGGCCAGCTCCTTGCTGATCTTGCCCGCGCGCATCAGCTCGACCAAGGCGGCGTCCATCGTCTGCATGCCGTGCGAGGCACCGGTCTGGAGCGTGGAATAGATCTGGTGCGTCTTGCCCTCGCGGATCAGGTTGCGGACCGCGGGGGTCGGGACGAGCACCTCGACACCAACGCAGCGTCCCTTTCCGTCAGCGGTCGGCATGAGCTGCTGCGTGACGATGCCCTGGAGGGACACCGACAGCTGCACGCGCACCTGCTGCTGCTGGGCGGGCGGGAACACGTCCACGATGCGGTCCACCGTCTGGGCGGTGTCCTGCGTGTGGAGCGTGGCGAACACGAGGTGGCCGGTCTCTGCCGCGGTGAGCGCGGTCGAGATCGTCTCGAGGTCTCTCATCTCGCCGACGAGGATCACGTCGGGGTCCTGGCGCAGCGCGGCCTTGAGGCCGAGCCCGAAGCTCTGTGCATCCGCGCCCAGCTCGCGCTGGTTGACGATGCACTTCTTGTGCTTGTGCAGGAACTCGATCGGGTCCTCGATGGTGAGGATGTGCTCGTGGCGCGTGTCGTTGATGTGGTCGAGCATCGCCGCGAGCGTGGTGGACTTGCCCGAGCCGGTCGGCCCGGTCACGAGGACGAAGCCACGCGGCTTCTTCGTGAAGTCCTCGAGGATCGGAGGCAGGCCGAGCGAGGAGAGCTTCGGCATGTCGTGCGGGATCAGGCGGAAGGCAGCCGAGAGCGCCGCGCGCTGCATGTATGCGTTCACGCGGAAGCGGGCCTTCCCCGGAATCGAGTAGGCGAAGTCGATCTGCCAATCGGTCTCCAGCCGCTGGCGCTGCTCGTTCGTGAGGATCGAGTAGATGACCTCACGAGTGAGCTGCGGCGTCAGATTTGGGTAATCCAACGCATGCAGCCGGCCGTGGTGGCGGATCATGGGCGGTGAGCCTGCTGTCAGATGAAGATCGGAGGCGTTTCGCTCCATCACCTGCAGCAGGACTTCTGCGAAGTCGAACTCCATCAGAACTCCTATCGGCTGGAGGGGGCGATCACGTGACTCTTGCCACCTCGGCAATGGACGTGACGCCGTTTTTGACCTTTTCGAAGCCGTCCGCGCGCAGCGGGCGCATGCCCTGCGCGACGGCAACCTTGCGGATCTCGTCCGAAGACGAGCGTTCGATCGTGAGATCGCGAATTTCGTCGCTCATGGACATGACCTCGTAGAGGCCCGTCCGGCCCTTGTAGCCGGTCCCGCCGCAGCGGCTGCAGCCGATGGGCTCGTAGGCCTCGAGGTCGAACGCGACGTTGAAGCCGGCCGCCTCGAGCGAGGACACGCTCAGCATGGTGCGGCTCTTGCAGTAGGTGCACAGCTGGCGCACGAGCCGCTGAGCGACGACGCACACGATGGCCGAGGCGCTCAGGAAGGGCTCGATGTTCATCTCGGTGAGGCGGGTGATCGCCGACGGCGCGTCGTTGGTATGCAGCGTCGACAGCACCAGGTGGCCGGTGAGGGCGGACTCGATCGCGATCTTCGCGGTCTCGCCGTCCCGGATCTCGCCGACCATGATCACGTCGGGGTCGGCACGCAGCATCGCGCGCAGGCCGCCGGCGAACGTGAGGCCGGCCTTGAGGTTCACCTGAAGCTGGTTCACGCCCGCGAGCTGGTACTCGACCGGGTCCTCGATGGTGATGATGTTGCGCTGCGGCTCGTTGATCTCGTTGAGCGCGGCGTAGAGCGTCGTCGACTTGCCCGAGCCGGTCGGGCCCGTCACGAGCACGGCGCCGTAGGAGCGCCGGAACGCCTGCTCGAAGATCTCCTCGCTGCCCTCCGCCATTCCGAGGTGGTCGAGGCCGATGAGGGCCTGCGACTTGTCCAGGATTCGCATGACGATGCCCTCGCCGTCCACGCGCGGCATCGTCACGACGCGGGTGTCGATCGCGTGCTTCTCGACGGTGAGTGACACGCGGCCGTCCTGCGGCACGCGCTTCTCGGCGATGTCGAGGTCCGCCATGATCTTCACGCGCGAGATCACGCCCGCGATCATGCGCCGCGGGATCTGGGTGGTCTCGCGGAGGATGCCGTCCACGCGGAAGCGCACACGCATCTCGCGTCCCTCGGGCTCGAAGTGGATGTCCGACGCTCCCTCCTCGACCGCCTGGCCGATGATGGAGTTCACGAGCTTGATGACGGGAGCGTCGTCCGCGGACTCGCGGATGTCTGAGACCTCGGCGAGCTCCTCCTCGCCCGAGTCGATCGCGGCGGCGACCGCGTCGTCGTAGCGGCTCATGCGGCCGATCAGGCCGACGATGTCGTCCGGGGCGGCCACCAGCGGAACGACCTCGTTGCCGGTCATCAGCTTGAGGTCGTCGAGAGCGAGGACGTTCGACGGATCCGACATGGCCACGAGCAGAAGGCCGTTCTCGTCGACGCCGACAGGCACTGCGCCAAGGCGGCGCGCGGCCTGCGGGGTGATCGAGTTGAGCGCGCTGACGTCCGTCTTGTAGACCGACAGGTCGATGTGGTGAAGGCCGAAGCGCTGAGCCACGGCGCGTGCGAGCTGGTCTCCGGTGATCGCGCCCGTCTCGAGCAGCACCTGCTCGGGCGAGCGTCCGGAGGCCTTGCCCTCGTCGACGGCCACGTCCACCCGCTCGCGCGGGAGAAAGCCCATCTCGACGATCACGTCGGAGATGAAGCGAGACGATCCGGCCTTCTTCGTGGGAGGTGTGAGCCCGGTGGTCGTGGGCTCGAGCGGGGCTTCGGCTTCGCCCTCAGACACGGCCCGCAACGGCGCGGCCGCACCCTCCTTCTTGGTCATCGCGCGTCGGCGACTACCTGGACAAGCGACTCGGCGTCGATGTAGCCCTCGATCAGGCTCGCCTTGCCGCTGCGCCCAATAACCACGATCGCCGGTGCCTGGTTGACGCCGAGATCCTCCACCATGGACCCGTAGTGGTCCGCGTTGCGCACGTCGTCCGTGAGTACCACAACGGACTTCGTGCGACGGTCGAGCGACCTGACCGACTTTGCGACGGCCTTGTCGTCGATGCCCTTGGGGTTCTGGAAGAAGATCACGACCTTACGGTTATCGGCGACAGCGCGCTCGGCCTTCAGGTGCGAGTTCGTGGTCGGCACGTCAAGTTGCAGATCTGCTGCCTTGACGCCCACGCTGCCGCCGAGGCCGGTCACGAAACCGGTGGCAACCTGGCCGTAGGCACCGCCGGGCAGGACCTTCTTGACCTTGGCCGGGCGGCTGATGTCCTGAGGCTTGTTCACGCCGGAGAGCGTGACGTCGAGGTCCATCGAGACGGCACGGCCACCAGTGCCCTTGCCGGACATCTCGAACGAGACGCGGCGCATGATCTTGTCGTCGCCGATCCATGCATCGAGATGGCCATTCTTGACCACGCCCTTGAGGCTGGCTTCGGCGCTGGCCGGCACCTGGCCGGTGCTGTCCATCGCCTTGACGACGTCTGTGATCGCCTTCGCGGAGTTCACGTCAGCGGACACGTGCGTCACGTCGACGCCGTCCATCTTCTCCGTGCCCTCGGACTTGACGTTGCTCAGCCAGGGGCTCGGGTCGACTGCGACCTTAGGCGCGCCTGCGGCCGCGATCTGCGTCCAGGCCTCCTGGGGGACGGCGTAGCCCGTGTCACCGCGGGTGAACCAAGCACGCTCGCCGGTGCTCACGAAGCCGGCGCGCCCGTCGAAGCCGGGCACGTCGACGCTGGCCTGAACTACGACCTTGGGCTTTTCCTTGGCGTCGCCGAGCTCGAAGGCGCCGGAAGTCTTGATGGTGTTCTTCTCGCCCTCGGACGTGAGGGAAAGCGCGGCGTCGAAGCTCGCACTCTCGAGCGCGTCAGGGGTGAGGCCGGCCGCCAGCAGCTCCTGAGGAGCGGCGGACGCCGTGGGCTCGGGCGTCGCCTGAGCGGGCGTCTCGGCCGGATCGGCCGTCTGCTGCGTAACCGAGGCCGAGTCATCGGCGGTCTTGTTACGCGCGTTTGAAACCGCGAAGACCGTCGCTCCGAGGAGCGCGACCCCGAGGAGGGCGAGGAGGAAGGGGCGGGAGAGCGCCATTGCCTCGCATATCGGCAGGCGTCCGCTTCTTGTTTAGACCTGGGCGTATGTACTAGACGACGGACTGGACGACGGCCCGGCGCATGGAGTCCACCGGGGGGTCCTCCCCGGTCCAAATCTCGAGGCTTCGGGCGCCCTGGCGCACGAGCACCTCGAGGCCGTCGACGAGGCGCGCCCCGCGCTCCTCCGCCCAGCGCGCGAGGGGCGTCTGGGCGGCTCCGTAGACGAGGTCGACCACCACCCTGGCGTCGACGAGCGGCAGGCCGTCGAGCGAGTCGCCGGGGCGAAGCCCGACCGACGTCGCGTTCACGAGCAGCTCGGCCGGCCCGGGGCGCTCCGAGGCGGTCACGCCGAAGCCTGCCGCCAGCTCCGCGGCGCGCTCCGGGGTCCGGCTCCAGAGCGTGACCTCCACCCCGGCATCGGCGAGCGCCCACACCACCGCTCGCGCCGCGCCGCCCGCCCCGAGCACCAGAGCCGTGGGAGGCAGTGGCTCGCCGAGCGCATCGAGGAGGCCGCCCGCGTCGGTGTTGTCGCCCACCATCCGCCCGTCGTCGCCGAAGGTGAGCGTGTTCACCGCGCCGATCGAACGGGCGGCGTCGCTCAGCTCGTCGGCCAGGTCATGCGCCGCCAGCTTGTGCGGGATCGTCACGTTCGCCCCGCGGTAGCCAGACCCCGGCAGGGCTCTCACGGTCTCGTCGAAGCGCTCGGGTGGCACGGGCAGCTTGAGATAGCGCCAATCGAGGCCAAGCTTCGCGAAGGCCGCGTTCATCATCAGCGGAGAGCGGCTGTGCCCGACGGGGAAGCCGAGGACGCCCGCTAACGCGCTCAACAGGTGGTCGGCGACTTGCCGCCGTTCTTTTCCCGGGCGCGGTTGTACTCGTTCACGTAGCCCTGGAACTCGGCGTCGGTCTTGGCGAAGTTGTGCTCACCGCAGGTGCCCGGCTTCACCACATAGAACAGGAATCCGGTCTTGGCCGGGCGGGCCGCGGCCTTGATCGAGGCGAGTCCCGGGTTGCCGATCGGACCGGGAGGCAGTCCGGGGTGCACGCGCGTGTTGTACGGGCTCTGGTTCTGGAGCTCGGACTGCCTCAGCGGGCGCTTCCAGTTGCCCACGGCGAAGCGAGTGGTCGCATCGATGTCGAGCCGGATGTCGTCGTGGAGCCGGTTGTAGATCACCGAGGCGATGATCGCCCGTTCCTTGGCGAGCATCGCCTCGCGGTCCACCAGCGACGCGATGATGAGCACGTCGTAGGGAGTGAGGTTCTTGCGCTTGGCGTAGCTCAGGTCGACCTTGTCGAAGTTGGTCTTGAAGAGCTCGAGCTGCTGGTCGCGCAGGCGGGCCACCTTCTGGCCCTTCTTGAGCTCGTAGCTCGCCGGGAAGAGGAAGCCCTCGAGGCTGGTTGCGCCCTTGGCGCCGTAGTCGCGCGGGTCGAGTGACGGTGCGCGGCGAGTGGCGCGCACGTACCTGCCGCGCAGGCCGCCGGTGAGGGGCGCTATCTCCTTTCGCGAGAGGCCCTCCGGGATGCTCACCTGGACCACGTTCGGCGGCACGCCCTCCTGAAGGGCGTCGAGCGCGGCGGCGAAGGTCATGTCCTTGCGCAGCTGGTAGCTGCCGGGCCGCAGATCGCCGCTGTGGCCCGTGATGCGTGCGCGAAGCTGGAAGAACCCTGCGTCGTCGATCACCCCGTTCTGCTCGAGGCGGTCGGCGATCTGGGAGAGGCTGGAGCCCTGCGGAATCGTCACGCGGACGGGCGCGCCGTCGCCCTCGTCCTTGAACGGCTGGAACAGCGAGACGACGAACCAGCCGATCCCGAGCAGTATCACCACGAGCGCGCCGAGGGCGATCAGGCGGCCGGGCCCGCGCCGCCCGCGCGTGGTGCGGCCGTGCCTCGGGCCGCGTCCGCCACCATCGCCGCCGTGCGTGAGCCGCCGGGCCTCGGCGAGCCAGTCGCGGCGATGTCCGTCGGCCGCCGCCGGAACGGGCTCCGATGTCGACCTCCGGCTCGGGCTCGATCGGGCGCTCCGCCGTCATCGACGGGGCGTCGAAAGCGGCCGGCTCGGCGTGCAGCCGCTCGGCGCGGGGCGCTGCCTCCACGGGGGATGGCTGCGAGGCCGGCGTCTCCACCGGGGGTGGCTCGGTTGCCCGCGTTTCCACCGGGGGCGGCTGCGGCGCCTGCTTCCCCGCACGCGCGGCCCGGCGCGCCTCGCGCTCCAAGCGCGCGGCCTCCCGCTCCTCGGGCGTACGGCCGCCCGAGTCGGGCGGCGGTGCGGGGCTCACTCGGGGGCGCCCGCTCGACTACGGGCCAGATAGCTCTCCAGCAGATGGGCGGCGGCGCGCGAGTCGGCGTCGCCCTCTCCCCCGGTGCGCTCCGCGAGACGCGTAGTGAGGCGCTCGTCGTGAAGCTCCACCGGTACCGAGACTCTCCGCTCGAGCCGTTCGGCAAACGTCCGGGCCTCACCCGCTTGGTGACCCTCGTCACCACTCAGGGTGAGCGGGAGGCCCACCACCACGCGCTCGGCACCCTGCTCCTCCACGAGCCGCGCGAGGGTCGCGAGGCCCCGCTTCGTGTCCGGCCGTTCAACAACCGGCAGCGGCGTTGCGAGCGTGCCACTCGGGTCCGAGATCGCGCAGCCGCAGCGGGCCGACCCGTGGTCGAGCGCGAGGATGCGGGCCATCAGGCGAGCGCCTTCTCGATCTCGGCCCTTGCCGTGGCGAGCGCGTCGGGCAGCTTGGCCGGATCGCGACCGCCGGCCTGAGCCATCGTGTCGCGCCCGCCGCCACCACCACCGGCCACCTGCGCCGCCGCGCGGACCACGTCACCCGCCTTCACGCCGCGCTCGACCACCGACGGCGCGACGTTGGCCACGAGATGCACCCTGCCGTCGTCGGCCGAGCCCAGCACCACCGCCGCGTCGCCGAGCTTCTGCCGGACGGCGTCGGAGAGATCCCGCAGCGAATCCGAGTCCATCGCGTCCACCGCCTGCACGACCACGCGGATCCCGCCGATCTCCTCCGCGCCGGCCACGAGCTGATCCTGAGCGCCGCTATCGCCCCCACCCTTCGGCTTTCGCTCCAGCTCCTTCACCCGCTCATTCAGGCGCTCCACCGCGTGCACCACCTCGTGCTCGGGCACCTTCAGCCGCGCCGCGATTTCGTTCAGCCGCTGCGTGCGCTCCTGGAAGAGCCGCGCGGCCTCCGGGCCGGTCACGGCCTCGATCCGGCGCACGTTGGACGCGCTCGAGGTCTCGGTCGTCACGTGGAAGAGCCCGATCTCTGAGGTCGTGGAAACGTGCGTGCCGCCGCACAGCTCACGCGAGACTCCCTCGATCTCGACCATCCGCACGCGATCGCCGTACTTCTCGCCGAAGAGCGCCATTGCGCCGAGGCGCTCCGCCTCGTCGCGGGTGGTCTCGATGGCGCGCACGGGATGGTTCGACGCGAGCCAGCCGCCCACGAGCCGCTCCACCTCGGCGAGCTCGTCGGGCGACAGCCGTTCGCCATGCGTGAAGTCGAAGCGCAGCTTGTCCGGGCCCACGTAGGAGCCCGCCTGGCGCACGTGGTCGCCGAGCCGTTCGCGCAGCGCCGCGTGCAGCAGGTGCGTGGCGGTGTGGTTGCGCATGGTGGCGAGGCGCGTCTCGCGCTCCACGACGGCTCGCACGGTCTCCCCCGCGCCAATCTCGCCCTCGACGGGCTCGAGCGCCAGCGCCTGGTCATCTCCCACCCTGTAGACGTCCACCACCCGCGCGCGTCCGGAGGGCGTCTCGACGAGGCCGCTGTCCGAGATCTGGCCGCCGCCCTCGGGGTAGAACGGGCTCTCCTCGAGTTTGGCGAGCACCCAGCCGTTGGCGCGCTCCGCAACGCGCAACACGGTGTCCGCCTCGGTGGTCTCGTAGCCGACGAAGCGCGTCTGGAAGCCGGCCTCTCGGGCAAAGCGCATCACGTCCTCGTGCTCCACGTGAACCTCTGCGCCACCGCCGGCGTCAGCAGTCGCGCGCGTGCGCGAGCTGCCGGCGCGCGAGGTCTCTCGCGCGCGCTCCATCAGCTCCTCGAAGCCCTGGTCGTCCACCGAGAGGCCCTCCTCGGCGAGCAGCTCCTTGGTCATCTCGTATGGGAAGCCGAAGGTGTCGTGCAGCTTGAAGGCGTCCTCAGCCGAGACCCAGGAGGTGCTGTCCGCCTTCGCCTTCGCGATCAGCTCGTCCAGCAGCCGCTCGCCCTGCTCGAGGGTGCGGCTGAAGCTCTCCTCCTCGGCGCGCGCCCAGCGCTCGATGGTGGGCCACCGGCGCTCCAGATCGGGGTAGGCCTCCGCCATCACCTCTCTCACGCGCTCGCACACACGGACGAGGAACGGCTGGTCGATCCCGAGCACGTGCCCCTGCTGGATCGCGCGGCGCATGATGCGCCGGAGGACGTAGCCGCGCTCCTCGTTCGAGGGGACCACGCCGTCCGCGAGCAGGAAGGTCGCGCCACGTCCGTGGTCGGAGATCACGCGCAGGGCGCGGGTCGTCGCGAAGTCGTCGCCGTACTTCTTCCCAGAGAGCTCCTCGCCGAGCTCGATCAGCGGGGCGAAGAGGTCGGTCTCGTACACCGACGGGACGCCCTGGAGGATGCTCGCCATGCGCTCCACGCCCAGGCCGGTATCGATGCTCTGCGCCGGCAGCGGCGGCAGCGAGCCATCCGGCTGGAGCTCGAACTGCATGAACACCAGGTTCCAGAACTCGAGGAATCGCTCCGTGTCGTCGCCCGGGCGGTCGGTGTCCGGGCCGAAGTCGGGACCCCTGTCGAGGTAGAGCTCGGAGCAGGGGCCGCAGGGACCCGTCGGGCCGGACTGCCAGAAGTTGTCGTCCACGCCGAGCAGGACGATGCGGTCGTCGGGAACGCCGATCGCTCGCCAGTGCTCGATCGCCTCCCCGTCGGGGCCGAGTCCCAGCATCTCGTCGCCCCCGAAGACCGTGATCCAGATGTCGTCGAAGTCGAGCCCGAACCCGTACTCCTTGGAGGTCGAGAGATCGAGCGCGTACCCGATCGCCTCCTTCTTGAAGTAGTCCCCCACGGAGAAGTTGCCGAGCATCTCGAAGAACGTGAGATGCCGGAGGGTGGTGCCGACGACCTCGATGTCCACGGTCCGGAAGGACTTCTGGCACGACGTCAGCCTCTGCGACGGCGGCTCCTCCTCGCCACGGAAGTACGGCTTGAAGGGCTGCATGCCGGCGGTGGTGAGCAGAACCGTCGGGTCATAGCTGCTCGGAACGAGCGACGCAGACGGCACGCGAAGATGGCCGTTCCTCTCGAAGAACGACCCAAACCGCTCCCGGATCTCGGCAGCCTTCATGGGCGTTGGAGTCTAGGCGTCAGGCCGTCGCCAGGCCGAGGCCGCGCGCACTGTCGAAGCGCAGGAGTTCCCGCTGCGGCTCTACCTCCAGAACTCGACGGTCAAGCACGACTCCGACGCGATCGGCGTCCAGAACTGCCGCGAGGCGTGAAGTCGTCCACAATCGGCTCCGGCTCGTGATGGCCGCGGCCGTCGCCGCCAGCTCGGCGAGATCGACCGCCGGACTGGAAAGGGCGCCCCCGAAGGGACGCCCCGTCGTACCGGCTAAGTAGCGGGCGTCGTTCCGAGTCTTTCTCGGCGGCGCAACACGAGCAACCACGACCGTTCCGGCCAATACGACGAGCCGATGAGGAACGTCACCGAGTCCGAGAGCCGAACACGAGTTGCAGCGACATCACAGCACGAGCGCGACGACCAGGAACAGCAATACAGCCTTTCAGATACAACCTCCACTCGTGGGTTGTGCTCCCAAGGTACGCCCGGTCTAGCCCAAGGCTTGGGTCACACCTCCCGTGAAGGCTTGTCGCCGCTTGCGCTCAGTTGGCTGGTGGCGCACCAGCCCGCTTGAGGAACCACGAACCCCTGATCGGGTCCGCCCCTGGATCTGATAGCGGCCGGTCTCGACCCAGTGCTCAGGGTTGCCTCCGCTCGAGTAGTTGTAGCACCTTGCCCGTTTCCGTGCAGCTCTAGGCGAGCCTCGCTGGAAAGGTGGGTAGGGCAACGCGATCGGCCGTTCCATCCCGTGATCTGGCCGTTGCAATACCTGTAAGGCGCCATCAGGTGTGTCTTCCAGAGAGTGATGCCGTGAGCTTGGCGTGCGCGGTTGCATCCCGCGCGACCTCCGTGGGCCTCCGCGAGCAATTGCGGGCCGCCTCGGCGATTGGGTAAGCCTCGCCTGTGTCGGGGTCGTGTCCCGGCGACCGTAGAGTTTCGGTCTGCCGAGGACGTCTCACAGCGAGAGAGACTCAGTGGGAGTATGCCACGGAGTACGTCAAGGTGAGGGAGGGAAGAAAGCGGCGTCGTTTTTTCCTTTCCCGGCCGCGTGGCCGCGTCGGATCGCGTCTCCGAAGGGCGCCCTCGAGACGACTGCGTGCGGAAGCTGTCGTAGGCGGTGCCGCCGTTCGTGCCGCTCGCGTCCCAGGTCTGCACCGACCGTTACTAACCGGCTTACGAGCCGGAAGACGTAGCGACGTTGGGGTAAAGGGAGCGCGCGGCTCCTGCGTGAAGGCGACCTCGCCGGTGTTCCGCAATCCGAACTCGTGCGCGGCCCGACGCTCACCGCATAGCCCGACCACGGGTCATCCACCTTGACCTGATACTCCCAGGTGCCGCTCGCGCCCTGGGTGCAGGCGCCCTTTCCGTTGAGCGTCGCGGCCGACGTCACGTCAGTTGCGGGCTGGGTGTCGCACGCCGCGAGCAGCATGATTGCTACCGCCGCCACGACCATGCTGAGTTTCCCTTTCAACTTCAATGCCATTTGTTCATCTCCTTGAGAAAATGCAGCCAAGCGACGCTCGGTCGCCAGTTGTCCAGGGCCGCCTGACAGGGCGCCCCGACCAATGCCGCGCAGGCGGGCACGTGCGAGTGGCGCACACGCTTCTTGGCCTCCGCGCCCGGCGCCACCGCAAGCATCGATGCGATGCTGAGCACCAGCGCTAGCGCAAGCGGACGGGTCATCCCTGACCTCCATTTCCGTGTGTGGTCTGAAAGCTCCGTGCCCCGTCCTCCGGCATGGGCACGACTCTCGACGCTCGGCGGCACCGCGCCCATCGCCCGAGCGAACCCTCGGACGGGGGACTTTTCGCATCCCCCGGTGAGCCAGCGATCAGCTCGTGGGATTAATCCGATCGGTGGACGCTGTGGCGAAAAGGGGGAAAGTCGGCGAGAGTGGGGCCCGCGTGGCGAGGACTTCTTGGTCTTGGAACAAACGCCGCCGCCTGGCTCTAGCGATCAACGCGGTCGTCCTGTGCGGTGTGATTTTCGTAGCTGTCGCAACCTCGGAGGCGTCGGACTGGCAGCCGCTGGAACTCGTGTTCGTGCTCGGTGCGTTCGCCATCGCCAGCGACATGCTGTCGGTGAGGATCAAGGGAATTGCCGCAGCCGACGGTGGCAGCACCGCCTGGTGGTTCACCGTCAACGCCCCATATGTCCTTGCCGCGGTGTTGCTGGGAGCCGCGCCCGCCGTCTCGATCGCAGCCGTCTCCCTGCTGATCGTCGAAATACGCTTGCGAACCCCCTGGCGGGACGCTGTCGCGAACTACGTCAACTACGCAACGCACCTGGTCGCTCTGGCGTTGCTGGCCTCCTGGGTGATCGACGAAGGAGGCCTCGCGGCTGGAGATTGGCGTGTCCCGCTCCTGGTTGTGATGCTCTACGAGCTCGGCGTCATCATGAGCTTTCTCCTCAACGCCGCTTACGGCGCCTTGGCCTATGGAGAGGTCGTCCGGGATGCTGCACGGAACGTCTGGCGTCTTCAGCTCGCGGCGGAGTCGCCCATTGTTCTTGCCACGGCCCTGACGGCGTACATCTACGGAACCACTCGTGTGGGCGCAGTCGTGGTGCTCGTGGCGCTCCAGCTGATCTTCATCTTCCTGGCCCGAGAACTGCGTCTGTCGTACGAGCGCACCGCCGCGCTGAAGAGTCACGCGGCAGAGCTGGTGGTTCTCCACGACGACCTCGCCAACCATGCGACTCAGATCTCCGAGCTGTCGGCGAGCCGAGGGCGCCTGGTCGGACAGATCCTCGCCGCCGAGGAGGCTGAGCGACGTCGGCTGGCTGAGTCGCTGCACGACGATGCAATGCAGAATCTGCTCGCCGCCCGGCAGGACCTCGAGAGCGTCGTCGCTCCGGCAGACATCGCTCGCGCTCGGGGCGCGCTCGACGCGACGATCGACCAGCTTCGCGAGGCGATCTTTGGACTTCATCCTGCCGTGCTCGAGCGCGTGGGACTCGCCGCCGCGGTGGAGGCCGTCGCGGAGCGGCACGCACGGCGGGTGGGCTTCCAGACGCATGTGAACGTGGAGCCGGCGGTGGCGTCGAACCGGGATGTGCTCGTTTTCACCGTTTGCCGCGAGCTGCTTGCCAACGCTGCCACGCATTCCGAGGCATCCGAGGTCAGCGTCTCGGTCACCGCTTTGCCGGATGCCGTCCGGCTCGAGGTCGCCGACAACGGACGCGGCTTCGAGCAGTTGGGCCTCCGCACCGCTCTCGAGCATGGGCACATCGGTCTGGCATCAGCCTCGGAGCGAATCGAGGCGCTCGGTGGCTCGTTTGAAATCGACAGTCGCCCGGGCGCCGGGACGGTTGTCTGCGCAACGATCCCCGTGTCGCGCGACGCCACGCCGGAGCCCGAGGCGTGGGTGCCGGCGGTCGCGTCATGACAACAGATCACCCGCGCATCACCGTCGTCCTTGCCGACGACCACCCGCTGTACCGGGACGGCCTCGTGAATGCGATCGACGCCCGCGATGACTTGGAGCTGGTCGGGCAGGCGGACGACGGGGCGGGGGCGCTCGAGCTGATTTCTGAGCGGCTCCCGGATGTGGCGCTTCTCGACGTCAAGATGGACTTGGACGGGCCAACGGTGCTGCGGCGCCTGCGGAACGCGGGCACGTCGACGAAGGTCGTGTTCCTGTCGGCCTACCTCGATAGCGCCCTGATCTACTCCACGCTCGAAGCAGGCGCGGTCGGCTTCCTCTCGAAGCGCGCCGAGCGCTCGGCTATCTGCGATGCGCTTGCGGCCGCAGCAAGCGGTGAGATCGTCCTGTCACCTGAGATCCAGACCGCCCTCGGTCGAGAAATCCGCTCGAGCGGACGCGCCAACCGCGCGGCACTGACGCCGCGCGAGCATGAGGTGCTGGTCCTGGCTGCTGAGGGCTTGTCGGCAGCGCGCATCGGAGAGCGGCTGTTCCTCAGCGGCGCGACGATCAAGACCCATCTCGCCCACACCTACGACAAGCTCGGCGCGTCCGACCGAGCGTCTGCGGTGGCCGAGGCCTTCAGGCGCGGGCTGTTGGACTGAGCAACCGCGGCAAGTCGATCGCGCTCATGGCCGGCCGGTGCACGTCCTATGGCACCACGCTCTGCCTGCAATTTCCGTCCAGTTTCTGACAGAAGCTGCTGGACGCTTGCAGCTTTCCGCGTCAAAGGTGTGCATTGCATGTGCAGGCACGCGACTCGCGCGCATATACGCCGACGATGCCGGATAGATGCTCCTAGCCGAGAGACTTGTCGGGGAGGCTCGGCAACGACGTGCTACGCGTATGGAGACGCGTGAGCGACTCGTTACCACCCTCTCAGCCCTCACGTTCCTCGCTGCCGCGGTCGCGATTGCCGCTCTCGCACCCGACCAGCGACACGTCGATCCGTTCCTAACGGTCTTCTCGTCTGCTGGGTTCGCCCTGATCCTGCAGATCCGGTTTGAGTTCGGCGGATACTTCGGCTCCCCGGAGCAACTGGCCATCGTTCCGCTGATGCTTCTCGGCCCGCTCCCGTTTGTCCCCCTCCTCGTCGCAGCGGCCGGTCTCCTGACTCTTCTCCCTGACTTCGTACGAGGCACCTGGCATCGGGAGCGGTGGATTAACAGCTTTGCTCGACTCTTGGCCCTGTATCGGCCCGGTGCTTGTCTTGGCGCTCCTCGCCCCGGGACCGCTCGACACCGCCTATCTCTGGATCTACGCAATCGCTGCCGTGGCCCAGTTCGGGACTGACCTTTGCTGGGGCCTTGTGCGCAACCAGCTGCTCGATCGGTTGCCAATCCGCGAGGGCCTCAAGGGATTCGCCGGGACGGCGCGAGTGGATGCCGTGTTTATCCCGATCGCGTTCATCATCTCCCTCGCTGCCGTCGACGAGCCGCTGTACCTCCTCGCGATTGCGCCGCTCGTGTGGCTGCTTCATCTCTTCTCGATCGATCGACGCGAGCGCTACACCAAGGCTCTGGAGCTCCAGCGCGCGTATCGCGGAACCGTGATGTTGCTTTCCGACGTCATCGAGTCTGAGGATCGCTACACGGCAGAGCACTCCCGTTCAGTGGTCGAACTGGTAAACGCCGTGGCGGATCACCTGGGGGTTCCGGACCAAGATCGACAGGAGCTCGAGTTCGCGGCAATGCTCCATGACGTCGGCAAGATCGCGATCCCGAAGGACATCTTGAACAAGCCCGCCGCGTTGACGGAGGGCGAGTTTGAGGTCATCAAAACACACACGATCGAAGGCCAGTTCATGCTCGATCGGGTGGGTGGGCTGCTCGGGCGCGTAGGCGAAATCGTCCGCTCCTGTCACGAGCGCTGGGATGGCGCCGGCTACCCGGACGGTCTGCTGGCGAAAGAGATCCCGTATGCGTCGCGCATCGTCTTCTGCTGCGACGCGTACAACGCAATGACAACTGACCGCGTGTACCGCGGCGCCATGTCAACTGACGAGGCGATGGCAGAACTTCACGCCAACTCCGGTTCGCAGTTCGACCCCAGCGTGGTCGCTGCTGTGGAGACGGTGGTGCAGCGCCGGGGCGTCCCGGTTACCGCAGCTGACGAGGTCAGGGCTCTGCTAGCCAGCGCGCCCCGGCCACGCGAGATCCCCGCTGCCAACACCGCTAGCTAGCGCCTCATCCTCTTCATCCTGATGAGTGATGCCGTCGCCGATTCGCGGTAGGAGCAGAGCGGCGACGATCCAAACCGCGAAGGCTCCGCACTCCGGCGAGAACGATCGTCGCTCTTGTTCCGAGCCAATTCAGCAGAACGGGTGCGGCAACAAACGCAATTGCCCACGCCCACGCGGTCAACGCGTCTCTCATGCCGAAGATCCTTCCGCCCATGTGATCCGGAACGAGCTTCTGAATCAGCAATCGCTCGTGAACCAAGAGCAGCCCTGCTCCATAGCCGGCGCCGATGAAGCAGATGGCGGCAACCTCTGGGCCAGGGGCCAGGCCGCTCGCAGCTGTTCCGACCGCGGCAAGCAGCAGACCCCCCAGGTACCTGCGCCGCAATACCGGGACCGCTCCTCCCCGGGCACCTGCAACTGACCCGCCGATGAAGCCGAGGCCATAGATGGCAACAAGGTCGAGAAGCCTTCCTCACTCGCGCCCAGCTCGTCGGTAGCCAGGAGCAGCTCGGCAACATTAAAGAGTCCACCGAAGAAGAGCGCACCCGCGGAGGCGAGTAGAAGGAGCGTCAGGCCGGGGATCCGAGCGGCCGCTGCGAGGCCAGCACGGACGTCGCGAATGAGTGACGGTCGCGTCTCGTCCTCGTCCGCGCGGGCGGGGACATCGCCGAAGTGGATGCTTGCGAGCAGAACGGCGGAGAGTCCGAAGGTCACGGCGTTGGCCACCAGGACGGCCTCCGGCCCGCCAGCCAGCATGAACCCGGCTGCGATGGCAGGCCCCGCCACGAAGCCGACGTCCATCAGTGCCCCGTAGAGCGACGTGGCCGCTGGCAACCGCGCAGGCTCGACGAGTCCTGGCAATGCCGCAAGGCTGGCTGGCTGAAAGAGCGCCGTACCGATCCCCGCCACGAGAGCGAAAGCCACGGTCAGCGTGAAATCGTCGACGACGACAAGACCAGCGAAGGCGATGACGCGAATGACATCGGCGACGATGACGCAGCTGCGCCTGGACCAGCGGTCCGCCACGGCGCCGAACAAGGGCCCCAGGAGCATTCCCGGGACCACATCCGCGAGCAGGACCAACCCAATCGCCCATGGAGACTCGAAGCGCTCAAAGGCGATCACGAGGAGCGCGACCAGCGCCGCCCCCGTTCCCAGCGCAGACTGACCGAGCGCTACGAAGAACAGCCGCGCGCGTCGTTCGCGCTTGATGAGCTCAAGGATCTCCCGCATCAGCTCCCCCTGCGGAGCCTAAACCCACGCCTGAAAATAGAAACGGACGGGACCACGCGCATCGCGATCCCGTCCGAAGTTCAGTTCCTGCTAGCGGCGCCAGTACATACGGGGATTCCCTTCGTTTCCTGAGCCAGGATGCACGGATTCAGTCCATGAAGATGTGCAACTAGGCGCAGCCTGGCACATATGTCGGCGGAATGCGAGCTATTTCTGCAATTAGTTGTGCAGAAGTTGTTCTAAACGCAGCGTTTAGCTGTTTGCGCGCGGGTTTGCGGGCTCAGGCGTTCGGCGCTGAGCTGCTCGCCTCAGACGGCGAGGGGAGTTCGTCGCCCGCAGTCAGCGGGCTGGCGGGGTCCTTGACCGCGCCCTTGATCTCCTCGGCGGAGACGTTCAGCGGGTGGTGGCAGGCCGCCACGTGGCCGCTGGGATAGCGCGTCAGCGGCGGCTCGATCTCCTTGCAGATGTCCGTTGCGCGCGGGCAGCGTGGATGGAAGACGCAGCCGCTCGGCGGGTCGATCGGGTTGGGCGGCTCGCCGCTCACCACGATCCGCTCGCGGTCGCGGTTCTCCTGCGGATCCGGGATCGGGATCGCCGAGAGGAGCGCGAACGTGTACGGGTGGACCGGCTTGGTGTAGAGCTCCTCCGACGGTGAGACCTCCATCAGCTTGCCGAGGTACATCACTGCGATGCGGTCGGACACGTGCCGGACCACCGACAGATCGTGCGCCACGAACATGTAGGTGAGGTTGAACTCGTCCTGGAGGTCGTCGAGCAGGTTGATGATCTGGGCCTGCACCGAGACGTCGAGCGCCGACACGGGCTCGTCGAGCACGATCAGGCGCGGCTCGAGCGCGAGCGCTCGTGCCACCCCGATGCGCTGGCGCTGCCCGCCCGAGAACTCGTGCGGGTAGCGGTTCAGGTGCTCGGGATGGAGGCCAACCAGGCGCAGCAGTTCGCGTACGCGGTCCTCGACCTTGTCACGCGGCGTGCCGTGCAGGTGAAGTGGCTGTCCGATGATCTGAACCACGCGCTTGCGAGGGTTCAGCGATGCAAATGGGTCCTGGAAGACCATCTGCATCTGGCGCCGCAGCGGCTCGAGCTGCTTGCGGCCGGCGTGCGTGATGTCGTCGCCGCGGAACCGGAGGTGCCCCGCGGTCGTGTCAATCAGGCGCATGATCGCCCGGGACATCGTCGTCTTCCCGCAACCGGACTCCCCCACCAGCCCGACCGTCTCGCCCTCGGAGATCGAGAGCGTCACGTCGTTCACGGCGTGCACGCGCGCCACCTCGCGTTCCACGACGTAGCCCTGCTTGATCGGGAAGAAGACCTTCAGGTGCTCGATGTCGATGAGCGGCGCACCGTTGGACGGCTGCTGCTCTGCGGCGCCGGTCTCCTGCGCCGTGCTCACGCGGCGTCGACCCCGGTGGACTTCGCCGCCAGGCCGATCTCCCCAGGCCTCACCTCGCGCAGGTCCTTCTTCTGCTCTGGGCTAAGCCAGCAACGGTCGGTGTGGTCCGCATTGGCCTCGAGGCGCGCCTCGAGCGGCGGCACCTCGATGCACTTCGAGAACTCATGCGGGCAGCGGGGGCGGAAGTGGCAGCCGGTCGGCCTGTCCGCGAGCGACGGCGGCAGCCCGGCGATCGCCGGCAGCCGCTCGGGGCGCGGGCGGTCGATCCGGGCGATCGACCCGAGCAGGCCCCACGTGTAGGGGTGCTGCGGGTCGTAGAAGATCTCGTCGAGCGTGCCGTGCTCAACTATCCGGCCCGCGTACATCACGGCGATGCGGTCCGCGATGTCGGCCACTACGCCGAGGTCGTGGGTCACGAGGATGATCGCCGCGCCGGTCTCGTCGCGCAGCTCGCGCATGCGCAGCAAGATCTGCGCCTGGATCGTCACGTCGAGCGCCGTGGTGGGCTCGTCCGCGATCAGCACGCTTGGGTTGCAGGACAGTGCCAGGGCGATCATCACACGCTGGCGCATGCCGCCCGAGAACTCGAACGGGTAGTTGTCGATCCGCTCCCGCGCGCGCGGGATCCCGACCTTCTCGAGCAGCTCGATCGCACGCTCCTGCGCCTGCTGGTCGGGGAGTGCCTCGTGCTCCTGGATCTGCTCGACGATCTGGTGCCCGATCTTCATCACCGGGTTCAGCGAGGTCATCGGGTCCTGGAAGATCATCGCGATCTCCGCCCCGCGGATCCGCCGCAGCTGGTCCTCCGATGCGCCGATCAACTCGGTGCCCTTGTAGTGCGCTGTGCCCTCAAAGCGCGCGTTCGTTGAGCGCGAGAGCCCCATCAGCGTCATGGCCGTCACGGACTTTCCGGAGCCGGACTCGCCAACCACCGCGAGCACCTCGCCGGCTGCGAGCTCGAGGGACACGCCGTCCACGGCCTGGACCACACCCTCCTCGGTAGCGAAGGACACGCGCAGATCCTCGACTGTGAGGAGCGGATCGCCGGTGGGCACGGGACCGGCGCTCACTGCAGGCGGATCCGTGGGTCGAGGTAGGCGTACAAGATGTCGACGACTGCGTTGAGCAACACGATGAAGAACGCGGCGAACATCGTGGTGGCCAGCACCGGCGGAACGTCCAGCTGGCCGACCGCCTCGGCTGCGTACTGGCCGACGCCCTGAAGGTCGAAGACCGTCTCGGTGAGGATGGCTCCGCCGCCCACCACCGCTCCGAAGTCGAGGCCCCAAAGCGTGACGATCGGAATCATCGAGTTGCGGAGGACGTGGCGGACCATGATCTGCCGCTCGGAGAGTCCCTTCGCCCGGGCCGTTCGCACGAAGTCCTCGTTGATCGTGTCGAGCACGTTCGATCTCAGCACTCGCGAGTAAAACCCGATGAACAGGATCGCCAGAGCTGTCCAGGGCAGGATCAGGTGGTAGGCCCAGTCGACCGGGTCCTCCGTGAACTCCACGTACCCGCCGTTCGGGAACCAGCCGAGCTTGTAGCCCAGGTAGTGGTTCATCAGGGCACCGATCCAGAAGACCGGCATCGAGATGCCGACCAGGGCGATGATCGTGAGGAAGCGGTCCGCGAACTTGCCGGCCTTCATTGCGCTGTAGAGGCCGAAGCAGATCGCGACGAACATCCAGAGGATCGCCGCTCCGAACGCCAGCGCCAGCGTCCGCGGCAGCCCCTTGATGATCTCGTCCATCACGGGCAGCTGCGTGGTGTACGAGATGAGGTCGCCGTTGATGACCTTCTTCATGGTTGTTAGGTACTGCACGATCAGGTTGTCGTTGAAGCCCCACTCCTCGCGGATAGCCGCAATCTGCGCCTCGCGCGGCTGCTTCCCGGCCATCCGCTCCGCCGGATCGCCGTTCGGGATCACCTGGAAGATGAAGAAGGTGAGCACCGACACGGCCCACAGCACGAACACCATCTGGAGCAGCCGGCGGAAGATGAAGCGGCCCATCCGCTAGTGCTCCAGGCGGACCTTGGCCCGCGGGTCGAGCGCGTCCCGCACGCCGTCGCCAAAGACATTGAGGGACAGCACCGTGAGCACCAGCATGATGCCCGGCACGATCGCGAGATGCGGTGCGGTGGCCACGCGGTCCACGCCCTCGTCGATCATCGTGCCCCACGACGGGTTGGGCGGCTGAACGCCGGCGCCGAGGAACGACAGCGCGGACTCGAGCAGGATCGCATTCGCGATCAGCAGCGTGAAGAAGACGACGATCGTGGACGCGAGGTTCGGCACCACCTCGGTGGCCATGATCCGGATCGGCCCCGCCCCCTGCGCCCGTGCTGCCTCGATGAACTCCTTCTCTCGCAGCGAGAGCACCTGGCCGCGCACCGGGCGCGCCATGTAGGGCACGTAGACGAGCCCGATGATCAAGATGGGGATCACGAGCGAGTCACCGGCGAGCTTTATGAACCCGACCTGGAGCCCGCCCAGCGCCAGCGACACGCCGAGCGCGGTCCCGAGGATGATCACGGGGAACGACCACATGATGTCGAGGAGCGTCCTGATCACAAGATCGGCGGGACCACGGAAGAAGCCGGCAACCACGCCGAGGAGGATCGACAGGAACGTCGTGATCAGCGCGGCGGTGATGCCGATCAGGAGCGAGTTGCGGCCGCCGTAGAGCAGCCGCACCATGATGTCGCGGCCGTTGCCGTCGGCGCCGAGGAAGAACTTGCCGTCCGCCTTCATGTACTGCGGGCCGATCGGTACGCCGTCGAGCCCGACGACGTTGACCGTCTTGCCGTCGACCCTGATCGTGTCGGTTAGGTGCCCGTCGGTGGGCCCCGTCTTCGCCACGTTGTCTGCCCAGAGCGGCGCCGCGGCGCATACGGCCACGAGCAGGATGAAGAGGAAACCGAATAGCAGCGCAACCTTGTTGCGCCTCAGCCTCCGGAGACCGAGCTTCCAGGGTCCGAGGCCGTGGATGTGCTCCCGCTCAGCCTCTTGCTCCCAGGCTGCCGGACCCTGAAGGGTCGTCTCGGTTGCGGGCTCCGTGGCCAATTCGTTCCCTCAGCTCCCCTCGAGAAAAACACTACCCGACGGGGAGGGCGACGAAGCGCCCTCCCCGTGGGAAGCGGTCAACGTCCTACTTGAGGCAGAAGCTCCCGTAGTCGTTGAAGTACACCGGGTGGAAGCGGGTGCAGTTCTCGAAGTCCATGCGCTCCGAGACGAACGTCGCCAGCTTCCTGTGGCCGTACGGGACGATCCATGCCCGCTCGACCAGCTTGTTGTTCAGGTCCTTCCAGTCGTCCTCGGCCTTTGTCAGGTCGGGCTCCTTGTTCAGGTCGGCGATCCCCTTGGTGATCTCCGGGTCATCAACGTTCCCGAAGTTCTGGTTGTTCGTCGGCTGAATCGACTTGCCGTCCACGAGGAACATGAAGTTCTTCGGGTGCGGGAAGTCCTGGAACCAGTTGGCGAAGCCGGTCTGGGCCTTCGTCTTCTGGTTACCAATGGTCTGGAAGTACACACCGCCGTCAAGGATCTTCGGCTTAGCGTTGAAGCCCATCTTGTTGAGCATGTCCGCGTACGCCTCGGTCACCTTGTCGGTGGGGTCGTCGTTGTTGCCGTAGACGGTCACGTCCATGCCGTCCACGCCGGCTTCCTTGATCAGGGCACGTGCCTTCTCGAGGTCCGGCGGCTCGTTCGGGTTGCCCCACGGGCAGTCATCCACGTCGAGTGCCTCGTCGAAGCCAGGCACGCCCGGCGGGAGGAACGAGCATCCAGGTGCGACCTCGCCCGCGAACAGGCGCGCGAGACCGGGCTTGTCGACGCCCCAGTTCACGGCCTCACGGACCTTCGGGTCGTCGAACGGCGCCACCTGCGTGTTCATGAACATGTAGTACGTCGAGGCCGCCGTGATCTCCTCATAGCGGTCCGAGTACTTCGCCTTGACCTCCGGCTTGATGTCTGCCGGCGGCGGGTCCTGCATGTAGTCGAGCTTGCCCGAGATCACGTCCTGAGCCTGGCGCTGTGCCGACTTGATGATCTTGGTCGTGATCGTGTCGATGTTGCCCGACGGGATGCCCTCGATCGGGTTCGCGTCGTACTCCTTGTTGCGCTCCATCACGAACTGACGGTTGGGCACCGACTCCGTGACCATGTACGGACCGACGCCCGGGGGCGGGTCCTTGGTCATGTTCTTGAACGGCGTGTCGCCCGGCACGAGGCCGGCGAACCACATGGCGAGGACGTGGGTGAACGAGCCGTCCGGCGAGGTCAGCTTGATCGTGATGTCGCCGGTCTTGTCGTCCGTCGTGATGCCCGAGATGTCACCCTCGGCCTTACCGGCGTCGAGGTAGTCCTGCGCCCCCTCGATGACGAGGTAGAACGCGCTACCACCCGACTCCAGGTTGAGGACGCGCTTGATCGCGTGCTCGAAGTCGGAAGCCTTGACGGGTGAGCCGTCTGAGTACTTGAGACCCTCGCGCAGCTTCAGCTTGTAGGTCAGGCCGTCTTCCGAGATGTCCGGCAGGGCCTCCGCCAGACCTGGAATCAGCTTCGCTCCGGCCTCCCCCTCCTCGTGCGCGTAGGTGATCAGCGGCGTGTAGACGAGCCACAGGGGCTCGATGCCGTTGACGGTGTACGTGAGCGCCGGGTCCATGTAGTCCGGCTGCGAAGTCTGCGAGATCGTGATCGATCCGCCCTTCTTCGCCCCACCGGACGAGCTGCTGCTGTCACTACCCCCATCGTCGTCGTCGCCGCACGCGGCAATGACGAACAAGGACAGGCAGGCGACGAGCAATACCAGCGCACGTCTACCGAGCTTCCCCATTCAATCCCTCCAGCGGTTGTTTCGGCAGGCAGGGCTGCCCACCGACGCGGCAAGATACCCGCTGGTGCGGGACTTTCGGCCCCGTTCCCCGGAACCAAAATGTGCGCTTAACGCAGGTTCAGGCCGCGCCGGGGGGCATCCGGAGCAGCTCTTCGCGCATGATCGAGAGCGACTTGCGGATCAGGCGCGACACGTGCATCTGCGAGAGGCCGACGCGCTGTGCGATCTGTGTCTGAGGCAGTCCCTCCTCGAAACGCATGCGAAGGATCTCGCGCTCGCGCGGCGGCAGCCGCTCGAGGGCCGGCTCGAGCGCGGCGCGGTCCTCCGAGCGCTCGAACTCCTCGTCCTCGCCACCGATCGTCTCGAGCGGGTCGAGCTCCTCGTCGCCGCCCGGGCCCGTGGAGAGCGAGACGGTTGAGTAGGCGGAGCCCACCTCCATCGCCTCGAGCACCTCTTCCGGCGTGGTCTTCAGCTCCTCGGCGATCTCGGCGATGCTCGGCGAGCGGCCGAGGCGGCCGGTGAGGCGCTCGATGGCTCCCGACATCGACGCGTTCAGCTCCTGGAGCGCGCGCGGCACGCGGATGGCCCAGCCCTTGTCGCGGAAGTGGCGCTTGATCTCGCCGACGACGTTCGGAGTGGCGTAGGTGGCGAGCGAGACCTCGCGCTCGAGCTCGAAGCGGTCGATCGCCTTGATGAGCCCGATCGCGCCGACCTGCTCGATGTCCTCGAGCGCCTCGCCGCGGCCGGCGTAGCGGCGGGCGAGTGAGCGCACGAGCGGCAGGTGGCGCTCGATCAGCTCCTCACGGGCGGTTGTGTCGCCAGCCTCGTGGTAGCGGCGCAGAAGCGCGCGATCCTCCTCGCGTGCCTTCTCCGACGAAAGTGCCGAACGGCGCCCCTGGGGGGTCGTCACGGAATGCCTTTGAGCTTCTCGAGCCGGACGACGATGGCACCATCGCCAAGGTCCTCCACCCCGAACGAGTCCACAACCGTTTGGAGAATCCTGCGCAGCGTGAGATGTCCGGGCGGCGCGTCTCCATCGCGGAGGGCCTCCGCGACGGCCGCCTCTGAGAGCGGCCCCACGCGCGTCCGGATGCTCGCCTTCCCCACCTCGAATGAGAGCTGCACGCTTCCCACCTGGCCCGCCTCGGCCAGCAGGCGTTCCACGGCGAGCTGGAGATCGTCGATCTCCTCGAAGGCGAAGTCCACACGCTCGGCGATGCCACCGATGATCAGCCGCACGACCGCCTGAAAATCGCCCGACAGCGGCGCCTCGAGGTCGATGCGTTCATGCAGCTCGTTCACTTGGGCTCTCCGATGGTTCCCTCTCCCACGACACGATCCTGACGCATCAGGCATGCGAGCTGCCCTGGGGCCACGGCACGCGCATCGCTGTCCAGCTCCAGCAGCACCCGTCCGTCCCGCTCGGACACCCGGCACGCGATGGGTTCCGCGTGGTAGCGCAGGCGCACATGCTCGACCTCCGACGCAGTGCGGTGAAGGGTCACGTCCTCGAGCGGTACGTGGCGCGTTGCAAGCTCCTTCTTCGGCCCGACCACCACGCGGTTGGTTGTGGCGTCCTTCTCGAGCACGTACACCGGCTCGGGCGTGGCGAGCCCGAGCCCGCGACGCTGCCCGACCGTGTAGTTGTGGTGCCCCTCGTGACGGCCCAGCACGCGCCCCTGCCGGTCCACGATGTCGCCGGGGGCGCGCAGGCGCGGGCCACCGTGGCGCTGGAGGAACGCGCGGCCGCCGAGGCCCGCGACGAAGCAGAGATCCTGGCTCTCGCGCTTGTCGGCCACCGGCAGGCCGGCGTCACGCGCGAGCTGCCGGACGGCGTCCTTGGTGAGGCCGCCGAGAGGGAAGCTGAGCCGGTCGAGCAGCGCGGGGTCGAGCTTGGCGAGCATGTAGCTCTGGTCCTTGGCGGGGTCTGTGGCGGCACGCACGAGCGGGCCGTGCTCGTCACGTGCGATGCGCGCATAGTGACCGGTGGCGAGGCGAGCGGCACCGAGAACCTCGGCGAGCTCGAGCATGGCGTCGAAGCGAACCTCGCCGTTGCAGCGCACGCACGGGTTCGGGGTGCGGCCGGCGGCGTAGCCGTCGAGGAAGTGGTCCACCACCTCGGCGCGGAAGCGCTCGCGCAGGTCGAGCGTGATGTGCGGGATGCCCATGCGCTGCGCGAGCTCGCGCGCGCCGAGCACCGCCTGCGGGGAGCAGCAGCTCTTGTCGCCGTCGGTGGCGGGATCGGCCCAGAGCTCGAGTGTCACGGCCAGGACCTCGTCGCCGGCGTCGAGCGCGAGCTGGGCGGCGGCGGCGCTGTCCACGCCACCGCTCATGGCGACGAGGGTGCGCCTCCGGTTCGGCTCGATCCTCACAGCCGCCGCCCGGGCGGCCTTACCGAGCGCTCGGTGCAGAGCATCGGTGGTGAGTTCCGCGGCGTGGCGCTTTGAGGGGGTCAGGCCTCCGAGCGCGTCCGCCACCACCCCGGCGTTCAACCGGCAGGCCCTGAAAAAGGGCCCGTCGTGAATGAGTTCCACCGTGGCGCTCGCGGCCGCAGTTACGGCGCCGCAGCCCTCGGCGTCGAAGCCCGCCTCCACGATCCGATCACCTTCAATGCGTACCGCGATGCGCACAAGGTCACCGCACGCGGCACCGCCGGCGGCGCCGGTGTGGGGCGAGCCCTTCAGCACGCCCCGGCCACAGGGCGCGTCCAGATGATCGGCGAACGACCGCATTGAGGCGAAAACTATCGGGCGCCAAGCCCCGTCGCCCGACTCTCTGCATACATGTCATGCACAAGTGCGAGAGAGTGGCCCCAGCCTGCCGTTGTCGGATCCGGTAGTTGGGCCTGCTGTCGTAGCAAGTCCGGGTGTCCTCCGGGGCGGACCACGGTCCTACCTCGAGTCGGACTCCCTTACCGGTGGTATTCGGCTCAACATGTGCGGCCGACTGGCGAACAGGCTCGGGCCTGAATCGAGGCTAGCACTGGGTCCGGGCGACCGCTAGGGCTGGCTTGGCGGCTTCGGCGGAGCGGCCACCTTCACG
Source organism: uncultured Thermoleophilaceae bacterium (assembly GCA_963825345.1). Taxonomy (GTDB): domain Bacteria; phylum Actinomycetota; class Thermoleophilia; order Solirubrobacterales; family Thermoleophilaceae; genus JACVRW01. The sequence goes on along the minus strand of CAWGSQ010000001.1, from coordinate 152,521 downwards.
CCGAGCTCGTCGAGCTGGCGCTGGTCCACCGGCGCCGGCGCGCCCGTGAGCGGGTCCACCCCGCTGGCCGCCTTCGGGAAGGCGATCACGTCGCGGATCGAGACTGCGCCGGCGAGCAGCGCGACCATCCGGTCGATGCCGAATGCCACGCCTCCGTGCGGCGGGGCGCCGTAGGTGAGCGCCTCCAGCAGGAAGCCGAAGCGCGCCTGTGCCTCCTCGGCCCCGATGCCGAGCAGCTCGAAGATCCTCTGCTGCATGGCCGGGTCGCTGTTACGGATCGAGCCGCCGCCGATCTCCCAGCCGTCGAAGACCACGTCGTACGCGCGGGCGCGCCAGGTGCCGGGATCGCCGCTGAGGTCGCCGGCCGGGCTCGTGAACGGGTGATGCACCGCCTCCCAGCGAGCCTCGTCCTCGTTCCACTCGAAGGCCGGGAAGTCCACGACCCAGAACACATCGTGTCCCTCGGGCTCGCCCACGGCCACCTCGGGCCGCAGCGCACCGAGCACTCGCGCCGCGACATCGGGGGTATCTGCGACGATGAGAATTGCGTCACCTTCGTGCGCATTCAGTGCGTCATTCGCTCGCGCAACCTCGTCCTCGGACAGGAACTTCGCGATCGGCGACCGCCACGAGCCACCCTCTTCCACGACCGCCCACGCGAGCCCCTTCGCACCAAGGCCCTGCGCTTTCTCGGTAAGGGCATCGAAGCGGCTGCGCGGCCACTCGCCGGTTGCCTTCAGTGCTCGCACGACGCCGCCCGAACCGACCGCGCCACTGAAAACCTTGAACTCGGACGCGCCGAACACGTCGGACAGGTCCACGATCTCCACGCCGAGCCGGCGGTCCGGACGGTCCGAGCCGTAGCGCAGCATTGCCTCGTCGTAGGTGATCCGCTCGAGCGGCAGCGACAGCTCAACGCCCCCCAGCGCGAGCACGTGCTTGAGCAGGCGGTCGACGACGTCGAACACGTCCTCCTCCTCGACGAAGGAGAGCTCCATGTCGAGCTGCGTGAACTCGGGCTGGCGATCCGCGCGGAAATCCTCGTCGCGGAAGCAGCGCGCGATCTGGAAGTAGCGCTCGTAGCCGCCCACCATCAGGAGCTGCTTGAAGAGCTGGGGCGACTGTGGCAGCGCGTACCACGAGCCCCGCACGAGGCGGCTCGGCACGAGGAAGTCGCGGGCGCCCTCCGGGGTGGAGCGCGTCATGATCGGCGTCTCGATCTCGAGGTAGCCCTCGTCCGAGAGCTGGTTGCGGATCTCGCGGATCACGTCGTGGCGCAGGATCATCTGGTCGCGCATGCGCTCCTTGCGCAGGTCGAGGTAGCGGTAGCGAAGGCGCAGCTCCTCCCCCACCGGGTCGTCCTCGTCGATCTGGAACGGCGGCGTCTCGGCATCGGCCAGCTGCTCGAGCTCGGCGGCCACGAGCTCCACCTCGCCGGTCGGCAGGTCCGGGTTCACGGCGCCCTCGTCGCGGCGCACCAGCTCGCCGCTCACCGTGACCACGTCCTCGCCGCGGAGGTTGCCGGCGGCGGCGTGAGCCTCCGGCGCCTCCTCGGGACGGAACACGAGCTGAAGCAGGCCCGTGCGGTCGCGCACGTCGATGAAGATCAGGCCACCGTGGTCGCGCCTTCGGTGCACCCAGCCCGCCACGCGCACCTGGTTGCCGACGCCGTCCGCGCGCAGCTCGCCGGCCCAGTGCGTGCGGTAGCGGTTAGGTCGCGGAGGCTTCACGGTCCGTTACCTCGCGCACCATTTCGACCGCGTCGTCGAAAGTCTCCGCCGGGCGCTGTTCGCCAGTGGTCATGTCCTTCACCTCGATGCCCTCTCCGAGGATCACCGTCACCAATGCACCAATCCGATCCGCCTGCTTCATCTGACCCTTCATCGAGCGCCCGGCCTGCTCCATCTCCACGCGGAGGCCGAGGCTGCGGAGCAGCTGTGCCAGCTGAAGGCGTTGTGGTGCATCGGCGGTGTGCGAGATGAATACCCGTGGAGACCCCTCGGCGTCCTCGTCCCCCGCGGCGAGCAGTATCCGCTCGAGGCCCGCGGCCCAGCCCACGCCCGGGGTGGGCGGCCCGCCGAGCTCCTCGACGAGGCCGTCGTACCGACCGCCGCCGCCGAGCGCCGCCTGCGCTCCCAGGCGCTCCGACTCGAACTCGAACACGGTGCGCGTGTAGTAATCGAGCCCGCGCACGAGCGTGGCGTCGATCTCGTATGGCAGCCCGGCCGCGTCGAGCAGCCCACGCACCTCGGTGAAGTGCTCGGCGTCCTCGGCGGTCAACCGGTCGACCAGGCGCGGCGCCTCGGTCATCACAGCCTGTGTGCCGGGGTGGTCGGCGTCGAACGCGCGCAGCGGGTTCTGCTCGAGCCGCCCGCGCACCTCATCGGACAGCTCGCCCTCACGCGCGCGGAGGTACTCCCTGAGCTCGTCGATGTAGTCCGCGCGCGTCTCCGGCGTGCCGAGGCTCGAGAGCCGCAGCCGCGACGGCCCCGTTCCGGCCCTCTCGAAGATCTCGGCGAGCAGGAGGATCAGCTCAGCGTCGAGCGTGGGGTCGTCGGAGCCGAGCGCCTCGGCGTCGATCTGCGTGAACTGGCGGAAACGGCCCGCCTGCGGGGCCTCGTGCCGGAAGAACGGACCGGCGGTCCACACCTTCACCGGCTGCGGGAGCTTGTGCATGCCGTGCTCGGCGTAGGCGCGGCAGATTCCGGCGGTGGCCTCGGGGCGCAGCGTCAGCGAGCGGCCGGCCTTGTCCTCGAACGTGAACATCTCCTTCTGGACGATGTCCGTGGACTCCCCCACGCCGCGCGCGAACAGCTCGGTGTCCTCGAACACCGGCGTCTCGAACGGCTCGTAGCCGGCGCGGCCCAGCACCTCGCCCGCTATCTCCACGAGCCGCAGCCGCCGGCGCGCGTCTGGAGGCAGCACGTCCAACGTGCCGCGCGGGGCCTGGAACTTCTTCACCTCGCCAGCTCGGCCAGGAACGGGTTCGTGGCCCGCTCCGCCGCCAGTGTGGTTGTGCCCATGTGGCCGGGATAGACGGCGGTCTCGCCTGGCAGCGAATCGACGAGGCCGCGGATCGACTCCAGCAGCGTGGCGTGATCGCCTCCGGGGAGGTCGGTGCGTCCGATCGATTGCTCGAACAGCACGTCGCCCGAGAAGATCGCCTGCTCGTCCGGGATCGAGAACGTGACGTGGCCGGGGCTGTGGCCCGGCGTGAACAGGACGTCGATCTCGAAGCCGGCCAGCTCGAGCCGCTCCCCACCCTCGAGCGTGTGCTCGGCGTCATAGGACTCGAACGGGCCGAACCCGGGCCAGGGCACGAAGCTCATGATGTCCGCGAGCACGAACGCCTCGATCTTCGGCACCCAGACCTCGGCGCCGGTCGCGCGAGCCACGGGCGCCACCGCGCCGACGTGGTCGAAGTGCGTGTGCGTGAGGAGGATGCCGTCGAGCTGAACGCCGAGCGCGTCGATCGCCCCGAGCAGCTTGTCGGCCTCGTCGCCGGGGTCGATGATCAGGGCGCGATCCGACCCGTCGCGGCGGAAGATGTAGGTGTTCTCCGCCACCTGGCCGACGGTGAACATGCGCACGTCCATGGCTAGCCGCCTGCCGCCTTGCGCCGCTTCCGGAAGCGATAGACGGCCGTGTCGGTCATGTAGCCGAGCGGGATGTAGAGCAGGAACATGAAGCCCGCGAGGATCACGCCCGAGGCCACGTCCTTCTTGAACACGAGCACCACCAGGACCCCGAAGACGGCCGCAGCGATCGCCGCGCGGTTGATCGCGCTCTTCCAGGTGGGCGGGCTGTCTAGCCTCTCGGCGCGGCGCTGGCGCGCGATCTCCTTGGCGTCCTGGCGGGTCTGAGGGCGGCCCGTGCGGCCCGCGCGCTCGATCGTCCCCGCGGGCGTGCCACGGTGCTTGCGTGTGCGCTTGCGCTTGGTCTGGGCCATCTATCAGCGACGTTACCGGACGGCTTTGAGCGCGTGCCTACGCCACCGCGCGCAGGACGTCCTCGAGGATGTGCCGCTCGGGGTCGAAACCGCGCAGCGGCACGTCCTGCGGGAAGCCCTCGAAGGCCGCGCGCGGGGCGAGCCCGATCAGCTCGGCCTCGGCCACCTCGGCTCGCGCGCGCACGAATTCGACGATGTCGCGCAGCGGTACCGCGTTGTGGTCGTGCACGTTCGTCGAGACCTGTGCCCGATTTCGATCGTGCAGGTACAGGCCCAGCGCGCGCACCCCGGGCATGCCGCCGCCGGACTCGCGCAGCCCGGCCGCGATGTTCTTCGCCACGGCAAGGTCATCCGTCACGAGGTCGACGTTGAAGGCCACGAGCGGCCGGCGCGCCGCGGCGAGCACGGCGCCCGCCGTCGGGTGCGGCTTGCTCGGACCGTAGTCCGGGACGAGCTCGCCCGCCTCGATCCGGCGCGCAAGCTCCTTCGGGCCACCGCGCCGAATCCACGCGCGCTCGGCGTGCTGCGGCGTCGTGGCGAGCTCCCCGTAGAGGAACACGGGCACGCCCAACTCCTCGCCGATCAGAGCCCCGGCTGTGAGCACCTCGCTGATGGCGGCGCCGTGCCGCTCCTCGTCCAGATAGACCACCGGCATTACGTCGAGGGCACCGACGTGCGGATGAATCCCCGTGTGCGCGCTGATGTCGATGCGCGCGACTGCGGAGCGGGCTCCGTTTACGAGCGCCTCGGCCATCTCCCCCTGGCGCGCCGCGAGCGTGAAGACGGCGCGATCGTGATCCGGGTCCGTGTGGAGGTCGAGAAAGCGCGCCGGCGCAAAGGCCCGCCCGATCGCCTCGATCGTGGCGAGATCGCGCCCCTCACTGACATTGGGCACGGTCATGAGCAGCGGCCGGGTATCCACGCGCTGAAGGCTACGAGACAGCCTCTAAACTCGGCCGCCGCGGCTCCGTAGCTCAGCGGTTAGAGCGCACGACTCATAATCGTGAGGTCGGTGGTTCGAATCCACCCGGAGCTATCCCCGCTGCGAGGTGAGGCGCTTGACGCCCTCAGCGATATGCTCGCGCGCTCGTTGCAAGGACGACCAGGGGGGCTGTTCTATGACGATGCTCGATCGCCGCGCGTTCCTGAGGCGCACCGGCATGTCCACGGCCGCGCTGGCGGCGCTTGGAGGCCCGCTCCAGGGCCTGTTCGCGCGCGGCGCGCTCGCCGTCGGCTCGACCGGCGTTGCGCCAAACAACGGCGGATACGGACCGATCGGGCCGGTGCCCGACATGACCGACGGTGTGGTGCGGCTGCACCTGCCCGAGGGCTTCGAGTACCGCAGCTTCACACCCACCGGCACGCTGATGAGCGACGGGGTCATCACGCCGGGGCGCCACGACGGCATGGCCGCCTTCTCCTCGGGGCCGAGCCGCTACCGCCTGGTGCGCAACCACGAGGTCAACGGCCCCGTCGGCGCGTTCGGCACGCGCAGCAAGGCGTACGACGAGATGGCGGGTGGCGGCACGACGACGATCGAGGTCAACCGCCACGCGGCCAAGGCGGAGTCGTGGGTCAGCTGCAACGGCACGCAGATGAACTGCGCCGGCGGAGCGACCCCATGGCGTACCTGGCTGACCTGTGAGGAGACCGTGAACGGCCCCGACGTGGGACCCGACTTCACCGGGGCGGACAACACCCTGCTGAAGCAGCAGCATGGCTACGTCTTCGAAGTGCCGGTGGACTGGGGACCGGGCCAGCACAAGAAGCGTGTGCCAATCCGGTCTGCGGGCCGGTTCGCCCACGAGGCAGTGGACATCGACCCGGGGTCGGGGATCCTCTACCAGACCGAGGACAACTTCGACTTCCCGTCCGGCTTCTACCGCTACATCGCGCCGCAGAACCCCATGCAGGTCCGCGAGCTGCGCGACGGCGGCAAGCTCGAGATGCTCAAGGTCAAGGGCGTCCAGAATGCGGTGCTCGACAAGGGCCAGACGCCCGGTGTCACGTACGACGTCGAATGGGTCACGATCGACCAGCCGGATACGACGTTCGCGCCTGGCACGACGAACAACCAGGCGATCGTGTTCGTCGGTAATCAGGGGCGTGCCAAGGGCGCCGCGATCTTCAGCCGTCTCGAGGGCATCTTCTTCGACTCCGGCAAGATCTACCTCGTCTCAACGCAGGGCGGGGACACGCCGGCGGGCGAGCCGCCCCCGGCTGGCTACGGCGACGGTTTCGGGCAGCTGTGGGCCTACGACACGGAGGAGGAGACGCTCACCCTCCTGTTCGAATCGCCGAGTCGCACCGTGCTCGAGCTCCCCGACAACCTCTGCATCAGCCCGCAGAAGTCGTCGCTGCTGTGCGAGGACGGGCCGACCGAGAACTACCTGCGCGGCGTCACGCCGGACGGCGAGATCTTCGACTTCGCGCTCAACGCGATCGAGCGGCGGATGGGCGAGGAGTTCGCCGGCGCGACCTTCGCCCCCGACGGCAAGGTGCTGTTCGTGAACATCCAAGCGAGCTCCGGCCTCACCTTCGCGATCTGGGGCCCGTGGAAGAAGGGCGCGCTCTAGCTCGCGAAATCCCGGGATCTGCCGATGATGGAGTAGGCGCCCAGGGAGGGGCGCCGTCCGCGCAGCGCGACGCTCCCTCACCGCAACTCAGGCAGGTTCCTCTTGAAGTCCATCCCCTTGGCCGCCCTGGTCGCGGCCGTCGTTCTCGCGCTGGCCCCGAGCGCCAGTGCCGCGCCGGCGACGGCCGCTGATCTCGACTGTGCGGACTTCTCGAACCAGTCGTCTGCGCAGGCCTACTTCCTCAGCCTGGGCGGGCCGTCGAGCGACCCGGACCAGCTCGACGGGGACGGCGACGGGATCGCCTGCGAGACGAACCCCTGCCCCTGCGGCGGCTCTGCGTCGCCCACGCCGCCTCCTGCCGACCCGCCCCCGCCGTCGGACCCGCCTGCCAGGACGAGCTTCCATGCCGTCGTCACGGCGGTCGTGGACGGCGACACAATCCGCGTGCGCCGCGGCCGACACAAGAGCTACACCGTCCGCCTGATTGGGATCGACACGCCGGAGACGAAGCGACCGGGAACACCCGTCGAGTGCGGTGGCCGGGAGGCCACGTCGAGCATGTACCGACTCGGGTTCACCCGCTCGCGCGACTCCGACGGCGATGGCCTCCAGGACCGCAAGGGCGGCAGGGGGCGCCGCGTCAAGGTCACGACCGACCCCACGCAGGACCGCCGTGATCGCTACGGCCGGCTGCTCGCCTACGTCAAGAGTGCGCGCGGCAGCCTGGCCACAGCACAGCTCCGCGCCGGCTGGGCGACCGTGTACGTGTTCGAGGATCCGTTCGAGCAGCTCGCTCCGTTCCAGACAGCCGAGGCCTCCTCGCGTGACGCCGGTCGTGGCGCATGGCGCAGGTGCGGCGGGAACTTCCACACTCCCGTCTGAGCCCTCGCCGCCGTTGGTCTTGACAAGCGTCGGCTGGAAGCAGACCATCGCAAAGGCGTGATGCGAGCGGCTCGGGACCCCCAGATCGGCGCTGTTGTCGAGGGGATGGCGCCCGCGCTCGACATCTTCCTGAACGGATCCACCGACGTAAATCTCGGCCGGGCCGAGCAGTCCGGGTCCGTCGCCACGCCGCCGGCGGCCACCGAGGCGCCGCCAGCGACGTCGGAGGTCCGGCTGCTGTCGCCCGCCGAGGTCGCGACGCTGGTGGAGCGGATGCCGAGCAACCCGAAGCCTCCCGACGTGGACTTCAGCCTGTTCGTGCAGCTCAGCCAGGACCTCGATCCCGACGCTCGGCGCGAGGCGGTCGAGGCGGTGAAGAGCCTCACGCGCCGGGCGCGCTGGAAGCAGGACACGGCGGCCGTGGAGGTGGCGGGAGCGAACGTCGATGCCCTGCGCAAGCTCCGCGCCGTGTCGTACGTCGAGCCGGGCCAGACGCTGCGCGGCCCCGAGCCGGCCGGGGGCGCCGGCCGCTCGGCGCCCGACGCTGAGATTCGCCGTGTGGCCGAGCAGGCGCGGCGCCATCGCTACGGCCGCGACGTGCTCGTGGGGATCATCGACGTCGGAGGCTTCGACTTCGCTCACGAGGACTTCGCCGATGGAGAGGGCACCCGATGGCTCGCGATCTGGGATCAGGGAGGCTCGACCCGGCAATCGCCGGCAGCGGGTCGGGAGGACAGGCGCTTCGACAACCTCGACTACGGCTCGGAGCTCCTGAAGACCCACATGGACCGAGCCATGGCGGCCGCGGAGAAGCGGAACATGGCCGCGACGAGCCTCGAGCCGCAATCCGCGATGGTGGCCGGATCCCATGGGACCCACGTCGCCTCGATCGCCGCCGGCAAGCGAGGCGTCGCACGCCGCGCGCGGCTCGCCGGCGTGCTGGTGGCACTGCGCCCGGAGGACGTCCTCGTCTCGTCGAGCTTCTACGACTCAACCCGCATCGCCGACGCGGTGGACTACCTGCTGGCGCTCGCGGCCGAAGAGGGTGACGACGACGGCCCCCTGCCGCTGTCGATCAACATCAGCCTCGGGACCAACGGTCACGCTCACGACACGTCGAGCGCCATGGCCCGCTGGATCGACAACGCCCTGACCACGCCGGGGCGCTGCGTGTCCGTTGCCGCGGGCAACGCCGGCCAGGTCGAGCCGCGCTCGCCCGACGACCGCGCGCTCGTGATGGGTCGAGTCCACGCCGGCGGCTCCTTCCGCGCCACCGGTCTGCGCCACGACCTCGGCTGGGTCGTCGTGGGCGACGAGAAGGCGGACATCTCCGAGAACGAGATGGAGATCTGGTACGGCCCGCAGGATCGGATCGACGTCGAGATCCGGCCCCCGGGCGGCGCGTGGATCGGCCCGGTAGGACCGGGCGAGAGCATCCGCAATCGCGTCCTCGAGAACGGAACGGTGCTCAGCGTGCACAGCGAGACCTACTACCCGGCCAACGGCGCGAACCGGATCTCGATCATCCTGAGCCCGTTCTTCGGCCCGGTCGAGGACGGCGCCCGGCTGATCGGGCCGATCGCGGCCGGCGAGTGGCAGGTGCGCCTCACGGGCGTCGTGGTGCGCGACGGCCGCTACGACGCCTGGATCGAGCGCGACGACCCCCGGCGAATCGCCGGGCCGGGAGGCCGGAACTGGAGGTTCCCCTCGTTCTTTGCGCCGGGCTCCTACACGGACGACCGCATGATCAGCTCGCTCGCCTGCGCCGAACGGATCCTCTCGGTGGCCAACGTCGACGTGGGCGGCAACGCTGCGCATGTCACGTCCAGCCGGGGGCCGACGCGCGACGGCCGCTTCAAGCCGGACGTGGGCGCCGACGGCACCGACATCGTGGCCGCCGGAGGCTTCGACCGCACGCGGGCATGGATCGAGATGACGGGGACGAGCATGGCGAGCCCGTACGTCTGCGGAGTGGCCGCGCTCATGCTGGGCATCGCGCCACGCCTCACCTCGGCCCAGATCCAGGGCATCATGCTGAGCACGTCCGGGCCGCTCGCCGGCCACGAATTCGCGTGGCGGAACGACACGGGCTTCGGGTTGATCGACGCCGCCGCCTGCGTCGAGGAGGCGGCCAGGTATGAGCAACTGAGCAGGAGGGATCGAGGGTGAAGCTCGAGGTCTTCTTCGCCGGGGACGGCGACTGCCTTCTGCTGACCTCGAGCGACGGCCATCGCGCCCTCATCGACGGCGGCCGCAGCGAGACGTTCCAGAAGCAGACCTGGCCCGCCCTCCAAGCGCTCGAGAAGGCCGACAAGGCCATCGACCTGGTGGTGGTCAGCCACATCGACGCCGACCACATCTCGGGAATCCTCTGGCTCATGAAGGCGGTGGCGGCGTGGTCGGTCTACGACTACCAGACCACCGAGGGGAACAACCCCGGCTTCCCCAAGCCCGCCGTGCCCCGACCACCCGAGATCAAGCGCTTCTGGCACAACTCATGGCGGGCGCAGCTCGGCGATCTCGCAGGCCCGATCGAGGCCTACGTGAGCCGGGTCGGCGACGGGCTCGAGACATCCTCCGTCGACCCGTCGAATGTGTCGAAGGCGGCGGTCGAGGTGATCGACGCCATCCAGGGGCTGGCCGAGAGCATCCCCGACGGCGTGGACCTGCTGCGAATCGTGGATAACGAGACGCCGATCCCGCGCAACGCTCCGTTCAAGGACCTCGTCCTGCTGAAGGATCCGGCGCACGTCGAGAAGCTCGGCAAGACCCGCCTCACGGTGATCGGCCCCACGAAGAAGCACCTCACGAACCTCCGTAAGGAATGGCGCGAATGGCTCGACACTCCCTCGGGGCGCCGCGCCGCCAATGAAGAGGTTCCCACCCGACGGGACGCTCAGGGACCCGCCCATGGCGTGGGCGGGACGGACTTCGTGGAGGCCCGCACCGCCGAGCGCGCCGAGGGCGAGGAGCTCGTGGCCTCGCTCGTCGCGGCGGCCGAGATCATCGTCACGACCAACCCCTCGAAGGTCACGCCGCCGAACCGTGCCTCGATCACGCTGCTCGCCGAGGAGCGCAAGCGGACGTGCCTGCTCACCGGGGACGCCGCGGAGGAGGAGATCCTCGAAGGCCTCGAGGCCGCCGGCCGGATCAAGGACGGCCGCTTCTGGTGCAACGTCGTCAAGGTTCAGCACCACGGCTCGGAGTACAACCTCAGCGAGGTGTTCGCGGGCACCGTCCTGGCGGATCAGTACGTCTTCTGCGCCGACGGCGCTAACGAGAACCCGGACCCCTCGGTGGTTAAGACGGTCGTCGAGACGAGACTGAAAAAGGATCCGCGGCCGTTCACCGTCTGGTTCAACACCTCACCCGAGCGCACGCTCCCGAGCCGCCGTACGGCCCTGCGCGCGGCGATCAGCGAGGCAACGAAGGCCGCGGGCAAGCATCCCGACGAGATCACCGTGAAGGTGCTCGACGCCAAGAAGGCCTCCGTCGAGATCAAGGTCTGACCTCACACGCTGCCCGCGATCAGCGTCGTCCCGACCAGCGGCACGCCGGGGCGGTAGATGAGGTGCGTATAGGACGGGGCTTCGAGGATCAGGGCGTCGGCGCGGGCACCAGGCGCAAGCCGGCCCACGTCGTCGCGCTGGAGTGCGCGCGCGCCGCCGCGCGTGGCCGCCAGTAGCGCCTCCTCCGGCGTCATGTGCATGTCGCGCACGGCCAGGGCTATGCAGAACGCCATCGAGGTCGTGTAGCTCGAGCCAGGGTTGCAGTTGGTGGCGATCGCCACCTCCACGCCGGCCTCGATCGCCCGCCGGGCGTCCGGATAGGGCTGGCGGGTCGAGAAGTCGGTGGCGGGGAGGAAGGTGGCCACGGTGTCGCTGGCGGCCAGCGCGGCGATGTCGTCATCCGACAGGTAGGTGCAGTGGTCGACCGATGCGGCGCCCATCTCGACGGCGAGCTGCACGCCTGGCCCGGGGCCAAGCTGGTTGCCATGCACGCGCATGCCGAGCCCCGCTGCGCGGCCCGCCTCGAGCACCGCGCGGGACTGATCGGCGTCGAACGCGCCCTCCTCGCAGAACACGTCGATCCAGCGCGCATACGGCCGGCAGGCGTCGAGCATCTCGCCGCACACGAGCTCCACGTACTCGTCCGCCCGGCCGTCGTACTCCGACGGAACGGCATGCGCTCCCAGGAAGGTCACGTCGTCGGTGAGCTCGGCGGCGACGGCGCAGCAGCGGCGCTCGGCCTCCGGCTCGAGCCCATAGCCGGACTTGATCTCCAGGTGGGTGATCCCCGCCCGCGCCGCCTCCGCACGGCGAGCGCGCGCGAGCTCGCGCAGCTCGTCCTCGCTCGCCGCGCGCGTTGCCTCTGTCGTGACCCTGATTCCGGACGCCGCGTACGGGCGGCCGGCCATCCGGGCGGCGAACTCGTCGGCGCGGTCGCCGGCGAAGACGAGGTGCGTGTGGCTGTCCACGAATCCCGGTATCACGCAGCGGCCGGCGGCGTCGATGCGCTCGTCGCCCGCCGCGCCCGCACGCTCGATGCTCGTCACGCGCTCGCCTTCGACCACGAGAGCGGCGTCGCGCACGAGCCCCAGCGGACCCTCGCCGAGCGCGGGCTCGGCCGTGACGAGGAGGCCGATGTTGTCGATCACGAGCGAGCTCATCCGACCACCCTGCGGATGGCCTCGTGCAGCGCGTCGGGCACGTCGATGTGCGCGTGCCGGCCGTCGCGGACGATCTCCTCACCGTCGATCACCACGCTGCGCACGTCCGCGGCGCCGGCGGCGAAGACGACCGCGTCGAGCGCGAGCTCCGGCTCCCAGCCGGCCAGCCGCGCGCCGTCGAGCGACACGGTCACGAGATCCGCCCGCGCGCCTGGCGCGATGGTCCCGGCTTCGGGCCAGCCGAGGCACGCCTGCCCGTCCGCGGATGCCGCTCGCAGCAGAGCGGCCGCACCGTGGTGCCCCCGCTCACCGGTCGCGAGGCGCTCGTCGAGCTCCAGCGCGCGCGCCTCTTCGAAGAGGTCGATCACGGCATGCGAGTCGCTGCCAACGGAGAGCGAAGCCCCGGCGTCGGCGAGCGGGCGCATCCGGCCGATCCCGTCGGCCAGATCGCGCTCGGTCGTCGGGCACACGCAGCAGCATGCGCCCGCGCGGCCGAGCAGGGTCACGTCATCGTCGTCGAGATGAGTTGCGTGCACCGCCGTGAAGTTCGCGGCGAGCGCACCGGCGTCGTCGAGCAGTCCGGTGGGCGTCTGCTCGTAGGCATCAAGGCACGCCTCGTTCTCGACGGGCTGCTCGGACACGTGCGCGTGCAGCGGCCGGTCGCGCTCGGCCGCCCAGGCGGCCACCGTCGCCGCGGCCTCCGGATCGACCGCGCGCATGCTGTGGATCGCCGCCCCGACGCGCGCGGACTCGTTCTCGGCGAGATCGTCCACGCGCTCGGCCCACGCCTCCGCACTGCCGTCCGAGAACCGCTGCTGCGCTCCCTCCGGGGGCGCCCCGATCCGGCCGTGGAGGTAGCAGGCGTCGATCAGTGTGATTCGCACGCCCGCCTCGGCGGCAGCCGCCATCAGGACCCGGCCCATCTCGTTCGGGTCGCCGTACGGCACCCCGCCCGGGCCGTGATGGAGGTAGTGGAACTCGCCCACCGACGTGATGCCGGCCATCGCCATCTCCGCATAGGTGGCGCGCGCGAGCGCGAAGTAGCTCTCCGGATCGATGCGGTCGGCCAGCTGGTACATCTGCTCGCGCCAGGTCCAGAAGGAGCCGCTCGCCCGCTGGGTGCGGCCGCGCAGCGCGCGCTGGAAGGCGTGCGAGTGCGCGTTGGCAAGGCCCGGAAGCGTGAGCCCCTCGAGGACGGTCACGTCCCGCGGGGGCGACTCCTGCCCCGCCGCCACGGCGCTGATCACCCCGTCCTCGACCTCCACCAGCACGGCGCTCTCGGGGCGCTCGCCGCCGAGCCACGCCAGCGCGCACCAGTAGGTGGTCACGAGCCCACCCGCTCCACGAGCTCGCGCGCGCGCTCCACGAACGCGTCCCTGTGGAAGCGCTCGAACTCGGCCCAGGTCGACAGCGTGGCCGGATCGCCGACGCGGTCCACGAACAGCGTGCCGTCGAGGTGGTCGAGCTCGTGCTGGAAGGTCCCCGCGGTCAGGCCGCGCCTCACCTCCTGGTGCTCGACCCCGTCGCGGTCGAGGTAACGAAGCCGGATGCTCACGTGGCGCGGCACCTCACCGCGCAGGTTCGGCACCGACAGGCAGCCCTCGTTGATCTGCACGACCTCGTCGTCAACCGGCTCGATCACCGGGTTCACGATCACGGTGAGCGGGACCGGCGGCTTGTAGGGGTAGCGCGGGTTGCCTGGCCGCACCTCCACCACCGCCACGCGCACCGTCTCGCCCACCTGGTTCGCGGCCAGCCCGGCGCCGTCCGCGGCCCGCATCGTGTCGATCATGTCGTCGATCAGCCGCTGCACCGGCTCCGATCGCAGCTCCTCTGCCGTGAGCTCGCGCGCCCGCTCGCGCAGGACGGGATGCCCGATCTCCACGATCTCGCGCCTGCTCACCCGTCGTGCTCGCGCATCGGGATGCGGATGCCGCGCTCCTCCGCAACCTCGACCGAGCGGTCGTAGCCGGCGTCGGCGTGGCGCATCACGCCGGTGCCGGGGTCGGCCGTGAGCACGCGGTCGAGCTTCTCGGCGGCGAGCTCGGAGCCGTCGGCCACGCACACCATGCCGGCGTGGATCGAGCGGCCGATACCCACACCGCCCCCGTGATGAATGCTCACCCACGACGCCCCCGCCGAGGTGTTCACGAGCGCGTTCAGGAGCGGCCAGTCCGCGATCGCATCGGAGCCGTCGAGCATCGACTCGGTTTCGCGGTACGGAGAGGCCACCGATCCCGAGTCCAGGTGGTCGCGCCCGATCACGATCGGGGCGCTCAGCTCCCCGCTCCCCACCATCTCGTTGAAGCGAAGGCCTAGCCGGCGGCGCTCGCCGTACCCGAGCCAGCAGATCCGCGCGGGCAGCCCCTGAAAGGCGATGCGCTCGCCCGCCATCCGGATCCAGCGCGCGAGGCTCTCGTCCTCCGGGAACTCGTCCAGCACGGCGCGGTCGGTGGCCGCGATGTCCTCGGGGTCACCCGACAGCGCGACCCAGCGGAACGGGCCCTTCCCCTCGCAGAACAGCGGGCGTATGTACGCGGGCACGAAGCCGGGATAGTCGAAGGCGCGCTCGAAGCCGCCGAGCTTGGCCTCGGCGCGCAGGCTGTTCCCGTAGTCGAAGACTTCCGCCCCGCCGTCCATGAAGCCCACCATCGCGAAGCAATGGGCGGCCGCCGACACCCGCGCGCGGCGGATGTACTCGTCCGGGTCATCCCGGCGCAGGGCGTCGGCCTCGGCGAGGGTGAGGTCGGCCGGCACGTAGCCCACCAGCGGGTCGTGCGCGCTCGTCTGGTCGGTGACCACGTCGGCCTCGAAGCCCTGTCGGAGCAGCTCGGGAAGGACCTCGGCGGCGTTTGCGCACAGGCCCACGCTGAGGGGCCGACGCTCCCGCTTGGCGCGCAGGCAGCGCTCGACGGCATCGGCGAGATCGTCCGCCTCCTCGTCGAGGTAGCGGGTCTCGAGCCGGCGGCGGATGCGCTCGCGGTCGACCTCCACGCAGAGCGCGACCCCCTCGTTCATCGTCACCGCGAGCGGCTGCGCGCCGCCCATGCCGCCGAGCCCGGCGGTGAGGGTGATCGTGCCGGCGAGCGAGCCGTCGAAGCGGCGGCGCGCAATCTCGGCAAAGCACTCGTAGGTGCCCTGGACGATCCCCTGACTGCCGATGTAGATCCACGATCCCGCGGTCATCTGGCCGTACATCGTCAGCCCGAGGGCCTCGAGGCGACGGAACTCGTCCCACGTGGCCCACTCGCCGACGAGGTTCGAGTTCGCGATCAGGACCCGCGGCGCCCACTCGTGCGTCCGGAACACCCCGACCGGCTTGCCGGACTGCACGAGCATCGTCTCGTCGTCGCCGAGCGTCCGCAGCGTGCGGACCAGGGCGTCGAACGCCTCCCACGAGCGCGCGGCCTTGCCGGTGCCGCCGTACACGACGAGGTCGTCCGGCCGCTCGGCCACGTCCGGGTCGAGGTTGTTCATCAGCATCCGCAGCGCGGCCTCCTGGCCCCAGCCCCGGCAGGAGAGCTCGGCTCCGCGCGGAGCGTGCACGGTCCGCACGCTCATTCGAGGCTCCCGATCGCCGCCTCGACCGCGTCGAGCACCGCGCCCGACGCCACGAGGGCCTCGGCCTCTGCCAGCTCCGGCGCCAGCCAGCGGTCCGGTCCCGGCCCGGGAATCACCGCCCGCACAGCGGTGCGCGCGGCGGCCGTGCCGGGACCCGGCTCGAGCGGTGCGCGAAGGTCGAGCGCACGCGCCGCGCAGGTGAGCTCCACGGCCAGGATGCGGCCCAGGTTGGCCACGACGGTCCGCAGCTTGCGCGCCGCGCCCCAGCCCATCGACACGTGGTCCTCCTGCATCGCGCTCGTCGGCAGCGAGTCGGTGCTCGCGGGCACGGCCAGCCTTCGGTTCTCGGCCACCATCGCCGCCTGTGTGTAGTGCGCGAGCATCACGCCGGAGTTCACGCCCGCGTCCTCGGTGAGGAACGGCGGCAGCCCGTATGAGCGAGCCTGGTCGAGCATGCGGTCGGTTCGGCGCTCGGCGATCGCGCCGACCTCGGCGGCCGCAATCGCCAGGAAGTCGCAGCCCATCGCCACCGGGGCGCCGTGGAAGTTGCCGCACGACTCCACGCGCCCGTCGGGCAGCACCACGGGATTGTCGATCGCCGAGCGCAGCTCTGCAGCCGCCACGCTCTCCACGTGCGCGTGCGTGTCCCTGGCCGCCCCGTTCACCTGCGGGGAGCAGCGGAGCGAGTAGGCGTCCTGCACGCGCGGGTCGTCGTAGCGGTGGCTCGCCACGATCTGGGAGTCGGCCAGCAGCCGCGTGAGATTGGCAGCGCTGTGCGCCTGGCCGGGCTGGGGGCGCATGCCCACGAGATCGGCGGCGAAGGCGCGATCTGTGCCGAGCAGCGCCTCCGTCGACATGGCCGCGGTCACGTCCGCCGTCCGCAGCAGGCGGGCGAGATCGTGGAGGGCGAGCAGCAGCATGCCGAGGATGCCGTCCGTCCCGTTGATCAGGGCGAGCCCCTCCTTCGGCGTGAGCGTGAGCGGCTCGATGCCGGCGGCGGCGAGGGCCTCGCCGGCCGGCACGCGCTCGTCCCCCGCGGTCCAGACCTCCCCCTCGCCGAGCAGCACGAGGCCGCAGTGGGCGAGCGGCGCGAGGTCGCCGCTGGCGCCGAGCGAGCCGTACTCGGGCACCACCGGGTCGAGACCGGCTGCGAGCAGGGCGAGCATGGTCTCGGCCACCACGGGCCGCGCTCCCGAGCGCCCCATCGCGAGCGAGCGGGCGCGCAGGAACATCATCGCCCGCACGGCCTCACGCTCGATCGGCGGCCCCATCCCGGCCGCGTGCGAGCGGATCAGCGCGCGCTGGAGCTCCTCGCGGCGCTCCGGCGGGATCCAGCTTCCGGCGAGCGAGCCAAACCCGGTCGACACCCCGTAGACCGGCTCGTCCGAGTTCGCGAGGCGCTCCACCACAGCGGCGCTCTCCTCCATGGCCGCGCGCGCCTCGTCGGAGAGCCGCGCCGGCACTCCGTGGCGCGCGACGGCCACCACATCGCCCGGCTCAACCCGGTCTCCGGTCAGCTCGATCGTGGCCGTCTGCATCACGGCCATTCGATCACATCGCCGTGCCGCCTCTGCGGCTAGCTCACCGAAGCGACGTGCTCGCTAGGCGGCAACGGCCGGCGCGGACGCCGGAATGCGCGCCGGCTCAGGAGCAGCCGCTGGCGCGTTTGCCGCCGCGGGCGCCTGAGCGGCCGCCCGCGCCTGAGCGAGCTCGGCGTGAACCTGTCCCGCCGGGAGCCGGCCGGACAGGAAGCAGGTCAACACACGCTGCTCCGCCGGGCTCAACCGGTGGATCACGACTGATGCTGGGGTCCGTCCCATCACTTCGTAGTTCTGGTTACCCGCCAGGCCTCCTGCAAAACAGAACGGCGGCTCTAATGTTGATTGGCGGTGAAGACCTTCTGGCGCCTGCTCGGCTTTCTCCGCCCGTACCGCCGCGGGGTGATCCTCTCGTTCCTGCTCGCCGGCGCCGCAATGGGCGTGAGCGTGCTGATTCCGTATTTGGTCGGACGCACGGTCGACGACATCGGCAAGGAGGGCGCCAACCTGTGGCCGCTGGCGATCGCCGTGGCGGGCGCAGGGGTGCTGCGGCTGGCGTTCAGCGTCGCGCGCCGGATCGTGGCGGGCACGGTCTCGCTGGGGGTGGAGTACGACCTCCGCAACCGGATGTACCAGCACCTCCAGTCGCTCGAGCTCGCGTTCTTCGACGGCCAGCAGACCGGGCAGCTCATGTCGCGCGCCACGGTGGACCTCCAGGCCGTCCGCTTCTTCCTCGGCTACGGCCTCATCTTCCTCGTCCAGTCCGCGATCACGATCGTGATCGCGGCGGTCGTGATGTTCGCCCTCGACCCCGGGCTGGCGGCGGTGGCCCTCGCTCCGACGCCTTTCGTCGTATGGATCGCCTTCCGCTACGGACAGCGCAACCGCCCGGCCACCCAGGAAGTGCAGCAGCGCATCGCGGAGCTGACCGCCGAGGCCGAGGAGAACATCGGCGGCGTGCGCGTGGTCAAGGCGTTCGCGCAGGAGGAGCGCCAGCAGCGGCGCTTCAGCAGGTCGGTGGCGCGCGTCTTCGAACAGTCGATGATCTCCACGCGCCTGCGCGCGTTCTACTCGCCCTTCATCGGCTTCCTCCCCCAGCTCGGGCTGGCGGCGCTCCTGCTCGTGGGCGGCCGGCAGGCGATCAACGGCAGCATCACGGAGGGCGAGTTCATCGCGTTCTACGGCTACGTCCTGATGCTCACCGGTCCGATGCGATGGCTCGGCATGGCGCTCGGGATGGCACAGCGGGCCGTGGCGAGCGGCGCGCGCGTGTTCGAGCTGCTCGACCGCGATGCGCGCCTCGTTGCGGCGCCTGACGCGAAGCCGCTGCCGGCCGGCGGCGGGCGCGTGGAACTGCGCAACGTGAGCTTTGGCTATGACGACGAGGACCCGGTTGTCCACGGGATCGACCTCGACGTGGAGCCCGGCCGCACCGTCGCGATCGTGGGGCCCACGGGGTCCGGCAAGACGACGCTCGTGATGCTGATTCCGCGGCTCTACGACGTGACCGAGGGGGCCGTGCTGGTGGACGGCGTGGACGTGCGCGACCTCGATCCCGCCTCGCTGCGTCGCGAGGTGGCCGTGGTTTCCGACGACGCCTTCCTGTTCTCGGCCAGCCTCGGCGAGAACATCGCCTACGCGCGCCCGGACGCGAGTGATCAGCAGATCGTGGACGCCGCAGAGCGCGCCGGCCTTGCCGAGCTGCTCGAGGAGCTGCCCGAGGGACTCGACACGATGGTCGGCGAGCGCGGTCTCACGCTCAGCGGCGGGCAGCGCCAGCGCGTGGCGATCGCCCGCGCCCTGATCGCCGAGCCGCGCATCCTGATCCTCGACGACGCCACCTCGAGCGTCGACGCCACCACCGAGAACCGGATCAAGTCGGCCCTGGGCGAGGTCATGACGGGCCGCACCACCTTCGTGATCGCGCACCGGCTCTCGACGATCGCCCTGGCCGACGAGGTGGTCGTGCTCGAGGGCGGCGAGATCGTGGCCCGCGGCACGCACGCCGAGCTGCTCGAGAGCTCGCCGCTCTACCGCGAGATCGCCGAGAAGGGCCTGCCCGACCAGGTGTTCCTAACGCGCGAGGACCCCGAGCGAGAGGTTGCGGGCCTGTGAACCGCGCCGGCCGCCTTCGCCACCTGATCAGCCTGCTGCGCCCCTATCGCGGGCGCGTGACGCTGATGTTCGTCTCGCTCGTGATCGCCACCGCGGCCGCATTGGCGCCCCCGTACCTCGCCGGCCGTGCGATCGACGACGGAATCACCCAACAGGACATGAGCGCGCTGACCGTGATCGTGATCGCGTTCGTGGCGGCGGCGGTCCTGAACTGGGTGGCCACGTATCTGCAGACCTACCTCATCAACTGGGTGGGCCAGCGAGCGCTCCAGGACCTCAGGGTCGAGGTGTTCGAGCATCTTCAGCGCCTGTCGATCGGGTTTTACTCGCGGAACAGGGCGGGCGTTCTGATCTCGCGCCTGACGAACGACGTGCAGGCGCTCGACCAGCTCGTGACCGAGGGCATCTCAACGCTCTTCTCCGCCTCGCTCACACTCGTGGGCACCGCGGTGATCCTGGTGCTGCTCGACCCCGGCCTCGCCCTGATCACCTTCCTTACCTTCCCGGTCCTGCTCGTGGCCAGCGTGGCGTTCAGGCTCGCGTCGGCCGGTGCGTACCGCCTCACGCGCGAGCGGATCGCGCAGGTCACCGCCTACCTCCAGGAGACGCTGTCGGGCGTGCGCGTGGTGCGCGCGTTCGGCCAGGAGCCGCGGCACCGCCGCCGCTTCGCTGAGCTGAACGACGAGCACCGCGAGGCCAACATGAAGACCGTCTACCTGAACGCGGCGTACTTCCCGGCGGTCGAGCTGCTGTCGGCGGTCGCGACGGCAGCGATCCTGATCTACGGCGGCCAGGAGGTCGTGGACGGGGCGGTCACGATCGGCGTGCTCGCCACCTTCGTCTTCTACCTCCAGAGCTTCTTCGACCCGATCCAGTCGCTCTCCCAGCTCTACACGACCTACCAGGCCGGCATGGCCGCGCTCGACAAGATCTTCGAGCTGCTCGACGAGGAGCCCGACGTGGCCGACAAGCCGGACGCCGTGGAGCTACCGCGCGTGCGCGGTGAGATCCGCTTCGACCGCGTGACCTTCTCGTACGGCGGAGATGCGCTCGCGCTCGACAAGGTGAGCCTCGACGTCCCGCCGGGGCAGACGCTCGCGCTGGTGGGCGCCACCGGCGCCGGCAAGTCCACGCTCGCCAAACTCGTGGCGCGCTTCTATGACCCGGACGACGGGCGCGTCCTGATCGACGGGTACGACCTCCGCGACGTGACGGAGAGGTCGCTGCGCTCGCAGCTCGGCATCGTGCCGCAGGAGAGCTTCCTGTTCTCGGGGACGATTCGGGACAACATCGGCTTCGGGCGCCCGGGCGCGACCGACGCGGACGTGACGGCCGCGGCGCAGGCGGTGGGCGCGCACGACTTCATCGAGCGGCTGCCGGAGGGCTATGACACGGAGGTTGGCGAGCGCGGCGGGCACCTGTCCGCCGGCCAGCGCCAGCTCGTGGCCTTCGCGCGCGCCGCGGCTGCGGACCCGCGCATCCTGATCCTCGACGAGGCCACCTCGAACGTGGACGTGCGAACGGAGTCCCAGATCGAGCGCGGGCTGCGCCGGCTGCTGGCGGGGCGCACCGCCATCGTGATCGCGCACCGCCTGTCGACGATTCGCAATGCCGGCCGCATCGTCGTGCTCGACCACGGCGGCATCGCTGAGCAGGGAACGCACGAGGAGCTGCTCGAGGCCGGGGGCGCGTACGCGCGCCTCTACCGCGACTGGGCGGAGCAATCGGCCGCCTGACACCCGGTAGGCTCCCCTTCGTGGGGAGGGGACTAGCTCTGGTCTGTGGGGTCGCGGCACTGCTTGCGCTGCCCGCCGCCGCGTCCGCGACGGTCACGATGACCGACTTCAAGGTGGAGCCCAGCTCGAAGCAGGGCGGCGGCCACCCGAGCGTGACCATCACGCAGTCGTTCAGCTACGACAACACCACGGACAGCGTCAAGGACGCGTTCGTGCGGCTCCAGCCTGGTCTGCTCGGCAATCCGCAGTCGGCGGCGTTCTGCAGCCAGGCCCAGTTCCAGTCGGACACCTGCCCGGCTGACTCGACGGTCGGGAGCGTCGTCATCGACGCGATCGCCTACGCGCTTCCGATGATCGGCGTGCCCTCCACGAGCAACGGCGTCGTCTACAACATGAAGCCCACCGGCGACGAGCCGGCGCGAGTCGGCATCGTGGTCGAAGCCGCTGGGGGCCTCTCCACGCTGTTCCTCCAAGCTCCGGTCTACGTGCGGGCGGGCCCCGACGGCTATGGCCTCGAGTCCACCTTCGCCGACCAGCCGCGAAACGCGGGGGTGCCAGTCCAGATCACGAAGGTCGCGCTGACCTTCAACGCGAGGGGCAACAAGGGCACGTTCATGCGCATGCCGACCTCGTGTGCCGAGGGCACCTCGGTGAGCCGCGCGAACTCCTGGGAGGCGCCGAACGCGGCTTCCCAGAAGGAGTTCAAGATGACGCCCACGGGCTGCGACACGCTGGGCTTCTCGCCGAAGGCAGAGGGCTCGATGGGCGCGCCGGGAATCACCGACGCCCGCGACTTCCCGCCCGTGAGCACCACGCTCAGGTTCGATCCCGAGGAGGCCGCGCTGAAGCGCGCCGAGGTGATCCTGCCGATCTCCCTGGGGCCGAACCTTGCCGTGACCCAGCGCGCCTGCTCGCGCGCGCAGGCCGATGCGAGCAGCTGCCCCGAGAGCTCGCGCGTGGGCACCGCCATCATCGACGCGCCGCTTCAGCCGGCCCCCGTGCGCGGACCGGTCTACATCGCGTACAACACATCGGCCGCACTGCCGGGTCTGATCGTGATGCTGCCGCCGCCCGTCAGCGTGAGGATCGACGGCGCGGTTGACCTGTTGGTCAACAAGACGCAGAACACGTTCGCCTCGAACCCCGACCTGCCGGTGCGCAGCTTCGCGCTCTCCTTCGACGGCGGGCGGCCGGATTCCGCTCTCGTCCTGACCCAGGACCTCTGCGCCGAGGGAACCGACTTCACGATGAGCGTGAAGCTCGTGGCGCACAACGGCAAGGAATCGACGTTCAGGCAGGAGCTGGCCACGCCGGGCTGCGACCCGCGCGCGGCGGTGTCGGTGAAGCGGCGCGGCAAGCTCGCCACTCTCGTGGCACGCGTGTCCGCAGCGCGTGGCGGGCCGGGCGTGACCGGGATCACCGTGAAACTTCCCAAGACCCTGAGGCGTGGCAAGCCCGGCGCCATCGTGATCGCCGGCGGCCGCCGGCTCCAGCCACTGAGGACCGGCAAGCGCCGCGTGACCCTCCCCTTCGCCGGCGACGGAGTGCGTTCGGCGAAGGTCGTCTGGCGCGGCCTGCGCACCAGCCGCAAGCTCAAGCGAATGACCCTGATCCGCCTGAGCCTCAAGGACGCCCGCAACCGCACGACGACGCTGAGCAAGCACGTCCGAGTGCGCGGCAAGCGCCCGAAGCGGGCCCGTTAATAGCTATCCTCGACCTCCGCGTTGGGGGGTCGTCTAATGGCAAGACGCCAGCCTCTGGAGCTGGTTATCGGGGTTCGAGTCCCTGCCCCCCAGTATCGCTTGTATCATATGTAAGCAATGAGCTTCGTCGCGTTCTTCTTCACCGGGTTCTTCTTCATCGCGATCGTGCTCGGGCCGCTGCTTGGGGCCGAGGATCGGCCCGACTTCCTGCGTCCGGACAGCAAGTTCCGGAAGATGGTCACTCCGCTGCGGCGTCGCTCGTAGGCCTGGCTACAGCGAGCTGAGGTCGGTGTCCTCGTCCGCGAGCGCGGCCGGGTCGACCTGCGTGTGCTCGGTCAGGAAGCGGCGTGCGTGCTCCAGGTCGTCCGAGCGGCCGACCGTCATCGCTGCCTTGACGCTCCCCTCGTCGACGTAGAAGACGGTGAAGTCGTGCTCCTCCATCGAGCCGCGCACGACCGGATCGCCCGAGCCGGGGCCCACGTACTCCATCGACACCCAGTCGGCGAGGTCCGAGAAGAAGTAGGGCACCACGTCGTGCTCGACGCCGCGGCCGAGCATGTTCAGGGCGGCGGTCTTACCCTGGTTGAAGGCCACGTCCCAGTGCTCGATCCGCATCGGCCCGCCGTGGATCGGGCTGTCGTACTCGCAGATGTCGCCGGCCGCGAAGATCCCGGGCACGGAGCTCTCGAGGCCCGCCGAGCAGCGCACTCCGCCCGCGTCCCCGATCTCCAGTCCAGCCGAGCGCGCGAGGGTCACGTCCGGCATCACGCCGATGCCGGCGACCACGAAGTCGCAGTCGAGCTCCAGCCCGCTCTTCGTCACCACCCTGGTCACGCGCTCGCCGTCACCCTCGAAGCGCTCGAGCTCATGGCCGCCGTGCACCGTCACCCCATGCTCCTCGAGCACGTCCTGGAAGAAGCGCCCCACCTTCTCGCCGAAGAATGGCTCGAAGGTCACGTTCTCCATCATCACGATCGTGCAGTCCACGCCGTGGGCCGCGGTTAGCGACGCCGCCACCTCGCAGCCGATGTAGCTGCCGCCGATCAGCACGGCGCGCTTGCGGGTGCCGGCGTCGGCGCGGATCGCGTCCGAGTTGGCGAAGGCGCGCAGGTAGTGGATTCCGTCGAGGTCGCAACCGTCGACCCGCAGGCGCTTCACGTTGGCGCCCGTGGCGAGCAGCGCGGTGTCGAACTCGATCTCGTCCTTCGTGGACAGCGTGGCCACGCGCTCGGTGGTGTCCAGCTTCATCACGCTCGTCCGCTGAAGCCGCTCGATGTTCTGCTCGTCCCACCACTCGTCCGGGCGAAAGAGCACATCCTCACGCGACTCCTTGCCCTGGAGGTAGCCCTTCGACAGCGGCGGCCGGTTGTAGGGCGGATCCGGCTCGCGACTCACGAGCAGGATCGACCCCTCCCCACCTTCCTCGCGCAGCCAGCGCGCGCAGTTCGCGGCGGCCATGCCACCGCCGATGATCAGGTGGTCGACCTTGCGGCGCGCCACGGCTACGCGGCGGTGCGCGCTGTGAACAGCTCGGTCACGCGTGACTCGATACCCACATCAAGCACGACAAGCACCTCGTCGTTCGGCTCGATCACCGAGTCGCCGGCGGGCACGAATCCGCCGCCCTCGCGCAGGATCGAGATCACAAGCGAGCCGTCGGGCAGTCCGAGGTCCTTCACGGCGCGACCCGCCGCGGGTGAGCCCTCGGCCACCTCCAGCTCGATGATCTCGAGTCGCTCCTCGGGGAGGTCGAGCAGGTGGACGAGGCCGTACTTCGGCACCTCGTGCTCGATCAGCCGCAGGATCAGGTCGGTGGCCGAGATCACCGGGCGGACGCCAAGAAGCTCGAAGTGCTGAAGGTTGCGCGGGTTGTTGCAGCGCGCCACCACGCGCGCCACCCCATACTTCTCGCGCGCCACCTGCGAGATCAGGATGTTGTCCTCGTCGTCGCCGGTCACGGCCACCACCAGGTCCGCCCTCTCGATGCCGGAGCGCTCGAGCACCCAGAGCTCGGAGCCGTCGCCGTACATGGCGCTGTGCTCGAGCTCCTGCTCGACGACCGCGTAGCGGTGCTGGTCCGCCTCGATCACGGTCACCTCGTGACGCTTGTTGATCAGCTCTCGGGCGAGGTTCCAGCCCACCTTTCCGGCGCCGACGATCACCACGTACATGGGTTAGCCCGCCACTCCCTCGAACCGGATCTGGCCGCGGACCGCCGCCTCGAGCAGCTCTATGGCGGTCTGGGTCGGGCAGACGGTCTGGAGGCCCTGCTCGGCATACCAGCGCGCGCGGGCCGGGTCGAGCACGCGCACGACCACCCGGTCGACGTTGAAGCGCCGCCTCGCGATCTGCGCGATCACGAGGTTGGTGTTGTCGCCGTCGGTGGAGGCGACGAAGGCATCCGCCCCCTCGATGCCAGCGGCAAGGAGAGCATCGATCTCGAGCGCGGTGCCCTCGGTGAACTGGCCGCCGCGCTCCTCCCAGCTGTTTGCCTGGCCGCGATCGAGCAGGGCGATCGCCTCGGCATCCTCGTCGAGCACGGAGACCTCGTGGCCCTCTTCAAGCATTGAGTTGGCTATGGCGGACCCCACGCGCCCGCAGCCAACGATAAGAACGAACATATTGGTCCCACAATACATCTGGCCGGGCGCAATGCCGCGCCAGTTGTGGCCCGGCTGGCAGCGCTAGGGCAGGACGCCCTCGCGGGTGCCCTCCTCGCCGGCGGGCGGGGCGGTGAGGATCACCTTGCAGGGGGCCTTGTCGACCACGTACCGAGTGGTGTCCCCCACGAAGCGATCCCGCGCCCGGCCGCGCCCACCGAGGATCGCGCCGCCGCGCAGCCCGCTGGGCTCCTCGGCCCCCAGGACGATCGCCTCGACGCCTCGCCGGCGCGCCTCCGAGACGATCGCCTGACCCGCCGAGCGGCCGCGCACCATGGCGGTGGCCACCTCGACGCCCGCGTACTCCTCCCCCACCTCCTTGGCTCGGGCGAGCACGCGCTTGGCCTCCTTCACGCGCTCGTCCGGGACGCGCGCGTCGATCGGCAGCGACATCGGTATTTCGAACACGTAAAGCGCCTCCAGCACCGCCCCGCCCTCCTCCTCGCCGGCGGACGCGGCGAGGCGGCCGGCGGTCCCGACGATGTCGTCGTCGATCTCCTCGCCGAACACGGGGACGAGGATGCTGCCGTACTGGCCGCCACGCGACTCCTGGAGCGCCTCGGCCGGGATCGTGAAGCGCTGGGTGAGGGACTTCCCCTGCCCGCGCCGGTATGCGACGTAGATCGTGATGCCCGCCGCCATCCAGGCCGTGCCGACCCACCGGGCGCCCCCGTGGAGCGTGACCACGCTCAGCCAGACCGAGATCGCGAACGCGGCCCCGAAGACGGCCGGGAGCGGCACGCGCGCCCCGCGGATCGGGATGGAGAACGGCACTCGGAAGGCGCTTGGGCGGTCCGGCTCGCGGAAGCGAAGCGCAATCACCGACAGGTGCGCGATCGCGAAGGCGATCATCGCGCCGTAGGCGAACAGCCCGGCCAGGAAGTCCACGTCGTGCGGCACCGCAAGCGCGAAGGCGATCACCGCGGCCATCACGATCGTCACGTACGGAGTGCCGCGGCCTCTGTGGAGCCGTCCCACCGCGCTCGGTATCTGGCGGTTGGTGGCGAGCGAGTACGCCAGGCGGGCGAGGCCGAGCATCTGCCCGTTCATCGCCGCGAGCAGCATCGCGGCCGCCGTGATGCCGACCACGTAGCGGGAGACGTCGAGGAGCGTCCCGGGCTCGTAGGCCGACGGGATCGCCAGCACCGGAGACTCGATGAAGCGTCCACCGAGCGCCGTGTGGTCACCCACCACGGGCGCCGCCATCAGGCCCGCGACCGACACGCACACGAACAGCAGCATCACCGCCGCGATCGAGGCGGCCACCACGCGCCGCAGGCCGCGGCGGCCCACCCGGATCTCCCCCGCGAGGCCAGACGCGGCCTCCACGCCGATCACCGCCACGGTGGCGATGCCGGTGGCGAAGATCAGGTCGTTCCAGCGGGGCGCGACGCCGAGGTCGATCGACGAGCTGATCGCACCCGGGTCCCAGTACTGGGTGAAGCCGATCACTGAGACGACGACGAGTACGGCGATGCTGAACAGCGAGAGCCGCAGGACCGCGCCGAGCCGGTTGGCGGACAGCCCACGGATGTTCTGCATCGCCACCAAGAGGAGCGCGGCGCCCGCGATCACGAGCGGCAGGGCGCCCTCGTCGAGCTCGCCCCAGAAGACGGTCAGGTACTCGGAGACGACGACCGCCCCGATCGCCATCACGATCAGGTAGTCGAGCAGGATCGCCCAGCCGGCCACGAAGCTCCAGAACTCGTCGAAGGCGTAGCGGGCGAAGGTCGAGGCGCCGCCGCGCTCCACGTGCAGCGAGCTGCCCTCGACGTAAGTGGCCATCGTCACCGCGAAGAAGACGCCGGCGAGTAGGAAGACGACCGGCGTGAGGCCCAGCGCACGGTTCGCCACCACGCCGAGCGAGAAGAAGATCGCCGACGTGACCGCGCTGAGCGTGATCGCGAACAGCGCGGGCTCGCCGAGGCTGCGCGCGGCCATCACGCGCGCCCGCTCGGAGCTGCGCTTCAGACCCTCCCGCGCGCGTTCGCGCGCGCGATCCGACATCTGGCTCGCCCGGCGCTCCTCACCCCGGGAGCCGTCTTGACCGGGGCCGCTCACAACGCGTCGTCGTCTCTGTCGCCGTGGGCGCTCGCCAGCCAGACCCGTCCCGCGCCGAGCAGCGCGAGCATCGTGCCCAGCACCACGCCGAGCGCCAGCGGGCCGCCGCCGCGGACGAGCGCGGAGATCACCATCGCCGCGCCGATCACCACGAGCAGCGAGCCGAGGATTCGGGTCGAGGCGCCGTAGGCGCTCCTCACTTGGTGACCCTTGGGGAGGAGTCGATGATCACACGACAGGGCCGCTCGCTGAGCACGGTTTCCAGCGTACGCCCGAAGAGCGAGGCGCCGGTGCGCCGGGGCGGCAGCGGCAGGACCACGGCACGCGCCCGGATCTCCTTGGCCTCCTCCACCACGCGGCGCCCGGCCTGCCCGGGCCGAACCTTCTCCCAGTGGCCGGTAACGCGGCGGCCACCGCGCACGCGAGCCGAGTCGATGATCGAGGCCGCCTTCGCCTCCTGCTCGGGCATGGCGGCGTTGATCGGCGAGTTCGGCGGGACCGTGATCGTCACGAGCACGTGGATGCCCCGGCGCCGGCGGGCGGCGAGCCGCACCGCCGTGGAGACCGCCTCGGGCGAGTAGTGCTCGTCCTCGAAGGCCACGAGCACCGACTCGTACTCCACCTCGTGCTCCACGGCGGGCTTGGGCACCACGACCTTGTGCGTCTCGGTGAGCGAAAGCCCCTGGCGGCGGCGGTAGATCACGTACAGCGTGATCCCGAGCGCCATCCAGCCGAGGCCGGACACAAGCACGCGCAGGTCGAGCACGGTGGCCACGATCAGCGCGATGCCGGTGCCTATGCCGCCGAGCACCGAGTAGAGCGGCAGCGCGTGGCCGCGGATCCTGAGCGTGCCCGGCCCGGTCCAGGGCCTGTCCACATCCGGGCGTTTCACCCGCAGCGTGGCCACCGCCGCGTGCGCGATCGTGAACGACAGCATCGCGCCGAACGCGTAGATCACCCCGAGGAAGTCGGCCTGGCCCGGCAGGATCGCGAGGCACGCGACGCCGCTGAAGACCGCGATCGCGACGTAGGGCGTGCGGAAGCGAGGGTGGAGCACGCGCAGCAGCTCGGGGAGCTGGCGGTGCTGGCCCATCGAGTAGCTCAGCCGTGAGACGCCCAGGATGCCGGCGTTCGTGGCGATGAACAGGATCGTTGCGGCGAGGATGCCGACGTAGATCTCCGCCGGGTGCTCGAGCGAGCCTAGGTCCATGTTCTGGACCACGCCGAGCACCGGGTCGTCGGCGTAGCCGCCCTCCTCCTTCGGGAGGGCGAGGAGCGTCTCCCCGTTCTTGACCGGCATCGCCGAGAGGGCCACCGCCGGAAGGAACGTGTAGATCACCGCCACCGCGCCGACCACGAGGCCGATCCCGCGCGGAATCGTCTTGCCGTAGTCGCGCGCCTCCTCGGCCATGTTCGAGATCGTCTCGATGCCCGTGTAGGCCACCATCGCCACCGGGATGGCGATCAGGAAGTCGCCGATAGTGGGCGTGGTGCCCAGATCGATCTGGCGCACGAGCAGGTCCGGGTCGAACACGAGCACGATGCCGACGATCACGAGGACCACCTGCGTGAGGAAGTCAGCGACGGCGAAGCCGATGTTCACCCCCGCCGACTCCTTCACGCCCACGATGTTGAGCGCGCCGAGCAGGGCCACCACGACGATGCCGGCGATGATGTCCGTGGGCGACTCGCCGAGCGGCTCCCAGAAGACCGCGAGGTAGTGCGGCACGAAGAACGCCGAGATCGCGATCGTGATGATGTACGTGAGCATCTGGCCCCACGCCGCGAAGAAGGACCAGAACTCGTTGAAGGCGCGGCGGGCGAAGCTTGACGAGCCGCCGGCCTCCGGGAACATCGTGGTGGCCTCGGCGTAGGTGGCGGCGGTCGCGGCGAAGATGAGGCCGGCGATCACGAACACCACCGGCGTCATGCCGGCGGCGTAGATCGCCACGAGGCCGAGCGCGTAGTAGATCGAGCTGCCGACGTTGCCGTAGGCGGTCGAGAACAGCGCGCCGGTCCCGAGCACACGCTCGAGGCCGCGGTTCTTGGGCCGGTACTCAGCCATCAACTCTCGAACGCTAGTGGTCCGAGAGGCGGTTACAGCCCGCCATTTGCGCTCTGCACGAGATCGACTGCCTAGCTGTCGAAGCCCGCGCCGATCCGGTCGAGACCGCGCAGCCACGGGCCCCGCTTGCCGCCGCGCTCGTCCGCGCGGGCTAGCGCGCGCCGCGTGGCCTGGATCACGGCGTAGCGCAGCGGCTCGGGCGGGAACGGAATCGGCCGGCTGCGGACGAGCTCGAGCCGAGTGAGCTCGGTGTCGCGATCGTGGAGCAGGTCGAGCGCGACGCGTGCGCCGAAGCGCGTGGCGGCCACGCCCAGGCCGGTGTAGCCGACCGCATACGCGACGCGCCCGCCGAGCGCGCGGCCGAAGGTCACGCAGAAGCGGCTCGAGGTGTCGATCGCGCCGGCCCAGCGGTGGGTGAAGCGAACGTCCTCGAGCTGCGGGAAGGTCTCGGCGAAGTTGCGCGCCAACAGCTCGAAGGTGGGCGCGTGGTCCTCGAGCTCCGGCCGCATGCCGTTCCGGAAGTGGTACAGCGCCTCGTAGCCACCCCAGAGGATGCGGTCATCCTCGGTGAGGCGGTAGTAGTGGAAGCGGTTGCCCGAATCGGCGACGCCCTGGCGGCGCTCCCACCCCACCGACCGCCGCTGCTCCTCGCTGAGCGGTTCGGTCACCAGCACGTAGTCGTAGACCGGCACGACGTAGCGCCGGATGGACCGCACGAGCGGCGGATAGGCATTCGTGGCGAGCAAAACGCGCCGAGCGCGGAGAGTGCCGACACCCCGGGCGTGTCCCGACCCCGCACTGCCCGCTCGCGCGGCGCCCGCGGGCGGCGCCGTCTCCAGCACCACGCCGTCACCGTCTCGTCGCAGCTTCGTCACGCGCGTGCCCTCGTAGATGCGCACTCCTTGGCCGAGTGCTGCGTCGCGCAGGCCCCATGCCAGCCGTGCCGGGTTCACCGTCGCGCTGCCGGACCGGTGCCACAGGCCGGCCAAGTAGGTCGGAGAGTTCACCTCTGCCCGCACGGCCTCGCCGTCGAGGAGCAGCGCCTCCTCTCCGTACCGCCGCCCGGTCGCGGCCGCCTCGGCAAGCCATTCGACCTCGTGCTCGCGCGTGGCAACGTCGATCACGCCAGCCTCATCCCACGCGGAATCGATGCCGCGCGCGTCAAGCGTCTGGCGGATGGCGGCGAAGTTCTCGCGCCCGAGCCTGACAAGCGTGTCGATCTCGTCCGGCCATCGCGACAGCCCGTTCTCGAGCCCGTGGCTCAGCGACGCCTCGACGAACCCGCCGTTTCGGCCGCTCGCGCCCCAGCCACAGCGATCGCCCTCGACCAGGACCACGCCCTCGTCGGGCGCCGCCAGCAGCGCCGCCCAGAGACCGGTGAAGCCCCCGCCGACGATCGCCAGGTCGCACCCCGTCTCCCCCTCGAGCGGCGGAAGCGGCTGCGGCGCGGCCGGCGAGTCGAGCCAGAAGACGCTCTGCTCGGAGTCGGCGAGCGCGCCGCTCAGCCGCTGCGGAGCCAGTCCAGCACCTCCGCGGCGTGTCCATCCGGCGGAAAGACGGGATAGAAGACGTGTCGGATCCGCCCGTCGTCGATCACCAGGGTGAGGCGATTCAGGAGCGTCATGCCGCTCGTCTCGAATGTGGGGAGGCGGAGTTCTCGGGTCAGCTCGAGGCGCTCGTCGCTGAGGACGGGGAAGGGCAGGTGAATGCGCTCCGCCATCTCGCGCTGGTAGGCCGTGTCCTGCGTGCTGAGGGCGAGGACGCGAGCGCCGAGCTCGGTGAACTGGGCATGGGCATCGCGAAAGCCGCAGGCCTCCGGCGTGCAGCCGCGAGCGCCCGGGATGGCGTTCCAGCCGGGCGGTAGCTCCTCGTCGGGGCGGCCTGTGCGCGGGTAGCAGAAGAGGACCGTCCGGCCGGGCAGCGCGCCCACGGCGATGGTCTCCCCGGTCGTCGCCGGTAAGTCCACCGGGGGAACGGCAGCATCGAGGAGATGGTCCGCTGCGCCATCGTCCTCTGGGACGGGCAGGTCGTCCGGGATGGTGTGGATGTCGTCAGCGCGCGGCACGCTCATTCAGCCTAATTGGCCGCGAGGCGGAGGCGGCGTAGCGTGCGCTCGCCGTGCACGGCCACGTCGTCCCAGGTCAGTCTCATCACGCGGAGTCCGGCAAGCTCGAGATCGGCGTCGCTGTCGGCGTCGTGCTCGCGGTCGCGGCGGGTGCGGTGGAACTCGAAGCCGTCGAGCTGGACCGCGAGTCGCTGTTGTGGCCAGAAGGCGTCGACTTCGTGGGTGGTCTGTCTCTCCTTCAACGGCAGCATTGAAGGTTGGGGTCGGTATGTCGGTGGTGGTTTCTATGAGTGCTTTGAAGCGGCGCTCCAGCTCACTTTTCTGGGTGCTGGGTTCGTAGGCGGCGACCGCCTTGCGCAATCCGCGTGCGCCTCGCCGGCCGTTGGCGCGCTCGAGGACGTTCGTGATCGCCTTGAGGTCAAAGAGCCGGAGCCGCTCCGCACGGTCGATGGCCTTGGCTAGCTCATGCGGCTTAACGACAGCACTGAGATCGAGGAGGGTACGGGCCACACTGGTCACCGGGATGGCGTCGTGGATGGTGAAGTCCTGCGGAGCGAGCATGCGGGTGCGGTGCACGTGGACGCCGGGCGGAGCTCGGCGCTTTGCGGGAACGGTCACCTCCAGATGGGAGGCGTTGGGCCGCAGGCCCCATACAGCGGCGGCCGAGCGGTGACTAAGCCACGCGCGTGCTCCGCATGCCATAACTGCCGCGAGATACCTCCCCCGAGGGCTCACGCTCGGCACCCCGACGGAGTACACGCCGAGGTAGACGCTGTGCAGGAACCCGCTCTCCACGCGCCGCCGAACCCAGTAGCGGTCGAGCCCCAGGCCGCGTAACTGCAGCACTGAGATCACCCCATGCTGCCGCGCGGCGAGTTCGGCGATCGCCCGTCCCGGCACAGGTGGGGTCTCTCCGTTGCTATATCCGCCCGCCTCGTTCCCCACCTGGCGAGGGTGGCAGCGGTGGTGTTACGTGTGGGTGACCTGTGTGACGGGTGCGTTGCGACCGTGGCGCGCGGGCCGTGAGGCTCGCCGCGCGACGCGGCCGGGCGGTTTGGCTTGCTGGTGGCCGGCGGTCGGCACGGCCCTGCCGCATGGCGGCCGGGCCGTCCGCCGGAGTGGCGTTGGTTAGACCAGGAACGGGATGATCAGGAGGGCCACGATGTTCGCGACCTTGATCATCGGGTTGATCGCTGGGCCGGCGGTGTCCTTGTAGGGGTCGCCGACCGTGTCGCCGGTGACCGAGGCCGCGTGGGCCTCCGAGCCCTTTCCGCCGTATTCGCCGTCCTCGATCAGCTTCTTGGCGTTGTCCCAGGCGCCGCCGCCGGCCGTCATCGACACGGCCATGAAGAAGCCGACCACGATCACGCCGATCAGGAGGCCGCCGAGTGCCTGGGTCGAGAGCAGGCCGACCACGAGCGTGACCACGATCGGAATCAGCGCCGGGATGATCATCTCCTTCTGCGCCGAGGCGGTCACGATCGCGACGGCCTGGGCGTAGTCCGGCTTCTCGGTGTAATCCATGATGCCCGGCTTCTCCCTGAACTGCCGGCGCACCTCCTCGACCACGCCCGCGCCGGCGCGGCCCACGGCCTCGATCGCCAGCGCGGCGAACAGGTAGACCATCATGCCTCCGACGATCAGCCCCACGAGCACCTCGGGTTGCGAGATGTCGAAGCTGACCACCTGCGCGCCCTCCTTGGCCGCCTCCTCACGGAGCTCCTCCACGAAGGCTGCGAACAAGACCAAGGCCGCAAGGACTGCGGACCCGATCGCATACCCCTTGGTGACTGCCTTTGTCGTATTGCCGACGGCGTCCAGGGGATCGGTCACGTTCCGCACTTCCTCCGGCAGGTCCGCCATCTCGGCGATGCCACCGGCGTTGTCGGTGATCGGCCCGAAGGCGTCGAGCGCCACGATCAGTCCGGTGAGCGAGAGCTGCGCCATCACCGCCACGCCGATCCCGTAGATGCCGGCCAGCTCGTTGGCGAGCAGGATCCCGCCGACGAGCAGGAGCGCCGGGGCCGCGGTGGACTGGAAGCCCTGGGCGAGGCCCTGGATGATGTTGGTGGCGTGGCCTGTCTGCGACGCCCGGGCCGTTGTGCGAACCGGCCGGAAGCGCGTGGACGTGTAGTAGTCCGTGATAACGAACAGGCCGGCCGTGACACCCACGCCGACGAGCGTGCAGAACCACAGCTTGATCGCGGTGGGCGCGTCGGAGCCGGCGCGCAGCAGGTCGGAGACGCCCTCCTTGTAGGTGAGGTCGTCCAGCATGATCAGCGTGATCGGGAGGAACGCTATTGCGGCCAGCACGCCGGACACGATCAGCCCCTGGTAGAGGGCCCGCTCGACGTTGCCGGCGCGGCTGCGGACCGCGTACGTGCCGATGATCGAGGCCACGAGCGACACGCCGCCGATGACGAGCGGGTAGGTCGCGACGGTGCCAATCTCCTGGAAGGTCAGGACACCGAGCAGCATCACGGCAACCGCCGTCACGGCATAGGTCTCGAACAGGTCCGCGGCCATGCCGGCGCAGTCGCCGACGTTGTCGCCCACGTTGTCCGCGATCACGGCCGGGTTGCGCGGGTCGTCCTCGGGGATTCCGGCCTCGATCTTGCCGACGAGGTCGGCGCCCACGTCGGCCGCCTTGGTGAAGATGCCGCCGCCCAGACGGGCGAAGACGGAGATCAGCGATCCACCGAAACCGAGGCCGAGGAGGGCGTCGATCGCGTCCCGCTCGTCGGTGCCGGCGAGTATCAGCACGCCGTAGTAGCCGGCCACGCCGAGCAGCGCGAGCCCCGCGACGAGCATGCCGGTCACGGCACCGCCCTTGAACGCCACCTCGAGCGCCTTGGACACACCCGAGCGCGCCGACTCGGCCACGCGAGCGTTCGCGCGAACCGAGACGTTCATCCCGATGAAGCCGGCCGCCCCCGAGAAGGTGCCGCCGATCAGGAAGCCGATTGCCACGAGGATGCCGTTGGCGTCCTGAGCCTCGAGCCCGATCGCCAGCACGATCGCCAACACGACGGCGACGCCGGCGATGATCGTGTACTGGCGGCGGAGGTACGCTTTCGCGCCTTCCTGCACGGCCATGGAGATGTCCTGCATCTCCTGGTTCCCGGGCGAGAGCGCGAGCAGCCAGCGCGAGGTAACGACGCCGTAGATCAGCGCGCAGCCAGCGCACACGAGCGCGATTACCACGCCCCAGTCAGTCAGGAATTCCAAGGGGTATGTCCTCCGGTTTGAGTCAGAAGGGTCAGCGCGCGGCCCCCGCCTAGTGGTGGACGATTGCGCTGTCCAGCGCCGTCGCGCAGATGTCGTCCGGCTGTGGGCCGATCTTCGGCACCGCCCGGAACAGGAGCGCGCGCAGTCTATCGAGGTTCTCGCGAAACGCGCCGAACGCCATATCCGCCGACACCGGCGCGACGTCTGGCCTGTCCTCGAGGCCGACGTCGTAGTCGGTGATGATCGAGATGTTCGCGTAACAGAGCTCGAGCTCCCGGGCGAGCCAGCACTCTGGGTACTGGGTCATGTTGATCACGTCGAAGCCGGAGTCCGTGTACCAACGCGATTCGGCCCTCGTGGAGAAACGCGGCCCCTCGATCACGACCACGGTCCCGCCCTCCACCACCGGGAGGCCCTCCTCGCGCGCCGCCTCGGTAAGGATCTTGCGCAGATCCGGGCAGTAGGGATCGGCCGCCGAGACGTGCGTGGTCTGCGGCCCGTCGTAGAAAGTGCTCTCGCGAGCCGCGGTGCGATCCACGAACTGGTCGCAGATCACGAACGTGCCGGGCTCGAGCTCCGGCTTCAGCGATCCGCAGGCCGATGGGCCGACGATGCGGTCGACCCCGACCTCCTTCATCGCCCAGATGTTCGCCCTGTAGTTGATGCGGTGAGGTGGAAGCGAGTGCTCGTCCCCGTGGCGCGGCATGAACGCGACCTCGGTCCCCTCGATCGTTCCGACGCGAACCGGCGCCGAGGGCGGCCCGTATGGCGTGGCCACCGGCACCTCGGTCATGTCGTCCAGGAACCGGTAGAAGCCGGATCCTCCGAAGACTCCGATCACGAGCCGGGCGTCCAGATCTTCGACTGCGGCGGGGGCTCTTCCTTCGGCGGCTGCTCGGAGGCCTGCCCAGGCTCAGGGGCCTGCCCGGACGTCTCGCGCACGAAGAGCATCTGGACCTGGTCGAGCGCGTTCTGGATCGGGGCCACCGCCTCCTCCGGAACCAGCGGCAGCATCTGCCGGGCCGCGTCGATTGCCCTCTGCGCCTCCGCCGGGTCCTTCGCCCCCTCCACGGACAGCTTCTGGCCGGCGAGGTTCACGAGGGTGGCGACCGTCTGGAGGACCACATCCTCGGTCTTGATCTGCTTCAGGGCCTCGAGGAGCTGCTCCTCAGTCGGCTGCTCCGGCTCGTTCACGTGGCCACCTCCTCGGCCGCGTAGGTGCGCTGAGTGAGCGCCACCTCGGCGGCATAGATGTCTTCCATACTGGCCCCTTCCGCCAGAGCACGCTTCTGGCGCTGGGCCCCGTTCTGCTCCGGTAGGGCGGGATCGATGCCGAGCACGCCGCGCGCCGGCGCCGTCCAGGCCAGCAGTCGGTCGAGCGCGGCCGCCGCCGGGTACTCCTCCGCCCGGTCCAGGTCGATCAGCTTGCCGTCGAGCCCGTTGCGGATCGCCCTCCAGAAGTTCTCCTCGATCATGCGACCCGGCGGATCCTCGAACGGGACCCCCTCGTCGTGGTCGAGCGCCGCCTGCGCGATGCAGGCCGTGATCAGCCCGGCGAGCGCCGTGGAGTCGTCGGCGCTCGTCTGCGCGTCGCAGATGCGCATCTCGACGGTCCCGTACGAGTGGTGCGGCCGCACGCTCCACCACACCTGCGTGAACTCGATGATGGACTTCGTCCGCACGAGGAAGTCGATGTAGTCGGCGTACGCCTGCCAGCCGCCGAACGCGTCCGGTATCCCGCAGCGCGGAAAGCTCTTCGTGAAGATCTGGGAGCGAGCCGAGTGGAGCCCCGAGTGGCGCCCGTCGAGGAACGGAGAGTTGGCCGAGATCGCGAGCAGCTCGGGCATCACCCCCCGCAGGCGGTCGCACACGCGAATCGCCCGCTCCGCCCCGTGCACCCCCACGTGCACGTGCAGGCTGAAGGTGTTGTTGCGCCACGCGACGTACTGGAGCGACTCCTGGACGCGGCGGTAGTGCTCGGTGTCGATGATCTCCTGCTCCTGCCAGGGACTCCACGGATGCGTGCCGGTGGCGCCGAGCAGCGCGTCATGCCGTGCGGCGAGCGCGAACAGACGCGAGCGTGCGTCGCGCTGCCTTGCCACGGCGTCGGCGAAGTTCTCTCCGCGGCCCGAGCGGATCTCGATCTCGGACTTGATCAGCTCGCCGGCAATGGCCTCGGCGAGCACGGCATCCTCCTGCCCAGCTGCGCGCAGATCCTCGAAGCGCTGGTCGAGCGACAGCGTGCTCGGGTCGAGAATCGCGAACTCCTCCTCCAACCCGACCGTGAAGTCCGTCGAGGCCTCGAAGACCTCCCTGACCCTCGGCATGTCCAACATGGAAGAGGTCTTAGGTGAGGTAGAAGTAGAGCGCGTAGAGCAGGTCCACGGCCGGGCTCGAGGTGTGAACCGTGACCTCGGGCGGAACCTGCAGCAGGGCTTCTGAGTAGTTGAAGATGATCTTCACGCCGGCCTCGACGAGGTCGTCGGCTACCTCCTGGGCCGCCTCGGTGGGCACAGCGAGCACGCCCACCACCACGTCCTCCTCGCGGATCACCTTCTCGAGCTCGTCGTACGGCCGCACGGTGAGGGCGTCGCCGATCTCGTTGCCGACCTTGTCCGGATCCTTGTCGAACAGCGCCACAACCCTGAAGCCATGGTCCGCGAAGATGTCCGACCCCGCGATCGCCTGGCCGAGGTTGCCCGCCCCGAACAGCGCGATGTTGTGCTTGCCGGTGGTCCGCAGGATCTTGCGGATCTGCGAGACCAGCGAGTCGACGTTGTAGCCCACCCCGCGCTTGCCGAACTTGCCGAATCCGGACAGGTCTCGGCGGATCTGCGTGGAGTTGACGTGCGTGTAGTCGGCCAGCTCCTGGGACGAGATCGTCTCGCGCCCCATCTTCTTGGCCTGGGTCAATACCTGCAGATAGCGCGACAGCCGGGCAGCCACCCCGAGCGAGAGCCGCTCCGAGGCCACCGGTTCGCCGTCCGGGCGACCCGGTTGAAGCCCGACGCCGCCCGCTGTGGGGTCGTCGAAATTCACGAGCCGTCCACTCTATCTAGGTGCTGCAACAGGGCCGCCTCCTCGACGTGGAACTCGAACAGCTCCACGCCGTCAAGGGCAAGTACCGGGATACGCTCGCCGTACTCCAGATGCAGCGTGGGGTCGAGCGACACGTCCACCTCGTCGAGCTCGAACGGCCGCTGCGCGCGCACCCGCTGGACGACCCCGCGGGCGTCGTCGCACAGGTGGCATCCGGGCTTGCCGTAGAGCGTGACGAGCGCCATCGCAGATGATGCTGCCACTCTTTTCGCGTGGACCACTTCGAGCTGCTCGTCTTCGGCCTCCTGGTGGCCACAGCCGCGCTCGCCGTGCTCGCCGGCCTGTTGCGGATTCCCTACCCGATCACGCTCGTGCTTGGGGGCGCCGTGATCGGCTTCCTGCCCGGTGTGCCGTCCGTGGAGCTCGATCCGGACATCGTGCTCCTGATCTTCCTCCCGCCGCTGCTGTACGGCGCGGCCTTCTTCACCTCTGCGCGCGAGCTGCGCCGGAACGTCAAGGCCATTGCCGCGCTGGCGATCCCGCTCGTGTTCGTGACGATGGCCGCGGTGGCGGTCGTGGCCCATGAGGTCATTGGCTTGGGCTGGTCGGAGGCGTTCGTGCTCGGCGCGATCGTCTCGCCGACGGACGCCGTGGCGCCGGCCGAGATCATGCGCCGCGTCGGCGCCCCGCGCCGGCTGGTGGCGATCGTCGAGGGCGAGAACCTGACCAACGACTGGAGCGCCCTCGTCCTCTATCGCTTCGCCGTCGCCGCGGTGGTTTCCGGCTCGTTTTCGCTTTTGACCGCGAGTCTCGAGTTCATCGCCAGCGGAGTCGGTGGCCTGATCGTGGGCCTGGCGGCCGGCTGGGTGATCCGCGAGGTCCGATCGCGGATCGACGACCCGCCGACCGAGATCACGATCTCGATCCTGTCGGGCTACGCCGCCTATATACCCGCGGAGGAACTGGGATTCTCCGGAGTGATCGCGGCCGTTACCACCGGGCTGTTCATGGCCTGGTACACGCCCCAGCTCACCACGCCCGTCATGCGCCTCCAGGGCGTGGCGGTCTGGGAGATCCTGACCTTCCTTCTGAATGCGGTGCTGTTCCTGCTCGTCGGGCTTCAGCTGCCTGGAATCCTCGACGACCTGTCGGGGACCGCGACTGGCGACCTCGTGGTCTGGGGCGCGCTCGTGAGCGCGGTCGTGATCGGCGTGCGGCTGGTGTGGGTGTTCACACTTCCCTACGTGTCGCGACTGCTCGACCGCCGCGACACGGCCCGCCCGCGGAGAATTCCCGCCGACCAGCGCCTCGTGGTCGGATGGGCCGGTATGCGCGGCTCGGTGTCGCTGGCCGCGGCGCTCGCGATCCCGCTGACCACGGACGGCGGCGGAGCCTTCCCGGAGCGCGACCTCATCATCTTCCTCGCGTTCGCCGTCATCCTCGTGACGCTTGTGGGCCAGGGGCTCACCCTGGGGCCGCTGATCAACCGCCTTGGCATCGAGGACGACGGGGAGGAGACCCACGAGGACACGCTGGCTCGGCGGCGGGCCGCGGAGGCCGCGCTCCTACGGCTCGAGGAGCTGGGCGAGCCTGACTGGATCAGCCCCGAGAGCGTGGGCCGCGCGCGCCAGATGTTCGACTACAGGGAGAGGCGCTTCGGTGCGCTCGAGGACGGCGCGGACGAGAACTTCGAAGGCCGCGCCGATGCGTGGCGGCGGCTCATGTACGAGCTGTTCGACGCCCAGCGCCAGGCGCTGCTCGAGATGCGCAACCGAGGCGAGATCAGCGAGGACATCAGGCGCAGCGTGGAGCGCGACCTGGACCTCGAGGAGACGAGGATCCAGAACTAGAGCCGGGCCGCCGCGTCGAGGCTCAGGTAGTGGGGGTACTCCACGGGCTCCAGGAAGCGCGCCGCGGCGGCGATCATCGCGGCGTTGTCGGTGCAGAGCTCGACCGGCGGGACCCACACCCGCGCATCCAGCCCCTCCACGGCCGCGCGCAGCTCCGAGTTGGCCGCCACGCCGCCTCCGATGGCCAGCCGCCCGAGACCCTCGCGCCGGAGCGCCGCGCGCGTGCGCTCCACGAGCGCGTCGACGATCGCGCGCTGATACGAGGCGGCAAGGTCCGCGGCGCGTGACTGGGCACCCTCGCCCAGACCACGGATCGTGTACAGAAGGGACGTCTTCAGCCCGCTGAAGCTGAAGTCGAGCTCGCCCGGGGCACTGCGGGGGAAACCGAACGCCCCGGGGTCGCCCTCGCGTGCGAGTCGGTCGATCGCCGGGCCGCCCGGATAGCCGAGCCCAAGCAGTCGGGCGCCCTTGTCGAAGGCCTCGCCGGCGGCATCGTCGAGCGTCTGGCCGAGCACCGAATAGGCCGAAGGGTCATCCACGCGCGCGAGGAACGTGTGGCCGCCGCTGGCCACAAGGGACAGGTACGGCGTCTCCACGGGGTGCGGGCCGAGCGTGCTCGCCACCACATGCCCGTGCAGGTGATCCACGGGCACGAGCGGGAGGCGGCGAGTGGCCGCAAGGGCCTTCGCGGACGATAGGCCCACGAGCAGCGCGCCGATCAGCCCGGGACCGTGCGTCACGGCCACGGTCTCGATGTCGTCGAGCCGGACGCCCGCACGCTCGAGCGCGTCCGCCGTGACGGCGTCCACGAGTTCCAGGTGGTGGCGCGACGCGATCTCGGGGACCACGCCGCCGTAGCGCGCGTGCAGCAGGCCCTGCGATGCGATCACGTTCGACGCGATCTCTCCGTCGGCGCTCACGACGGCCGCGCAGGTGTCGTCGCAGCTCGTCTCGAGGGCGAGGATCACGCGGTGGTGCGTTGCTCCACGGTCCGCCACATGATGAGCGCGTCCTCGCGGTTGTCGTGGTAGTAGGCGCGGCGGCGCCCCGCGGCGCGGAAGCCGAATCGTTCGTACAGGCGGATGGCGCCGTCGTTCGAGGTGCGCACCTCGAGCGTGTACTGCTCGTTCGGCTTGTCCGCCTGCTCGAAGAGCCGGTCGAGCAGCGCGGTCGCGATCCCCTGGCGGCGCCGGCGCGGATCCACGGCCACGTTCATCAGGTGCCACACGGTGTCGTAGCGCGAGCAGACCAGGTAGCCCACCATCACGCCTTCATCGAGGGCGGCGAGGCAGATGCCGGACGGCTTCGACAGCTCGAGCACGAACATGGCGAGCGACCACGGCGTGGGGAACGCGCGGCGCTCGATCGCGATCACCTGAGGCAGATCGGCGTAGGCGAGCTGGCGGATCTCGAGTTCGGGGGTCACTGTTGCGGCTTGGCGTCCGGGTCTCTCAGATAGTCGGGCAGAACGGCCTCCGGCGGCCGGTCTTCCGCCTCGGCTCCCAGGCGGCAGACGTGCAGCGCACGCACCACATGGGACTCGGCGTCGTCCGGCTCGACCTGGACTCCGGCCGCCTCGAGCACCTCCCGAAAGCGTACCGAGCCGTCTCCCGCTGCCAGCGGCGTGAATCCCTCGTCACCCAGACGCCGGACGAGCTCATCCGGGGGGATGGCGAGCGGCGGCCAGACGCGTTCGTCGCCGTCATAAAGCGCCCCGAAGACCTCGCCCCTCCGCGCGTCGATCAGCGGGAGCCTCAACGCTGCCTCGATCCCGGCAGCGAGCGCGGCAAGCGAGGACACGGGGCGCAGCGGCAGGCCGGCTCCACGGGCCAGCGCCCGTGCCGTGGCGATGCCGATGCGAAGGCCGGTGAACATGCCCGGACCCACCCCCACCGCGATGGCGTCCAGGTCCGCCCAGCCAACCTCCGCGCGGGTCATCACGTCGGCCACGGCGGGCATCAGCTCACTGGCGTGCGCCGGCGGCCGCCCGAGGCGCTCGGGCGGGGGCGCCAGCTCGAACGACTCTCCATCGGCGCGCAGGACGCATGCGTTGGCGGCGGAGGTGGATGTGTCGATCCCGAGAAGGGTCACGCGACGGTGATCCGGCGGCGGTCGCCCCCCGCGTGCTCCAGCAGGACGCGCGCGGTCACCCGCTCCAGCGTCGGCTCGGCCACGGAGGGCCATTCCACGAATCCGACCCGCTCGGGCGTCAGGTAGTCCTCGAGCAGCGCCGGGTCCTCTCCAGCCAGGGAACCCAGCCGGTACAGGTCCAGGTGCGCGATCTCGGGTGCTCCTCCCAGCACCTGCCCGATCGTGAAGGTCGGGCTCGTCACGGGTCCCTCCACGCCCAGCGCACGGCAGGCGCCGCGCACGAACGTGGTCTTGCCGCTGCCGAGCTCGCCGCTCACGAGAACTACATCACCCCGGGTGAGGCGGCCGGCAAGCTCCGCGCCGGCGGCCTCGGTGTCCTGCGGGCTGTTCGAGTGTTTGACCGTCGGGGGCATCGGATACGCCTTTAGAGAGCCTACGAACCTTGGCAGGGGGAGACTGGAATGCGTAGTTGGCTACTCGCGGCCGTCCTGGCCGCCCTGATGATGCTTCTGAGTACGACGGCCGCGTCCGCGGCGACGCCCGCGCTGGGCTCGTCACCGGACTGGCGCACCGTCGACGGCGCGGTTCGGTACGGCATCGGTCACGCCGTGCCGCTCAAGGCCGCCACCCCCGCCTGGTTCACAGACGCGCTCGCGGCTCGAGTGCATGCCGCGAACGGAGCTCCGGTGGCCGCTCCGCCTGAGGCACCGCTTCCCGGCGAGGTCGGCATCCGGCCCGGTTCGTGGATGATCGCGCCGGCCGGCTGCACGATGAACTTCGTCTTCGGCTCTCCCGGCAGCTACTCGATCGGCACCGCGGGTCACTGCGGCAACGCCGGCGAGGCCGTCACGCTGATCACGCTCGCTCCCGGCGGCGCGAACCCCGTCCTCGTCGACATCGGCACGATCCAGAAGAGCGTGAACGGCGGCATCGGCAACGACTTCGCCCTCGTGTCGATCCGTCCCGAGCTCCAGGAATGGGTCAGTCCGACGATGGCAGTCGTGGCCGGCCCCTGCGGCTCCTACTCGGGGTCGGGCCCGGAGCCGGTCTTCCACTACGGCCACGGCCTCGCCGTCGGCACCGGCGGCACGCCGCGCGCCGGTCTCGCCCTGAAGTGGGACGCCACCGCATTCGGCTGGTCCGGCGCCGCTGCGCCCGGCGACTCCGGAAGCGCCGTGCGCGTGAACACCGGGATGCAGGCCGCAGGCGACCTCACCCACCTCGTGGTCGACACCACTTGGCTGCCGAGCTACATCGCCGGCACGCGCATGAACCGGATCCTCCAGATCGCCGGTCAGCCGCTGGCCAACAGCCCGCTCTGCTGACCTGACCGATTTCCCCCCGGGCGTCGGCCGGCCACCCCCGTCCGGCCGTCGCCCGCCCCTCTTCAGTCGAACAGCGTCGGCGGCGGCTTCTGATGCTCCGCCGGCGCTGCGGCTGCCGCCGCGGCCACGGGTGCCACGGCGCCGATGGGCACCGGCGGCGGCTCCTCGAGGAGCGCAGGCAGACGCGCGAAGTCCGCGCGCAGGTCCTCGAGGGTCTTGGTGCTGCGCAGCGCCGCCGCCGGGTGGAAGAGCGGGTAGACCCGCAGCAGGCGCCCGCCAAGCTCGTGCACCTGCGGGCGCCCGTGCACGCCGGTGATCCCGCGCTGCGAGCGGGTGAGGAGCTTCGTCGAGAAGTTGCCCAGCGTGCAGATCACGCTCGGCTCGATCAGCTCGATCTTGCGGTGCAGGAACGGCCGGCAGGCGTCGATCTCGTCGGGCTGGGGGTCACGGTTGCCCGGCGGCCGGGACTGGAGCACGTTCGCGATGAACACGTCCTCGCGCCCGAGCCCGATCTCCTCAAGCAGCTTGTTGAGCAGCTGCCCCGCCCGCCCGACGAACGGGAGGCCCTGCTGGTCTTCGTGCATGCCGGGCGCCTCCCCGACGAACATGAGGTCGGCGTCGGCGTTGCCCGACCCGAACACGACCTTGGTCCGGGTCTTGAAGAGCGGGCAGCGCTCACAGGCGGCCGCTTCCCGGTACAGCTCGACAAGCTCCGCGCGGCGCTCCTCTGCGCTGCGTGACTGCATGGCCCCACAGCCTAGGACCTGGGGTTGACGGCACCGCTCGTGGGTATCCTCCAATCGTCGGCCGCTACCGACGGTGGAGTGGACCGACGGGGAATGAACCCACACGAGACCAGCCTCAATGGCCCACTGCGGGTGGGCATCGTCGGCCCCGGGCGGGTCGGTACCGCGCTTGCGCGCGCACTTGGCGACGCCGGAGTCGAGATCGAGGGACCGCTCGGCCGTGGCGAGCGCCCCGCGGGCTGCGACGCCATCCTCCTCTGCGTACCCGACGGCGAGATCGCCGCCGCCGCCGAGGTCGTCACGGCCGCGGCCCCACTCGTGGGCCACACGAGCGGCGCAACGCCGCTGTCGGCGCTGGCGCACGCCGGCGTCGAGGCCTTCGGCCTGCATCCGCTT
Source organism: uncultured Thermoleophilaceae bacterium (assembly GCA_963825345.1). Classification (GTDB taxonomy): domain Bacteria; phylum Actinomycetota; class Thermoleophilia; order Solirubrobacterales; family Thermoleophilaceae; genus JACVRW01. The sequence continues at coordinate 108,266 of CAWGSQ010000001.1, read as the reverse complement.
CAGACCGTGGCCCACCCGGGTGTGCGCTTCGCGGGCGTGGGCGCGGCCGTGGCCGGATCGAGTCCGGATGCCCTTGCCTTTGCCAGCGGGCTGGCGGAGCGGCTCGGCATGACGCCGTTCGAGATCGACGACGAGGGCCGCGCCGCCTATCACGCCGCCGCCTCGGTGGCCTCAAACTTCCTGGTCACGCTCCAGGCCGCGGCGGAGACGATCGCCGCCGGCGCGGGGCTCGGACGCGACGACGCCCGCGCTCTGCTTGCTCCGCTGGTGCGCCAGACCGTCGAGAACATCGCTGAGCTGGGGCCCGAGGAGGCGCTCACCGGGCCGGTGGCGCGCGGTGACGACGCGACGGTGGCCACACAGCGCGCGGCCATCGAGGACGTCGCGCCGGAGCTGCTCGACCTCTTCGACGAGCTGGTTCGCCGCACGCGCGACCTTGCCGCTCAGAGGGCCAACGCATGAGGACCGTCCGCACGGTCAGCGAGTTGCGCGAGCTCCTCGCCCCCGAGCGCCGCGCGGGACGCTCCATCGGGCTGGTCCCGACGATGGGCTTCTTCCACGACGGCCACCTGTCGCTGATGCGGCGGGCGCGCGCCGACAACGAGGTGCTGGTGGTCTCGCTCTTCGTGAACCCGGCCCAGTTCGCGCCCGGCGAGGATTTCACCGCATACCCGCGCGACGAGCAGCGCGACACCGAGCTGGCCGAGGCCGTGGGCGTGGACATCCTGTTCTCGCCGCCCGTCGAGGAGGTCTATCCCGAGGGCTTCGACACCACCGTCGCGGTCGGCGGCCTCACCGACACGCTCGAGGGAGACGAGGCTCAGCGCGGCGCCGAGCACTTCCAGGGCGTGACCACCGTCGTGACCAAGCTCTTCAACATGGCCGGCCCGGACGTGGCCTACTTCGGCCAGAAGGACGCTCAGCAGGCGCTTGTTATCCGGAAGCTCGTCCGCGACCTCGACATGCCCGTTCGGATCGAGGTCTGCCCCACGATCCGCGATTCGGACGGGCTGGCGCTCAGCTCGCGGAACGCCTACCTCAATGCTGAGGAGCGCGAGCGTGCTCTCGCGCTCAGCCGGGCCCTGCGCGCGGCCGAGGCGGCCGTGCAGAGCGGCACCCGCGAGGCCGCCGCGGTGGTGGCCGCGGCGCGCGACGAACTCGCGCGCGCGGGCGTGGAACCGGACTATCTCCAGCTGCGATCCGCCACTGACCTCTCACCCGTCGAGCGCGTGAACGGCTCGACCCTGCTTGCTGTGGCCGCCCAGGTCGGGCGCGCCCGACTGATCGACAACGCAATTCTCGGAGGCGAGAAATGAGTCACCGTCCCACCCAGCGTCCCGCCATCAGCCTCAGCACACTCGCCGAGAAGAAGGCGCTCGGCGAGCCGGTGGTGATGGTGACCGCGTACGACTACCCCAGCGCACAGGTGGCCGAGGAGGCCGGCGTCGACGTGGTGCTGGTGGGCGACTCCGGCGCGATGACCGTGCTCGGGCACACCTCGACGGTGCCAGTGACGCTCGCGGAGCTGCTCATGCTCGCCCAGGCTGTGCGGCGCGGCCTGAAGACGCCGCTGATGATCGGTGACATGCCGTTCGGGTCGTACGAGGCGTCCAACGAAGAGGCCATCCGGAACGCGCAGCGGTTCATCAAGGAGGCCGGCTGCGACGCCGTGAAGATCGAGCGCGGAGGCACCTCGGTCGAGCGAGCGCGTGCGCTTGTGGGCGCGGGCATCCCGGTGATGGGCCATGTGGGGCTCACGCCGCAGACGGCCACGGCGCTCGGCGGCTACCGCTCCCAGGGGCGTACCGCCGAGAGGGCGCTGGACGTGCTCCACGACGCGCTCGCGCTCCAGGACGCGGGCTGCTTCGCGCTCGTCTTCGAGGCGATCCCGAGCGCGCTCACCGAGGCGATCATGCCCCGGATGGAGATCCCGGTGATCGGCATCGGGGCCGGTGGCACCACGGACGGCCAGGTGCTGGTGTTCCACGACCTGCTCGGCATCTACGACGGCCACGCGGCCCGGTTCGTGAAGCGCTATGCGAACGTGCGCGACGAGATGATCAAGGGAGTAACCGCGTACGCCGACGAGGTGCGCGCGCGCCGCTATCCCGAGCCGGAACACGGCTACACGATGGCTCCGGACGAGATCGCGAGGCTCCACGAGATGCTCCAGGAGCAGACCGGCGAGCCGTTCACCGGCGGGTTCTCGCTCTGACGGTCCACAGCGGGCAGCTTCGCTTCTCCACCGAGGGGAACGGGGACGCGATCGACATCACGGCCGGTGTGCAGAGCGTGGTCGACCAATCCGGCGTGGAAAGCGGCCTCGTGTCGGTGTTCGTGCCGGGCTCCACCGCTGCTGTCACCACGATGGAGCACGAACCCGGTGGCGTTCACGACCTCCGCGCGACGCTCGAGCGCCTGGTCCCGCCCGACGCCGACTACGAGCACAATCGCCTGAACTCGGACACGAACGCACACGCCCACATCCGGGCGGCGATCGTGGGGCCCTCGGAGACGCTCCCCGTGCGGAGCGGCCACCTCGCGCTCGGCACCTGGCAGCAGATCGTGCTGGTCGACTTCGATGACCGGGCCCGGGAGCGAACGGTGGTCGTTCAGGTAGTCGCGTAGCACCGAAACCCCGGGCCGCCAGCCGGGTTCAGGTGTCCATGACCCGATTCCGTCGTTTTCTCCCATCGCCCGCGATGGCCGTGGCGCTGCTTGCGCTGTTCATGGCCATGGGGGGCTCGGCCTATGCCCTCGTCATTACGAGCGGGAGCATCAAGAACAACACGATCCGGAGCGCTGATGTGCGCAACCACGCCCTCCTCGGCAAGGACATGCGCTCGAACGGCGTTGGCGGAGGGGCGATCAAGGAGTCGTCCCTCGGCACGGTGCCAGGCGCGTTCGTCGCGCACGGGAGCGCCCGGTTTTCGGTCGTGAACGCCGGCGGCCAGCAGGTGCGTGGGCGCGGCACGACCTCAGCTTCGCGCACCGGCGAGGGCCGTTATCAGGTGATCTTCGACGCGGACGTCCGCGGCTGCGGCTACTACGCCACGATCGGAGGCCCGACGGCGGCCGCACCGCCCGACAACGGCCAGGTCACCGTGAGCGGGCTGGCTTCCAGCGTCATGGGAGTTGACATCCGTACGACCGGAGCCAACGGCAACGACGCGAACAAGCCGTTCCACCTGGTCGTTCTCTGCTAGGACGAGTCGTCTGGGGGCGACTCGTCGTACTCCACGCGCCGGAGCACCTTCGCGGGTGCTCCGGCCGCGATGGAGTAGGGCGGGATGTCCTCGGTGACCACGCTGTTGGCGCCGATCACGCTGCGCTCCCCCACGGTCACGCCGCTCGTGACCACCACGTTCGCCCCGCACCAGACGTTGTCGCCGACCCTTGTGGGTCCCTTGCTCGTGAAGCCCTGCCAGGTGATCGGCCTGTCGGGGTCGTCGAAGCGATGGTTCGCGTCCGTCACGAAGCAGCCGTTCGCGAACATGCAGTGATCGCCGATCTCCACGAGCTCGGCGGATGCCACCATGACGCCGATGTTCAGGAACGTGCCCTCGCCGATCCGGATCCGGGCGTCATCGTGCGCGGTTAGCCACACGTGTGGCTCGAGCAACGTGCCCTCGCCGATCTCGAGCCGACCCTCGCGGAGCGCCTCGAGCACGTTCCCGTGGAGCGGCCAGCGGGCGAACGCCCTGCGCCGGGCCAGCTCGCGATGGATGCTGAGCCGGTTCCAGGGGAGCGAGTTGCGCTCGTACCAGCGCCACTTCTGCCACCACAATCGAGCGTTCTGCACCGGCGCAGCTTGCCAGACGTGATGGCTGTGCCGGTTTTGTATGACCCGGACTGCGGCTTCTGCCGGGTTTCGCTGGCGTTGCTGCTGCGCTGGGACACGCGCCGAGCGTTGCGTCCCGTGGCGTTAGGCACTGAGGAGGCGGATGCGCTGCTGCACGGGCATGCCGGAGGAGGAGCGGATGGCCTCCTGGCACGTCGTCGAGGCGGGAACGGTGCATTCCGCGGGTGCGGCCTTCCCGCCCGTCTTCGTCCACCTGCCCGGGGGCCGGCCGCTCGCGCGTGTGACCGAGCGCTTCCCGGGCGCCGCGGATCGCCTCTATCGCTGGGTTGCGGACCACCGCACGCTGCTGGGGCGCCCGCTCCCGGCGTCCGCCCGCCGATGGGCCGACCGCGTGATCTCAGGGTATTCGCCGGATGGCCGATGATTACTGGGATGGCAATCGACCCTCTGATCGATCTTCCGACGGCAGACGACTTCCACGCTCTGCTGGCGCGCGAGGAGCTGCGCCGCGCCCGAACGGGAGAAACGCTCACCATCGCGATGCTCGACGTGGACGGCCTGCGCTGGGTGAACGCCCACCACGGCGCCGGCACCGGCAGTGACGTGCTGCGTCTCTGCGTTGCCACCCTGCAGTCGAACCTGCGCGCGGTCGATGAGCTGGCCCGGATGGGGCCGGACGAGTTCGCGGTGCTGCTGCACGCCACGGACTCGCGCCAGGCCACCGTCTGGGCGGACCGCTTCGAGGACGATCTCCAGGCCATCTCGTTCGAGATGGAGGCGGGCCCTATCACCTGCTCCGTTGGCCTCGCGGACACCTCGAGCGGCATCACAGTGATGGAGGCCGCCGCGCGGTCCCACCGGCGCATGGAGGTCATCCAGACCATGCGCAAGCTCCGCCGCACGCGCGGCGGGGACGCGCTGGGCCCGGCCTAGGCCGCCGCGCCGTCGCGCTGGTGCGCGGAGCGAACAGCAGCAGTTTCCGAGCCGCCCGGGCGCTACGCCGCCGCCGGCACCTTCGCCCGCGTACCGCGCTTCTTGCGCGTGGCGGGCGTGACGATCTCGGCCAGGAAGCGGCCTGTGTGCGAGCCCTCGGTGCCGGCCACCTGCTCCGGCGTCCCCTGCGCGACCAGCTCGCCGCCCTCCTCGCCGCCCTCCGGTCCGAGGTCGATGAGGCGGTCGGAGGTCTTGATCACGTCGAGGTTGTGCTCGATCACGACGACGGTGTTGCCCTGGTCCACCAGGCGGTTCAGCATCTCCAGCAGCCGTTGTACATCGGCGAAGTGCAGTCCTGTGGTGGGCTCGTCGAGGATGTAGAGGGTCCGGCCGGTGGCCACCTTTGAGAGCTCACTTGCCAGCTTCACGCGCTGGGCCTCGCCGCCGGACAGCGTGGTGGCCGGCTGGCCCAGCCTGATGTAGTCGAGCCCCACGTCGTGCAGTGCCTGGAGCTTGCGCTTGATCTTCGGGATGTGCTCGAAGAAGCCCACGGCCTCCTCGACGGTCATGTCGAGCACGTCGGCGATCGTCCTGCTCTTGAAGCGGACCTCGAGCGTCTCGCGGTTGTAGCGCTTGCCGTGACACTGCTCGCAGGGCACGTACACGTCCGGCAGGAAGTGCATCTCGATCTTGATCTGCCCGTCGCCGCGGCAGACCTCGCAGCGGCCGCCCTTCACGTTGAACGAGAAGCGACCCGGCTTGTACCCCCGCGCCCGCGCCTCCTGCGTCCGCGAGTAGAGCTCCCGGATGTGGTCGAACAGCCCGATGTAGGTGGCCGGGTTCGAGCGCGGCGTGCGACCGATCGGCGACTGGTCGATGTTGATGATCTTGTCGATCTGGTCGAGGCCGCTGATGCGCTTGTGCGCGCCCGGCCGCTGCTTCGCCCGGTGCAGCCGGTTGGCCACCGCCTTGAAGAGCACCTCGTTCACGAGCGTGGACTTGCCCGACCCCGACACACCCGTCACAGAGCAAAAGACCCCAAGCGGGACCTTCACATCAATGCTCTTCAGATTGTGCTGTGAGGCGCCTTGTATCTCGATGTGGCCGCTCGGCTTGCGGCGCTTCTTCGGGATCGGGATCGAGAGCTTGCCCGACAGGTACTGGCCAGTAAGCGAATGGGGCGACTTGAGGATGTCGGCTGGAGGCCCCTCCGCCACCAGCTCGCCACCGTGCTCGCCGGCCCCCGGGCCGAGGTCCACCACGTGGTCGGCCGCTCGCATCGTGCCCTCGTCGTGCTCCACCACGATCACGGTGTTGCCGAGGTCGCGGAGCCGCTGGAGGGTCGCGATCAGGCGCTCGTTGTCGCGCTGGTGCAGGCCGATCGACGGCTCGTCGAGGATGTAGAGCACGCCGACGAGCGAGGAGCCGATCTGCGTGGCCAGCCGGATCCGCTGCGCCTCGCCTCCGGACAGCGTGGCCGCCGCCCGCTCCAGTGACAGGTAGCCCACTCCCACGTTGTCGAGGAAGCGCAGCCGCTCGTCGATCTCGCGCAGGATCATCCGGGCGATCTGGCGCTCCGTGTCCGACAGCTCGAGCTTCTCGAGCCATTCGATCGCGCGCCGAGCGGACATGCGCGTGAACTCGTGGATCCCCAGCCCGCCGGTCTTCACGGCCAGTGACTCGGGCCGCAGCCGCGCGCCCTTGCACTCCGGGCACGGCCGCAGGGTCATGTACTCCTCGATCTTCTCCCGGGACCAGTCGGAATCGGTCTCGCGGTAGCGCCGCTCGAGGTTGGGGACGATGCCCTCGAAGGTGGTGGTGTAGGAGCGGCGGCGACCGTAGCGGTTGCGGTAGGAGATGTAGATGCGGTCGCCGTTGGTGCCGTAGAGGAAGCACTTGCGGACGTCCTCGGCGAGATCCTCCCAGGGACGGTCCATGTCGACCTCCCACTTGTCCGCGATCGCCTGCGTCATCTGCTCGTAGTAGTTCGAGGCGCTCGTGGACCACGGCAGGATCGCGCCGTCGTTCAGCGACAGCGACGGGTCGGGCACGATCAGCTCCGGGTCGATCTCCATCTGCGAGCCGAGGCCCGTGCAGCGCGGGCAGGCGCCGTGCGGCGAGTTGAAGGAGAACATCCGCGGCTCGAGCTCCGGCATCGAGGTGCCGCAGTGGAGGCACATGAAGCGCTCGGAATAGGTGGTGACCTCGGCGCTGTCCGCATCCTCGATGTCGACGATGCCCTCGGCGCGCGCCACCGCCGTCTCGATCGAGTCCGCGAGTCGCTTGCGGAGGTCGTGCCGCATCACCAGCCGGTCGATCACGACGGAGATGTCGTGCTTGTACTTCTTGTCGAGGACGATGTCCTCCTCGAGCCGGCGCAGCTCACCGTCGACCTTCACGCGCGTGAAGCCGTCGGCACGCAGCTCCTCGAAGAGCTTGCCGTACTCGCCCTTGCGGCCGCGCACCACCGGCGCCAGCACCATGAACTTGGTGCCCTCGGGGAGCTGCATCACCTGGTCGATCACCTGCTCCGCGGACTGCGCCGCGATCGGGCGGCCGCAGTTGAAGCAGTGGGGATGGCCGACCCGGGCCCAGAGAAGGCGCAGATAGTCGTAGATCTCGGTGACCGTGCCGACCGTCGAGCGCGGGTTGCGCGAGGTGGTCTTCTGATCGATCGAGATGGCCGGGCTGAGGCCCTCGATCGAGTCCACGTCCGGCTTGTCCATCTGGCCCAGGAACTGGCGCGCGTACGCGGACAGGGACTCGACGTAGCGGCGCTGCCCCTCGGCATAGATCGTGTCGAAGGCGAGGCTCGACTTACCGGACCCGGAGAGGCCCGTGATCACGATCAGCGAATTGCGCGGCAGCCTAAGGTGAAGATCCTTGAGGTTGTGCTCACGGGCGCCGGATACGACTATCTCGCCACTCGGATTCACGCGAATAACGAGTGTAGAGCCGCTGACGGATCGAACACGCGTTCGTTTTGCGCAGATTGCGGGGTTCGGGGACTAGGGTGACGGGCGATGCGGTTCGGCTACACGATCCTGTACGTCTCCGACGTCGCATCCAGCCTTGCCTTCTACGAGCGCGCGCTGGGGCAGCGACGCCGTTTTCTGCATGAGAGCGGGCAGTACGCCGAGTTGGACACCGGCGACACGGCTCTGGCCTTCGCTGCCCACGAGCTCGCCTCGGCGAACCTGCCGGGCGTCTACCGGCCGGAGGAGCGGCCCAGCAGCCGGCCGCCGTTCGAGGTCTGCTTCGTCACGGACAACGTCCAGGCCGCGTTCGACCGCGCGGTCGAGGAGGGTGCCGCCGCGGTGAGCTCGCCCCAGACGAAGCCGTGGGGACAGGACGTGGCCTACGTGCGCGACCCGGACGGCAACCTTGTCGAGCTGGCCTCGCCGGTCTAGCTGACGGCCTGGCCGTCAGGTACCGACGCGGGCGTAGACCTCGTCGAGGAGCGCTTCAGGGTTCTCCAGCTCGAAGTTCTCCTCGAGGTAGCGGGCGGTCTCCTCGCGGGGTGACCCGTTCAGAGCCATGTTGAGGGCGATCAAGCGTGCGCCCTCGTGGCCGTCGCCCGCGGGCGGGCCGTTGGCCGGCGAAGCGGCGGCCTCGAGCTCGGCAGTCTCGGGCTCTGGCTCGGCCGCCACCGGCTCGGGCTCGGCCGCCGCGGGCGCCGGCTCCGCGGCCGCCTCCGCTCGGGCTTCCGCAACGCCCTCCCCCACGGCGCGCAGCTCCTCGAGGTCCGCCCTCAGGGCCGAGAGCTCGTCGCGGACGCTGTCCGCGATGCCCTGAAGCGCCTGCTCGATCGTGTTGGCTCGCTCGGCGAGCCGGCCCGCGACCGCCTCGGCTCGTTCCAGCTGGGTGTCGATCTCCTGCGCGGCCTCAGCGCGCAGCTCGGCCGCGCCCTGCTCCGCCGCCTCGATGACGGCGCGCACGCGGTCGGCTGCCGCCGCCGCGGCGGACTGCTTTCCACTCCGCTCGCTCACCCCCGGGAGCGTACAGCGCGCCTACTGCTTGACCCGGAAGGCCCCTCGCATGAACGGGTGGATGCGGCAGAAGTACGTGTAGGTGCCTGGATTGAGATTGTCCGGCGTCTTCCACTCGAGGGCGCCCGTGGCGGGCGGCACAGCCGACCCGAGCGTGTTCGACTCGAACTGGACGTCCCCGTCCGCGATCGGATACGCGATGCCCGTCGAGCGGTTGCAGGGCGCTTTACAGGACGTGATCGAGTGGTAGATCTTCTTCGCGTCGTCGACCTGGTTGCGGAAGTTCAGCGCCTGGCCGGGCCGGATCACCGGTGGCCGGCCCGCCTGCCCCGGCAGGCTCAGATCTCCGAACTGGTACTTGAAGTTCACGATGTCGAGGTTGCCGGGATTCTCGGATCCGTCCGGCAGCTGGCGTGGATCGGGCAGGCCGGTGGCCTGACCGCCGTGATTGTCGTTCTCCGCGAGATGCCCGTGAGTGACGGAGCCCCGGTAGTTCACGCGCTTCTTGAACGGGTCGCGTCCCGGCCCGCCATCGGCCATGTAGGCGACCATGATCCCCATCGACTCCCACCAGGCGCCGCGCTTCGTGTCGTAGGTGGCGCTCGTGGAGAGCACGTCGCCCCGACGCAGCTTCACGCGCCAGTCGAGCCGAGTTCCGGTCATGGCCACATCCCACGACACGGCCCCCGCCGGCTCGTAGTACTTGGCCACCGAGCGGAACAGGTGGGCGGTATTTCCACGGCCGCGTGGAGCGTCCGCCCTGCGCGACTGTCGAATCTTCTCGCCGCGCCGGCGCACGTACATATCCGTGTGCAGACCGCCGGGATGCAGGTGACCGGCGGTGGCCACCAGCACACCCGGCCTGTCCACCACCCACTCGTTCTTTCTGGGACCGCTGCCGTAGGGGTTCCGCGCATCGTCGGGATACGTGTAGCGGCCCTTGTCGCCGGATCCCTTTTCGACGTTGAAGACCGGGTAGAGACTGCCGTTCTGGACGTCCATCCAGATCGGGCGAACGGAGCGCATCCCGCGGGCGGCGCGTGAGCCCTTCCGCACGAAGTCCACGACGTAGACCATGTACACCTGCGTCGGCACCGGCGTCAGGTTGTGGATCATGTGGTTGAGGATCAGGGAGTCCGACCCCTTGATCGGGTATCCGTAGCCCTTGGGCAGACGCATGATCGTCTTCTCCTCGCCAGCGGCGAAGAAGGGCTCCACGGGCAGCGACGAGGTCACGGCCCGGCGTGCGGTGTTGACCCAGACACCGTGGTGGAGATGGATCACCTCAACACCCGGGACGCGGCCGTCCAGATAGGTCAGGTCGGGGCGAATGCGCGTGAAGTAGCCGTCGACCTGGGGCTTCTCGCGGATGATCTCGTAGCCGATCTCGTTCTGGCCCGGGACGATGTTGAACGGACCGATCTTGTACTTGATCCGCTTTGCGCCGTTCGCCAGCGAGCTCACGGCGACGGCCTTGCCCTCGGGCGCGGCCATTGTCGCGGGCGCGGCAATCGCGATCAAGGCCAGGCTGGAAATGAGCGCGCATCCGGCGCGCCTCATCAGAGGGTGCACGCCGTCCATCCTAGCTATTTGCGTCCATCCTGCGAATTAACGCCTGGACGCTCAGGCGCTCGCTTCGGCCTCGTCCAGTTCGTGTCGTAGCGACTTGATCTCGTCGCGCAGCTTTGCCGCGTACTCGAAACGGAGGTCGTCGGCGGCCGCCAGCATCTCCTCCTCCAGCTCCACGATCGTGCGCCGGATGTCCTCGGCCGACATTCCCTCGGTGTCCCGCCGGCGACGCCCGCGGCCGGCCGGGACCTTGGACTCCGCCATCAGGAAGTCGCTGATGTCGGAGATGCCCTTCTGGATCGTGGCCGGCGTGATGCCGTGCTCCTCGTTGTATGCCACCTGGATCGCGCGGCGGCGGTCGGTCTCGCTGATGGCGGTGCGCATCGCGGCCGTCTCCTTGTCGGCGTACATGATCACCTTGCCGCGGATGTTCCTGGCGGCGCGACCGATCGTCTGGATCAGCGAGGTCTCGCCGCGAAGGAAGCCCTCCTTGTCCGCGTCGAGGATCGCCACCAGCGAGACCTCCGGCAGGTCGAGCCCCTCTCGCAGGAGGTTCACGCCCACCAGCACGTCGTATTCGCCGAGCCGCAGCTCGCGGATGATCTGGATGCGCTCCAGCGTGTCGATCTCGGAGTGCAGGTAGCGGACCTTGAAGCCGTACTCGAGCAGGTAGTCGGTGAGGTCCTCGGCCATCTTCTTGGTGAGAGTGGTCACGAGCGTGCGCTCCTCGACCTCGACCCGCTGGCGGATCTCCTCCATCAGGTCGTCGATCTGGTTCTTCGTCTCGCGGACGTCGACCTCGGGATCGATCACTCCGGTCGGGCGCACGATCTGCTCGACGATCTGGGACGAGTGGTTGCGCTCGAAGTCGCTCGGCGTGGCCGAGACGAACACGATCTGGGGCGTGTGCGCGAGGAACTCGTCGAACGTCTGCGGCCGGTTGTCGAGCGCACTCGGCAGCCGGAAGCCGAAGTCCACCAGCGTGTTCTTGCGCGAGCGGTCGCCCTCGAACATGCCGCCGATCTGCGGCACGGTCTGGTGCGACTCGTCGATGAAGCAGACGAAGTCGTCCGGGAAGAAGTCGAGCAGGCAGAAGGGGCGCTCCCCCGGCGCGCGGCCGTCCAGGATGCGCGAGTAGTTCTCGATCCCGTTGCAGAAGCCGAGCTCGCGCATCATCTCCATGTCGAACTGGGTGCGCTGGCGCAGCCGATGCGACTCGAGCAGCTTGCCCTGCTCCTCGAGCTCCTTGCAGCGCGCCTCCATCTCGTCGCGGATCTCGCCGACCGCCCGCTCGATCGTCGGACGGTCGGTGGCGTAGTGCGTGGCCGGCCAGATGCCGGCGTGCTCGAGCTCCTGGAAGACCTCGCCGGTGAGCGGGTCGAAGTGCTGGATCGCCTCGATCTCGTCGCCGAAGAAGACCGCCCGGTAGGCCGTCTCGGCGTAGGCGGGGAACACCTCGAGCGTCTCGCCGCGCACGCGGAAGGTGCCGCGACCGAGAGCCTGGTCGTTGCGCGTGTACATGTTGTCGACGAGCTTGCGCAGCACCTCGTCGCGGTCGACCATCTCGCCCTTCTTCAGCAGCGTGACCTGGGCGTTGTATTTGTCGGGCGAGCCGAGTCCGTAGATGCACGAGACCGACGCCACCACGATCACGTCGCGCCGGGCGAACAGCGCGCTCGTGGCCGCGTGCCGGAGACGGTCGATCTCCTCGTTGATGGAGGAGTCCTTCTCGATGTAGAGATCCTGCGCCGGCACGTACGCCTCCGGCTGGTAGTAGTCGTAGTACGAGACGAAGTACTCGACCGAGTTCTTCGGGAAGAACTCCCGGAACTCGTTGCAGAGCTGGGCGGCGAGCGTCTTGTTGTGGGCGATCACGAGAGAAGGCCGCTGAACCTGCTCGATCGTGAAGGCCATCGTGGCCGTCTTGCCCGACCCCGTGACACCCAGAAGCGTCTGGAAGCGGTCGCCGCTTTCGATCCCGCGCGAAAGCCCGGTCACCGCGGTCCCCTGGTCGGCCACGGGCTTGTAAGCGGAATTGAGCTCGAACTTCGGCACGACCTAAAGACGTTAGCGATGCAGGCGGCGCTTATCGCGCGCCGGCAGGCGCTTGATCCGCACCTCCTCGCGCATGGCCTCTGAGCGGCTGGCGAACTCGCGGGTGTAGACGAGCTCCACCGGGCGGCGGGTGCGCGTGTAGCGGCTCGCGGTGCCGGCCTGGTGCTGGCGGAGCCGCCGCTCGGGGTCGGTCGACCAGCCGCAGTAGAGCGTGCCGTCGGCGCAGCGCAGGAGGTAGACGAAGGCGGGCACGGGGTGGAGCTAACCGCACCCCCCGGATGCCTGCTAGCTCCAGCGAAACCGCACCCCTCCGGTGCGACGGTTCACTCATCGCAAATTACAACGCATCGGAGGAACTCGAAATGAAGAAGCCAAGCATCGTCCTGGTCGTCACCGGCGCCGTCGCCAGCCTTTTCGCCGTCGGCCTTCTGGCCATCGGTGGACTTGCTTTCGTAGGCGAGTCGCAGAAGGACAGCGACGGCTACCTGTCGACCGACACCCACCAGTTCGAGGCCGGAACGCGTGCACTCGCGACCGAGAACCTCGATGTGGATCTGGACGCCGGCGACTGGGCCCTGGACACGAACGACCTCGGCAAGGTGAGGCTCCAGGTCGAGTCTCGCGACGATAAGCCGGTGTTCGTCGGTATCGCTCGTACGAACGACGTGGAGAACTACCTCCAGGGCGTCTCGCACACGACGGTCACCGACATCGACACCTCGCCGTTCGAGGCGAGCTACGACGACCACGCCGGCAGCCGCGCGGTGGCTCCCGCGAACTCACAGATCTGGGTCGCATCCGAGCAGGGCTCGGGCAAGCAGACCCTGAACTGGGAGATCGAGGACGGCGACTACTCGGTCGTGGTGATGAACGCCGACGGCTCCGCCGGGGTCGACGCCGACGTCAGCACGGGCGCCAACATCCCGTTCCTCGACGAGATCGCATGGACCGCGGTCGGCAGCGGCTCGTTCGTGCTCCTCATGGGCATCGCCCTGATCGTGATGGGCACCCGCCGCCCGAGCAACCCGACGGGAACAGCGCCGGTGGCAGCACCCATCGCCGCCTAATCCCACAGCAGGACGAACGACGGCCCCCGCGCAGACTGCACGGGGGCCGTTGGTCGTTCAGGCCGGCTTAGCAGAGAACTTGGCCTCGCCCAGGCAGCTGTAGATGACGAAGGTGCCGATCGGGTACTTGGAAACCAGGAACTCGTACTGCTTGCGCAGATTGCCCCGGATCGTCCCGTTCCTTAGCTTCTTGGTCGTGACCTCGAAATTGTTGGTCACCTCTTTCCAGTAGAAGGCGGGCGTCAGCATCGCCTGGAACTTGGCCGTTCGGTTGACGAGGAACCAGCTGTTCGGCCACACGTCGACGCCCGTCATGGGGGCGCCGCCACCCTGAATCGGGATGCAGGTGGTCGGTATCCCGGTCTCGAAGTCGTCGATCTTCTTGTTGCCGTAGAGCTTGAAGGTGACCTTGTGACCACCGCTCGTCTTTCCGACGTACTTGACCGGCTTTGCGGCCGACGCGCCCGCCGGGAGGGCGAGCGCACAGAGAGCTGCAACTGCGAGGAGTGTTGCTGTGAGCTTGTTCATGGCCCCAGCATGCGTTGTTGCAATCGCAATTACATCGGGGACATCCCCCATCTCAGCCCCTGATCTTCGCGCGCGCCCCTTAGCCTTGACCCCGACATGGCTGTGGTGATCGCAAGCGCGCTGGACAAGGACATGGCGGGGAATCCCCTGTTCAGGGGCGTCTCCTTCAAGCTCGAGCGCCGCGACCGAATGACGCTCGCCGGTCGCAACGGCGCGGGCAAGACGACGCTGCTGCGGATGCTGTCGGGCGAGACCGGCATCGACGGTGGGGAACTGATGCTGGAGAAGGGCACGCGGGTGGCCCTCCACGACCAACGCGCGCCCCGCGAGCGAGACCTGACGCTGCGGGACTACGTGCTATCGGGCTGCCGCGACCTCGTGGCGCTCGAGGACGACCTGCGCCGGCTCGAGGACCAGATGGCCGAGCGGCCCGACGACGGCGCGCTGCTCGCGCGCTATTCGCGAGCGCAGTCCCGCCTCGAGCACGCCGGCGGCTGGAACTGGCGCGCGCGTGCGCTCGGCCCGCTGCACGGCCTCGGCTTCGCCGACGAGCAGCTCGACCGCAAGCTCGCGACCTTCTCTGGCGGGGAGCTCACGCGCGCATCGCTGGCACGCGCGCTGGCCGGCGACCCGGACCTGCTCCTGCTGGACGAGCCCACGAACCATCTCGACATCGTCTCGCTCGAGTGGCTCGAGGAGTACCTCACCGAGCTCGACTCGGCCGTGATCCTCGTGGCACACGACCGCTGGTTCCTCGAGGCGGTCGGCACCTCCGTGCTGGAGCTCGAGGCAGGGCGCTCGCGCTTCTTCCCGGGCTCGTGGCACGCGTGGCGGCGTGAGGCGGCCGCGCGCGAGATCCAGCTCGGCAAGCAGATCGAGAAGCAGCAGGCGGAGATCGCGCGCATGGAGCGCTTCATCGAGCGCTTCCGCTACAAGGCCAGCAAGGCGCGCCAGGCCCAGTCGCGCGTGAAGAAGCTCGACAAGATGGAGCGGATCGAGCGGGATCCCACGGACAACCGCTCGCTCGGCTTCAAGTTCGGCGGCGCGGAGCGCGCCGGGCGGGTGGTTCTCCATATGGAGGACGGCCGCCTCGAGGTGCCGGGCAGGACGCTGCTCGAGGACGGCGAGCTCTGGCTCGAGCGGGGCGAGCACGTGTCGCTCGTGGGGCCGAACGGTACCGGCAAGACGACGCTGATCGAGGCTCTGGCAGGCCGGCGCGAGCTGGACGGAGGACGCCTGCGCACGGGGCACAACGTCCAGCTCGGATACCTCTCCCAGCACGCCGAGGAGCTCGGCTCCTCGGGGACCGTGCTCGAGGCGGCGCAACGCGCTACGCGCCTCACGCCCAACAAGGCGCGCGCGCTGCTGGGCCGCTTCCTGTTCAGCGGCGAGGAGGCCGAGAAGCCGATGGAAGGGCTGTCGGGCGGGGAGCGGCGCCGGCTGTCGCTCGCGATCCTGGTGGCCTCGGGCGCGAACGTGCTCATCCTCGACGAGCCGACGAACCATCTCGACATCGACGCTCGCGAGGCGCTCGAGGACGCGCTCAGCGGATTCGACGGCAACGTGTTGCTCGTGTCCCACGACCGCGCGCTGCTCGACGCGGTCGGCACCCGGACGATCGCGCTCGAGGACGGGAAACTGCACAGCTATCAGGGCGGCTGGGCCGAGTACTCGCGCGTGCGCGAGGAGCGCCGCGACGGGGAGC
The DNA here is from genome assembly GCA_963825345.1 of uncultured Thermoleophilaceae bacterium. GTDB lineage: Bacteria > Actinomycetota > Thermoleophilia > Solirubrobacterales > Thermoleophilaceae > JACVRW01. The sequence continues at coordinate 92,618 of CAWGSQ010000001.1, read as the reverse complement.
GCGCGCGCCCGGGACGCGAGAAGCGGGCGACCGCCAAGGCCAAGGCGGCGGCGAAACCGTCAGGCAACGGCCGGGCGAAGCCCGCCGGGCCGTCGAAGAACGCGGTCAGGCGCGCGGCTCAGCTGGAGCGCGAGATCGAGAAGGCCGAGGCGGCGCTGCGCGCGATCGAGGACGAGCTGGCCGATCCCTCGGCCTGGGCGAGCCCGACGAGCAGCGAGCGCGCGACGAAGCGCCACGCGGCGGCCAAGAAGGCCGTCGAGGAGGCGTACGCGCGCTGGGAGCAGTCCTCGGCCTAGCCCGCAGTAGGCGGACCCTCCTGGGCCGCCAGCTCGCCCTCGTCTTCCTTGTCGTCGATCGCGCGCTCCAGAGCCTGCTTGAACTCGTCGATCATGCCGGCTGCGGGCAGGACGGCGGACAGGCTAGTGAGGACGACATTCCCCCAGGCCAGTGCCTTGCCTAGCCAGTGGCGAGTCGGGTTCGCCCACCATGCGCGGGCGTTGCGCCAGAACCCCTCCGCCTTGAGCCGGAAGTTCGGGTCGCGCAGCCCGTGATCCTCCAGAGGCCCCTCGTGCATGCCCGAACGGATCTGTTCGGTAACGACATCGAAGCGCGTCGATACCTCTCCCCAAGCCTCTTGGAGGCGCGGGTACATGTACGCCGGCACGAACTCGCTGACCGCACGGTCCTTGTCTTCGAGGGTCCGATCGAGCACCCCGTCGGAGCGCTTGCAACAGCTGGATGAGCTCGTCGGGCTCGTCGGGGTCGCCGAGATCTTCGTCGGTCGCCACGGACCCACTCTACGCTGTGGTGTATTCCCTGACTAGAGCCCGAGGTCGTCGGCGTAGTTGTCCCGGTACTCGCCGCGCCGCTCGAGCACGTTCTCCACGTAGGCGCGCGTCTCCGGGAAGGGGATGTGCTCCGCCGACTTGAATGCGGACGCGCCTCCGGCCTTGGCGACCCATCGGTCCACGTTGCCGAGCCCCGCGTTGTAGGCGGCCACGGCGAGCGTCTCGCTTCCCTCGTAGTGGTCGATCAGGTAGCGCAGGTAGTAGCTGCCATACGAGATGTTGATCTGCGGGGTGGCGAGGTCGGACTGCTTGAAGCGGTAGCCGCCGGAGTGGTCGGCGATGAAATCGGCGGTGCCCGGTGTGATCTGCATGAGCCCGCGCGCGCCCGCGCGCGAGGTCTGGTCGCGAAAGCGCGACTCCTCGTAGATGACCGCCGCGATCAACGCGGGGTCGAGGCCCTTGTCGGCGGCCTGCTGGCGGATGATGTCGTCGTGCTTCAGCGGGAGGGTGATCTCCCGCACGGCCTGCTCCCCGAGTCCCGACACGAGCGCCGCGCAGAGCGCGCCAAGCAGGGCCACCACCACGACAGCGGCGAGCCGCCGGCGCCGAATTCGGGCGCGCGGGCGGCTGCGGGCTGCGCTGCTGGCGGCGTGTGAGCTCACGGGACCCGTTCGAGTTTCGCAAGTACCTGGGACAGTGTCTGCTTCAACTCGTCCAGCGTGCCGTCGTTGCGGACCTCGAAGTCCGCACGCTGCGCCTTCTCCGCCTGCGAAAGCTGCCGTCCGGTCCGCTCCGAGACCGCGGTGTGCCCACGGGCGCCCGCGCGCTCCGCGCGGACGGACTCGTCGGCGACCACCGCGATCGTCGCATCGAACGCCGCCTCCATGCCCGACTCGAACAGCAGCGGCACCTCCACCACGGCCGCCGGCGGCGCCGGGTCGAGCGCCTCGACCTCCTGCTTCCAGTCCGCCACGCGCTGGCCGACGCGCGGCCACAGCTCGCCCTCGAGCCAGGCGCGCGCATCGTCGTCGCCGAACACGCGCTCCGCGATCAGCGAGCGGTCTACCCGGCCGTCGGGCGCCACCTCGGGGCCCAGGCGCTCGACGACGATGTCGCGCAATTCGTCGCTCGCGAGCAGCTCATGGACCACCGCGTCGGTGGACATGGTGGCCGCGCCGAGCTCTGCGAGTGCGCGCAGCGCCTCGGACTTCCCAGCGCCAAGTCCGCCTGTGAGCCCCACGAAGGGGACCCCGGCCATCTACTTGTCCTGGGACTCTTCGTTCTCGGTGGGAGGAGGCGCGGGCTCCTCGGTGGCCTCGGCGGCCGGCTCGGCCTCCGGGGCGGCGTCCGGCTCTGCGTCCGGCGCGGGCTCTGCATCGGGCGCGGGCTCGGCGTCCGGCGCGGGCTCGGCATCGACGCCGTCCGGCGCCGGCTCGGCCTCCGGAACCTCAGCGTCGGGCGCGGGGGCCTCGGGCGCGGCCTCAGCCTCGGGCGCGTCGGGCGCGGCAGCGGCCTCAGCGTCGGGCGCAGCGGCCTCAGCCTCGGGCGCGGGGGCCTCGTCGGGCGCAGCCGCCTCGACCTCAGGCGCGTCGGGCGCCTGCTCGAGGGCGGGCTCGTCCGCGGGCAGGTTGCGAAGCGCGTCCAGGCCGCCGATCGACGGTCCGGCAAACACGTCCTCGGAGAGCCCGAGGTCCGGCACGTCGCCAATCTCGCCCGCGTTCGCCTCGGCCGCAGCGGCGCCGGCCTCGGCGGCCGACTTGATGTGCGCCAGCTGCTCCTCCACGCGCTTGACGCTCAAAGACAGCCGGCGGCGCTCGGAGTCGATCTCGAGGATCTTCACGCGCACGTCCTGGCCGGGCTCCACGATCTCGCGCGGGTTCTCCACGTGGTGGTGGGCCAGCTCGGAGATGTGCACGAGGCCCTCGACGCCGTCCATGATCTCGACGAACGCCCCGAAGGTGACGACCTTGGTGACCTTGCCCTCGAGCTCGTCGCCGATCCGGTAGGTGTCGATCACCCGCTGCCACGGGTCCTCCTGGGTCTGCTTGAGGCCCAGGGAGATGCGCTGGCGGTCGCGGTCGATGTCGAGCACCTTGACCGGCACCACATCGCCGATCGAGAGGATCTCCGACGGGTGGTTCACGTGGCTCCAGGAGAGCTCCGAGATGTGGATTAGACCGTCGATGCCGTCGAGGTCCACGAAGGCGCCGAAGTCGACGATGTTCGAGATCGCGCCCTCCACGACCATTCCGGGCTGGAGACGGTCGAGAATCTGCTGGCGAACCTCCTTGCGCTCCTCCTCGAGGACCGCGCGGCGGCTCAGCACCACGTTGTTGCGCGAGCGGTTCAGCTCGATGACCTTGCACTCGATCTTGGTGCCGAGGAACTCGTCGAGGTTCTGGACGCGGCGGATGTCCACGAGCGAGGCGGGCAGGAAGCCGCGCACGCCGAGGTCGATGATCAGGCCGCCCTTCACGACCTCGATCACGGTGCCCTCCACGGGCTCACCGGACTCGGCTGCGGCCTCGATCTTGCGCCAGGCCTTCTCGAAGCGAGCGCGCTTCTTGGAGAGGACGAGCCGGCCGTCCTGGTCCTCCTTCGTGAGGACGAGGGCGTCGACCTCCTCCCCCAGCTCCACCTCGTCGTGCGGATCGACCGACTTGCGGATCGAGAGCTCATTCATCGGAATGACGCCCTCGCTCTTGTAGCCGATGTCGACCAGGACCTCGTCCTGGTCTATTCGCACGACCTTTCCGGACACGACGTCACCCTCGTCGAACGGGACGATGGTGGCGTCGTAGTTGGGGACGATCTGACCGTCGATTTCGAGCAGCATGCCGCCCGAGCCCTCGACGGTGCGAGGTGGTGTAACAGTCTCTGTATCCGGCACTGAACGCACTAGCCTAGCTAGTCTGCCCGCATGCCGACTCGTCGCACGACGCGTGGCCCCGAGCGCACCCCGCTGGGCGGTGAATATGACGTCCTGATCTGCGGAGCGAGCTTCGCGGGACTGACCGTGGCCCGCGAGCTGACCGGCAGCGGAGCGCGGGTTCTGGTGCTCGATCGATACGAGATCGGCGAGCGGCAGACCTCAGCGTGCGGGATTCCGACGGAGTGGCTGCGCGCCATGGGCCTGATGGGATCCCACCGGCAGACCTTCGGACGGCTGGTGGTTCACACGCCCTACGGCACGTCCCGGCTGGAGCTGCCGTGGACCTTCTCCACATTCGACTACGCGTCATTGTGCGAGCTCCTCGCGGGCCAGTCCGAGCACCAGTTCGAGACCGCGAAGGTCAACGGGCGCACCGGCGATGTGATCCACACCGACCGCGGCGACCTGACGGCGCCCCTGATCGTGGACGCGCTCGGCTGGCGCCGCGTGCTCGGGAGCGGATACCAGCCGCCCGACGCACCCCTGTCACGCGGGCTCGAGGTGCACCCGTGGGGCGCCGGCGAGGACATGGAGCTCTGGATCGACCGCAAGTACGTGCCCGCCGGCTACGGCTGGAGCTTCCCGGCCGGCGAGGAGCTGCGGATCGGCGTGGGCTCGTTTGACCCGCGCTTCCACGTGAAGGACACGACCGTGATGCTGGCTGAGGATCTCGAGCGCGACCCGGTCCGCTACCAGGGCAACTGGATCCCGCACAAGCTGCGCGCCGCCAGCGCCGACGGCGTGTTCTTCGTGGGCGACAGTGCCGGTCACTGCCTCCCGCTCACGGCGGAGGGCATCCGGACCGCGTTCTACTTCGGGATCGCATGCGGCCGCGAGCTGCGCGCGGTCGTGGACGGCAAGCAGTCGATCGCCTCCGCCCTGGCGCGCTACGGCGACTTCTCAGACGCCCACCGCTGGAAGTTCGAGGCGATGTTGGCCGCCCAGAGGCTCGTTCCCCGCGTACCGCCCCGCCTGCTGCACCACTCGATTAGGGCAATGCAGGCCAAGCGCTTCCTGGACTGGAGCTTCGGCGCATACCTGGAGATAGCGCCGCCGGAGTTCGCGGCGGGAGGCCCGCCGCCACGAGCGGTGCGCCGGGCCACCGAGTCGCTCGCGGCCTAGCACCGCGTCAGCGGTTGTGGTTCACCAGTTCGACGTTGTTGCCGTCGGGGTCCAGCACGAAGGCCCCGTAGTAGCCCGGGTGGTACTGCGGGCGCTCGCCGGGGCCGCCGTTGTCGCGGTAGCCGGCCTCGAGCGCGGCCTCGTGGAAGTCGTGGACGGCCCGGTTCTCGCTCGCCGGGAACGCCATGTGGAGGTTCTCGGTCAGGCGGTCGCCCGTCAGCACCGAGAAGGAGCCCCCGTCTCCGTCGAACGCCGCCCGCTCGGGTGTGTCGGTGCCGAGCCGGATGTGGGCGTGCGGCGCGATCGTCTCGTAGAAGCGCTTCGAGGCCTCCACGTCGGCCACTCGAATCCAGAGGTGGTCGATCGCGCCGGTCAGCGACCCCTCGAAATGCACCGCCTCGATGCTGTTGCCGTCCGGGTCCAGCAGGAACCCGCCGTAGTAGTCGTCGCCGTAGATCGGCCTCGGGCCGGGCTCGCCGTCGCTCTCGAAGCCCGCTTCCACGCCCGTGCGCCAGAACGCGTCGACCTCGCGGGTCGACCTCGCGCCGAAGCCGACGTGCAAGCCGCGCGTGACCCCGACCTCCGCGCTGGCCGCCCCGATCACGAAGTCGTCCCACTCCGTGTATTCCTCGACGGTGGCAGTCCGCTCGATGCCGATCGCACCGAGGACGGTGTCGTAGAAACGCTCCGAGGCTCCACGGCCGGAGACATGGATGCCCACATGGTCGAACAACGGGAAGAGCTCAGCTGAACAGCTTGCGGAGGAGGCCCTTCTTCTCCTTGACGGTCCCCTTCACCTGGTCGCCGCGCCCTTCGGCCTTCAGGGAGCTGTCGCCGCTCAGCGCGCCGCCCGCTTCCTTCACGCGACCCTTTGCCTTGTCGGCCGCGCCACGGGCGCGGTCCTCATTCGGTGTTGTATCTGCCATCCAGGGATGGTTCCCGGATGGGGGACTGGAGAATCCTCACTCGCACGGTTACGCGCGTCGGCCGAGTGGGCTCGGCGAGCGACAGGAAGTCGCGCACGGGTCCCTCGTGTCGGCAGAAGCCGCACGACAGATGGTCTGCCGGGGACATCGGCTCAGGGCCGGGCAGGACGGGGGCGTCACACGACGGGCACGCGAGCGTCCCTGTGGCGAGCTGCCAGGAGGTCTCGGTTCGGCGCAGTTCGTGGCGCCCGGCCAACCGCTCGACCGGCTGGTCCCGGCCGGGCTGGAATCCCTCGATATCGCGATGCAATGCCACCCGAGGTTGAGTCTAGGGCGCGCCGGCGAGAGGCCGCTACTCGCGCACCACGAGGACGGTGCCCGCCGCCAGTAGGGCGATCCCGAGCAGCTTCTCCCACGTGATCGCGCGCTCGTCCAGCCCGAGCACGCCCAGCCGGTCGAGCACGACCGAGGCGCCCAACTGACCGGCGATCACGGCGGCTGTCACGCCGCCGGCGCCAAGCTCGCGTACGGCGACCAACGTGGCCAGCACGATCAGCACGCCGCCGAGCCCGCCGAGGACCCAGTAGTACCAGGCCGGGGTCTCGACGCTGTCGTCGACGTGGAAGCCACCGTCGAATGCGAAGGCGACGAACAGGACCAGCACCGTGCCGGCGACGAAGTTGACGGTGACCGCGCCCAGGTCGCCCAGCTTGTGCGAGATCACGTTGTTGGCGGGCGCCTGCCCTGCGACGACGGCGCCCGCAGCGACGGTCACCAGCACCGCCAGCTCCCTGCTCACTTCGCCTCCAGCCAGTTCTTGCCGGCGCCGACGTCCACGCCGAGCGGCGGGTCCATCTCGAAGGCGTCGGCCATCTCGCGCTCGATGATCTCGCTGGCGGCGGCCACCTCCTCCTCCGGTCCCTCGAACAGCAGCTCGTCGTGGATCTGCAGCACGAGCCGGGTGGAGAGGCCGGCGGTACGAAGCTCGTCGCGCGCCCGCACCATCGCCATCTTGATGATGTCTGCCGCGGTGCCCTGGATCACCATGTTCACGGCCAGCCGCTCGCCCAGCGAGCGTGTCTGGAACTGGCGCGAGCGCAGCTCGGGCACGCGCCGGATCCGGCCGAACAGGGTGGTCACGTGGCCATCCTCGCGGGCGCGCTCGATCGTCTCCTCGATGAACGCCTTCACGCGCGGGAAGCGCTCGAGGTAGGCGTCGATGAACACCTGCGCCTCCTCCTGCTCGATCTGGAGGCGGTCCGCGAGCCCGTACGCCGACAGGCCGTAGACGATCCCGTAGTTCACCATCTTCGCCTTGGAGCGCGTGCCCGGGTCCGTCTTGCCGCCGAGGATCGCCTCGGCTGTGGCGGTGTGCACGTCCTCGCCGCGCCGGAAGATCTCCTTCAGCACCGGCTCGTCGGCGATGTGGGCGAGCAGCCTCAGCTCCACCTGCGAGTAATCGGCCGAGATCAGCATGTTCCCGGGCTCCGCCACGAAGCAGGCGCGGATCTCGCGGCCCTGCTCGGTGCGGATCGGGATGTTCTGGAGGTTCGGATCGGTGCTGGAGAGGCGCCCGGTGGCGGTGGCGGTCTGGTTGAAGGTGGTGTGGAGTCGACCGTCGTCGCCGATCAGCTCGGGGAAGGCATCCAGGTAGGTCGACTTCAGCTTCGTGACCTCGCGCCACTCCTCGATGGCCGGGATGATCTCGTGCTCCTCGCGGATCGCCTGGAGCACGCGGGCATCCGTGGAGAAGCCGGTCTTGCCGCGGCGCTTGCGCGAGAGCCCGAGCTTCTCGAACAGGATGTGCGCGAGCTGCTGGGGCGAGCCGATCGTGAACTCCTCGCCGGCCAGCTCCCAGACGCGTCGCTCGAGCTCCTCGGCGCGCGTGCCGAAGCGCTCGCTGATCTCCGCCAGGCGCTCCACGTGGAGCTTCACGCCGGCGCGCTCCATCTCCACGAGCACGTCCACGAGCGGCAGCTCCACGTCGTGGAAGAGGCCGGTGAGGCCGTCCTCCTCGAGGCGGGCGCGCTGGCGCTCGGCGAGCACCCGGGTGACCACCGCGCGCTCGGCGATCCCGTCCGCTCCCTCCACGCTCGCGGCGATGCCGGCCTCCGTGGTGAGCTCCTCGAGCGGATACCCGCGCCGGGTCGGGTCGATCAGGTACGCGGCGATCAGCGTGTCGTGCTCGAGCACCGCCGCCGGGGCGGCCTCCTCGCTCACCGCGGTGGTCTTCCAGTCGTGGTACACGAGCGGGCGCTCGCCGCGCGCCATGGTGAGGGCCGCGAGCGTCTCGCACTCCGCCACCAGCACCTCTCCGCCGCCGTAGGCGGCGATCCGCATCGGTCCGAGCGGAGGCCCGCCCACGTCGAGCGTCTCCTGGCCGTCCGGCTCACCGGCAGGCCGCGGCCGCTCCGCCGCGATGGCCACTAGCTCGCCCTCGAGTGACCCCAGCTCGGCGAGCGGTACCTGCCGGGCCCTGACGGAGATCACCTCCTCGACACGCTCGGCCGGCGCGGCCACCTCCCCGTCCCCAAGCGCCTCCTCGAGCCTCTCGAGCGGAGCCCGCAGCTCGAACTCGCGAAATGTCTCGCGCAGCCGCGACCGGTCGGGCTCGCGCGCGGCGATCTTGTTGAGGTCGAGGTCAAGCGCGATGTCGCGGATCGCGGTGGCGAGCTGCTTCGAGATGCGCGCGTCCTCCGCGTGGTTGGTCAGGTTCTCCTTGCGCTTCGCGCCGGAAATGCTCTCGATGTTGCCGAGCACGCCCTCGAGGTCGCCGTGCTCCTGGAGCAGCTGCGACGCCGTCTTCTCGCCGATCCCCGGCACGCCAGGGATGTTGTCCGAGGTGTCGCCCTTCAGCCCCACGAAGTCCGGGATCAGCGCCGGCTCGATCCCGTAGCGGTCGACAACGGCGTCGTGGTCGTACACCTTCGTATCCGTGATCCCGCGACTTGTGGCCATCACGCGCACGCCGGGCTCGATCAGCTGGAAGAGGTCGCGGTCGCCGGTCACGACCATCACCTCGAAACCCTCGTCGCGGGCCCGGCGCGCCACCGTGGCGATCACGTCGTCGGCCTCGAAGCCCTCCACGCGCACGTTCTCGTAGCCGAAGCTGTCCACGAGCGGCTCCATGTGCGGCCACTGCTCGGCGAGCAGATCGGGCTTCGAGTCGCGCTGTCCCTTGTACTCCGAGTAGACCTCCTTGCGCCCCGACATGCCGGCGTCCCAGACCACCAGCGTGGGCTTCACGCCGTACTCGGAGATGATCTTCACGAGCATCGACGCAAAGCCGAAGATCGCGTTCGTGGGCTGCCCCTTCGACGTGGCGATCGACTCGGGAAGCGCGAAAAACGCGCGGTAGACGAGGCTGTTCCCGTCGATCAGGAACAGTTCTTTCGGCGACTCGGCGGCCACGGCTCAACCCTATCGAGGGCATCGGCCCCGGCCGCGCTAACAGCAGCGGTGAAGGGGTCGGCTGCCCTCGGCGAAGGGGTAAGTCGATTTTCCTTTCCAACTCGCAAGGGAAATCGACTTACCCATGGTCTTCAGTGCTGTAGTTGGGGCCCGGAGGCGGTGCGAGCCTATGATCACGGCACCGATGGCCACGCCCTCCGCACAGTTCTCGCTCACGCTTCGAGTCGCTCTGCCCTCCCGGCCGGGCGGCGTGCTCGGGAAGGTCACCGCTGCGATCACGCGCGTGGGCGGCTCGATCGTGGCCGTGGACACCGTGGATGCCAAGGGCGACCGGACCATCCGCGAGATCACGGTGGAGTGCGGCAGCGTCGACCACCGCGGCCAGGTGATCTCCGCGGTCCAGTCGGTGAAGGCCGCCGAGGTCGTCGAGATCACCGACCGCACCTTCGAGGTGCACCGTCGCGGCAAGATCCACACCGGGCTGAACATCCCTCTGAAGAGCCGCGACGACCTCTCGATGGCCTACACCCCCGGGGTCGCGCGCGTGTGCACGGCCATCGCCGAGAACCGTCAGAAGGCCTTCAAGTACACGATCAAGGCGAACACGGTGGCCGTGGTGTCCGACGGCACAGCCGTGCTCGGCCTGGGCGATATCGGTCCTGAGGCCGCCATGCCCGTGATGGAGGGCAAGGCGATGCTGTTCAAGGAGTTCGGCGACGTGGATGCGTTCCCGATCTGCCTCTCCACGAAGGACGTGGACGAGATCGTCGACACCGTGATCCGCATCGCGCCGACCTTCGGCGGCATCAACCTCGAGGACATCTCCTCCCCGCGCTGCTTCGAGATCGAGCAGCGCCTGCAGGATGCCCTCGACATCCCGGTGTTCCACGACGACCAGCATGGAACGGCGATCGTGACGCTCGCCGCCCTCATCAATGCTTGTCGTTTGACGGATCGAGCCATGCAGGATCTACAGGTCCTCATGGTCGGCGCGGGTGCGGCAGGAGTGGCCGTGGCCAAGATCCTGATGGACGCCGGCGTGACATCGATCGTGGCCTGTGACCGATTCGGCGCGATCCACACCGGCCGCGACGACTACCAGGCCGGTTCCATGAACGCGCCCAAGCGCTGGCTCGCGGAGCACACGAACGCGGCGGCGCGCGACGGCCAGCCACGCCAGGTGATCGAGGGCGTTGACGTGTTCATCGGCCTCTCGGGGCCGGGCATCATCGACGCGCAGGACCTTCAGAAGATGAACACGGATCCGTTCGTCTTCGCCATGGCGAACCCCAACCCCGAGGTGAAGCCCGAGGAGGCCGCCCCCTACGTGCGGGTGATGGCCACCGGCCGCTCGGACTACCCGAACCAGATCAACAACGTGCTCGCCTTCCCGGGCATCTTCCGCGGCGCGCTCGACGCGCGCGCCGCGGCAATCACCGAGGACATGAAGCTGGCGGCGGCGCGTGGGATCGCGTCGGTGGTCGGCGACGACGAGCTCGACGAGGACTACATCATCCCCAGCGTCTTCAACCGCGACGTGGCCCGCGAGGTCGCGGCCGCCGTGTCGGAGGTGGCCGAGAGCTCGCCCGACGCCGCCGAGCCCGACCAGCCGACGGTGGAGCGGGCAACGGTCGGCTGATGCGCGTCGCCGTTACCGGCGCGACCGGCATGATCGGGAGCGCGCTCGTGCACGCACTCGCGGAGCGGGGCGACGAGGTCACGGCCCTGTCGCGCGACGCCGCGCGAGCCAGCGAGGCGCTCGGCGTGCCCGCCGAGACCTGGGCCGATCCGGAGGCGGAGCGGCCGCCAGTCGACGCGCTCCGCGGCCGCGACGGGGTGGTGCACCTCCTGGGCGAGGTGATCGCGCAGCGATGGTCGGACGAGACGAAGCGCGAGATCCGCGACTCGCGCGTGCTCTCAACGCGCAACCTGGTGGCGGCCCTGGGAGAGCTGCCCGCGGAGGAGCGCCCGCGCGTGCTCGTGTCGGGCTCCGGCGCCGGCTGGTACGGGCATCGCGGCGACGAGCGGCTCGACGAGTCGAGCACCGAGCCCGGCGACGACTTCCTCGCGCAGCTGAGCGCGGACTGGGAGTCCGAGGCCCGCGCCGCGGAGGAGCTGGGGGTCCGCGTGGTGCTGAGCCGGACGGGCGTGGTGCTCTCCGACTCCGGCGGTGCGCTCGAGAAGATGCTCCCCTTCTTCAAGGCCGGCATCGGCGGGCCGGTGGCGGGCGGGCGCCAGTACGTGCCCTGGGTACATCGGGACGACGTGGTCGGCGCGGCCATCTTCGCGCTCGACAACGACTCCGTTCGCGGCCCCGTGAACGTGACCGCCCCGGAGCCCGTGACGAACAAGGAGCTCTCACGAACGCTTGGCCGCGTCCTGCACCGCCCCGCCTTCGCACCGGTGCCCGCGCTCGCGGTGAAGGCGCTCTACGGCGACATGGCGCAGATCGTGACCACCGGCCAGCGCGCCGTGCCGGGCCGGCTCAAAGAGCTCGGCTACGCCTTCAGGCAGCCGGACCTCGAGCCAGCTCTGAGAGACGCGACCGGCCGCTAGTCCAGAACGTTCTGCTCGGCGCGCAGCTCGGCCATCGTCTTGCCGCCGGTGGCCCGCTGGATGTCGATCGTGTAGATCAGCGCGGCGGCAATGACGATCACCATGAGCGCGACCACGATCAATCCGATGCGGCCGGCGCTGCTCGCGTCGATCGACGTCACGAAGTAGACAGACGCCGCCACGAGGATGATCTCGACCACAATGAGCGTGGTCCGTGCTGGCCCGCTCAACCCGCTGTGCAGCTTCCAGCGCGAGATGTCGCGGGGTGGTACCACCGCCCACGCGAAAGCGCCGAGCACGGTGAGAATCGTGCCGGTCACGAGCCCCACCTTCTCCCCGTAGCCCTTCGCGTCCGAGAGCAGCGAGGCGATGATCGCGGACCCGAGCCACACGAAGGTGAGCCAGAGGGCCGCGGCTCCGATGACAGCAAGCAGCATCAGCTCACGCTCCCAGGTACGCCTTCTGAACCTCGGGGTTCTCCCGCAGGGCGGCAGACTCGTCGGAGATCGTGACGGCGCCCGTCTCGAGCACGTACGCGCGCTTGGAGACGTCGAGTGCGAAGTTGGCGTTCTGCTCGACCAGCAGGATCGTGGTGCCCTGCTTGTTGATCTCCGCGATCGTCTCGTAGATCCGCTCCACGAGGATCGGCGCGATTCCCATCGACGGCTCGTCCAGGAGCAGCAGCGTCGGCTGAGCCATGAGCGCGCGGCCTATGGCGAGCATCTGCTGCTCGCCGCCGGACATCGTGCCGCCCTTCTGGCGCTCGCGCTCCTTGAGACGCGGGAACAGCGAGTAGACCCGCTCCAGGTCCTCGGTGATGCCGCTCTCGTCCCGGCGCAGGTAGGCGCCGAGCATGAGGTTCTCGTAGACCGTCATGCGCGGGAACACATGCCGCCCCTCCGGCGAGAGCGCCACGCCCATGGAGACGATCTCCTGAGGAGGAGTCTCGGTGATCTCCCGGTCCTTGAAGCGGATCGAGCCCTGGCGGGGCGGGGTGAGGCCCGAAATCGAGCGCAGGGTGGTTGACTTGCCGGCGCCGTTCGAGCCGATCAGCGTGACGCACTCGCCCTCCTCAACCTCGATCGAGACACCCTTGAGGGCCTCGATGTTGCCGTAGAACGTGTGGACGTCCTTGACCTCGAGCAGCGCCATCAGACGGACTCCGTCTCGTCGTCCGCTCGGTGGCGCCCGGTGTGGTCGCGCTCCGCCTGCTTGCCGAGGTACGCCTCGATCACCCGCGGGTTCTGCCGCACCTCCTGGGGCGTGCCCTCGGCGATCTTGGTCCCGTGATCGAGCACGGTGATGTACTCGGAGGCCTCCATCACGACCTGCATGTCGTGCTCGATGAGCAGGATGCTGAGCCCGCGCTCGTCGCGCAGCTGGCGCATGAAGTCGGTGAGCGCCTTCGACTCCTGAGGGTTCATCCCCGCCGTCGGCTCGTCGAGCAGCAGCAGCTTGGGCTCGGACGAGAGGGCACGCGCGATCTCGAGCCGCCGCTGGTCGCCGTAGGACAGGTTGATCGACATCTGGTCGTGGAGGTCGTCCTTCAGCCCGACGTAGCGGAGCTCTTCCCGCGCCTTCTCGGTTACGCGCTGCTCCTCCTTGCGCACGCCCGGCGGCCGGAAGATCGAGCCGAAGAGGCCGGCCTTCATGCGAGCGTGCTGGCCTACCATCACGTTCTCGAGCGCGCTCATCGTCGCGAACAGCCGGATGTTCTGGAAGGTCCTCGCGACTCCCATCGCCATGATTCGATCCGGCCGGCGGCCCGTGATGTTCCGTCCGTCGAACTCGATGCTCCCGAACGTGGGCTTGTAGAGCCCCGTGAGCATGTTGAAGAAGGTTGTCTTGCCGGCCCCGTTCGGTCCGATGATCGAGACGATCCGCCCGCGCGGAATCTCGAACGACACGTCCTCGACCGCCACGAGGCCGCCGAAGATCTTCGTGATGGACGTCGTCGACAGGATCGCGTCGCCGTCCGCGCCCGGCTGCGGGGCGGCGTTCTGGCTGGTGTCGTCCACAGCGCTCACGCGCGAGCCTCGTATGTGTCGGTCTCCGGCCCACCGACGCCGGTCGTGGCGCCCACGCCCACGCCCTCGGCCAGCTCGAGCTTCCGTCTTCGCTCAGGAAGGAGGCCCTCGGGTCGCAGGATCATCATCATCACGAGCAGGAACCCGTAGATCGCCGACGACATCTCGGTGAGGTCAAGGTCAAGGTTGAACCACTCGCGCGGCTTGGCGTTCGCGTCCGGGATGAACTTGTAGTTCAGGTAGACCAATGTTGCCGCGCCGATCAGCACGCCCTCGATGGAGCCGAGGCCGCCGAGGATGACCATGGCCAGGATGAAGATCGAGAAGAAGAACTGGAACTGGTCGGCGTTCACGGTGTTGAGCAGCGACGCCAGGAAGACTCCCGCCATCCCGCCGAAGGCCGCCCCGGTGCCGTAGGCGAGCAGCTTGGTCTTCACGAGCGGCACGCCCATGGACGCGGCGGCCACCTCGTCCTCGCGCAGCGCGATCCACGCACGTCCCAGCCGGGAGTCGCGCAGCCGGTAGTTCACGAACAGCACGATCAGGACGAGCACGAGTGCCGTCCAGAACCACGGGCGCAGGTCGAGCGACTTGAACGGCTCCATGCCGGGGAAGTCGATCTTGTCGATTGGTGTGATGCCCTGTCTGCCCGCGGAGAAGTTTGCCCCCTGGCCAAACAGGGACTCGAGTGGACCGCCCAGGACCGGCACGTCCTTGTAGTGCAGCTCGTCGCCGTTGATGACGATGCGGCCGATGATCTCACCGAAGGCGAGCGTGACGATGGCGATGTAGTCGCCGCGCAGGCGCAGCGTTGGCAGGCCGATCAGCATGCCGGCGGTCGCGCAGATGATGATCGCCAGGATCGCCACGATGACGAAGTTCAGGTGAATGCCCGGCAGGCTCGCGGCGGGATCCGAAACGAGGAACGAGAAGCCCTCCCCGCCCTTGCCCGCCTCTGCGTAGAAGCCGGACATGAACCAGCCGGCCGTGAGCGCTCCGAGCGCGAAGAACGCCACATACCCCAGGTCGAGCAGCCCGGCGTAGCCCACGATGATGTTGAGGCCGAGGGCCATGACCGAATACGCGAGGATCAGGACCGCGATGCCGAGGAACTCGCTGTTCTCCTCGTGCGCGAGCGGCAGGTAGATCGCCCAGATCAGAATCCCCACCATCACCGCGATGGTGATCCGGCGGTCATCGGCGAACAGCAGGCGCAGCAGGATCAGCAGGCCGAGAATCAGCGCCATCCCGAAGCTCATGCCGAGCAGCTGGGACGTGAAGATGATCACCAGCGGCACTGCCACGGCCGCGCTGAGAAGCGTGCGCTGGTCGGTCTTCGCCCGCGGCATGGCTAGCCGGCCTCCCTCGTCTCCTCGCCCAGCAGGCCCTGCGGGCGGAAGACCATGATCAGAACGAGGTATGCGAACACGATCGCCGGTGTCCACTCGCCGCCGATCCGGTTGTCGGAGGTCTGCTGGATGATGCCGATGATGAATCCGCCCAGGACGGCGCCCTGGAGGTTGCCGATGCCGCCCATCACGGCCGCCGTGAAGGCGATGAGGCCGGCTTGGAAGCCCTGGAAGTACCAGATCGTCGTCTGGTAGAGCGCGTAGACGAGGCCCGCGGCGCCTGCCATGAGGCCGCCCAGCAGGAACGTGAGCGAGATCGTGGTGTCGACGTTGATGCCCATCAGCCGCGCCGCCTCTGGGTCCTGCGCGGTGGCGCGCATGGCGCGGCCCATTCGGCTCTGGTTGATGAAGGTGGTGAGCAGGAGGACCAGCGGGATCGTGACCGCGATCGCCAGGACATCTCCCTGGTGGATCACCACGCCGCCGATCGAGAAGAGCTCGTTCTGCGGATGGACGAGCTGGGCGACGCCCTCCTGCGAACCGCCGATCCAGAGGATGCCGACGTTCTGCAGGATGAACGACATGCCGACCGCCGTGATCAGCGGTGCGAGCTTGGGCGCCGATCTCAGTTCCCGGTAGGCAACCCGCTCGATCATCACGTTCAGGGTCCCGCTGGTGAGCATCGCGACGATCAACGATGCGAACAGTCCGACGATCAGCGGGATGGTCGCGGTCGCCTCGGTAAGCCCGATCACTCCCCAGAACCAAGCCGCCGTGACCAGCGAGCCGATCATGAACACCTCGCCGTGGGCGAAGTTGATCAGCTCGATGATTCCGTAGACGAGGGTGTAGCCGAGCGCGATCAGCGCCCAGATGGCGCCGTTCGAGAGACCGGCGACCAGGTTGTTCCCCAGTCGGGTCAGATTGCCGTCCGTGGCGAGGTCGTGGAGCCCGAAGGTGACGGGCATGATCAGGAGAACGGCAATGAGGCCGTATTGGCCGATGTACTTCCTGACCCGGTCCCGGGTGTTAGCCCGGACGGGCAGCCGTGGTGCTTCGCTACTGGCCTCCAAGATTCCCCTCGGTGCGACTTCTACCACGGAAAGGGGGCGGACCGATAGGCCCGCCCCCTTTTACCGCATTACTGCAACGTGACGATCAGCCCGCTTCGGCCTTCACCGTCTCGTCGTACTTCAGCTCGCCACCGTCGATCGAGTAGACGCCGTAGTCGGTCAGCGTCGTGTCGCCGTTCTCGTCGATGTCGTAGGTGCCAAGCACCGACTCACGACCCTTCGTTGCGAACAGCGCGTCGATCATGGCCTGCTTGTCGGAGCAATCCGACCCGAGCTCCTTGCAGGTATCGATGACCAGCTTCATGGCCTCGTACCCGTAGATCGCGTACGGATCGGGGTTGTCCTCGCCGTACTTGGCCGAGAAGTCGTCGAAGAACTTCTGGCCGTCCGGCGGGTACTCGTCCGGCGACAGCGTCGCCACCGTGACCTTCACCCGGCTCGCGACGTCGGCGGGGATACCGCCCTCCTTGGGATCGGAGAAGCCGGACTCGGCAACTCCGTCAGGCCCGTAGAGCTTGGCGTCCGGCACCGCAGCGGCAACGTCCTTGTACAGCTGGACCGCGCCGTTGGCGGTGATGCCCGAGAACACGAAGCAGTCAGCGCCCGCGTCCTTGATCGTGGACGCCTGGGAGCGGAAGTTCGCGGCCTTCGGGTCGATGCCCTCGTTGCCCGACGACCTCGAGACCCTGCGCCTTCGCAGCGCTCTCGATGTTCCGCGACAGGCCTGCGCCGTACACCTCCTTGTCGTTGAGGATGTACGTCGTTCGTGCAGCCGTCCTTCTTCATGACGGTCGCCAGGGCAGCGCCCTGGATGGTGTCCTTCGGAACGATGCGCATGTAGTGGCGCTCGCCCGTCGGGTAGTACTTGTCGGGCTCGCCCTTGTCGGCGCCCGGCTCGTCCGAGGTCAGGCCCACGGCGGTGTTCGCCGGGCTGATCTGGGCGATCGGGACCTCGTTCAGGATCGGAATCGAGACTGCGCTTCCGCCCGAGTTGAACTCGCCGATGTAGGCAACGGCCGCGTCGTCTCCGGCGACCTTGCGCGCGTTGGCCCCAACGGCCTCCGGCGTCCAGCTGCCAGCCTGCGCGGTCGAGTCGTCGAGCGACGTGTACTTGATCGTCGTCTCGCCCGCCTTGCCCCCGACCTGCTCGAGAGCGAGCTTGATGCCGTCGACCATCGCTGTGGTCTGCGGCCTTGAGGCACCCTGAAGCGGTAGCGATGAGTAGACGTTGACCGTCCCTCCGCCTCCGCCTTCAGAACTGCCTGAGTCTCCGCCGCTGCCTTCGTCGTCGTCATCGCCGCAGGCAGTCATGCCCAAAGCGAAGGCGCCGAGCAGGCAGGCGAAAACTGCCAGCCAACGTACTCGCAAAACGTCCCTCCTATGGAGTGGCTCCAACCTTGGCGGGATCCTAAACACGCTTCGAGATCCCTGCCGTAGAGCCGGTCCCTGCTTAACGAGGAGAAAATCTCGCTGCAAGCGAGCTTTCCGGGGCCGCTTCGGCCTCGTGATCGGGGCGCCGCGACTGCACCCAGGCGACCGCTGTGAGCACCGCCATCCCGCCCCCGATCTGCACCGCGGCGAGCGCCTCGTCGTGGATCACCCATGCGAAGACGGCCGCCAGCACGGGCTCGAGCGTGGCCACCACGGCGGCGCGCGGGGCGGCGATGTGCCGCAGCGCGGCGACCATCAGGATGAACGGCACGAGCGTTCCTCCCACCACGATCGCGGCGGCGAGCAGGGCGTTCCGGGTGGACGAGAGGCCCTCGAACGGGAACGACCACCAGGGCGTGACGAGCGCCCAGAACAGGCTCGCGAACGCGAAGGCCCAGAACAGCGTGGTCACCGGCTCGTGCCTGCGCCCCTGGCGCTCGGACCCGACCATGTAGATCCCGAAGGTGAGCATCGCGCGCGAAGGCGGCCACCACGCCCGCGGGGTCGAGCGAGCCGGCGTCGTAGGCGCGAACGACGAAGAAGCAGCCCACGAGCGAGAGCGCCACGGCGCCCCAGAGGCTCGGCGGGAGCCGGCGCCCGTGGAAGAGCGCCAGCCAGACGAGCAGGCCGAGCGGGGCGAGGTACTGGATCGTCACCGCCGGGCCGATCTCGAGCCGGTCGATCGCCACGAAGAAGGTGGCGTGGACCGCGGCGAGGCCGAGCACGCCGAGCACCGCGAGGCCGGGCAGCTCGCGTCGCTCGACCCTGAGCAGGTCGCGGCCGCGTCAGGCCGAGCGACGATCAGCAGGATCAGGCAGGCACCGGCCGAGCGCAGCTGCGACAGGCGCGCGGCGTCGACCCCGTCGTCGAGCAGGTAGCGCGCCATGCTGCCGTTGAGAGAGAACAGTGCCGCGCCGGAGGCCGCGAGGAGGTAGCCCCGGGTCGGGTGGCGCTCGAAGGCGGTCAGCGCGCCGCTCCGACGCGATCGAAGCGCCCGTCGGCGCCGGGTCGGTAGAGGGCGAGCCGACGCGGCCGCCACCCGCGTCGCGAAGCCGCAGCGCCGCCGCGATCACGTTCCGGCGGTTGCGCCGGCCCTCCTCGATCGGCGTCGAGCACGAGGCGCATCGCCTCGTAGCCCGCGCGCTCGGGCGCGAGCGCCGGGCCGACGGCCTCGATCCGTGCCGGGCCGGCGGGGAGCGCCAGGCTCTCCTGCGCGGCGAGGATCCCGCTCGACGCGAGCAGCGGTACGGAGGGCAGCACGGCATCGATCTCGCCCAGCAGCCGGCCGGTGCCGGGCTTTGCGACTCCGAGGTAGATCACCGCGTCCGGCCGCGCCTCGGCGAGCTCCTGCGCGATCTCGGGGATCTCGTCCGGCTCTCCGCGGAACTCCTCCGATGCCACCGGCTCGATCCTCGCTCGCCGCGCGAGCGTGGCGATCTGCCCAGCCAGCTCGCGTCCGTAGATCTCGCGGTCGAACACCGTGGCCAGGCGAAGCCGCGCCGCTCGCGCGGACGCGGTCGACGAGCCACTCCGCCTCATCCAGATCGGAGGGACCGACGCGCACGAAGCTGCGCTCGTCCGACGGGTAGTAGCGCTCCGGGCCGGCGCGAGGGCGCCCCGGAGGCCGCTGCGTGAGGCTCGTGAGCCCGTCGCCGGGCGACACCTGGAGCAGGCCCGCGTCGTTTGTGATCGGGAGCGACACCGCGCTCGCGCCGTAGTCGAGCTCGCCCAGGTAGGCGATCGCGCTCGGGTCGTCGGCGGCCCGGTGCGCGTTCGTGCTCACGAGCGCCGGATCCCAGGGATGGTCGGGCTCGTCCTCGGTGGTCGGCAGCTCGCGCAGCCGGATCCGCAGGCCGCCCGCGCGCCCGCCCGCGTCGGCGAGTGCGCGCCGCTCGCCGGCCACGACGGCGCGCGCGACCGCGGCGGACACGCCGTGGCGCGGGACGCTCGTGTAGACCGTCGCGGTGCTTCCCTCGATGCGGGTGGGCTCATCTCCCCCGCCGCCGCACCCGCAGAGCAGCGCCGCGAGCGTCAGCGCCCCCCAGGTGGATGTCCGTGCGAGTCTCCAAGGGGCGCCATTCTGACGGGCCTGGGTATCGTGCACGAGCGTGCGGATCGGCGTGCTCACGGGGGGAGGCGACTGCCCTGGCCTGAACGCGGTCATCCGGGCCGTCGTACGCAGGGGGATCGACGATCACGGACACGAGATCGTCGGCTTTCGCGACGGCTGGCGCGGGCCGATCGAAGGCATTCACGAGGAGCTCAGCATCGAATCGACGCGCGGCATCCTTCCGCGCGGGGGCACGATCCTGCGCTCGTCGCGCACCAACCCCTTCAAGCGCGAGGACGGGCCCGAGCTGATCCGCGCGACGCTCGAGTCCGCGGGACTCGACGGGCTGATCGCGATCGGCGGCGAGGACACGCTCGGCGCGGCGGCGCGCCTCTATGGCGAGCACGACCTGCCCGTGATCGGGGTGCCGAAGACGATCGACAACGACCTCGCGGGAACCGACATGACCTTCGGGTTCGACACCGCCGTGCAGATCGCGACCGACGCCATCGACCGGCTGCACACCACCGCCGAGTCGCACAACCGCGTGATGATCGTCGAGGTGATGGGGCGTCACGCGGGCTGGATCGCCCTGCACTCCGGGCTCGCCGGCGGCGCGGACGTGATCCTGATCCCCGAGCGGCCCTTCGACATCGAGGAGGTCTGCCGCCTGATCCAGCGCCGCCACTCGCGCGGGCGCTACTTCTCGATCGTGGTCGTGGCCGAGGGCGCGGTGCCCGAGGAGGGCACGATGGAGACGATGAGCGCGGGCGAGGACGAGTTCGGCCATGCTCGCCTGGGCGGCATCGGACAGCGCCTCGAGCGCGAGATCGAGGAGCGCACGGGCTACGAGTCGCGCGCCACGGTGCTCGGCCACATCCAGCGCGGCGGCACGCCGACCGCGTTCGACCGCGTCCTCGCCACGCGCCTCGGGCTGGCGGCGGTGGACGCCGCCCACGAGGGACGCTGGGGTGTCATGCCCGCCCTGCGCGGGACCCGCATCGAGCTGGTGCCGCTGTCAGAGGCGGCCGCGGGCCTGCGGACCGTGCCGGTCGAGGACTACGAGGCCGCGGCGACGTTCTTCGGCTAGCGGGCGAGCGGGCGCGGAGCTAGAAGCCGGCGCCCTGCTCCTCGGGCTCGGCTACCTCACGGCCCCAGCATCTGATCGATGAACGGCTTGGTGATCTGGACCGCCGCGGCGCCCACGACAAGGGCGGCGGTGAGCAGGAACGCGTCGAACGCCTTGATGCCGAAGGCCGCAGGCCGTGATCCACCAGACCAGCCCGACCGTGAGCGCGACGAGCACCGCCATCAGGCGCTTTTGCGCTCCGCGACGGCGCGCCGCAACTTCGTGACGGCGTTGAAGGCGCTCTTCATCGCGCGATCCGCGCCCGAGCCGTCCGCCGGCAGCATCCCGATCTGGCGCGCGAACGAGGCGCCGTCGAAGTAGCCGGTGTTGCTGACGATCTCGCCGTCCTCGAGCTCGAACAGGTCGAACCCGCGAAGCTCGATGTGCTTGCCGGTCGGCTCGATGCCCAGGTACGGCGCGCCGTCGAACGTGCCCTCGAAGCGCCACTCGACCGCACAGCTCTGCTCGCCCGCGACCAGGCGGGTCACGGTCGTGCTCGCGTCGGGCGCGGCCGCGAACACGGACTTGAAGTACTGGCGCAGCTCGTCGCGGCCACGCAGGATGCCCACCGGGCACCATGTCGTCGACGCCGTCCTCGCGCCAGTGCGAGACCATGCGCCTCGACGTCGCGGCGATCCATCGCCTCGAAGTAGCTGCGCAGGTGCTGCTCGACGGCCTTGCGCCTCGTTATGCGCTTGCGCTGGGGCTTCGCGTCCGACTTTGCGGGCGCCTCGGGCGCGGTCTCAGAACCGGTGCGCTCGGCTGCTTTTGAGTGGGCCATAGTGGGGTCAGCCTAACGCAAGCCCGTCGCGCCCAGGTGGGTCATCGCAGGCCCGCTATGCGAGCCGAGATGCCCGCCCAGCCCTCGGGCCCCCTCGGTGCTGCCGCTTAGGCCCGCAGCGCGGCCGCGAGCTCGCCCACCAGCTGCCCGACAGCCGCGGCCCCGCCCTCGCCGGCTGCGCGGACCACGCGGGTTCCCACGATCACCCCGTCGGCGATCTCGGCCACGGAGCGGGCCTGCTCCGGCGTCGAAATGCCGAAGCCCACCGCCACCGGCACCTCGGTTGCGGCGCGCACGCGGCTGACCGTGTCGGCCAGGCCCGGCGGCAGCTCGCTGCGCTCTCCGGTGGTCCCCTTGAGCGAGACCGTGTAGACGAAGCCGCGCGCGTCGGCGCCGATGTCGGCGATCCGCTCGGGCGTGGTCGTGGGCGCCACCAACGGCACAAGCGCCAGGCCCTCGGCATCGCACGCCTCCCGCAACTCACCGGCCTCGTCGTGCGGAAGATCCGGAACGATCAGCCCGGACGCCCCCGCCGCGGCCGCCTTCAAAGCAAAGGCCTCAACCCCGGCAGTGAGAACGATGTTCGCGTAGACCATCAACACCACCGGCACCCTCACCGCAAGCTGTTCACAAACCCCGAGCACCGCGTGCGGCGTTGCCCCCGCAGCCAGCGCCTCCGTCCCAGCCGCATGGATCACAGGCCCATCCGCCAGCGGATCCGAGAACGGAATCCCGAGCTCCAGCAGATCAGCACCCGCATCGACAGCCGCCAACCCGGCCGAAACCGATCCCTCAATGCTCGGATAACCGCCCATCAAATACGGCATGAGAGCGGCGCGCTTGCCGTTCTCAGCGAAGCGCCGATTCGATGCTCATCCGGAGCGCCAACACCTCGGCCAAATCCTTGTCCCCCCGCCCCGACAGCGTGATCAGGCTGAGACCGGGCGACGGATTCGCCAGCACCCACGCGACCGCGTGCGAGGACTCGAGCGCCGGCAGGATGCCCTCGAGCTCCGCCACCCGGTGGAACGCGTCCACGGCGGCGCCGTCCTCGACGGCCTCGTAGCGGACGCGCCCGGAGTCGCGCAGCCAGGCGTGCTCGGGGCCCACGCCCGGGTAGTCGAGACCCGCTGAGATCGAGTGGGCCTCGAGGATCTGGCCCTCCTCGTCCTGGATCACCGCCGGTGAGCGCTCCGTGGAGCACGCCACGCGCGCCCGTGGTGAGCGGCGCGGAGTGGCGCTGCGTGGTGAGCCCCTCCCCCGCGGCCTCGACGCCGATCAGCTCGACCTCCGTGTCGTTCACGAACGGGATGAACGTGCCGATCGCGTTGGAGCCCCCGCCCACGCAGGCGACCGCGCGGTCCGGGAGCCGTCCGGCCTGGTCGAGCAGCTGGGCGCGCGCCTCGTCGCCGATGCGGCGCTGGAGGTCGCGCACCAGCGCCGGATAGGGCGCCGGCCCCACGCACGAGCCGATCACGTAGTGCGTGGACTCCACGTTCGCGACCCAGTCGCGGATTGCCGCCGAGACCGCCTCCTTGAGCGTGCGCGCGCCGGCGTCCACGCCCTGCACCTCAGCGCCCAGCAGGCGCATGCGCTGCACGTTCGGCTCCTGGCGGCGCATGTCCTCGGTGCCCATGTAGACGACGCACTCCAGCCCGAGCAGCGCGCAGGCCGTGGCCGCCGCCACGCCGTGCTGGCCGGCGCCCGTCTCGGCGATCACGCGCGGCTTCCCCATGCGCTGAGCGAGCAGCGCCTGGCCCAGCGCGTTGTTGATCTTGTGCGAGCCGGTGTGGGTGAGGTCCTCGCGCTTCAGCCAGACCGCGCCGCCCACCACCTCCGAGAGCCGGTGGGCGTGGTAGAGCGGCGTCGGGCGGCCCACGTAGTCGCGCAGGAGCGCGTCGAGCTCCGCCATGAAGGCCGGGTCCGCCCGGGCGGCCGACCACTCGCGCTCGAGCTCGTCGAGCGCCGGGATGAGGGTCTCGGGCACGTAGCGGCCGCCGTAGGGGCCGAAGCGCCGCTCGAGCGGCGGAGCGCTCAACCCATCGCTCCGTCGCGGGCATTCGCCCGCGACCTCACGCACGACCACGTGGTCGGCGGCCTCGACCGCACGGAAGAAGGCGGTCAGCTTGGCCGGGTCCTTGCGGCCCGGGCTCGGCCTCCGTGCCGCTCGCCGTGTCGACCGCGAACGGACTCACGGCGGCGATCGCCTCGCCGACGTTGTCCGGCGTCAGCCCGCCCGACAGGATCAGCGGCGGGTTGCCCGGGTGCAGGCGGGCGAGCCCCCAGTCGAAGCTCTCCCCGGTGCCGCCCGGCGCGCGGTCGGAGTGCGCGTCGAGCATGTGGAAGTCGGTCCGGTAGGCCCGCAGCGCCTGGACCTGCGCGGCGTCGCGCACGCGCGCGGCCTTGATCACCCGGCAGCCGGTGCGGCGCGCGGCCTCCTGGCAGTAGGCGGGGCCCTCGTCGCCGTGGAGCTGGAGCAGGGTGAAATGGCAGACGTCCGCCGTCTCCGCCACATGGTCGAGCGTGGCGTTCACGAACACGCCGGCGAGCTCGACGCGCCGGTGGAGCTGCGCGCCGATCGCCTCGGCCTGCTCGAGCGGACACGCGCGCGGGCTGCCCGGCCAGAAGATCATGCCGAGCGCCCAGGCGCCGAGGTCCACCGCCCGGTGGGCGTCCTCGAGCGCCGTGATTCCGCAGATCTTGACGCGGGTCATCGCCCGCCTATCGTGGCAGGCGCGCGGCTAGGGCAACAGCCCGCCGCCGTCGCCGTCGCCGCCCTCATCCGAGGAGGGCTGATCGGCTGACTGCGGGCGCTTGGCGAGCTCGACCGTCACGGTCTTCTTCGAGTCGCCGCGGTAGTAGGTGATCTCCGCCTTGTCGCCTGGGCGCTTCTGCGGCGATCGCGCTCGCGACCTCGCTCGAGTCGCTCACCGCCTTCCCGTCCACCGCGACGATCAGGTCGCCGCCGGCCGGGACCCCCTGGGAGGTCTCGGTGCGACCTCCGCGGAGGCCCGCCTTCTCGGCCGGGCTGTCCTCCGTGACCTCGACCACGAGCGCGCCCTCGTCGGCCGCCAGGTTGAGGTCCTCGGCGAGCTGGCTGCTCACGTCCTGCATCTGCACGCCGAGGTAGGCGCGCTCGATGGTCTCGCCGGCCTTCAGGTCCGGCAGCAGGTTCTTGGCGGTGTTGATCGGGACGGCGAAGCCGATGCCGACCGAGCCCTGGCCGCCGCCGGTGGCGATCTGCGAGTTGATGCCGATCACGCGCCCGTTCGCGTCGAGCAGCGGACCACCGGAGTTGCCCGGGTTGATCGAGGCGTCGGTCTGGATCACGTCCGGGATCGTGAAGCCGTTGGGCGCCTGGATCTCGCGCTGAAGGCCGGAGACGATGCCCGTGGTGACCGTGCGGCTGTAGCCGAACGGATTGCCGATCGCGATCACGGGATCGCCGACCTCGGCCTTCGAGGAGTCGCCGAGCGGAATCGGGGTGAGGCCGCCGTCCACGTCCGACGGATCGACCTTCAGCACCGCGATGTCGGTTGAGGTGTCGACGCCCTTCACGTCGGCGTCCACGAAGTCGCCGTTGTCGTCGAAGCGCACCTGGACGCTGTCCGCGCCCTCGACCACGTGGGCGTTGGTGATGATCGTGCCGTCGTTGTCCACCACGAAGCCCGAGCCGGTCGCGGTTCCCTCCTGAGGAGCGCCGAACGGCGACTCGCTGTCCGACGAGACACCCTGGGACTGGACGAAGACCACCCCGCGCCCCTCCTCCTTGTAGATCTCGCCGGGCGTGCGGCCGCGTGCGTCGCGGTGGAGGCGTTGGTCGGCTGCGCGGCGGCACGCCTCTCGCACAACGGTCTTGGTGTCACCCGTATCGATCACGTTGGTGGCGATCAGGACCGCGCCGATCGTCAGCACGATCAGGCCGCCGAGTGCACCTGCGAGGAGGTTGGCGAGCGGGGTTCTTGTGGTCATGCACTGAGGTTTAGTGCGCGGACCTTACGCTTGGGTAAATGTCTACGAGCGCGGCGCGCCCGGCGGGATGGCCACGAGCCCGCGCAACCTGTCGAAGATGCTGCCGCGGCTGAGCTCCCTGCGCACGGCCCTGCGCTCGCTGAGTGCGGGCGCGGCCGGCGCACGCGGGTCGTAGCGGTTCGCTCGCAGCGCCTCGGCATATGCCTCCGAGGCGGGTCCCGCGAAGCGCCCGAGCCGCCGCTCGAGCCCCAGCAGCGTGGTCGACGCCGGAAGCTCCCAGTCGAGCCGCACGAGCGCGCGCCGCAGCTCTGAGAGCTGGACCTCCGCGAGCTCGTCGGGCCCGAGGCCGCGAAGCCGGCGAACGCGATTCCCGAGCACGAGCGCGCCCGCCGCGAGCGGCGCCGCCAGCAGCAGCAGGAGCACCGGCACGAGCCAGCCGTTCCCGCCGTCGGAGCCGAGGCCGGCGCCCGTGTCCGTGCCGCGCTCGGAGGCGGCCACGCCCTGGCGCGTCTGCACCTCGCCCGCGTCTGCGGCCGCTGCGCTCGTGGCGAGCGCACTCGACTGCGACTGCGCCGGCGAGCGTGCGGGCGTCGGGTCGAACGGCACCCAGCCGATGCCGGTGAACCAGACCTCCACCCACGAGTGCGCGTCGAGGTCCCGGACGCGGTACTCGCTCGGTGTCCTTGTTGAACGAGCCCGGGGAGAAGCCCGCGGCCACGCGCGCCGGGATGCCGGCCATGCGCAGCATCAGCGCCATCGCGCCTGAGAACTGCTGGCAGTAGCCGCGCTTGTCCTCGTAGAGGAAGCCCATCAGCGGGATCGGGCGCGTGGGCACGCGCTCCGAGTACGTGAAGGTGTGCTGCAGGTAGCGCTCCACGTTCTTGACGGCGGCGTAGGCGTTCGGCTGGTCTGCGGTGAGTCGCTGGGCGAGGTCGTACATGCGCTCGTAGGGCGAGCGCCTGATTGCAGCGCTCGGCGTCGGGCCCGAGCCGCTCGTGGGGTCGCCCCGCAGGGGCACGAACACGTTCTCGCGCGCCAGGGCCGCCTGCTCGCGCGCGCGGCGTCGCCCTGAAGCCCCAGGCCCTCGGTTGCGCTCTCGCCGGGGTTGGGGAGCTGGATCTGTGTGTAGACCGATCAGATCGCCGCGAGTAGCCGTCCGGCACGCCCTCCAGCTGCTCCTTCGTGGGGTTCGGCGCATAGGCGCGGACGAAGTACGAGTCGCCCTTCTCGAGCATGACCCTCGCCGCAGGCGCGTGGTCCCGTCCGAGCTCGGCCTCGCGCCGCCCACGCCGTCGACCCGGAGCGTCATGCCCGCGCCCACGACCATGTCGCTGGAGAGCGAGCGCACGGTGAAGCGGATGCGCTCGTCCCAGTCCGGGTTGTACTCGTGGTAGTCCCAGCGGCCCTCCGGGATCGAGGCCCCGAACGCCACCTCGGCGCCGAAGCGGTTGTCGTCGGCCGCCGCGGAGCGCACCCAGCGCAGGCCGTCGAACGAGTCCAGCACCTCGGCCTTCCAGTAGTGCGGCCGGTCCGACTTCACGTTCAGCACCGTGGCGCCGGCCCGCGACCAGTCGAGCGGCCCGTACTCGTGGGACCAGTCGAACGTGATCGCCTCGCCCCTGCCGAACCAGCTCCACGCCCTGTAGTCCCACCAGGCGCGCTCGCCGTCGAGCGCGGCGGCCAGCGGGAGCGACAGCACCCCGACGCTCGCCACCACAGCGGCCCCGACGGCCGCCTCGCGCCTCGGCATGCGCGGCAGCCACAGCCAGCCGGCCGACCAGGAGCAGCAGCGCCAGGCCGCGCAGCGCCGGCGCGCCCGGATCGTGCTCGGTCACGGCGGTGCCGTACAGGAGCAGCAGTGCCACGAGCCCCGCTATGCGCAGCGCCGCGACCCGCGCGGCGCGCGGGCCAGAAGGCGAGCGCGACCGCGACCGTGAGGAGCGCGGGCACGCCGAACAGGATCGTCCGGCGGATCCAGGTGTCGGGGCCGTCGTAGGGCCACGACACGTCCTGCATGCCGGCGAGGCCCCGGTCCAGGCCGTCCGCAAACTCGCTCCAGTGCGCCGGCAGCAGCAGGCGGCCGGGAAGGCCCGCCGCCATCAGCCCAAGGGCCAGTGTCGCGACCCCGATCGCGGCGGCGAGCGCGTGCAGCGCCGGGCGCGGCAGCGGCGCTCGCGGGAGCAGCCCAAGCGCGGCGGCGCCGCCGGTGGCCACCAGCAGCACCAGCAGCGTGCGGCCGACTGGCGCGTCCTCGACGAGCATCCCCCAGTGCGCCGCGGCGAACGCGGCCAGCGCTGCGAAGGCGACCAGCCGCATCACGAGCGAGTCGTGCGTGACCGCTGCGGCGGAGCGCGCGCTGCCGGTGGAGGCGGGCGCGGGCTCCTGCCGCGGCCGGCGCGGGGGTGCGGCCAGACCACGCTCATGCCGCGCTCCGGGTGCCGGTGGCACGCCGCGCCCGCTCCACGAGGCAGCCGGTGCAGCCGGCCACCTCGAACGCGGGCCGCACGCCGGGTAGCGCACCGGGCGCGACCACGTAGCGCGACCCGGCGGGCAGCCGCTCGAGAGCGCGCGGCGTGGCGCGCAGGTCCGCCCCGGTGACCCAGATCACCGCGCCGCCGCGCGGGCCGAGCACGCCCCCGGCCGGGGCGGCGCCCTCCTCCACGAGCGCGAGCCGGGCGTGCACCGCCGGCCAGGCGCCGAGGTCGTGGCTGATGTCGATCGGGCGCCGGTCGCCGGGCAGCAGCACGGCGCAGCCGTCCTGCCGTGCGAGCCAGACGCACAGCGAGGCGGCGGCCCGCACCGCCTTGTCGAGCGCCTCCTCGTCCGCGGGGTTGGACGGGTCCATCACGATCAGCGGAGCCGAGTCGAGCTCCGCGACCAGGCGGCGCTCGAGCATCTCGCCGTGGCGCGCCACGGACGGCCAGTGGATGCGCGAGGCGGGCGCGCCCTCCCGGTAGGCGCGCAGCCCGTCGATCTCGAGCTCGGCCGCGGACGCGTCGAGGCGCCTCCCCGAGAGGCTCGGCTGCGCGCCGAGCCCGGCCTGGGCCCCGGCGCCCGCGCCGCCGCTGCCGGGGGCGGTCACCGGCTCGACCCGCGGAAGCACGAGCACCTCCTCCCCGCCCCGGCCCTCGATCTCGCGCGAGTAGAGCCGCATCGGGTCGCGGATCACGAGCAGCTCGGGCTCGAGCACCCGCCGTCCGCGCCGCGAGAAGCGCACGTTGATGCGCAGCCGCCGCGACCAGCGGCCGGCCACGGGCACCGGCCAGCCGAGCAGCGGCTCGAGCAGCTCGCCTCCGGGCGGCGGCAGCAACCCGCTCCGCACCTCCACGCGCAGCGGATACGGCTCCTCCTCCACGACGGTGTGCGGGCCCGGCACGCGCTCGACGGTGGCGCCGCTGGCCGCCAGCCGCACCCAGACGACGGCGCCCACCGCCAGCACGATCAGGCCCACGCCGGGCACGTACAGCGACGCCGTGTCGAACGTGCCCCCGGCCAGGCACAGCGCCACTCCGAGCAGCGCCGTGAAGAGGGGGCGGAGCATCAGCCCGTCAGAGCGCCGGAACCCGCTCCAGCGCGTCGCGGACGACCACGGCGCGCTCGTCGGAGCCGGTGCCGGGAGCGAGCAGCAGGCGGTGGGTGAGCACGGCGCCGGCGAGCTTCTGCACGTCGTCCGGCAGCGCGTGGTCGCGCCCGTCGAGCGCGGCGTAGGCCTTCGCGGCGCGGAACAGCATCAGGCCGGCACGCGGGCTCGCGCCGAGGTCCACACGCGGGTCGGCGCGCGTGGCGTCCAGGATCGCGACGACGTAGCGGCGCAGCGCCTCGCTGCCGTGCACCGCCCCGGCGGCGGTCTGCGCGGCGAGTATGCCGGCCACGTCGGCCACGGACTCGAGGTCGAGCACGCGGTCGCTCTCGGCGTGGTCGAGCAGCATCTGGCTCTCCTGGTCCGCGGACGGGTAGCCGAGCGAGACGCGCACCATGAAGCGGTCGAGCTGCGCCTCGGGCAGCGGGTAGGTGCCCTCGTACTCGACCGGGTTCTGCGTCGCGACCACGATGAACGGCCGGGCCAGCTCGTGCGTGTGCCTGTCCACGGTCACGTGCCGCTCCTGCATGCACTCGAGCAGGCCGGACTGGGTCTTCGGCGAGGCGCGGTTCACCTCGTCCACCAGCACGACGTTCGCGAACACCGGGCCGGGCCGGAACTCGAAGCGGTTCTCGCGCTGGTTGTAGACGTTCGTGCCGACCACGTCGGCGGGCAGCAGGTCGGCGGTGCACTGGATGCGGGCGTACTCGGCGTCGACCGAACGGGCGAGCGCGCGGGCCAGGGCGGTCTTGCCGACCCCCGGGTAGTCCTCGATCAGCACGTGGCCCTCGGCGAACAGCGCCACGAGCACGTCGCGGATCACCGGGTCCGGGGCCTTCACCGCGCGGGCGATGTTGTCCCGGAGGCGCGCGCCGAGCTCGGCTACCGCGGGCGGGTCGAGCTCAGGGACGGTCGACATGCACCACCATGGTAGGGATACGCTAGCCCGGGCCGATGGGTTCAGCGCCAGGATCTGCGAATGCGTGAGCTCGCGTGCCGCGGCCTCCGGGTCGGGCGCGCGCATGAGCGCCTCTCCGATCAGCACCGCGTCCACGCCCACCTGCTCCAGCTCGTCGATCTGGTCGCGGTGGTGGATGCCCGACTCCGACACCACGACCTTGCCCGCCGGCACGTCGGCGAGCAGGTCGAAGGTGCGCTGGATGTCGACGCTGAAGTCCTCGAGGTTGCGGTTGTTGATCCCGATCACGTCGCAGTCGAGCTCGAGCGCGCGCTCGAGCTCCTCGTCGTCGTGGATCTCCACGAGCGCGTCGAGGTCGAGCTCGCGCGCCTGCGCGTACAGCGAGGCCAGCTGCGGTCGTCGAGCGAGCCCACCACGAGCAGCACGGCGTCCGCCCCGGCGAGCTTCGCCTCGTAGAGCTGGTACGGGTCGATCGTGAAGTCCTTGCGGAGGATCGGCAGCTCGCGTCGCCGCGCGGGCCTCGCGCAGGTCTGCCAGCGATCCGCCGAAGTGCGCCTCCTCGGTGAGGATCGACAGCGCGGCCGCGCCGCCGCGCTCGTAGGCGCCCACGATCTCGGCGCAGCTCGCGCCCTCGCGAATCTGCGCCCGCGGACGGCGAGCGGCGCTTGTGCTCGGCGATCAGCGAGGTGCCGGGACGCGACAGCGCCTCGGCGAACGGGCGGCCCTCCCGCCCCGTCTCCACCTGCGCCTCCAGCTCGGAGAGCGGGTGCTCGCGCTGCCGCTGCCTCAGGGCGTCGCGGGTGGCGTCCACGATGTCGTCGAGGCGCGGGATCACGCGGCGGTCGCCTCCACCCAGCGCTCGAGCACGCTCGCGGCGGCTCCGTCGTCGATCGACGCGCTCCGCGGCGCGCACGCCGTCGGCGAGCGAGTCGGCCCGACCCGCCACGTATATGGCCGCGCCGGCGTTCAGGACGGCGAGCGAGCGCTCCGTGCCGGCCTTCCCGGACAGCACGTCGCGCAGCACCTGCGCGTTCTGCTCGGGCGTGCCGGCGCCCACCGCACCGTCGGCCGCGAGCTCGATGCCCACCTGCTCGGGCGTCACCTCGTAGCTGCTGAGAGCGGCCGTCTCTCAGCTCCACCACGCGGGTTGCCCCGGAGACCGAGAACTCGTCCAGGCCATCTGCGCTCGACACTACCAGGGCACGTTCCGCCCCAAGCTCTCCCAGCGCCGCCGCCATGGTCTCGATCTTCCCGGGATCGGAGACCCCGATCACCTGGCGCAGCGCACCGGCCGGGTTGGTGAGCGGGCCGAGGAAGTTGAAGATGGTGCGCACGGCGAGCTCCCTGCGGACCGGGACGATGTGCTTGAACGCCGGGTGGTGGAGCGGCGCGAACATGAACCCGAAGCCGATCTCGCGGATGCTGTCGGCCACGACCTCCGGCGCCATGTCGATCCGGCCGCCGAGCGCCTCCAGCACGTCCGCCGACCCGCACTGGCTCGTGGCGGAGCGGTTGCCGTGCTTCGCGACCCGGCAGCCCGCTCCCGCCGCGACGAACGCCGCGGTGGTGGAGACGTTGAAGGTCGGCCGGCCGCCGCCCGTGCCGGCGGTGTCGACGAGGTCGTCGCCGGCATCGACCTTGACCGAGCGCTCGCGCAGCACGCGCGGCGAGGCCCGCGATCTCGCCCACCGTCTCGCCCTTCGTGCGCAGGGCGATCAGGAACGCGGCGGCCTGGGCCTCGGAGGCGTTGCCGTCGATGATCTCGGCGAGCACCGCGGCGGCCTCGGGCGCGTCGAGGTCCGGCGCCGCCCGCCACCCGGTCGATGGCCCGTGTGAGTACGTCGTTGGGCATCAGCGGTGGCGCCGGGCTGAAGCGGATCCTCATCCCCGCCTTGGCGTCACGACGTGGGTCTGCGCATCTCGTGCCCGTCGTAGTCGCGTCTCCCCGCTCGATGACGCTGAACGAGCGGCCCGGCCACGCAGGCTCTGATGCGGGCGCGAGCGCCGCTGGGCGAAGAAGTCGTCCGCTCAGGGTCGAGTCCGCGGCGGGAACAGCTCGCCCCGCCGCGATCGCGGTAGGGGTCCTGGAAGATCGGCACCGTCCCGTGGCCCGCGGGGCCGTCGAAGACGCTCGCGTTTGCCCTGGCCGCCCTTGTCGCAGACGGAACAGTCGCGACGGTCGACGAGGAGCTTCGCCTAGCGCGTCGCGCTGGCTCGGGCGTCAGACGGCTCGCCATCGGACCGGGACGACCCGCGGCCCTGCCCGGGATGAGCGCCGACGATCCTTGATCCTGGATCGTGGCTCCGCGCGAGTCCGCCGAGGTCGAGCGAAGTCACACGGCGACGCGGTACTGCCTCGCGTCTCGGGTCCGCGTTCCTGACGCTGTCCGCTCCACTTGTAGTTGCGAGAGTTGCCGGCGCCGTCGGCCGCGCGCCCGGACCTCGATCTCGCCCGTGCCGCACTCGTGCTCGACGACCGCGGCCACGCGCGGGTAGACGACCTGGTACGCGTAGGAGATCGAGAAAGCGCCCTGGTCAGCTCGAACCTCGGGACCCACTCCTCGTGAATGACTTCGCCGCGTTCACGGTCACGTCGTAGAGGAACGACCTCGCGCCGGTCGCAGCCGCGGCCGCGGGGCCGCGGGCGGCGCACCTCGGCGCCCACGATCACGATCGCCCTCCGCGACGGTGCCGGGCATCGTGTAGCGGTAGCGGCCCACGGCGGTTGAAGCGACGCTCGCCCGCGCGGCCGGCGTCGACATCTGAGCGACCGGAAGTCGCGGCCTGCCGAGGCTCTGGATCCGCACTGCGGCCGGCGTGAGCTGTTCTCCCAGCGCACGGTGCCGCCGGGGGCCACGCGCGCCGTCCTGCGGTCTGGACCCGTCGGCCTCGATGACCACGACCACCTCCGCCGCGGCTCGGAGGCGGCGCGCGAGCGAGCCGACGAGACGTCAGGAATATGGCCAGCGCGTCTCATCCGCAGGAAGTTTGCTCAGCATCGCGCTTGCCGTGCGGCGTGAGCACCGACTCGGGGTGGAACTGCACGCCCTCGAGCGGCAGCTCGCGGTGGCGCAGGCCCATGATCACGTCGCCCGAGCGGGCGGAGACCTCCAGCTCGTCCGGCAGCTCCGGGTCCACGACGAGCGAGTGGTAGCGGCCGACCACGAGCGGTGATTCGAGGCCCTCGAAGATCGTCCTGCCGTCGTGCTCGGCCTCGGCGGTCTTGCCGTGCACCGGCTCGCCGCGCACCACCCGGCCGCCGTAGGCCGCGGCGAGCGCCTGGTGGCCGAGGCAGACGCCGAGCACCGGCACGCCGGCCTCGGCGTAGCGGCGGATCGCGTCCTTGGAGAGACCCGCCTCCTCCGGCGTGCACGGGCCCGGGCGACACGATCACGCGGTCGGGGCTGCGCTCGAGCAGCTCGGGGAGGTCGTTGCGGACCACCTCCACGCTCGGCCCCCAGCTCGCCCAGGTACTGGACGAGGTTGTAGGTGAACGAGTCGTAGTTGTCGACCACGAGCACGCTCGTCATGCCCAGTCCCCCTGCTCGCACGCGAGCCTGATCGCGTCCATCACGGCGCCGGCCTTCGCCTCGGTCTCGCGCACCTCGTACGCCGGGTCCGAGTCCGCGACGATCCCGCCGCCCGCCTGGATGTGCACCTGGCCGTCCTTCACGAGCGCGGAGCGGATGTAGATGCAGGTGTCGAGGTCGCCCGTGTACGAGAGGTAGCCCACGGCGCCGCCGTACGGGCCGCGCCCGACGGGCTCGAGCTCGTCGATGATCTGCATCGCGCGGATCTTGGGCGCGCCCGAGAGCGTGCCCGCCGGCAGTGACGCGCGCAGCGCGTCCATCGGCGACACGCCCGGGCTGAGCGTGCCGGACACCGACGAGACGATGTGCATCACGTGCGAGTAGGTCTCGACCGTCATCAGCTCGTCGACCGTGACCGAGCCGTACTCGCAGACGCGCCCGAGGTCGTTGCGGCCGAGGTCCACGAGCATCACGTGCTCGGCGCGCTCCTTCGGGTCGGCGAGCAGCTCGCGCCCGCGCTCGAGGTCCTGCTCGACCGAGTCCGCGCGCGGGCGCGTGCCCGCGATCGGGCGCTGGCGCACGTGTCCGGCCCGTTACGGTCACGAGCGCCTCCGGCGACGCGCCCGCGATCTCGAAGTCCTCGAAGTCGAGGAAGTACATGTACGGGCTCGGGTTGATCGCGCGCAGGCCGCGATAGATCGAGAAGGCGTCCACCGGGCAGTCGGCGCTCCAGCGCTGGCTCGGCACCACCTGGTAGACGTCGCCGGCGCGGATGTACTCCTTGGCGCGCTCCACGGCCTCCGCGTAGCCGTCGGAGCCCAGGTTCGAGCTGAACGTGGGCGGCTCGCGGCGGCCCGCTGCCCACCTGCGGCACCGGCCCGCGCAGCCGCTCGCGCACGTCGGCGATCGCCGCGGCGGCCTCCTCGTAGGCGCGCTCCACGTCGCCCTCCGGCGACACGTTCGCGAGCACCGTGACCTCGTGGCGCAGGTGGTCGAACGCCAGCAGCACGTCGGTGACCATCACCGCCAGCTCCGGCATGCCGATGTCGTCCGGGTTCGGCTCGCCGACGCTCGGCTCGGCGCTGCGCACGAGGTCGTAGCCGAACATCCCCACGGCGCCGCCGGCGAACGGCGGCAGCCCGTCGAGCGGCGCGATCCGGTAGCGCGCGAGCTCCTCGGCCACGGCCGCGTACGGGTCGGGATGCTCGCCGCGGGCGAGCCGGATCACCGCGCGCGGGCGAAAGCCGAGGAACGACCAGCGCCCCACGCGCTGGCCCTGCTCCGCCGACTCGAGCAGGAACGAGGGCCCGTCCCCGCGCAGCTTCAGGTACGCCGACACCGGCGTCTCGCAGTCGGCGATGAACGTGTGGCGCAGCGGCACGAGCGTGTGCTCGCGCGCGAGCTCGCGCATCTCCTCGAGCGACGGCGTCAGCTCGAGGTCAGCCGCGGCGACGCTCATTCAGGACCTCGTAGACGTCGGCCAGCTCGACCCCGCGGCCGGCCAGCAGCACGGCGAGGTGGTAGAGCACGTCCGCCGCCTCCTCCGCCAGGCGCTCGTCGGACTCGTCACGCGCCGCCCGGACGACCTCCTCGGCCTCCTCCCGGACCTTCGCGCCCACGAGCTCGCCGTCCGCCAGCAGGCTCCCCGTGTAGGTGTCGGCCCCGCGGCGCTCCTCGATCGTGCGAGCCAGCACGGCGAGCGCCTCGGCCGGCGACCGGATCGAGCTCGCCCTTGTGGAAGCAGGTGCGCTCGCCCGTGTGGCACGCCGGCCCGGCGGGCTCGACGAGCGCGAGGATCGCGTCCTCGTCGCAGTCGAGCCGCAGCTCCTTGAGCCTCTGGACGTTCCCCGAGGTCTCGCCCTTGTGCCACAGCTCCTTCCGCGAGCGCGACCAGAACCACATCTCGCCCGTCTCGCGGGTGCGCTCGAGCGCCTCGTCGTTCATGTACGCGAGCGTGAGCACCTCGCCGGTGCGGGCGTCCTGGACTATGCAGGGGAGCAGATCCACAGCCGACGATTATGGCCGTGAGCTGATTGGGAGCTTCAGGAACTCGTATGTGGCGCCGATCTCGTCGAAGCCGAGGCGGCGGTAGAGCTCCTGGGGCCAGTCGGCGGCGTCGGTGACCATGAACACCTGCTCGCAGCCGTCCGCGCGCGGCCGTGTCGGCGGCAGCGGCCACCGCCGCGCGGGCGTGGCCGCGGCCCCGCCGCGCCTCGACGGTCCCCACCTCGTCCACCTGGCCGAGGCCGTCGTGCGTGTAGAGGCGGCACGCGCAGGCGGGATCGTCGGGCGGCGAGGCGAAGTCGCGCGCGGCGAGCACGCTCGTGTAGCGGTCGTCCATCTCGGCGAGCTGGCGCACCGCTTCGTCCTGCCAGCCGAACGGCTGCTCGCGGCGAAACGCGGCGAGCGCCGCCGCCCCCACCTCGCGGCTCACCTCGGCGCCGGCGCCCGGCGGCTCTGGGCGATCGGCCGGGCGGCGCCGCAGCATGATCAGCACGCGAAATACGTTCCAGCCGGCGTGGCGCGAGCTGCCGGGGCCAGCCGCTCGCCGAGCCGCTCGTCGTGCATCACGAGCTTGCGATGGCCGAAGCCGGCCTGGACCTCGTCGGCCTCCGCCACGAGCTGCGCGACGCTCGCCTGCGGGTCCTCGACTCGGATCGCGTTCACCTGCCACACGAGCGGCAGGCTCGGCGTGAGCATGGCGGTGCCGTGCGCGGTCTTCACCACCTCGTCGCAGACGCCCTCCTCGGCGCGCCGCATGAACGCGTGGATCCGCTCGATCACTCGATGCCCAGGCGGTCCAGTAGGCCCTCGTCGCGGCGCCAGCCCTTGCGCACGCGCACGTTCAGCTCGAGGTGCACGCTGCCGTTCGAGCAGGCCCTCGATCTCCTTGCGGGCCGCCGTGCCGACGGCCCTCACCATCCGGCCGCCCGCTCCGACCAGGATGCCCTTCTGCGACTCGGTCTCGGCCCACACCCGTGCCCGCACCACGAGCAGGCCGTCGGTCTCGCGCTCCTCGATCTCGTCGATCTCGACCTCCACCGCGTGCGGCAGCTCCTCGCGCGTGCGCAGCAGCACCTGCTCGCGCACCAGCTCGGCGAGCCGCACCTCGAGCGACTGGTCGCTCGTCTCGTCCGGCGGATACAGGAACGGCCCCTCCGGCATCAGCGACACGAGCTGCTCCACCACGGGCCCGACGCCGGCTCCGCTGATCGCGCTGATCGGGAACAGCTCGCCCTGGACGTCGAGCTCGGCGGCCGTGGACAGCGCCTTCACGGTGCGGGGCTTGTCGAGCCGGTCGACCTTGTTCAGCACGGTCACGGTCGGCACGCCCGGACGTCTTGAGCGCGTCCGCGATGAAGCGGTCGCCGGCGCCGATCTCCTGCTCGCCGTTCAGCACGAACAGCGCGGCGTCGGCGTCCGCGAGCGTGCGCTCCACCTGGCGCTGCATGCGCTCGGTGAGCGCGTCGCGCGGCCGCTGCACGCCCGGGAGGTCCACCAGCACGAGCTGCCAGTCGTCGCCGGTCGCCACGCCGCGGATCTCGCGCCGGGTCGTCTGGGGCTTGTCGGACACGATCGCCACCTTGCCGCCGACGATCTGGTTCACCAGCGTCGACTTGCCGGCGTTCGGCCGCCCGGCCAGCGCCACGAAGCCGGAGCGGGTCACAGCTCCTCCAGCACGCGGCGCTGGAGCGCGAGCATCTCGCCGTCGTCGGTCTCGTGGTCGTACCCGCACAGGTGGAGCACGCCGTGGACCACGGCTTCGATCAGGTCCTCCGTGTGCTCCGGGCAGATCACCACGTCACCGAGCTCGCGCGGCCCGACCGACGGGCCGCCCTCGTCCACGGGGAAGGAGAGCACGTCGGTGGGGCGATCGAGGTCGCGGTGCTCGCGGTTGAGCGCGCGGATGGCCTCCTCGTCCACGAGCTGCACCGCCAGGTGGCCGTCCTCGACGCCAGCCGCCGCGAGCGCCGCGAGCGCCGGCCGGCGGAACTCCTCCGGAGCGTCGATGAGGTCCAGCTCGACCAGGTGTTAACCCTGCTGGCGGCGCGCCTGGCGGAGCGGCGGCGCCTGCTTCTCGGCGTACTCGCTGTAGGCCGCGACGATCCGCTGCACGAGCTTGTGCCGCACCACGTCCTCGCCGCCGAAGCGCACGAACTCGATGCCCTCCACCTCCTTGAGGATGTCGCGCGATCATCACGAGCCCCGAGCGCTGGTCCTTCGGCAGGTCGATCTGCGTGATGTCGCCGGTCACGACCATCTTGGAGTTGAAGCCGAGCCGCGTCAGGAACATCTTGATCTGCTCCGGGCTCGTGTTCTGCGCCTCGTCGAGGATGATGAAGGAGTCGTTGAGCGTTCTGCCCCGCATGAAGGCCAGCGGCGCCACCTCGATCACGCCGCGCTCCAGGTGCTGGTTCACCTTCTCGGGCTCGAGCATGTCGTAGAGGGCGTCGAAGAGCGGGCGCAGGTACGGGTCCACCTTCGCCGCGATGTCGCCCGGCAGGAAGCCCAGGCGCTCGCCCGCCTCGACGGCCGGCCGCGTGAGCACGATGCGGTTCACCTCGCGCCGCGACAGGGCCGCCACGGCCATCGCCACGGCGAGGAACGACTTGCCCGTGCCGGCCGGGCCGACGCCGACCGTGATCGTGGAGCGCCTGATGGCGTCCACGTAGCGCTTCTGGTTCACGGTCTTCGGGGCGACCTTCAGGCCGCGGTGGCGCCAGACGACGTCCTCGAGGATGCGGCTCGGGCTCTCGTGGCGGTCGAGCGCGCCGGCGATCGCCTCGATCGTGCCGGGCGCGATCTCGTGACCCTGGCGAACCAGGTCGGTCATCTCGCGAACGACCGTGCGTGCCGTGGCCACCGCGTCGTCGTCACCGTCGAGCGTGAGCACGTTCCCGCGCAGGAAGACCTCGCAGTCGAGGTGCTCCTCGAGAGTCTTCATCACCGCGTCGCCCGGGCCCGGCGAGCTCAGCGGCAACCTCGTTCGGAAGCTCGAGTTGGGTGCGCACTAGGGCGTCAGCATCTCCTTCACCGCCGCGCTTACCCGCTTCCCGTCGGCGCGGCCCTTCACCTGCGGCATCACGAGCGACATCACCTTGCCCATCTCCTGCGGAGACGAGGCGCCCGACTCGGCCACGGCGTCGCCCACGATGGCGCGCAGATCCTCGTCGGAGATCTGCTCCGGCATGTACGAGGCGATGATCTCCGCCTCGCGCTCCTCGGCCTCGGCCGGCGTCCGTCGCGGCCGCCGTCGCGGTACGCCTCGGCGGCCTCGAGGCGGCGCTTGCGCTCGCGCTGGAGCACCTCCACCGGATCCGCCGCCGTTGTCCTTCTCGGCCTTCTGGAGGGCGTCGGCGATCATGCGCAGCGCATGCACGCGCTCGCGCTCGCCCGCCTTCATCGCGGTCTTCACGTCATCCTGCACCTGATTCAGCAACGACATCCTCTCCAAGTGTAGGTATGGAACCGATTCGAGTCGCGACATTCGACTGCTACGGCACGCTGATCGACTGGGAGGGCGGCGCGGCCGCCTTCCTCTACGAGATCGCACGCCGCCACGAGCCGCAGCCGCCGCCGGCGCGCGAGCTGCGCGCGCGCTGGGAGGAGATGCAGTTCGAGCGCCTCCAGGGCGACTACCGCAGCTACCGCGACGTGCTGACCGACAGCCTCGCGGCCTGGGCCGGCGAGCGCGGCTACCGCTGGAACGAGCGGGACGGCGAGGCGCTCGCGCGCTCCATGGAGAGCTGGCAGCCGTTCCCGGACACCGTGCCGGCGCTGCGCGCCGCGAAGGAGGCCGGCCTGCGGCTCTGGATCATCTCGAACACCGACCGGGCGATCATGGAGCACTCGCTGCGCCACCTCGAGGTCGAGTTCGACGGGGTGACCGTGGCCGAGGACTGCCGCGCCTACAAGCCCGGCGACGCGCCCGTTCGAGCACGCGCTGCGCGAGATCGGCGCGGCGCCCGAGGAGATCCTCCACGTGGCGTTCGGCTTCAAGTACGACCTGGCCGCGGCGCAGCGACACGGCATGCGCACGGCGTGGGTGAACCGGCACGGCGAGCCGGCGCCGGGGCCGGAGCAGCCCGATTACGAGTGGCGGGACCTGTGGCCCCTGGCGGAGGTGGCCAACGGCGCCTGAACAGCAGCATTGAGAGGTAGCCCGGGCCGCCTGGCAGAGGCTCAACACGTTGCGTCGCCTATGGGACTTTCGTGTTGAGCCTCGGTCGAGGCACCCTTCAATGCTGCTTTCAGTCCGGGACGATGCCCACGACCCGCGCCGGCGCGGCGCTCGCGCCCACGATCTTCAGCGGGAAGCAGGCCACCTGGAAGCCGGTGGGCGGCAGCTCGCCGAGGTTCACGAGGCGCTCGATCTGCGAGTAGGGCAGGTCCGCCTGGTGGGCCGCCCAGAACACGCCCGCGCTCCTTCGACTCGAGCGCGGCCTGCGCCTGGAGGTGGAGCGGCCCGTCCCAGCCCCAGGCGTCGATGCCCATCACCCGCACGCCGCGCTCGTAGAGCCAGCGGGTGGCCTCCACCGTCACGCCCGGGCCGAGCGCCATGTAGCCCGGCTCGTCGACGTACGCGTCGCGGCCGGTCCGGACGAGCACGATGTCGCGCTCGCGCAATTCGTGGCCGACCCGCCCGAGCTCGGCCTCGACGTCCGCCACGTCGATCGTCTCGCCCTCGTCCTTGGCCGGACATGTCGAGCACCACGCCGGGGCCGAAGAACCAGTCGAGCGGAAGCTCGTCGATCGTCTGCGCCGGCTCGCCGCCGATGCGCGAGTTGTAGTGCCAGGGCGCGTCCACGTGCGTGGCGTTGTGGGTGCCGAAGCGGGTGAAGGTCTCCACCGCCCAGCCCTCGCCGTCGCGCAGCAGGCTGGCCGGCACGCCGAGCAGCGCCTCGATCATCGCGGCGCCCTCGGCGTGGCCGCTGAACTCGATGTCGGTGCGCAGCACCTCCGGGGTTTCCGGCGGGCTCTGCCGGATCGGAGCTGAGAGGTCCACGAGGCGCACGTGCCGCAGCGTATCCGGCCAGAACGGCGTGGACGGATGTCCTAGGAAGATGGCCCGACGGCCTGCCGATACCGAGTCCGACTGCGGAGGAGAAACGCCTGCAAAGCCCTAGCTACGGGGGCAACGTCTAGGGCCGGGTCATCAGGAGGGCGCTCCACCCCTGTAGTCGTACGCGGCGGCGTTCGCGCAGCGGCGCGAACGCCGCCGCCACCTCTTCCTCCTCGCCTTCGAGCAGCCCCGAGACGATCAGCGTCTCGGGCTGCTCGGGCAACAGCTCCGCCACGCGCAGCAGCAGCGGGCGCATGAGGTTGGCGACCATGACGGGGCCGACCGGCGCGGGCCGCGTGCGCAGATCGTGACGCCCCACCCGCTCGAGCGTCACGCCGTTCGCACGAGCGTTCTCGCGCGTCGCCTCGATGCGCCGCGCGCTCGTGGTCGAAGCGCGCTGACAGGCGCGAAGCCGAGCTTCGCAGCGGCGATGGCGAGCACGCCGGAGCCGCAGCCGAGGTCGGCGGAGCGAGCCCGGCGGCGCTCCAGCGTCCGAGCAGCAGCTCGAGGCACAGCCGCGTGGTCGGATGCGCGCCCGGTCCCGAAGGCCTGGGCAGGGTCGATCACCACATCGATGCCGTCCGTCGAGCGGCTCGGCTCCATGGCGGGCGCACGTGGAGGCGACCGACCTGCACCGGGCTTGTGAAACTCGCGCCAGCGCTCGGCCCAGTCGTCGCCAACCTCGGTCGCCGGAGACCTGCACCCGGACGCCCGCCGATCTCGGCGGGGCCCGTGGGCAGCGCCGGCAGCTCGCCGGGCGCGCCGTAGAGCGCGAACTCCACGAAGCCGTCGCCGTCCACCTGCTCGAAGCCCGCGGGCGCCAGCTCGACCAGCTCGGCGAGCACGATCTCGGCGTGCTCGGCGCGGCGCCCGGATGGCGAGGCGGATCAGCGGAGCGCCCGCCTGACCTTCGAGAGCAGCGACTCGTCGGCCTGCTCCTCGAGGTTCTCGGCGGTGAGCGAGGCGCGCAGCTCCTCGAGCAGCTCGCTCTGGCGCGCGCTGAGGTTGCGCGGGATCACCACGTTGAGCACCACCTGCTGGTCGCCGCGCCGCCCGCGGCCGAGCGTCGGCATGCCGCGCTCGCGCAGCGTGATCACCGTTCCGGGCTGCGTGCCGGCGGGCACGTCGATCTCCTCGTCCCCATCCAGGGTCGGCACCGACACCGTCGTGCCGAGGGCGGCCGCGGGCGCGGGCACGTCCACCACCGTCACGAGGTCGCTGCCGTCGCGCAGGAAGCGCTCGTCCTCGCTCACCCGGACCAGGACGTAGAGGTCGCCGGCAGGCCCGCCGCGCTCGCCCGCGTGGCCGCGCCCGCTGAGGCGGATGCGCTGCTCGTCGGCGATCCCCGCCGGCACGTCCACCTCAAGGGTCTTTCGCACCGCGCGCCGGCCGCGCCCCTGGCACTCGTGGCAGGGCTCGGATGGGATGCGGCCCTCGCCGCCGCACGCCTCGCAGGCCTGCTCGCGGACGAGCTGCCCGAAGGCCGTGCGCGTGACCGCGCGGATCCGCCCGGCGCCGCCGCAGGTCGGGCAGGTCTCGATCGGCGTGCCGGGCTCGGCGCCGTTTCCGTGGCAGTGCTCGCAGACGTCCACCAGCTCGTAGGCCACCTCGACCGTCTTGCCGGCAGCGGCCTCGGCGAGCGATATCTCCACCTCCACCGCGAGGTCGCCACCCTGGATGCGGCCGGCACCGCCGCGCCCGAAGCCGCCTCCGAACGGGTCGCCGCCGAAGAAGGCGTCGAAGATGTCGGCGAACGACCCGAAGCCGTGCGCCTGTGAGCTGAATCCGCGCGAGTCGAGGCCCTCGAAGCCGTAGCGGTCGTAGGTCGCGCGGCGCTCGGCATCCGAGAGGATCTCGTACGCCTCTGCCGCCTCCTTGAACTTCTCCTCAGCCTCCGGGTCGTGCCGGTTCACGTCAGGGTGAAGCTCGCGCGCGAGGCGCCGGAACGTCTTCTTGATCTCCTGCTCGTCGGCCTCGCGCGCGACGCCGAGCACCTCGTAGGGGTCGCGCCTCATTCGTCGTAGACCTCGGCGACGAAGCGCGACAGCTCGGTGGCGGCCTGGCGGACGGCGATGATCGCGCCCGGGTAGTCCATGCGCAGCGGACCGATCACGGACACGGAGCCGAGGTTGCGCCGCGCCAGGCCGTAGTTGGCCGCCACGAGGCTGAGCGAGCGCAGCTCGGGCAGCCCGGGCACCTCGTTCTCGCTCCCTATGCGCAGGTACACGCTCGGTTCGGCCAGCGACTGTCGCAGCACGCCGAGCAGCCCGCGCCGGTGCTCGAGCACCTCCATCAGGGCGCCGATCTGGGACAGCTCCTGGAAGCGGTGCTCGGACAGGAGGCGCGCGGCGCCCTCCATGAACAGCGTGTTCTCGGCGGTGTCCTCGAGCTCGGTGAACGCCGGGGCCAAGCGTCGCGAGGAAGCCCTGCTCCCGCGGGCTCAGCTCTGAGGCGGCCACCCGCGATTGCAGGACCCGCGAGCCCACGTCGAGGCCGCCGAGCGCCTCGTTCAGGTAGCTGCCGGCCCAGTCGACGAGGCCGGGGTCGACCGGCGAGTCGTAGGAGATCACGCGCTTCGTGACCCCGCCGGTGGACGTGATCACCACGACCATCGCCACCTGCGGCTGCAGCAGCAGAACCTCCACGCGCCTGATCGTGGCCGCCTCGATCGGCGGCGCGGTCACGAGCGCGAGCAGGTTCGTGACCTGCGAGAGCTGCTCGCTGGTGGCACGCATCGCCTCGTCGACCTCGCGGCGCATGGTGGTGAGCTCGACCGGCTTGCGCGGAACCGGCAGCTTGCCCGTCGCGAGGATCTCGTCGACGTAGACGCGGTAGCCGCGGTCCGTCGGCACGCGGCCCGCGGAGGTGTGCGGATGCTCGAGCAGCCCGGTCTCCTCCAGCTTCGCCAGCTCGGCGCGCACCGTCGACGGCCCCCAGGGCACGTCGTCCTGCTCGGCGATCCACTTCGACCCCACGGGCTGGTCGAGATCGCGGTGCGCCTCGACCACCTTTCGCAGGAGGAAGCTCTGACGGGGCGTTATGGCCACGTCCCTATTGTGGCGACCGCCGCGGTTCAGCCGGTTTCGAGCTCTGCTTGCGCGTTCCGGATGATGCGGTTGCCGCCCTGCTCCGCCTGGGTCTCCACGATCACGCGGCCGTCCTCGCGCTCCTCCTTGACCTTGCCGGTCACGGTGATC
This sequence comes from uncultured Thermoleophilaceae bacterium, assembly GCA_963825345.1. Classification (GTDB taxonomy): domain Bacteria; phylum Actinomycetota; class Thermoleophilia; order Solirubrobacterales; family Thermoleophilaceae; genus JACVRW01. Next base: position 48,782 of record CAWGSQ010000001.1, on the reverse strand, counting down.
TCCTGCTCGGGGAAGCCCATGCCGCGGAACTGCACGGACAGCCGCTTGAGGCTGCGCGGGTCACCGCCGGCGGCGTTCACGTTCGCGCGCGCCACCTGAGCCATCGTGTAGAGGCCGTGGAGGATGTTCGACGGCAGGCCCACCTGCTTCGCGAAGTCCGCGTCGATGTGGATCGGGTTGAAGTCCCCCGACGCGCCGGCGTAGCGGTGCGGCAGGTACTTGTCGGGAGTGACCTTCAGCTCGACGTTCACGACACTCCCCTCACGATGTTGGTCCAGGTGCCGCGCACGACCTCGGTGCCGTCCTGGTTGGTCGAGACCGTCTCGAACACGTAGAAGCCCATCCCGCCCTTCTCGGAGATGTCCTTCACGCGCGTGACCGTGCTGATCACGTCGCCCGAGCACGACCGGCTCGCCCCAGACGAACTCCTGCGCAGCCGTGCACCATCATCGCGAAGTTGATGCCCACCTCGGGGTCGAAGCGGGGCCGGCGCGACCGCGCCCGCCGAGTAGATGACCGCGAACATCGGCGGCGCCGCGATGTCGCGGAAGCCCGCCTCGGTCGCGGCCGCGCGGTCGAAGTAGATCGGGTTGTCCTCGCCCACCGCGTGCGCGTACTCGCGGATCTTCTCCTTGCCCACCTCGTATTCGAACGGCGGGTAGGTCTTCCCTATCGCCTCTGCATTCACTGCCACGGCGCGGCAGTGTATGTCCTCGATGAAGCTCGGTCGCTACCTCGAAGTTCTGCGCACCCCGGGCGTCGCTCGGGTTGCGCTGTTCGCCGCGACGAGCCGGCTGCCGTTCGCGATCGTGCCGCTGTCCGTGGTCCTCCTGATGCGCGAGGAGGGCTACCAGTACGGCCAGATCGGGGCGGTGGTGGGCGCAGAGGCGCTCGCCGTCGGCGTGACGGCCGGCTTCGTCGGCCGGCTCGTGGATCGGGTCGGCCGGCGGCCGGTGATCCTCGTGATGGGCGCCGTGACGGCGCTGGTCCTCTGCGCCGAGGCCATCGGCATCCTCTCGGGCGCCGCGGTTTGGCTGCTCGTGGCCGTGGCCGCGCTCCATGGCGCCACGATCCCGCCGGTCTCAGCGTCGATGCGCTCGCTGTGGTCGCAGCTCGTGCCCGAGGAGACGCTCGAGAGCGCGTTCGCGTTCGACGCCATCCAGCTCGAGCTCGTGTTCCTGATCGGACCGCTGATCGCGGCGGGCCTCGCGACCGCCCTGAGCCCCGCCGTCGGGATATTCCTCTGCGCGGGCTTCTACCTCGTGGCGTCCGTTGGCTTCGCCACGGCTCCGGCAGCGCGCAGCGCCGCCGCGCCGGAGGAGCAGCCGGACCGCACCCGCGCTGGAGCGCTGCGCTCCGCCGGCATGCGCACGCTCGTGTTCGCGGGCGCCGTCATGGCGGTCTCGTTCGGGGCGCTCGAGGTGGCGCTGCCGGCCTTCGCCGAGGCCGAGGGCTCGCGCGGGGCGGTCGGGCCGCTGTTCACCGTCTGGGCGCTCGGATCGGTGATCGGAGGCCTCTGGTACGGCGGCCGGTCCTGGGACTCCTCCGCGGAGAAACGCTTCCTGATCCTCATGGCGCTCCTGGCGCTCGGCTCGGCGCCGCTCGCGTTCGCGCCGTCGATCGGCGTGATGGGCCTGCTGCTGGTGTTCACCGGACTGGCGCTCGCGCCGCTCGCCACCACCGAGTACGCGCTGGTGGACCGGCTGGCGCCCCCCGGCACCGAGACCGAGGCCTACTCCTGGCAGATCGTCGCGAACGTGATCGGCGCCGCGGCCGGCTCGGTGATCGCCGGCGTGCTCGCCGAGGAGGTGAGCGTCGAGTGGGCGCTGCGCCACCGCCGGCATCGCGTGCGCAGCCGGGTTCGTGGTCGCGGTGGCCGGGCGGCGCTCGCTGCGCCCCGCGGCTACTGCCGCGCCCTAGGCCGCTTCGCGCAGCGCCTGCGCCTCGGCCAGCGTCGAGAGCTTGCGCAGGGCAGCCTCCTCGATCTGGCGAGTGCGCTCGCGCGTGAGCTGGAACAGCTTGGCGACCTTGTCGAGCGTCTGCGGTCCCTCGTCACAGAGGCCGAAGCGCAGCTCGATGATCCGCTTGTCGCGGTAGGGCAGGTTGTCGAGGCACGCCTTCAGACGCTCGTCGCGCATCGACTCGACCGCCTCGTCGAACGGGGAGGCCGAGTTCTCGTCCGGGATCAGGTCCCCGAACTGCGCGGCGTCCGAGTCGTCGCCCACCGGCTTGTCGAGCGACACGAGCTGCTGGGCGGCGCGCATGATCACGTCCGCCTCGCCCGGGTCGACTCCGGCCATGTCGGCGATCTCCTCGATGGTGATCTCACGGTCGCCCTGGGCCTCCAGCTTGCGCTGGGCGCCGTCGAGCTTCTTGAGGATGTTGTCGATGTGGATCGGGATCCGGATCGTCCGGCCCTTGTCCGCGATCGCGCGCGAGATCGCCTGGCGAATCCACCAGGTGGCGTAGGTCGAGAACTTGTAGCCCTTGCGGTAGTCGAACTTCTCGACCGCGCGCACCAGGCCGATCGTGCCCTCCTGGATCAGGTCCAGGAACGGCAGGCCCTGGTTGCGGTAGCGCTTGGCGATCGAGACGACCAGCCGCAGGTTGGCCCGCGTCATGTGGTCCTTGGCGACGAGGTCGCCGCGCTCGATGCGCTTCGCCAGCGAGATCTCCTGATCAGCCGTCAGGAGCGGCGTCTTGGCGATGCCGTCCAGAAACTGCTGGAGGGAGTCAACTGTCGGGTCGGGCGCGGGCGCCGTCGGAGTGAGGGTGTCCGTACTCATCGCGCGGCAATCTACGACCGCTCCTAAGGGACAGCTAAATGATGGTTTTTCCCTCAAGAAAGCCGGATACGAGCGCCGCGGTGGCCTCCGGGCGCTCAACCGAGGGCAGGTGCCCGCGCCGCCGGGATCAGCGCTATCTCGGTGTCCGCGATCTCGCTCGCCAGCCGCTCGGCGATCTCGCGGAAGTCGCGCTTGTCGTTCTCACCCACGGCCACGAGTGTGCGAGCGCGCACCGCGCTGAGGTCCACCTGCTCGATCTCGTCGACGTCGAGCTCGAGCGACCAGCGCGTCATCGGCCGCAGCCGGTCCGCGACCGTGGGTGCCCAGAAGGACAGGTTCAGCTCCGTCGCCGCGTCGAGGTCGCCCGCCTCGAGCAGGCGCTCCTCCTCCTCCGCGTACGCGAGGACCTCAGCCGACCAGTCGTGGTCCGGCAGCGGGGCATCGAGCAACACGAGCTCCGTGACCAGGTCCGGGTTGCCGGGCCGCGAAGTCGAGGCAGACCAAACCGCCGTAGGACGCGCCCACCAGCGCCACTGGCGTCCTCGACGGACAGTGCGTTCGGAAAGCTGATGCCGCCGCTGCCTCGCCCGGCAGGTCGAAGCCGTCCCACATGTCCGGGCTGGCGATGCCCGGAATGGACGAGGACGATCAGCGGGTTGCCGTCCCCTGACAGCTCGAGCACCGCGAGGAACGCCTCCTGCGGCACCTCCACGCGGCCCACCTGCTTCATGCGCTTCTTGCCGGCCTTCTGCTTCTCGAGCAGCTTGCGCTTGCGGCTCACGTCGCCGCCGTAGCACTTGGCGATCACGTCCTTGCGCATCGGCTTCACCGACTCGCGGGCGATGATCTTCGCTCCGATGGCCGCCTGGATCGCCACCTCGAACTGCTGGCGCGGGATCTGCTTGCGCAGGCGCTCGGTGAGAACGCGCCCGGCGGGATAGGCCTTGTCGCGGTGGACGACCATCGAGAGCGCGTCCACCTTGTCGCCCGAGAGCAGGATGTCGAGCTTCACGAGGTCCCCCTCGCGCATGCCGGTCAGCTCGTAGTCGAGCGAGGCGTAGCCCTTGGTGCGCGACTTCAGCTGGTCGAAGAAGTCGAGCACGATCTCCGCGAGCGGCAGGTCGTAGTGGAGCTGCACGCGCTCCTGGGACAGGAAGGTCATGTCCACGTGCGTGCCGCGGCGCTCCTGGCAGAGCTCCATCACGGCGCCCACGTGCTCCTTCGGCGTGAGGATCGTCGCGCGGATGTAGGGCTCCTTGATCGCGGCGATCTCGGCGCGGTCCGGCATGTCCGAGGGCGAGTGCACCACCACCTCGCGGCCGTCCGTCAGGGTCACGTCGTACTCGACCGTCGGCGCGGTGGCCAGCAGCTCGAGGTCGTACTCGCGCTCGAGCCGCTCGCGCACGATGTCCATGTGCAGCAGGCCGAGGAAGCCGCAGCGGAAGCCGAACCCGAGCGCCTCGCTCGTCTCGGGCTCCCATGTGAGCGCCGCGTCGTTCAGCTCGAGCTTCTCGAGCGCGTCGCGCAGGTCGGGGAACTGGTTCGTCTCCACCGGGAAGAGGCCGCAGAAGACCATCGGCTTGATCTCGCGGTAGCCCGGCAGCGGCTCGCTCGCGGCGTTCGCCCTGGTGGTGATCGTGTCGCCCACGCGCAGGTGCGAGACGTCCTTGATGCCCGTGATCACGTAGCCGACCTCCCCCGCGTGCAGCGCGTCGACCGGCCTCATCTGCGGGCCGAAGAAGCCGATCTCGTCGATCTCCGCGTACGTGCCGCCCTGCATCGCCACGATGGCGTCGCCCTTGCGGAGCGTCCCGTCGACCACCCGGACGTAGGCGATCACGCCGCGGTACTGGTCGAACTCCGAGTCGAAGATCAGCGCGCGCGGCGACGCGTCGAGATCGCCCTCGGGCGACGGCACCTGCGCCACGAGCGCCTCGAGCAGCTCGACCACGCCGTCGCCGGTCTTGGCCGAGATGCGGAGCACGCCCTCCGGGTCCACGCCGATCAGCTCGCGAGATCTCCCCCGCCACGCGCTCCGGCTCGGCGCCCGGGAGGTCGATCTTGTTCATCGCGGGGATCAGCTCGAGCCCGGAGTCGACGGCGAGGTAGGTGTTCGCCACCGTCTGCGCCTCCACGCCCTGGGAGGCGTCCACGAGCAGCAGCGCGCCGTCGCATGCGGCGAGCGAGCGCGACACCTCGTAGGTGAAGTCCACGTGCCCGGGCGTGTCGATCAGGTGCAGGCGGTAGAGCCGGCCGTCCTTCGCGGTGTACTCCACGCGCACCGCCTGGGCCTTGATCGTGATGCCGCGCTCGCGCTCGAGGTCCATCGAGTCGAGCATCTGGGGCCTGTGATCGCGAGCGTCGACCGCCCCGGTGATCTCGAGAATCCGGTCGGCCAGCGTGGACTTCCCGTGATCGATGTGGGCGATGATCGAGAAGTTGCGGATGTTGTCCCGTGGTGATTCCACTGCGGCGTACGAGTATGGCGATGGGTCATAGTTCCGACCGGACTCGTGATCGCGACTGACATCGAAGTCGTCAAGGCGATGTTCGCCGCCTTCGCGGACCGGGACCTCGAGACGGTGCTGGGCCTGGCGCACCCGGACATCGAGTTCTCGGCCGTGACCGGCGAGCAGGCCGGCCGCACCGAGCCCTACCGGGGTCACGCCGGCCTGCGCGAGTACTTCCGCGACGTCGCCGCAGTGTGGGAGGAGCTGCGCCTCACGCCGCGCGAGTTCCGCCCGCAGGGCGACCTCGTCCTCGTGACAGGAAAGGTCAGCGCGCGCTCGCGCTCACGCACCGTCAGCGGCTCGACCGGCTGGATCTGGCGCGTCCGGGACGGCAAGGTGGTCTACGGCAAGGTGTACGCCTCGGCCGCCGACGCGATCGCGGCGCTGGAGGGCGGGCTAGGCGCGCGTCGGCGCTGCGCGCGCAGCAGGTAGTCCACCTGCTCCTGCTTGCGCATGATCATGTGCTCCAGGCGGTGCTCCACGGCCTCGGACGCCGCCTCGCGCCCGGTCGGCTCGATGGCCGCCTGGAGCGCCTCGAGCGTCTCGGACTCGCAGTCGATCAGCGCGTCGATCGCCTTGTCGGGGTCGGCCACGAACTCGATCGGCGCCACGTCCGTGGTCGGCTCCCCACCAAGGGCGGTGACCTTCTCCACGAGCCGGGTGGCGTCCTCGAGCTCGGAGAGCGCGTGGTCCCGCATCTTGTCGGCGTGCGCCTGGTACTCGAGCCCGATCACGCTGCCCGCCACGAGCGAGTACTGGAGCACCGAGCGGTGCTGGAGGCGGAGCGCCGTGTTCAGGCACTCGATCTGCTTCTCGACATCCATCTTCTCGTCAGCCATGCGGCGCTTCTACCCCTCCGGACCCGCCCCGGCTAACGAGCAGGCGCCGGATCTGGCGCGCCTCGGGCACGCGCAGCACCCACACCGCCGCGGCGTAGGCGGCCGACCCCGCGGCGATCGCGGTGAGCACCGACACGGCCTGGCCGGCGAGCGAACGGCCCAGGAGGTCGTCGAGGCCCTTCCAGCTGAAGTACGCCACGGCCGCGAGCAGCGCGCCGGCCGCGAGCATCCGCACCGCGGACGAGACCAGCAGCCCGCCCTCGATGCCCGCCAGCTCCTTGCGCAGGATCCAGCCCTGCGCCACGCACATCACGACCGTGCCGGCCACCGTGCCCAGCACGATCCCGGCGATCTCGAAGGGCTCGTAGAGCGCCGCGGCGACCGCGGCGTTCACGAGCAGGTTCACGCCGGCGAGCGCCGTGGTGGCCCAGGGCCGCTGGAGGCTGAAGAAGGTGCGCGAGAACAGCAGGCTCACGCCCTGGAACGGCAGCGAGATCGACCACCAGAGCATCGCGGTGGAGGTGAGGTCGGTGGCCTCGGCGTCGAACGCGCCGCGCTCGTACACGAGTCGCGTGATCGGCTCCGCGAGCACGGCCATCAGCACCGCGCTCGGGATCAGCAGCAGGCAGATCTGGCGCACGCCTGTGCCCATGGTGCGGCGCAGGTCGTCGCGCGCCCCGCGCGCCGCGAAGCGCGACATCGTCGGGAACAGGATCGTGGCGATCGCGATGCTGAACAGGCCCTGCGGCAGCTGGTAGATACGGAACGCCTTGTCGATCGCCGCGGGCGCCTCGTCGGACACGAGCGTGCCGAACACCGAGTTGATCAGGAGGCTCACGTTGATCAGCCCGAGGGCGAGCGTCACCGGCAGCATCAGCTTCAGCACGCGCCGGACGCGCTCGTCGCGCCAGTCGATCTTGAAGGTCAGGCTTCCGCCGCGCCCGCGCAGCCACGGCAGCGGCAGCAGGAACTGGACGACCGTGCCCACGAGGATCCCGATCGCGTACGCGTAGATCTCGTCGTCCTCCGGCAGCACCGGCACGAGACCCGACGAGCGCCGCGATGATCACGAGGTTCCACGCCACCGGGGCGAGCGCAGGCACCGCGAAGTGGTCGAAGGAGTTCAGCATCCCGACCACGAGTCCCGAGAGCGCAAGCAGCACGACGATCGGGAACATCAGCCGCGCGAGGTTGACCGTGAGCTCCTTGAGCGCCGGGTCGTCGTCGAAGCCGGGCGCGAACAGGCCCATCAGCGGCTCGGCGAACAGGACGAACAGCGCCGTGACCGCGGCCAGCACCAGGCAGATCAGGAAGAACAGGCTCGAGGCGACCCGGAACGCCTCCTTGCGCTCGCCCTTCTCGAGCAGCTCGGTGAAGACGGGCACGAACGCGCCCTGGAGCGCGGAGTCGGCGAACAGGGCGCGCACGAGGTTCGGCACCTGGAAGGCGATCGTGAACGCCGACATCGCGCCGGTCACGCCGAAATAGCTCGCCGCGACCACCTCGCGGGCGAGGCCGAGCAGGCGCGAAAGCCCGGTCGCGAACGAGAAGAACGCGGTGTTGCGCGCGATGCGCCGTCCCTGTCCGGGTCGGCCGGGTGCGTCGGTCGCCACTGGGCGGTGCCCGCTACACTCGCGTCGGTTCCATGGCCAACATCGCCTCACAAGAAAAGCGGATTCATCGGGCGGAGCGCGAGCGCCTCGAGAATCGGCGCCGTACTTCCCAGGTGAAGACCTGGTTCCACCGCCTGGAGACGGCGGTGAGCGAGGGCGACGCCACAAAGGCCGACGACGAGTTCCGCACGCTCGTCTCGCGGATCGACAAGGCCGCGAAGTCGGGTGCGCTGCACCGCAACAACGCCGCCCGCAAGAAGTCGCGCGCGGCGCGCATCCGCAGCCGCCTCTCCTAGCGCGTTAACCGAACCGCGACATTTCTCACGCGCCGTGTGGGTAAATCCCCGGCGGGATGGCGCAGGAGACGCGGCGGGAGTTCCTCGAGCGGACGGCGTACACGGCTGGGATGGCCGGGCTGGCAGCCGCCCTGCCGGCCGGCACGATCCTGGCTGAGGCGGCCGACGCGGCGGCGCGCCGTTCCGGGCTCCCCTCGCCGCGGAACCTCCCGATCGACCACTTCGTGGTGCTGATGATGGAGAACCGCTCCTTCGACCACTACTTCGGCTGGGTCCCGGGGGCGGACGCGATTCAGGACCAGAGCTACACGGATCCGTCCGGAGCATCCGTGCCGACGCGCCACTTCTCCACCCTCGGAAGCGGCGGGATGGAGTACAAGGGCTGCGGCCACCCGGACCCGGGCCACGGCTGGGAGTCAGGGCGCGCGCAGCTGCTCGGCGGCTTCCTCGCGGACGGCTCGGGCAACGACGAGTTCGCGCTCACCTACTTCAACCGTGGCGAGCTCGGCTTCATCCACGAGGCGGCGCGGAACTACACGCTCTACGACCGCTTCTTCTGCTCGCTGCTCGCCTCGACCTGGCCGAACCGCTACTACAAGTGGTCCGGCTCAATCGGGTGGGCTCAAGAACAACGACCCGCCGGCCGGGACGGCCGGCAACCAGTGGGAGACGATCTTCGACCGAGGCCTGGCGCACGGCCTCAGCGCGCGTTACTACGCCTCCGACCTGCCCTTCTCCGCGGTCTGGGGAGCGCGCGGCGCCACCTGGACCAACCCGATCACGCGCTACTACGCCGACTGCGCGGCCGGACGCTCCCGAACATCTCCTTCGTGGACCCGCCGTTCCGCGACGGCGGCGGCGGCGACGGGCTGTCCGCCGACGAGCATCCGCTCGGCGACGTCCGGCTCGGACAGGCGTTCATGGCCGACGTGGTCAACGCCTTCGTGAAGTCGCCGTGCTACCGGCGCGGCGCATTGTTCGTGCTCTACGACGAGTGGGGTGGATTCTTCGATCACGTCACGCCCGCCCCACGTGGCCGACGACCGCGCGAGCGCAAACCTGTACGAGGACTTCGGTCAGATGGGCTTCCGGATCCCCGCGCTGCGGTCTCGCCGTACGCCCGCGGTCGCCGGCAGAGTTCCGGCTTCAGAGTGGACCACGGGCTCTACGGGCACGAGTCCGTGCTCAAGCTGATCTCGTACCGCTTCGGGCTCGGCGACCTGACCCTGCGACAGGCTCAGTCGCGCAACATCGGCCTGAGCTTCGATTGGGATCAGGCCGACTTCGACACGCCCGCCCTGCCGGATCCGCCCGAGGTGGCCACCGCACCGTGCGCGCTGGGCGGCGGCGACGTGCTCGACAGCCAGGCCGCACACGCCGGCGACCTGGTCGCGCTGGAACAGCTCGCGGATCGCTTCGGCGTGCCGAGCTACGAGGGCAAGCTCGGCGACATCTTCACGCTGCCGGACTCGATTCAGCGAGCGGTCCTGGCCCGGACCTAGCCGCCGCCTCTCCTAGCTCAGCCCCGCGCTACGCGGAACGTGATCGTGCGCTTCCGCGAGCGCAGGTCGAAGCGATCCGTGGCCTCGGCCGTCGCGCGATAGCGGCCGGGCCGCAGCGCCCTGCGGCCGATCCGCCCGCTGAACTTCGTGGCGACCCGCCCGACGGGCGGGTTGCGCACCAGCGTGCGCCCGGCCCGGACGTAGCGCTTGCAAGAGGGGCGCCGTATGAGGCGCGAGCTCGGCTTGCGACAGCGCCTACCCACCCGTCTTCCGGGGAGAATCCGGTCGATCCGGATGGTCACGCGCGCGGGCTCGGACAGGCTGTAGCGGAAGGTCGTTCCCCGCTTCACGCGCCGGCCGCGCTGAGCACTGATCGCCGTCGGAGAGCCGGCTACAGCGAAGACGCGCCGGAGCATGGTGAGCCGGCCGAGAGCCGGCGGCGCGTTCAGCACAGTGAGGGCGGATGCGCTCGCGGAGTTGCCAGCCGCGTCGGTGGCGGTCGCGGTCACGTTGTAGTTCTGGCCCGGCGTCCCGAACGTGTGCGACTGCTGCGTTCCCGGCGCCGTGGCGCCGTCGCCGAAGTCCCAGCCGGTGGTCACGGGACCCCAAACGTCGGACGGGGTCACCGAGAACGAGATCGGGTTGTTGCTAACCGGAGGGACCGTCAGTGCCCCCAGGGCGGGCGGCACCGGGTCCCAGCCCGCCACGTTCAGGCGGGTGTTGGGGGAGGCGAAGCGCGCCGCGCCGACGAAGCCGTTGCCCTGCGAGTCGCCCCCGGCCGAGAGGTTCGAGAAGAAGATGCCCGCCCCACCGCCGAACAGCTCCTGCGGCGCGCCGAAGCTCCCGCCGGCGGGACGCCGGGCTGCCCAGGCTGTGTGGGCGGCCGGCGGGGTGGTCACCTGGTACCACGTCGCCATCGCGTTGCCGAGCCCGTCCAGGCCGACGACTCCCTCCTGGGCAATGGCGGCCTCCGGCGCGAGGTGCGCCGGCGCCCCGAAGGTCGCCGATCCGGGCGTGCGGGCGGACCACAGGAGATCGGTCGCGGCGCCGCTGGTCGACCAGACCGCGAGCGCCTCCCCCGACGGTGCCATCACGAGCTGGATCCTGCTCATGCTCTCCGCCGAGTCGATTAGGTGCGTGCCGGTGGTCTCGGCCGCGCCGAATGTCCTGAAGGCGCCGCGGTAGGTGTCATTCGATCCTCCCTCGAAGCGGTGCCAGGCGAAAGCGAGCTGGCCGCCCCCTATCCCGACGTCCATCTGCCTGTCGCTGGGCGGGCTGCCGTTCCCGTTCTCTAGGAGTACCTCCTTCTCGCCAGCGGCGCCCGGGAAGACCCCGCCCGCCGGCCGCTCCTGGTAGCGGATGTAGGTGACGTTCGGCGGAGTGTCGTACGCCTGGTAGGCGACGACCGCGTTGCCGGCGGCGTCCATCGCTAGGCGCGGGTACTGCTGCGAGCTGGTCGCGCCAGCCGTGATCGTTGTGCCGCCGGGGGGAAAAGAGCCGCCCGCCGGGCGGTACGACCACTGCACGCGGTTGGGCGCGGCCGCCGTGCTCCAGACGGCGATCGCGTTCCCCGCCGCGTCCATCGCGAGGTCGAGGTCCCTGGTGCCCGTGCCGGCCGCGGAGATCGTCTCCATCGGGCCGAACGAGCCTCCCGCGGGGCGGAATGCCGCCCGCGTTCGCGGATTGGAGCCGTCCGACTGCGTCCAGGCCGCGATCGCGTTGCCGGTCGCGTCGACTGCGAGCGCCGGGCGGCCACTCCCCACTGCGCCGGTCCCCGACGAGATCGGCACAGGCGCCCCGAACGACCCGCCCGCGGGTCGTATCGACGCCCACATGCCTCCGGTGCTCTGGGTCCAGACGGCGATCACGTCTCCGTTGCCCGCCATCGCGACCTCCGAGAACGTCATGTTCTCCGCCGCGGGCGAGACGGGCGCCGGAGGCAGCCATGCCGCGGCGTGGGCCGAGACGGGAATCAAGAGCACCACGGCCGCTGTCAGCGCCGCCGGCAGCAGCAGTCGCCGGGCCGGGTGAGCGCCAGAAGACGAGTCCAAGGGATATCGACTGTACGGCCTCGGGCGGCGGAAGTCGCCCGTTGTGGACGGACGTCCGAGGGGCGCGCGGACGGCTAGGGTGCGCGCATGGAGACCAGGCTGCTCATACGCGGCGAGCAGGTGGCGGGCGACGGCGAGCCGCTCGCGGTCGAGAACCCCGCCACCGAGGAGACGCTCGTCTCGATCGGCCTGCCGTCGGCCGAGCAGCTAGACGCCGCCGTGGTGGCCGCGAACGAGGCGTTCCCGGGCTGGGCGGCCACTCCGGCCGTCGAGCGCGCGGAGCTCCTTCACGAGGTGGCGATTCGCCTGCGCGCCCGCACGGACGAGCTCGCCCACGTGATGACGCTCGAGGGCGGCAAGCCGTTGGTGGAGAACTCGGACGAGGTCGGCTGGACCGCGTCGGCCTTCGACTACTACGCGGAGATGGGCCGCAACTTCGCCGGACGCGTGATCCCGTCGATCGAGTCGACCCAGCTGGCTCTGGTGTGAAGGAGCCGATCGGCGCCTGGGGCTGCATCGTGCCCTGGAACTACCCACTGCTGCTGCTCTCCTGGAAGCTGGCGCCCGCGATTGCGGCCGGCAACACCGTGGTGGCGAAGCCGTCGGAGCTCACGCCGCTGTCGACGCTGATGCTCGCCTCCTGCTTCGACCATCTCCCGCCCGGCGTGGTGAACATCGTGGCGGGCGCGGGCGAGGTGGGCTCGGCGATCGTGAACGACGAGCGCATCGCGGGTGTGGCCTTCACTGGATCCGTCGAGACCGGCAAGAGCGTGGCCGCCGCCTGCGCCTCGCGGGTGGCGCGGATGAACCTCGAGATGGGCGGCAAGGACCCGTTCATCGTCTGCGCCGACGTGGCCGCGGACGTGGAGGTGGCCGCGAAGGGCGGCGCGTGGGCGGCCTACCTGAACGCCGGGCAGGTGTGCACCTCGGCGGAGCGCTTCTACGTGGCGCGCGAGGTGTATGACGACTTCGTCTCCGCGTTCGTGGACTACACGAGCTCGCTGCGCGTGGGAGATCCGCTCGACTCGTCCACGGACGTCGGCCCGATGGTGTCGGCGCCCCAGCGCGCGAAGGTGGAGGCGCAGCTCGAGGCGGCGGTCACTGCGGGCGCGACCCTCGTGGTGGGCGGCGACCACGCCGGGCAGGAGCGTGGGCACTTCCTCTCGCCCGCGGTCGTGACGGGCGCGCCGGACACGACCGAGCTGCTGCGCGAGGAGACCTTCGGGCCCGTCGCACCGATCGTGCCGGTGGACTCACTCGACGAGGCCATCCGCCTGGCGAACTCAACCCGCTTCGGCCTCGGCGCGAACGTCTACACGCGCGACCTCGAGACCGCGGTGCGCTGCATGCGCGAGATCCGCGCCGGCACGGTGTGGATCAACGACCCGCTCACCGACAACGACGCGGGGCCGTTCGGCGGCATGAAGCAGTCGGGCCTCGGCCGCGAGCTCGGCCAGGAGGGCCTCGAGGCCTTCCAGGACACGAAGCACGTCCACATCGAGACGAAGATCGCCGCGAAGGAGTGGTGGTACCCCTACGGGCCCTAGCGCCCGTCGCGCGCGCCAGCGCCAGCGAGAAGGCCGTGTCCTCGCCCAGCTGGAGCTCGCTGCCGCCGCGTAGCTCGACCTCGAGGTCCGCGAACACGCACAGCGCCCGCTCGAGCGTGGCCAGGTCGGCCTTCTTCGCGCGCGCGATCACCTTCTTGCTGGCCCATGGAGGACCCTTCAGTGCGGCTGCGACCTGGGCGTCCGGCATCCCCGCTCCCAGCATCGCCGCGGCCTGGTGCACCTCGCGGAGCCTGCGCACGATCGGCCAGACGAGCTTGCCGGGACGCTCGCCATGCTCTTCGAGCTGCTCGGCGAGCGCGAGCGTGCCGCGCAGGTCGCCGGCCACGAGCGCGTCGGCGAGGTCGTAGGCGCCCGGGGCGGTGTCCGTGGCGGCGAGCTGCTCCACGTCCGCGATCGTCACGTTCGCCGACGGGTGCACGGCGAGCGCGATCTTCTCGAGCTCCCGCGAGAGGCGCTGCTGGCTCGTGCCAACCCGGGCGACGAGCTCCTTCGCCGCCTCCTGGTCGAGCTGCAGGCCGAGCTCGCGTGCGTGGCCGACGCACCACTTCGGCAGCTCCCACGGCTTGGGGGCGGCGTACTCGCGGACCTCTCCGCTGGCCTTCTCTGTTGCCTTCGAGAGTGACTTGGGTGCCTTACCGCGCGCAATGAGGACCAGCACGGTTTCGGGTGGCAGCTCGGTGAGCGCCTTTTCGAGCGGGGCGAGCTCGGCGGCCTTCCACGCGCCCACGTCGTCCACCAGCAGGTAGCGCGTGGCCGTCTCGAAGCTCAGCATCGCGAGCGCGCCGGCAACCTCGCCCGGATCGCTCTGGCGGGCGTCGAAGACCTCCAGCCCGCCCGGCCCGCGCTCATCCTCGGCCCTGCGGCGCACACGCGCGCGCCAGGCGTCGATCTTGGCGTCGTCGTCTCCGCAGACGAGGTAGGCGGGCTTCAGCGCGGCCACGCCGCCAGTGTACGAAGCGCGCGGGCGGCGCCACGGGTCAGCGCTCGGTTTCGACGCCATGTGGCCGTCGCGTACGGTGAGCGTCACCGTCCCGTCGCGGTCGGTGCGGTAGACGTGCGGTACCGCCGCGCGGAGGGCGGCGAGCGTTTCGGGCGTCGGGTGGCCGTAGGAGTTGCCGGCGCCGACCTCGATCGCCGCCACCCGCGGGCGCAGGCGCTCCAGCACCTCGGGCAGGCCCGGGTCAGCGCTGCCGTGGTGGGACACCTTCATCGCCTCCACCGGCCGCAAGGCAGCGGCAGAATGGCGTCGCTCTCCGCGTCAGCGCTGAGCCACAGGTCGAAGTCGCCGGAGCTGACGATCGCGGCGACCCCGCGCGGATTCGGGTCCTCCGGCCGCGGGGCTCCCGGTGGCAGCGGCGCTGGCGAGAGCAGCTCGATCTCGAGCCGGCCCACCCGCAGACGCTGGCCCGCCTGAGCCGGGACGCGGCGGATCCCGCGGCGTCGGCCTCGGCGAGCAGGCGCCGGAAGTCCCGATCGCTGGTGCCGTCGGAGTTCTCGACGAGCAGCGCGGTCGGGATCCGCTCGAGCACCTCGGGCAGGCCGCCCTGGTGGTCGCGCGACTGGTGGGTGGCGACCATGAGATCGAGCCGTCGCACGCCGGCGGCGCGCAGGTGGCGGTAGACGCGCGCCTCGGGTGGGCCGCCGTCGAACAGGGCGGCGGCGCCCGCACCGTCCTGGATCAGGGTCGCATCCCCCTGGCCGACGTCGAGGAAGCGGACCGTGAGGGCGTCGGGCGGCGCCGGCGGTGCGAGCACAGCTGCGGCGCCCAGCACGAGCAGAGCCGTGACGAGCACGGAGACCGCGGCGCGCAGGGAGCGCGGGCTTCGTCGCCAGGAGGCGGCGAGCTCGAGGGCACCGGGGCGGGCGCCGCGCGGTCGCCGGATCGAGATCAGCCTCGGCAGGTAGACGAGTGCTGTTATCGCCCCGTAGGCGGCAACGACCGAGGCCGGCGAGTGCAGCGGCAGCCGGAGGCGTCCGCCGGGGAGGGTCGCGCAGCGCTCGGCGAGGCCGTCGAGGTAGGCGATCGCAACGTGCGTGGGCGGCCCGAGCAGCTCGGCGAGCCGATCGCTGCCCGGCAGCAGCGGCCCGACCACGCCGAGCGCGGCCTTGACCATCCCGAGCCACATGGCGGGCGCGACCGCCGGAAGCGCCAGCAGGTTGGCCGCAAGCCCTGCGAGCGGCACGGATCCGAAGTGATGGGCGACCAGGGGCGCCGTGGCAAGCGTGGCCGCAACGGTGATGGCGATGCCCTCGCAGACCCCATCTCGCAGGGCGCGGGGCAGTACGCGATGGCGGGCACCGCGCGGCGGAGGGGCGAGCTCTTCGGTGGTTCGCCGCAGCCTTGCCGCCAGCGGCCGGCCGGCCACGAGGATGCCCGCGACCGCGGCGAACGACAGCTGCCAGCCCGGGTCGGCGCACGCGCGCGGGTTCAGGGCAAGCGTTGCGGCGGCTGCGAGCAGCAGCGCGTACCAGCGCGACGACGGTCGCGAGAGCGTCATCGCCGCAATGCCGGCGGCGCCCATCACACCCGCTCGCTGCAGCGAGGTCCCGCGCCCGCAAGCGGCACGTACAGCGCAACCAAGCACAGAGCGCGCCGCCCCGCCCGCGTGGCCCGAGCCCAGCCGCAACGAGCAATGGCAGCGCGAGCGCCACCAGCAGCATCACGTTCTGCCCGCTCACCGCGAGCAGGTGTGCGAGCCCCGAGTCGCGCCAATCCTGGCGCCTGGACTCGTCGATCGCCTCGTCCTCGCCCAGCACCATGCCGCGCGCGAGCGCCGCCTCGGGCCCCGGGAGGCCCGCCGCGACAGTGCGCTCGGCCCGACGCCGCATGGCGTCGAGGGCCCCGCCGACGCCGCCGCGCCCATGTCCCGTGGCCGCGACGGAATCGAGCTGGAGCTCGCCCATCAGTGAGGCACGACTCCGAAGCGCGTGGACGGTACCCCGGACCCGCAGCTCGGCGCCCACGCTGAGGGCCTCGGGCACAGCCAGCGATTGCGGGGCACGCGCCAGCAACCTGGCGCCGCGCCCGGGCCCTGACGCCACGCGTACTTCGGCCTGCGAGCCGAACGCCGAGACGCGCGGACGCTCGAGAAGAATGACGCGCAGCGACGTCGTCTGGCCAAGCGGGAGGTGCCGGAACGGCTCCTCGATCGCGTGAATCCGAGCGGCACCGATGGCACCGCCAAGGAGGACGCACGCAGCGCACGCCGCCCCGAGCGTCCAGGCCCGGAGGGCGGCGAGTGCCGCCAGCGTGACGGCGGCGGATGCCCACACCAGAGACGCTGTGCCGGCGGCGACGCCCGCGCAGCCGATTCCCCAGGCGAGCGCCGCGACCGCGGCGTGATACGGACGCCGGGCCATCACGCCCCAGGACGCTAGGCCTGCGGCGCAGGCGCCTCAGCAACCGAGTGCAACAACTCTGCTCCTACGAGCCGACGCGAATGCGCAGCTTGACCGGCCGCGAGCGGTGGCCGAGCGCGTCGATGACGCGATAGCGGAGCCAAGCCGTGCCGCGGAACTTGCTCGGCGCGCGCCAGGAAAGCGCGCCGTTGCGGCGATTTATCCGGACGTGTTGAGCTGCCCGGGACCGCTTCAAGACCCGAACTCGCAGGCGGTCGCCGTCGGGATCACGGTCGTTTGCGAGCAGCCCGCGACGCCCAGCGAGCCTGAGCATGCCACCGGCCCGGAGCCGGTAGCTCTCGCCTCGCGCAACCGGCGCCCGGTTGGGAGCACGACGCCCGTACCCAACAACGTAGGAGGCGGATTGTCGGCGACCAGGGTGACCCCGGTCGGGTCGTAGCGCACCCGCCAGACGAGCCCGTTGCCAATCGCGGCCCCGGTTACGTCGCTGAACTCGCCGCTGCGCGAGCCGTACTCGATCACCTTCACCTCGGCATTCAACGCCGGCGAGAAGCCGGTGGTCTCGATCTCGAGCGTGCCGTTCAGCCTGGCCTTGCCGGGCACCTGGAGCACCCCGAAGTTCGTGCCCGCAAGCGGCCCTCGCACCTGCACGTGCTGCAGCCCGTCGCGCGTCTGAGAGTGCGCGTTGCCGAAGGACTCGTCCACTCTTAGCCCGCCCGCTGCGGACGTCGAGCAACCCGTCGTTGATCAGGGGCACGGTGACGTTCACGGTGCCGGTGCCGGTTGTCTTCGTGAGCGTGCCGCCGTTGAAGAACTCGGCGTCCCTCGAGGCGAACGCCGTCATCTGCGCACCGTCGGCGCGCGCATCGAAGACACCGAGGTTCTCGATGCGGGCGGCATCGTCGAGCCGCACCGCGCCGTTCAACCAGGTCGCGTTGCCCTCCACCCGCAGCGTGCGGCTGTCCTCGAGCTCCACTCCGAACGAGGCGGCGGCTTCGATCGACAGCTGGCCCGACCCGCGGATCGCCGTCGTGCCGGTGCCGGCCATCGATCCACCGACCCAGATGAGCTCCCCGGTGACCGAGAGCGTCCCGGTCTCCGAGGATGTCGCCGCTCGAGATCTTGTTGCCCTGCCCGCTCACGGTGACCGGGCCGGAGACCGTGAACACACCGAGCACCAGCTCGACCCCGCCCGTCAGGCTCGCTCCGGGGCCGAGGAGGAACTGGCTGAACAGAGCCCCGAGCCTGACGTGTGCCGAGGCGTCGGTCGCCCCGAACGAGCCCGTTTGGACGGCGGTGGGCACGCCACGGTCGAGTCGAAGCGTTCCGGTCTGCGCGCTGACGGTCCCGTCGTTGTCGATCAGCGCCCGCGATCACCGTGGTCCCCGTGCCAGTGTCCTTGCGCAGCGTGCCCCCGACGTGCACCTGGGCGTCGAGACCGCCCGAGTTGCTGATCTGGCCTGTCTCCGAGTTTGCTCTCAAGGTCCCCGTCACGTCGAACAGCGAGGTCCCCTGAAGCGCGATGGCGCCGGTGGACCAGGTTGCCGTACCGGCGACGCGCAGGGTCCGGCCTCCGTCGAGGAACACCGTGCCCCCGGCGGGCCCGATCAGGAGCGTCGCCCCGATCGGTACCTCCGTGGTCCCCGAGCCGGCCAGCGACCCGCCGGTCCACGAGAAGTCGCCGCTCACGGCGAACCGCCCGGCGCCCGTCAGCGTGCCCGAGCTCATCTCGAAGTGTTGGAGCGCAGCGTCAGTGTCGGCGGTGATCGCGAGGCTGCCGCCACCGAGCAGCACCGTCCCGCCGCCCTGGAGGCTCGCGATGGTGGTGGTCCCGGACGTGTGCTCCGCGCGGCTGCCGGCGGGGATGCACACGTTCGCGCCCGCGCCGGGCAGGACGTTGGTATCCCAGTTGGCCACGAGGTTCCAGGAGTCCGTCGCGCCCTCGCCGTCCCAGGTGACGGTGCAGACGGGCGCCGAGGCCGCGGGGAGCGCGCCGAGCGTTAGCGCCGTGGCCAGCCCGGCGGCGACAGCGGCGATTGTGAGGAGTGCTCGTCTCATCCGAAGAAGTGGGACACGCAGCCCCTGATCGCAGCCGAGGCGCCTCCGCCGAACTTGAGCGGCGTGTCGAACACCGACCGCGTCGAGATGTTGCCCTCTATGTCGAATCCAGCGCGGCCCTTCACGTAGGGACCGGAGTTCCCTCCACCCAACTCGAAGGTCCCAACCCCGCCGCCAACCGACCACGTGGTTTCTCTGGCATTTGTCCAAGGGGAAGTTGCCCTTCACGCCGACCCGGGCCGGTCCGAAGTTCAGTCCGGCCTTCGCGTCGATGGACACCCCTGGCTGGCGCGGACGGCCACCCGGGTCTACGTCCAGCCCGCCTCCGAAGCCGACCCCTCCCTTGATGCAGGTGCTGACGCCGGTGGCGTCGGCACAGAACTCCGCGCCGCCGCCCTCCACCTGGAACGCCTCGAAGCCGATGCAGACCATGCCGGTCGGATCGCGGTGGTTGACCGGATCGCTCCCCGCGTACTCGAACAGGTTCATCGGACTGCCCTCGAACAGGATCGGGTCGCGCGCCGTGAAACGGCCGGCGCGTGGGTCGTAGTCGCGCAGACCCAGCCTTACGAGACCGGTGAGCGGGTCCGCTATTCCGCCGCCGAACCCGATCGGGAGCGAGAACGCGGGAGCGCTGTCGGCGCTCACGCCTCCGAACGCGTCGTAGTCGATCTGCTTAACGACCGCGCCGCTCGGGTTCGCCACGACGTGTGGAGTGCCGACCTGGTCGCTTCCCACGAGATAGCGAGTGCCGCCGCGCTCCAGCGCGTGAAGCAGGCCCTGCTGGTCGTAGAACAGGCGCGTGAGCTCGCCGCCGGGCTCCCGGACCGCGCTCACCAGGAACGGGTCGGCGTCGCCGTAGAGATACTGCGTTGTGCCCCCGCCCACGGTCCGGCTCACGCGACGCCCCATCCCGTCGTACCGGTAGGTGGCCGTGGTGCCGCCGACGGTCGCCGACAGCAGCTCTCCGCGAGCTCCATAGGTGAAGCTGTCGCCACCGCGAGCGCTGAGCATCCCGTCAGCGTTGAACACGTATGTCGTGGCTCCGAGGCTCGTGAGCCGGTCCTGCTGGTCGTAGGTCGCCGCCTCGGAAACGATCCCCACCTGGCGGCTCGTGCGGTTTCCGTTGAGGTCGTAGGCGTACTGCTCCGCCAGGGCTCCGTTCCTGTCCACCCGAGTCAGGCGGCCGTCCTCGTCGTACACGTAGTCGAGCTGGGTGCTGACACCGTTCACCACCTCGACCTTGCGCGTGATCGTGCCCTCGGGCCCGCGTGTCAGTGTGGCCCGGAAGCGCTCGGTGCCGGCAGCGGTGCCGCCGCGCTGGCTGACGCGGCCGAGGGTGTCGTACGCCAGCTCGGTTGCGATGGCCCCGTCGCCGTACGAGGACGGGGCGCCACCAGGCCCGCCGCGCGCCACGCCGAACGGCCCGATCGTCGTGGGCAGGCCGTCGTCGTCGCGGGCGATGCTCGTGGTCGCGACAGTGGCCCCGGCGGTGAGCGTGGTCGACGCGAGGAGGAGGTCGTCGTCCCAGACGTAGTCGAACGACCCGGTCGCCGGCCCGCCGAAGTCGGTTTCCTTTACGAGCGCTCCGTCGTAGGCGAAGCCAATCGTCTGCGCCGTGCCGCCGCCGGTCGGGGTGCTCGAGATGCCCGCGGGCCGCTCCGTGGCGCCCACGTAGGAGAAGGCTGTGGTGAGCTCAGGGCCGGCCTGACCCGCGAGCCGCCCACCCGCGTCGTAGCCGTAGCCGACCGTACGACCGCCGGGAAGCTTCGTGCCGGTGAGCTTCAGCTCGTCGTCATATGAGCGCCCGTACGAGGCGGTCGTGCCGGGCGGCGTGTAGCTCACCGGCAGACCCACGTCGCTCCACCCAAGGGAGTGGCTGAACCCGGCCGGAGTCACGATGCTCGTGATGCGGCCGTTCTCGTCGTATGTGTAGCCGTAGTCCCGGCCGGACGGCAGCACGATCTGCGTGAGCCTGTCCGCGGCGTCGTACGCGTACTCGATGGTGTGCCCCGCCGCGTTCGTGCGAGTGAGAATCCGGTCACGCGAGTCGAACGTGTAGGTCCAGAACTGGGGACCCTGGTCCACGCGGGAGATGCGTCCCTCGCTGTCGTAGGTGAACTCCACCGGCGCCAGACCCGAGGCGCTCGTGTAGCTCACGACCCGCCCACGCGCGTCGAGCGCCGAGCTGGACACCCGCCCCTCGGGACTGGTGTGGGTGAGGGTGCGGGTCGCGTCGTCGTACTCGGTGGTGACCGCGCGGCCGTTCACGGACACGTTGCTCTGGAGGTCCTCTGCCGAGAGCGGGTCGGCGGGGTCGGTGAGGGTTGCGAAGCGGCTCTGCTGGACCACGCGCTCAAGGCCGGCGGGGGTGGAGAGCGTGCGCCGTATGAGCGGAGCCTGGAGCCCGAAGCGCGGGTCCGGTTCGATCTCGTCGCGTTCGACCGAGCCGTCCGGGTACTCGATCGTGGTCGAGCCGTCCGCTGCCCGCGTCCGCACCGTCACCGCTCCAGCCGCGTCTGTCGTCGTGGTGCGCGAGCCGCCATCGGCGAGCCGCTGGAACCTGTAGACGAGCTCGTGGCCGTCGGAGGTCTCCTGCGTGACGCGGTGACCGTCGACGAGAGCCTCCCGGGTGAGCGTGCGCTCGCCGTTGCCCGCATCGGTCTCGCCGGTGAGTCTGCCGAGGGAGTCGTACTCGTAGGCGGTGTCTCCCCCGAGCGAGTCCTCGATGCCCGTCATGAGCCCCTTGGCGGTGTAGTCGAAACTGACCGTCTCGTCAGCGTCGTTGGTGAGCGAGGCGAGGAAGCCGTTCGCATCCAGCGTGAGCTCCGTGCGCTGGCCGCCGGCCGCGACGAGCGCGGTGGCGACGCCGCTGCCGTTGCGCTCGACCGTGAGCGCGCGGCCGTCCACGTCCGTGGCGGACAGGAGCCGGCCCTGCGTGTCGTAGCCGAACGACCAGCGCGGCTCCCCCGTGAGGCTGTCGAGCGTGCTCAGGTGGCGGCCGAAGCGGTTGAAGCGGTAGACCTCCGTCCCGTCCTCGGACGGGATCAGCATGTCGCCCGAGCCGAAGCCGTCGAGCGTCGAGCGCGCGGCCTCGACCCAATCGGAGTCGCGCTCGGCGACGTAGAGCGTCCCGTCCGGAGCCTCGGCCACACCCATCGGGGCGCCGAGCACCGCGTCGGCCGCCGGGCCGCCTTCGCCGCTGAAGAATTCGCCGCCGCCGATGGACGTGGAGATCAGCCCCAGCGGCTCGAAGCTCCTGACCCGGTCGTTGCCGCGGTCGGCCACGTGGATCGTGCCGTCGCTCGACACCACGATCGACGACGGGCCGCTCAGCGTCGCGTTGGTCGCGAGGCCGCCATCGCCCAGGTCCGGCGCGGGCGGGCCGCCTCCCGCCACCGTCGAGATCCGCCCGTCCGTCCACCTCGCGCACACGGTCGTTCCCCGTGTCCGCGATGTAGATCGAGCCGTCGGGCGCCACGGCCAAGTCGCGCGGGGCGTTCAGCCGAGCGGCGGCGGCCGGGCCGCCGTCACCGCTCGAGCCTTGCTCCGGCCCTCCGGCCACCGTCGTGATGGCGCCGTCGGGGGTGACCATCCGGACGCGGTGATGCGCGCGGTCAGCGATGTAGACCGTCCCATCGGCTGCCGCGGCGACCCCGGTCGGGTCCGCGAGCCGGGCGCTGGTCGCCGGCCCGTCATCGCCGATGCCGTCCGCCGGGCTGCCCCCGCCGGCCAGCGTCGAGATCGTGCCGCCGGGCGCGACCCGGCGGATGCGGTTGTTCTTCGAGTCCGCGATCAGCATGCCCCCGTCGCTCGCCACGCGCGATGTCCTCCGGCGAGGCGAGGCGCGCGGCGGTCGCCGGGCCGCCGTCACCCGAGAGGCCGAAGACGCCGGTGCCCGCAACGTTCGAGGCCGTCCCGTTCGGCGCGACGCGCCGGATGCGCTCGTCGGTGGTGTTGGCGATGTAGAGGCTCCCGTCGGGGCCGATGGCGATGCCGTGCGGGTCGCTCAGGCTCTCGGCGACGTGCTCCAGCACGGTCGTCCCCTGGGCGTCCGCCTCCCTGCGCGTGCCGTCGCCCATGAACAGCGTCCTCCCGACCGGGTCATAGGCGTGGTGGGGCGACAGCGTCCAACCGCCCAGGCCGCTTCCGCGCGCGTCGATCGCGCCGATCGTCGTCTTGGCCTCGGTGAAGAGCGTGACGCTCTGGCGAGGGCCGTTGGTCGTAACCGGGATCCCGGAGACGCGCGCCCAGCTCGAGCGCCACTCCGCCGGCTGCTGGTACTCGGCGTCGTACTCGTAGCCCACGCGCACGTCGGCCGGCACGGCGCCGTAGAAGACGCGGCCGTACGCGTCCCGGCCGTCCAGTGTCAGGCTGACGGACTGGTTCGGGAGCGGCGGAAGCTCCTGCTTGACGGTTTGGCCGGCGGCCTCGATCTCGACCTGGATCGACCTGACGTCCGGGGGGACGGACGCGCCGCTCACGGGCGTCTCGATCGTGTACTCGGCCTCGCGCCCGGGCGTGCGGTCGCTCGAATAGTTCAGGGTCGCGTCGGTGCCCGGAATTGCCGCGGCCTGGCTGGCGGTCTGATCCTGGCAGTCGGGTTGACCGGCGGACTGCTTGCAGTCGTCCGGGGTGTTGCCGCCGAGCCCCCTGAGCGGATCCGGCGCCTGGGCGTTCGCCCCAGGCCCGAAGGGCCAGTTGTAGTCCCCGGGCGAGAAGTGGAGGAGCGGCACGCGCCACAGGGTCTTACCGGCGTCGTACAGCGACGCAAGGCGCTCGAGCTCCGCGGCGTCGATGTCGAGGTCGGTGAGCTTCGCGCCGCCGTCGGCCTGTCCGTCGCCGTCCACGTCGAGCTGCGCCTGGCCTCCCGTCTCGCCCAGGATGCGGACCACCCGCCCATTGAGGGAGCCAACCCACGCGCCATCCTCGCGGTCGTAGGTCCCCACCGGCACGTCGCCGCCCACCGGGAAGCCGAGGAAGTCGTCGATGTAGTTGACGACCGGCTTGTTGAACCGCACTCCCACCGCACCGGCGGTCACGGCCTCGTCGACCGACAGCTCGAGCGCGTAGGTGAGGGCCGTCGTCTGCGGCAACTGGGCCGGCATCGCATCCAGGGCGGTCGGGCCGATCGTGTACTCCGTCGAGCGCACCGTGAGCACGTCGAGCGGCTGGGTGGAGCCGTCGGGCATCTCCATGACCGCGTCCGTCCCGGACTTGAAGAGGAGCGTCGACCTCCGCGTACCGGCGGCGTCCGTGACCGGGTCCGAGAGCGCGACCTGGTTGTCGGCCGAGGAGGCCAGGTTGATGACGTTCGACGCGTCCTCATAGGGGACCATCACGACATCGTCGACCGGCTGGTAGTCCTCCCAGGGGGTGTCGGCGACCAGCCGCTGCACCGGGATGAACCCGGCCCGCTCGAAGAGAACGGTGAGTGGCCCGCCTCCGTTGACCGCGATCTCGAAGCCGCCGTCCGGCTGCGTGGCGGTGCGGCCCAGCTCAGGGTGCTCGAGCACGGTCACGCGGACGCCGCCGAGCGGTCCGCCGAGACGATTGCCAACCCGGCCCCGAAGCACGGCGACCCGACGGGCGTTGATCGTCCCTGCCGCGACGTCCTTTTGGATCGGATTGGCTCCGGTGTAGAGGAACTGCGTCGCATCGACCAGCGGCGTGGCTTCCTCGCGATCAAGCACCGGTGCGAGGCCGGCGGGTTCGGGCGCGGCAGCGTCTGTCGGGCCGGGAGCCGGCGCGTTGGACGGCCCGGCCACGGGCGGCGGAAGCGGCCCGCCGGGGTCTGGACCGCCGGGACCCGGTCCGCCCGGCCCCGGTCCGCCCGGTCCGCCCGGTCCCCCAGGCCCCGCCGCGCCGGTGACCGTCACGCGCTGGCGTGAGGCCGCGCAGTTGTTCGTCTCCTTGGCCTCCCGGAGCTTCTTCCCGGCGTCGCTGCATGCCAGCATCCGGTAGACCCCCGCGGTCGTCGTCTGCGGGACCGTCAGCCGTGCTGTACCGCGCGAGCGCTTGCCCCTTCCAAGGGCCTTCACGCTGCGCTTCCCGGCCAGGCGGATGTCGTCACGCGACTGCCGTGAGTCCCTCGACAGGAAGTACGCCGTCGCCGTCTTCTTCGCGGCCTTGCGGCGGCCGCGGTTCGCGACTGTGTCCGTCACGCGAAAGCTCGCGCCGGCCGCAAGGGTCGCGGGCGGGTTCGAGACCGATGCGACCGTCAGATCGGGCCTGGCCGCCTTCGCGGCGTCACCCACGCTGCCTGCGGAGGCGGCCGCCAGAGTGAGCGAGCCGAGCAGCGCGACCGCAACGGCCCACTCTCCGATGGGTCCGTGTGACCAGCGATAAGCGATGGCGGCGCGCAAGTCCGGAGTCAGTTCAAGGGCGGACGGCCGGAACGGGCCGAGTCTATGTCGATCCCGGTCCTCCCCGCTCAGGGTTGGAGCGCCGCCCGCAGCGCGGCGAGCCGCTTCTCCCCTATTCCATCCACATCGCGGAGCTCGTCGATGGAGCCAAATCCTCCTTTTTTCGTCCGTTGCTCGACGATCCGCTTGGCCAGGGTGGGCCCGATCCCGTCGATTTCGTCGAGCTGGTCGACCGTGGCGGTGCCGAGGCCGAGTGGGATGGCGGCGGCCGCGCCCGCGGCCCCGGCCCTGCCCTCGAGCGGCACCACGATCTGCTGGCCGTCCTGTACTCGCGCGGCGAGGTTCACCGCCGTGAGGTCGGCACGCGGCCGCGGTCCGCCGGCGCGCTCGAGCGCGTCGGCGACACGCGATCCCGCGGACATCCTCATCAGCCCGGGGCGGCGCACGGCGCCGGCCACGTGGACGTAGATGCGCGAATCGCCGTGCTCGCCCTGGGTCGACAGCTTCATCGGCACGGGCGGCGGCGTGTCCCCGCCCCCGAACAGACGGAAGGCTGCGAGCGTGGCCAGCACGGCGGCGAGCGCCCAGACAACGACGGTCGAACGCGAGCCCTCCGGCATCCGCCGAACCTACGAAGCGCCGCCCTACGCGTGGGTGATCAGGGTGACAACGCTGCGACGGTCAGCGAACCTGGAAGCCGCTCAGGCCCTCCGGCTCCTCGCTGCTCTCGTCCACAGAGTCCACGTCGGCGCCGCGCGGGCCTCGCCTGCAGAAGTCCACGAGGGCTGCAACGGCGTCCGGCTGTCCCTCGAACACCGCCTCCACCGCGCCGTCCGGCCGGTTGGTGATCCAGCCGGCCACTCCGCGCGAGTTCGCCTCCCTGCGGCAGCTGTCCCGGAAGAAGACGCCCTGGACATGCCCGCGCACCACGATGCGGCGGCGAACCAGCTCACTCATAGAATCGTGGGCGCATTGGAGGGACGAGAGGAAACAGAGACCCCCTGGGGCGTGGACTCGGAGTATGGACGCCTGCTCGACGTGCTGCTCTGCCCACCGGACAACTTCCACTGGCTGCCCGCGAGTGCGATCGCACGGGCGACGCTCGACAGTGGCGTCAGCTTCAGCCGCGACGACGCCCAGCGCCAGCACGCCGAGATGGTGAGCGTGTACGAGGAGGCTGGCGTGCGCGTGCACCGCCTCGAGCCCGACCCGGCCCTCCCCTACCAGGTGTTCGCGCGCGACTCGAGCATCAACGTGCCTCAGGGGCCGATCGTGACCCAGTGCCACCAGTGGTGGCGGCGCGGCGAGTACGCGCCCGTGATCCGCTTCTACGAGCAGAGCGGGATCCCGATCCACCGGATGATCACGGCGGCGGCGCTCGAGGGCGGCGACTTCATGATCGTGGAGCCGGGCGTGGCGGTTATCGGGAACGGCGAGGAGCGCACGCAGGAGCCCGCCGCGAAGCAGCTCGCCGGATGGCTCGAGGCCGACGGCTGGGAGGTCCGGATCGAGCGCATCCCGCCGCACTTCCTCCACATCGACGTGCTCGCCGCCATGCTCGGCGAGAAGCTGGCGGCCGTGTGCGTCGAGCAGGTCGGCACCGGCTTCGTGCGCTGGCTCGAGGACAAGGGCGTGCAGATCGTGCCGGTGACGCTCGCCGACGCGCTCAAGCTCGGCGTGAACGGGGTCTGCCTCGGAGGTGACCGCGTGCTCACGAGCGCTGAGTCCAAGGACCTCAACGAGCGCCTCCGTGCTCTCGGCCTGACCGTGTACGACCCGGAGCTCGCCGCATTCACGCTCGGCGGCGGCGGCGCTCACTGTCTCATGCAGGCGCTGCGCCGGGAGCGCGTGGCGCTACCCTGGCTCGAGCGCCACGCGGAGCGTCTTCAGCTCGCGGTCGCTCGCACCGCGCAGGCTGCCTCCGTGGGCGATCGTCTGCTCGATGTAGTCGAGCGTCTCCGCGCTCAGGCGCTCGCCCGGGAGCACGTTCGGGATGCCGGGCGGGTAGGCGGCGAGCGACTCGGACGCGACGCGCCCGACCGCCTCGCGAGCCGGCACGATCTCCTGCGGTCCCAGGAACGCCTCTCGCGGCGTCATGACGAGCTCGCCCCACGGCGGCGGCGGCGCGAACTGCACGTCCTCCGCGGGCTGCGGCTTGGCGCTCACCGTCTCCACCACATGGCGGAGCGCCTCGAGCAGCCGCTCGCTCGCCGCTCCCGCGTTCTCGCCCATCCCGTACACCGCAACCATCACGTTCTCCCCGGCAAGCTCCATCAGCACGTCGTGCTCCTCACGCAGCAGGCGCGCCAGCTCGTACCCGCTCACGTGCGTGCCGCGCACGTCGATCGCCAGGCGGAGCGGGTCGTAGTCGAACACCCCGGGGGCACCGGCAAGGCGCTCGTCGAGCACGTCGAGGCCTGGAATCGCGCGCACCGCGTCGCGCGTCCGGGCGAGCGCTAGCAGCGTCTCGTCGAGCAGCTCGCGGCCACTGGTGGCGGCACTGCGGCGTGCGGCATCGAGCGAGGCGAACAGCAGCGCGTTCGGGCTCGTGGACTCCACGAGCGTCACGCAGCGATCGACGACCCCCTCCGAGATCAGGTCGCCGTGGCCCAGGTGGATCATCGCCGACTGGGTCAGGCTGCCCACGATCTTGTGCGTGCTCGAGATGACGAGGTCCGCGCCGAGGCTCAGCGCGTGCGCGGGCAGGTCCTCGTGGAACGGCAGGTGCGCCCCCCACGCCTCGTCCACGACCAGAGGCACGCCGTGGCTGTGCGCCACCTCCACCAACCCGGCAACGTCGGCCACCGCGCCGAAATAGGTGGGCGAGACCACCGTGGCGCCCGCCGCGTCCGGGGTCTCTCGCAGCGCTTCGTCGAGCGCGTCCGGCGTCATGCAGTGGGCGATGTGCAGCTCGGGGTCGAGCTCCGGCGCGACGAAGGTCGGCCGCAGGCCGGACATGACCAGCGCGTCGATCGTGCTCGAATGGGCGTTCCGCTGAGTGACCACGCGGTGGCCGCTGTGCCCCAGGGCAAGCAGCGCCACGTGGTTCCCCTGCGAGGCCCCGTTCACGAGCCACCAGGTCCGGCTCGCGCCCCACGCCTCGGCCGCCAGCGCCTGCGCCGCCTCGAAGGGCGTGGGCTGGTCGCCCACGTCGATCCCGTAGGTGAGCGCCGGAATGTCGAGCTGGAGCGCGCGCTCGCCGATCGCGTCGATCAGGCCGGGGTCGGCGCCGAGACCACCCTTGTGCCCGGGCACGTGGAAACGGCCGGGGTTGCGCTCGGCGTAGGCACGCAGGGCGTCGAGATAGGGGGTGTCGGACTGGCCAGCCACGAACCGGCGAGTCTAGGTGAGCGACTCGCCGAGCACGGCTGCGACAGCGGCCGCCGGGTCCGGCACCGCGACCACGCCCTCGATGTCCCAGGAGTCGAGCCCCACGACCCGCTTGCCCGCCTTCAGCGCGAGCGCGATCTCGGACAGCGTGCCGTAGCCGCCGCCCACCGCGATCAGCGCATCCGCGGCGCGCACGACGAGCGCGTTGCGCGCCTCCCCGAGACCGGTCGGAACCGCGATGTCCACGAACGGGTTCGCGGCCGCCCGATCCGCGCCCGGCAGGATGCCGACCGTGCGGCCGCCGGCTTCCTTCGCGCCACGACAGGCGGCCTCCATCACGCCGCCGAGGCCGCCGCACACCACCACCGCGCCGCGGACCGCCAGCTCCCTACCCACGGCCTCGGCCACCGGCGAGTCTCCCTCGCCCGCACCCACAACCGCGATGTAGGGCGTCAGGGCCGAGGCTCGTCCGCGACGGTGGGCGCCTGATCGGCGGGCGGGGTCGACGCGGGCGGCGGCGACGCGGCCGGTGGCGAAGGCGCGGGGCGCCGCGGCTCCACGGCGATCGCGATTCGCGCCGTCGAGAGGATGGCGCCCGCAAGCATCAGCGCGGCCCCGGCGAGGCCGAGCCAGAGGCCGGTCTCGACATCGGCTCGATGCCAAGCGGCGGATGGTTCACGAGCTGGCTGAGCACCACCACGAGCGCGATCACGCCGATCACGAGCGCCGTGCCCGGCCTCAGCGGCGCGCGCAGCAGGCCGAGCGCGGTTGCGAGCACCGCGAGCGCGACCAGCGCGAGCAGCACCAGCAGCAGATCCAGGAACTCGAAGCTGTTGAAGCCGGACAACGTCCCGTACCAGTCGAGCCCGAGGCTCACGATCAGGAGCACGGCGCCGATCGCCGCAACGAGCGGTCCGATCGGTATCTGGGTCTCCCTCGGCGCGTTCATCGGATCACGAAGTTCACGAGCTTGCCCGGCACCACCACAGTCTTCACGATTTCCTTTCCGTTCAAACGCGCAGCCAGCTTGTCCGATCCGCGCGCCAGCTCCTCGAGCTCCTCGCTGCGTCGCGGCGGCGGGAGCCGCCAGACGGTCGATCAGCTTTCCGTTCACCTGCACCACTAGCTGGATCTCGTCACGCTCGAGCAGCGCCGGGTCGGCCTTCGGCCAGGGCTCCTCCCAAACGCGCCTGCCGGTCATCAGCTCGTAGACCTCCGACCCCAGGTGCGGGGCGAACGGGAAGATCAGCGAGGCGGCCGTTGCGACCGCGAAGCGAACGTCGCCGGGCGGCGCGGACTCGCGCTGCCTGTAGATCTCGTTCGTGAGCTCCATCACCGCGGCGATTGCGGTGTTGAAGCCGAAGTTCGTCTGCATGTCGCGGGTGACCTTGTCGATCGCCCAGTGCGCCTTGCGGAGCAGCTCGCCGGCGTCACCGGGCTCGCTCCCGGGCGACCCGTCCTCCGGCGCCTCCATCGCGGCCGTCCAGAGCCGCGACAGGAAGCGGTGCACGCCGGCCACCCCCGCGTCCTGCCAGTCGGCGTCGAGCGACGGCGGCCCGATGAACAGGATGTAGCAGCGCGCCGTGTCCGCGCCGAAGCGCTGGACGTAGTCCTCCGGCGCCACCACGTTCCCCTTCGACTTCGACATCTTCGCGCCGTCGCGCGTGATCATGCCCTGCGTGAAGAGCCGGGCGAACGGCTCCTGGACGCCCAGCAGGTCCATGTCCGCGAGCGCCTTCACGAAGAAGCGCGCGTACAGCAGGTGCAGAATCGCGTGCTCGATGCCACCGATGTACTGGTCGACCGGCATCCACGTGTCCACGGCCTCGCGGCTCCACGGCGCCTCGTCGTTGTGCGGGTCGCAGTAGCGCAGGAAGTACCAGGCCGAGTCGACGAACGTGTCCATCGTGTCGGTCTCGCGCCGTGCCGGCCCGCCGCACTTCGGGCAGGTGGTGTTCACCCAGTCCGTGGCCGTCGCGAGCGGCGACTGGCCCTTCGGCTTGTAGTCCTTGACGTCCGGCAGCTCCACCGGCAGCTGGTCGTCCGGCACCTGCACCAGGCCATCCGTCTCGCAGTAGAGCATCGGGATCGGGCAGCCCCAGTAGCGCTGCCGCGACAGCAGCCAGTCGCGCAGGCGGTAGTTGATCGAGCGCGCGCCCTTGCCCTCGGACTCGAGCCAGTCCGCGATCTGCTCGTAGGCCTCGCGGTTGTTCAGCCCGTCGAAGCGGCCGGAGTTCACCATCGGGCCGTCGTCGGTGCAGGGCAGCTCCCCGCAGTCGATCACGCGCCGGATCTCGAGGTCGAACTGCTCGGCGAACTCGAAGTCGCGCGCGTCGTGCGCCGGCACGCCCATCACCGCACCCGTGCCGTACTCCAGCAGCACGTAGTCCGCCACCCACATCGGAATCTCCTCGCCCGTGGCCGGGTTCGTGACCGTGTGGCCGAGCGGCACGCCCGTCTTCTGCTTGTGCTCGTCGCCGCGCTCCTCGGGCGACTCGTTGAGCGAGCGGTTCACGTAGTCGTGCACCTCGGGCGAGTCGTTCAGCCGCAGCACGTCCGGGTGCTCGGGCGCCAGCACGAAGAAGGTCGCGCCGAAGATCGTGTCGGGGCGGGTGGTGAAGACGGGATAGTCGATCCCGAGCGCCTCGCAGCGGAACACGACCTCGGCGCCCTCGGAGCGACCGATCCAGTTCTGCTGCATCGTGACCACGTGCCGGGGCCACTCGATGGTCTCCATGTCCTCGAGCAGGCGGTCGGCGTACTCGGTGATGTTGAAGAACCACTGCTCGAGCTGCTTCGCCTCGACCACGCTGCCGCAGCGCTCGCAGCGCCCGTCGATCACCTGCTCGTTGGCCAGCACCGTCTGGTCCTTGGGGCACCACTTGACCGCGGCCTCCTTGCGGTAGGCGAGACCGCGCTCGTACATGCGCAGGAAGATCCACTGCGTCCAGCGGTAGTACGCGGGATCGTGAGTGCTCAGCTCACGTGTCCAGTCGATCGAGATGCCCCACTCGCGGAACTGCCGCCGGAACTCGCGGATCGCCGCCTCCGTGGACTCGCGCGGATGCTGGCCGGTCTTGATGGCGTGGTTCTCGGCGGGCAGCCCGAACGCGTCGTAGCCCATCGGGTTCAGGACGCGGTTCCCGTTGCGGCGCGCGAAGTGGGCCACCGCGTCGCCGACCGAGTAGACCTTCAGGTGCCCGATGTGCGGCTCACCGGACGGGTACGGGAGCATCACGAGCATGTATCCCTTGGGGCGCTCGTCGGGCTCGTTCGAGACCTCCCAGGTGTGCTCGTCGGCCCAGACCTTCTGCCATTTGGGCTCGATCGCCTTGGGGTCGTAGCGCTCCATCATCCGGGCGCAAGGGTACCCAGCCGCTCAGACCGCCACGAGGCGCGTGGCGGCCGCCTTCCAGCTGACGGTGACCCTCGTGCCGGCGCGCAGTCCGAGCGCTGTCTGCCGACAGTCCGGTGATCTCCGCCGCCAGCGGCTGCGGTCCCGCCAGGCCGAGCCGGACGCGGTTGCCGACCCTGGTCACCGACACCACCTCCACGTTCAGGTGGTTCTGCGTCGATCCGGCGGGCGGCGTGGTCGCGACCGGCTCCACCGCGATCTCCCACGGATAGACGCTCATCGCCACCGGCCCCTCGCCGGAGTCCGTGCTCGTCACCTGGCCCGCCGCCGTCGAGGGCCACCTGCGTCAGGCCGCCCCGGACCGCTGCGCGCCACCCCCGTCAGCACCACGGCTCCCGTGAAATCCGCCACGAACGCCGAGCGCGGCGTCGCGGCCAGCTCGCTCGGCGTTCCCTCCTGGATCACCCGGCCCGCGTCGATCACGCCCACGCGGTCCCCGAGCTGTGCCGCCTCCGCGAAGTCGTGGGTCACGAACAGCGCCGGCGCCTCCACCTCGCGCAGCACCGCGGCGAGCTCGCGCGCCGCCCCGGCGCGCGTGCGAGGGTCGAGTGCCGAGAGCGGCTCGTCGAGCAGGAGCACGCCTCGGATCGCGGGCTAGCACGCGCGCGAGCGCCACACGCTGGCGCTCGCCGCCGGACAGCGTCCTTGGACGGGCGTCCGCGAGCTCGCGCATCCCGAAGCGCTCGAGCAGGGCCGAGCGCGCGCCCGCGGCGCTCGCGGCGCGGCACGCCACGGAGCGGGTAGGCCACGTTCTGCCAGGCCGTCAGGTGCGGGAAGAGCGCGTACTCCTGGAAGACGTAGCCGCAACTGCGGCGCTCCGGCGGCACGTCGACCTTCGTGGACGTGTCGAGCCAGGTCTCCTCCCCCGACTGCACCAACCCGCTCTCGGGCCGCAGCAGCCCGGCCGCCACGCGCAGCACGCTGGTCTTGCCAGCGCCGGACGGCCCCGCGAGCGCGAGGCACTCACCGGGACCGACCTCGAGCGCGACGTCGAGGACGAGCGCCCCCAGCCGCGTCTGTGCCTCAACCCGGAGCACCGCCGAGCGCCTCACCGCCGTGGACAAGCTTGACCGACAGCAGGATGGCCCCCGAGACGGCCACGAGCACGGCCGACAGGGCGAGCGCGGACTCGAAGTCGGTCCCGAGCTGGGCGTAGATCGCGAGCGGCACCGTCTGCGTGATTCCCTGGAAGGAGCCGGCGAACATGAGCGTGGCCCCGAACTCGCCGAGCGCGCGGCCGAGCGCGAGCGCCGTGCCGGCGGCCAGGCCTGGCAGCGCCGCGGGGATCATCACGCGCACGAAGCCGCGCGCCTCGGACGCCCCCAGCGTGAGCGAGGCATCGAGCAGCGTGCGGTCCACCGCGGCGAACGCGGCCATGGCCTGCCGGATGTAGAACGGGGACGCCACAAAGATCAGCGCAACGACCACGCCCGCTGTCTCGCAGCGCAGAGCTCGATCCCCGCCGCCTCCACCGCGCCGCCCAGGATCCCGGAGGGCCCGACGGAGGCCAGCAGCGCGATCCCGGCCACCGCCGGCGGGAGCACCGAGAGGCAGCTCCACAAGCGTCACCACGACCGACTTCCCGCGAAACGAGCGCGTGGCCAGCATGTAGGCGGCGGGCGTGCCCACGATCAGGATCACCGCGAGCGCCGCGGCGGTGGCGCGGAGGCTCAGCCAGAGCGCGTCCAGCGCGCCCGGCTCGCCCAGGCTGTCGATCAGCTCGGACGGGCTCGAGTCGACGAAGATCGCGACGATCGGCACGGTCAGGAAGGTCAGGGCAGCCGCCAGCGCAAGCGTCAGCAGCACCGGGAAGGCGCGCACTCACGGGGCTCCGAAGCCCGCCTTCGCGAGCGCGTCCGCACAGGCGCCTTGCGGTGAGCCCGTCGACGAACTCGCGAGCCTCGTCCGGCCGCTTCGCGCCCTTCACGACACCGGCCGCGTACCTCACGTCGGGTTCGAGCTCGGCCGGGAGCTTCACCGCCCTGAGGCTGTCGCCCGCGGCGTTCACGTCGGTCACGTAGACGAAGCCGGCGTCGGCCGCGCCCTGCGTGAGCTTCCCGACGATGCCCTTCACGTCCGGCTCGTTCGAGCGCACGTTGGCGAGGATGCGCTCGCCCTCGTCGCCGGGGAGCCGGGCGAGCAGCCTCGCGCGTGTAGGAGCCGATCGGAACCGATTCCGAGCCGATCGCGAGCTTCGTGCCGGGGCTGGCCAGGTCCGCGACCGCGCGCACGTCCGAGTCACTGCGGCACGGCGATCACGAGCTCGTTCGTCGCGAACTCGACCGGCTCCGAGAGCAGCCCCTCCTTGTTCAGCTCGTCGGGAAGCTTGGTGTTGGCCGCCGCGTAGACATCCGGCTTCACTCCCTGCCGGATCTGCGCCGCCAGCTCGTCGGAACCGGCGAACGAGAGGCGCACGCTCGGCGCCGTCGAAACTCGGGCCGCAGCTGCGTCGAGCGCCTCCGTCATGGACGATGCCGCCGACACGACCAGCCGCGGGGTGGACTCGTCATCGTCGTCCCCTCCGCACCCCGCCGAGCGCGAGCAGCGCCAGCAGCGCGACCAGTGCCGCGCGCTTCACCGGCGCTCCACCATCGACGGACGTTGCCTTCACCGTCGCGGTGGCCTCGACACCCGGCGCCAGCCCGAGCTCGTCGACCGCGTCGCGCGTGATCGCCGCGGTGATCCGGTGCGGTCCGGCCTCGATCTCCACCACCGCCATCACGCCGTCCGTCTCCACCGACCGCACGACGCCCGGAAAGCGGTTGCGAGCCGACAGCGAATCGCCCGTCTGGTGGCGATCGGGATGGCCGCCCAGCCGCTGGATCTCACGCTGAGTGACCCGCCGCCGGTTCGCGCCGTCGCGCTCTGCGTGCGCAGCTTGCCCGCGCGCTCCCAGCGCCTGAGTGTGTCGACGCTCACCCCGATCGCGCGGGCGGCGTCGCCGAGCAGGAGCCCTTCTTCCTTTGCCATTGCCTAAGCATTGCATAGGCAATGGACGAGGCTAGCGGCGGTGCGCCCTTGCGAGGTAGGTGTGACCGGCGCGCACCAGCACGCTCCGGTGGCGCCGGAAGTCGCGGACGACCACCGCGCCGTCGGTCACGCGTGTGAACGTGCCGTCGCAGCGGTCGACGGTCAGCCAGCGCGTGCCGCGCACGGTGGCGTGGCTGTGGCGGCCATGGCTTCGGAAGCGCCCGCCGTTGTCGCGTCCCCAGAGCCGGCGGACCTTGCGCGACCGCGACGCCGAGGCAGTGCGCGATGCCGGCGCCGTGAGACGCCCGGCCGCAGCGCGCGAAGCTGCCGCCGCGCAGGTACACGTCCACGCGCCCGCACGCCTCGCGGGGCTGGCGGACGGAGAAGACTCCGCCGCCGAAGACGCCGTCCTGAACGTGGCCGCGGCAGCCCGCGGTCGTGATGCTGACCTTCCCCCGGCGAGCGTCGAGAGCCACTCCGACCGGGAGCTCCGCGCCCTCGTCGAGGTCCTGCCAGTCGCCGCCCGGCGCCTTGTAGCGCACGCTTCCGTCACCGTCGGCAACGACCGTCTTGCCGAACTCGGGCTCGGGCTCTGCGCTCCGGCTCCGGCTCCAGCTTCTTCACGTCAGGCAGCACGGGCTCCAGCTGCACCAGCCGGGCGGTCTCGAAGATGCGGTCCGGCCCGACGGAGATGCCTGCGTCGTTCTCGGCCACGACGCGGTAGTGGTACTTCGTGTCCGCCTGCAGGCCCTCGACCCCGGCGAACACATAGTCCAGGTCGTAGGAGCTGCCGGCGTACGCCGTGGGGGTCGTCATGCCGTAGTCGGCGCTGGGTCCGTACTGGAAGTAGTAGTCCGTGGCCTGCGAGTTCGGCCGGACCTTCCCGCGCAGCGCGCGCGGAGTTGATCCCGATCTCGTCGGCGGCCACGTCGCGCACCAGCGGCGGGAGCGTGATCCGGCCCACCAGCCCCGGGAGGTTGTTCCCCGTGAACCACATGTTGCCGTCGGGTCCGGCGGAGATGAACCAGGGGTTCGAGATCAGCAGCAGGCCGTTCGAGTACTCGGTGATGTCGCCCTCGGTGGTGATGCGGCCGATCCGGCCCGGCGCCGCGGACTCGGTGAACCAGAGCGCGCCGTCGGGACCTGCGGCTATGCCGAGCGGGCGCGAGTTCATGGTCAGGTCGTCGCTGAACTCCATGACGTCGCCCTCGGGCGTGATGCGGCCGATGCCGCCCGGGTCCGCGTTCAGCGTGAACCAGAGGTTTCCGTCAGGTCCGGCCACGATGTCGCCCGGCTCACCAGACCCGGACAGTCCGCTGGTGAACTCCGTGATCACACCGCCGGTCGTGATCTTCCCGATGCGCCCGGTGCCCTTCTCGGTGAACCAGAGCTTGCCGTCGGGGCCCTTGGTGATCGCGTTCGGCTCGGCGGCCGCGTCGAGGCCGTCGGTGAACTCGGTGATCGAGCCCTCGCGCGTGATGCGGCCGATCAGGTTGGCGGCCGGGTCCACGTACCAGAGATTTCCGTCAGGGCCGGCCGCGATGTCGGTTGGGTCGCCCGGCGTTGGCACGTCGAAGTCTGTGACCACGCCGGCCTTCGTGACCCGCGCGATCGCGCCGTCGCCGCCGGCCTGGGCCACCCAGAGGTTGCCGTCGGGGCCGGTGGTGATTCCGCGTGGGCTGCCGATCGGGAAGCCCGCCGTGAACTCGCTGATGATCGCGCCGGGGGTGATCCGCCCCACGCCGTTGTTGGTCTCCTCGGTGAACCAGAGGTTGCCGTCGGGTCCCTGGGCGATGCCCCAGAGCCCGATGCTCGGCGTCAGGCCCGTGCTGAACTCGGAGATCGACGGCCCGCTCGCCGCAGCGCCGGTCATCCCCGTTCCAAGGAACGCAGCCACGAACAGCGACGCGATGCGGATCGGCAGGCGCACAAAGGCTGCATCGACGGCACCGTCCGGTTCTTGATGGAACGTTTGTCCGCCCTATGGCCGATGCCGGTGAAAAGCGCGTTGCACCGCTGGAACTGTTCTTCGACCTCGTCTTCGTCTTTGCGCTGACACAGGTCACCGCGCTGATGGCCCGGCATCCGACCTGGACGGGGCTCGGCCGCGGCATGCTGGTGCTCGCGGCGCTCTGGTGGGCCTGGGGCGCGTACGCCTGGCTGACGAACTACATCGCCGCCGACGAGGACCGCGAGCGCCTGCTCATGTTCGCCGTCATGGGCGCGTTCCTGGTCGCCGCGCTTGCGGTGCCGGGCGCGTTCGGTGACGACGCCCTGCTGTTCGCGGTCGCCTACGCGGTCGCCCGCTGGCTCCACATCTTCATCTTCGCCGAGGCGAACGACGACCTCGACGCCGCCGAGGCCATCCGGCGGCTCGCGCGCACCGCCCTTCCGGCGCCGGCGCTGCTGATCGGGGCCGCCTTCCTCGACGACAGGACCGCGCAGGCGCTGGTCTGGGTCGTGGCGCTCGCGATCGACTTCGCCGGCCCGTTCGTGTTCGGGGTGAAGGGCTTCCGCGTCTCGCCCGGGCACTTCGCGGAGCGCTTCGCGCTGATCGTGATCATCGCTCTCGGGGAGTCGATCGTCGCGATCGGCACCGGCCTCGAGGGGGACATCGACGCGGGCGTGGTCGCCGGGGCGCTGCTCGGACTGGTGGTGGCGTGCGCGCTCTGGTGGGCCTACTTCGACGTGGTGGCGCTCGTCTCCGAGCGCCACTTCCGCGAGGCCCGCGGCGAGCACCTGC
This sequence comes from uncultured Thermoleophilaceae bacterium, assembly GCA_963825345.1. Lineage (GTDB taxonomy): Bacteria > Actinomycetota > Thermoleophilia > Solirubrobacterales > Thermoleophilaceae > JACVRW01. The sequence goes on along the minus strand of CAWGSQ010000001.1, from coordinate 11,376 downwards.
TCCGCATCGCGCGCGACTCCTACAGCTACCTCCACCTGCCGATGATCGCGGGGATCGTCCTGGTGGCGCTCGGGATCAAGAAGGCGATCGGGCACGTGGAGGACCCGCTCGAGACCGTCCCGGCGGTGGCCCTGTTCGGCGGGATCGCGCTCTACTACGCCGGGCACCTCGGCTTCCGGCTGCGCAACGTCCGCTCGCTCAACCGGCCGCGCCTCGTCGCCGCCGTGGCCTGCCTGGTCCTCATCCCACTTTCAACCGAGGTTGACGCCATCTGGGCCCTGGCGCTGGCCGCGGCGGTGACCTCGGCCGTGATCGCCTACGAGACGATCCGCTACGCGGAGGCACGCCGGCGCATCCGTCAGACGCACGCGCACTGCCTCGAACGTCCGTCTGCGGCCCTTGCTTCGGTCGCGGATCGGTGCCACGCTGGCTCGCGAGCTAGAGAACGATCCTCGGAGGCTCCATGATGGATTCGCAGTCATCTCTCGTTCGCGCACGTGATCGCCATGATCGCGCTGTTCGTCGCACTTGGGGCACGGCTTCGCGGCGGTCACGCTCGCGAACAACAGCGTCGGCGCCAAGCAGATCAAGAAGAACGCCGTACGGCGTCTGAGATCAAGCGAAACGCTGTCGGCGCTCCGAGGTTCGGAACGGGGCGCTGCGGCAGCCGACATCAGGGCCGGGCAGCTCCCGGCCGGCGCGGGGCGGCCAGGGCGACAAGGGCGACACGGGCGACATCGGGCGGGGCTTTCGGGACGGTGACCGACGCAGTTCGAGCAGGCACCGGCGGACCTCGCAATGGCGCGAACCAGTCCTACAGCGTCTTCTGTCCGGCCGGACCGCAGGCGATCGGCGGCGGGGGCAGGGGCGACGACACGCTCTCGGAGGACGACCTCAAGAACACGCGCCCGTCGATCGGCCCGGGCAACACGGAGCCGCCGGTCGACGGCGGGACGTTCACCGGTGGCGATCACCGTCTCAACCCGGCGGGCGGCGCGCGCGGCCAGCCGGGTCATCCTGTGCGCCCGAGCGCCCTAGGCGGCTTGCGGTCCCGGCAAACCGTGAGAGGGTGAGCCGTAATCCGGCTGGCCCTCGGCCGTTGGTACTCGCGACAACCGCTACGCCCAAGGAGCGTACATAAATGCAGTGGATCCGGACTCATCTCTCGTTAGCGAACTTGATCTCGATGATCGCGCTGTTCGTCGCCCTTGGCGGCACGACCTACGCCGCCGTCGCGCTGCCGAAGAACAGCGTCGGCGCCAAGCAGATCAAGAAGAACGCGCGTCAGGGCTTCCGAGATCAAGTCGCACGCGTGGGCACGTCCGAGGTCGCAACGGGTCGCGGCGGAGCTCCGCTCCAACGCCGGGCCAGCGGCGATATCGCCGACAACGGCGTCGGCGGAGCCAACCTGGCGCGACAACTCGGTCGGCGCCGAGGCGGACCTCCAGGGGGCCGTCGCTCGACGGCGACGCGACCATCGCCGGCAGCCGCTGACGCGAGGTCGGGCCGCGCTTCGTTCGCGCGGGTCGCGGACCAAGGCAGCGCGCAGCCGAACGTGCGGTGTCCCGCCGCAGAACAAGGGAATCGGCAGGCCAACGTGGTTGCGGGCGAGGCGGGGCTGCTACCGGCACTACTGCTTCAACCGCCTCGACGGCCGGCGAGCGCGCTGGTGTCGCTGGACAACGCCGATGCCGCCGTGGCGAACGCAACCTGATCGCGAGCGTGGCTATCGACCGTGGTGAGGATCTAGGCGATTGCCCGGCGACGCACAACGACGCGCGCGTGCGGATCGTGGACGGCAGCAGCGAGGCCGCCCAGAACGCCCGCTTCTTCATCTGGTTCGAGCTCTAGGCGACCCGATCTACCCTGAGAAGAGCGAGCATGAGCATGCGACGCGTCATCCTGGCGGGGCCGCGTCGCTGCTCCTGCTCGTTCCACTCGGCGGGGCAACCCCGGCGGCGGCCAAGAAGGCCCCGTCGGCGAACAAGCAGGTGACCCGCGGATTCAGCCTCCTGATCCGCGACACACGCAAGACACCCAAGAGCGCGCTCAGCAAGCGCAACCGAGCGGCGCTGTTGCGGACCGCCAGGAGGGCCCGCAGGCAGGCGCGCAGGCGGCCGTGCACGTCGATCAGGACGCTGCGGAGGTTCAACCGGCAGCTGAAGCGCGTGCAGGTGCGCAGGAAGCGCACCGCGCGTTCGCAGGCCGACCGCGGGCTCGCCGCGTGGCGTCCTCAGGGCTCGCGTGGTGACGCTGAACGCGGCGCTGCTCCAGAGCCCGAAGGCGAGGCGCTGCGGCGGCAGGCGCAACCCGGTGACCGAGGCGAGGGCCAACGTCCTGTCCAGCAGCGAGCGGCGGCTCCGGATGCGGATCCAGATGCCGCCGCCGCAGTTCGTCTCACATCAGGTGGGCGGCAAGGACTTCCTCGAGATGGCCATGGAGGGCATGGACGTCTCCGGCGACGTCGGAAAGCCCGGTCTGCCGATGAAGAGCACCTTCTTCGCCATCCCGGAGGGCGCGAACGTCGACATCGACGTGAGCAACGTCAAGAGCTACACGATCCCGGGCGTCGAGCTGTATCCGCTTCAGGAGCAGCCCGTGGACCAACGGCCCCCGACGCCCGAAGCCGCCGATCGACACGTTCCTCGAGCCGCCGTTCGAGCTCAACAACAGGGCCTACGACTCGAAGGCGAAGTTCCCGTCCACTCCGGTGGACGGCGGTGCGCTGGGCGCGATGCGTGACATCGCGACCGGGGCGGTGAGCGCCGCAGGCGGCCAGTACCAGCCGAACGCCAACAAGCTGAAGGTGTTCACGTCCATCGACGTGACGGTCAACTTCGGCGGCGACAACAAGGGCACCTTCGGCCACTCGGACCTGCTGAGCCCCTGGAACAACGCGTTCATCGACGACTACGGGACGCTCGCGAACTTCCGAACCGTGCGGGACAGGCTGGACATCGTCCGCCCGACCTTCTGCGGCGAAGAGCTCCTCATCGTCACGTCGAGCGACCTGCGGCCGGCGGCCAACACTCTTCAGGCCCAGCGCACCGCGCAGGGCTACCTCACGCGCGTGGTCGAGGTGGGCGCAGGGCCGGGTCAGATCGGGACAACGCCCACGCAGATCCAGACGTACATCCGGAGCCGCCTGAACGGCGCGTGCCTCGTCCGCCCGTCGTACGTGATCCTGTTCGGCAACACGGCACACGTGCCCACGTTCCTCGTGCCGTGCTCGCCCGGGCGGCAATCCGGTGGACTGCAACATCGCATCCGATCTCGACTACTCGACCAACGGGATCGGCACGGACCTGTTCGCGGACGTCCAGCTCGGGCGGCTCCCCGCTCCGGACCTTGACGGCGCAAACGCGCTCGTCACGAAGCTGAACACCTACGCGACCACCAGTCCGGCTCCACCCGGGGACGACTTCTTCGACCACGCCGCGGTCACGTCGTACTTCCAGCCGCCGCTGATCTGCGTGCTCAACGAGGGCGCCAGTGGCACGCCGAACTGCGACGCCGACAACCCGGCTTCAACGGCCACTGGGAGATCAACTACCCGGCCAACACCGACACGCGCGGGTTCACGATCACGGCCGAGCGGATCCGCAACGCCATCGCTGCCGACGGCTACACGGTCGACCGCCTCTACACGACGGATGACGAGGACGTCATTCCCACGACCTACTGGAACGGCACGCCGATCCCGGCGCACCTGCGGCGTCCCACGTTCGACTGGGACGCGAACACCACCGACTTCTTCAACACCTACAACGACGGCCGCTTCGTGATCCTGCACCGCGACCACGGCTGGCCCGACGGCTTCGCGGAGCCCACGCTCCACAGCGGGCACGTGCCCCTGTTCACCAACGGCACGCAGCAGCCGGTGGTGTTCGGGATCAACTGCGCGAGCGCGGCGTTCGACACGCCGTCGCACCCGAGCTTCGTGGAGCTCCAGGTGCTGCGGCCGGACGGCGGCGCGATCGCCGGCTTCGGCGACACGCGGGTGTCCCCGAGCTTCCCGAACAACCACATGGCACTCGGGTTCTTCGACGCGCTGTTCCCGAGCTCGGTGGCGGACTACGGCGGCCCCGAGACGCGCCGCCTCGGCGACGTCCTGATCCGCGGCAAGCAGTACATGGCCACGCAGGAGGGCTTCGAGTGGCACGGTGCGGGCGACACCTACGTCGAGCACTACCTCTACCACCTGCTCGGCGACCCGACGATGCAGATGTGGGCGAACCCGCCGGTGCGCTTCGACCCGAGCCGCTTCAGGGGATGATCCGCGACTATCCGCGAGATCAAGCCGTTCCCGGAGCCCGGCGACCCGCCCTTCTACGTGCGCTTCGAGTTCCCGGGCGAGCCTCTCGCGATCGGCTCACTGATCACCGTCTTCCGAGGCGCCGAGGCCGTCGGGCGCGGGATCGTGGGCGGCGACGGCACGTGCCAACATCGTGCCGGACGTCCCGTTCAGCGAGCAGGACAACCTGTCGCTCTCACTCCAGCAGGACGGCGCTTTCCCGGAGACCGAGCCGGTGGAGAACCGCGGCAGCAGACATCGCTGACGTTCACGCAGCCGACCTATCAGCCTGCCGCATCAAACGAATCGAACCCGTTCGACGGCAAGCTCACGCCAGCGCTTCCCGGCGCCAGCATCCGCGTGGTCTACACGCCTAACGACCCGCAGAACCCGAACGGCGTCATCCAGCACACGGTGACCAGTCGACGCCAAGGGCGTCTGGCAGGACGACGTGGACTTCCAGTACCACAACCCCAACACGGCTGGACCGCGAAGGCGTTCTACGACGGCGACATCGACCACGCGCGCCGTCAGAGTCCAACACGATTCAGTTCAGCGTCGGGGACTAGGCGGCGGCCGCGCCGCGTGGCGCGGCCTCTTCCTCGTCGAACAACTCGGCGGTGCAGGTCCGCGGCGAGCGGTAGGAACGCGTCCACGAGCGCGGGATCCAGGTGGGTGCCGCGCAGGCTGGCCAGCTCACTGATCACGTCGCCGAGCGGCCAGGCGTCCTTGTAGGGACGTGGCGAGAGCAGCGCGTCGAAGACGTCGCAGATCGCGCAGATGCGTGCGGCGAGAGGGATCTGCGTCGCCCACGAGGCCCTGCGGGTAGCCGCTGCCGTCCCAGCGCTCGTGGTGGCTCAGCGCGATCCCCTCGGCGAGCTTGACCAGCTCCGAGCGCGAGCCGGACAGGATGCTCGCGCCGATGGTCGTGTGCGTCTTCATGGTCGCCCACTCGGCGGGATCGAGCTTGCCGGGCTTCAGCAGGATGTCGTCGCTGATGCCCACCTTGCCGACGTCGTGCAGCGCGCTCGCGTGGCGCAGCAGATCCGCCTCGACCACGTTCATCCCGACCTCGCGGGCGAGGCGCTCGCACAGTCGTCCCATGCGCTCGATGTGCACGCCGGTCTCGGCGTCGCGCCATTCCACGGCCACGCCGAGCCGGTGGGCGATCTCGCGCTCGGCCGCCGCGAGGTCGGCGGTGCGCTCGCGCACGCGCTGCTCGAGCAGCTCGTTGTCGCGGCTGACGCGATAGCGAACCCGGCGCTCCGCGAGCTCGCTCCAGGCGATCGCGCCGAACGCGCCTGTCAGGAGCGCCACGCAGCGGAGCGGCCACGTCCACGATGCTGCCGCTCTCGAACAGGAGCTGGGCACCGGCGAGGTACGCGGCGCCGGCCAGGACGGTCACGGCGCCCACCACTCCCAGCGGGAGGCGCCAGCGCGTGAGCGGGGCGAGCATCGCCATCAGGGCGAGCAGCAGGAGGTCCACGCCAAGCGGGGCCGAGCGCAGCGGCAGCCCGTGCAGCGCGGTCCAGATCGCGTTCGCCTGGACCTCGGCGCCCGGCATCAGCTCCTCGCCGCCCACCGGCGTGGAGTGCACGTCGCGCAGCGTCGGCGCGGTGGCGCCCACGACCACGATGTGGTCGCGGATCATGTCCGCGGGCACGCGCCCATTGATGACGTCCGAGAACGACACGGTCGGGATCGTTCCGGGCGGGCCGCGGAAGTCGATCCAGGCCTTGCCGTCGCGGAAGCCGTCCGCGTCGCGGCGGATGCCCCTGGAGCCGTTCGCGTCGTGACCACGGCGATGCTGTCGAGCTTGCCGGCCGCGTCGCGGGAAGCTGGCGATCGCGCCGCTTGTGTCGTTGCGGAGGTCGGAGGCGGCCGCGCGTGCACCGATGCTGCGGAGGTTGTCGTCGCCACCCAGGACGTTCGTGCTGCCGTCCGGCCTGCTCTCGCTCGTGGCCAGCACGGCGCCGCCGGCCTCGTCGATCGCGTCGAAGAGGGCGAAATCCTCGCGCGGCTTGGTCTGCTCGGTGAACTGGACGTCGTAGACGATCTCGCGCGCGCCCGCGGCGTGCAGCCGGCGCACCGACCTGGCCGTGCAGCGAGCGCGGGAACGGCCACCGCTGCTGAAGCTCACCGAAGCTCTTGGCGTCGATTCCGACCACCAGCATGCCCTTGACGGGCTCGGCGCCGCGCACGTCGAAGCGCGCCTTGAGCGCCTCGCGCTCCAGCGGTGCGAGGGCGCCGGACTCACGGGCGGCGAGCGCGATACCGAAGGCCGCGAGCGCGACCGCGCCAAGGGCGAGGAGGCGACGAGATCCGCTGACTGTCTCGGGGGCGGCCGACACGGCGGTTGTTCCTAGTGGCGCCTGCGCACTGAGTGCGGGCCTCTCGGCGCGAGGTAGGAGTGGCCGGCGCGCACGACGACGTTGCGTCGGCGCGTCAGGTCACGGACCACGACCGCGCCGTTCGTGACGCGCGTGAAGGTGCCCGAGCAGCGGTCCTCGGTGAGCCAGCGGGTGCCGCGCACGGTGGCGTGGCTGTGGCGGCCGTGGGTGCGGAAGCGCCCGCCGTTGTCGCGGCCCCAGAGGCGGCGAACGCGGCGCACCTTCGAGGCGCCGGCCACGGCCCCTGCGCGAGCGGAGCGGCCGCAGCGCTTGAAGTTGCCGCCGCGAAGGTAGAGATCCACGCGGCCGCGGCCCGCTGCGCCGCTGGCGGACCTTGACCACGCCACCCCCGAAGCTGCCGGTCTGGGTCCTGGCGCGGCGGCGACCGACGCTCGTGAGCTTGATGCTGCCGCGGCGCGTGTCGAACGCCACGCCGACGGGCAGCTCGGCGCCCCAGTCGGGCAGCGGCCGCCAGCGCTCGCCGGGGCGCTTGAAGCGCACGCGGCCCGTGGGGTCCGCCACGACCTTCCGAGCGAACTCGGGGTCGGCGTCAAGGGCTTGGGTGGTGAACTCGCGGGTGGGCCCGGTGCTGGTCCCGGAGTCGTTCGTCGCAACGACGCGGTAGTGGTAGGTCGTCGACGGCTTCAGATTGGCCACGCGTGTCATGACCTCGACGTGATCCCAGCCGGCGCCCGCTGACGCCTTCGCGCTCTTCTTCGTCGTGTTCTCGTCGCGCCCGTACTCGAAGTAGAACTCTGTGGCCTGCGCGTTCGGCCGGATCTTGGCGGGGAGCTGGGCCGAGTTGTCGCTCAGGTACTGAACGTCGCGGCTCCTGACCAGCGGCGGCAGGCTGATGCGCGCGAGCACGCCCGGGTTGGCGTTCTCGGTGAACCACATGTTCCCGTCGGCGCCGGGCGTGATGAACCAGGGCGAGCGATCCGCGGTCAGCCCCTCGCTGTACTCGCGGATGTCGCCGCGCGTGGTGATGCGGCCGATGCGGCCGGGGCTGGCGGCCTCGGTGAACCAGAGCGCGCCGTCGGTGCCCTCCGCGATGCCCGTGGGGGCGAGTTGGGCGTGAGGCCCTCGGTGAACTCCTCGAAGACGCCCTCCGGCGTGATCCGGCCGATCGCGCCCGGATCGCCCCTCAGGGTGAACCAGAGGTTGCCGTCGGGGCCCGCAACGATGTCGGTGGGCGCATGTTCGGCGTGAGGCCGATGCTGTTCTCGGTGATGACGCCGGCCGTGGTGATGCGGCCGATGCGGCCCGGAGCGGCGGACTCGGTGAACCAGAGGTTGCCGTCGGGTCCGGCGGCGATGGCGCTCGGCTGGCTGTTGGGCGTGAGACCCGCGCTGAACTCGGTGATCGTGCCGTCGGGCGTGATGCGGCCGATGAAGGCCGGCGACTGGCTGACGAACCAGAGGTTCCCGTCCGGCCCCGCGGTGATGTCCCACGGGATCGCTCGGCGTGAGCCCGGCGTCGAATTCGGTGACGGCGCCCGCCGGGGTGACCCGCGCGATCGCGCCGTTGAGGCCCGACTCGGCGATCCAGAGGTTCCCGTCGGGGCCCTTTGTGATCCCCTTCGGGTTGCCGGCCAGGGTGAGCGGGCCCGTGAACTCGCTGATGAGCCCGTCGCCGGGGCTCAGCGGTCCGAACGCGCTGAGGCTGTCCTCGGTGAACCACAGCCTGCCGTCGTCGCCGGAGACCAGGTCCCAGGCGCCGTTGTTCGGGCTGAGGCCGTTTCGTGCCCATGCTCCGGATTTGCGAAAGCACCTTTTCTTTCGCCGCGGATCCAATGGCGAGCATGGCGATTGTTGTTGCGACGCCCACACCAATGGCGCCTGCGGAGAGAAGGGTTCTGACCTTCTGCGCGGACAACGATGACAATGCGCTCAGGACGCAGTCGGACAATTTCATCGCAAAACTGGCTTAGGACAACGGGTTTAAGCAGATACCATCGACGTTTATAGCATTTAATTTTAGACTTTCACCTGCTCCGAACGCGGATTAATATGATACCCGCGGTTATTCTGGGCGCCTGTTGCGATGATGAACGGACTTTGGAAGGCTGTTTCGGAATATCCATTTGATGAACGGGGTTCCGGCCCGTTGGTCATGATTTCTTTCGTTCGCGACGGCGGTCGAACGACCCGGATGGCGTATGCGACGCGAAATGGGCGCAGTCTTGTGGCACTGCTCGGAGCCCCTTTCGGTTCAATGTATTCCCGATATCTGGCTTGATGGAACTCCTTGGAGCCGCGCGGCCCCTCCGGACTATGCATCTGCGATTGCACGTAAGGTGGAAGAGCTAACCGCGACCTGGCCTTCGCGAGGGCCTCACAACAACCGGCTTTCCCTATCGGCTTTGGCAGTGGAATAGTCAGCCGCTTGGGTTCCCTCTAATTTTCGTCGTAACTGGGGGGTGCATTCGATCGGCAATTGCTCCGCGCCGATGCCGTGGCATTGGCGTAGGACCAAGTGGCTTTGAATCCGGTGCTGGCGATTGTGAATATTGTCCTGATCAAAATTCTCGTGATTGCCCTGGCATTTAGTCAGGTGAGTACACGTCCCGAAGCTATAAAAACCTACTTTGACCCTGCAAAGGATACGGCCGAAATTGCAACGCTACTCAACGCTGGCTGTGCCCATATGCGGCGATCCTTCGATCTGGAGTTAATCGATCTCGATGGGCTGGTGGCGACGGCCATGGATGATGCCCAGCCCCTGGGCGAGGACATCAAGGCGTTCAAGGGCCTGTCAATCCGGGATCTTCACGGGGCCTATCGACAGTTTTGCAAGGCCGAGACCGATGGTGAATCTGCTGCGGATTTGGGGCAGGTGGCTGCATTTTATAACGATGCTTTGAAAGACCTCCCTGACGTCGGCAAGTTGAAAGGGATGAGATTGCCACAGATGAGCTTGCTCCTCGATCGCAAGGGAGCACCATTTGCAGAATTGTACAGGGACAACCACCGGCGATTATCGGTACCCATTGCTGAGATTCCGCCGATCGTACGCAATGCGTTTATAGCGGTGGAAGATAGGCGCTTCTTTCAGCATACCGGATCGATGAACGGGGGCTCGTTCGGGCATTTGTTGCAAATCTTGCGCAACCGGGCCGTCCGCAAGGAGGGTCGACCATCACACAGCAGGTTGCCAAAAACTTCCTGGGCCGGAAATGACGTCACATATGACAGAAAGATTTAGGAGATCATTGCTGCAGCGCGGATTGAGCAGCTTTTGACCAAGCAGGAGATACTCGAGATTTACCTGAATGGCATTTATCTCGGACGCGGCGCCTGGGGAGTGGAGATGGCGGCCCGCGCCTATTTCGGCAAATCGGTAGCGGCGCTGTCGGGAGAAGAGGCGGGGCTGTTGGCGGGATTGGCCAAGGGTCCGAACTATTTCAGCCCGGACAGAAACACAGATCGTGCTCTGTCACGGTATGCTTACGCAATCGCGCGGATGAAAGAGGAGAGTTTGCCCGGACCATTTCGCGACGCCTTGCCGGCATTCGTTGGGTACGAACGAATACGGCAGGAGACCGGGTTTCATTTCATCGATTTTGTTAAGAGCGAGCAAAAACCATCGGTTTCCCTTCGTTCGAAAGTGACGCATACACTATCCGATCTACGATCGATGTAGATTTGCAGAGAGCGTCCGAGGCTATTCTGCAGGAGGGACTGTTTCGTTACGAGAGGTCAACGGACGGGCCGCTTATGCCGTCGCTGAATCCAATCTCGCAGCCAATATCAAAGGCGACGACTGGCTGACTGCGCTGTCAAGTCTGCGGATGCCGCTTTATGATGTTCATTGGGAGCCGGCTGTGGTTCTGGACCTGCGGCCTCCCATCAAAATCGGACTTGCTAACGGAAGTGTGACGACCCTGTCCGGTAAAGGCGTCGCGCATAAGATCCTGAAGCGCCACGATGTTGATATTCGCCAAGGGACAGGCGGCCGTTCGGCGGAGCTGCGGACGCGTCCAACCGTGCAAGGGGCTGTGCTTGTTTTAGAAAGTCGGACGGGACGTATTCTCTCGATGGCCGGCGCATTCTCCTATCCAGTCAGTCAGCTCAATCGTGCGGTTCAAAGCGTTCGCCAGCCGGGATCCACGTTCAAGCCTTTGACATATCTCGCCGCCCTGCAGGACGGCCTGCAGCCGAACACGCTGGTCAGGGATGCAAATCTTACCTTGCCGCCCGTCGGACAGAGGCACGACACGCGCCTCGGACTATTGGTCGCCACGCAATGCCGATGGCGGTAGTTCTGGTCCGATAACGCTGCGGCGCGCTTTAAAAAATCAAGGAATCTGGCGACGGCGCAACTGATGGCGAAGGGGCTTGGTGATCTTGCCGAGCAGGGCTTGGATCGGGTCTGCGCATTGGCGATTGCAGGTCTGCTCTACAAGGACTGCATACGCTATTATCCATTTATCTTGGGTGCTCAGCCGCTTCGGCTTATTGACCTCACCGCTTTCTATGCGGCGATTGCGAATGAAGGGGCAAGACCGCAGCCTCATGCTATCCAATCGATCCACACAAAAGGCGGACGAGTTTATAGCGCGGCGCATAAACCAATCATGATTGCGGATCCGGTGCCAACCGCGCAATTGAAAGCAATGCTCCAGGGCGTATTGGCAAACGGGACGGCGCGGGCTTTTCGTCACCTCGCGCCTTACGCGGCTGGCAAGACCGG